>NZ_FNJJ01000003.1:0-40276 GCF_900104265.1 Ectopseudomonas guguanensis
AGCGTTTGGCTTTTGCTCTTGAAGCGCGATCTCGCAGACGACACCCAAGTCCCCTTCAGGAGGCCGAGTGGAATCACCGTGGAAGGGGTTGAGCGACATGGATGTCGCGAGAGCTGCGATGGGCCATGGATGGCCCTTCGCAGCGTGCCCCTGGAACGGTGATGGAGCGAGGGAACCCCGGCGTAGCCGGGGCCGGATGCAGGGGTGTGTTTCTTTGCTTACTTTCTTTGCACAAGCAAAGAAAGTGAGTCGCCCGTAAGGGGCGAAACCCATCAGATCAGACGACACGCTAAGGGATAGTGCCAAGTCATCGACAGCTAACACGTTATTGCCAGTCCGGTGTCAAGCGTATCTTCCCCGCGAGAATGCGAAGAGCCTTTTTTGTGGCTGCGATCCAGGCTCAATGCGCCCAGATCAGGCCCACCAGCAGGTAGCAGATCACCGTCACCAGCACCACGCCGAACAGGTTGAGGGCGAAGCCCGCCCTGATCATCGACTGTATCTTCATATGCCCGGTGCCGAACACGATGGCATTGGGCGGCGTCGCCACCGGCATCATGAAGGCGCAGCTGGCAGCGATGGCAGCAGGAATCGCCAGCAGTTCGGCCGGCATGCCCTGCGACACCGCCAGCGCGCCCAGCAGCGGCAGGAAGGCGGCGGCGGTAGCGGTGTTGGAGGTGACTTCGGTGAGGAAGATGATCACCAGCACCACCACGCCGATCATCGCGATCACCGGCAGCGCGCCAAGGGCACCGAGGCTTTGTGCGATCCACTCGGCCAGGCCGGTGCTGCGAATCACCCCGGCCAACGACAGCCCGCCCCCGAACAGCAGCAGGACACCCCAGGGCAGCTTGCTGGCGCTTTCCCAGTTCATCAGGAACACACGCTCCTTGACGTCCACCGGGATGATGAACAGCGCCAGCGCTGCGGCGATGGCGATGCTGGTGTCGTTGACACCGGGCACCCAGTCTGCGATCAGCGGCTGGAACACCCAGGCCAGCGCGGTAACCACGAACACCAGCGCAACCAGCTTCTCGCCGCGACTCAGCGGGCCGAGTTCGGCCAGCTCGCTGCGAATCAACTGTGTGCTGTCATGCCCGGCCAGATTGAAACCGCCGCGAGTCAGCCACCACCAGATGAACGCCAGCATGATCACCGCCACCGGCACGCCCAGCAGCATCCACTGGCCGAAGCCGATCTGCACCTCGTAGTTGTCGGCGAGGAAGGCCGCCAACAGGGCATTGGGCGGCGTACCGATCAGCGTGGCGATACCGCCGACGCTGGCAGCGTAGGCGATGGCCAGCAGCAGGGCGGTGGCGAAGCGCTCACGGTCGGCATCGCCCGTGCTCTTCTCGTCGGTGAGCATGGCGATCACCGACAGACCGATGGGCAGCATCATGATGGTGGTGGCGGTATTGCTCACCCACATGCTGAGAAAGGCGGTGGCCATCATGAAACCGGCGATCTGCTTGCTCGGCTTGCTGCCCATGGCCAGCAGCGTCATCAGGGCGATGCGCTTGTGCAGATTCCAGCGCTCCATGGCCAGGCCGAGGATGAAGCCGCCGAGGAACAGGTAGATGGTCGGATTGGCGTAAGGCGCGGTGGCGGCATTGAGACTGTCGATACCCAGTGCCGGTATCAGCAGGATCGGCAGCAGCGAGGTGGCAGGAATCGGAATGGCCTCGGTGGACCACCAGGTGGCCATCAGCAGGGTCAGGCCGATGGTGGCCCAGGCAGCGCTGGAAAGCTCGCCTGGCGGCTCAGTGACCAGGCAAACGAGCAGTAACAATGGGCCTAGAATCAGGCCAATCCAGGCGGCCTTGGCAGGCGCCGTGGATTCATTGGTGGTAACGGCCATCGCGCGCTTCCTTATTATTAAAAAAGTCGGGCTTTATAGCCCACAGGGCGACTTTATGACCACGCGATGGCCGTTCGGTTTTGCTTCAGTCTGTTTCAGGTGCGCTTCGTGCTGGCGATGCGGACGCCGCCGGCCTGCCAAACAGCGGTCCTCCGCAACGACTGCAAAATGACGCGTTGTATTCATGTAGCTTTTTCCGGCAATGCGGGCAGTCATGCTCCATCTGCCCCTCCAGCCGCATGGCATTGGCCAGTTCGGCGGTGAAGATGCCGGTCGGCACGGCGATGATCGAGTAGCCGGTGATCATCACCAGCGTGGCCAGCATCTGACCGATGGGCGTTTGCGGCGTGATGTCACCGAAGCCCACGGTGGTCAGCGTCACCACCGCCCAGTAGATACTGATCGGTATGCTGGTGAAGCCGTTGGCCGGGCCTTCGATCACGTACATCAGCGCGCCATATACCGTGACCAGGGTCGAAACGCTGACCAGAAAGACGATGATCTTCTGCTTGCTGCCGCGCAGCGCCACCAGCAGGAAATTCGCCTGGGACAGATACTGACGCAGCTTGAGCACGCGGAAGACGCGGATCAGGCGTATGGCGCGAACGATCATCAGGTACTGCGCATCGGCGAACATCAGCGCCAGGATGGCAGGCAGCACCGCCAGCAGATCCACCAGGCCGAAGAAACTGAAGGCATAGCGCATGGGCTTGGGCGATATATACAGACGCAAGCCGTACTCGATCGCGAAAAGCACGGTGAAGAACCATTCCAGTGCTTTGAATACCTCGGCGTAACGGCTATGGAAGTGTTCGACGCTGTCGAGCATCACCACCACCAGGCTGGCGAGAATGGTCACCAGCAGCCAGTTGTCGAAGCGCTGCGCGGCCGGTGTGCTGGTTTCGAAGATGATGATGTAGAGGCGCTGGCGCCAGGTCTGGCCTTTGTCCACGGCGTGACTCTCCTAGTAAGGCGAGGGGCAAGCCTAGGCAGGAGTGCGTAGTCAGGGCAAGTAAGAGGTACTGCTCGATGCTCGATGCCCAGGCCATGTGCGTCCGGCTCGAGAGTTTTCCAGCGCTAGTCGGTTACTGAGCGAGCGCTCGGCCTTTAAGAAAACTCTGAAATAACCGTCATTCCCGCGCAGGCGGGAATCCAGATCCTGCGTAGTCCCTAGGCTCCCGCCTTAGCGGGAGTGACGACCAATGGCTTTTTCAGAGTTTCCTTAACTGAAAACGAGCAGCAGGGCATGCCGTCGAGCAGTGCCTCGATTGGCGTTCAGCCTGCTGTGGGTCCGCGCATTGGGTAAATGCAGTCAGGATCGACCGCCCAGTCACCCCATTGGCCAAAATTTGCAGCCGAACTCCTGCGCGACAAGGGGGCTCTACTGTCTGTCCCGGCGACCCGAACTCGTGGTCGCAAACCAATCAGACAGGAGTCCCGATGACGTCAACACCAGCATCCCGCTTGCCCAAGTCCTGGTTGATGATCATCGCCTGTGCGCTGCCGCTGCTCGGCGGCTGTTCTTCCGAGGCCGAGCCGGCACCCGAGCCGCCGCGGGTGGCGCTGGTCGAGCCGCTGCAGCCCGCCGCGCCGCAGGCCGAGGCGCTGCGTTTCTCTGGGGTGGTGCAGAGCGTGACCACCACCCAGCTGTCGTTCGAGGTGGCCGGGCGCATCGAGCGCATCCTGATCGATGAGGGCGCCCGCGTCAGGCGCGGTCAGCCGCTGGCCGAGCTGGATCGCACCGACTACCGCCTGCAGCTGCGTGAAGCCGAGGCGCGCCTGCGTCAGCTGGAGGCGGATCTGGCGCGCAAGCGCACGCTGCTTGCCGAAGGCATTCTCGCCCCTGCCGCCATCGAGGCGCTGGAGGCCAACACCGTGGCCGCGCGGGTGGCACGCGACAGCGCCCAGCGCGATATCGACCACAGCACCCTGAGCGCGCCGTTCGATGGCGTGGTGGCGCGCCGCCTGGCCGAGCCGGACATGGTGGTGGCGGTCGGCGCGCCGGTGTTTGAGATGCAGGACAACCGCCAGATCGAGGTCAGCGTCGATCTGCCGGAAAGCGCCGCGCTGAGCATTCCGCTCGGCCCCGAGCTCGAGGCCGAAGCGCAGCTGGTGATCGCCGACCTGCGCCTGCCGCTGCGCTACAAGGAGCACAGCACCCAGCCGCGCGAAGGTGCGCGCACCTACCGGCTGGTGCTGCAGGGCGAGCCGCCCGAGGACTACAACCTGCTGCCGGGCATGGCCATGCGCGTCAGCCTGCAGCGCCCCGCACAGCCACAGACAGAGGAGGAGGGCTTTCGCCTGCCGCTGTCGGCGCTGCAGACCGGCAGCGACGGCAAGCACTTCATCTGGCAGGCCGACGAGGGCCGCGCGCGGCGGCTGGCGGTGCAGTTGCAGCAGGTCGAGGGCGATAAGGCGCTGATCCGCGGCGAGGGTCTGCAGGCGCAGCTGCCGATCATCGTCGCCGGCGGCAGCAAGCTGCACGAGGACCAGGCGATCGAAGCGCGGGAGCGGAACTGAGCCGATGGATTTCGCCCGTTACGCCATCACTCGGCCGGTCAATATCTGGATTCTGGTGCTCACCTGCCTGCTCGGCGGCATCCTCGCCTTCTTCGAGATCGGCCGCCTCGAAGACCCCGAATTCACCATCAAGCAGGCCATCGTCAACGTGCAGTACCCCGGCGCCACGGCGCTGGAGGTCGAGCAGCAGGTGACCGAGCCGCTGGAAAGCGCCATCCAGCAGATGTCGCAGATCAAGGAGATTCGCTCGCGCTCGATGCCGGGCATCGCCGAGATCCGCGTGGAGATGCAGGACCGCTACGACGGTGATGCGCTGCCGCAGATCTGGGACGAGCTGCGCAACAAGATCAACGATGCCCAGGGCGACCTGCCGCCGGGCATCGAGCCGCCGCAGGTCAACGACGATTTCGGTGATGTCTACGGCATCTTCTACGCCCTGACCGGCGACGGTCTGACGCTCAAGGAACTGCACGAAACGGCCAAGGACTTGCGCCGCGCGCTGCTCACCGCCGACGGCGTCGGCAAGGTGGAGATCGCCGGCGTGCAGGAGGAACGCATCCTGGTGGAGGTTGATCAGGCGCAACTGGCGGCGATGAACATCGCCCCCGACGAGATCGCCGCAGCTCTGGGCGATACCGACGCCGCGGTGGAGGCCGGCGGCGTCAATGCCGGCGATTTCTTCGTGCGCCTGCGCCCCAGCGGGGCGTTCGATTCCCTGGAGGAGCTGCGCGCGCTGTCGGTCGGCCAGGGCCCGCAGCGGGTCGAGCTGGGCGCCATCGCCAAGCTCTCGCGCGACTATGCCGAGCGGCCGCAGCAGATCATCCGCCATAACGGCCAGCCGGCGCTGACGCTGGGCATCAGCGGGGTGTCCGGGGCGAACATCGTCGAGGTCGGGCACAGCGTCGAGGCGGTGCTGCGGACCGTTGAGCACCGCATGCCGCTGGGCGCCGAGCTGCACCCGCTGTACGAGCAGCACCGCATCGTCGACGAGTCGGTGAACAGCTTCGCCCTCAACGTGTTTCTCTCGGTGGCCATCGTGGTCGGCGTGCTGTGCATTGCCATGGGCCTGCGCGCCGGGGTGATCATCGGCGCGGTGCTGTTTCTCACCGTGCTCGGCACGTTGCTGGTGATGTGGCTGGCCGGCATCGAGCTGGAGCGGATTTCCCTCGGCGCGCTGATCATCGCCATGGGCATGCTGGTGGACAACGCGGTGGTGGTCTGCGACGGCATGCTGGTGCGTCAGCGCCAGGGCAAGAGCATTCTCGAGGCGTCGCAGCAGACGCTGCAACAGACGCAGTGGCCACTGCTGGGGGCGACCATCATCGGCATCCTGGCCTTCGCCGGCATCGGCCTGTCCCAGGACACCACCGGCGAGTTCCTCTTCTCGCTGTTCTTCGTCATCGCCGTGTCGCTGCTGCTCAGCTGGTTGCTGGCCCTGCTGCTGGTACCGCTGTTCGGCCATTACCTGCTGCGCAACGCCGGCACCGACGAGGAGGCCGATGCCGCATACGACGGCCCCTGGTACGCGCGCTATCGCCGGCTGGCTACAGGCGTGCTGCACCGGCCGAAGCTGACCATCGGCGCGCTGCTGGTGCTGACGGTGATCAGTGCGGTGATCTTCACCCGCCTGCCGCAGAGCTTCTTCCCGCCGTCGAGCACGCCGCTGTTCTACGTCAACCTGTTCCTGCCGCAGGGCACGCATATCCGCGACACCGCGCGCGCTGCCAGCGAGGTCGGGCAGTACCTGGCCGAGCAGGACGGCGTGAGCGATGTGTCGAGTTTCATCGGCGCCGGGGCCTCGCGCTTCATGCTCACCTACATGCCGGAGCAGCCGAATGCCTCGCTGATGCACTTTCTCGTGCGCACCGAGGATGCCGAGCGGATCGACGGCCTGGTCCGGCAGATAAATCAGGAGTTGCCGCAGCGCTATCCATCGGCGGACGTCAGCGCCGCCCAGTTCATGTTCGGCCCCAATGCCGAGGCCAAGCTGGAGGCGCGCATCAGCGGCCCGGACATCGAGGTGCTGCGCGAGATATCCGCCGAGGGGCGCAAGCGCCTGCAGGAGCAGGGCCAGGTGCTCAACGTGCGCGACGACTGGCGTCAGCCGGTGCTGGTGCTGCGCCCGCAGCTGGCGCTGGATCGCCTCGCCGATGCCGGACTGACCCGCCAGGCGGTGGCGCGCGCACTGGCCGCCGGCAGCGAGGGCCAGCGCGTCAGCCTGCTGCGCGAACGCGACGAGCTGATCCCGGTGCTGCTGCGCGCCGCACCGGATGACCGCATCGACGCCGACAACCTGCTGCAACGGCTGATCTGGAGCCCGGCCGGCAACGGTTACGTGCCGCTGGCGCAGGTCGCCGACCGCATCGAACCGAGCAGCGAGGACGGCATCATCGTGCGCTACGACCGCGAGCGCACCATCTCCATCCGCGCCGAACCGCGCGACGGCGAGAATACCAACGAGGCGCATGAGCGCATCCGTCCGCTGATCGAGGGCATCGAACTGCCGGTCAACTACAGCCTGAAATGGGGCGGCGACTACGAACAGTCCTCCGATGCCCAGCAGGCGCTGGCCAGCACGCTGGCGGTGCCCTATCTGGCGATGGTGCTGGTCACCGTGCTGCTGTTCGCCAGGGTGCGCCAGCCGCTGATGATCTGGGCGGTGGTGCCCATGGCCATCTGCGGCGTGAGTTTTGGCCTGCTGCTCACCGGCCAGGCCTTCGGCTTCATGGCGCTGCTTGGCCTGCTCAGCCTGACCGGCATGCTGATCAAGAACGCCGTGGTGCTGGTGGACGAGATCGACCGGCAGATCGCCGCCGAGGTGCCGCGCCTGACCGCCATCATCGAGGCCTCGGCCTCGCGTCTGCGCCCGGTGACGATGGCCGCCGGCACCACGGTGCTGGGCATGGTGCCGCTGCTGTTCGACCCGTTCTTCGCCAACATGGCGGTGACCATCATGGGCGGCCTGGGCTTCGCCACGCTGCTGACCCTGCTGGCCGTGCCCTGCCTGTACCTGCTGCTGATGAAAGTGCGCCCGGAGGAAACCGAATGACTGCCAAGGCCCTGGCCGCTCCGCTGCTGCTCGCCCTGGCCCTGAGCGCCTGCTCCAGCGCACCACAGCACCCGGCGCCGCAATTGCCGGATACCTGGTTCAGCGCCGCCGGCGCCCACCCGGCCGACGCCGAGTCGCTGGCCAGCTGGTGGCGCCAGTTCGACGACCCGCAGCTCACCGCGCTGGTCCACCGTGCCATGCAGCAGAATCACGATGTACGCCTGGCCATGGCGCGGGTCGACAGCGCCCGTGCGCAGCTGCGCCAGTCGCGCGCCGGCCTGCTGCCGAGCTTCGACCTGCCGGGCTCGGCCAGCCGCCAGTGGATCGAGAACGACCAGGACGCCGAACCCGGCAGCCCGCTGGCCGACTTCATCCCGGATGACGACCCGATCGCCTTCGACAGCTGGGAACTGGCGCTGCAGGCGACCTGGGAACTGGACCTGTTCGGCGCCACCCGCGCCCGACGCGACAGCGCCGCCCAGCAACTGCGTTCGGCCGAGGCGCAGACGGTGGCCGCGCGCCTGGCTGTGGCCGCCAACACCGCGCAGGGCTACCTGCAGCTGCGCGCGCTGCAGGGGCAGCGCGCGCTCTTGGTCGAAGGCATCGAAGTGGCCCGCGAACTGGAGCGCATCGCCGGGCTGCTGTTTCACGCCGGCGAAGTGACCCGGCTGGACGTCGAGGCCACCTCCGCCGAACGCGCATCGCTGGAAGCCGATCTGGACGAGCTGGACATCCACCTGGCCGAAGCGCAGCTGGCACTGGATACCCTGCTCGCCGAGCCGCCGGGCAGTAGCGCCGCCCAGCTCGCCGCCAGTACGGCGGTGCCGCTGGCCGAACAGCCTATCGCCGCCGGTCAGCCCATCGACCTGCTGCGCCGCCGCCCGGACCTGATCGCCGAGGCGGCGCGGCTGGATGCTGCCGAACTGCAGGCACTGGCCGCCCGCCGCGACCTGTTCCCGAAACTGGCGGTGCAGGCCGCCGTGGGGCGCTCCGGCTTCGCGTTGGGCGACGCCATTTCCAGCGCGTCGAACTTCGCCCGGGTCGGCGCCACCTTCGGCCTGCCGCTGCTGGACTATGCAAACCGTGGCGCCGCCATCGAACTGGCCGATGCCGAGGGCGAGGGCGCCTACATCGCCTTCGAGCAGGCCCTGGCCCGCGCGCTGGAGGAGGTCGAACGCGGCCTGACACGCATCGCCGGCCAGCAACGTCGGCACGCCGCCCTCAGCCGTACCCGCGCGCACCGCGAGCGCGCGCATCGGCTGGCGCAGCGCAGCTACGAACTGGGCGAGGCGAACCTGAGTGAGGTGCTGGACGCCCAGCGCGGCGCACTGCAGGCGCGGCAGCGGGCATTGGAAGGTCGCACCGCACTGGCGACCGCGCAGGTGGCGTTGTACGTGGCGCTGGGCGGTGGCTGGCAGGCGGGAGGCGCGCAGGCTGCGGATACTGGCGCCGGGGAGTGATCGCGGCGGCAGAGCGCCAATGTGCCGCCTCTGTAGGAGCGGCTTCAGCCGCGAATCGCTGTCAGGATCGTTGGCACGCTCTGCATGGGAACGCAGCTCAGCGCGACCAGGCGTCATGCGGTGCAAGGTGATCGCGGCTGAAGCCGCTCCTACAGAACCCTGCATGTCTGGTTGAACGTGGCAACGTGACCCTCGGACGCTCTGCGTCCGGTATCAGGCTCAGGCGGGCGGCAGTTTTTCCAGAAAGCGCATCAGCAGGCTTTCTTCGGCGCGCAGGCCCTTGCGCGATGTCGCCAGGCGGATGCCGGCCAGCTCGCCAGCGAGGAAGGCGTCGATCAGGGCCGGATGGATGTAGCACTTGCGGCAGACCGCCGGCGTATTGCGCAGCTGCTGCGCCACCTCCTTGACCATGGCCACCACATGCTTCTTGGCTGCGCTTTCCGGCTGCCATTCGAGCTCGCGCAATAGCGTCAGGGCCAGCGCGCTGCCGGCCCAGGTGCGGTAGTGCTTGGCGGTGAAGTCGGCGCCGGTGAGTTCACGCAGGTACTCGTTGATATCGGTGGAGGTCACCGCGCGACGCTCGCCATGCTCGTCCAGATACTGGAACAGGTGTTGCCCGGGCAGTTCCAGACAGCGCTGGATGATACGCGCCAGGCGTCGATCGTTGACCTGCACCTCATGCTCGATGCCGCTCTTGCCGCGAAAGTGAAAGCGTATGGTGTTGCCTTGCACCTCGACGTGACGGTTGCGCAGGGTAGTCAGCCCATAGGAGCGATTGTCCCGCGCGTAGCGGGCGTTGCCGACCCGGATCAGGGTGTTGTCCAGCAGCATGATCACGGTCGCCAGCACCTTCTCGCGGCGATGTTCGCGCAGGTTCAGGTGCTGCTGCAGCGCTTCGCGCAGCGCTGGCAGGGCTTTGCCGAATGCCAGCAGGCTGGCGTACTTGTCCGCATCGCGGATTTCGCGCCAGCGGGCGTGGTAACGGTATTGCTTGCGCCCGCGGGCATCGCGGCCGGTTGCCTGCAGATGACCGTTGGCCAGTGGGCAGATCCAGACATCGGTGTAGGCGGGCGGCACTGCCAGGGCATTGATGCGAGCCACCTCCTTGGGGTCGCGGATGCGCTGGCCCTGCGTGTCGAAGTAGCAGAACTTGCCGCGCAGCTTGCGGCGGCTGATGCCCGGCATGCTGTCGTCGACATAGCGCAGGTCGGCCGGTAGTTCGATGTCGCCAGGCGCCAGGCTCATCGGCGCGCCCCTCGACAAAACCTGACAACAGGCGAAACGGCGATGGCAGGGCAAAGGACAACGTCGGGCATGGGTATCGCTCGTTGCAGCAGATATGAATTAGCCCGCCAAACGAGGCGGGAGTTCACTCTTTACGAGCGGGAAGAGGGGCCGGGCGTCAGGGCGCTGCGCTGTTTCTGACTGCCTGCTGCCAGCTCTGCGCGCCGGCTCTGATCAGCCAGCAGGCGAGGATGAACGGCATGGTCAGGGCCGGCAGGCCTAGGGCGCTGAAACCGGGCTGCAGCAGCAGGGCGAGCAGGATGCCGAGGGCGGGCACCCAGAGGTTGCGGTGTACCTGGGCCAGGGCAATGGCCGCCAGAGTGGCGTTGTAGCCGTAGAGACCGGCCAGCGCACCCACGCCGGGCCAGCCGGAGAAGAGCGCCAGGGCGAAGCCGCCGCTGGAACCCAGCAGCGCCCACAGCGCCATGCGGCCATCGGCCAGGCGCAAGCCGAACAGCAGGCACAGGCCGGCCAGTGGCGAGTCGAGGAAGATCACCTGACCGAGGCCGCGCAGCACGGCGAGTATCAGCTGCAGGAGGCTCAGCGCCGGCGCGTCGGGCGCGTTGGCTGGCGGTGCAGCTGACAGCTCCAGCTGAGCGAGCAGTGCCAGCAGCAGCCAACCCAGCAGCACGAAGGGAAAGGTGAAGGCGGGCAGCCAGCCATGCTGGCGCATGCGCCGCATCCAGGGTGCCAGCAGCAGGCTGGACAGGGTGGCGCTGGCGACGATCAGCACGGGCAGCAGCGGCGTCCACGGTAGCTTCAGGCTCAGCAGCAGACCGAGCAGGACGCCGTTGTAGCCGTACAGGCCGATGGCGATATCGGTAGGCGGGTAACCGCGGCGTTGGGCCACCCACATCGAGGTCAGGCCGCCGAGCAGGGCACCGGGCAGCAGCTCGGGTGCGCCGATCAGAATGGCGAGCAGCACCAGTGCGCCGCAGCCGGGGCTCTGTTGCAGGAAGATCTGGGCGAAGCCGCAGAGCAGGGCGCGCAGGCTTTGCAGGGCAGGGTGTGAGGTTGGTAGTCGGGGCATGATGTATATGCCAAGAGAGCCCTCTCCCCCAGCCCCTCTCCCATAAATGGGAGAGGGGAGCTGTCCGTGTCGCCTGGAGGAGTCGTGTAGGGTGCGCCGTGCGCACCGCCAACTGGTCGCAAGGTGCGCACGGCCTAGGCGGCCCCGCGGCACCCTACGAATCAATACAGCGCGTAGCCCGGATGAAAGCCGGGAAGCAGCAGTCGAGCATTCCCCGGATTTCATCCGGGCTACGGGGCGAGTCAATGCAGCGTTTCGATCCTCAGGCTGTTGGTGCTGCCGGGCTGGCCGAAGGGTTCGCCGGCGGTGATCACCACGGTTTCGCCGCGCCTGGCCATGCCCTGGGCCTGGGCAATCTCCAGCGCGGTGCTGGTGACTTCCTCGACCCGGCGCAGGCGCTCGTTGACCACCGAGTAGATGCCCCAGGCCACGGTCAGGCGGCGGGCAGTGGTCAGACTCGGCGTCAGGCTCAAGATCGGCGCCTTGGGTCGTTCACGCGAGGCACGCAGGCTGGAGCTGCCGGATTCCGTGTAGTTGACCAATGCCGCCACCGGCAGGATCGAGCTGATACGGCGGATGGCGCAGCTGATGGCGTCGCTGGCGGTGGCCTCGGCCTGCGGGCGACCGACGTCGAGCTGGCTCTGGTAGTCCGGGCCGTTCTCCACCTGGCGGATGATCTTGCTCATCATCTGCACGGTTTCCAGCGGGTAGTCGCCGGAGGCGGTCTCGGCCGACAGCATCACCGCATCGGCGCCTTCGGCCACGGCGTTGGCCACGTCGGTGACTTCGGCGCGGGTCGGCGCCGGAGAGAAGCGCATGGATTCCAGCATCTGCGTGGCGACCACCACCGGGCGGCCCAGTTGGCGGCAGGTGCGCACGATGTCCTTCTGGATGCGCGGTACGTTCTCGGCCGGCACTTCCACGCCCAGATCGCCGCGCGCCACCATGATGGCGTCGCACAGCTTGGCGATTTCTTCCAGGTGAATCACCGCCGAGGGCTTCTCGATCTTGGCCATCAGGAAGGCCTTGCCGCCAATCAGCTCGCGGGCTTCGACGATGTCCTCGGGGCGCTGTACGAAGGACAGCGCCACCCAGTCCACGCCCAGCTCCAGGCCGAAGGCCAGATCGCGACGATCCTTTTCGGTCAGCGGCGACAGCTGCAGCACCGCCTCGGGCACGTTGACGCCCTTGCGGTCGGACAGCTCGCCACCGGCGATGACGCAGGTGTCTACCGCATCGGCCTGCTTGCCGGTCACTTTCAGGCGCAGGCGGCCGTCGTCCAGCAGCAGGCTCATGCCCGGCTGCAGGGCTTCGATGATTTCCGGGTGGGGCAGGTTGACCCGGCTGGCGTCGCCGGGCGTGGCGTCCAGGTCCAGGCGCAGGCTCTGACCATTGACCAGCTGCACCTTGCCTTCGGCGAAACGGCCGACGCGCAGCTTGGGCCCCTGCAGGTCCATAAGGATGCCGATGGGCTGGTTCAGCTCGCGCTCCACCTCGCGCACCCACTGGTAGCGCTGGGCGTGGTCGGTGTGTTCGCCATGGCTGAAGTTGAGGCGGAACAGGTTGACCCCGGCTTCCACCAGCTGGCGGATATGCGCGGCGTCGCGGATGGCCGGGCCGAGGGTGGCGAGGATCTTTACTTTCTTGTCGGCGTTCATTGAGCAGGGCTCTCGAGAATGAGGATGGCGCGGAAATCGTTGACGTTGGTACGGGTCGGGCCGGTGACGATCAGCTCGTCGAGGGCAGCGAAGTAGCCGTAGCCGTTGTTGTTGTCCAGTTCGTCGCGGGCCGATAGGCCCTTGATGCCGGCACGGGCATGGCTGTAGGGCGTCATGATGGCGCCGGCGTTGTCTTCGGAGCCGTCGATGCCGTCGGTGTCGCCGGCCAGCGCGTAGACGCCGGGCAGGCCCTTGAGGCTCTCGGTGAGGCTCAGGAGGAATTCGGCGTTGCGTCCGCCTCGGCCGTTGCCGCGCACGGTGACGGTGGTTTCGCCGCCGGAGAGGATCACGCAGGGCGGCTTGATCGGCTGGCCGTGCAGCTGCACCTGGCGAGCGATGCCGGCATGCACCTTGGCCACGTCGCGCGACTCGCCTTCCAGGTCGCCAAGAATCAGCACCGGCAGGCCGGCCGCTTCGGCCTTGGCTGCGGCGGCGTCGAGCGACTGCTGCGGGGTGGCGATCAGCTGGAAGTGGCTACGGGCGAGTACCGGGTCGCCCGGCTTGACCGTTTCCGAGCGCGGGTCCTGCAGCCAGGCGCGCACGTTGGCCGGGATGTCGATGGCGTAGCGAGCGAGAATCGCCAGGGCTTCGGCCGAGGTGGTCGGGTCGCCCACGGTGGGGCCGGAGGCGATCACCGTGGCCTCGTCGCCGGGCACGTCGGAGATGGCGTAGGTGTAGACGGTCGCCGGCCAGCAGGCCTTGGCCAGGCGGCCGCCCTTGATCGCCGAGAGGTGCTTGCGCACGCAGTTCATCTCGCCGATGGTGGCGCCGGACTTGAGCAGCGCCTTGTTGATCGCCTGCTTGTCCTTAAGGCTGATGCCTTCGGCCGGCAGCGCCAGCAGCGAGGAGCCGCCGCCGGAAAGCAGGAAAATCACCCGATCGTCTTCGGACAGATTCGACACCAGCTCCAGCACGCGGCGGGCGACGCGCTCGCCGGCATCGTCCGGCACCGGGTGCGCGGCTTCCACCACCTCGATCTTCCTGCAATCGGCGCCGTGCTCGTAGCGGGTCACCACCAGGCCGCTGACCTCGCCCTGCCACTCCTGCTCGATCACCTCGGCCATGGCCGCGGCGGCCTTGCCGGCGCCGATGACGATGACGCGACCACTACGGTCGGCGGGCAGATGGTCGGCCAGCACCTGGCGCGGATGGGCGGCGGCAATGGCGGTAGCGAACAGGTCGCGCAGCAGGCGTTGCGGGTCGAAGGTCATGGCGGTGTTCTCTTGTTCTTGGCTTGAGAGTCGCGTAGCGAGGCGGGCAGGCCGCGTAGGAGTCGATGAGTCGGGGTGCCTGCGCGGCATGCCCGTCAGGGTGACGCAGGGTCGATTCCAGTCCGCAGGCGCCGCGTTGGCAGCGCCTGGGGAGTGGGATCGACCAACCTGGCAATCGGGCCGTGACACCTCCTGCCAGGAAGGTCGAAAGGGTGCCGGGGCGATCCGGCTGGTCGGTGCGCACGGCGCACCCTACGGCTCGCGATACCCCGTAGGGTGCGCCGCGCGCACCGCCTTGTTACTCGCCGCGGATATTGAAGTTGGCCATATGCTCCAGACCCTTGATCAGGGCAGAGTGGTCCCAACCGCTGCCACCGAGGGCCGCGCAGGTGCTGAACACCTGCTGGGCGTTGGCGGTGTTGGGCAGGTTCAGGCCCAGCTCACGGGCGCCGGACAGCGCCAGGTTCAGATCCTTCTGGTGCAGGCTGATGCGGAAGCCCGGATCGAAGGTGCCCTTGATCATGCGCTCGCCGTGCACTTCGAGGATCTTCGAGCCGGCGAAGCCGCCCATCAGCGCCTCACGCACCTTGGCCGGGTCGGCGCCGTTCTTGGCGGCGAACAGCAGGGCTTCGGCCACCGCCTGGATGTTCAGCGCGACGATGATCTGGTTGGCCACCTTGGCGGTCTGGCCGTCACCGTTGCCGCCAACGCGGGTGATGTTCTTGCCCATGGCCTGGAACAGCGGCAGGGCGCGTTCGAAAGCGTTCGGGCAGCCGCCGACCATGATCGACAGGGTGGCGGCCTTGGCACCGACTTCGCCGCCGGATACCGGGGCGTCCAGGTAGGCGGCGCCGGTGGCCTTGATCTTCTCGGCGAAGGCCTTGGTCGCGGTGGGGGAGATCGAGCTCATGTCGATCACCACCTTGCCGGCACCGACGCCCGCAGCAACGCCGTCGGTGCGGAACAGTACGTCTTCGACCTGCGGGGTGTCCGGGACCATGACGATGATGAATTCGGCTTCCTGGGCCACTTCCTTCGGGTTGGCCAGGGCGATGCCGTTGTCGCCGACCAGGTCGGCCGGGGCCTTGTCGAAGTGCTCGGAGAAGAACAGGGTGTGGCCGGCCTTCTGCAGGTTCTGCGCCATGGGCTTGCCCATGATGCCGGTGCCGATAAATCCGATTTTTGCCATGAGATGAGTCTCCTCAGATTGCGTTGTGCGCTTTCATCCAGCCGAGGCCGGCAGCGGTGGTGGTTGCCGGCTTGTATTCACAGCCGATCCAGCCCTGGTAGCCGATGCGATCCAGGTGCTCGAAGAGGAAGCGGTAGTTGATCTCGCCGGTGCCCGGCTCGTTGCGGCCCGGGTTGTCTGCCAGCTGCACGTGGTTGATGGCGGCCAGGTTGCTCTCAACCGTGCGGGCCAGGTCACCTTCCATGATCTGCATGTGGTAGATGTCGTACTGCAGGTACAGGTTGGTGCTGCCGACCTTGTTGCGGATGTCCAGGGCCTGCTTGGTGGTGCTGAGGTAGAAGCCGGGGATGTCGCGGGTGTTGATGGCTTCCATGACCAGGCGGATACCGGCGCCGGCCAGCTTGTCGGCGGCATAGCGCAGGTTGTCGACGAAGGTCTTCTCGACGGTCGCGCAATCCATGCCCTGCGGACGGATGCCGGCCAGGCAGTTGATCTGCTTGTTGCCCAGCACCTTGGCGTAGGCGATGGCCTTGTCGACACCGGCGCGGAATTCCTCGACGCGATCAGGATGGCAGGCGATGCCGCGCTCGCCCTTGCCCCAGTCGCCGGCCGGCAGGTTGAACAGCACCTGTTCCAGCTTGTTGGCGTCCAGACGGGCCTTGATCTCTTCCACCGCGAAGTCATAGGGGAAGAGGTATTCCACGCCGCTGAAACCGGCTTCGGCGGCGGCGGCGAAACGGTCCAGAAAGTCCACTTCGGTGAACAGCATGGACAGGTTGGCAGCAAAACGGGGCATAAGAAATTCCTCGGTTGCGTAGGGTGTTGTGGCCCGTAGGGCGCACCCTACGGATCAGTCGAGCAGCGAGATGGCGGTCGGGGCGTCGACGCCGCGCTCGGCCAGTTCCTCGAACTCGTTGATGGCGTTGATTTCGGTGCCCATGGAGATGTTGGTGACACGCTCCAGGATCACCTCGACCACCACCGGCACGCGGTGCTCGGCCATCAGGCGCTTGGCTTCGGCGAAGGCGTTCTGCAGCTCGTTCGGGTCGAACACGCGGATCGCCTTGCAGCCCAGGCCCTCGACCACGGCGACGTGGTCGACGCCGTAACCGCCCAGCTCCGGCGCATTGATGTTCTCGAACGCCAGCTGCACGCAGTAGTCGATGTCGAAGCCGCGCTGCGCCTGACGGATCAGGCCCAGGTAGGAGTTGTTCACCAGCACGTGGATGTACGGCAGGTTGAACTGCGCGCCGACGGCCAGCTCCTCGATCATGAACTGGAAGTCGTAGTCGCCGGACAGCGCCACCACGTTGCGGGTCGGGTCGGCCTTGACCACGCCGAGGGCCGCCGGAATGGTCCAGCCCAGCGGGCCGGCCTGGCCGCAGTTGATCCAGTGGCGCGGCTTGTACACGTGGAGGAACTGCGCGCCGGCGATCTGCGACAGACCGATGGTGCTGACGTAGCAGGTGTCCTTGCCGAAGGCTTCGTTCATTTCCTCGTAGACGCGCTGCGGCTTGGCCGGCACGTTGTCGAAGTGGGTCTTGCGCTGCAGGGTGCGCTTGCGCTCGCGGCAGGCTTCGACCCAGGCGCTGCGGTCCTTCAGCTTGCCGGCGGCTTTCCATTCGCGGGCGACTTCCAGGAAGGCGTCCAGCGCACTGCCGGCGTCGGAGACGATGCCCAGGTCCGGGTTGAACACGCGGCCAATCTGGGTCGGTTCGATGTCGACGTGGATGAACTTGCGGCCCTCGGTGTAGACGTCCACCGAGCCGGTGTGGCGGTTGGCCCAGCGGTTGCCGATGCCGAACACCAGGTCGGAGGCGAGCAGGGTGGCGTTGCCGTAACGATGCGAAGTCTGCAGGCCGACCATGCCGACCATCAGCTTGTGATCGTCGGGGATCGCGCCCCAGCCCATCAGGGTCGGCACCACCGGCACGCCGGTCAGCTCGGCGAACTCCACCAGCTTGTCCGCCGCATCGGCGTTGAAGATGCCGCCACCGGCGACCAGCAGCGGGCGCTCGGCCTCGTTGAGCATGGCGATGGCCTTCTCGGCCTGGACGCGGCTGGTGCTCGGTTTGGCTACCGGCAGCGGCTCGTAGGCGTCGATATCGAACTCGATCTCGGCCATCTGCACGTCGAACGGCAGGTCGATCAGCACCGGGCCGGGGCGGCCGCTGCGCATTTCATGGAAGGCACGCTGGAAGGCGCGCGGCACCTGGCCGGGCTCCATCACGGTGGTGGCCCACTTGGTCACCGGGCCGACGATGCTGGTGATGTCGACCGCCTGAAAATCTTCCTTGTGCATGCGCGCACGCGGCGCCTGGCCGGTGATGCACAGGATCGGGATGGAGTCGGCGGAGGCCGAGTACAGGCCGGTGACCATGTCGGTGCCGGCCGGGCCGGAGGTACCGATGCACACGCCGATATTGCCGGCATTGGTGCGGGTGTAACCCTCGGCCATGTGCGAAGCGCCTTCGACGTGACGGGCCAGGACGTGATCGATGCCACCGAGTTTCTTCAGGGCGGCATACAGGGGGTTGATGGCAGCGCCGGGGACGCCGAACGCGGTATCGACGCCTTCGCGACGCATCACCAGTACGGCTGCCTCGATTGCTCTCATTCTGGCCATATCTTGTGCCTCTTTTGTTATCAGATTGTATACAAAACGCCTGGCTCGGATTCTATGCAGGCCATGACTTCGCGGTCAACATTTTTTCCGAGGCAGTCTGTCGCCGCGGCGGATTTCTTTTAAAACGCCTGTTTGAGCGGGATTAGCCGGGTGGTCGACCGCAATGCTCGAATAACTGTATACAATGATAAATAATATTGTATGTAGGTATTGAAGTTTTTGTTTCTGGTGGGATAGTGAGGGCGAGCTTTGGATTGCTCGGGGCATGCCGCCGTACGCCAAGCGGTGGTGCTTCGGGTGTTCGTTCCCTTTGTCACTTAGGAGTCATCACCATGAGCCACTTGAACCTGCAAACCGCCAACGCCATCGGCAACCGCGCCCTGGCCGTGGGCCGCGAGATAAAGGCGGCGCCGCTGACCGTCGCCGTGCTGGATGCCGGCGGGCATCTGATCAGCCTGCAGCGCGAGGACGGCGCCAGCCTGCTGCGCCCGCAGATCGCCATCGGCAAGGCCTGGGGCGCGCTGGCCCTGGGCAAGGGCTCGCGCCTGATCGCCGCCGACGCGCAGCAGCGCCCGGCCTTTATCGGGGCGGTGAACAATCTGGCCCAGGGCAGCCTGGTGCCGGCGCCGGGCGGGGTATTGATCCGCGACGACCGCGGCGAAGTGATCGGCGCCGTCGGCATCACCGGCGACACCTCGGATATCGACGAGCAGTGTGCAGTCAGCGCGCTGGAGTCGCTGGGCCTGAAGGCGGATGCCGGGGTGTAGGGTGTGCCGTGCGCACCGACTTTACCGCCGGTGCGCCCTATGCCCCGGATTGCATCCGGGCTGCGGCCCGTAGGGTGCGCCGCGCGCACCGACTTATGACGCGGACGTTCGGGAAGCCTTTGGTGCGCACGGCGCACCCTACGGACTGGCGTATGTCGCTGGCTCGACGTAGTGCGTAGGGTAGATGTCGCTTTTACATCCACCAGAGCGGTGGATCGGTAAGGCGCGATCCATCCTGCGGACTTTCGGAGATGCCCCTGACTCTTCGTAGGGTGCGCCGCGCGCACCGAATTCAGTACGTCGAGTTCGGGAAGTCTTGGTGCGCACGGCGCACCCTACGGACTGGCGTATGTGGCTGGCTCGACGTAGTGCGTAGGGTAGGTGTCGCTTTTACATCCACCAGAGCGGTGGATCGGTAAGGCGCGATCCATCCTGCGGACTTTCGGAGATGCCCCTGACTCTTCGTAGGGTGCGCCGCGCGCACCGAATTCATTACGCGGAGTTCGGGAAGTCTTGGTGCGCATGGCGCACCCTACGGCGGTCAGCCGCTAGACGCTGCTGACCAGCTCGGACGCCGTCGACGGCGCCGGGGCGACTTCGCAGCCCTTGAGCACCAGGCGGATGATGGTCTGCGCCGCGGCTTCGTAGTCGGCGTCGTCCAGGCTGGCCTTGCCGGTGACGGTGGAAATCTGCCAGTCGAAGTCGGCGTAGGTCTGGGTCGCGGCCCAGATGCTGAACAGCAGGTGGTGTGGGTCGACTTTGGCCATCAGGCCCTGGTCGATCCAGCGCTGGATGCAGGCGATGTTGTGCTTGGCCTGGTCGTTGAGCTGTTCGGTCTGCTCCGGCGACAGGTGCGGGGCACCGTGCATGATCTCGCTGGCAAACACCTTGGAGGCATGCGGCAGCTCGCGGGAAATACGGATCTTCGAGCGGATGTAGGCGGTCAGTACCTCGCTCGGGTGGCCCGGCTGGTTGAAGGGCGCAGACGCGGCCAGCAGCGGCTCGATGATGCTTTCCAGGACCTCGCGGTAGAGGTTTTCCTTGGACTTGAAGTAGTAGTAGACATTGGGCTTGGGCAGGCCGGCCTTGGCCGCGATATCGCTGGTCTTGGTGGCGGCGAAGCCCTTGTCGGCGAACTCTTCGCTGGCCGCGCGCAGGATGAGCTCTTTGTTACGCTCGCGAATGCTGGTCATAAGGCCCTGTGTTTTCCTCTGCCGCCGGACGGCGGTCGGGCATGGTAGCACCGGCTTTGCGCGAGGCTCAAGGCAGCGGCCACGGGCTGCGCAGCTGCTATCTGACTCTTGAGTCAAATTTCTGTATACAAGAAATGGCTTTTCTGTTTTTATCCTTCGCAGCGACATCCATGACAAAAAGTCTCGGCGCGTGACGCTGCAGGAGACCCGCTGTGCACACGAACCAACTCGTCGATCCCTTCGGGCGGCGTATCACCTACCTGCGTTTGTCGGTGACCGATCGCTGCGACTTTCGCTGCACCTACTGCATGAGCGAAGACATGCAGTTCGCCCCGCGCCAGCAGATCCTCAGCCTGGAAGAACTCTATGCTGTGGCCGACGCCTTTATCGGCCTTGGCGTGCGGCGTATTCGTATCACCGGTGGCGAACCGCTGGTACGCAAGAATCTGCTGAGCCTGCTGCAGCGCCTGGGCGAGCGTGACGAGCTGGATGACCTGGCGATTACCACCAATGGCTCGCAGCTGGCCGAGATGGCGGCGCCCTTGCGTGCGGCCGGTGTGCGCCGGCTGAACATCAGCCTGGATTCCCTGCAGCGCGAGCGCTTCGCCGCCTTCACCCGCCGCGACAAGCTCGACCAGGTGCTGGCCGGCATCGACGCCGCGCGCGCCGCCGGCTTCGACAGGATCAAGCTCAACAGCGTGGTGCAGAGCGGGCGCAACGACGACGAGGTGCTCGATCTGGTCGAGTTTGCCATCGAGCGCGGCCTGGATATCAGCTTCATCGAGGAAATGCCGCTGGGCAGCGTGGTCAGCCACAGTCGCGAGCAGACCTTCTGCTCCAGCGACGAGGTGCGCCAGCGTATCGAACAGCGCCATGCGCTGGTGCGCAGCAGCAAGGTGACTGGTGGCCCTTCGCGCTACTGGCAGGTGGTCGGCACGCAGACCCAGGTGGGATTCATCTCCCCGCACAGCCACAACTTCTGCGGCGACTGCAACCGCGTGCGGGTCACTGCCGAAGGCAAGCTGGTGCTCTGCCTCGGCCACGACAACGCGCTGGATCTCAAGCGCCTGTTGCGCGCCCATCCGTGGGACAGCGAGCGCCTGCGTCAGGCTTTGATCGAGGCGTTGCGTCTGAAGCCCGAGCGGCACCACTTCGCCACCGACGAGCAGGTCCAGGTGGTGCGCTTCATGAGCATGACCGGTGGCTGAGCCCGTCTGATCGGATTCCCATAACAACAATAAGGAGGCTTTCAATGAAGCCCGTTCTTCTGTGCCTGTTTTCCACCCTTTTGCTGACGCCTGCTGCCCTGGCGCAGACCTACATAGTCGGCGTCGAGGAGTTGCCGTTCGCGCCGCATTACAGCCTCGATGGCGAGGGCCAGTACCGTGGTTTTGCCCGAGAAGTGCTGGATGCCTTCGCCGCCGACAGCGGTGTCGGCCTGAGCTACAAGGCGCTACCCGTGGATCAGTTGCTGCCGGCCCTGCAGCGTGGCGAGATCGATCTCAAGTACCCCGACAGTCCGCATTGGGCCGGCGCGCAGAAGGCCGGCATGACGCTGCACTACAGTCAGGCCGTGGTCGATTACGTCGACGGCGTGCTGGTGGCACCGCAGCGAAAGGGGCAGGCAGTGGAGAGGCTCGGTCGTCTGGCCATGGTCCGGGGCTGGACGCCGCGCGGTTACGAGCAAGCCATCGACAGCGGGCAGATCCAGCTGAGCTACAGCGACGATCTACGCCAGATGATCCGTCAGGCGTTGAAGCAGGACACCGATGGCGCCTACTTCAACGTGGTGGTGGCCACGCATTATCTGGACAACATCCGCGCACGGCCCGGTGCGCTGGTGTTCGACCCCAAGCTGCCGCACACCCGCGGCAGCTTCCACCTGTCGAGCCTGCGTCATCCGCAACTGATCGCCCGTTTCGATCGCTTTCTCGTCGAGCGCTCGGCACAGGTGGCGGCGCTCAAGGCGAGTCATCGCGTAGAGGCCAATCTCGATAGCGACTACCTCGGCCTGGAGCAATGGAAAGTGGACTATTTCGAGCGCCAGAAAGCCAAAGCCGGCGCACAGGCGCCGGCTTTGTCCACTCGATAAGGGCTTAGCAGGCCGTTGAAAAGCGTAGGTGAGGCAGCCAGTGCAAGGCAAAAACAGGCGAAAAAGCGGAGTTTACGAGTTGTAAATGAGCATTTTGAGCCTGTTTTTAACGCAGCAATGGCAACGCAGGTAGTTTTTCAACAGCCTGTTAGAGGGTGGCGTCGGCGCGCTTCAGCGCCTGCGCCTGGCCGCGCATCAGACCGTAGTGCAGTAGCGCGCCGAGCAGGGCGCCAAGCAGCCAGGAATAGCCCGACAGCTGGGTCAGAACGGGCGCCCAGACCGACGCGACGGAGAACACCGAGGCGATGGCAAAGGCGATCAGCGCCTTGCGGTTCCAGCCGCCGTCGAAGTAGTAGGCCGAGCCGACTTCGGCGCTGAACAGCTGCTGCAGGTCGAGCTTGCGCCGGCGCACCAGGTAATAGTCGACGACGATGATGCCGTACAGCGGCGCCAGCACGGCGCCGAGGGTGTCGACGAAGGCGGCGATGCCGACGTTGCTGATGAAGGCGACCCACAGCGCGCCGATGAAGAAGGCGATGCCGGCGGTGATGAAGCCGCCGGTGCGCGCGCTGATATGTGCCGGGGCCAGGTTGGCCAGGTCATAGGCCGGCGGGATGAAGTTGGCCACCAGATTGATGCCCACGGTCGCGGCGAAGAAGGTCAGCGCGGCGATGATGGTCAGGGTCAGGTTATCGACGCGCGCGACGATGTCGGTGGGGTTGGTCAGCGTCTCGCCGAACACCACCACGGTACCCGCGGTGATCACCAGGGCGATCAGCGAGAAGAACGCCAGGCTCACCGGCAGGCCGAGGAAGTTGCCGATGGTCATCTGCTTCTCGCTTTTGACGAAGCGGGCGAAGTCGCCATAGTTGATCACCACCGCGGCGAAGTAGGCGACCATGGTGCCGACCACCGCGAAGAAGGCAGCCACCGGGCCGGCCTTGTATTCACCGGTGCCACTGAAGATGTTGCCCAGTTCACTGAGCAGGCTGGGGCCGGCCTTGTACCAGATCAGGCCCATCAGCGCGATCATCACCACATACACCAGCGGCCCGGCCCAGTTGAGGAAGCGGGTGATCCAGCTCATGCCGCAGACGAACAACGCCACCTGGAACAGGCAGACGATCACGTAGGACAGCCAGCCGATGGCGGTCAGGCCCATGTATACGGCCGGGTCCTGCGGTTGCAGCAGCGAGTTGAGCAGCAGCGCCACCGCGGTGGAGGCGAAGTAGGTCTGCACGCCGTACCAGAAGATGGCGACGATACCGCGTACCAGGGCGGGGAAGTTGGCGCCGCGCACACCCATGCTGGCGCGGGCGAACACCGGGAAGGGAATGCCGTACTTGACGCTGGGTTTGCCGGTCAGCTGTACCAGGCCCATGACGATGAAGCCGGCGAGGACGATGCCGGCCAGTACCGCCCAGCCATTGAGCCCGTAGGAGATGAACAGCGTCGCCGCCAGGGTGTAGCCGAACAGACTCTGAATGTCGTTCGACCAGACGTTGAAGATCTCGAACCAGCCCCAGGTACGTTTCTCGGGAGCCAGGGGGGCGAGATCCTCGTTGTGCAGCGAGGTATCGATGTGCTTGATGCGGAAATCTTCGGCGTTGGACATGGACAGCTCCCAGTTTTGTTCTTGCGCCGCGACGGCGTATGAGGAGGTTTGTCTGCAGGTTTCGTTCCGATTTTGTATTCGTGTCATGACTGAATCTGTGTATACAGCCATTTCAACAGTGTTTCGGTAGGAACCTGTTTGTCTTGTACACAGAAAATTCGTTGCTGAATATGGCTTTCGGACAGATTGCACACAAAAAATAGAAATATTGTGATCAAAAACTTGACCTTGCGGTCAGTTGAGTGCTTGCAAGTCGTTGATGAAAAAGCCGGATAGGCGGCCCGATTCTGCACCGATGCGGTGCCTGCCCTGATTGCGGAGCGCCGGGTTGGTGCGGCGATTCAAGCCGGTTTGATAAAGGCGGTGCGCACGGCGCACCCCACGGCCCGAGGTAGATGGCCGTGTGCACTGGGTGCGCATTCGTAGGGTGCGCCGTGCGCACCAGCCTTTCCGTTCGGTGCAAAGAAAAAGGGGGAAGGGCGCGAACGCCCGTCCCCCTTTTTACCCGGCCGCCGTCCCTACCCGACGTCGGCCAAGTTCGTTGCGGCAGTGGTCAGAAGTGGTACTTGACCAGTGCCTGCACAGCCGTCTGGTCGAAGCGATCGCCCGAACCATCCACCGGTTTCACGCCGTACTTGGCGCGCCACATGTTGATCTCGGTGCCGACGTAGAGCTGGCGCTCCTTGCCGAACAGGGCCTTGCCGGCGTCCCACTTGACCTGGATCGAGGAGCCCACCGAGGTCTGGGTGCCGGCATCGCGCGACGGCGAGCGCCAGTCGACGAAGCCGTCGACGACGAAATCCTGATCGCCCAGGCTGAAGGGGTACGCGGCGCTGACGGTCAGCTGGGTGGCGTAGCCGTTGCTGTCGGCATCCTTGAAGAAGGTGTGGTTGTTGATCTTGACCCGGTACAGATTGGTCTTGAAGTAGTTGAAGCCGGGAATCTCCCAGTCCAGGCCGACGCCGTACAGGTAGTTCTCCGGGCCGGGGCCGCCTTCGCCTTTCTCGTAGGTGAAGGCGGCGTAGACGTCCTTGATCGGACCGGCAGCCAGCTTCTGCCCGGTCAGCCAACTCAGGCTGATGCGCGGGGAGAATTCCATGTAGTAGAAGGAATTCTTGTCATGCTGGCGGAAGGTGCCGTTGTCGAAGCTGCCGCGCGACTGCACGTTGTCGGCGCTGATGTAGTCGAGGAAATAGAAGACGTCGCCCCAGACCCAGCCGCTGGCGTGCTCGAAGGTGAAGGTGGTCTGGGTGCGCTGCTCCTCGCCATTGAAGTTCATGCGCTGGAAGTTCTCGCCATACAGGTAGGACAGGCTGTTGTCCTGCCAGTACAGCAGGTCGCCGGCGAGGGCCTGCTGGCCGGCGAGCAGGCCGGCAGAGAGCGCGAAGCAGTGAGGCAGATGCTTGAGTTTCATGGGTTTTCCTTATTGTTGGCGTGCAAGCGGACAACTCCCGGCGGCGCAGCACCGGGAGGGGTAAGGGTAAAAGGGGATCAGCCGGAGCGTGTGGTGGTGGCCAGGTCGCGGCTCAGGGTCTTCAGGCTGCTGTCGTCGATGTGATCGTCGTCCTCGCGGTTCTGCAGCACGGTGTGCAGGTGCGCTTCGGGATCGTAGTCGTCTTCCTCCACTTCGTGAGCTTCATCGGGCAGGAAGATGTTGAGCAGAATGGCACTGAAGGCGCCGATGGTGATGGGCGAGCCGAAGATGTTCTTCAGCACGTCGGGCATGTGCGACAGCACGTCCGGCACGCCGGCCACGCCCAGGCCCATGCCCAGCGAGATGGCCACGATCAGCACATTGCGACGGTGCAGGCCGGCTTCGCTGAGGATCTTGATACCGGCCACGGCGACGGTACCGAACATGATCAGGGTGGCGCCGCCCAATACAGGCTTGGGCATCAATTGCAGCACCGCGCCGACTGCCGGGAACAGGCCGAGCAGCACCAGGATGCCGGCGATATAGAAGGCCACGTGACGGCTGGCCACGCCGGTGAGCTGGATCACCCCGTTGTTCTGGCTGAAGGTGGTCATCGGCAGGCTGTTGAACATGGCGGCGACCGCCGAGTTGCAGCCGTCGGCCAGCACCCCGGACTTGATCCGGCGCATGTACAGCGGCCCCTTGACCGGCTGTTTGGAGATGATCGAGTTGGCGGTCAGATCGCCGGCGGTTTCCAGCGGGGTGATCAGGAAGATCACGGCGATGGGCACGAAGGCGATCCAGTCGAAGCCGAAGCCGTACTTGAAAGGCTGCGGCACGCTGATCAGCGGCACCTCGGCCATGTTGGCGAAGTCCACCCGGCCGGTGAACCAGGCCACCGCGAAGCCCAGGGCCAGGCCGATGATCACCGCCGACAGGCGCAACACCTGCGAGGAGGCGCGGTTGAGCAGGACGATGGTGCCCAGTACCAGGCCGCCGAGGGCCAGGTGGTGCAGGGCGCCGAGATCCGCTGCGCCGTAACCGCCGGCTAGATCGGTCATGCCCACCTTGATCAGCGACAGGCCCATCAGGCAGATGATGGTACCGGTCACCACCGGGGTGATCACCTTGCGCAGCTTGTTGATGAACTGGCTGAAGACGATCTCGACGAAGGCGGCGCAGAAGCAGATGCCGAACAGCGCGGCGAGTATCTCCTCCTCGCTGGCGCCGCGCCCCTTGACGATGAAGCCGGCACTCAGGATCACGCTGAGAAAGCCGAAACTGGTGCCCTGCAGGCACAGCAGGCCGGAGCCGATCGGGCCGATGCGCTTGGCCTGAACGAAGGTGCCGAGGCCGGAGACGAACAGCGCCATGCTCACCAGATACGGCACATGAGCGCCGAGGCCCAGCGCGCTGCCGACGATCAGGGTGGGGGTGATGATGCCGACGAAGCTGGCCAGCACATGCTGCAGCGCCGCGAAGATGGCTGGCGCGAACGCTGGCGTGTCGTCCAGCTGGTAGATCAGGTCGCTATTGCCGGAAGGGGCAGCGGGGGTAGGGGTGTTGCTGTCTGTGGTCATGTCATAGCCTGCCAGTTGTTTTTATACGGTCATGGGCTTGCACGAGGCTTCACGGCACCTCTGAACTGATCGACCTGCAAAGCTGTCTGGTCGGTCAGAATATTTCGACTATAACAATTTGTGGACACGGTTAAAAACAATTTATTTTTGGATTGTGCACAAAAAATGAACCGCCGGTCAGCTTTCGCTGCCGGCGGTTCATGGGGAGGTGCTGCAGGCGGCACCTCGGCAGGAGGTAGCCGGGGAGGGCAGCCGCGGTCGTAGGGTGGGCTTCAGCCCACCAACGGTGATGAGCGTGGGCTAAAGCGGAGTGCACGGGTCCACCACAGGCCCCTGAGCCTGCCCTGCAACACCTGGCCATGGCTAACAGGGGGCATAACCTTAAAAAGATGCCGCGCCCATTCACGGGCGCGACATGTGTGGCAATCAGTTGATCTGCGCGCCCTCGGCGATCCAGCTGCCGATCAGGTCGCGTTCTTCCTGGGTCATCTGGGTGATGTTGCCCAGCGGCATGATCTGCGTGGCCACGGTCTGCGCATGGATCTTCGCCGCCTGCGCCTTCATCTGCTCGGGGGTGTCGAGCATCAGGCCGGCCGGCGCTGCGCTGAACATCGGGCTGGTCGGGTTGGCCGAGTGGCACACGGTGCAGCGCTCATGGATCACGCTCTCGACCTGGGCGAAGTCGCTCGCCCCCGCATTGGCGGCTGGTGCGCCGTCCGTGCTGGCGGCTTGCTCGACAGGAGCTGCTGCCGGGCTTGCTTGCTCGACCTTGGCCGGGGTTGTGCGGGCCGGCTGTTCGACGGCTGCTACTGGCGCAGCAGCTGGCGCGCGGTGCGCTGGAGAGGTGACATAAGCCAGGCAGATCATGCCCAGCGCTGCGGCCGGCAGGGTCCAGACGTACTTGCTGCTGTCGTGGCGGGTGTTGAAGTAGTGGCGCACCAGCACGGCCAGAATCGCGATACCGGCCAGGATCGCCCAGTTGTACTGGCTGCCGTAGGTGCTCGGGAAGTGGTTGCTGATCATGATGAACAGCACCGGCAGGGTGAAGTAGTTGTTGTGGCGCGAGCGCAGCAGGCCCTTGGCCGGCAATACGGGATCGGGCGTACGGTTCTCTTCGATGGCCTTAACCAGCGCACGCTGGGCCGGCATGATGGTGAAGAACACGTTGCCGACCATGATGGTGCCGATGATCGCGCCGACATGGATGTACGCCGCGCGGCCGCTGAAGATCTGGCTGAAGCCATAGGCGGCGGCGATGATCAGCACGAACAGCACGGCGCCGAGCAGGGCGGGGCGCTTGCCCAGCGGCGAGTCGCAGAGGAAGTGGTAGATCACATAGCTGATCGCCATGGAACCGAGGCCGATGGCGATACCCATCGCCGGGGACAGCTCGACGCCCGGCTTGACCAGGTACAGGCTGGGGTTGAGGTAGTACACCACCAGCAGCAGGGCGACGCCCGACAGCCAGGTGGCATAGGCCTCCCATTTGAACCAGTGCAGGTTCTCCGGCATTTTCGGTGGGGCCAGCTTGTACTTTTCCAGGTGGTAGATACCGCCACCGTGAATCGCCCAGAGGTCGCCCGACAGGCCCTCGCGTGGGTTGCTCCGGTTGAGGTTGTTCTCCAGCCAGACGAAATAGAAGGATGCGCCGATCCAGGCGATACCGGTGATCATATGGATCCAGCGGATGCCCAGGTTTAGCCATTCGGTGAAATGTGCTTCCACGATCTGTACCTCTTTCCCGGGGGAGGCACGCCAGCCCCGGGCTTCTCTTATTGGTGGGGGTTGAGGAGAAGGAGCTCGTCCTCATTGAAGAAATGCTCATCGCAGTTGTTGCCGGAACCACTGCGATCAACCACCAGGAAGTCATCCCGCTTTTCGATCGTCAGCACCGGGTGGTGCCAGACGCCGCGATGGTAATTGACGCCCTGCCTGCCATTGCTGAGGAAGGCACGGACGGACCCTGATACAGGTACATCGCCAACTGGCGCGACCACGATCAGAAAGGGGTTGCCGAGCAGCGGAATGAAAGCCTGGCTGCCCAGCGGATGGCGTTCCAGCATGCGGATGGTCAGCGGCATCTCCAGGGCTTCGGCGCTGAAGATGCTGATGATGGCCTTGTCCTCCGGCTGCGCGGTCTCCACGGTGGCCAGCTTGTGATAGCGGCGGGTGGAGCCGTTGTTGATCATGAAGAAGTCGCTGCCCTCGGTTTCGATCACGTCACCGAAGGGGGCGAAGGCTTCTTTGCTCAGGGGCTCGATGGTCAGGCTACGCATGGCTGTTCTACTTGTTCGATTCGGTTTGTTGGGCTGCGCCAGCCGTTACAGCTGCTGCAGACGGAAGAGGGCGATCTTGTTGATCTCGGCCAGGGCGGTGGCGAATTCCTGCTCCGGCGTGTTGTGAATGCGCTCCTCGAAGGCGGCCAGGATCTGGTGGCGGTTGCTGCCCTTGACGGCCTTGATGAAGGGGAAGCCGAACTTGGCCTTGTAGGCGTCGTTGAGTTCGGTGAAGCGGGCGAACTCCTCGGCGGTGCATTCGTGGATGCCGGCGCCGGACTGTTCGGCGGTGCTCGAAGCGGTCAGCTCGCCGCGGATGGCGGCCCTGCCGGCCAGATCCGGGTGCGCGTTGATCAGCGCCAGTTGCGCCTCATGACTGGCGGACAGGAGGATGTCGGCCATGCGCTGCTGCAGGCCGTCGATCTCGTCTACCGACGCGTCCAGGCCGAGGTCGTAAGCCTTCTCGGCCACCCAGGGCGAGTGCTCGTAGATGTCGGCGAAGGCTGCGACGAACTCGTCGCGGCTCAGCTTGGAAGGGGTCAGGGTCTGGAAACGGCTCATGGACGGCTCTCTCATTCGGTCGCGCGGAAGGGGTGGGTGGCGTGCCAGTGCCTGGCGATGTCGACGCGGCGGGCGCACCAGACCTTGTCATGGCTCTTCACGTAGTCGATGAAGCGCGCCAACGAGGCCAGGCGCGCCGGACGGCCGAGCAGGCGGCAGTGCATACCGATCGACAGCATCTTCGGCGCGCCTGCCTGGCCTTCGGCGTAGAGCACGTCGAAGGCATCCTTGAGGTATTCGAAGAAATCGTCGCCCTTGTTGAAGCCCTGCACCTGGGTGAAGCGCATGTCGTTGGTGTCCAGGGTGTAGGGGATCACCAGGTGCGGCTTCTCCGCGGTGCTGGCCGGGTCCCAGTAGGGCAGGTCGTCGTCGTAGGTGTCGGAGTCGTAGAGGAAGCCGCCTTCCTCGCGCACGATGCGCCGGGTGTTCGGCCCCAGGCGGCCGGTATACCAGCCCACTGGGCGCTCGCCGGTCAGCTCGGTGAGGATGCGGATGGCCTCGAGCATGTGCTCGCGCTCGGTGGTTTCGTCGACATTCTGATAGTCGATCCAGCGGTAACCGTGGCTGCAGATCTCGTGGCCGGCGGCGACCATCTGGCGGATCACCTCGGGGTGACGCTGGGCGGCCATGGCCACGGCGAAGATGGTCAGCGGGATGTCGTGCTTCCTGAACAGCTCGAGCAGGCGCCAGACACCGGCTCGGCTGCCGTATTCGTAGAGCGACTCCATGCACAGGTTGCGCTGGCCCTGCAGCGGCTGGGCGGCGACCATCTCGGAGAGGAAGGCCTCGGACTCCTTGTCGCCGTGGAGGATGTTGCGCTCGCCGCCTTCCTCGTAATTGAGCACGAAGGACAGGGCGATGCGGGCATCGCCCGGCCAGTGCGGATGGGGCGGGTTGGCGCCGTAGCCGATCAAATCGCGTGGGTAATCAGCGTTCACTGCAGTCTTCCTATCTGGATCGTGGCGGTCACTGCGCGCCTGGCAAGGGGTGGCTGCGCGACCGGGATGGTTAATTGTATACAAAGTTAGTTGCCGTTTGTAAATCGACTTTTCATCATTTTCTTCGTTGCACGGCGTGCAGGGAAAATTGCCTGAATGGTCAGCAACGGATGCTGATCGCTGCGTAGCTGCTGGCTCGCGATCGAATAAGCAGTGAACCGCTTTGGTGCGTCGACGGCATCCGAATGGAATTTATTGTGTACAATTTATGCGTAAAGTGTTTTATATTTCCTCTGCGTGCTATCCTGCCATTGCGTCGGAGCATTGCGACGAGCCGATTTCAACAGAGTAGAGGAGGTGTGGTGTTCGTTGGGCGCAGGTCGCCACGAGCATCCGAGACCCATGGGACGTTTGACTACGCATGTACTGGACGCCGCACACGGCTGCCCAGGGAGTGACATCAAGGTCGAGCTGTATCGCGTCGAAGGCGCGCAGCTGGAGCTGATCAACAGCGTGACCACCAACCACGACGGCCGTTGCGATGCGCCGGTGCTGCAGGGCGATGACTACCGCACGGGCGTGTATCAGCTGCACTTCCATGCCGGCGACTACTACCGTGCCCGTGGCGTGAAACTGCCCGAGCCGGCCTTCCTCGATGTGGTGGTACTGCGCTTCGGCATCGATGCCGGCCAGGAGCACTACCACGTGCCGCTCCTGATTTCCCCTTACAGCTACTCCACCTACCGCGGTAGCTGACTGACTGGCGGGCCAACAGCCTGCCAGACGAATGCTTGTCACCCTCAGACTCGTTCGAGTCCTTACGCCCGCTCACACTGCGGGCTTTTTTTCGTCTGCGTGTAGGGTGCGCCGTGCGCACCGGAACCCCGCGTGGCACCGTGCCGCGCCTTGAATCCGGTGCGCGCGGCGCACCCTACGAGCGACCCGTAGCCCGGATGAAATCCGGGGCCGGCGATATGCTCGCGACAAGCGCGCCTGTCATTGCGACCAAACGAAAAGCCCCGGCACAAGGCCGGGGCTTCGATCAACGAAGGGTGTGCCCTTAGAGGAAGGCGAACTTGGCGATGAAGATCACGCACAGCACATACAGGCTCAGCGATACCTTGTCGCGCTGGCCGGTCAGCAGCTTCAGCGTCGCGTAGGTAAGGAAGCCCAGGGCGATGCCGTTGGCGATGGAGAAGGTCAGCGGCATCATCACCACCGTGACGATGGCTGGAATGGTGTCGGTGTGATCCTTCCAGTCGATGTGCGCCATGCCGCTCATCATCAGCATCGCCACGTAGATCAGCGCGCCGGCGGTGGCGTAGGCGGGGATCATGCCGGCCAGCGGGGCGAAGAACATCGCGGCGAGGAACAGGATGCCGACGGTGACGGCGGTCAACCCGGTGCGGCCACCGGCGGCCACGCCCGAAGCGCTCTCGACGTAGCTGGTCACCGGCGGACAGCCGACCATGGCGCCCACCACGCTGGAGGTGGAGTCGGCCTTCAGCGCTTTGGACAGGTTGTGGATCTTGCCGTCTTCGTCCACCAGGTTGGCGCGGTGGGCCACGCCCATCAGGGTGCCGGCGGTGTCGAACATGTTCACGAAGAGGAAGGCCAGGATCACGCTGATCATGCCCACATTGAATGCGCCGGCAATGTCCATGGCCAGGAAGGTCGGCGCCAGGCTCGGTGGCATCGACACCAGGCCGCCATATTCCACCAGGCCCAGGGCCCAGCCCAGGGCGGTGACGCCGAGCATGCTGAACAAAATGGCGCCGAATACGTTGCGGTGGCTGAGCACGGCGATCAGCAGGAAGCACACCGCGGCGAGCAGCGCGGAAGGATTGCCGAACGAGCCCATGGTCAGCAGGGTAGCCGGGCTGTCGACGACGATGCCGGCGGTCTTCAGGCCGATCAGGCCGAGGAACAGGCCGACCCCGGCGCCCATGGCGAAGCGCAGGCTCATCGGGATGCTGTTGAGCAGCCATTCGCGGATCTTCGACAGGCTCATGATCATGAACAGCACGCCGGAGATGAACACCGCGCCGAGGGCGATCTGCCAGCTGTAGCCCATTTCACCGACGACGGTGTAGGTGAAGAAGGCGTTCAGGCCCATGCCTGGTGCCAGGCCCACCGGCCAGTTGGCGTACAGCCCCATCAGGAAGCAGCCCAGGGCTGCGCCGATGCAGGTGGCGACGAAGGCGGCGCCATGGTCGATACCGGCGCCGGCCATGATGTTGGGGTTGACGAAGATGATGTAGGCCATGGTGACGAAGGTCGTCAGGCCGGCCAGCAGCTCGGTCTTGATGGTGGTGCGGTGCTCGGTCAGTTTGAAGAAGCGGTCGAGCAGGCCACCTCTTGCCAGTTGATTCGCGTGTTGTTCTTGTTTGACGCTTTCCACAGCGGGTACTCCTCATCTCTCTTGTTGTGTACCGCCCAGAGCGTTGCGCAAGAACAATGCTCTCTGAGGCAGGCGGTGTTTTCGGCGGTGCTTCCTGGCTAAGTTGTTGACCGAGCGGTCAAGAAGTCACTCAGGCGCGATTATGAGGTTGTATACAAAAAATGCAATTAATGTTTTTAATGTTGCATTAATCGCACCAGTTGACGGGGCGGGCATGCATGCGACCGGATTTGGCGACAATCCCTCGAGCCTTGAAAGTAAAAGTCTTTAAAAACAATTAGATAAGATCATGGCTGGCAAAGGAGTCTTTGGCTGCCTCGGCGGTCATCTGCCAGCCGTGGGCTGCCCTTAGCTGCTAATGAACTGAGACGGGGCCTATATATAAAGAAAGGATTTGATGCGCTGCGCTCAACCGAAGGCAGTCTGCCGCCATTGGGCAGCTATGGCGTCAGGTGTGGTAGCTGATTGATCTGTGTACAATTGCGCGAATTTTTTTCTGATGTTTTTTCGCTCGGAGCTTGTCAGCCACCGGGTAGAACACAGTAGAGTCGCAGTGTCGCCGACTCTCATTGACGCGAGCCAGAATGAACGATCAATTGCAGCCACTGAAGAAGCAGCCGCGTGCGGGCAAAAGCAGCCGCAGCGGGACTCAGGACGATGTCGTATATGCCCACATTTTCGATGCCATTCTCGAGCAGCGCCTGGCGCCCGGCACCAAGCTGAGCGAAGAGGCGCTGGGTGAGATCTTCGGCGTCAGCCGCACCATCATTCGCCGCGCCCTGTCGCGCCTGGCCCACGAGGGTGTGGTGCTGCTGCGCCCTAACCGCGGTGCGGTGGTGGCCAGCCCCAGCGTCGAAGAAGCCCGGCAGATCTTCTATGCACGCCGCCTGGTCGAGCGCGCCATCACCGAGCTGGCCGTCGAGCATGCCACCGCCGAGCAGCTGGCCGAGCTGCGGCAGATGGTCAAGGACGAGCAGGACAGCTTCTCCCGCGGCGATCGTGGTGCCGGCATCCGCCTGTCCGGCGAGTTCCACCTGAAGCTGGCCGAGGCCGCGCGCAATGCGCCGCTGGTGAGCTTCCAGCGCAGCCTGGTGTCGCAGACCTCGCTGATCATCGCCCAATACGAAAGCGGCAGCCGCTCGCATTGCTCCTACGACGAACACAACCAGTTGATCGACGCCATCGAGGCGTGCGATGCTGAGCGTGCGGTACACCTGATGATGCACCACATGGATCACATCGACAGCAAGCTCAACCTGGACGAGGAAAGCGCCTCGGACGATCTGCACGCGGTTTTCTCGCACCTGCTGCAGACCAAGAAAAAGCCCGGTCGCAACGCTGCCAATCGCTGATTCGTTGCATGTAACAAGAAAGCCCCGATGCTCGTGCCTCGGGGCTTTTTCGATGTGGAGATGATGTGGCTGAGGCAGGGCGCGTTTGTGTAGGAGTGGCTTCAGCCGCGAAATGCCCCGCCTGGAAGACCGCCGCACTGTGGGGGGGCTTCAGCCGCGACAAACCATCGCCGCTAAAGCGCCTCCCAGAAAGGTTGATAGCGCAGACCGCGTAGCCCGGATGCAATCCGGGGCCAGCAGCCCGAGCTCCCCGGATTACATCCGGGCTACGGTCTTGTTGGAGCCACGCTCGGCGCGAAGCTTTCGGTTTTGCGGTGTGCTTGCAATTCGCCGCGAGGCGCGGCTCCTACAGGGTAGGGCGGTGCCTGTGGGGTGTGTGTAGGAGCGGCTGGGCGGCATTCCGCTTCAGCCGCGACAAACCATCGCCGCTAAAGCGCCTCCCACAAAGGTGGATACCGCAGACCGCGTAGCTGGATGCAATCCGGGGCCAGCAGCCCGAGCTCCCCGGATTACATCCGGGCTACGGTCCTGTTGGAGCCCCGCTAGGCGCGAAGCTTTTGGTTTTGCGGTGTTCTCTCGATTCGCCGCGGGGCGCGGCTCCTACAGGGTGGGGTCAGTGAGCTGCGCCGCCGCCTGCCATGTTCTGCGGCAGCTTCCGCGTCAGCAGGATCGCCAGCATGCTCACGCCTAGGGCGATGCCGATGAAGTGGAAGGCATCGTTGTAGGCCATTATGGTCGCTTGTTCGTGAACGATCTGGCTGAGCCTGGCCAAGGCCGCCTGTTCGCTGCCGAGGGTCTGCGTCAGCAGCTGCAGACGCTCCTCGACCTGCGGGTTGGTTGGCACGATGGATTCGCGCAGGTAGTCGAAATAGACCTTGGCGCGGGCATCCAGCAGGGTCGCGAGCAGGGCGATGCCGATGGCGCCGCCGAGGTTGCGCAGGATGTTGAACAGGCTCGAGGCCGAGCCGGCATCCTGCGGCAGGATGTAGGCGGTGGCGATCAGCGACACGGTGACCATCACCAATGGTTGGCCAAGTGCGCGGATGATCTGGATGTGCTGGAACTGCTCGCCGGCGAAGTCCGGGTTGAGCACCCCGGAGAAGAAGCTCGCCGCGCCGAACAGGGCGAAACCCAGGGCGCACAGCCATTTCGGCGAGATGACCTTCATCAGCCTGGGCACCAGCGGAATCAGGAACAGCTGGGGTACACCCATCCACATGATCACTTCGCCGATCTGCATGGCGTTGTAGCCCTGGATTTGTGCCAGGTACAGCGGCAGCACGTAGATCGAACCATACAGGCCGACACCGAGGCCCAGGCTGGAAATGCTGGCCAGGCCGAAATTGCGCTCGCGCAGTACGCCGAGGTTGATCAGCGGGTTGGGCCGAGACAGCTGCAGGATCACGAACAGGATCAGGCTGACCAGCGCCACGCTGCCGAGGCCGACGATCAGTTGCGATTCCAGCCAGTCCTTGCGGTGACCCTCTTCGAGAAACACTTGCAGGCAGCCCAGGCCGAGGCCCAGGGTGACGATGCCGGCGTAGTCGGTGGTCTTCAGCAGCTCCCAGTGCGGCGCCTTCTTCTCCAGGCCATAGAGCAGCCCGGCGATCATGATCAGGCCGGGCGGCACGTTGATGTAGAAGATGTATTCCCAGCCCCAGTTCTCGGTCAGCCAGCCGCCGAGGGTGGGACCGATGGAGGGGGCGAAGGTGGCGGTGATGGCGAACAGGGCCATGCCCTTGGCGCGGTGTTGCTCGGGTAGCTTGATCAGCGTCATGGTGAACGCCAGCGGGATCAGCGCGCCGCCGGTGAAACCCTGCAAAGCACGGAACACGATCATGCTTTCCAGGCTCCAGGCCAGGGAGCAGAGCAGCGAGGCGATCAGAAAGCCCACCGATACCCATACCGCCAGGCGCCGCGCCGAGAGCAACTGCACCAGCCAGGCGGTCAGCGGGATCATGATGATCTCGGCCACCAGATAGGACGTGGAAATCCACGAACCTTCCTCCAGGGTGGCGGACAGTGCGCCTTGGATATCCTTGAGTGAAGAGTTGGTGATCTGGATATCCAGCACCGCCATGAAGGCGCCGAGCATGGCGCTCATCACCGCAATCCAGTCGCGGCGGCTGGGCTCCGCCGTCGGGCGGATCAGCGCATCACCCGCCATGGCTGTCGTCGCTGCGCAGATCGACCGTGACTTCCACCGACATGCCGGGGCGGATCAGTCCACGCAGCGGATTGTCGGCTGCGAAGGTCAGCTTGACCGGGATGCGCTGCACCACCTTGGTGAAGTTGCCGGTGGCGTTGTCTGGCGGTAGCAGGCTGAACTGCGCGCCGGAGGCGGCGAACAGACTGTCGATACGGCCTTCGATGGGCGTGTCGGGATAGCTGTCGAATAGCAGCTCGGCCTTTTGTCCCGGGCGCATGCGGCCGATCTGGGTTTCCTTGAAGTTGGCCTGGATCCAGATGTCCTGATCCGGTACCAGCGACAGCAGGTAGGCGCCGCTTTGCACCACCTGGCCTTCGCGGGCCGAGCGCTGGCCGACCATGCCGCTGATTGGCGCGTGAATCTGTGTGCGCGAGAGGTTGAGGTCGGCCTGTTCCAGGTCGGCCTCGGCGGAAAGAATCAGCGCGTCCAGGCGCTTGAGCTCGGCTTCCAGGCTGGCCACCTGCTGACGCTGCGCCTGCAGATCGGCCTGGGCCTTGGCCACTTGCGAGCGGGCCACGCGATTGTCGGCGGCCAGGGTTGTGACCCGCTCTTCGGAGACATAACCCGGCTTGCGCAGGGTCTGGGCGCGGCCGAGATCGAGTTTGGCGCGATCGAGGGTCGCCTGGCTGGCGGCGACGTCGGCCTGGCTGGCGGCAATCAGGCTGGCCTGCTGGTCGAGCTTGCTCTGCGCCTGGGCACGCTCGGCCTGGTGGGTTTCCAGAGCGGCGAGGGCGCGCTGGCGAGCCAGGCGGAAGTCGGCGTCTTCCAGCACGGCCAGCAACTGGCCAGCCTCCACATGCTGGTTGTCGCGCACCAGCACCTTTTCGATGCGCGCATTCAATTGGCTGGAAACACGGGTGATCTCGCCCTGTACGTAGGCGTTGTCGGTACTCTCGTGATAGCGGCCAATCAGCAGCCATTGAGCGAGCAGGGCGCCGACGATAAGGGCCAGAAGAATCACGAAGACGAGAAGGCGGCGTTGCAGTTTGGCGGGCATGCTTGAGGCTCGGGATGCGGCAGAGAAATGTAAGTAAATTTAACCATGTTCCCTTTGCGCTAGTAGACTCTAGACTTGGCATGCTTTGTTGCTTATGAGGAACAATCATGGGGCTCGATGACGCACTGATCTTTACCCGAGTGGTGGAGTGCCACAGCTTCACCCAGGCTGCGACCAGCATGGGAATGCAGAAGTCGACAGTTAGTCGGCGCATCGCGCTGCTCGAGGAGCGTCTGGGCGTCCGTCTGCTCAATCGCACCACGCGCAAGTTGCGTTTGACCGAAGTAGGACAGGCCTATTACGAGCGTTGCCGGCAGATCATGCTCGACTTCGCCGAGGCCGAGCAGGCGGTGATGCAGCTGCAGCGCGAGCCCTCGGGGCTGTTGCGCATTACCTCACCCATCGAGTTCGGCCAGCTATTCCTTGGGCGAGTGCTGGGCGAGTTCATGCGCCAATACCCGCAGATCGATGCCGAAGTGGAACTGACCTCGCGCTCGGTGGACCCGCTGGAGGAGGGCGTGGACATCGCCATCCAGGTCGGCCAGCCGCAGGATTCCACCCTGATCGCGCGCAAGCTGTTCGAGAGCGGCCGGCGCCTGTGCGCCAGCCCTGCCTACCTGGCTGCCCACGGTACGCCGCGCAGCGTCGCCGAGCTGGAGGGGCATCGGGCGATCCTCCTGCAGCACGATGCCCCACGCTACTGGCCACTGCTGGGTGAGCATCTGCCCTGCCAGCGCGTGATGACCTGCAACAACATCACCTTTGCCCGCGAGGTGACCCTGGCCGGTGCGGGTATCTCCGGTCTGCCGGTGATGATCAGCGAGGAGGCGGTGCGCAGCGGGCGCCTGGTCGAGCTGCTGCCCGAGGCGCGCCTGCCGGTGGGCGAGGTCTATGCCATTTACCCGTCGCGGCGCTTCCAGGCGATGAAGGTCAAGACCTTCCTCGACTTTCTGATTGCCAGCTTGCCCATCACCCGCGGCGGGCTGCTGGAGCCGGGGGGCGCCGGCCTGCTAACATCGCCCGCTTGATTCAACACCTCGTGTCTTCCTTCCGAGAGCATTCATGACCACCGTCCGTACCCGTATCGCGCCTTCGCCGACTGGCGATCCCCATGTCGGCACTGCCTACATCGCACTGTTCAACCTGTGCTTCGCTCGCCAGCACGGCGGTCAGTTCATCCTGCGTATCGAAGACACCGACCAACTGCGTTCGACCCGCGAGTCCGAGCAGCAGATCTTCGACGCCCTGCGTTGGCTGGGCATCGAATGGGACGAGGGTCCGGATGTCGGCGGCCCGCATGGCCCGTACCGGCAGAGCGAGCGCGGCGAGATCTACAAGCAGTACTCGGACGAGCTGGTCGCCAAGGGCCATGCCTTCCCGTGCTTCTGCTCCGCCGAGCGCCTCGACGAAGTGCGCGCGCAGCAGATGGCCAACAAGGAAACCCCGCGCTACGACGGCCATTGCATGCACCTCGACCCGGCCGAGGCGCAGCGTCGCATCGCTGCAGGCGAGTCGCACGTGGTGCGCATGAAGGTGCCGAGCGAAGGCGTCTGCGTGGTGCCGGACATGCTGCGTGGCGACGTCGAGATCCCCTGGGATCGCATGGACATGCAGGTGCTGATGAAGGCCGATGGCCTGCCCACCTACTTCCTGGCCAACGTGGTCGACGACCACCTGATGGGCATCACCCATGTGCTGCGTGGCGAGGAATGGCTGCCGTCGGCGCCCAAGCTGATCAAGCTGTACGAGTACTTCGGCTGGGAACAGCCGGCGCTGTGCTATATGCCGCTGCTGCGCAATCCGGACAAGAGCAAGCTGTCCAAGCGTAAGAACCCCACCAGCATCACCTTCTACGAGCGAATGGGCTACTTGCCGCAGGCCATGCTCAATTATCTGGGGCGCATGGGCTGGTCGATGCCGGACGAGCGCGAGAAGTTCTCCCTGCACGAGATGATCGAGCACTTCGACATCAACCGCGTGTCGCTGGGCGGGCCGATCTTCGATCTGGAGAAACTGTCCTGGCTCAACGGTCAATGGCTGCGCGAGCTGCCGGTGGAAACCTTCGCCGCCGAAGTGCAGAAGTGGGCGCTCAACCCCGAGTATCTGATGAAGATCGCGCCGCACGTGCAGGGCAGGGTGGAAACCTTCAGCCAGATCGCACCGCTGGCCGGCTTCTTCTTCTCCGGCGCGCTGAACCTGGACGCCAAGCTGTTCGAGCACAAGAAGCTGTCGCCCGATCAGGTGCGCCAGCTGATGCAGCTGATCCTGTGGAAGCTCGAGTCGCTGCGCCAGTGGGAAAAGGAGCGCATCACCGGCTGCATCCAGGCGGTGGTCGAGCACCTGGAACTGAAGCTGCGTGACGCCATGCCGCTGATGTTCGCGGCCATTACCGGCCAGGCCAGCTCGGTGTCGGTGCTCGATGCCATGGAAATCCTCGGCCCGGATCTGACCCGCTTCCGCCTGCGTCAGGCGCTGGAGCTGCTCGGCGGCACCTCGAAGAAAGAGACCAAGGAGTGGGAGAAGCTGCTGGCGAGCATCGCCTGACATAGGGTGCGCCGCGCGCACCGGGGTATCCTCGGTTGCGGCGGTGCGCGCGGCGCATCCTACGGCTCGTCGCATAGCCCTAAGTAATTGTTCTAGTGGCAAAAACTTTTGGCTGGCAGGAAAAATGTTGTTGACAGCCAATCGGGGCGCTCTTAACATGCGCCCCGTCCTCGAGATGGGGCTATAGCTCAGCTGGGAGAGCGCTTGCATGGCATGCAAGAGGTCAACGGTTCGATCCCGTTTAGCTCCACCAATCTCGACTCCTTCGGGAGTGCCAGAATCGATGTGAATCGATTCACGATCAGGGTCTTGCGTCCCCTTCGTCTAGTGGCCTAGGACACCGCCCTTTCACGGCGGTAACAGGGGTTCGAGTCCCCTAGGGGACGCCACTT
>NZ_FNJJ01000003.1:40671-447745 GCF_900104265.1 Ectopseudomonas guguanensis
GTCCCCTTCGTCTAGTGGCCTAGGACACCGCCCTTTCACGGCGGTAACAGGGGTTCGAGTCCCCTAGGGGACGCCAATTTTCTTGCCGCATTTGCGGAACCCAGGGGCTGCCTCTTCAGAGGCGGCCCCTTTTTGTTTCTGCCTTGTCTGTCTCAGGGTCTGTGCGCTGTCGCGTTGCTGGCGGACCAGCGGTCGCGGCGGCAACTTGCAAATTAATATGATGGTCGTAATATTGTGTCCATCATATGAAGGGGCTTGGCCATGAGCGACGGCAAGATTCAAACCCGCAAACGCATTCTCGCTGCTGCGCAGCGCGTGCTTGCAGAGCGCGGCCCCAGCGATCCCGCGGTTGCGGAGGTGATGGCCGCTGCAGGGCTGACGGTGGGGGGCTTCTATGCCCATTTCCCCAGCAAGGATGCCCTGATGCTCGAGGCCTTTCGCCAGTTGCTGAGCATGCGACGCGAGGGAGTGGCGGCGGTCGATCCGAAACTCGCCGGCGTCGAGCGCAGAGCTCTGATGGCGGCGTTCTACCTGTCGCGTCGGCATCGCGACACGCCTGAAGCCTGTTGTCCGCTGCCCAGCTCGCTGGCGGAAATCGCACGCATGCCGGACGGCTTTCGTCAGGCTCTGGCCGAACACATTGAATTGATGGTGGCGCAGATGAGCAGTGCGCCGGAAGAGTCGAATGCGGCGCTGGCTGACCTGGCGCTGATGGTCGGTGGTCTGGCTCTGGCCCGGGCGTTGGGCCCTGGTGAGCTGTCCGACCGTGTGTTGCGTGCTGCCAAGTCGGCAGTGGTGTGAATCAGGCTCGAAGGAGAAGGTGATGAACCAGATGACATGGGTACGTGGCGTCAATGCCACCCTGGGCAGGGTCGCTCCGCAAATGGTCGCCAGTCGTCTGCGCGAGCGTTTCATGACGCCGCGCAATCTGCCCCCGCGGGACTGGGAGCTGCCGCTGCTGGCCAGCGCCGAGCGCATCACCTTGCGTTTCGGCCTGTCCGCCCTGCGCTGGGGCAGCGGGCCTACGGTGCTGCTGATGCACGGCTGGGAAGGGCGGCCGACCCAGTTCGCCTACTTGATCCGTGGCCTGGTCGATGCCGGTTACGGGGTCGTGGCGCTGGATGCTCCGGCTCATGGGCGCTCGCCCGGCCGCGAGGCCAATGTGGTGCTGTTCGCGCGGGCATTGCTCGAAGCGGCCAGCGAACTGCCGCCGCTGCAGGCCGTGATCGGACACTCGATGGGAGGCGCCAGCGCGATGCTGGCGACGCAGATGGGCTTGCGCGCCGAGGCGCTGGTCTGCATTGCGGCGCCGAGTCGGATTCTCACCATGCTGCGCGGCTTCGCCCATTTCATGGGTCTGCCGGCGGTGGCGCGTTCGCATTTCGTGCGCCAGGTGGAGAGGACTGCCGGCATTCCGGCGGCGCATCTCGACGTGCAGCGCTATCAACTGGAGCTGCCGGGTCTGGTCGTGCACGCCGAGGATGATCAGGTGGTGCCCGTGAGCGAAGCTGAGCGGATTCACGGCGCCTGGTTCGACAGCCAGTTGCTGCGTTTGCCGGCCGGCGGGCATCAGCGGGTGCTGGGCGATCCGCTGCTTCTGCAGGCGGTGCTGGGGCTGCTTGGCGAGGTGCGTCAGGCGCCGTCGAAGGCGTTGGCTTCGTAGCTGACGACCTGGTTGCGGCCGCCTGCCTTGGCGCGATACAGGGCGCGATCGGCCAGCTCGAGCCAGTGCTCGCCACAGCTCGGGTCATGCGGTACGCCGGCGTGCAGGCCGATGCTCAGGCTCAGCGGTATCGAATGCTGCTGGTACAGACAGGGATTTCGGGCGATGTCTTCGCGCAACTGTTCGGCCAGGTCGAGTGCGCCGGTATGGTCGGTATTGTCGAGCAGGGCGACGAACTCCTCGCCGCCGAAGCGCGCCAGCAGGTCGCTGCTGCGCAGGCGTTGCTGGATGCGCTCGGCTGCATGGCGCAGGCAGGCGTCGCCGGCCAGGTGGCCATAGCGGTCGTTGACCTGCTTGAAGTGGTCCAGGTCCATCATCAGGATTGCCAGCGACTGCCGGCTTCGTTCGGCGCGGGCGCAGGCGCGCGCCAGCTCCTCGCTGAGGGTCTGGCGGTTGAACAGGCCGGTAAGGCCGTCGCGGCGATTCAGCTCGGCCAGGCGCAGGTTGGCGCTGGAAAGTTGCTGCAGGGTGTCCTGCAGGGTCGCGGTGCGCTCCTGCACCCGCTGTTCCAGGCTCTCGCTGATCTGTGTCTGCAGCGCCAGGTGCTTGGCCTGCTCGCTGCGCAGGCGGCGCTCCTGCTCGATCAGTTTGGCCTGCGCCAGGCGTTCGGCCTCCTGAGCCTGGCGGATGCGAGCGGCAAGGGCGATGGAAAACACCGTCATCTCGATCAGGCCGCCGATCTGCTGGGCGTGCAGCGTCAGTAGTGAATAGGGCAGCACACCGGTGCCGCTGAGGATGCTGGCCAGGCTGGCGGCGATCAGCACGAACCAGCCCAGGGCGAACAGGCGGGCGGCCGCGTAGCCGCTGCGCCAGCGCAGCAGGGTGATGACGAAGGCGGCCACGGCGCAGGCGACTACCAGCGCGAAGCTGCCGATCAGTGCGGGCGTGTAGGGCCCGAACAGCGCCATGCCGAGTACCAGCCAGGCGCACGCCTTGAGTATGTGAGTGGTCCAGCGATAGGGTCTTGCGGCCTTGTCCAGCTCCAGCACGCCATAGGTGAACTGAATGCCGAACAGCGTGGCCAGGGCCGAGCTGAGCGGGAAGCTGAGCTGGTGCCAGGTCAGGGCGTCGGGCCACAGCCATTGCAGGGCGAAGCCGAGCTGGATGAACTGGTAGAGGCTGAAGCTGGCGACGAACAGGCTGTACCAGAAGTAGTTGCGGTCACGGGTGATGCAGAAGATGGTCAGGTTGTAGATCAGCATCGCGATCAGGGCGCCGAAGAACAGTCCCTGCAGCAGCAGGCTGCGTTGCTCCTGATGGTCGAAGGCCTCGCGGGTCATCAGACTGGCGCTTAGGTTGGCCGAGCCGTCGGTCTGCATGCGCAGCCAGATGCGTCGCTGCTCACCGGTGTCCACCTGCAGTGGGAGCACCAGTTGGCGGTGCTCGACCCAGCGCCAGTCGAAGGGGCGCTGGTCGCCTGCGCGGTAGATCCGCTCGCCGTCCAGGCCGTAGGCGTCCAGCTGATCGAGCAGGGGATTGCCGACCAGCAGCACCCAGCCCAGCGAGCGACTGTGCGGGTTGTGCACGTCAAGGCGCAGCCAGTAGGCGCTGCCGCCGTAACCGAAGCTGGCATCGCGCCGAGCCACAGCCTGCCAGGCGGAGTCGGGCAGGGCGCGGACATCGGCGAAGCTGGCCTGGCCGCTCGGGTCTTGCCAGACGTACATGTAGGGCCCGGGCATTATCTGCGTCTGGCCGATCGGCAGCGGCAGGCTCTCTGCCCCGGCCAGTGCAGGCAGCAGCAGAAGGATCAGTAGGCGCAGGATGGCAGTCAATTGCTCGTTCTCGGGCTCTCGGGCGAGTGCCGCATTATGGCGCGTCGCCATGAGACGAAGAAAGCTCGACACTGCATGAAATGGCGCTGCGGCGTATCATGCGGCTCCTGATCGGTCGGCCGGCGACGCGGCTGGCCAGACTCTCGAATTGCAACACTCAGCTCGCCGCGCGTGCGCATGCCGGCTGCACAATCTGGAGGTACAGCCATGAACTGGGAGCTGCCCGGCCCCTTCGTCATCGATATCGAAGTGACGGCAGAAGACATCGACGGTCTCGGCCATGCCAACAATGCGGTGTACGTCAGTTGGCTGGAGCGCTGTGCCTGGCGTCATTCGCAATTCCTGGGGCTGGATCTGGTCGAGTATCGCCGTCTGGATCGGGCCATGGCCGTGGTGCGTCACGAGATCGATTATCTGGCCAGTGCCTATGAAGGGCAGCAGCTGCAGATGGGGACCTGGATCGTCGAGTCCGATCAGCGCCTGAAGATGGATCGACGTTTCCAGCTGGTGCGCCCCGAGGATGGGCTGACGCTGCTCAGGGCCAAGACCACCTTCGTCTGCATCGAACTGTCCAGCGGCCGCCCCAAGCGCATGCCGGCAGAGTTCGTCGAAGGCTATGGCAAGGCACTGATCCCGCCTTACCCGCTGGAGCTGTAATCAGGCTCAGTCGATCAGCGGCGCGAGAAACACCTGCTGCGGCTCGACCATGATGGCGAACTGGCGAGTTTCTCCGGGGCGCAGCAGCACCGATTGCGCGGCCTCAGGCCCACGACCGGCGCAATAGCCATCGGGCGACAGGGCCACGGCAACGCTCAGCTCGCCGCTGGGCAGGTCCAGGCTGGTGCGCTCGCCAGGGCCGAGTTTCGCCACCACCTGCTGGTTGACATAGAGCTCCACGTCGCAGGCGTTCGGTGCGTTGCTGTCGCGGCTGAAGATCAGCCGCGCCGGCGCCTCGGCCGCCGGGGCTGCCGGCATCAGCTGGACACCTCGGGGCAGCTCGTCACCGGCCTGCACGCTCAGGCAGCAGATACCCAGAACGATCAGCGTGAGATTACGCATGGCGAGCCTCCTGTTTGGTGGTCCATCAGTGTGGCCCATCTTGCGCGTTGCGCGCGACCCCCAGTGTTTCGGGTGCGGTGACGTGTCATCGAGGGCCGCTTCGTCATGCTCATGTGCGGCTTGCACGTTGCGCCTGGTTAGCGTCTTTCGCCTCGCCTGACCTGTGCTCGACGGCTTTTCGTGCAGAACCTAAACTGTGCGCCCCATTTTTCCGGACTACCTCATGCAAATCGCCCTGGCGCCCATGGAGGGGCTGGTCGACGAGATTCTGCGCGACGTGCTGACCCGCATCGGTGGCATCGACTGGTGCGTCACCGAGTTCATTCGCGTGAGCGAGCGGCTGTTGCCCGCGGCCACCTACCACAAGCTGGCGCCCGAGCTGTTCAACGGCTCACGCACCCGGGCCGGTACGCCGATGCGCGTACAGTTTCTCGGCTCCGACCCGCAATGCCTGGCCGACAACGCCGCCTATGCCTGTACGCTCGGCGCCCCGGTGATCGATCTCAACTTCGGTTGCCCGGCCAAGACGGTGAACAAGTCGCGTGGCGGCGCGGTGCTGCTCAAGGAGCCGGAGCTGTTGCACGCCATCGTCCGTGAGGTGCGGCGCACGGTACCGGCCGAGATTCCGGTGACGGCGAAGATGCGCCTGGGCTTCGAGGGCAAGGAGGGCGCGCTGGACTGCGCGCGGGCGCTGGCCGAAGGCGGCGCGAGCCAGATCGTCGTGCATGCACGCACCAAGGTCGAGGGCTACAAGCCGCCGGCGCACTGGGAGTGGGTGGCGCGGGTGCAGGAGGTGGTCGAGGTCCCGGTGTTCGCCAATGGCGAGGTATGGACGCTGGACGATTGGCGCCGCTGTCGCGAGATCAGCGGTGTGGACGACATCATGCTGGGGCGTGGCCTGGTATCGCGCCCGGGGCTGGCGCGGCAGATCGCGGCGGTCAGGGCGGGGGCGGAGCCCGAGGAAATGAGCTGGGCCGAACTGCAGCCGCTGCTGCTCGATTTCTGGCAGCAGGCACGCCGCAAGCTGGCGCCACGCTACGCGCCGGGGCGACTGAAGCAGTGGCTGGCGATGCTTACGCGTACCTATCCGGAAGCCGTCGCGCTGTTTGCCGAGGTGCGCCGCGAGCAGGATTGCGAGCGTATCGACCGCTTGCTGGCTGCACCCACGGCGTAGGAGCGAGCTCTGCTCGCGAAAGTGCGTTCGCGAGCAGAGCTCGCTCCTACGCCATCCTTATTCTTGCGTGCGCAGATAAAGCATGCCTTGAAATTCTTCTGACCGACCTCAGATTACCGACTGCGGGATGCCGAAGTCGGGTTCCGCGATATGAACCTTGCTGAAGAATTCAGGAGAACACTCATGAGCAACGTACTGTCCCTGGCCCCTCTGTTCCGCCAGTCCGTCGGTTTCGACCGTTTCAACGATCTTTTCGAATCTGCCCTGCGCAGCAACGACGCCGGCAGTTCCTACCCGCCCTATAACGTCGAGAAGCATGGCGAAGACCACTACCGCATCGTGGTCGCGGCTGCCGGCTTCGAGGAAGACGACTTGGAACTGCAGGTCGAGCGTGGCGTGCTGACCGTAGTCGGCAACAAGCGCGATCGCAGCGCCGAGAGCATCAGCTACCTGCATCAGGGCATCGCTCAGCGCGCGTTCAAGCTGTCCTTCCGCCTGGCCGACCATATCGAGGTCAAGGGTGCCAATCTGGTCAACGGCCTGCTCCATGTCGAGCTGGAGCGCATCGTGCCGGAAGAGGCCAAGGCCAAGCGCATTCCCATCGGCAGCCAGCGTCCTGCGCTGGAAAACTGAACTGATGGCCGATGAAGAAGGCGCCCTGCGGGGCGCCTTCTTCGTTTCAGGGGCAATCTGGCCGCCGCTGCTCGCGTAGGGTGCGCCGTGCGCACCGCGGACTCGGGGTGCCCTAAGGGCGCGGCCTGTCCAGTAGCTCGCGAAAGGCATCCTGCGGCACCGGCTTGCTGAACAGATAACCCTGATACAGATGGCAGCCCTGCGCCTGCAGGAAGTCCAGCTGTTCCTGCTGTTCGACGCCCTCGGCGATCAAGCCCAGACCCAGACTGCGCGCCATGGCGACGATGGCGCGGATGATCTCGGCATCGTTGGGGTCGTTGGTCGCGTCGCGCACGAACGACTGGTCGATCTTCAGCATGTCCACCGGCAGGCGCTTGAGGTAGGTCAGCGAGCTGTAGCCGGTGCCGAAATCGTCCATGGCGAAGCTGACGCCATGCTTTTTCAGGCGCAGCATCTTGCCCACGGTGTCATCGATGTTCTGGATGACGATGCCCTCGGTGATTTCCAGCTTGAGCATGGCGTTGGGCAGCTGGCTGTCGCGCAGGCTGCTGGCGACTCGTTCGACGAAATCGTGCTGGCGAAACTGCCGGGGGCTTATGTTGACGCACAGGCTGAAACGCTCGCCATCTACAAGGCCGTCAGCCAGCAGCCGGGAGCAGAAGTGGCAGGCCTCGGCCAGCACCCAGCCACCGACTTCGACGATCAACCCGCTTTCCTCCAGCACCTGAATGAATTGCGCCGGCGACTGCGGCCCCAGTTGTGGGTGTTGCCAGCGCAGCAGGGCCTCGGCGCCGACCACCTGGCCGTCGCGGGCGTCGACCTGGGGTTGGAAGTGCAGTTCGAACTCGCCGCGCGCCAGGGCCAGGCGCAGATCGTTCTCCAGGCGCAGGCGGGCACTGGCGGCGTCCTGCATGGTGGAGCGAAACAGCTGGATGGCGTTGCGCCCGGAATCCTTGGCGCGGTAGAGGGCGATATCGGCGCGCTTGAGCAGATCCGCCGGGTTGTTGCCGTGGTCGGGAATCAGCGCGACGCCGATGCTCGGCGTCACCTGCAGGCGATGGCCGTCCAGCAGCATGGGTTCGGCGAGCAGCTTGCGCAGCTTGTCGGCGACCTGGCGGACGTGACGGGTGACTTCCGAGCGCTTGCCTTCCAGGCCGGAGAGCAGCACCACGAATTCGTCACCGCCCAGGCGCGCCACGGTGTCTTCCAGGCGCACGCTGGCCTCCAGACGGGCGGTGATCAGGCGCAGCACGGAGTCGCCGACGGGATGACCGAGCGAGTCGTTGATGTGCTTGAAGTGGTCGAGGTCGAGGAACAGCAGGGCGCCACGCAGGTCATGGCGTTTGAGCAGGGCAATCTGCTGGGTCAGGCGATCCATCAGCAGGGCGCGATTGGGCAGGTTGGTCAGGGCATCGTGATAGGCCAGGTGTCGAACCTGGGCCTGGGCCTGCTTGAGTTCGCTGATGTCACGCGCAGTCAGCAGCAGGCAGGGCACGCCATCGAGTTCGATGGGCTGTACGGAAACGTCCACCAGGCGGATTTCGCCGTTGCGGTGCCTGCCATGCATTTCCAGGTGCAGCACCTGGCCGTGGACGGCCAGATGTTCGAGCAACTGCTGGCGCTCTTCCGGGAAGGCCCATATGTTCATCTCGAAGGCCGTGCGCCCGACCACCTCTTCCGGCAGATAACCGGTCAGGCGGGTAAAGCCTTCGTTGACCTCGATGTAGCGGGCAGTATCGCGCTCGGTGATGGTGATGGCGTCGGGGCTGGAGTGAAAGGCCTTGGCGAACTTCTCCTCGGAGGCTCTGACACGCTGCTCGCGCAGGACCCGTTCACTGATGTCGACCAGCGTGCCGACCATGCGCAACGGTTGGCCGGCATCGTCGAGCTGCAGTTTGGCGGTGCTTTCGAGAAAGCGCAGGCCACCATTTTCCAACTGCACGCGGTAGGTGACCTGATAGTGGGTGCGGCGTCCTTCCACCAGTTGCTGGTAGTTCTGGCGCAGGCTGTGGCGATCTTCCATCGGTACGTGGCGGAAGAAGTCGAGGAAGGCGCCTTCGAATGGCTCCGCTTGCAGGCCTTGCAGTTGCGCTGCCCGCGCACTGGCGATCAGTCGGCTGCTGGGGATGTGCCAGTCCCAGGTGCCGAGATCGGCGGACTCCAGGGCAAGGCGCAGGCGCTGCTTGCTTTCGTTGAGGGCCTGTTCCTGGGCCCGCTGTTCGGTGATGTTGCGCACCGTGAGTACCAGGCAGTGGCTACCGTTGAGTTCGATTTCGCCACCGAACAGCAGGTTGCTGGTCACGCTGCCGTCGCGGCTGAACAGGCGCACCTCGAGGTTGTCCAGGCCGCCGTTTTGTGCCGCTTCGAGCATGCGCTGGCGGTCGCTGGGGTCGGCCCAGATGCCCAGCTCCAGGGATGTACGGCCGATGGCCTCGGCGGAGCTCCAGCCAAATTGCCGCTCGAAGCTCGGATTGACCTCGATGAAGCGGCCAGTCTCGCGATCGGTGATGGCCACCGCGTCCGGCGTGTGCATGAAGGCCTTGGCGAACTTTTCCTCGCTGGCGCGCAGCGCATTTTCCGCGCGTTTGCGTTCGCTGGTGTCGAGAAAGGTGCAGAGCATCAGGCGCTCGCCCTGCAGTTCGATGTACTGGCTCGACAGTACGCCGTCGAGAATGGCGCCGTCGCGGGTGCGCAGCTGCACGTCCTGGATCACCGGTTCGCGGCTTAGCGGTGCCTGCTGGCGCAGGTAATCGCGCTGGCTGGCGTGCACCCACAGATTCAGTTCGTGGGTAGGGCGGCCAATGATGTCGCTGGCGCTCCAGCCGAACGCGTGGGTGAAATGCTGGTTGACCTCGATGATCTCGCTGCTCTCGTAGTGCACCAGCATCATGATGTCGGGGCTCAGGCGGAACAGGCTGGCGAAGCGCTCCTCGGAGGCGCGCAGGGCCTCGGCGCGCTCCTGCTGGGCGCTGATGTCGCGAATCACGCCGAACATTCGCGGCCTTCCGTCGGCCTCGTGCTGCAGGCTGCCGGTGATCTCCAGCCAGTGCAGGCTGCCATCGGGCCAGCGGATGCGGTGGCGCAGGGCATTGGAAATCTGTTCGCCCTTGAGGATGGCGTTGAAGGTGGCCAGAACCTCGGCGCGTTCCTCTTCAGGGATCAGTTCGATGTAATGCAGTTCCCGCGTTACCGGGCGGTTGGGGTCGAGGCCGAACAACGCCTGGGCGCCGCGCGACCAGTTCACCTGGCCGCTGCGGATGTCCCAGTACCAGGTACCGAGATGGGCGCCGTTCAGCGCGGCCAGCAAGCGCGGCGCGTCTTGCCAGGTTTGCTCGAATTCGGCGGGGTCCATCGCCGGTATGTGTGGCAGGGGCGGGGTCTGGTCAGTCGATCTGGCCATGGCCGAACCTTTCTCCGGAATGCGCGATGCGCGGGGCGGGCGTTAACGGCATGTAGACACTGTTTATCGTTATAGCGCCACGTTAGTCTGATGCCGGCCGCTTATGCAAGGTCGTCCCGCTGGCTGTCGAGCAGATCCATGAACGCCCGCGCCGCATTGGACAACGTGCGTTCGGTATGCAGGATGTAGCCCAGCTGACGGGTCAGCTGAATACCGGGGAGCGGCAGGCGCGCGACCTGCTCGTCGAGCATGGTGCGCGGCAGCACGCTCCAGGCCAGACCGATGGACACCATCATCTTGATGGTTTCCAGGTAGTTGGTGCTCATGGCGATGTTCGGCGTCAGGCCCTCAGCTTCGAACAGGCGCTGCACGATGTGATGGGTGAAGGTGTTGCCGCCGGGAAACACCGCGGGATGCTGCGCCACGTCGGCCAGGTCGATCGCCTGGCTGCGCGCCAGCGGGTGCTCAGGGGCGGCAACGAAATCCAGCGGGTCGTCCCATACCGCCACGGCACGAATCGGTTCGCGGGTTTCCGGGGCGAGGGTGATCACCGCCAGTTCGGCGCGACCATGCAGCACTTCTTCATAGGCCACTTCCGAATCGAGGAACTGGATGTCCAGCGCCACCTGCGGGTGGGCGCGGGTGAAGGCGCGCAGCAGGGCAGGGAGGCGATGCAGGCCGATGTGGTGACTGGTGGCCAGGGTCAGACGGCCGCTGACCTCGCCGGACAGGTTGGTCAGCGCCCGGCGCGTGTCGTCCAGCACGTTGAGTATCTGGTAGGCGCGGGGCAGCAGGGCGCGTCCGGCCTGGGTCAGACCGATCTCGCGACCGAGGCGATCGAACAGGCGCACGCCCAGCTGCTGCTCCAGGCCGGCGATACGCTTGCTCACGGCCGGTTGGGTCAGGTGCAGGCGCTCACCGGCTTCGGAAAAGCTGCCGGTTTCGGCAATGGCGATAAAGGCGTTGAGGTTGGCGAGATCCATAAGAGCGGCTCCGGGCTTGAGGATGCAGGCCACCGGCGGATCCTGTGCTTATGCCTGCGGTCGGTAGTTTTTATGGATTCCTTTATGGAATCCTCTGGATGAAAAATATGAATTTGAGTTATTCGTCTCGCGATCATAGCATTTCACCCCATAAGCCAAAGGGCCTTTTCGCCCAGGCATAGAAACACGCTGATGAGGTAAAGCTGATGGCCGGCAAGACGCTCTACGACAAGCTCTGGGAAATGCACGAAGTGAAACGTCGCGACGACGGTTCCTCGTTGATCTACATCGATCGTCACATCCTCCACGAAGTGACCTCGCCGCAGGCTTTCGAAGGGCTGCGCCTGGCCGGGCGCAAGCCATGGCGCATCGATGCCAACATCGCCACCCCCGATCACAACGTGCCGACCACCAAGGCCGAGCGCCAGGGCGGCCTCGAAGCCATTGCCGACGAAGTCTCGCGTATCCAGGTGCAGACCCTGGACGAGAACTGCGATGACTTCGGCATCCTCGAGTTCAAGATGAACGATGTGCGTCAGGGCATCGTTCACGTGGTCGGGCCGGAGCAGGGCGCCACGCTGCCGGGCATGACCGTGGTCTGCGGCGACTCGCACACCTCCACCCATGGCGCCTTCGGCGCGCTGGCCCACGGCATCGGCACCTCCGAGGTCGAGCACGTGCTCGCCACCCAGTGTCTGGTGGCCAAGAAGATGAAGAACATGCAGGTGCGCGTCGAAGGCAAGCTGCCGTTCGGCGTCACCGCCAAGGACATCGTGTTGGCCGTGATCGGCAAGATCGGCACTGCCGGCGGTAACGGCCATGCGCTGGAATTTGCCGGCAGCGCGATTCGCGACCTGTCGCTGGAAGGGCGCATGACCATCTGCAACATGTCCATCGAGGCCGGTGCACGTGTGGGCCTGGTGGCGGTGGACGAGAAGACCATCGCCTACGTCAAGGACCGTCCGTTCGCGCCCAAGGGCAGCGACTGGGACAAGGCCGTGGCGCAGTGGCAGAACCTGGTGTCCGACGCCGATGCGGTGTTCGACATCGTGGTGGAACTCAAGGCCGAAGACATCAAGCCGCAGGTCAGCTGGGGCACCTCGCCGGAAATGGTCCTGGCCGTTGACCAGAACGTGCCGGATCCGGCCGTGGAAGCCGACCCGGTGAAGAAGGATTCGATCACCCGTGCACTCAAGTACATGGGCCTGACCGCCAACCAGCCGATCACCGATATTCGTCTGGATCGCGTCTTTATCGGCTCCTGCACCAATTCGCGTATCGAGGACCTGCGCGCTGCCGCCGAGGTGGCCAAGGGGCGCAAGGTCGCCAGCACCGTCAAGCAGGCGCTGGTAGTGCCGGGCTCCGGCCTGGTCAAGGCGCAGGCGGAGGCGGAAGGGCTGGACAAGATCTTTATCGAGGCCGGTTTCGAATGGCGTGAGCCGGGCTGCTCCATGTGCCTGGCGATGAACCCGGACAAGCTGGGCAGCGGTGAGCATTGCGCCTCCACCTCCAACCGCAACTTCGAAGGCCGTCAGGGCGCCGGCGGCCGTACCCACCTGGTCAGCCCGGCCATGGCTGCCGCGGCGGCGGTGACCGGCCGTTTCATCGACGTTCGCGAATTGATCCAGGCCTGAGGAGTTAGATGATGAAAGCCTTTACCCAACACACCGGCCTGGTCTGCCCGCTCGATCGTGCCAACGTCGACACCGATCAGATCATTCCCAAGCAGTTCTTGAAGTCGATCAAGCGTACCGGCTTCGGCCCCAACCTGTTCGACGAGTGGCGCTACCTGGATGTCGGCCAGCCGAATCAGGACAACTCCAAGCGCCCGATCAACAAGGATTTCGTGCTCAATTTCCCGCGCTACCAGGGCGCCAGCGTGCTGCTGGCTCGCGAGAACTTCGGTTGCGGTTCCTCCCGTGAGCACGCGCCCTGGGCGCTGGAAGAGTACGGTTTCCGTACCATCATCGCGCCGAGCTTCGCCGACATCTTCTTCAACAACAGCTTCAAGAATGGCCTGCTGCCGATCATCCTCAAGGATGAAGAGGTCGATGCGCTGTTCGAACAGGCCGAGGCCACCGAGGGCTACCAACTGACCGTCGACCTCGAGGCGCAGACCGTGACCCGTCCCGATGGCGTGCAGTACAGCTTCGAGGTGGATGCCTTCCGCAAGCACTGCCTGCTCAACGGCCTGGACGACATCGGCCTGACCCTGCAGGATCAGGACGCGATCAAGGCCTTCGAAGCCAAACACCAGCAGAGCAGCCCCTGGCTGTTCGGCGCAATCAAATAACGCGCGCAGTAGGGTGCGCTGTGCGCACCTGATCAATCACTATTTAAGCGGTGCGCACGGCGCACCCTACGGTTTGATGAGGATGCAATGAGCAAACAGATTCTGGTTCTCCCCGGCGACGGTATCGGTCCGGAAATCATGGCCGAGGCGGTCAAGGTGCTGAACCTGGCCAACGACAAGTACGCCCTGGGTTTCGAACTGAGCTTCGATGACCTGGGCGGCGGCGCCATCGACCGCTACGGCGTGCCGCTGGCCGACGAGACCCTGGCGCGCGCCAAGGCCGCCGATGCCGTGTTGCTCGGCGCCGTTGGCGGGCCGAAGTGGGACACCATCGATCCGGCCATCCGTCCGGAGCGCGGCCTGCTGAAGATCCGTTCGCAACTGGGCCTGTTCGGCAACCTGCGCCCGGCCATCCTCTATCCGCAACTGGCCGAGGCCTCCAGCCTCAAGCCGGAAGTGGTCGCCGGCCTGGACATCCTCATCGTGCGTGAGCTGACCGGCGGCATCTACTTCGGCCAGCCGCGCGAGAGCAAGGTGCTGGAAAACGGCGAGCGCATGGCCTACGACACCCTGCCGTACAGCGAGAGCGAGATCCGCCGTATTGCCAAGGTCGGCTTCGACATGGCCCGCGTGCGCGGCAAGAAGCTGTGCTCGGTGGACAAGGCCAACGTCCTGGCCTCCAGTCAGCTGTGGCGCGCGGTGGTCGAGGAAGTGGCCAAGGACTATCCGGACGTCGAGCTGAGCCACATGTACGTCGACAACGCCGCCATGCAGCTGGTACGTGCACCCAAGCAGTTCGACGTGATCGTCACCGACAACATGTTTGGTGACATTTTGTCCGACGAAGCTTCGATGCTTACCGGCTCCATCGGCATGCTGCCGTCGGCATCCCTGGATGCCAACAACAAGGGCATGTACGAGCCGTGCCACGGCTCTGCGCCGGACATCGCCGGCAAGGGCATCGCCAACCCGCTGGCCACCATTCTCTCGGTGTCCATGATGCTGCGTTACAGCTTCGGCCAGGTCGCTGCCGCCGATGCCATCGAAAAGGCGGTGAGCCTGGTGCTGGATCAGGGCCTGCGTACCGGCGACATCTGGTCCGAGGGCAAGACCAAGGTCGGTACCGCTGCGATGGGTGATGCAGTAGTCGAAGCGCTGCGTAGTCTGTAATCTTCCACGGCTGCGCCGGGGTGGGTCCGGCGGGCTGTTTATATAGGTGTAGTCGTTATGAAACGTGTAGGTCTGATCGGTTGGCGTGGCATGGTCGGTTCCGTGCTCATGCAGCGCATGCTGGAAGAGCGGGACTTCGACCTGATCGAGCCGGTGTTCTTCACCACCTCCAATGTCGGTGGCCAGGGTCCTGCCATTGGCAAGGACATTGCCCCGCTGAAGGACGCCTACAGCATCGAAGACCTGAAAGGCCTGGACGTGATCCTGACCTGCCAGGGCGGCGACTACACCAACGAGGTCTTCCCCAAGCTGCGTGAAGCCGGCTGGCAGGGCTACTGGATCGATGCCGCCTCGTCGCTGCGCATGGATGACGGTGCGGTGATCGTGCTCGACCCGGTCAACCGCAAGGTGATCGACCAGGCGCTGGACGCCGGCACCAAGAACTACATCGGCGGCAACTGCACCGTCAGCCTGATGCTGATGGCCCTCGGCGGTCTGTACGAAGCCGGTCTGGTGGAGTGGATGAGCGCCATGACCTACCAGGCGGCCTCGGGTGCCGGTGCGCAGAACATGCGCGAGCTGATCAAGCAGATGGGCGCGATCAACGGTGCCGTCGCCGATGAACTGGCCGATCCGGCCAGCGCCATTCTCGACATCGACCGCAAGGTGGCCGAAGCCATGCGCGGCGAGGCCTTCCCGGTGGACAACTTCGGCGTGCCGCTGGCCGGCAGCCTGATCCCCTACATCGACAAGGAGCTGCCCAACGGGCAGAGCCGTGAGGAATGGAAGGCCCAGGCCGAAACCAACAAGATCCTCGGCCGCTTCAAGAGCCCGATCCCGGTCGATGGCATCTGCGTGCGCATCGGGGCCATGCGTTGCCACAGCCAGGCGCTGACCATCAAGCTGAACAAGGATGTGCCGATGGCCGACATCGAAGGCCTGATCAGCCAGCACAACCCCTGGGTCAAGCTGGTGCCGAACCACCGCGAAGACTCCATCCGCGACCTCGGCCCGACTGCCGTTACCGGTACCCTGAGCGTGCCGGTCGGTCGCCTGCGCAAGCTCAACATGGGCTCGCAGTACCTGGGCGCCTTCACCGTCGGCGACCAGCTGCTGTGGGGCGCCGCCGAGCCGCTGCGGCGCATGCTGCGCATCCTGCTTGAGCGCTAAGCGCCAGGCTGTCCTCCGCAGGCAAGCAAGGCCCCTCTGCTTCGGCAGAGGGGCTTTGTCTTTTATGGGGCACGAAAGCCGATTGCCTGGGTCTGGGGCGCGCAGTTACAGTGCCGCTCCCTATGCGTCACAGGTTCGTCCATGAGTCAGTCCATCAATGTCGCCCTGATCGGTGCCACCGGCAATGTCGGTGAAGCGCTGGTCGAATTGCTCGAAGAGCGTGAGTTTCCGGTGCAGGATCTGCACCTTCTGGCCAGCAGCGAGTCGGCAGGGCAGAGCCTTTCCTTTCGTGGCCGCCAGGTACGGGTCCGGTCGCTCGAGGCCTTCGATTTCTCTCAGGTGCAATTGGCATTCTTCGCCGCCGGCGTGGAGGTGACGCGCGCCTGCCATGAGCGTGTGTTGGCGGCCGGCTGTTCATTGATCGATCTGAGCGCGGCGTTGCCACTGGAGCAGGCACCTTGCGTGCTGCCCGAGCTGGGCGTCGAGGGGCTGCCGGCGTTGAGCAAGCCCTGGTGCGTCAGTGCGCCGACCCCTTCTGCGGTCGCCTGTGCCCTGGTGCTGGCGGCCTTGAAGCCTGCGCTGCAACCACAGCGGCTACAGTTGACGGCCATGCTGTCGATATCCACGCTGGGGCGCAGCGGCGTGCAGGAGTTGGCGCGGCAGACAGCCGAGCTGCTCAATGCGCGCCCTCTGGAGCCCAGGACGGTGGATCGACAGGTCGCCTTCAACCTCCTGGCGCAGGTCGGTGAAGTCGACGAGCAGGGGCATTCGCAGCTGGAAAGACGCCTTGCCGTGGAGGTTCAGCAACTATTGGGCATGGATGCCCTTCCAGTGGCTGCGACGTGCGCCCTGGCGCCGGTATTCTTTGGCGACAGCCTGGCACTGGGTGTGCAGGCAGATGCGGAGATCGACCTTGCCGCCGTGCAGCAGTTGCTCGAAGCTGCGCAGGGTATCGAGCTGGTGGAGGCGGGTGATTACCCGACTGCAGTGGGCGATGCGGTGGGGCAGGATCAGCTCTATGTCGGGCGGGTTCGCCATGGCGTCAGCGATCCAAGGCAACTCAATTTGTGGATTGCGTCTGATAATGTACGAAAAGGCGCCGCGCTGAATGCTCTGCAGATAGCGGAGTTATTGATAAAACACTATCTGTAAAAGATACTTACCTAGAAATTTGAAGAATCTTTCTAGCTTGGCAATACTGGCTGAGTTGATTGCTGAATGGGGAGCCGCTCTTGGAGCGGAGGCAGGCAGCAATTCTCAAGACCCTCTCGCATGTCGAGAAAAAAGCTAAAACAAGGGATAACGCTATGGTTCGGGTTCGCAAACTGGTGCTGGCAATCGCAGCCGCTTCCGCGCTGTCTTCCGGTATGGCACATGCGCTGGGGTTGGGTGAGGTTACCCTGCAATCCTCGCTGAATCAGCCGTTGGTAGCGGAAATCGAATTGCTGGAGGTGCGTGATCTGGCCTCCAACGAGGTGATTCCCAGCCTCGCGTCCCCCGAAGAGTTCATCAAGGCGGGCGTCGATCGTCAGTACTTTCTGACCGATCTCAAGTTCACCCCCGTATTGAAGCCCAATGGCAAGAGCGTTATTCGCGTCACTTCCAGCAAGGCCGTGCGCGAACCTTATCTCAACTTCCTGGTGGAAGTGCTCTGGCCGAATGGTCGGTTGCTGCGCGAATACACCCTGCTGCTCGATCCGCCACTTTATTCTCCGCAAACCACTGTAGCTGCTGCGCCGCAACTGCCGATCGCAGCGCCTGCACCAGCGCCGCGTCCTGCCGTGGCTCCCGTGGCGCCGACTGCTGCCTCGCCTGCGCCTGCACCCCGTCCGGCCGCGCCGGCTCCGGCTTCGCGTGCCATTTCCGGCAACGAATACAGAACCACCGCCAACGATACGCTCTGGGAAATCGCCAAGCGCGTCGGCGGTGGCTCGGTCAACCAGACCATGCTGGCCATCCAGGATCTGAACCCGGACGCCTTCGTGGGTGGCAACATCAACCGCATGAAGAGCGGTCAGGTGCTGCGCCTGCCGGATGAGCAGCAGATTCGCAGTCGTAGCAATGCCGAGGCCGTGGCTCAGGTGGCCGAGCAGAATGCCGCCTGGCGTGAAGGTCGCGCCGTTGCCTCGCGTCAGCTGGATGCCACTCGCCGCACCACCGCAGGTGCCGCGCCGGCCACTGCCGAGTCGACCGATAGCCTGAAACTGGTTGCAGCTGAAGCAGGTCAATCCACCCGTGGTAGCGATACCGGCTCGGCCAACAGCAAGGCGCTGGCCGACAAGCTGGCCGTGACCCAGGAAAGTCTGGACTCCACCCGTCGCGAGAATGCCGAGCTGCAGAGCCGCGTCAGTGACCTGCAAAGCCAGCTGGATAAATTGCAGCGTCTGGTCGAGCTGAAAGACAGCCAGTTGGCCAAGTTGCAAGCTGACCTTTCTGCAGCGCCCGCTGCACCGGCTGCGGTCGATGAGCCGGCCGTCGAAGCTCCGGCTGCACAGCCCGAGGCCGCGCCTCCCGCTGCGGAGGCTGCGACGCCGCCCGCTTCGCCGCCTGAGGAGGCGGCGCCGGACTACAACTATTCAGAGGAGCCGGCCGCGCCTGTCGAAGACAGCGCTGCCGCCACCGAACAGCCGGCCAGTGAGCCGGCTGCTGCCGTTGAGCCGGCTGCCCCGGCGCAACCCGTCGAGCCGGCCAAGCCGGCAGCTCCGGCTCCGGCTCCGCAGAGCTTCATTGATGACCTGATGGCCAACCCGATGACGCTGGGCCTGGCTGGCGGTGGTGCGCTGCTGCTCCTGCTGCTCGCGCTGATGGCACTGTCGCGCCGCAACGCGATGAAAGAGGCCGAGCTGCAGGAACAACTAGTCGACGATCTGTCCCAGGATCAGGCCTTCGCATCCGATCTGGACATGCCGGAAGACAGCTTCGCAGGTCTCGACGACGAGCCCGCCCAGGCCGCTCAGGCTGCCAGCGAGGAGCGTGTCACCGCGCAGACGGGCGACGCACTGGGCGAGGCGGACATCTACATCGCCTACGGTCGCTTCAATCAGGCAGCCGAACTGCTGCAGAACGCGATCAATGACGAGCCGCACCGTGCCGATCTGCGCCTGAAGCTGATGGAAGTCTATGCCGAGCTCGGTGATCGCGAAGGTTTCGCCCGTCAGGATAACGAGCTGCGCGAAATTGGCGGGGTGAATGCCCAGGCCGAGCAGTTGAAGGCCAAGTATCCGGCCATCGCCGCCTTTGCAGGTGCCGGTGCGGTGGCCGCTGCCGCCTCCGCCGATGACGACCTGGGCGAATTCAGCCTGGACGACATCAGCCTGGATGAGCCGACCGCTCAGGCGTCTGCCTCGGCCGCCGGCGATCTGGACGATGCCTTCGATCTGAGTCTCGATGACCTCGAGGCGGACCTGGAAAACGACCTTCAGTCTGCCAAGGCCGAAGAAGCGCCGCTGGCGCTGGATGATGACCTGGATTTCGGTCTGGTCGACGAGCCCGCTGCGCCGGCGGCTTCCGCTGCTGACGATCTGGATTTCGACCTGGCTCTGGGCGACGACAAGGTCGAGCTGTCTCAGCCTGCTGATGATCTGTCGGCATTCAGCCTCGATCTGGACGAGCCTGCTGTACCGGCCGGCGACGAAGCGGATGACTTCCTGCGCAGCCTGGATGACGATGCGCCGCTGAGTCAGCCTGCCGACGAGCTGTCCGACCTTGGCCTCGATCTGGTGGAAGAGACGCCGGCTGCTGCCGACCTCGACCTACCGGCCGACTTCGACCTGTCTCTCGAAGACGAAGCGCCGGTTCGACCTGCCGTGGAGTCCGACAGTTTTGCGGCGCAACTGGACGAGGTGACGGCCGAGCTGGATCAGCTGTCGACCGACCTCGACGAGCCGCAAGCGCCTTCGCCGGCCTCTGCCGAGGGCCTGGCGGGTGATCTGGATGGCGATGACGACTTCGACTTCCTCTCCGGTACCGACGAGACCGCGACCAAGCTCGATCTGGCACGTGCCTATATCGACATGGGCGACACCGAGGGTGCGCGCGATATTCTCGATGAGGTGATCGCCGAGGGTAACGACGCTCAGCAGCAGGAAGCTCGCGAGATGATTTCCAAGCTGGTTTGACCGATCCATGTCTGAAGCAGTACCTGTAGCGGCCGCCGAAATGGCGGCCGCTGGCTTTTCCAGAGTCGCCCTGGGCCTCGAATACAAGGGCGCGCGTTACCGTGGCTTCCAGCGTCAGGCTGGCAAGGTCGCATCGATCCAGGGCTGCCTGGAGGATGCATTGTCGAAAGTGGCTGGTGGCGCCCCGGTCAATATCCATTGTGCCGGGCGTACCGATGCATCGGTGCATGCCAGTGGGCAGGTCGTCCATTTCGATACCGAGGTCGAGCGGCCGCTGCACGCCTGGATCATGGGTGCCAACATGAACCTGCCCAAGGACATCAGCGTGACCTGGGCGAAGGTGATGCCGGCGCATTTTCATGCGCGCTTCAGTGCCATGGCGCGGCGTTATCGCTATGTGATCTACAACGATCCGATTCGCCCGGCGCACATGGCCGAAGAGGTGACCTGGAACCACCGGCCGCTGGACGTGGCGCGCATGCGCGAAGCGGCGCGTACGCTGGTCGGTACCCATGATTTCAGCTCGTTCCGCGCCAGTCAGTGCCAGGCCAAGTCACCGATCAAGACCGTGCATCACCTGGAGGTGATCGAGCATGGTCGTTTCATCGTGCTGGATATTCGTGCCAATGCCTTTTTGCATCACATGGTGCGCAACATCGCCGGCGTGCTGATGGCCATCGGTGCCGGAGAGCGTCCGGTGGAATGGGTCGCAGAGGTGCTGGCGCGTGCGCAGCGGCGCAGTGGCGGCGTGACGGCACATCCCTACGGGCTCTATCTGGTGCAGGTGGAGTATCCCGAGGAGTTCGAGTTGCCGTCGCGCTACCTCGGCCCGCATTTTCTCTCCGGTCTGGCAGATGTGCGACAGGGCTGAGCCTTTGTTACCATCCGGCGTTCGACAGGCAGAAAGGTGTGAAGCGAATGCGCGTGCGCAGCAAGATTTGCGGCATTACCCGTGTGGAGGATGCGCTGGCCGCCGTGGAGGCGGGCGCGGATGCCATCGGTCTGGTGTTCTACGCCAAGAGCCCGCGCGCCGTCAGTGTCGAGCAGGCCGCGGCGATCGTGCAGGCCTTGCCGCCGTTCGTGACCAGTGTCGGCCTGTTCGTCAACATGCCGCGCGATCAGCTGCAGGCTCTTTTGCAGCAGGTGCCGCTGGACCTGCTGCAGTTCCACGGTGACGAGTCGCCTGCGGATTGCGAGGGGTATGGCCGGCCCTACATAAAGGCACTGCGCGTGCGCCCTGGTGAAGACCTGTCTGTCACGATGGCGCCCTATGCTGGTGCGCGCGGCATCCTGCTCGACACCTTCGTCGAGGGGGTGCCTGGTGGTACTGGCGCGACCTTCGACTGGTCGCTTGTGCCGCGGGACGCTGCCAGGCCGGTCATCCTTGCCGGCGGCCTGGAGGCGCACAACGTCGGCGCTGCGATTGCCCAGGTTAGACCCTATGCCGTCGACGTCAGCGGCGGGGTAGAAGTCAGCAAGGGCATAAAGGATGCAAACAGGATTCGCGCATTCGTGCAGGCCGTGCGTGACGCGATGTGACGGCGACTGAGGCAGGGCCGTCAATTAGCCTGTCACGCCGCCATGACTCGTTTCGACGGGTGTGAAGGCGGCAGAAAAGAATTGCTGGAGGTGGGCCTTCACGATGAAGCGTTCATCCGAACCAACGGTTATGGAGAAATGACAGCATGAGCAACTGGTTGGTAGACAAACTCATTCCCTCGATCATGCGTTCCGAGGTGAAGAAGAGCTCTGTGCCCGAGGGCCTGTGGCACAAATGTCCGTCCTGTGATGCCGTGCTCTACCGCCCCGAGCTGGAAAAGACCCTCGACGTCTGCCCCAAGTGCAATCACCACATGCGTATCGGTGCTCGCGCGCGCCTCGATATCTTCCTCGATGCCGAGGGGCGCGAGGAGATCGGCGCCGATCTGGAGCCGGTCGACCGCCTGAAGTTCCGCGACAGCAAGAAATACAAGGATCGCCTGGCCGCTGCGCAGAAGCAGACCGGCGAGAAGGATGCGCTGATCTCCATGAGCGGCACCCTCGAAGGCATGCCGATCGCTGTTTGCGCGTTCGAATTTTCCTTCATGGGCGGCTCCATGGGTGCCATCGTCGGCGAGCGTTTCGTCCAGGCGGCCAACGTCGCGCTGGAGAAGCGCTGCCCGCTGGTGTGCTTCTCCGCCTCCGGCGGGGCGCGCATGCAGGAGGCGCTGATCTCGCTGATGCAGATGGCCAAGACCTCCGCTGCCCTGGCGCGTCTGCGTGAAGAGGGCTTGCCGTTCATTTCCGTGCTGACCGACCCTGTCTACGGCGGCGTATCGGCCAGTCTGGCCATGCTTGGCGACGTGATCGTGGCCGAGCCGAAGGCGCTGATCGGTTTCGCCGGCCCGCGCGTGATCGAACAGACCGTGCGCGAAAAACTGCCGGAAGGCTTCCAGCGCAGCGAGTTCCTGCTCGAGCATGGCGCCATCGACATGATCATTCCGCGCAACGAACTGCGCCCGCGTCTGGCGCGCCTCCTGGCGCAGCTGATGAATCGTCCTTCCCCGGTTTCCCTGCCGGCCACTGCATGACCGAGCGTAGCCTGGGCGAGTGGCTCGCCTACCTCGAGCAGCTGCATCCCTCGGCTATCGACATGGGCCTGGAGCGTTCGCGCGAGGTGGCGCGCCGACTCGGCCTGGGCAAGCCGGCGCCGCTGGTGGTCACCGTCACCGGCACCAACGGCAAGGGTTCCACCTGCGCCTTTCTTGCCAGCCTGATCGGCGTGCAGGGGCCGCGAGTGGGCGTCTACAGTTCGCCGCATCTGCTTCGCTACAACGAGCGGGTGGTTATCGACGGGCAGCAGGCGAGCGACGAGGCGCTGTGTCAGGCCTTCGCCGCGGTCGAGTCCGCGCGTGGCGAGATATCGCTGACCTACTTCGAGATGGGCACGCTGGCGGCCTTCTGGCTGTTCGAGCGTGCCGGGCTGGACGCCGTGGTGCTGGAGGTCGGTCTGGGCGGGCGTCTGGATGCGGTCAACCTGGTGGATGCCGACCTGGCCCTGATCACCAGTATTGGCCTGGATCATGCCGACTGGCTGGGCGATACCCGCGAATCGGTGGCCTTCGAAAAGGCCGGCATCATGCGCGCCGGCAAGCCTGCCCTGTGCGGCGATCTGGACCCGCCCGGGCCTTTGCTGCATCAGGTCGCAGTCCTGGATGCGCCCCTGTTGCTGCGCGGTCGTGACTACGACCTGAGCGTCGATGCGCAAGGCTGGTCCTGGTACGGCCTCGATCCGCAGGGGCGGGTGCTGCGCCTGGAGCGGTTGCCACTTCTCGATTTGCCGATGGAGAACGCCGCGCTGGCGCTGCAGGCTTACGCACTGTTGCCGCTGCCCTGGGACGAGGGGCGGATCGTTCAGGCGCTGCTCGCCACGCGGGTGACCGGCCGTCTGGATCGTCGCGCGCTGGATTGGCGAGGCAAGTCACTCACACTGTTGCTCGATGTTGGGCATAATCCCCATGCCGCCGATTATCTGGCGCAGCGCCTGGAGAGTCGCCCGCCTGCTGGCAAACGTTGGGCGGTATTCGGTTTGCTGGCCGACAAGGATCTGCCGGGGGTGGTCGCACCGCTCTTGAGTCTGGTTGCAGGTTGGGCCGTGGCGCCGCTCGATACGCCACGCTCGCGCTCCGCCGGAGAGCTGGCCGGGCACCTGCGGGGGCTGGGGGCTGCGGTGGCACAGTACCCGGACGTGCGTGCCGCGCTCGAGGCGCAGTGCGAGCAGGCTGCCGAGGGTGACGAGATACTGTTGTTCGGATCGTTTTTCTGCGTGGCCGAGGCCCTGGATTGGCTGGCCCGCCCGGCTTGATAAGGGGATTGGGGGATGGCAATGCTGGACAAGGGGCTCAAGCAGCGCATGGTCGGCGCTCTGGTGCTGGTGGCGCTGGCGGTGATTTTCCTGCCGATGCTGCTGTCGCGCGAGGACGAGATGCGTCGCGTGGTGGTGGAGGCCCCGGCCATGCCGCAGGCGCCCGCCACCGCCGAAATCGTGGTTGAGCCCGCCGAGGTGGTCGAGCCCGAGCAATTGCCGCAGGAGCCCTTGCCCGTCGAAGAGCTGGAGCCGCAGATCGTCGAGGTGCCGGAGCAGCCCAAGCCCACGCCAACGCCGCCTGCTGCCCAGCCGCTCAAGCCCGAGCCGGCCAGGACCGAGCAGGCTGCTGCTCCTGCTCAGCCTCAGGGGCGCCTGGACGCCAATAACCTGCCGATCAGCTGGTCGGTGCAGCTCGCCAGCCTGTCCAGCCGCAGCGGTGCCGAGAATCTGCAGAAAACGCTGCGCAGCCAGGGCTACAACGCCTATATTCGCACCTTCGACGGCATGAACCGGGTGTTCGTCGGCCCGCTGATCGAGCGTGCCGAGGCCGAGCGCCTGCGTGATCAGCTCAACCGCCAGCACAAGCTGAGTGGTTTCGTCGTGCGTTTCCAGCCCGAGGCGGGCTGAGTCCATCGCCGAGATGCAACGCCCGGTTACCCGATTCGCCGGGCTCTGCTAGAATGCTCCGCCTTTTCCGCTGGTAGGCCGCACCGTGGTATTCACCTGGGTCGATTGGGCGATCATCGCCGTCATCGCCATTTCTAGTCTGATCAGTCTCAAGCGCGGCTTCGTCAAGGAAGCCCTGTCGCTGCTGACCTGGATCATCGCGGGTGTGGTCGCCTGGATGTTCGGTGGCGCACTGGCTCAGCATCTGGTCGAATTCATCGAAACGCCTTCCGCGCGGGTGATCGCCGCCTGTGCCATTCTCTTCATCGCCACCCTGCTGGTGGGGGCTCTGGTCAATTTTCTGATCGGCGAGCTGATCCGTGTCACCGGCCTGTCCGGGACCGACCGTTTTCTCGGCATGGTGTTCGGTGCCGCGCGCGGTGGCTTGCTGGTCGTGCTGCTGGTCGGGCTGATCAGCCTGGCGCCGGTGGAGCAGGATACGTGGTGGCAGCAGTCGCAACTGGTGCCGCATTTTCTGATGGTCGCCGACTGGTCGAAGAACCTCATTCTGGGGTGGTCGGATCAGTGGTTTACCGGTGGATCGGCTCACCCAGCCGATCTGCTTTGAAAGAGTGGCCGGTGCGGAGCAACCGCTGCACCGGTCGCTGAATTAGCCTGAATTATCTAGCAGGGGTCGTGGCACATGTGTGGCATCGTCGGTATCGTCGGCAAGTCGAACGTCAATCAGGCGCTGTATGACGCGCTAACCGTCCTTCAGCATCGCGGCCAGGACGCTGCCGGTATTGTCACCAGCCATGATGGCCGCCTGTTCCTGCGCAAGGACAATGGCCTGGTGCGTGACGTCTTCCAGCAGCGCCACATGCAGCGTCTGGTCGGCCACATGGGCATTGGCCACGTGCGTTACCCCACGGCTGGCAGCTCCAGCTCGGCCGAAGCGCAGCCGTTCTACGTCAACTCGCCTTACGGCATCACCCTGGCGCACAACGGCAACCTGACCAACGTCGAGCAGCTGGCCAAGGAAATCTACGAGTCCGACCTGCGCCACGTGAACACCAATTCCGACTCGGAAGTGCTGCTCAACGTGTTCGCTCACGAGCTGGCCCAGCGCGGCAAGCTGCAGCCCACCGAAGAAGACGTGTTCGCCGCCGTGACCCACGTGCACGAGCGCTGCGTCGGCGGCTACGCCGTGGTAGCGATGATCACCGGCTACGGCATCGTCGGCTTCCGCGACCCCAACGGCATCCGTCCGATCGTGTTCGGCCAGCGTCACACCGACGAAGGCGTGGAATACATGATCGCCTCGGAAAGCGTTTCGCTGGACGTGCTGGGTTTCACCCTGATCCGCGACCTGGCGCCGGGCGAGGCGGTGTACATCACCGAGGAAGGCCAGCTGTTCACCCGTCAGTGCGCGGCCAACCCGAAGTACGCGCCGTGCATCTTCGAGCACGTCTACCTGGCCCGTCCGGACTCGATCATGGATGGCATCTCGGTGTACAAGGCGCGCCTGCGCATGGGCGAGAAGCTGGCCGACAAGATCCTCCGTGAGCGTCCTGATCACGACATCGATGTGGTCATCCCGATCCCCGACACCAGCCGTACCGCGGCGCTGGAGCTGGCCAACCGCCTGGGCGTGAAGTTTCGGGAAGGCTTCGTCAAGAACCGCTACATCGGCCGTACCTTCATCATGCCCGGCCAGGCGGCGCGCAAGAAATCCGTGCGGCAGAAGCTCAACGCCATCGAACTGGAGTTTCGCGGCAAGAACGTGATGCTGGTGGATGACTCCATCGTGCGCGGTACCACCTGCAAGCAGATCATCCAGATGGCCCGTGAGGCCGGGGCGAAGAACGTCTATTTCTGCTCGGCGGCGCCGGCGGTTCGCTACCCCAACGTCTATGGCATCGACATGCCCAGCGCTCACGAGCTGATCGCTCATGGTCGCACCACCGAGCAGGTGTGCGAGCTGATCGGTGCTGACTGGCTGGTCTACCAGGACCTGCCGGACCTGATCGAAGCGGTCAGCGGCAGCAAGAAGATCAAGATCGACAACTTCGATTGCGCGGTTTTCGACGGCAAATACGTCACCGGCGATGTCGACGAGGCCTACCTGAACCGCATCGAGCAGGCGCGCAACGACGCCAGCAAGGCCAAGGCGCAGGCGGTCAGTGCGATTATTGATTTGCACAATAACTGAGCGGCACACTCTGCATGATCGATTGAAGTCCGGGCCCTAGTGGCCCGGCCTGTTTTCTGGATGAGGAATTGCTATGACACTGGAATGGGAAGCGGGTCGGCTCGACAGCGATCTGGATGGCGCAGGCTTCGATACCCTGGCGGTGCGCGCCGGTCAGCGCCGCTCACCCGAGGGCGAGCACGGCGAGGCGCTGTTTCTCACCTCCAGCTACGTATTCCGCACCGCGGCCGATGCGGCTGCACGCTTCGCCGGTGAAGTGCCGGGTAACGTCTATTCGCGCTATACCAACCCGACCGTGCGCACCTTCGAGGAACGCATCGCCGCGCTGGAAGGTGCGGAGCAAGCGGTGGCGACCGCTTCCGGCATGTCGGCGATCCTCGCCATCGTCATGAGCCTGTGCAGCGGCGGCGACCACGTGCTGGTGTCGCGCAGCGTGTTCGGCTCCACCATCAGCCTGTTCGAGAAGTACCTCAAGCGCTTCGGCATCGAGGTGGATTACGTGCCGCTGGCCGATCTGGACGCCTGGCAGGGCGCGTTCAAGCCCAATACCAAGCTGCTGTTCGTCGAGTCGCCGTCCAACCCGCTGGCCGAGCTGGTGGACATCGCCGCACTGGCCGAGATCGCTCACGCACGCGGCGCGCTGCTGGCAGTGGACAACTGCTTCTGTACGCCGGCCCTGCAGCAGCCGCTGAAGCTGGGCGCGGATATCGTCATGCACTCGGCCACCAAGTATATCGATGGTCAGGGCCGTGGCCTGGGTGGTGTGGTGGCGGGGCGCAGCGAACAGATGAAGGAGGTGGTCGGCTTTCTGCGCACCGCAGGCCCGACCCTCAGCCCATTCAATGCCTGGCTGTTTCTCAAGGGGCTGGAAACCCTGCGCATCCGTATGCGCGCGCAGAGCGAGAGTGCGCTGCAGCTGGCGCTGTGGCTCGAGCAGCAGCCGCAGGTCGAGCGCGTGTATTACGCCGGCCTGCCCAGCCATCCGCAGCACGAGCTGGCGAAAAAGCAGCAGAGCGCTTTCGGTGCGGTGGTCAGCTTCGAGGTCAGGGGCGGGCGTGATGCGGCCTGGAAGGTGATCGATGCCACGCGCGTCATTTCCATCACCACCAACCTCGGTGATACCAAGACCACCATCGCTCACCCGGCCACCACCTCCCATGGCCGCCTGACGCCGCAGGAACGCGCCAACGCCGGCATCAGCGACAGCCTGATCCGCGTTGCCGTAGGGCTGGAAGAGCTGCAAGACCTGCAGGCAGACCTGGCGCGCGGTCTGGCTGCGCTCTGATGCTGGAGTGGGGGAACGACGATACGCCCAACAACGGGCGTGTCGCGCTGGTCACTGGCGCCGCGCGCGGGATTGGTCTGGGGATCAGCGCCTGGCTGATCACCGAGGGCTGGCAGGTGGTGCTGGCCGACATCGATCGCGAACGGGGCTCGAAGGTGGCGCGTGTGCTGGGCGATAACGCCTGGTTCGTGGCCATGGACGTGGCCAAGGAGGACCAGGTGAGCGTCGGTGTCGCCGAGGTGCTCGGCCAGTTCGGCCGCCTCGATGCGCTGGTATGCAATGCGGCCATCGCGGACCCGCACACGCCGCCGCTGGAGTCGCTCGATCTCAAGCGCTGGAATCGCCTGCTGGCGGTCAACCTGACCGGTGCCATGCTGCTGGCCAAGCATTGCGCGCCGTACCTGCGCGCGCACCGCGGCGCCATCGTCAATATTGCCTCGACCCGCGCCAGCCAGTCCGAGGCCAATTGCGAGGCCTATGCCGCGAGCAAGGGCGGGCTGGTGGCGCTCACTCATGCGCTGGCGGTCAGCCTTGGGCCGGAGGTGCGCGTGAACTGCGTCAGCCCGGGCTGGATCGATGCTCGCGATCCTGTGCAGCAGCGTCTGGAGCCGCTGTCGGTGTTCGATCATGCGCAGCATCCGGTCGGCCGTGTCGGCACGGTTGAGGATGTCGCTGCTCAGGTCGCCTGGCTGCTGTCCGATGCGGCCGGTTTCGTCACTGGCCAGGAGTTCGTCATCGATGGCGGCATGAGCCGCAAGATGGTTTACGAGGACTGAACACCCTGTAGGAGCGAGCTCTGCTCGCGAAACGTGGTAGTTTTAGAAGCTTCGCGAGCAGAGCTCGCTCCTACAAATCTGACAGAAAGCAAAAAGGCTCCCGAGGGAGCCTTTTTCATATGGGCGCGAATTACATGTTGGGGTAATTCGGGCCGCCGGTGCCTTCCGGCGCCACCCAGGTGATGTTCTGGGCCGGGTCCTTGATGTCGCAGGTCTTGCAGTGCACGCAGTTCTGCGCGTTGATCTGGAACTTCTTCTCGCCGTCTTCCTGCGTCACCACCTCGTATACGCCGGCGGGGCAGTAGCGCTGTGCCGGTTCGTCGTACAGCGGCAGGTTCTTGGCCAGCGGGATGCTCGGGTCGGTGAGCTTCAGGTGGCAGGGCTGCTCTTCTTCATGGTTGGTGTTGGAGAGGAACACCGAGGAGAGCTTGTCGAAGCTCAGTTTGCCGTCCGGTTTCGGGTAGGCGATCTTCGCGCACTCGGCCGCCGGCTTCAGGCAGGCGTAATCCGGCTTGTTGTCGTGCAGGGTGAAGGGCGCCTTGCCGCCGAAGATGTTCTGATCCAGCCAGTTGATGCCGCCGCCGATGATGGCGCCGTACTTGTGGATGGCGGCGCCGAAGTTGCGGCTGCGGAACAGTTCGTCGTACAGCCAGCTGGCCTTGAAGCCATCGACGTAGTTGGTCAGCTCGTCGCCACCTTCGCGGCCGGCCGCCAGGGCTTCGGCGATGGCATCGGCAGCCAGCATGCCGGACTTCATCGCGGTGTGGCTGCCCTTGATCTTGGCGAAGTTCAGGGTGCCGAGGTCGCAGCCGATCAGCGCGCCGCCGGGGAAGACCATCTTCGGCAGCGAATTCAGGCCGCCCTTGCAGATGGCGCGAGCGCCATAGGCGACGCGCTTGCCGCCTTCCAGATACTGGGCAATCACCGGATGGTGCTTGTAGCGCTGGAACTCGTCGAACGGCGACAGGTGCGGGTTGGCGTAGGACAGGTCGATGATCAGACCCACCACGACCTGGTTGTTCTCCAGGTGGTAGAGGAAGGAGCCGCCGGTGTTCTCGGTGCCCATGATGTCCATCGGCCAGCCGGCGGTATGCACCACCAGGCCCTGCTCGTGCTTGGCCGGGTCGATGTCCCAGATTTCCTTGATGCCGATGCCGTAGTGCTGGGCGTCGGCTTCGCTGTCGAGGTTGTACTTCTTGATCAGCTGCTTGCCGATGTGGCCACGGCAGCCTTCGGCGAACAGGGTGTACTTGGCACGCAGTTCCATGCCGGGGGTGTAGTAGCCTTCCTTGGGGTTGCCTTCACGGTCGACACCCAGATCACCGGTGACGATGCCGCGCACCACGCCGTTTTCGTCGATCAGCGCTTCCTGAGCGGCGAAGCCCGGGTAGATCTCCACACCCAGGTTCTCGGCCTGCTGGGCCAGCCAGCGGCACAGGTTGCCCAGGGAAATGATGTAGTTGCCTTCGTTGTGCATGGTTTTCGGCACAAAGAAGTCGGGAATTCGGGTAGCCTTGTCGGCGTCGCGCAACAGGTAGATGTCATCGCGCTTGACCGGGGTGTTGAGCGGGGCGCCAAGCTCTTTCCAGTCGGGGAAGAGTTCGTTCAGGGCGCGCGGCTCGAACACCGCACCGGAGAGGATGTGAGCGCCAACTTCGGAGCCTTTCTCGACCACGCAGACGCTGATCTCCTGGCCCGCTTCAGCGGCTTTCTGCTTCAGTCGGCAGGCGGCGGACAGTCCGGACGGGCCGGCGCCGACGATGACGACGTCGAACTCCATAAATTCGCGTTCCACAGGCTATCTCCTACTCAAGGCTCTTCGATGTTTTATAGGGGAGGCGCGGCTCGCTCCCTAAGCACGGCGTGGGCATTATATCTACACCCTCCCAGCGGGCCAATACAAACGTTTGTTTGAATTTTCTGTAGGCCTGCTAGAATCGTACTACATCGCGGATGACCGGCCAGTTCGCTGTATTGACCGGGCCATGCCGCGGGGTCAAGATACGGGCGGTTTTGCGCTCGCCGTCTGAGCTGAAAGGTTGGTTGCGGCCGATTTTGCATCACCGGCCAGGCTCGCCTTGGCGACATTCTTATTCACCGGAGAGTAACGAGGAATCCATGAAGGTTCTTGTAGCTGTCAAACGAGTGGTTGACTACAACGTCAAGGTCCGCGTGAAGGCGGACAACAGCGGCGTCGACCTCGCCAACGTCAAGATGTCCATGAACCCCTTCTGCGAAATCGCCGTGGAAGAAGCCGTACGCCTGAAGGAGAAAGGCGTGGCGAGCGAAATCGTCGTCGTCTCCATCGGCCCGGCTACCGCCCAGGAGCAACTGCGTACCGCGCTGGCTCTGGGTGCCGACCGTGCCATCCTGGTCGAATCCAATGACGAGCTGAACTCCCTGGCCGTGGCCAAGCTGCTCAAGGCAGTGGTCGACAAGGAGCAACCGCAGCTGGTGATCATGGGCAAGCAGGCCATCGACAGCGACAACAACCAGACCGGCCAGATGCTGGGCGCCCTGACCGGCTTCGGCCAAGGCACCTTCGCTTCCAAGGTCGAAGTGGCTGGCGACAAGGTCAACGTCACCCGTGAGATCGATGGCGGTCTGCAGACCGTTGCGCTGAACCTGCCGGCGATCGTCACCACCGACCTGCGTCTGAACGAGCCGCGCTACGCGTCGCTGCCGAACATCATGAAGGCCAAGAAGAAGCCGCTGGAAACCGTCACTCCGGACGCTCTGGGCGTTTCCACCGCCTCCACCGTCAAGACCCTGAAAGTCGAAGCGCCGGCTGCTCGCAGCGCTGGCATCAAGGTCAAGTCCGTGGCTGAACTGGTCGAGAAACTGAAGAACGAGGCGAAGGTAATCTAAATGACTATCCTGGTTATCGCTGAACACACCAATGCCGCTCTGGCTGCCGCTACCCTGAACACCGTTGCTGCTGCGCAGAAGATCGGTGGTGACATTCACGTTCTGGTAGCCGGTGCCAACGCTGGCGCTGCTGCCGACGCCGCTGCCAAGATCGCTGGCGTGGCCAAGGTGCTGCTGGCCGACAACGCTGCCTATGCCAACCAGCTGCCGGAAAACGTCGCGCCGCTGGTAGCCGAACTGGGCAAGGGCTACAGCCACATCCTGGCGGCCGCCACCAGCAACGGCAAGAACATCCTGCCGCGCGTCGCCGCTGCCCTGGACGTCGACCAGATCTCCGAGATCATCGCCGTCGAGAGCGCCGACACCTTCAAGCGTCCGATCTATGCCGGTAACGCCATCGCCACCGTGCAGTCCTCGGCTGCCATCAAGGTGATCACCGTGCGTAGCACCGGTTTCGACGCCGCAGCTGCCGAAGGCGGCAGCGCTGCCGTTGAAGCTGTTTCCGGCCCGGCCGATGCCGGCAAGTCCGCCTTCGTTGGCGAAGAGCTGGCCAAGTCCGACCGTCCGGAACTGACCGCTGCCAAGATCGTCGTTTCCGGCGGCCGTGGCATGGGCAATGGCGACAACTTCAAGCACCTGTACGCCCTGGCGGACAAGCTGGGCGCTGCCGTCGGTGCCTCGCGTGCCGCGGTCGACGCCGGCTTCGTACCGAACGACATGCAGGTCGGTCAGACCGGCAAGATCGTCGCGCCGCAGCTGTACATCGCCGTCGGTATCTCCGGTGCGATCCAGCACCTGGCCGGTATGAAGGACTCCAAGGTGATCGTTGCGATCAACAAGGACGAAGAGGCGCCGATCTTCCAGGTGGCCGACTACGGCCTGGTCGCCGACCTGTTCGAAGCCGTACCGGAGCTGGAAAAGTCGGTCTAAGCTGCTTTCCCGCTACGAAAAACCCGCTCTCGTGAGCGGGTTTTTTATTGCCTGCATTTTGCTACTTCAGGCTTTGCAGAAAACGCCGGTAGAGCAGGGCGCTTTCCTCGGGGCGTTCAAGCATCGGCGCGTGACCGACGTTATCCATGATCACCACGCTGGGTTTACGCAGCAGCGGTTGCATGACCTCGATGCTGGAGACATCCAGCACGCGATCCTGTCTGCCCCAGAGCAGCAGGGTGGGGGCCTGGATTTTTGCCAGCTCGGGTTCCAGAGGGATGCTGCGCTCCACCAATTGTTCGAACACCCTATCGTAGTGCTCGGCCCTGGCCATGGCGCGCTTACCCAGATAGCGCTTGAGCGATGCCGGCAGATAGGGCGGCTCGACGAAAACGAACTGCAGCAGGTTGTCGAAGTCCTGCGGCAGTCTGATCACCAATGGGTTGGTGGCGCCACTGGTCAGCAGCCGATACAGCTCGCTCTTGTGCGGGCTGTCGATTCCGGCATTGGCGAACAGTGCCAGCGAGCGCACGCGATCCGGGTAGCGCCCTGCGAAGAGTGCGGCGATATGTCCACCCATGGAATTGCCCAGCACATGTGCCTGCTGGATGCCCAGCGCATCGAGAATGTCCGCCAGGCGCTCGGCCTGAGTGCCGACGTCATAGCTGCCAGGCGGCAAGTCGCTGTCGCCGAAGCCAGGCAGGTCCAGGGCGATGACGCGATAGTCCTGGGTCAGATGGCGGGAAAAGCGCAGCCAGTTATCCTTGTCGGCAGCGAAACCATGAAGCAGCACCAGGGTTTCGCCGCTCGCCGGTCCTCCCTGGTAGTAATGGATGTTAAGATTGTGAACAGACAGCTGCTCGTGAGCGAGCCCAGCGCGATACTGTTCGATCAGGCGCAGGCTGGCCAGTTGCGTCGCTGGAAAGAAATACAGCGTGGCTGCAAGGCCTGACAACAGGAGCAGCAGTGCGAACAGCAGTTTTTTCATGGCGCATCCTTATCGCGAATTATTATGGCGGCGCCATTAAGCTAGCATGAACACGAAACGATTCCGGGCCTGAGCCCATCCCGCCGATCAACGCAGGAACCGAGAGTAGCCAATGCCTGAGCGTTGTCTGTTTAAGTCGCTGTTGCTGTGGTGCGCACTGGCCGTGATGCCGGGTGTCGCCCTGGCCGCTGGTAAATGCGAGCGCCTGGTGGCGACCGGCAACCCCGAGTATCCGCCCTATCTCTGGCGCGACCCGCAGAACCCGCAGCAGCTGATTGGCGCCAATGCCGATCTGCTCAAGCATCTTGGCAAGGAGTTGGGCGTGGTGATCGACGTGATCCACACCGGGCCCTGGTCGCGCGCGCAAGACGAGGTGCGGACCGGGCGTGTCGATCTTATCGCCGGCGCGTTCATCACCCTGCCACGGCTCGAACACATGGATTACGTGCACCCAGCCTTCTTCTATACGCCCAGTGTCGTCTGGGTCCGCAAGGGCGAGGCATTCCCCTATGGCAGCTGGGTCGACCTGCAGGGACACACCGGTGACACCCTGGTGGGCAACAGCTTCGGTCAGCAGTTCGATACCTTCGCCAAGCAGAACCTGACGCTCGAGGGCGTATCCAGCCTGACCCAGGCCTTCCAGAAGTTGTTGCTCGGCCGCACCGATTATGTGTTGTACGAGCGCTATCCCGGCCTGGCACTGGCCGAAACCCTGGGTATGGATGACGATCTGGAGGTGCTGGAACCGCCGATTTCCAGCGAGGGCCTCTACCTTACCCTGTCGCACAATTCGGCGTGCAACGAGCCGTGGCTGCGTGGTCAGCTGGCGCGGAAAATGACAGAAATGGTCGCCGCCGGGCTGCCGGAGCAGTTCCTGCAGAGTAATCTGGAACTGTGGAAGGCGCAGCAGATGCAGCCCGACCCGGTCGGCGACGCCACTCAGTAGGAAATCTTCGTGATCAATCGAACCCTTCCCTTGCTGCTGGCGCTGGGCCTGACGGGCTGCGCCAGCGATCCTGCACCCATCGAGCAGTTGCGTCTGACCGAGCAGGCGCTGGCGCAGACCAAATCCCTGGGGGTGGTCAGCGAGCAATCCGAGTCATTGCGACAGGCCGAAGACAAGTTCTCCCAGGCTCGAGCGGCCATGCAGGATGGCGAAAACAAACAGGCACGCCACCTGGCCGAGCAGGCCGAGCTGGACGCGCGCCTGGCCGAGGCCGAGCATCTCAACGCCAAGGGCCGCGAGCAACTGACCGAGCTCAACCAACGTATCGGCCGTCTGCGCCAGCAACTGGGGGCCATGTGATGAGGGTTTTCGGTTATCTGTGCGGCGTGGCGCTGGCTGCCACATTTCTCGGCGGATGCGCGGCCCATCAGCCGGCAAGTGAGCAGGCGCTTGAAGAGGCGCGACTGAGCTTCCAGTCGGTCAAGGAAGATCCCAACGTCCTGCGCGCCGCACCCAAGGACGTGATCCGGGCGGGTGAATCCCTGGCACGTGCCGAGCGTCTGTCCAGCTATTGGGGCAGCGGAGACGATGTGCGTCATTATGCCTATCTCAGCCAGCGCTATGCCGAAATAGCCCGGCAACACAGCGATATCAGCCTGAATCAGGAGCGCGCCGCCAAACTCGAGTTGGAGCGCCAGCGCCTGCAGCTGACCCTGCGCGAAGCCAAGCTGCTCAGCGTGCAGCAGCATAACGGCTGGCTGGAAGAGCAGATGGTCAGCCTGGCCACCAGCGAGACCGAGCGCGGCCTGGTGATGACTCTGGGCGACATGCTGTTCGATGCCGGTCGCGCCGATCTGCAACCGGCCGCCAATCGCACCGTGCTCAAGCTCGTGCAGTTCCTGCAGATCAACCCGCAGCGGCGCGTGCGTATCGAGGGCTATACCGACAACACCGGTGATGCTGCCGAGAATCTCGAACTGTCCCGCGCGCGAGCGCAGGCTGTGGCCGATCTGCTGGTCGATCTGGGCGTGGATGCCAAACGCATTCAGGTAGTCGGTTACGGCGTGGACTTTCCCGTCGCGGAAAACGCCTCGGCACGCGGGCGGGCGCAGAATAGGCGAGTGGAAATCGTCTTCTCCGATGAGCGAGGCCAGCTTGGCGCAGAGCGTTGATTGCCTGCTACCGAGCCTGAAAACCCCGGCGTGCCCGGGGTTTTTCTTCGCATATTTTGGGGAAAGTGCGGGTTGACACCGGACTGGCATTTACGTGTTAGCTATCGATAACTTGGCACTATCCGTTAGCGTGTCGCCTGATCTGCTGGGTTTCGCCCCTCACGGGCGACTCACTTTCTTTGCTTGTGCAAAGAAAGTAAGCAAAGAAACACACCCCTGCATACGGCCCCGGCTACGCCGGGGTTCCCTCCCTCCATCACCGCTCCAGGGGCACGCCGCGAAGGGCCATCCATGGCCCATCACAGCTCTCGCGACATCCATGTCGCTCAACCCCTTCCACGGTGATTCCACTCGGCCTCCTGAAGGGGACTTGGGCGTCGTCTGTGAGATCGCACTTCAAGAGCAAAAGCCAAACGCTGCCGACTGTGATCTTGCGGAGATGTCGCAAGCTCGCGACCTGGTCCCCTTCAGGAGGCCGAGTGAAGGTGTTGCGCAGGGGGACGAGCCGCATGGATGCGGCGAGAGGCTTAATGGGCCAGGGATGGCCCATGTAAGCCGGCCCCCGGAGCGGCGCCGGAACGAGGGAAGTTTCGCGTAGCGAAACCCGGATGTCGGGGTGCCCTTCTTTGGCACACCTTTCTTGGGCAAGCAACGAAACGTAGCGCAGCGGAGTAACAGCCGCAGGCTGGCCCGAAGGGTGAGCGCAGCGAATCAAGGTGTGGCGCCCGTAAGGGGCGCAACCCAAGCGCTCAGTATACGCGGTAATGGATAGTGCTAAGTCAGCAAGCGATACGCACACAAACTTGCCAGTCCGGTGTCAAGCGTATCTTCCCCGTGAGAATGCGAAGAGCCTTTTTTATGTTCGGAGCACGGCGGTTACGTAACTTGGAAATCAGCAAAGTGACGCGTACGGTAAAAACAGATCGTATCTGTGCCGGTACAATTGTGTGGCAATAGGTTACTGTTATGCTCCAGTGATCAGGAGGATAGCGCCATGACCAATCTGCTGCTCTATCAACGCATCGCCCAGCAGTTGGCCGAGGATATTCGTCGCGGCGTCTACCAGCCCGGCGAGCGCGTGCCGTCTGTACGCAAGATGAGCGCCCAGCTCAACGTCAGCCACGCCACCGTTTTGCAGGCGTACGCCAATCTCGAAGATCAGGGGCTGATCCGTGCGCGCCCGCAATCGGGCTTCTACGTGCATCAGACACCGGCGCTGACCGCGCCGACCCCGGATATCGCCAAGGTCGAGCGACCGGGCCTGGTCACCCGCGCCAGCATCATCAATCAGGTGCTCACCGAGTCGCGCCGCGAAGGCGTGTTCCCGCTCGGGGCCGCGGTGCCGCATGTCGATTACCTGCCGGTGCGCGCGCTGCACCAGCAACTGGCCAAGGTCACGCGGTTCCACAGTCCACGCGCCTTCAGCTACATGTTCAGCCCCGGCTTCGAGCCGCTGCGCCGCCAGGTGGCGATCCGCATGCGCGATGCCGGCGTGGTGGTCGACCCCTCCGAGGTGGTGGTCACCCACGGCTGCGTCGATGCGCTGCAGATGAGCCTGCGCGTGCTGACCAAGCCGGGCGATCTGATCGCGGTTGAATCGCCGACCTACTACGGCCTGCTGCAGCTGGCCGATCTGCTGGGGCTCAAGGTCATCGAGATTCCCTGCGACCCGACCACCGGCATCAGCCTAGAAGCCCTGCAACTGGCCGCCAACCAGTGGCCGATCAAGGCTCTGGTGCTGACCGCGCGGCTGTCCAACCCGCTGGGCGGCACCATCCCCGAGGAGCGTCAGCGCCAGTTGCTGCGCCTGGCCGGCGACTACGATTTCCAGATCGTCGAGGACGACATCTACGGCGAGCTGATGTTCGAGCAGGGCCCGACCAAGGCACTCAAGTCGCATGATCGCGACAGCCGGGTGATCTATTGCTCGAGCTTCTCCAAGACGCTGTCGCCGGGCGTGCGCATCGGCTGGATCGTCGCTGGCAAGTATCAGGACGAGATCCAGCGCCTGCAGACCTTCTCCACCCATTCGGCGTGCAGCGTCACCCAGATGGCGGTGGCGGCGTATCTGGAGAACGGCGGCTATGACCGTCACCTGCGCCACATTCGTCAGGAGTACCGCAAGAACCTCAGCGCCTTCCAGCTGGCGGTGCAGCAGTACTTCCCGGCCGGCACGCAGATGACCCGACCCAAGGGCGGCTTCATTCTCTGGGTCAGTCTGCCGGCGCGGGTCAACACCAAGGACCTGCACGTGCGCGCGCTGCAGCAGGGCATCTCGATCGCACCGGGACTGATCTTCAGCAATACCGAGCAGTTCAACCACTGCGTGCGGCTCAACTGCGGCATCCCGTGGAATCGCGAGGCCGAAAGGGCGCTGATGACCCTGGGCATGCTGGCCACCCAGCTGTGTCAGGAGGCAGGCGGTTCTTGGGAAGGCTGAAAAATCGCCTGATGGTTTAACCCGAACGATCGCAGGGCTGCGTCTACCTGAGCGAAGGTCTCGTGCCATTGCTCAGGAGATGCACCATGTCCGTTTGTTCCCAGCTGCTCGTTCGTCCGCTCGCCGTCGGTTTTTCGGCGGGCACATTGCTCCTGCTCGCCGCCTGCAGCGCCTCTGGCCCGGAGCCGGAGGTACAGGCCAGCCCTGCGCCAGCAGCACCGCTGGTACGTGAACGCCTGGCTGCTCCTGCGGCAGCCGAAGCCAGCCAGAAACGCATGGCCAACCTGGCTTATGCACCGGCCCCTAGCGCCGATGTTCTGCCGCCGAGTTACCGTGACGAGTCGCGCGAGCAGTACCAGAACTACCCCGACAATCCGGTCTTCGCCGTCAGCGAGACGCCGGTGTCCACCTTCAGCCTCGATGTCGATACCGGCAGCTACGCCAACGTGAGGCGCTTTCTCAATGGCGGCCAGCTGCCGCCGAAGGACGCGGTGCGTCTGGAGGAACTGGTCAACTACTTCCCCTATGCCTATCCCTTGCCGCAGGGCGATGCGCCCTTCGGCGTCAGCACCGAACTGGCGGTGACGCCGTGGAACCCGCAGACCCGCCTGCTGCGCATCGCCATCAAGGCGTCGGACCGCAGCGTCGAGGAGCTGCCGCCGGCCAACCTGGTGTTTCTGGTGGATGTCTCCGGCTCGATGCATCGCCGCGAGGGCCTGCCGATGGTGCAGGGTACCCTGAAGTTGCTGGTGGAGCAGCTGCGCCCGCAGGATCGTGTTTCGCTGGTCACCTACGCCGGTGACAGCCAGGTTCTGCTGGACTCCACGCCCGGCAGCGACAAGGCGAAGATCCGTGCGGCCATCGATCAACTGACGGCAGGCGGCTCCACTGCCGGTGAGTCGGGCATCCAGCTGGCCTATCAGCAGGCGAGCAAGCACCTGATCGAGGGCGGCATCAACCGCATCCTGCTGGCCACCGATGGTGACTTTAACGTCGGCATCAGCGACTTCGACAGCCTCAAGCAACTGGCGGCGGACAAGCGCAAGACGGGCGTTTCCCTCACCACCCTGGGCTTCGGCGTGGACAACTACAACGAGCGCCTGATGGAGCAGTTGGCCGATGCCGGCAACGGCAACTACGCCTATATCGACAACCTGCGCGAGGCGCGCAAGGTGCTGGTGGATCAGCTCGCGTCGACCCTCACCACCGTGGCCAGCGACGTGAAGCTGCAGCTGGAGTTCAACCCGGCCGAGGTCAGCGAGTACCGCTTGCTGGGCTACGAGAACCGCGCACTCAAGCGCGAGGATTTCAGCAACGACAAGGTCGATGCCGGCGAGATCGGCGCCGGGCACACCGTCACCGCGCTCTACGAGATCGTCCCGGCCGGTGGCAAGGGCTGGCTGGAGCCGCTGCGCTATCAGAGCAGTGCTCAGCCAGCGGGCAAGAGCGGCGAGCTGGCCTGGCTGCGGATTCGCTACAAGGCGCCGGGGGAGGCGAGCAGTCGCTTGCTGGAACGACCCATTGCGCGCAACGAGGCGAAACCGGTTGCGGCCGCCAGCGAGGATCTGCGTTTCGCCGCTGCGGTCGCAGCCTTCGCCCAGCAGCTCAAGGACGGCCACTACACCGGCGACTTCGACCTGGCGCAGAGCATCGCGCTGGCCCGCTCGGGCAAGGGCGAGGATCGCTTCGGCCTGCGCGGCGAGTTCATCCAGCTGGCCGAAATTGCCCAGAGCCTGCACACTTCCGGCTCCACTCCAGTACGAGTTCAGCAGTGAACGCACCTCTCACGGATGACGACGCCGCCTTGCTGCGGCGTTACCGCCGCGGCGACGCGGCGGCCTTCAATGCCCTGTACCAGCGCCACAGGCTGGGCCTGTTCCGCTTCCTGCTCGGCCTGTGCGGCGATCACGCCCTGGCCGAGGAAGTGTTCCAGGAAACCTGGATGAGCCTGGTGCGCAGCCAGAGCGAACAGCGCGAGGCGGTGCTGTTCAAGACCTGGCTGTACCAGATCGCGCGCAACCGTCTGATCGACCATTGGCGCAAGACGGGCCGGCATCAGGCCGGGCACGACGAATACGACGAGAGCCAGCATGCCCTGGCTGACCCGCAGCCCGGCCCGGAGCAGCAGTGGGGCCTGAGTCGCGACAGCGAACGGCTGCAGGCGGCGCTGGCCGACCTGCCGGAAGATCAGCGCGAAGTCTTTCTGATGCGCGCCCATGGCGACCTGGAACTGAACGAGATTGCCGAGTTGACCCGCACGCCGGCCGAGACGGTCAAGAGCCGTCTGCGCTATGCCCTGCAGAAACTGCGCCGGCTGCTGGCCACCGAGGAGTTGTCCGCATGACCCATGAACGAGAACCGCTGGATCACGAACAGGCGCTGCTGGCGCATTTCCGTGCCCATGGCAGCGGCGAGCCCTCGGCCGAGCTGGATGCACGCATTCTGGCGGCGGCTAGCGCAGCCGCACGTGAGACGCAACAGGCCGAAGCCGCCAGTGACAAGGTTGGCTGGGCGCAGCGTTTGCATCAGTGGCTGTTCGGCAGCGGCCGGCAGCGCTGGTCGGTGGCGGTAGCCGGGCTGGCCTGCGTCGGCATCGGCGTCAGCCTGACCTGGCGCACCCTGGAGCGGGCGCCGGATACTTTCGATGCAGTCCCGCCCAGCGTGCTGATGAGCCCGGCTGCACCGGCTCCGATGGCGGCCAAGCGTGCGGCCGAGCAGGAGGCGGTAGCTCCCATGGCGGCGCCGCAGGAGCGCATGAAGAGCCAGGCCATGGCACGCCAGGCGCCGTCTGCCGATATGGCCGAGGCACCGATGGCCAGCGCCGCCGCAATCGCTCCGATGGCTGAGCTGGTGATGCAGAGCGAACCGCGCGAGGCGTTGCTGCGTTTGCTTGAGCTGCGCAGGGCTGGCGAGCAGGAGCAGGCGCAGCGGCTGCTGGAGCAGCTCCAGGCCGACCATCCGCAACTGGATATCGAAGCCGAGCTCGCGCATCTGGCGTCTGAAAGCGGCGAGGTGGGCAAGGACCGGTAAATGTCATGTAAGTCGGCTTGCCAGTTGGCGCCGAGCAGGGGAGCATGGGGCAGTATGTTGATCGAGTTGCTGCTGTCCCCATGATGCGTAGAACCTGTCTAACGCTCGTATGCCTGGCTCTGCTGAGCGGCTGCGAGCCCGCTCCGGAGCCCGCTGCGGAAAAGCCCGAAAGCGCCGCTCCCGCTGTCGTTTCGCCAGCCCCCGAGGCACCGGCGGATGTGACTGCGAGCGAGCCGGACGAGGCGCCGGCTCCAGTCATTGCGCCCAAGCCCGAGCCGGCGGAACCCGCCAAGCCCAAGCCCAAGGCCACGGACAAACCGCAAGCGCAGGCCAAGCCCCCGGCCAAGGCCAAACCCGCCATCGCTCCCCAGCCCGAACCCCGGTTGGCGCTGGATCTGAGCGTGCCGCAGGAGTTGTTCGAACTGGCGCTGGAAAGCGAAACCCGCGAGGAGCTCTCGCCCCTGTTGCCGCCGATGTTCGGCGAGAAACCCGAAGTCCAAAGCCCGTTCCAGATCAGCGGTCGGCTGATCAGCAACGAGCGAGTGGACGACTACTGGGATTCCATCGAAGGCGCCGAGGTGCAGTTCGAGTTCAGGCGGTAGGCTTCCGTTCGTCATATTTGGCTATGCACGATCGAGGCAGAGTGCGGGCTGGCTCAATCCTGCGCGTGCGGGGCGCTGCTATCATCGCAGCCTCTATCTGAGTCACTGGCAAAGGAGTGCCGAATGTCGTTGATGCTCGATGAGCACGAAAGCTCTACGCAAGCTAAAGTCCTGCTCACCCTGCTGAGTTTCGTTATTCCACTGGCTGTTGGGATCTTTGTCCCTTGGTGGTACTCGTGGGGGATCGTGCAAGCCATCTTGATCGCGACCACAATCATCGTGGTTGCCGGACACCCTGAGTTCGTCAAACGCCTCCCAGTCCCTCTGATGAGCATGGTCTTGGGGCTCAGCTTTCAGTTATGGGGAACTACTTCCGGCTTTCTCGGGTTCGCTGTCGGACTGTTCATCCTGATTTTCAGCTGGGTACATCTGTACGTCTGGATGCGGTTTCTGGGACTTGTCGTCAAACGTCAGGACGTCACTCTGCGCTTTCAGGGAGTTGCTCTCTCGCTGCAAATTGCCCCCCATTCGGGCTACCTACCCAAATATGGCACCGCCTGGCTGGCCAGAACCATAGCTGGCTTTGCCTGGGCGGTTGATGGCCGGGTGGCTAAGCAGCCACAGGCTGGAATCGATCAGTGGTCCCGCCCCATCGTCCAGGTAATGGCGTCTTCGCCTGCGCCAATCGAGCCGCCCGCGGTCGTCAGCATCCCTGCGCCGGGGCGCAGTTGTCAGGGCCAAGTCGATGCCAGCGGTCACTTGATCTTCAGTGCACCGCAGGGCAGCCGCACTCTGCGGGGTGAGCCGTTCAGCACGGTGGGTGGCCAAGGCGAGTCCGGGCATAGCCTTTGGCTGGATGAGCAGCCCACCGGACTGCTGCTCAATCAGGGCGCTTCGGTACTATGGAGTGAAGACGATCAGGCGCTTGTCTGTCGCGCGCGAGCCGAGAGCCAGTCGGTGGAGGAAAGCGCTACCTGGCTGTGGCGAGTAGCCTCCGGTTGGCGTCCGCTGGAGGAGCCCTGGCAATCGCTCGTCGATGAACCCGTACTGGAGTGGAGCACGCCCTGTCGTCTGGAGGATGAGCGTCTCTTCTACGAGGCGCTGATGCATGGGGCGGAAACGGAAAAGCCTATGGCTCTGACACTGTGCATCGAGCTGGATGGGGAGCATGCGGGCGTCGTGTCGCTGCAGCTGCCGTCGATGCAAGGTGGCGCGCAACCCTGCCTGACCCTGCTGCGCAAGAGCCGCGATGGCCGTCGTCATGCCTTTGCCTGCCATGTCGGCGCCTGGCGGTTGCCGGGGCAATGGTGTCTCGATCACCGCGTTTCGGACTGCGGGCGTTATCTGGCCTTGATCGCCTTTGCCGAGGCGCCCGCCGTTCCGCATCAACTGGTTGTGGCTGATGTGCTGGCGCGGCGCCTGCTGAGACTCGACGAGCCGCTGCTGATCGCCGGGCTGCAGGCGTTCGAAGACGGCGTCATCAGCCTGCAGCAGATAGTCGGCAGGCAGGCAACTGCCCTTGGTGCCGGTCCCTTGCCGCGCCTCGAGGCGCTGGCGCCGGCAGCGCAACAGGCCGACGCCTTCGTTGCGCTTGGCCGCTTGCATCATCGGACCGTGCAGGTGGCGGTCGATGCCTGGTCGTTGCGTCTGCTGCCCAATTGGCGTCTGGAATGGCGCCCTGTGCCTGCCAGTGCTCAGGGCGATTACCTGCTCGCTGCACCCGGTGCAGGCGATGCCGCCTGGCTGTTCGGACTGGACAGAAAAATGCATGAAGGCAGTGGGCTTGTGCCGGGTGGTGCCTGCGTCCTGACCGCCTCCGGTTGTGGTATCGCGGATCTGGCACCCTCGATGGCCTGGTCGGCGGACGGCCGCTATCTGGCGTTGAGTCACCGGGTGATCAGCGAGGAGACCATACAGTGGCACCTGTTGCTGCTGGATATCTGGGAGCATACGCTGCGCTACAGCGTCCGGCCCCTGCCTACGATGCCGTGCTTCGAGGCGTTCGATGCCAACGGCCTGCACGTCAGTGGTGTCGAGCACGAGGTGCAGTTGATCACGATGGAGAGGTTGCTGGCACTGCCCCGACAGATGCTGATCCGAAGTGGCGATATCTGGCTGCCTGCCGAACAGCTTAGCGATGCGGTGCACTGGCAGCGCCTGGACAGCGCACACTTGCAAAGCTGGCGCTCGCCTGAGGTCGAGCCATCTCGGGCGTAGCGTTTCGCTCAGAAACGATAGGCCTGCCGTGCGATGGCCGCGTGCAGTTCGCCATCGAGCGGCTGGAAGCTGTCCGAGCCTGGCAGGCGCACGTAGAGCGGACCATCGACCTTGCTCGGGTCGTAGCCGGCCTGCTTGAGGTCGGTTTTCTTGTACTTGAAGGTGCCGGTGGTCTCGACTTCGCCGAGCAGGCGGACGAACAGCGGCGCGGCGTAGGCCGGCAGTTCCGCATCGAGGTGGGCGGCCAGCGCGGCGCCGTCCAGCTCGATGCCAGGCGCCAGGCGCAATGCAGCCATGCCGCAGCGGCCATTGGTGCCGGGAATCTCCACGCCGTAGACCACCGCATCCTCTACCCCGGGGAAGGCGCCAAGCACGTTTTCCACCTCGGTCGTCGAAACGTTCTCGCCCTTCCAGCGGAAGGTGTCGCCGAGGCGGTCGACGAACTGCGCGTGCTTGCAGCCGATGTCGCGCATCAGGTCGCCGGTGTTGAACCAGGCATCGCCCTTCTTGAATACGTCGCGCAGGATCGCCGCCTCGCTCTTGGCCGGATCGGTGTAGCCGTCGAACGGCCACTTGGCGCTGATTTCGCTGATCAGCAGGCCTGCTTCGCCCTTGTCGGCCTTTTGCAGAAAGCCCTGCTTGCCGCGCACGGGGCGGTCGTTTTCCAGGTCGTAACGGACGATGGCGTAGGTGGCCGGGGTATAGCCGACGGTATTGTCGAAGTTGAAGACGTTGGTGAAGCCGATATTGCCTTCGCTGGAGGCATAGAACTCGGTGATCTGCTCGACGCCGAAGCGCTGCTTGAACTCGGCCCAGATCGAGGGGCGCAGGCCGTTGCCGATCATGCAGCGCAGGCTGTTGTTCCTTTCGCTATCGGTTTCCGGCTGGTTGAGCAGGTAGCGGCACAGTTCACCGATGTAACCGAAGCAGGTGGCCTGGTAACGCGCCACGTCGCTCCAGAAGGCGCTGGCTGAGAACTTGCGGCGCAGGGCGATGGCCGCGCCGCCGGCCAGGGCCGCGCTCCAGCATACGGTGACGGCGTTGTTGTGGTAGCAGGGCAGGGTGAGGTAGAGCACGTCGTGCTCGTTCAGGGTCAGGCCGGAATGGCCGAAGCCGCCATAGGCCTTGATCCACTTGCCGTGGCTCATGATCGAGGCCTTGGGCAGGCCGGTGGTGCCGGAGGTGTAGATCAGGAAGCAGGCATCCTTCATGCGTACGCGCTGGCTGTCCGGCGGGTTGTCCTGGGCCTGGCCGGCGGCCAGGTGCATCAGGTTGAGCCAGCCGTCCGGCGCCTGGCCGGGATCGCGCAGGCAGTCCTGGTCGGCGATCCAGTAGCGTTTGGCCTGCTGGTTCTGCACTTGAGCGGCGAATTCGCCGAAAGCGCCGAGCAGTTCGTCACCGATCACCAGGAAGCCGGGTTTGACCAGGTTGAAGCTGTGCGCCAGCACCTTGCCGCGCTGGGTGGTGTTGATCAGTGCGCCGACCGCGCCGAGCTTGCTCAGGGCGGCGAGGATCGCCAGCAGCTCCAGGCGGTTCTCCAGCATCACCGCCACCACGTCGCCATGGCCGACGCCTTCGGCCTTGAACGCCCAGGCCAGGCGGTTGGCCCAGGCATTGAAGGCGCGATAGCTGAGCTGGCGGTTTTCGTCCATCAGCGCCGGGCGCTCGGGGTGGCGCTCGGCAGCGCGCTGTAGGGCCCAGGCCAGTGACAGGTTCTTCTCGCGGTTACGGATGCCAGCGTAGTACAGGCCGCGCAGCATGCGCGGCACGCGTGGCAGGTGCTGCGGCAGGTGGGCCAGGAAGCGGAAGGGCGAAATCAGATCGGCTTGGCTCATGGGGCTCGCACTTGGGCTGTTATGAATTGAGGGCGAGTCCTGACTCTAGTCAGCGTGGCACGCAGCAACCATGGCTCTGGTGCGCCGAACGGCGGGCAGATCGGCAAATACGCACCGTGTCGTAGGGTGCGCTGTGCGCACCGAGCCAGGTGCAAATCCGCGGGTCGTCTTGGTGCGCGCGGCGCACCCTACGGGTCGAGGCTCGCACGTAGCCCGGATTGCATCCGGCTACAAAGTCGGAAACGGCATTCCCTCTCCCCCAGCCCCTCTCCCATAAATGGGAGAGGGGAGCGGAGCGCATCCAGTGCTCAATCGACGAACAGATCGGGCACCAGGCTGCCGCCAGCGGGATCGAAGCGGTACTGCTCGAAGTTGGTGACGCCCTGTTCACGCAGGATGTCATCGTCGATCAGCAGGCGCCCAGTGAGGCTGCGGCCTTCGCTGCTCAGGATGGCGTGGGCCGCATCGGCCATGATGACCGGCGTGCGCGCACGCTTGAAGGCGTCGCGGCTGCCCAGTTCGAACTCGATGGCCGCGGTGGCGATCATGGTCTTCGGCCACAGCGAATTGACGCTGATGCCGTACTTCTTGAACTCCTCGCTCATGCCCAGGGTGAGCATGCTCATGCCGTACTTGGTGACGGTGTAGGGGCCGTGCTGGGCGAACCACTTGGCATCCAGGTTGAGCGGCGGGGAGAGGTTGAGGATATGCCCGCTGGCGCTCTGTTTCAGATATGGCAAGGCCGCCTGGCTGCAGACCATCACCGCGCGGGTGTTGATCTGGTACATCAGGTCGAAGCGCTTGGCTTCAAGCTTCTCCACGCCCACCAGCTTGATCGCCCCGGCATTGTTGACCAGGGCATCGATACCGCCGAAATGCTCGGCCGCGCGCGCCATGGCGGCGACCACGGCCTGCTCATCGCGCACATCCAGCTGCAGGGCCAGCGCCTTGCCGCCAGCGGCTTCGACCTCGGCGGCGACGCTGTGGATGGTGCCCGCCAGCTTCGGGTGCGGCTCGGCGCTCTTGGCCGCGATGACGATATTGGCACCATCGGCGGCTGCCTTGAGGGCGATCTCGCGGCCGATGCCACGGCTGGCGCCGGTGATGAACAGGGTCTTGCCGGAAAGGGACATGGGCGTGCTCCTTCTTGTTGTTATGGGGCCGTGGGAGGGGCTTTAGCCGCGATGAACGACGCTCGCGGCTAAAGCCCCTCCCACAGCGATATATCAAGCCTCTACAGCTTCGATTTCCACCAGCAACTGGCGATTCTTCACCTGGTCGCCCTGGCTCACGCCGACGCGGCGAACGATGCCGTCGACACCAGCCTTGAGCGGGTGCTCCATCTTCATCGCTTCCAGCACAACCAGCAGTTGCCCCTTGCTCACGCTGGCTCCCTCGGCGATCAGCACCTCGACGATGGCACCATCCATCGGCGCATTCACCGCGCCGCTGCTGGCGGCGTTCTGTCCACCGGCCGGCTCGTGGGTAACATCCAGCAGCTCCAGGTTGCCGTGTTCACCGTACAGCCACAGGCGCTCACCTTCGAGGTGGTAGGCCTGGCGGCGACGAACGCCGTCCAGTTCCAGGGTTAGCCAGCGGCCGTCGCTGGCCAGCAGGCGTAGGGACAGCTGTTCCTCACCGCGGCGCACGCGCAGCTGCGCTTGCATGCCGCTGGCGATCACGTCCAGCTCCACGGCGTGCTTGTGTTCGCCCTGCTTGAGGACGAAGCGCCAAGGCGCGCTGCCGGCGCTGCGCCAGCCGGACAGGCCGGGCTGGTGCGCGCGGGCGTCGGCCGAGGTCTGGTAGAGCAGGGCAGCGGCCATGGCCAGCTCGGCCAGGCTGGCCGTGTGCGGCTGCAGGCTGGGGTCATCAGCGAAGTGTTCGGTGATAAACGCCGTGGTGGCGTTGCCGGCGGCGAACTCCGGGTGCTTGAGCAGGTTGGCGAGAAAGCGCTGGTTACCGTTCACGCCGAGCAGCACGCACTGCTCGACCGCGCGCACCAGCTTGCGCCGGGCTTCGTCGCGGGTTGCGCCGTAGGCGATGACCTTGGCCAGCATCGGGTCGTAGAAGGGGGTGACGGCCTGGCCCTCGACCAGGCCGTGGTCGATGCGCACGCCAGCCAACAATTCGGGTTCCCAGCGCAGCACCTGGCCGGTTTGCGGCAGGAAGCCGGCGGCCGAGTCCTCGGCGTACAGGCGCACCTCCATGGCATGGCCGGTGAGGCGAATCTCGTCCTGCTGCAGCGGCAGGGGCTGGCCCTCGGCGACGCGTATCTGCCAGGCCACCAGATCCTGGCCGGTGATCAGCTCGGTGACCGGGTGTTCCACCTGCAGGCGGGTGTTCATTTCCAGGAAGAAGAACTCGCCGCTGGCGTCGAGCAGGAACTCCACGGTGCCGGCGCCGACGTAGTTCACCGAAGCTGCAGCCTTGACCGCCGCTTCACCCATGGCCTTGCGCAGCTCGGGCGTCATCACCGGGCAGGGCGCTTCCTCGACCACCTTCTGGTGGCGGCGTTGTACCGAGCAGTCCCGTTCGCCGAGGTAGAGGATATTGCCGTGCTGGTCGCCGAATACCTGGACCTCCACGTGGCGCGGGCGGATCACGGCGCGCTCGAGGATCAGCTCGCCGGAGCCGAAGGCGTTCTGCGCCTCCGAGCGGGCGGTGCGGATCTGTCCCAGCAGTTCGGAAGATTCCTGTACCAGGCGCATGCCGCGGCCACCGCCACCGGCGCTGGCCTTGATCATCAGCGGGTAGCCGATGCGTTCGGCTTCGCTGGCCAGGGTCTCGTCATCCTGGGCGGCGCCTTCATAGCCCGGGATGCAGGGCACGCCGGCTTCGAGCATGGCGATCTTGGACAGGCGCTTGCTGCCCATCAGGTGAATGGCTTCGACGGTCGGGCCGATAAAGACTATGCCGGCCGCCTCGCAGGCGCGGGCGAAGTCGGCGTTCTCGGAGAGGAAGCCATAGCCGGGGTGAATGGCGTCGGCGCCGGTCTTGCGCGCGGCTTCGATGATGGCGTCGATGCGCAGATAGGATTGGTTGACCTGGGCTGGGCCGATGCACACGGCTTCGTCGGCGATCTGTACGTGGCGGGCATCGGCATCGGCCTCGGAGTACACCGCGACGGTGCGGTAGCCAAGTTCGATGGCGGTGCGCATCACCCGGCAGGCGATCTCGCCACGGTTGGCGATCAGGATCTTGTTGAATGCGGGCATCTTTGTGCTCCTGCTGTGCGTAGCCCGGATGCAATCCGGGGAATCATGTTGGCCGAGCGCTCCCGGATTGCATCCGGGCTACGGTCTTTGTCGGCTGTGCTGGTCTGTCCAATCCATCATTGGGCCCATTTAGGCTTGCGCTTCTGCACGAAGGCCATGGTGCCTTCGACGCCCTCGGCGCCGGTCACGGCGGCGGCAAACTGTTCGGCGGCGCGGTCGAGCAGCGGGCCGAGGGCTTCGCGTTCGCTGGCCAGCAGCAGGGCCTTGGTCTGGGCGTTGGCCTGCGGCGCACACTGGCGAATCTGCTTCAGGGTCTCGTCCAGGCGCTGCTGCAGGGCGGCGTCATCGTTCTCGCAGTAGTGCACCAGGCCCAAACGCAGGGCCTCGGCACCGTCGAAGCGGGCGGCGGTCAGCGCCAGGCGGCGCGCCTGGGTCAGGCCGATGCGGCGCACCACGAAGGGGGCGATCTGCGCCGGGAGGATGCCGAGGGTGGTTTCCGGCAGGCCGAACCTGGCGTCGCTGGCGGCGATGGCCACGTCGGACACGCAGGCCAGGCCGAAACCGCCGCCGAGCACGGCACCTTCCAGCACCGCCACCAGTACCTGCGGTGCTGTCTGAGCCTCTTCCAGCAGCGCACCGAAGGCGCGATTCAGCTCGCGGTAGGCATCGCCGCCTTTTGCGCGGGCGCCGGCCATGTCCTTGATATCGCCACCAGCGCAGAAGTGGCCGCCCGCGCCGCGCAAGACGAGGGCGCGCACGTTCGGCTCATGGCGCACGGCTTCCAGGGTCGCGCGCAATTCGCCGACCATGGCCAGGCTCATGGCGTTGCGGCTGTCCGGGCGGTTGAGGGTGACGTGCAGCACACCACCTTCGAGGTTCAGCAGCAGGGTTTCGCAGTGGGGCAGGTCGTTCATCGCATACCTCGGTAGGGCGGGTGAAACCCGCCGCAACGGTGTGAGTGGCGGGTTTCACCCGCCCTACGGGTCAGCCCTTCTTTTTCCCCGGCAGAATGCCCATCAGCTTGCAGATGATGCCGAGCATGATTTCGTCGGCGCCGCCGCCGATGCTGACCAGGCGCACGTCGCGGTAGGCGCGCGACACCGGGTTGTCCCACATGAAGCCCATGCCGCCCCAGTACTGCAGGCAGGCGTCGGATACCTCGCGGCCCAGGCGGCCGGCCTTGAGTTTGGCCATGGATGCCAGCTTGGTCACGTCGCGGCCCTTCACGTATTGTTCGGTGGCCTGATAGACCAGCGCGCGCAGGCACTCGATCTCGGTCTGTAGCTCGGCCATGCGGAAGTGGATGACCTGGTTGTCGATCAGCGGTTGGCCGAAGGTGTGGCGCTGCTTGCAGTAGTCGATGGTGGCGTCGACGCAGTGCTCCAGGCCCTTGATCATATTGGCTGCGCCGAACAGGCGCTCTTCCTGGAACTGCAGCATCTGCATCATGAAGCCAGACCCTTCCGCCCCTATGCGGTAGCGCTGCGGCACGCGCACGTTGTCGAAGAACACCTGGGCGGTCTCCGAGCTGCGCATGCCCAGCTTGTCCAGGTGCGGGCTGACGCTGATGCCCGGGATCTTCATCGGCACCATGATCAGCGACTTGTTGACGTGCGGCTTGTCGTCCGAGGTGTTGGCCAGCAGGCAGATGAAATCGGCCGACGGCGAGTTGGTGATCCACATCTTGCTGCCGTTGATCACGTAGTCGTCGCCGTCTTTGCGTGCGGTGGTCTTCAGGCCCGCCACGTCGGAGCCGGCGCCAACTTCGGAGACGCCGATGCAGCCGACCATCTCGCCGCTGATGGCCGGGCGCAGGAACTCTTCGCGCAGCTCATCAGAGCCGAAGCGTGCCAGGGCCGGTGTGCACATGTCGGTCTGCACGCCGATGGACATGGGGATGCCGCCGCAATGGATGGTGCCGAACTCTTCGGCGGCGACGATGGAGTAGCTGTAGTCCAGGCCCATGCCGCCGAATTTCTCCGGCTTGGAAATGCCCAGCAGACCCAGCTCGCCGGCTTTTCTGAAAATGTCGTGGATGGGGAAGCGGCCTTCCTTCTCCCAGGCGTCGACGTGCGGGTTGATTTCCTTGTCGACGAAGTTGCGGACGGTACGGCGGAGTTCTTCGTGTTCCTGGGTGAAGATCATTGTTGTTGTGCTCCGTATCGAATGGGTCTGTAGGGCGGGTGAAACCCGCCGTGTGCTTGGCGGGTTTCACCCGCCCTACGGTCAGAAACGCGCGACGCCGAAGCTGCTTTTCTTCAGCGGTCGCAGATTGGCTTCGGCGCAGATATCCAGCAGAAAGCCCAGCAGCTTGCGCGTGTCACGCGGATCGATCAGGCCGTCGTCCCACAGGCTGGCGGTGCCATAGAGGGCCGTGGACTGACTGTCGAGCTTTTGCGCGGTGGCCATCTCCAGCATGTCGAGCATCTTCGGGTCAGGCTCCTTGCCCTCCTTGGCGTGCTTGTCCTCGGTGACGATGCGCAGCACCTTGCCGGCCTGGGCGCCGCCCATCACGGCGGTGCGGCTGTTGGGCCAGGCGAAGATAAAGCGCGGGTCGAGGCCGCGGCCGCACATGGCGTAGTTGCCGGCGCCGTAGGAACCGCCGACCACTATGGTCAGTTTCGGCACCGTGGCGTTGGCCACGGCCTGCATCATCTTCGAGCCGTGCTTGATCACGCCGTTCTGTTCCGATTCCGTGCCGACCATGAAACCGGTGGTGTTGTGAAAGAACAGGATCGGCGTATTGCTCTGCTCGCACAGCTGGATGAACTGCGCCGCCTTGGCCGCGCCTTGCGGGGTGATCGGGCCGTTGTTGCCGATAAAGCCGCAGGCCTGGCCTTCGATCTGCAGATGGCCGCAGACGGTCTGGCTGTCGAACTCGTTCTTGAAGTCGAGAAACGCCGAGCCATCGGCGATGCGCGCGATGATCTCGCGTACGTCGTAGGGCTTCTTGGCATCGGCCGGCACCAGGCCCAGCAACTCCTCGGCCGGATACAGCGGCTCGCGCCAGGTGCGTTTCTCACGTGCCGGCAGCTGCTGGTTCCACGGCAGCATGCCGACTATCTCGCGCGCCAAACGCACGCCATCGGCATCGTTCTCGGCCAGGTATTCGGCGGTGCCGGCGACCTGGGCATGCATCTCGGCGCCACCGAGTTGCTCGTCGGTGGCGATCTCGCCGGTGGCGGCCTTGAGCAATGGCGGGCCTGCAAGGAACATCTTGGCCTTGCCGCGCACCACCACCACATAGTCCGACAGGCCGGGCTGGTAGGCCCCGCCGGCGGTGCTGGAGCCGTGCACCACGGTGATCTGCGGCAGGCCCATGGCGGACATGCGCGCCTGGTTGGCGAAGCCGCGCGCGCCCTCGACGAAGATGTCGGCGGCGTAGTTGAGGTTGGCGCCGCCGCTCTCGGCCAGGGTCACCACCGGCAGCTTGTTCTCGAAGGCGATCTGCTGCAGGCGCAGGGATTTCTTCAGGCCAGTGGGGGAGATGGTGCCGCCCTTGATCGCGCTGTTGTTGGCGATCACCAGGCAGCGTACACCGGCGATGTAGCCGATACCGGCGATCAGGCCGCCGCCGGCCTGGCTACCGTCCTTGTCGTCGTGCAGCTTGTAGCCGGCCAGCGAGGCCAGTTCGAGAAAGGGCGCACCGGCATCGAGCAGCAGGTTGAGGCGTTCGCGCGGCAGCAACTGGCCGCGCTTGTCGAACTTGGCCTTGGCCTCCTGCGCCTTGCCCTGCACCTTCTGCTCCACCTCGCGGAAGGCCGCGATGGCGGCCAGCATGGCCTCGCGGTTCTGCGCGAAGGCTTCGCCATGCACGTCGATTTCCGATTGGATCACGGGCATCGCCTTACTCCTGATCTTTCAGTACATCGGGCAGGTAGGCCCGGTGGAAACCGTTGTAGGGCTCGCTGTTTCTCGCCTTGCCCAGGGTCCAGGCACGGGTGCCCTGGCTGGCCGCCCCATCGATGCGGATGGTGTTGCCGCTGATGAAGCTGGCGCCGGGGCTGAGCAGAAAGACGATGGCGGCGGCCACCTCGGACTCGCTGCCGATGCGTTGCAGCGGCACGTGATCCTTGAGGTTGCGGATCATGTTCTTCATCGACTCGGGGTAGGTGTCCATGCCGCTGGAGGCGATCCAGCCCGGCGCTACGGCGTTGACCCGCACGCCGGCGTGGCCCCACTCGTAAGCGGCGGTCTTGGTGAAGTTCTCCATGCCGGCCCGCGCCGCGCCGGAATGGCCCATGCCGGGCATGCCGCCCCACATGTCGGCGAGCATGTTGACGATGCTGCCGCCGTGTTTGCTCAGGCTCTGCAGGAAGACTTCCTTGGCCACCAGGAAACCGCCCACCAGGTTGGTGCGCACCACTGTCTCGAAGCCTTTCTGGTTGATGCCAATCAACGGCGCGGGGAACTGGCCGCCGGCGTTGTTGACCAGGTGATGGATGCGTCCGCGTTGCGCAATCACCGCGCCGACCATGGCCTTCACTGCCTCTTCGTCGCGGATGTCGCAAGCCTGGAAGCTGGCGCCGCCGCCATCCTCGATGATTTCGGCGCAGGTCTTCTCCAGCTTCTCCTGCTTGCGCCCGACCAGCACCACATGGGCGCCCAGGTGGGCCAGTTCGTGGGCCACGCAGCGACCGATGCCGCTGCCACCGCCGGTGACCAGAATGGTCTGGTCTGCGAACAGGCCGGGTTTGAATACGGAGTCGTAGCTCATTGTTCTTGTCCTTCGGCTCTTTGGGGACGCCTAGTTCTGTTGTAGGAGCGAGCTCTGCTCGCGAACGAAACGTCTTCGCGAGCAGAGCTCGCTCCTACAGGCTTTCAGCTAGCGCCCTGGGCACTGGCACCGGGAATTCCAGCAACTGCTGGGCGAAAGCCTTGCCCTGCGGGTCGATGCGCAGGCTGGCTACGCCGCCACCGCCCAAAGCGTTTTCCAGCAGGAAGTTGAGGCTGTGGCTGCCCGGCAGGTACCAGCGGCTGACGCGGCCCTGTTCGGCGTCCAGGGTATGCGCCATCCAGCTGGCCACGGCTTCGGGCGTCAGCGCAGCGGCTATCCACGCCAGGTACTCGGGTTTTCTCGCCATCACGCCGATGTTGCTGTGGTTGCCCTTGTCGCCGGAGCGCGCCACGGCCAGGCGGATCAGTGGCACGGCAGCGTCGGCTTCGCCCATCGGTACGGGCAGGGCGGCTGGCGCGCGCAGTCGCTCGGGGTCGAAGGCATCGACCTGAGGCAGGGCGACCGGCTGACGTTCGCCGCCAATTTCCACTTCCAGCGCGCAGGCGCTCTTGTCCACCAGGAAGCTGAACAGACGGATCACCGGGTAGACGGTGGGGCGACCGCCGACGATGCCGGTCAGGCCCGGTGCCATGCCGGTGGCGGCCTGGGCGATCTCGCGGGAGAAGAGGATCAGCGCCTCCTTCTTGGCGTGACGCACGGCAATTTTCACCACCAGCTCGCGGCTGTCCTGGCGCCGAGCGTGGGCACCGTAGGTGGCCTCGCTACCCAGCAGCTCGACGCTGACTTCCTGGTAACGGCCCCAGCCACGTTCGGCGAACATCTCTTCGGTCTTGTTGATGATCGCCTGGCTGACCCGCTCGGCCTTGGCCACGGCATCGATACCGGCGAGCACGCAGCTGGCGGTGCAGCGAAAACCGTCCGGGTGGGTGGCGCTGACCTTGTAGTGCGCGGAGGGCGGCAGGCCCCGCGCGCCCTGCAGCTGCACGCGGTCGGCGCCGACCTGGCTAAGTTCGACCTGGGTGAAATCGCAGACCACGTCCGGCAGCAGATAGGCGCGCGGGTCGCCGATCTCGTAGAGCATCTGCTCGCCAACGGCAAAAGGCGTGACCAGGCCGCCGGAACCCTCCGGCTTGGTCACGACGAAACGGCCATCGCTTTCGACTTCGACGATGGGGAAACCGATGTGCTCGTAGTCCGGCACGTCGCGCCAGTCGGTGAAGTTGCCACCGGTGCACTGCGCGCCGCACTCGATGATGTGCCCGGCCAGTGCGGCCTGGGCCAGCTTGTCGTAGTCGCTCCAGGCCCAGCCGAACTCATGCACCAGGGCGGCGCTGACCACGGCGCTGTCGACCACGCGGCCGGTGATGACGATGTCGGCACCGGCATCCAATGCCGCGACTATGCCCGGTGCGCCCAGGTAGGCATTGACCGAGACGCAGAAGGGCGGCAGCGGCGCGTCGGTGAACATCTCGCGGGTACCGGCCTTGACCAGCTCGCCGAGTTTGGGTTGCAGATTGTCGCCGTGCAGCACGGCGATCTTCAGCTGTACGCCGGCCTGCTCGCAGGCGGCGCTCAGGGCGGCGGCGCAGGCCATCGGGTTGACCCCGCCGGCGTTGCTGATGACGCGGATCTTCTTCGCTGCCAGCTCGCCGAGCAGCGGCATGAGCACTTCGACGAAGTCGCGGGCGTAACCCTCGTCGGGCTTCTTCATGCAGGCGCCGGCCATGATCGACATGGTGATTTCGGCCAGGTAGTCGAACACCAGGTAATCCAGCTCGGCACCGCGCACCAGCTGGTCGGCGGCGGTGGAGGTGTCGCCCCAGAACGCGGAGGCGCAGCCGATGCGTACGGTCTTGCTCATTGGAATTGGCCCGTCACACATTGAAGGTGAGTCGACATTACCAAGCAAGCGCTTGGTTGAAAAGCGCTGAAGGAGGGCAAATCGGCCAAAAGTACGGCCAAGCGCTTGCTTGGTCCGCTGGCGCCGCATACATTTCATCAAGCAAGACAAGCACTTGCCGGCAGCATGAAGAATTCATCAGAACAAACGCCGAGCAGGGCAATCAGGGGAGAAGTCAGCGTGGATGAACACAAGGCCCAGGCCGTGATGCAGGAACTGGTCGCCAGCGGCCAGGTGACCGATCCGGACAGCGCCCGCGGCAAGCTGTTGCAGATGGCCGCCCACCTGTTCCGCAGCAAGGGTTACGAGCGCACCACTGTGCGCGATCTGGCCGCCGCCATCGGCATTCAGTCCGGCAGCATCTTCCATCACTTCAAGAGCAAGGATGAAATCCTGCGTTCGGTGATGGAGGAAACCATCGTCTACAACACTGCGCTGATGCGCGCGGCTCTGGCTTCGGCGCAGGGCACCCGCGAACGGCTACTGGCGCTGATTCGCTGCGAGCTGCAATCGATCATGGGCGGCACCGGCGAGGCCATGGCCGTATTGGTCTACGAATGGCGTTCGCTGTCGGCAGACGGCCAGGCGCAGGTGCTGGCCCTGCGCGACACCTATGAGCAGATCTGGCTGGCGGTGCTGGGCGAGGCGCGCGAGGCCGGCTACTTCAAGGGTGACCCCTTCATCCAGCGGCGTTTTCTCACCGGTGCGCTGAGCTGGACCACCACCTGGTTCCGTCCCCAGGGGCCGATGAGCCTGGATCAGCTGGCCGAAGAAGCATTGTCGCTGGTGTGCAAGGAAGTCTGAGCAAACTCGGCTAGGCTAGGAACAACCGCCGGTTTTCGGCTCGAACACGTGGCCCTGGATGCCCCGTATCGTACTTCGTGACGAGAGGTCGAGTTTGCGCGCGCTTGCCTTCAGCCTGTTGTGCTGTCTTTGTCTGCTGCATATGCCTGCTGCCGTTGCGGTGCAGGAAGTGCGCGTCGGCGGCTATCACTTTCCGCCGTACCTCGACAAACCCGAGTCAGCCTATCCGCAAGGCTTGGTGCCGGAGCTGCTGCGTGCGCTCAACGCGCTGCAGCAGCAGTACCACTTCGTGCTGGTACCCACCTCGGCGACTCGTCGTTACCGCGACCTGGAAAATGGCCGTTTCGATCTGATGTTCTTCGAGTCCAGTCGCTGGGGGTGGCGAGGCACGCCTTATCTGGCCCTGGGGATGGATATCGACGATGCGGAGGTGTACGTCACCGCTGCCGAGCCAGGGCGTGATCAGCGTTACTTCGAGCGCTTCGACGACAAGCGCATGGCGCTTTACCACGGCTACCACTATGGGTTCGCCAGTTTCGATGCCGACCCTGAATACCTGATGCGCACCTTCAATGCAGTGCTGACCTATTCCCACGACAGCAACCTGCGCATGCTGCTGGCGCGGCGTGCCGATATCGCCGTGGTGACCCGTTCATACCTGGAGCTGTTTCTGGATCGGCACCCGGAACTGGTGCCCAGGCTGCTGGTTTCCGAACGTCTGGACCAGCTCTATCACCATGAGGTACTGCTGCGGCCCGAGGGGCCTGTAGGCCCCTCCGACATTGCCCGGTTGTTGAACCAGTTGCAGGGCAACGGCGAGCTATCAAGGCTACTTGGGCGCTATCGTCTGCAACTGGGCAACAACGTGTCCGTGCAATGAAAATCCATCTAGTCGGTCAGGAGAGACTGGAGTAGGCTGCACCACACTGAGAGAAGGATTTTTTTGGGGACTCGACATGCGGCATGCGCGGCGCTGGATTCATGGATGTGTGGGTGCCTTGTTGCTGTCGTTTGCCGGTCTTCTCTGCGCTGCCGAAGTGGTCAAGGTCGGCGGTGCGCACTTCCCGCCCTATGTGGTCAAGTCCAACCTGCAGGAGTCGAGTGGGCTTCTGCCGCAATTGCTCGAAGCGCTGAATCAGCAGCAGAGCGAATACCACTTCACCATGTTGCCCACCGCCATCGTGCGCCGCTTCGGCGACCTGCAGCGCGGGCGCATCGACATGGCGATATTCGAAAACCCGCAATGGGGTTGGCAGGGCATCGATGCCGAAGCCGTCGACATGGGGCTGGAGGATGCCGAGCTGTTCGTCGCCCGCAGCGAGGCTCTGCGTGACCAGCACTTCTTCGATGAGCTGGCCGGCAAGCGCCTGGCGCTATATCGCGGTTATCACTATGGGTTCGCCCAGTTCAACAGCGACCCGGAGTTTCTCACCACTACCTTCAACGCCAATCTCGGCCATTCCCACGACAGCAACCTGCTGATGGTGCTGCGCGGGCGTGCCGACATCGCCCTGGTGACGCGCTCCAATCTCTACGACTTTCTCGAGCGCAATCGCGAGTACGCTCGCCAGCTGCTGATTTCCGAGCGTATCGATCAGGTCTATCGCCACCACGCGATGATTCGCTCCGGCGCGCCGATCAGCGCCGAACGCTTCGCTGCGCTGCTCGAACAGCTGCGTGCCAATGGCGAGCTGGCGCGCATTTTCTCGCCCTACCGTATCGCCGTCACGTCAGCCGCAGCGGATAGCTCAGCAGCAGAATATGCAGCAGATTGACCGCGCCATGCAGGGCGATGGCCAGGCTCAGACGCCCGCTGTAGTGAAAGGCCAGACCGTAGCCCAGCCCCGCACAGGTCGCCACCACGGCAAATAGCGGACTGAAGGGCAGGTGAGCCGCTCCGAACAGGCCCGCTGTCAGCAGCAAGCCGGGCCAGGTGCCCAGACGCTTGACCAGCGCCGTTTGCAGCATGCCGCGAAACAGCAGCTCCTCGGCCAGCACCGCCACGCCGAGATTGACCGCCAGCCACAGCAACAGCCCTTCGGGCCATTTGGGTTGCCAGGCAACCAGGCCCAGGGCGATGGCCAGTGCCGGAATCAGCAGCAGGGTGGCCAGGCACACCCACCAGGCCCGTTTCGGCGCTATGACTGGCCGGTGCGGTTGCCCCAGCCACCAGGCCAGCAGCGCAGTGCCCAGCAGCAGCTTGTCCCAGGAAAGGCGCAGGCCGTAGGGCGCCGCATCGGCGCTGATGGAGCGCGGCTGCCACAGCTGCCAGGGACGAAAGCCGGGCAGCAGATGCGCTGCCAGAGCGATACTGCCGAGCAGGATCAGCGGCAGCCATAACCACTCAGGCAGATGCCGTTGGCCGGCCAGCAGCGCGATGACGAAAAGGATGCCCAGCAGCAGGCCGACGGGCTGGACGAAGCCCAGGCCCGTAGCCAGGGCCAGGGTGGAGGTGGGAAGCAGCAAGCGCAGATGCAGGGGCATGGCACCTTCTCCTTGGAAGGCGCGCAGTCTAGCAGGCTGTCTCTGCGGGGAGGTGACGTGCCTAGCGCTGACGCTCGCGCGCGTCCTTGGCTTCCTGCTCGATGGCGCGCTTGCGCATGCGTTCGAGCTGATCCTCGCTCAGGCGCATCTTCTTGGCGCTGCTGCGCAGTATCAGCAGGCTACCGATCACCGAGCCGAATACCAGCACCAGCAATAGCCAGACGTACCAGGGCATGACGAGTCCTCTCCGGGGAATGGAGCCTTCACCATACCCCGCGATCGGAGAGTTGTCAGTTGGCCTGTAGCGCTATGGCTTGCAGATCGCTTTCGTCCTTGAGCTGCACGCCACTCAGTTGCAGGCGCAACGCCTGGCGCGTCAGGTAGTCGAGTTTGTGCGCGGCCAGTTCGTAAGGCAGGCCCTCGGGACGCACGTTGGAGATGCAGTTGCGCGCGCTGTCCGGGCAGCCCACCCGCGGCGCATGGGTCAGGTACAGGCCCAGGCTGTCCGGCGAGGTCAGGCCCGGGCGCTCGCCGATCATCACGATCACCAGGCGCGCGCGCAGCGCTTCGCCGATGCCGTCGCCAATCGCCACGCGGCCCTGTTCGGCCAGCACCACCGGGGTGTTGGCCCAGTCGGTAGCGAAGCGTTCGCGAAAGGCCTGCAGCAGCGGCAGGGCATGGCGCTGCACGGCGATGGCGGACAAGCCGTCGGCCAGCACGATGGCCAGCTCCGGCGCCGGCAGCTCGTGTTGCAGCTGCAGCCTGCAGTCGCCATGCAGGTGGCGGCCGTGATCCGGGCGCAGCAGGTAGGTCTGACGGTCCTCGGCATTGCTGCGCACTTTCAGCACCCGGAAACCGGCGGCATGCAGCTGATGCTTGAGTTCGGCGAAGTCCAGCGGGCGATGCACGGCGTCGCGCGCCTGGGCGTGGGCCAGGCCGAACTTGAGCACCTCGCGGGTGGGCAGGCTGCAGCCGACGCGGCCGAGGGCGATGCGCGCCGAGGTGTGTGCGCGCAGTTCGTCCCAGGGGTTGTGCTGGATCAGATCGTTGGCCATCACGCGGCTCCCGAGATATGTGGCAGTTGCTTGAGCAGGTGGTGGCCGCGGCCGATCTCGCGCAGGCGGCCGCTCGGCTCGGTAATGGCCATGCGCGCCAGCCAGGCATCGAACTCCGGGGCGCGTTTCAGGCCCAGTACGCTGCGCAGGTACAGCGCATCGTGGAACGAGGTGCTCTGGTAGTTGAGCATGATGTCGTCTGCGCCCGGGATGCCCATGATGAAGTTGATGCCGGCCGCGCCGAGCAGGGTGAGCAGGCTGTCCATGTCGTCCTGATCGGCTTCGGCGTGGTTGGTGTAGCAGACGTCGCAGCCCATCGGCAGGCCGAGCAGCTTGGCGCAGAAGTGGTCTTCCAGGCCGGCGCGAATGATCTGCTTGCCGTCGTAGAGGTATTCCGGGCCGATGAAGCCGACCACGGTGTTGACCAGCAGCGGGCGGAACTCGCGGGCCACGGCGTAGGCGCGGGCTTCACAGGTCTGCTGGTCGACGCCATGGTGGCCGCCGGCCGACAGCGCGCTGCCCTGGCCGGTTTCGAAGTACATGAGGTTATCCCCCAACGTCCCGCGTCCCAGCGACAGCGCGGCCTCGTGGGCCTCGCGCAGGATCGCCAGGGACACGCCGAAGCCGGCATTGGTGGCCTCGGTGCCGGCGATGGACTGGAACACCAGATCGATCGGCGCGCCGGCTTCGATGGCCTGTATTTGTGTGGTGACATGGGTGAGCACGCAGCTCTGCATGGGGATTTCGAAGTGCTCGCGCACCTCGTCCATCATCTGCCACAGGCGCATCAGCGTCGGCAGCGAGTCGCTGGCCGGGTTGATGCCGACCGTGGCGTCGCCCGAGCCGTAGAGCAGGCCATCGAGCATGCTGGCGGCGATGCCGCGCACGTCGTCGGTGGGGTGATTGGGCTGCAGGCGCACGGCCAGATGACCGGGCAGGCCCAGGGTGTTGCGAAAGCGGCTGATCACTTGGCATTTGCGCGCCACCAGGATCAGGTCCTGGTTGCGCATCAGCTTGCTCACGGCGGCGACCATCTCCGGCGTCAGGCCGGCGGCTACGGCCGCCAGGCGCGCGCTGTCGGTCTTTTCCAGCAACAGCCAGTCGCGCAGGTCACCCACGGTCAGGTGGCTGATCGGGGCGAAGGCAGCGGCATCATGGCGGTCGATGATCAGGCGGGTGACTTCGTCCTGCTCGTAGGGGATAAGCGCCTCGTCGAGAAAACGCTTGAGCGGCACCTCGGCCAGAGCCAGCTTGGCTGCCATGCGCTCCTCATAGGTGGCAGCGGCCAGCCCCGCCAGGTAATCGCCGGAGCGCGCCGGGCTGGCCTTGGCCAGCAGCGTCTTGAGGTCGGCGAAGCGGTAGACCAGGCTGCCGATGGTGGTTTGGTAGGGCATGGCTGCAACCTGCTGCAAGTGTGGTGGATCTGCCGTGCAGTGCTCATGCCAGAGGGCTTGCCGCCCGTGTTTCGCGGTTCCTGGGCGCAGGGCGATTGGCGCGCAGGCGTGACAACGGTGCAAGGGGCGTGCTGGACGCACCAGCCTGGCGCGGCGAGTCGTGATCCCTGTCACAAGATGGCAACCTGGCGCTGCTTGAATGGCGGCTTTCCGACAGCAGGGGAGGCCGTTCGTGACCCACGCCAGCGCGCTGCAATCGCTGCTGCGAGCCGTGAAGCCGCTCGCAGCGTCGATGAGCATCAACGAGGTCGCCGACCTGTTCCTGGCGGCCGAGCACCGTGCCTTTCTCTCCCTGCCGGTGGTGGACGAGAACAATCGGCCGCTCGGTCTGGTCAGTCGCGCCACCCTGCAGGACATCTTCATGCAGCGCTTCGGGCGCGACCTGCGCGGCCGTCACCCGGTGGGCGAGGTGATGAACGACGCGCCGCTGATCGTCAGCCTGGAAGCCAGCCTGGAAGAGGCCTCCAAGCAGGTCACCGCGCAGTTGCAATACCCGATCACCGAGGACTTCGTGCTGATCGATGCCCAGGGCGGGTACTGCGGTCTGGGCACGGTGCTGGACCTGCTCAAGGCCATGGAAGCGCGCGTCGCCCAGCGCAACCGCGTGCTGCGCCAGGCGCTGGTGGACCTCAAGGAGTCCCAGGCGCAACTGCTGCAATCGGAGAAGATGGCGTCGCTCGGGCAGATGGTCGCTGGCGTCGCCCATGAATTGAACACGCCGCTGGGCTACGTGAAGAACAACGTGCAGCTGCTGCGCGAATTGAGCGAGCCACTGTTCGAACTCGCCGCCGCACAGGCGCGCCTGGGCCAGTGCCTGAACGATCCCGACTGCGACGAGGCGAGCCTGAGCCAGGCCCTGCAGGCCGCCGAACAGGCTCGCCAGCAGGCGGCGCCGGAGCTGCTCGCCGAGGATCTGCAGCAGCTGTATGGCGACACCCTGTACGGCCTCGAGCAGATTGCCGAACTGGTGGTGGGTCTGAAGGATTTCGCCCGTCTCGACCGTGCCATGAGCGAAGAGGTGGACCTCAACGACTGCATCCGCAGCGCGCTGCTGATCGCGCGCAACCACATCAAGGACAAGGCCGAGGTGGTGCAGCAGCTCGGCGAGCTGCCGCGTATCGCCTGCGCGCCTTCGCAGATCAACCAGGTGCTGCTCAACCTGCTGACCAACGCCGCCCAGGCCATCGATGGCAAGGGGCGCATCCAGATTCGCAGCTGGGCCGATGCCCAGGGCATCCACCTCTCGCTGCAGGACAACGGCCGCGGCATGCCGCCGGAGGTCATGGCGAAGATCTTCGATCCGTTCTTCACCACCAAGCCGGTGGGCCAGGGTACCGGCCTCGGGTTGTCCATCAGCTACAAGATCGTCCAGGACCACGGTGGCCAGATTCGCGTCGCCTCCGAGCCAGGGCGTGGCACGCGCTTTCTCGTCAGCCTGCCGTTGCCCGCCACCGCCGCCATGAAAAGGAGCGCCTGATGTCCGCACCCGTTCGCATCATGTTCGTCGACGACGAGGAGCGTATCCTGCGCAGCCTCGCGATGCAGTTTCGCCGCCACTACGAGGTGCTGACCGAGAGCGATCCGCTGCGCGCACTGCAGCGCCTGCGCGAGGAGCACATTCACGTGCTGGTCAGCGATCAGCGCATGCCGCAGATGAGCGGAGCGCAGCTGCTGGCCGAAGCCCGCGAGATCGCCCCGAACACCCTGCGCATCCTCCTGACCGGCTATTCCGATCTGGATGCCGCGGTGGAGGCGTTGAACAACGGCGGCATCTTCCGCTACCTGACCAAGCCCTGGGATCAGCAGGAAATGGCCTTCACCCTGCGCCAGGCGGCAGAGCTGGCGGTGCGTCAGGCGCAGCCGGTGGCCTCGGGTGCCAGTGCGGCGCTGAGCGCACCGCTGGCAGTGCTGCTGCTGGACGATGATCCGGACACGCTCGGCGTCGTCGGCGAGTTCTGCGTTGCCGGCGGTCACCAGCTGCTGCGCGCGCGCAACCTGGCCGAGGCAGTGCTGCAACTGAACAACGAGCGCGTGGACATTCTGGTCAGCGACCTCAAGCTGGTCGGCGAGGACACCGCGCCGCTGCTCAAGACCCTGGCGCAGGCTCACCCGCGCCTGCTCAGCCTGGTGGTCACGCCATTTCAGGACACCCAGGCGCTACTGCGCCTGGTCAACGAGGCGCAGATCTTCCGCTATCTGCCCAAGCCGATTCGCCGCGGTCTGTTCGAGAAGGGGCTGAAGGCAGCCGCCGAACAGGCGCTGATCTGGCGTACCCAGCCGCAACAGGTGGTCACTCGCCTGGCCGAGGTGCCGCGCGACGAGCGCGAGCAGGAGAAGGTCGGCAGTCTGCTCGGTATGCTCGGTCGTCTGCGTGAACGGCTGATCGCCTGATCGCCTGATCCTTTGGCTTTCCCGGCCGAAACGCAATGCCGCCCCTGCCTCTCCTGCGGAAGTTCAGTGCCCCGTGGGAGCGGCTTCAGCCGCGATGCCTTTGTGCCGAAGCCAAAGCCCCGGCTTTCATCCGGGCTACAGACTAGAGGTTTGCATGTGGGAGGGGCTTTGACCGCGACCAGTGCCGGCGAGCTTTGCGCTACAATGCGCGGCGTTTTTTATCCTGTTCGAGACCCGCTCATGCCTGCCTGCCAAACCCCGATCATCGTCGCCCTCGACTTTCCCAGCCGCGAAGCCGCTCTGGCCCTGGCCGATCGCCTCGATCCGGCGCTGTGCCGGGTCAAGGTCGGCAAGGAGCTGTTCACCCGCAGTGGTCCGCAGGTGGTCGAGGCGCTGCAGGCCAAGGGCTTCGAGCTGTTTCTCGATCTGAAATTCCACGACATCCCCAACACCACGGCCATGGCGGTCAGGGCTGCGGCCGAGCTGGGCGTGTGGATGGTCAACGTGCACTGCTCCGGCGGCCTGCGCATGATGGCGGCCTGCCGCAACGAGCTGGACAAGCTGACTGGCGCCAAGCCGCTGCTGATCGGCGTGACCGTGCTGACCAGCATGGAGCAGCAGGATCTGGCCGGCATCGGCCTGGACGTGCCGCCACAGGAGCAGGTGCTGCGCCTGGCCGGCCTGGCTGCCGATGCCGGGCTCGATGGTCTGGTCTGCTCGGCGCAGGAGGCCCGCGCGCTGAAGGTCGCGCAGCCGCGCCTGCAGCTGGTGACGCCGGGTATTCGTCCTGCCGGCAGCAATGCCGATGACCAGAAGCGCATCCTTACCCCGGCTCAGGCGCTGGAGGCCGGCTCCGACTATCTGGTGATCGGTCGCCCGATCAGTCAGGCCGCCGATCCTGCGCAGGCGCTGGCTGCGGTGGTCGCCGAGCTGCGCGCCTGAGCCCTGTAGCCCAGACGAAATCCGGGGCGGCCTGGCATGCCGTCCGATCTTTCGCGGATTTCATCCGAGCTACCCGCTGATCGCGGCATCGCGCTGGTGGAGTCGTCATCAGCGCTTTGCATGACCCTCCACTCCAGAGCCTGATAGTGCTGCTCACCGTCTGGCTTGCTGGCTAGACTCCTCGCCAATTCAACAAGAATCGCTGCGAGGAAGCAGATATGAGCATGAGGTTTTCCGGCCAGGTCGCCCTGGTCACGGGTGGTGCCGCCGGTATTGGCCGCGCCACGGCCCAGGCCTTCGCTGCCGAAGGGCTGAAGGTGGTGGTTTCCGACGTGGACGTGGCAGGTGGCGAGGGTACCGTCGAGCTGATTCGCGCGGCCGGTGGCGAGGCCTGCTTCGTGCGCTGCGACGTGACCCGCGTTACTGAAGTCAAGGCGCTGATGGACGCCACCATGGCGCAATACGGCCGCCTGGATTACGCCTTCAACAACGCCGGTATCGAGATCGAGCAGGGCAAGCTGGCCGACGGCAACGAAGCCGAGTTCGACGCCATCATCGGCGTCAACGTCAAGGGCGTTTGGCTGTGCATGAAGCATCAGATTCCGCTGATGCTGGCTCAGGGCGGCGGTGCCATCGTCAACACCGCATCGGTGGCGGGCCTCGGCGCTGCGCCCAAGATGAGCATCTACGCCGCTTCCAAGCATGCGGTGATCGGCCTGACCAAGTCCGCGGCGGTGGAATACGCGAAGAAGAAAATCCGCGTCAACGCGGTGTGCCCGGCGGTGATCGACACCGACATGTTCCGCCGCGCCTATGAGGCCGATCCGAAGAAGGCCGAGTTCGCCGCCGCCATGCACCCGGTCGGGCGCATCGGCAAGGTCGAGGAGATCGCCGCCGCCGTGCTTTATCTGTGCAGCGACCACGCCGCGTTCACCACCGGCCAGGCACTGGCCGTGGATGGTGGGGCCACGGCGATCTGACGGCTCTATCCCGTCAGCGAGCGAGCTAAGGTTGGCTCGCAGGGCCACTGTCAGCGGTGGCCCTGACTGCGCAAAATCCTGCCAGGTTCCCCTGGAGCGATAACAATAATGACCGCCGATCCCTTGCTGACGTTTTTCCTCCCTGCCGCGCTGGGCATCATCATGCTCGGCCTCGGCCTGTCGCTGACCCTGGCCGATTTCGCCCGGGTGGTGAAATTCCCCAAACCCGTGCTCATCGGCCTGGCCTGCCAGCTATTGCTGCTGCCGCTGGCCTGCTTCTTCCTGGCCAAGGCCTTCGGCCTGGCACCGGCGCTGGCCGTGGGCCTGATGCTGCTGGCCGCCTCGCCGGGCGGCACCACGGCCAACCTGTACAGTCACCTGGCCCATGGCGACGTGGCGCTGAACATCACCCTGACCGCGGTGAATTCGGTGATCGCCATTCTGACCATGCCGTTGATCGTCAACCTGTCGCTGATGTACTTCATGGCGGACGATCAGGCCATACCGCTGCAATTCGCCAAGGTGGTGCAGGTGTTCGCCATCGTCCTCGGCCCGGTGGCCATCGGCATGTGGTTGCGCAGCCGCTTTCCCGGTTTCGCCGAGCGGATGCAGAGGCCGGTGAAGATCGTTTCGGCGCTGTTCCTGTTGCTGATCATCCTGCTGGCGGTGGCCAAGGACTGGCGCACCTTCGTCGATTACGCGCCCTCGGTCGGCGGCGCGGCACTGGCTTTCAACCTGCTGAGCATGGCGGTGGGCTACTGCGTACCCAGGCTGCTCAAGCTCAATCTGCGTCAGGCGATCGCCATCGCCATGGAGATCGGCATCCACAACGGCACCCTGGCCATCGCCCTGGCGCTCAGCCCGGCGCTGCTGAACAACCCGACCATGGCTATCCCTGCGGCCATCTACAGCCTGATCATGTTCATCACGGCGGCGCTGTTCGGCCTGTGGGTCAACCGCGTGCATGGCGCAGAATTGGCCGAGCCGGCGCCCGGACGGTAGGGTGCGCTGCGCGCACCGCTTGAACACGCGGCTAGCCAGTGGTGCGCGCGGCGCACCCTACCGCTTGCTCGGATGCAGTCCGGGCTGCGGGGGCTACCGCTTGCCCCAGCTCAGCACGGCCAGGGTCAACAGCCCGGCGACTATGCCCCAGAAGGCCGAGCCGACGCCGGCCAGGGTCATCCCCGACGCCGTGACCAGGAAGGTGATCAGCGCCGCTTCGCGCTCGTTGGGCTCGCTCATGGCCTGGGTCAGGCCGCCAATGATCGAGGCGAACAGCGCCAGCGCGGCGATGGAGAGGATCAGCGCCGCCGGCAGCGCGGCGAACAGCGAGGCCAGGGTAGCGCCGAAGATGCCGGCGATGGCGTAGAACACCCCGCACCAGACCGCCGCTGTGTAGCGCTTGCGCGGGTCTTCATGGGCTTCCGGGCCGGCGCAGATGGCGGCGCTGATGGCGGCCATGTGTATGCCGTGGCTGCCGAAAGGCGCCATCAGGATCGATACCAGGCCGGTGCTGGTCAGCAGCGGTGAGGCCGGCACGTCATAGCCGTTGGCGCGCAGCACGGCCATGCCCGGCAGGTTCTGCGAGGCCATGGCGACGATGAACAGCGGAATGCCGATGCTGATCGCCGCGGCCAGCGAGAAGCTCGGCGTGGTCCACTCGGGCGTGGCCAGTTGCAGCTGGAAATCGCTGAAGTCCAGCAGGCCGAACACCCCGGCCAGCACACTGCCGACGATCAGCGCGGAGAGCACCGAGTAGCGCGGCCACAGACGTTTGCCGAGCAGATAGGCCAGCAGCATGGCGATCACGAGAAAGGGCTGTTGCTCGGCAGCCACGCAGATTTCCAGACCGATCTTGAACAGCACACCGGCCAGCAGCGCAGCGGCGATGGAGGCGGGTATGCGGCGCATCAGGCGGTCGAAGGTACCGGTCAGGCCGATCAGCACGATCAGGCCCGAGGCCAGGATGTAGGCGCCGATGGCCTCGCCGTAGGACACCTGCGGCAGGCTGGTGACCAGCAGCGCCGCACCAGGCGTCGACCAGGCGATCATCACCGGCGCGCGATAACGCAGCGAGAGCACGATGCAGCACAGCGCCATGCCGATCGACAGCGCCCAGATCCACGAGGAAATCTGCCCGGCGGTGAGGCCGGCAGCCTGACCGGCCTGGAACATCAGCACCAGGGAGCTGGTATAGCCGGTGAGCATGGCGATGAAACCAGCCACCACGGCCGAGGTGGAGGTGTCGGCCAGTGGGCGCAGGCGGGTAGGGGCGATGTCTTGCATCAGAGCAGTCCCGTGTCGACGAAGATGGGGTAGAGCGAGGCGACCAACAGTAGCGCCATGCCGATATTGAAGGCGCGCAGGGCGCGCGGGTTGTCCAGCCAGCTGCGCAGCAGGCTGCCGGCAACGGTCCACAGGCCGACGCTGGGGCAGTTGACCAGGGCGAACAGTGCAGCGATCAGCAGCACGTTGCTGACGAAGCCGTCCTGCGGGGTGTAGGTGGTAATGGCGCCGATGGCCATGATCCAGGCCTTCGGGTTGACCCATTGGAAGGCCGCGGCCTGGAGAAAGGTAAACGGCTTGGCGGCGGGGTTGTCACGGCCTTGCGGAGCGCCGGCCTGGGCGATCTTCCAGGCCAGGTAGAGCAGGTAGGCCGCGCCGACGTAACGCAGCACGTCATGCAGCACCGGCAGGCGTTCGAACAGCTGGCCGAGGCCCAGGCCTACCGAGGCCACCAGCAGCATGAAGCCCAGGCTGATGCCGAGCATGTGCGGGATGCTGCGGCGCACGCCGAAATTCACGCCCGAAGCGAGCAGCATCATGTTATTGGGGCCGGGCGTCACCGAGGTGACGAAGGCGAAGGCAATGAAGGCGAGCAGCAGTTCGGTGGACATGGTCGTTCTCCGGTGACTGGCAAAGCCTATTGCGCGGCTGCGGTGGCGTCGCGGTACAGCCACCGCTGGGTTGAACCGTACAGTCTGGTCAAGCGCCGCGCGGCTGGTTAGCCTCGTGCTTTTGCCGAACAAGTTTGCCGAACAAGGCTGACGTGCGATGCAACCGGACAATCCCTACAGTGCGCCACAGGTGGAACTGCTCGACGCCGCCCCCGTTCACCGCCTGCCGGGCTGGAGCGCTCGCCAGTTGCGGATGCTCGGTTGGCTGGCGCTGGTCTCGGTACTGGCCAACGCGCTGGTGGTGAGCCTGCTGTTCGCTGGCGCCATGCTGCCGCAGGACGATGCGCAATTGCTGTTGACCTATACCGACTGGCTAAGCCTGGCTCTGGTGCTGCTCGGTTGCTATCTGCTGCTGCGTTTCAAGGCTTTTGCCGAGGCACGCTTTGCGGCGCGCCGCCTGAGCGTGCCGGTGTGGGCCGTGGTGGTGCTGTCCCTGCTGCTGGAGTGGGCCGACCTGCTGCTGGGCGAGCAGCTGTTTGGCGGGCTGGACTGGCAGACGCTGAGCTATATGGCGCTGCTGTGTCTGATGGGCGGCTGCACCACCTGGCTGGGCGTGCGCCTGCTCAGGCTGGAGTTTCCCTATCCGGCGCTCAAGGTGATGGCCTGGCTGAATATAGTCGGCGGGCTGATGCTGGCCAGCGTGCTGTTGATGCTGCTGGCACTGTTGCCGCTGCTGGGGGCGGGCGTGGCGCTGATGCTGGTGTTCTTCAAGGGCGCTGCCGAGTTGCAGGAGACGGCGAGCTGACTGTGGCGTAAATGACAGGAGCCGCCCATCGGGCGACTCCTGTTTTTCAGCCTGTTACCACTTGTAGTCGATGCTCGCGGTGACCCGGCGCGGGTCGCCGGCATAGCAGTAGAAGCCATCGCAGGTGGCCAGGTATTCCTTGTCGAACAGGTTGGTGGCGTTGAGCGATACGCTGGCACCACGCAGGCTGGCATCGAGCTGACCGAGGTCGTAGCGCACGGCAGCGTCGTAGACGGTGTAGGCGCTGCTATGGCCGTCGGAGGCATCGCGCACGAAACCCAGGTTGCCGACGGCGATGTTGTCGGTGGAGCCGACGAAGCGGGCGCCGAAGCCAACGCCGAATCCGGCCAGCATGCCCTGATTCCAGTCATAGTCGGCCCAGATCGAGGCCTGGTGTTCCGGCGTGAGAGGCAGGGCGCGGTTCTTGTCGCGCGGGTCGCCAACCTTGGTCATCTTGCTGTTGGTGTAGGTGTAGGAGGCCGTCAGGCTGAGGTTCTCGGTGAGGCTGCCGGTGGCCTCCAGCTCCAGGCCGCGTACCTCTACCTCGCTCACCGGTTCGCTGGCGCCGGCGATATTGGTGGTCACGATGTTCTGCCGCTTCAGGTCATAGACCGCGGCGGTCAGCAGCATGTCGCTGCCCGGCGGTTGGTACTTGATGCCCAGTTCGTACTGCTTGCCGGTACTGGGTTTGAACGCGGCGCCGCCGTTGCCGCCCGCTTCGGCCTGGAAGGATTCGGCGTAGGACACATAAGGCGTGAAGCCAGAGTCGAAGACGTAGCTCAGCGCGGCGTTGCCGCTGAACTGGCTGTCGCGGCGGCTGTCCTTGGCGTCATTGGCGTTGTAGAACACCGAGTCGGTATCCAGCCGATCCCAGCGGCCACCCAGGGTCAGGCGCCAGGCGTCGAGGGCGATCTGATCCTGCAGGTAGAGGCCGGTGTTCCGGCGCTTCTGGTTGTAGTCCTGGAAGGCGGTGTAGGCGACACCACTGAAGTCCTGGCCATAGATCGGGTTGATGATATTGCTGCTCGGGGCGCTGCCATACAGCCAGCGGTAATCGGTATTGACGCGCAGATAATCCACGCCCAGCAGCAAGGTATGGGTCAGCGCGCCCGTATGGAAGTCAGCCTGGAAATTGTTATCCATGGCGAAGTGGCTGATGTTCTCGTCGTACACATTGGCGCCGCGCGCAACCGTGCCGTCGTCAGCGACCGCGGTAGCCCAACCGCCAGCCGTGATGATCTGGTTATCCAGCTCGAGCTTGCTGTAGCGCAGGTTCTGATTGAACTGCCAGATATCGTTGATGCGGTGCTCGAAGGCGTAGCCGAGGGCATAGAAGGTCTTGTCGTAGAACTCCCAGTCGGGGTCGCCGAGGTTCTTGTTGTAGTCGATCTTGCCGGCCGGCGTGCCCAGCTTGGTGCCTTGCAGGGGCAGGAACTGGCTGGTGCCGCCGGTATCGTCGCGATTGAACTGGCCGAGGAAGGTAAGCCTGGTATTGTCGTCGATGTTCCAGGTCAGGCTGGGTGCGAGGTTGAAGCGCTGGTCATCCATATGCTCGATGACCGTGCCGCTGTCACGACCCACGCCACTGAAACGGTAGAGAAAACGGCCATCGTCATCGATCTTGCCGGTGCTGTCGAAGCTGATCTGCTTGTGCTGGTAGTTGCCGACTTGCACCTGTACTTCATGGCTGCTTTCGGCCTGTGGGCGACGGCTGACGGCGTCAACCAGGCCGCCGGGCGGGGTCTGGCCATAGACCGAGGAGGCCGGGCCGCGCAGTACGGCGACGCGCTCCAGGTTCCAGGTCTCCAGTTTGGGCATGGTGTAGCTGCCCTTGGGCAGTGGCAGGCCGTCGAGCAACTGAATCGGTTCGAAGCCGCGGATCTTCATCCAGTCGGCGCGGCTGTCGCTGCCATAGCTGCTGGCGATCACGCCGGGCATGTAGCGCACCGCATCGTCCAGGTTCTGCACCTTGCGATCCTGCATCTGCTCACGGGTGGCAACCGAGATGGAGCGTGGCGTCTCCAGAAGCGGCGTGTCGGTCTTGGTGCCGGTTGCCGTGCGGCTGGCCAGGTAGCCGCGGGTCGGGCCCCAGGCCGTTTCGGCGGCCTGTTCGCTGGCGGTAACGGTCACGTCGGGCAGCGCCACCGCCGATTCGGCGGCAGGCACCAGGCTGTAGACGCCAGCGCCGTTGCTCTGCAGTTGCAGACCGGTGCCGCGCAGGGCGTGGTTGAGCGCGTCGACGGCTTGCAGATCACCTTGCACCGGCGCCGAGCGTTTGCCCTCGGTCAGCGCCGGGTCGATGCTCAGGGTCACGCCAGCCTGGCTGGCGATTTGGTTGAGCGTGGCGGCCAGGGGGCCGGCGGGCAGCTGATAGGGCTCGGCATGAGCCAGTCCCACCTGGCCGGCGAAAGCGATGGTCAGCGCCAGCAGAGTGCGGCGGAAGGGAGCAGCGGTGGAGGACATTGCGAACTTCTCCTAAGAGGTAATGTATCTCAATGTCCTTTTGCCGAAGCAAAAATGAAAAGTGACAGGGGCGGCGGATTATTTTTCTGCCGGCACGACGCGCGTCCACCAGGGGCCGATCTGCTCGATGCGCACCGGCAGGCTCGGTGGCAGTGCGGCCAGGGCCTTGTCGCTGTCGTGCAGCGGGAAGCTGCCGCTGATACGCAAGCCGGCCAGGCTCGGGTCGAGGCCCAGGTAGCCGCTACGGTATTCGCCGAGTTGATCGATAAGGCGCTGCAGCGGCAGGTTGTCCGCCACCAGCATGCCGCGACTCCAGGCATCGGCGCCGATGGGCGCGGGGCTGCTGTCGCTGAGCTGCCGGCTGTCCATGCGCACCTGCTCGCCACTCTGGATGATGCGCTCCTGCGCAGCGGAGAGCGGCCGCGCAGCCACAGCCGACTGCAGGACGATCAGCTCGGTGGCGTCTCCATCGCGACGCACCAGAAAGCGCGTCCCCAGGGCGCGCAGGCGGCCCTGCGCCGTCTCCACGACGAACGGACGCGCATCGCCCTTGGCGGTCTGGATCAGGATTTCGCCGCTGAGCAGTACCAGGCGGCGCTCGTCGTCGTCGAACGCCACGTCCAGCGCGCTGCGGCTGTTGAGGCGGATCTGGCTGCGGTCGGCGAGCAGCAGGTCGCGCTGTTCCCCGGCAGCGGTGCGATAGTCGGCAAGGTAGTCGCCCAGCGGGCGCTGCTGAGCCAGCAAGGCCAGGGCGACGCCGCTTGCCAGCAGCAGGGCCAGGGCATCGCCTCCCAGGCGTCGCAGGCTGCGACGCCGCTGGCCGCCTTGCAGCAGGGCGCGGCGGGCCGGCGCTGGGGTGGCGGCGGCGAGTTGCTGGTCGATGCCGCCGAGCCTGCGCCAGACCAGGCCATGCTCGGGATGGGCCGCCAACCAGCGGGCGAAATCCTGGCGTTGCTGTTCGCTGGCCTCGCCGGAGTCCAGGCACAGCTGCCAGGCAATGGCCTCATCCAGGGCGCGCGCCGATACCCGGTTCATTGCGGCGCTCCATACAGCGCGATGTAGCACTGGCGCAGGCCCTGGGCGAGGTACTGGCGCACCCGCGAGGGCGACACGCCGAGACGCTCGGCGATCTCGGCATGGCCGAGACCGTCCAGGCGGTTGTAGAGGAAGGCGGCGCGCGCCTTGCTCGACAGGTGTCCGAGCAGACGATCGATCTCGCTCAGCTGTTCCAGCGCCAGCGCCTGTTCCTCGGGGCTCGGTTGCAGGGCCTCGGGGGCCAGAGCGAGTTCTTCGAGATAGGCGCGCTCCAGCGCACTGCGGCGGAACTGGTCGATCAGCAGGCCCCTGGCGATGGTGGTGAGCAAGGCACGAGGTTCACGCGGGCTGTGCAGGTCCGGGCGGCCGAGCAGGCGCACGAAGGTGTCCTGACTCAGATCTTCGGCGCGCTGCGTGCAATTCAGACTTTTGCGCAGCCAGCCGAACAGCCAGTCGCGATGGTCGCGGTAAAGCAGGCCGACCAACTGCTGATTGCTGGAATCCTGAACCGACACGCGCACCTCGCGAGATCTAAGTTAAGGTGATAATGATTCGCATATGATTGCAGAGGTCATGGTTGCGCGCAATTGCCGAAATGACCGGCGGTGCAGGGGAATGCAAGGGGGGAGGCTGAATCGGCAGGAGCAGCGTTGCTCGCGAACAAGAGGCTTCGCCAGCAACGCTGCTAGGAGTGGGACATGGCGGCGGTGGCTACGTACGTTCGTGGCGGCTGCGGGCCAGGGCGTGATTGACGGCCAGCCAGCCCTGTACGGCTTCTTCTCCCATTTCGCTGAACACCCGCTGCAGCAGTCGCGCCTGCTCGCGACGCAGGGCCTGTTCCAGCTTGGCGCCTTCGGCGGTGAAGCCGAGCAGGCGTTTGCGCTTGTCGTCTTCTGCCGCCTCGCTCTGCACCAGGTGCATCTCCATCAGCTGGCGCAGCGGCGTGTTCAGCGCCTGCTTGCTCACGCCCAGGTAGCCCAGCAGCTCCTTCATGCTCAGCCCGGGATACTTGGCGATGAAGAACAGGATGCGGTGGTGCACCCGCGACAGGCCGCGCCTGGCCAGCATCTCGTCGGGCTTGGCGGTGAAGGCCTGGTAGCCGAAGAAGAAGGCCTCCATGGCCGCCTGCTGCACGGCGGGGCTCTTCATCGCCTGCCACCCGGTGCGGCCACCCTGCGGGCCGTCGCTGGGCGAGGTCAAAAATTTCTCGGGGAAATTTTTTAGGTCAGTCATATTGACGTATCTCTGGGCGGCGTCGTAGTTTCGGTCAAGCAGTTTGACTTAATTCCAATGACATTTGCACCCCAGGACATCCCATGGCCTTCTCCGAACGCATCGCCCGCCTGAAAAGCTCCCTGATCCGTGAAATTCTCGCCGCGGCGCAGCGTCCGGAGGTGATGTCCTTCGCCGGTGGGCTGCCGGCCGAGCCGATGCTGCCGAAGGTGGACTGGGCCGAGATGCCGGCGAGCATGGGCCAGTACGGCATGAGCGAGGGCGAGCCGGCGCTGCGCGAAGCCATCGCCGCCGAAGCGCGGGCCCTGGGCGTGCCCTGCGAGGCCAGCCAGGTGCTGATCGTCAGCGGCTCGCAGCAGACGCTGGATCTGGCCTCCAAGCTGTTCATCGATCCGGGCACCGAGGTGCTGCTCGAGGCGCCGACCTACCTGGCCGCGCTGCAGGCCTTCCAGCTGTTCGGCGCCGCTTGCATCAGCGTGCCGCAGGAGGCCGATGGCCCCGAGCTGGCCGCGCTGCGCCAGCGTCTGGAAACGCACCAGCCGGCTTTCGCCTACCTGATTCCGACCTTCCAGAATCCGTCCGGCACCCGTTACAGCGAAGCCAAGCGCGAAGCGGTGGCGGCGCTGCTCGACGAGTTCGGCGTGACCCTGATCGAGGACGAGCCGTACCGCGAGCTGGTGTTCGACGCCGGCAGCGCCACGCCCATCGTCAGCCGCCTGCAGAAGGCCAGCTGGATCTACACCGGCACCGTTTCCAAGACCCTGCTGCCGGGCCTGCGCGTCGGCTACCTGATCGCCACCAAGGACCTGTACCCGCACCTGCTGCGCCTGAAGCAGTCGGCCGACCTGCACACCAACCGCATCGGTCAGTGGCAGGCGCTGCAGTGGCTGGGCAGCGAGCAGTACCGTGGCCACCTGGCCGAGCTGCGCGATTTCTACCGCATCCGCCGCGACGCCATGCAGGCCGCGCTGCTGGAACACTTCGGCGAACTGGCCGAGTGGCAGATCCCGCAGGGCGGGCTGTTCTTCTGGCTGACCCTCAAGCAGCCGCTGGATACCCGCACGCTGCTCGATGCGGCGCTGGCGCAGAACGTCGCCTTCATGCCGGGCGAGCCGTTCTTCATCGACCCGGATGCCAACCCCGGCCACCTGCGACTGAACTTCAGCCATGTGGCGCCGGAGCGCCTGGGCGAGGGGCTGCGCCGGCTGGCGGCGGTGATTCAAGAGGCGCAGGCGAAGTAGAGGTTTGTAGCGTAGGAGCAACTAGCTGGCGACGCTCTCGCTGCGGCGGATCGCCGGCGAGTCGGCTCCTACGAAAACACAGGGAAACTCGGGGAGGGCGATGCGATGTACAAGGTCTACGGCGATTACCGGTCGGGCAACTGCTACAAGGTCAAGCTGATGCTGCATCTGCTCGGCAAACCCTACGAGTGGGTGCCGATCGACATTCTCAAGGGCGAAACGCAGAGCGAAGCCTTCCTGGCCAAGAACCCCAACGGCAAGATTCCGGTGCTGGAGCTGGACGACGGCACCTGCCTGTGGGAGTCCAACGCCATCCTCAACTACCTCGCCGATGGTAGCGACTTCCTGCCCCGCGAGCCGCGCCTGCGCACCCAGGTGCTGCAGTGGCAGTTTTTCGAGCAGTACAGCCACGAGCCCTACGTTGCGGTGGCGCGTTTCATCCAGCTCTACCAGGGCATGCCCGAGGAGCGCCGCGAGGAGCATGCGCGCTGCCTGAAACTCGGCTACAAGGCCCTGAAGGTGATGGAAAAGCAGCTCGAACGCACGCCCTATCTGGTCGGCGAGCATTACTCCATCGCCGATATCGCCCTGTATGCCTACACCCACGTGGCCGATGAGGGCGGTTTCAGCCTCGAAGCCTTCCCGGCCGTGCGCGCCTGGCTCGAGCGCGTGGCCAGTCATCCGCGTCATGTGACCATGCTGGGCTGAGCTGCCTGGCAGCTGTAACAGCCTCGACTAGAGTTTGGCGGTAGCCGTACGAGGGAGCCGCCATGTCGGATGGAAGTCGCAAGCTGGGCCTGGGGTCGCTGACCGCGCTGGTGGTGGGCTCGATGGTCGGTGGCGGGATCTTCTCGCTGCCGCAGAACATCGCCGCGCGGGCCGATGTCGGCGCGGTGCTGATCGGCTGGGGGATTACCGCGGTGGGCATGCTGGCGCTGGCCTTCGTGTTCCAGGGCCTGGCCAACCGCAAGCCGCAGCTCGATGGCGGGGTGTACGTCTACGCCAAGGCGGGCCTCGGCGATTACATGGGTTTTTCCTCGGCCTGGGGCTACTGGATCAGCGCCTGGCTGGGCAATGTCGGCTACTTCGTCCTGCTGTTCTCGACCCTGGGTTACTTCTTCCCGGCCTTCGGCCAGGGCAACACGCCGCTGGCCATCGCCTGCGCCTCGGTGTTGCTGTGGTGCGTGCACGCCCTGGTGCTGCGCGGCATCAAGGAGGCGGCGCTGATCAACCTGATCACCACCGTGGCCAAGCTGGTGCCGATCCTGCTGTTCATCGTCATCGTCGGCCTGGCCTTCGACCGCGACATCTTCACCCGTGACATCTGGGGGCGCAGCAATCCGCAATTCGGCGGCGTGCTGGAGCAGGTGCGCAACATGATGCTGGTCACGGTGTTCGTGTTCATCGGTATCGAGGGGGCGAGCGTGTACTCGTCGCGTGCCGAGCGCCGCCGCGATGTGGGCAAGGCCACGGTGATCGGTTTTCTCGGCGTGCTGGCACTTTTAATGCTGGTCAACCTGCTGTCGCTGGGGGTGATGAGCCAGCCCGAGCTGGCGGCGCTGCAGAACCCGTCCATGGCCGGAGTGCTGGAGCATGTGGTGGGGCGTTGGGGGGCGGTGCTGATCAGCATCGGCCTGGCGGTGTCCTTACTCGGTGCGCTGCTGTCCTGGGCGCTGCTGTGCGCCGAAATCCTCTTCGTCTCTGCCAAGGACGGCACCATGCCGGCCTTCCTGCACCGGGAGAATGCCAACCAGGTGCCGGTCAACGCGCTGTGGCTGACCAACGGCATGATCCAGCTGTTTCTGCTGATCACCCTGTTTTCCCAGGGCACCTACCTGTCGCTGATCTACCTCGCGTCGTCGATGATTCTGGTGCCCTACCTGTGGTCGGCGGTCTATGCGCTGTTGCTGGCGTTGCGCGGTGAAACCTATGAAGATCAGGCCGCGCTGCGCCGCAAGGATCTGGCCATCGGCCTGCTGGCGGTGGGTTACGCGATCTGGCTGTTGTATGCCGGTGGGGTCAAGTATCTGCTGCTGTCGGCGCTGCTCTACGCGCCGGGGGTGCTGCTGTTTCGCCAGGCCAAGCGCGAGCAGGGGCAGGTACTGTTCACCCGCTACGAATGGCCGATCTTCGCCGCCGTATTGCTGACCGCCGTGCTGGCCGGCTATGGCCTGTATGCCGGTCACCTGACACTGTAGGGCTGGACAAAGCGGCCAGCGCGCGGATAATCCGCCCCATCGCCCTCTGACTCTGGCCTCGCTACCCCATGCGCAAAACCCTGCGTACCGCCCTGATCTGGATACTGATGCTGGCCCTGCCGGCACAGGCCATGGCGGCGCTCGGCATGCAGTTGTGCGAGCAGGTGCATCGCAGCGGCGCCCTGCAGATCAGCGCCAGTCAGCACGGCGAGCACGGCATGCACCACGACATGGCGGCCGCCAGCGCACATGGCGCGCATCAGGACGCCGCCCCGGTTGCCAGCAACGATGCTCCCGCCGATGGCAGCCTCTGCACCCTGTGCGCCTTCTGCGTCGGTGTCGCCGCGCCCAGCCAGCCGTTTCTGAACGACTCTGCCCTGCAAACCGTCGAGCCGGCTACAGCCTGGCCCGACCGCCTTATCGTCGGTCTGGCCGACACGCCCGAACGCCCCCCGCGTCTTTCTCTCGCCTGAGCCCCTTGGTAGCGCCGTCCTGCGGCGCCTGTAGCTCACGCGGCCGCCTGGCCGCCGTACGCGAGAATACATCATGACTTTGCATTCCCTTGCCGCAAGGCTGCTGGGCATCGCCGCCCTGGCGCTGCCCGGCATTCTGATGGCGGCCCAGCCCGATCCGCTGGACGCCAACGCCGCCGTGCCGGCGCAGGATTACCGTTCCCCTCTGCAAGACTACCGTGCCCAGGCCGACGAGCCGTTGCAGGACTGGCGCGCGGCCAACGACCTGGTCGGCCGTATCGGCGGCTGGCGCACCTACAGCATGGAAGGCTGGGAGCAGCCGGCCGAGCAGGGCGCCGAGCCCGTCGAGGGAGGTGGCCATGACCACCATTAAACCCGCCGTACTGCTCTGCGCCGCGCTGCTGCTGGCCGGATGCGCCGGCTTCAGCCAGGACGGTGGCTTCGACCCGGTGCAGCAAAGCGCCGAGCGCCAGCTGGACAAGCAACTGCTGTGGGCCCGCGACGAGGCCGGGCGCGGGCAGGTCGAGGCACGCGTCGCCGAGTTGCTTGCCGAACCCCTGAGCCTGGATGCCGCGGTGCAGCTGGCGCTGCTCAACAACCGTGGTCTGCAGGCGTCCTTCGACGAGCTGGGCATCGGCGAGGCCGAGCGCGTGCAGGCCGGGCGCCTGCCCAATCCCGGCTTCTCCTATGGCCGTCTGGAAAAGGGCAGCGAGGTCGAATACGAGCGCGGCCTGCACCTGAATCTGGCGCGGCTGATCGCCCTGCCGCTGACCTCGCGCCTGGAAGTTCGGCGCTTCGAGCAGCTGCAGCGGCAGACCAGCCTGGCGGTGTTCGACCTGGCCAGCGAGACGCGCAAGGCCTGGTACCAGGCGGTCGCCGCCGAGGAGAGCCTGGTCTACGCGCGGCAGGTGCTGGACGCCGCCGAAGCCGGCGCCGAGCTGGCCCGGCGCATGGCCGCGGTGGGCAACTTCAGCAAGCTGCAGCAGGCCGAGCAGCAGAACTTCTACGCCGAGGCCGGCATCGGTCTGATCCAGGCCGAACAGGCGCGCGTACGCAGCCGCGAGCAACTGACCCGTCTGCTCGGCCTGTGGGGCGTGCAGCTCGACTACCGCCTGCCCGAACGCCTGCCGGCGCTGCCGAAAAACGCGGACGAGTTGCCGGACGTGGAGCGCCTGGCCATGAACCAGCGCCAGGACATCCAGGCCGTGCGCCTGGATGCCGAGCGCCTGGCGCAGAACCTCGGCCTGACCCGCACCACGCGTTTCATCAACGTGCTGGAGCTGGGCGTGGTCAACAACCGTTCCAACGAGGAGCCGACCCAGCGCGGCTACGAGATCAGCGTCGAGCTGCCACTGTTCGACTGGAGCGGTGCCAAGGTGGCACGGGCCGAGGCGCAGTATCGCCAGGCGCTCAACCGCGCCGCCGAGACGGCGATCAACGCCCGCTCGCAGGTGCGCGAGGCCTATCACGCCTACCGCAACGCCTTCGAGTTGGCGCAGCACTACCGCACCGAGGTGCTGCCGCTGCGCCAGCGCATCGCCGAGGAAAACCTGCTGCGCTACAACGGCATGTTCATCAGCCCCTTCGACCTGCTCGCCGATGCGCGCCGCCAGGTGCAGGCGGTGGATGGCTACCTGCAGGCGCAGCGCGCCTTCTGGCTGGCGCGCGCCGACCTCGACATGGCCCTGTTGGGCGCCCCCAATCCCTCGCTCGGCGCGGCGCCTGCCGCTGCTGCCGAGCCGGCCGCCGCCGGCCATTGAACAAGGAATTTCCCAGATGGTTTCACGACGCGATTTCTTTCTCGGGGCCGGCGCCATCGGCGCTGCGGTGGCCAGCTCGGCGGTCAGCCGGGTGGCCATGGCGGCCCTGCCCGAACCGGTGCTGCAGGCCAGCGCCGACACCCAGCCGCCGCTGCAGCCGGGCAGCGGGCGGCCCTACAACCCGGTGGTCACCCTCAACGGCTGGACCCTGCCATGGCGCATGAACAACGGCGTCAAGGAGTTCCACCTGGTCGCCGAGCCGGTGGTACGCGAGCTGGCGCCCGGCTACAAGGCCCACCTGTGGGGCTACAACGGCCAGTCGCCGGGGCCGACCATTGAGGTAGTGGAGGGCGACCGGGTGCGCATCTTCGTCACCAACAAGCTGCCCGAGCACACCAGCATCCACTGGCACGGCCAGCGTCTGCCCAATGGCATGGACGGCGTCGCGGGCCTGACCCAGCCGGCGATTCCGGTGGGCAAGACCTTCGTCTACGAGTTCGTCGCCCGCCGCCCCGGCACCTTCATGTACCACCCGCACGCCGACGAGATGGTGCAGATGGCCATGGGCATGATGGGGTTCTGGGTCACTCACCCCAGAGAGCATCACCCATTGATCGCCGAGGTGGACCGCGACTACTGCTTCCTGCTCAGCGCCTACGACATCGAGCCGGGCGCCTACACGCCGAAGATCATGCAGATGCTCGATTTCAACCTGTGGACCTTCAACAGCCGCGTGTTCCCCGGCATCGACCCGCTGGTGGCGCGCCAGGGCGAGCGGGTGCGCCTGCGCGTCGGCAACCTGACCATGACCAACCACCCGATCCACCTGCACGGTCACGAGTTCGAGGTCACCGGCACCGACGGCGGGCCGACCCCGGTCAGCTCGCGCTGGCCGGAGGTGACCGCCGACGTGGCGGTGGGGCAGATGCGCCAGCTCGAGTTCATCGCCGACGAGGAGGGCGATTGGGCGCTGCACTGCCACAAGAGCCACCACACCATGAACGCCATGGGCCACGACGTGCCGACCCTGGTCGGCGTCGATCACCGCGACATGACCCGCAAGATCGCCAAACTGGTGCCGGACTACATGGTGATGGGCGAGCGCGGCATGGCCGACATGGCGGAGATGCAGATGCCGCTGCCGGACAACACCGTGCCGATGATGACCGGCGACGGCCCGTTCGGCTCGGTGGAGATGGGCGGCATGTTCACCATGCTCAAGGTGCGCAAGGAGCAGGCCGCTGGCGACTACCGCGACCCGGGCTGGTTCAAGCATCCGGCCGGCACGGTGGCCTATGAATGGAAAGGGGCACTGGCCAACCCGAGCCGCTCGCACGACGGCGGCGGCCAGTCGATGCCGCTCAAGCAACCGCTCGATGCACCGGTGGAAGTGCAGGTACGCAAGCCCGGCGGTCATGCCGGGCATTGACGGGGCGGGCCGCCACGCGGCCCGATCCCCACAGCAAGCGAGGATTCACCGATGAAAACAGCACAGGTACTGGTTCTGACCCTGATCGGGCTGCTTGGCAGCCCGGCAGCGCTGGCCCATAGCGAGACGCACGAGCGCCATAAGGCCGCCGCAACGATCAAGGAGCAGAAGCCCTGGGGCATCGCCGGCGATGCCGGTGAGGTCGACCGCACCATCGAGATCCGCATGACCGATCAGATGCGCTTCACCCCGGATCGGCTGCAGGTCAGGCAGGGCGAGACCATTCGTTTCGTCCACCGCAACGACGGCAAGATCCTCCACGAGTTCGTCATCGGTACCCGCGAAACCCTGGATGAACATGCCGAGGCGATGCTGCGTTTTCCCGGCATGGAACACGACGAGCCCTATATGGCTCACGTTGCGCCGGGGCAGAGCGGCGAGATGATCTGGACCTTCAACCGCGCCGGCGAATTCGATTTCGCCTGCCTGATCGCCGGCCACTACCAAGCCGGCATGGTTGGCACCATTCAGGTGCTGGCCGACTGACCTACGAGAGGAAACACGCATGAAGAAGCAACTGATGATCGCGGCGCTGGCCGCCCTGTTCAGTCTGCCGTTGCAGGCCGCCGACCCCGCACCGCTGAGCCAGGGCGAGGTGCGCAAGGTGGACGCCGCCGCGCAGAAGATCACCCTGCGTCACGGCCCCATCGCCAGTATCGGCATGCCGCCGATGACCATGGTGTTCGAGGTTGAGAAAGCGGAACTGCTGGAAGGAGTTTCAGCTGGAAAGAAGGTGCGCTTCCAGGCGCGCCAGGAGGGTAACCGTTACATCGTTACCGAACTGCAGGTGGTGGAATAGCCAGCAGAGCCGGCCCGGGCATTGCGCTCCGGGCCGGCGAACAATCAATTCAGTGCGTCGGTCAGGGCCTTGGCTGGCACCAGCTTGACCACTTTCTTGGCAGCGATTTCGATGGCCTTGCCGGTCTGCGGGTTGCGGCCGGTGCGGGCCGGGCGCTCGCTCACCTTCAGCTTGCCGATACCCGGCAGGGTGATCTCACCGTCGTTTTCCAGCGCGTCGCCGACAATTTCGCCCAACTGATCGATCAGGGTGCGGACGGTAGCCTTCGGCAGGGATACGGCCTCGGCCAGGTCGCTGATCAGTTGGTCTTTGGTGATTGCCATGATGTAACTCCGTTTGCAGGTAATAGGTTCGGCGCCGCAGGCATGGGCCGCACAGCCGAAAACGTGGGGAACGCTAGCACAAAAGGTAGGAATCGGCAGCGCCGTTGCGGTACTTCCGATAGGGCTTAGTGTCGCAGCGGCTCGGGTGGTTCCAGGGGGCGAGTAAAAAACGCAGTGGCCGCTGATGTCTGGATTCACAGCGTCGCAGCGCACCGCGTGGGGTCTCACCCAGGCTGCCTGGTCCGCAGGGGGGCTCGGCATCCTTTTCAGATGGCCGGACTGCGCGCCGGCAGCGCTCGACTAAGCTTCAGGAAACTGCCCAACACTGGAGTGCAATCATGCTGCGCGCATTCGCTGATCTGGGGTTTCGCTGGAAGATCGCCCTGCCCATTTTGCTGCTCGCTGCCTTGCTGGTGGCCATGGGGGCGCTGGGTATGCGTGGTATCACCCAGGTTGCAGAGTCCAGCACCACCTTGACCAATCGCCATCTGCCGGCCATCAGTCTGCTGCTCAATGCCGACCGCGATCTCTATCAGGCCTTCGTCGCCGAACGTAGTTTGCTCGACGAGGACTCCGCTGCGTATGCCGAGAAGCTCCGCGCCTATCACGCGGAGAACCTGCAGCAAGCCTATGACCGCGTGCACAAGTTCGCCGCGACGCAGCCAGGTAGCGCAGCGCTGGCCCTGGTGGCGGAGTTCGATCGTGGCTTCGAGCGCTGGAAGGCAACTTCGTTGCGCGTGCTGGAAATGGCCCGCACTGACCCCGCTGCGGCCAGTCGGCTGAGTTTTGCCGACAGCGAGGCGCAGTTCAATGAGGCCCGTAGTGCCATCGACAAGCTGGGCGAGATGGAGGACGACGCCGCCAATGCGCTGGGCACCGCGGCGATCGCGCGTGGCGACGCGCTGGTCTGGCAGCAGGGACTGATCATCGCCATCGGGCTGCTGGTGTGCCTGGTGCTGGTGGTGGGCTTCCCGCTGCTGGTGACCCGTCCGCTGCACAGCCTGCTGCATCGCATCGAGCAGATCGCTGACGGCGATGGCGACCTGCGGGTCCGTCTGGATGTGTCGTCCCGGGACGAGCTGGGCAAGCTCAGCCATGCCTTCAACCGCTTCCTCGACAAGCTGCAGCCGCTGATCAGGGAGGTCGGACGGGTAACCGGCGAGGTGGCTGACTCGGCCAGGAGCCTGGCCGGCATGGCGGCGGCCAATGATCGGCTGATCAGCAGCGAGCATGCCGCCGTGGATCAGGTCAGTACAGCGGCCACCGAGATGAGCGTGGCGGTGCATGAGGTGGCACGCAATGCGCAGAATGCGGCCGATGCCGCGCGGCACGCCGAAGTGCAGTCGCGCGAAGGCGCGCAGGTGGTGGGTGCGACCATTCATTCGATCCGGCAACTGGCGCAGGAAGTGGAAAGTGCTTCCGACACCATCCAGACCCTGGAGCAGGAAACCGCCAACATCGGTGCGGTGCTGGCGGTGATCAAGGGCATCGCCGAGCAGACCAACCTGCTGGCGCTGAACGCTGCCATCGAGGCGGCGCGGGCAGGGGAGCAGGGCCGCGGTTTTGCCGTGGTTGCCGATGAGGTGCGGGCGCTGGCCGCGCGCACCCAGGAGTCGACCAAGGACATCCAGCAAATGATCGAGCGCCTGCAGGTGGGGGTGCAGAACGCGGTCAAGGCCACCCACTCGGGTAGCGAGCGGGCGCGGCAGAGCGTGGAGCAGGCCGCCGGGGTGGATCAGGCGCTGAGCGTGACCGGGGATTCGGTACAGCGCATCAACGACATGGCAGCGCAGATCGCCACCGCCTGCGAGGAGCAGAGCAGCGTCACCGAAGAGATCGCGCGCAATATCAGCGACATTCGCGACCTGTCCAACGAGGCTGCGCAGACCTCGGAACAAAGCAGCCAAGCCAGTCAGCGCCTGTCCGAGCTGTCCAGCGGCTTGGCCCAGCTGGTGGGGCGGTTTCGGGTCTGATGCAGCCCGTCTCTGGCATCTAAGTGCTTGAGGCGGTTGTAAGTTTGCATTTAGTCGTTACAATGGCGCGGCCCGTCGCAATGACGGGCTTCGTTATGGTGGACCCTGTCGGTCCCCTCGCAACGATTACCCGTGAACCTGGTCAGGCCCGGAAGGGAGCAGCCACAGCGGGAACATCGTGTGCCGGGGTGTGGCTGGCAGGGTTCGCCTCCAGCATCTTCCCGTCTTCTTCTTGTTCGTCATGGCCGGCTGGCTGCCTTGTACTTTGCTGCGCGCAATAAAAAGCCCGCGCATGGGCGCGGGCTTCTCGTGGGCCGGATGGATTCAGGCAGTGCGGTAATTCAGCACGCTGTCCTGTTCCTTGAGCGTCTTGCGCAGGTCGGCGGGGATATTGCCGGCACGTACCGCCAGCTCCAGGCGAATCTCTTCCAGGCTCTGGGCAAAGGCACCTTGATCGTCGAGCTGTGGTTTGGCCAGGACGCGGCTGTAGACGGTGCTGTCGCTCTCGTCGAGCAGGGCGAGGATGATGCTGCCGTCCGGGCGTGGCGAGCTGAAACTGGCACGCAGCGGATTGAACAGGTGATCGACGAGTTGCTGGTTGGTGAGTTCCATGTCCTACTCCATCCTGTGGTGGGTCACCTTCGACCTCGGGATGGTGAATTGGTTCAGGCCGTGAGCGACTGGCGCGTGCGCTCGATCACCTGTTGCAGCGACTCGTCGTTGTACTGGCCCGGATACAGACGCTGGCTGTACTGGGCTATGCCGGTCTTGTCGACCAGTGTGAAGCTGAAGCTGCCCTTGCGTGCGGCCTGGATACGGCAATCGAAAGGCGCGAAGGCGTGGGTCAGGGTGCTGATGGCTTTCTGGATCTGATGTTGAGTATTCATTTTCCTGGGTGTTCCTTAAAACATGTGCGCATCGATGCGCGTTGTATTGCTCCATGAGGTCGGCCGAAAAGCGGCCTCAGCAAGTAACCATTCGGAGCTTTATGGGCACGATAAAGTTCCATTGTTACGGTTCTTCGGCGTGGTCGGTACGTCGGAGGCAGGCGGGGAAACAGCACCGATAAGCGGTGAGTCGGCCTGATCAGTCAGCAGGTGGGATCGGGGAGGGCGGTAGCGACAGGATGCGCTAGACGTTGAACCGGGAAACCAGCGAGGCGGCGCGAAAGCCTTTTTGACTTACAGCGTGGTACGACGGCGCGGATGATAAGTCATTGGTCAAGGTTTGACCAGCGCTATTTGCCTGTGCCCACGCGCGCGCCGTACCGGGCTCGGTTGGCGGATGCAATTTGCCGGTTGCTCCGCTAGGATTAGCCCACTTTTGCTTTCCTCACATGACGGTTTTCCATGAGTTATCAGGTTCTTGCACGTAAATGGCGTCCGCGCTCGTTCCGCGAAATGGTCGGCCAGACCCATGTGCTCAAAGCCCTGATCAACGCCCTGGACAGCCAGCGCCTGCACCACGCCTACCTGTTCACCGGCACCCGCGGTGTGGGCAAGACCACCATAGCGCGGATCATCGCCAAGTGCCTGAACTGCGAGACCGGCATCAGCTCCACGCCCTGCGGCACCTGCTCGGTCTGTCGGGAGATCGATGAAGGGCGCTTCGTCGATCTGATCGAAGTGGACGCCGCCAGCCGCACCAAGGTCGAGGACACCCGTGAGCTGCTCGATAACGTGCAGTACTCGCCGAGCCGCGGGCGCTTCAAGGTCTACCTGATCGACGAAGTGCACATGCTCTCCACCAGTTCCTTCAATGCCCTGTTGAAGACCCTGGAGGAGCCGCCGCCCCATGTGAAATTCCTGCTCGCCACCACCGACCCGCAGAAGCTGCCGGTTACCGTGTTGTCGCGCTGCCTGCAGTTCTCGCTGAAGAACATGCCGCCGGAGCGGGTGGTCGAGCACCTGACTCACGTCTTGACCGCCGAGAACGTACCCTTCGAGGACGATGCGCTGTGGCTGCTGGGTCGTGCCGCCGACGGTTCGATGCGCGATGCCATGAGCCTGACCGACCAGGCGATTGCCTTCGGTGAAGGCAAGGTACTGGCCGCCGATGTGCGCGCGATGCTCGGCACGCTGGATCACGGTCAGGTCTATGGCGTGCTGCATGCGTTGATCGAAGGCGATGCGCGCGCGCTGATCGAGGCGGTGCGTCATCTGGCTGAACAGGGGCCGGAGTGGAATGGCGTGCTCTCGGAGATGCTCAACGTCCTGCACCGCGTGGCCATCGCCCAGGCACTGCCCGATGCCGTGGACAACGGTCAGGGTGACCGCGAGCGTGTGCTGCAACTGGCCCAGGCGCTGCCGGCCGAGGATGTGCAGTTCTATTACCAGATGGGCCTGATCGGTCGTCGCGATCTACCGCTGGCGCCGGATCCGCGCGGCGGCTTCGAGATGGTGCTGCTGCGCATGTTGGCGTTTCGCCCCGCAGGCGCGGACGACGCGCCAAAGGTCACGCTAAAGCCCTTGGGGATCAGCCAGGCCACTGCTGATTCCCAACCGAATCCAGTGGCCGGCACCGCTATGCCGGCTCCTGTGGTTTCTGCTCCCGCTGCTGCTGTGGTTTCGGCACCGTCTGCGCCTGTCTCTCCAGCAGTGGCCGAAGTCCGTCCGGTCACGCCAGCTCCGAGCAGCGAGCCTGTCGTGAGTGAACCCGTCCCGCCTGTTGAGGCCCCGGTTGCGACCGCCCCCAGCCTGCCGCCCGAGCCAGAGCCCGAAATCGCTGCTCCTGCGGCTGCCGTCGATGTGCCCTGGGAGACCGCCAAAGCCGCGGAACCGGCAGTCGCAGCCGTTCAGCCTGTCGTTGCGCCAGAGCCTGTAGCGGTGGAGGTGGCAGCAGTTGCCGAGCCCGCTCCGAGCGAGGTCGTGCCGCCTGTGGTGGATGCTGATGGTGTTGACGATGAGCCACCGCCCGGCGATTACGACTATGTCGAGATGGACGCGGAAACGCTCGACTATGACTTCGGCCAAGCCGAGGCCGAGGCGCCAGCGGTTGCAGAGCCGTTGCCGGCCGCCAAACCGGCTACCGGCCTGGCGGCAGAATGGCTGACCCTGTTCCCGCAGCTGGGGCTGGGCGGCATGACCGGCAGCATCGCCGCCAACTGCACGCTGATCGAAGCCAATGGCGACGACTGGCTGCTGCACCTGGATCCGGCGCACAGCGCGCTGTTCAATCCGACCCAGCAGCGCCGTCTCAACGACGCGCTGAACCAGCTGCAGGGGCGCAGCATCAAATTGCGCATAGAGCTGTGCAAGCCGGAGCAAGAGACGCCGGCGCAGGCCGCAGCCCGTCGCCGCGCCGAACGCCAGCGCAGCGCCGAGGCCTCGATCCATGCCGACCCGCTGGTGCAGCAGATGATTCAACAGTTCGCCGCCAAGGTGCGCGACGACAGCATCGAACCTATCGATACCCCCAGCTAACACCCCCGAACACCGAGGATACCGACATGATGAAAGGTGGCATGGCAGGCCTGATGAAGCAGGCCCAGCAGATGCAGGAAAAGATGCAGAAGATGCAGGAAGAGCTGGCCAATGCCGAAGTCACCGGCCAGTCCGGCGCCGGCCTGGTCAGCGTGGTGATGACCGGTCGTCACGACGTCAAGCGCATCACCCTGGACGACAGCCTGATGCAGGAAGACAAGGAAGTGCTGGAAGACCTGATCGCCGCCGCGGTGAATGACGCTGTGCGCAAGGTCGAGCAGAACAGCCAGGAGAAGATGGCCGGCATGACGGCGGGGATGCAGCTTCCTCCCGGTTTCAAAATGCCCTTCTGATCCTGTGACGCCCAGCCGGCACGCATTACTGCGTTGCGAAAGGCTCCGAGCATCCTCATTTACAGACGTAAACTCCGGTGCTCGCGGCCTTTCGCGCCTTGTACTGCATACCGTCTGGTCGCCCCGTGGTGATGGTGTGCAAAACGCACCCGTTCGTAGGGTGGGCTTTAGCCCACCAGATCATTGCCCGCCAACTTTTGCAGGACTTCCATGAGCTTCAGCCCTCTGATTCGCCAGTTGATCGACTCCCTGCGCATCCTGCCCGGTGTCGGGCAGAAGACGGCGCAGCGCATGGCGCTGCAGCTGCTCGAGCGTGATCGCAGCGGCGGTCAGCGCCTGGCGCAGGCGCTGAATGCGGCGATGGAAGGTGTGGGGCACTGCAAGCGCTGCCGTAGCCTGAGCGAGGACGAGATCTGCCAGCTGTGCCTGGACGAACGTCGCGACGACAGCCTGCTGTGCGTGGTCGAGGGGCCGATGGATGTGCATGCCGTGGAGCAGACCGGCTTTCGCGGCCGTTACTTCGTGCTCAAGGGGCACCTGTCGCCACTCGATGGCCTCGGTCCCGAGGCCATCGGCATTCCCGAGCTGCTGGAGCGGATCGAGGCCGGTGCCTTCAGCGAGGTGATCCTCGCCACCAACCCGACGGTAGAGGGCGAGGCCACGGCGCACTACATTGCGCAGATCCTCGCCGGCAAGGGCCTGGTCGCTTCGCGCATCGCCCATGGCATGCCGCTGGGTGGCGAACTGGAGCTGGTCGACGGCGGTACCCTGGCGCATGCCCTGGCCGGTCGGCGTCCGATCAGTCTTTAAGCCCTCAGAACCTTCCAACTCGGAGTGCCTGTGATCACCGACACTCTGCGCCGCATCGCTCTGCTGTTCCTGCTGGGAGCGCCCCTGGTCACCCAGGCACAATGCCCGACCGGGCAGATACAGGTCTGCCTCGGTGGTTCCTGTCTGTGCGTACCCGATCCGGTGCGCGTGCGTGAAGATGGCCTGAACATGGCGGCGGCGCGCCTGGAGGCCTGGCTGCTGCAATCGCGTCAGGCGGCGCTGCGAGCCGGTACCGAGCCCATCCCCCTGATGATTCGCGCGCAGCTTGCGCCCTTCTACGACGATGCCTTGCTCGATGAAGTGCGCTTTCGCGTGGGCATCACCGACGAGATGGACGCCGCCACCGTCATGCTGCAGAACCCCGATGTGCAGGCCGTGACGCTGGTGGATGTGGTGGTGTTTCGCGATGCCGAGGCAGCCGCCAGCGATGCCGCGCTCTGGGCGCACGAGCTGTGGCATGTGCAGCAGTACCGCGACTGGGGCACGGCCGAGTTTGCCCGCCGCTACACCCGTGATTTCCAGTCTGTGGAAGGGCCTGCGTACGAGATGCAGGCGCGGGTCAGGCGGGCGCTGCGTTAGCGGTGCAGTCTGCTGCGCAGTGATGCTCTGCCAGGGCAGCCAGGGCGCTGTGGTCCATCGTGTAGGCGATCCACTTGGTATCCGGTTGTCCGCCCAGGCGCCGATAGAAGCGCTCGGCCTTCTGGTTTCCCGCCAGCACATCCCACTTCAATCGGCCTGCACCGCGAGTCTTTGCCCAGCGGGCCACCGCGGCCAGCAACTGTTCGCCCAGTCCCTGGCTGCGTGCATCAGAGGCCACGTATAGCTCCTTGAGTCGAACCGTCGGGCGCAGGTCATAGGTGAAGGTGAGCTCCTGAATTACCGCATAGCCGAGCAGGCGGTCCGAAGTCTCTGCCACGAATATCCGGCACTGGGGTTCAGGGGCGAATGCGCGGGCTGTCAGTTGCTCCTCGTCCACCGCGAAATTCTCCAGGTAGTCCTCGAAGCGGGCCAGCTCACGCATCAGCGGGAGGAGGACGGGCACATCCTCGGCCCGCGCCTCGCGCACATATGGGCTCAGCATGCGCAGGTAAAGGTAGGGCGGGCTTGCTGCGGGCTTTGCGCGCCGGTCAGGCTCAGGCCTTCATCCAGCCAACCCGTGACACCGCCGAGCATCTCCTTTACCGCGAAACCCAATCCGGCCAGGCGCACGGCGGCTCGGTGCACGCCATTGCAGTGTGGGCCGGCGCAGTAGACGACGAACAGGGTGTCGCGTGGATATCCGGCCATGAACTCCGCACTCATCAGACGATGGGGGATGTTGATCGCGCCGGGTATGTGGCCAGCGGCGTAGGCGGCTTCTCCGCGCACGTCGACCAGCACGTAGTCGACCTCGCCCGCCTGCTGGCTGGCATGCACGTCCGAGCAGTCGGTTTCGAAGGCCATGCGCTGGGTGAAATGGGCAATTGCGGTTTCCGGGCTGGCAGCAGGGTGCTGACGAACGAGGCTGGGCATGGTGACTCTCCATCGGTTGGGTGATGGCGCCACTGTATCCAGCGCGCATCCTGCTCTAAAGTGGCGGGCAAGACAGTAACTGGTAGGTTTCCGCCAATGCACGACGATCCTGGCCTGGTGGCCATCCTGGCTTACGATGGCCTGTGCACCTTCGAGTTCGGCATTGCCGTGGAGATCTTCGGTCTCCCCCGGCCCGAGTTCGATTTCCCCTGGTACCGCCATTGCATCGTTGGCCTGGACAACGGCCCCATGCGCGCCATGGGCGGTATCCAGATACTCGCCGAGGCAGGACTGGAACGCCTGGCCGAGGCGCGCACCATTGTCATCCCCGGCTGGCGTGACCGTGCCGAGTTTCCTCCCGAGCCTTTGTTGTCCGCCCTGCGCGACGCTCATGGGCGTGGCGCTCGGCTGGTTTCCATCTGTTCCGGCGTTTTCGTCCTGGCTGCCAGCGGCTTGCTGGACGGTCGACGCGCTACTACCCACTGGCGCTACGCCGAGGAGCTGGCGCGTCGTTTCCCCGCTGTCGAGGTGGATCCAGACGTGCTTTATGTCGATGCCGGCTCGCTCATCAGCTCGGCTGGCAGTGCCGCCGGTATCGATGCCTGCCTGCACCTGGTGGCGCGAGACTTCGGTACCCGGGTGGCCAACAGCGTAGCCCGGCGCTTGGTGATGTCACCCCAGCGGGCCGGCGGCCAGGCCCAGTTCATTCCGGCCCCGGTGGCCCGGGCGCCGCGCAGCGACCTCTCCACCCTGATGCAATGGGCGCGGCAGCACTTGCATGAGCCCCTGGAAGTGAGCCAGCTGGCACGTCGCGCTGCCATGAGCGAGCGTACCTTCCTGCGCCGCTTCAGTGAGGCCACGGGCATGACGCCCAAGGCCTGGCTGCAGCACGAGCGCCTGGCACGTGCCCGTGAACTGTTGGAGAGCGGCGCGGATGGCAGTGAGCGCATCGCTGAGCTGTGCGGTTTTCGCTCGGTGGAGAGTTTCCGTGTGGCCTTTCGCAACGCTGTCGGGCTACCGCCTTCGGCTTACCGCGAGCGTTTCGGTGTGACGCACGCATCCTGATCCGCGAACAGCCTCAGCTTGAAAACCAAGCAAGCGCTAGGTTAGGGTGGCCGAAACAATAACGGGAGAATCCCGCATGGCCGCCCCCCAGTCGTACTTCGATGATTCCCACCAACTGATTCGCGATTCCGTCCGGCGTTTCGTTGAGCGCGAGATCCTTCCGCATATCGATGAATGGGAGGAGGCCGAGGAGTTTCCTCGTGAGCTTTATCAGAGGGCGGGCGCGGCGGGCATCCTCGGTATCGGCTATCCCGAACAGTACGGCGGCAGCCATGAGGGCGATGTGTTCGCCAAGGTCGCGGCCAGCGAGGAGTTGATGCGCTGCGGTTCCGGCGGCCTGGTGGCCGGGCTCGGTTCGCTGGATATCGGCTTGCCGCCCATCGTCAAGTGGGCCAAGCCCGCCGTGCGCGAGCGCGTGGCGCCGCAGGTGCTGGCCGGCGAGAAGATCATGGCGCTGGCGGTGACCGAGCCATCGGGCGGCTCCGACGTGGCCAACCTCAAGACCCGCGCCGTGCGTGACGGCGATCACTACCGCATCAATGGCAGCAAGACCTTCATCACCAGCGGCGTGCGCGCCGACTACTACACGGTCGCGGTGCGCACGGGGGGTGAAGGTTTTGGCGGCGTCAGCCTGTTGCTGGTGGAGAAGGGCACCCCGGGTTTCAGCGTCGGCCGCAAGCTGAAGAAGATGGGCTGGTGGGCGTCCGACACCGCAGAGCTGTTCTTCGACGACTGCAGGGTGCCGGTGGAGAACCTGATCGGCGTGGAGAACGCCGGCTTCGCCTGCATCATGGCCAACTTCCAGAGCGAACGTCTGAGCCTGGCGATCATGGCCAACATGACCGCGCAGCTGGCGCTGGAGGAGTCGCTGAAATGGGCACGCGAGCGCCAGGCGTTCGGCAAGCCGGTGGGCAAGTTCCAGGTGCTCAAGCACCGTTTGGCCGAAATGGCCACGCAGCTCGAGGTGTCCCGCGAATTCACCTACCGCCAGGCCGCGCAGATGGCGGCCGGCAGGAGCGTGATCAAGGAAATCTCCATGGCCAAGAACTTCGCCACCGATATCGCCGACCGCCTTACCTACGATGCCGTGCAGATCATGGGCGGCATGGGCTATATGCGCGAGTCCCTGGTCGAGCGCCTGTACCGCGACAACCGCATCCTTTCCATCGGCGGTGGCACGCGCGAGATCATGAACGAGATCATCGCCAAGCAGATGGGGCTGTAGCAGGAATCGTGGGAGGGGCTTTAGCCGCGATCATCCTTTAACCAAGGGCGGAAAAGCTCGCCGCTGAAGCGCCTCCCACAGAAGGCAGCGTTCAGGACGCGACCTGGCTCTGCGCCGCCTGACGCAGGCGCGCGATATCGCGCTGCGGCGGGGCGCCGAACAGGCGGCTGTATTCGCGGCTGAACTGCGAAGGGCTCTCGTAGCCGACGCGGTAGCTGGCCGCGGCGGCCTCGAGGTTGTCGCACAGCATCAGCCGGCGAGCCTCCTGCAGGCGCAGTTGCTTCTGATATTGCAGCGGGCTGAAGGCGGTGACGGCCTTGAAACGGTGATGCAGGGTCGATGGGCTCAGGTTGACTTCGCGGGCCAGTTCTTCGATGCGCAGCGGCTGGTCGAAGTTCTTGCGCAGCCACTCGATGGCGCGGGAGATGCGCTGGCTCTGGCCGTCGGCGACTACCACTTCATGCAGGCGGTGGCCCTGCGGGCTGAGCAGCATCCGGTAGAAAATCTCGCGCAGGGCCAGTGGCGCCAGCATGGCGATGTCGCGCGGGGTTTCCAGCAGACGCAGCAGGCGGATCACCGCATCCAGCAGGCGCGGGTCGAGACGGTCGAGAAACAGGGCGCGTTGCGAGGCTGCATCAGGCGCCGGGATGGGCGGCATCTCGGTCAGCAGGCTGCTGATCAGGGCCGGGTCGATCTCCAGCGCGAGACTCAGGTACGGCGCCTCCGGACTGGCTTCGATCACCCGGCCGGTGACCGGCAACACCACCGACGCCACCAGATAATTGAGCGGGTCGTAGACATAGAGTTCGTCGCCTAGGCGTATCTCCTTGCGCCCCTGCGCGATGATGCACAGGCAGGGATCGTAGACCGTCTGTATCGGCAGGCTTGGCGAGGTGGCGCGCGCCAGCTTGAGGCCGGGAATGGCCGTAAGGTGCAAACCGTCCTCGGGCACGAAGCGATCGACCAGGCGCGCCATTTCGTGACTGAGTTCGGCTAGAGGGGTGTCGAGATTTGTCGCGGTGTGGGTGGGTGACTGCATGGCGCGCCTCCGGGAAGTCAGCGAAGCCTAGCCAGGTTTTTCAGGCAAGTCATGAGGGGCGGCAGGATTAGGCAAATATTTGCCAGTAATGGGCAAATGGCCGCTGATACAGAGTATTTCAAGGAGTCCTGCTGCCCATTGCACCTGCCTGGTGCAAATTCTGAGGCTGCAGTTTTAGGCAAGAATCTGCCAGTAATCGACTAACGCTCTGGTGACCTTCCTCTTAATCTCTGTAGCCATCGCGCCGTTCCTCTGCGTCGGCTCGAAGCCATGCATTAGCGATGTACCCGCTGAGCGGTGCCCCACCTGTCAATCAAGGAGCGAACCATGTCCAGCAAATGGTTGATCGCGCCACTGACGCTACTGCTGCTTGCCACGGCCTGGCTCGATTCCCGAGCCGGCGGCAATGCAGCTTTCGCCGAGCCGCAAGCGGCGCCCCATGTGTTGCAGCGAAACGCTGCCGGTCTGTACTGACTCATTCCAGGAGGTTGCCATGAGCATCATTCACCGTATGACCGTTCGCGCCCGCCAGGATCGCTCGACCCGGTTGGGGCAGTGCCTGGCGCGGCTGGACGAGGTAGGTCGGGACATTCCCGGTTGCCTGCGCCTGCGGATTTTCTCGCTGCGCAGTGATCCGCTGACCTGGCAGGTAGAAGGGCAATGGCGCTCGGCGGCGGCGCGAGATGCCTTTCTCGGCAGCGAAGGTCTGCGCCGGGTATTGGCGCAGGCGATAGACGAAGCGCTGTTCAGCCATCTCGAATGTGCCGTGGAGCTGCAGCAGCAGGTGGCCTGAGGTCGGCTGCGGGTAGTCTTTCGCAGGGCGCCCTCAAGCCGCTCGAGCTTGCCTTTGTGAATTTATCTCTATAGATTTTCATGAAATTAATTATTTTAAATTTCATGAGTCGTCTATGTTTCGCCACGCCAGTGAGCACGTCGACAGCTACTACGCCCATAGCTGCAAGGATCGACTGACGCCGTATCCCCCTTTGCAGGGGCAACTGCAGTGCGATGTGCTGGTCATTGGCGCCGGCTTCAGTGGCCTGCATAGCGCCTTGCGCCTGGCCGAGGCTGGGAAGCGGGTGATCGTTCTGGAAGCAAGTCGCGTGGCCTGGGCGGCCTCCGGACGCAATGGCGGGCAGGCGATTCTCGGCTGGTCCTGCGATATGCCGCCGCTGGAGAAAACGCTCGGCATCGAGCGTGCTCGCCGCCTCTGGGACGGCATGGCCTGGGCTGCGCGGGAGCTGCGCGAATTGCCGCAGCGCCATGGCTTCGATTGCGATTATCGCCGTGGCCATCTGTGGACGGCGGTGCTGCCAAGGCGGGTCGCGTTGTTGCACGAATGGCAGGAGGAGGCCGCCTACAAGTGGGGGCACCACGCGCTGCAGTTCGTCTCCCGCCAGCAGATGCCGGAGTGGGTCGCCAGCGAGCGCTATCACGCCGGCCTTTACGACCCCGAGGCCGGGCATCTCAACCCGCTCAAGCTGGCGCTCGGCCTGGCAGAGGCTGTCGTCCGCGCCGGCGGGCAGATCTTCGAGCAGAGTTGCGCGCTGAGCCAGGAGGCCCATGGCGCGGGCTACCGGGTGCGTACCGAGCAGGGCAGCGTGCAGGCCGACAATCTGGTGCTGGCCTGCAATACCTATATCGACGATCTGGAGCCACGCCTGGCGCGGCGCATTCTGCCAGTGGGCACCTACCAGATCGCCACCGAACCGTTGGGCGCCGAGCGGGCCGAGGCATTGCTGCCGCGCAATGCCTGCGTCACCGACAACCAGTTCGTACTCGACTATTTCCGCCGCACGCCCGATCACCGTCTGCTGTTCGGCGGCGGTTGCACTTATCTCGGCGGCCTGCCGAAGGACATGGCGGCGGCGACGCGGCCGTTCCTCGAACGCGTCTTCCCGCAACTGTCGGGCGTGGCCATCGACTTCGCCTGGGGCGGGCATATCGACGTGACCCGTGCGCGTACGCCGGATGTCGGCGGCGAAAACGGTCGCTACTGGCTGCAGGGCTTCTCCGGGCATGGCGTGTTGCCCACGCTCGCGGCTGCGCGGGCGGTCAGTGACGCGATTCTCGGCAATGGCGATGAGCTGGCGCTGTACCGGCAACTGCGCAATCCCGCCTTTCCCTTCGGCGAGCGCCTGGCCGCTCCCCTGGAGGCCATCGGCAAGGCCTGGTATCGCCTGCGGGACTATTTCTGAAATGGACAGCCCTGATATGGACAAGAATCTGGAGATGGCGGCCCTGGCCGTGCTTATCCACGACCTGCGCAAGCACAAGAAGGTCACCCTCAACGAGCTGGCCGAGCGCATCGGTCGTTCCGTGGGCTTTCTGTCGCAGGTCGAGCGCGGCCTGTCACGGCCGACAGTGGCGGATCTGACCGCCATCGCCGAGACGCTCGACGTGCCCACCACCTATTTCTACAGCCTGCCCAAACCCAAGGCGCTGGACTGGGTCACGCGCCCGGATGAGCGCCGCACCCTGTACCTGGCCGGTGGCATCACCGACATCATGGCCTCGCCCACCCTGCAGGGCGCCTTCATGGTGGTCGACAGCCTGCTCGAACCGGGCGCCAGCAGTGGCGAGCGACAGATGAGCGACCGTTCGGAGCAGGCCGGCTACGTGCTCGAAGGCCAGCTGACCCTGTGGCTGGGCGAGGACGAACAGAGCGCCACCCTGTATCCCGGCGATGCCTTCCAGGTACCGAGCTACGCGCGCCTGCGCTATGCCAACCAGGGCGATACGCCAGCGCGCGTGCTGTGGATCTACACCTGAACCTACTCGTGAACCGGAAACAATCATAATGAACGCCACCCGAGTCGAGCTGCTCGACGAAGTCCGCCAATTCCGCCAGGCCCACCCCGAGGTGCGCTTCGTCGACCTGATCTGCCTGGACATCCCCGGGCATTTCTACGGCAAGCGCTATCCCATCGAGATGCTGGAAAAGGTCGCCGCCGGCAGCGCCCTCAAGCTGCCGCAGAACTGCGTGCTGTTGGGTGCCCAGGGCGGGCTGTACGAAATCGGCGACTACTGCTTCCACGATGGCGATCCGGATGCGCCACGGCGCTTGATTCCCGGCACGCTCAAGCTGGTGAACTGGGAGCGCCAGCCGCTGGGGCAGATGCTGATCAGCTCCGACGGCACCGAAGCGCCCATCGAGTTCGAACCGCGCGAGGTGCTGGCGCGCGTGGTGCAGCGCCTGGCCGCGCGTGGCATTCGTCCGGTGGTGGCCTTCGAGCTGGAGTTCTACCTGTTCGACAAGGCGCTCAAGGACGGCCTGCCGCAGTACCCGCGCGATGACCTGAGCGGCGATGCCGACGACCAGCCGAACATGCATATCGAGCGTCTCTCGCGTTTCGCCGAGGTGCTCGACGACATCACCGAGACCGCGCGGCTGCAGGGCATCGATACCACGGTGATCACCGCCGAGATCGGCCCGGGGCAATTCGAGATCAACTTCAGCCATAACGCCGATCCCATGCAGGCGGCCGACTGGTCGGCGCTGTTCTGCCGGCTGACCCGTGGCGTGGCGCTCAAGTACGGCCATCGCGCCAGCTTCATGGCCAAGCCCTACCTGCAGTATCCGGGCAGCGGCATGCACATCCACGTCAGCCTGTACGACGAGGCCGGTGACAACCTGCTGGTCCGTGACGAGCAGCGCCCGCTGCGGCATGCCGTGGCCGGTTGTCTGGAACTGCTGCCGGAGCTGATGCCGATCTACGCGCCAAACCACAACAGCTACCGTCGCTTCGGCGCCCAGGTGAACTCGGCGAGCAAGGCCAGCTGGGGCTTCGAGGATCGCGACGCCTGCGTGCGCATTCCCGAGTCGGACGCGCGCAACCTGCGCCTGGAGTTCCGCCTGCCGGGCGCCGATGCCAACCCCTATCTGGTGCTGGCGGCGCTGCTGACCAGTATCGAGCAGGGGCTCGACGCCCAGGTCGAGCCCATCGCACCACTGAATGACGACCGCCAAAGTGGCGTCGACTTTCCCAAGGACATGCTCGACGCCGTGCGCCGCATGCAGGCCAGCGAGCGCGTCGCGGCCGGCCTCGGCAGCGAGTTCGTCATGGTCTATTGCGAAAACAAACGCCAGGATCACCTGGCCTTCATGCACGACATCAGCCCGCGCGAATACCGCTGGTACCTGTGATGTCACGGATCGAAGGAGGCGACATGAACCACTCGAAAACCGCACACTGGCAGGCCCTGAGCCAGGCCCACCACCTGGCGCCGTTCAGTGATTACAGGCAGCTGGCCGAAAAAGGTCCGCGCATCATCACTGAAGCCAAGGGCGTGCACCTGTGGGACAGCGAGGGCAACAAGATCCTCGATGGCATGGCCGGCCTGTGGTGCGTGGCGGTCGGCTACGGCCGCGAGGAACTGGTCGAAGCGGCAGCCAAGCAGATGCGGCAGCTGCCGTTCTACAACACCTTCTTCCAGACCGCCCACCCGCCGGTGCTGGAGCTGGCCCACGCCATCTCCCAGCTGGCGCCGGCCGGCATGAACCACGTGTTCTTCACCGGTTCGGGCTCCGAAGGCAACGACACCATGCTGCGTCTGGTACGCCACTACTGGGCGTGCAAGGGCAAGGCGAACAAGAAGATCATCATCGGCCGCGAGAACGGCTACCACGGCTCCACTGTGGCCGGCGCCAGCCTCGGCGGCATGAAGTTCATGCACGAACAGGGCGATCTGCCGATTCCGGGCATCGCACATATCCCGCAGCCCTACTGGTTCGGCGAGGGCGGCGACCAGTCGCCGGAAGAATTCGGCATCTGGGCTGCCGATCAGCTGGAGAAGAAGATTCTCGAGCTGGGCGAAGAGAACGTTGCCGCCTTTATCGCCGAGCCGATCCAGGGCGCCGGCGGCGTGATCATCCCGCCCGAGACCTACTGGCCGCGGATCAAGGAGATCCTGGCCAGGTACGACATTCTGTTCGTGGCCGACGAGGTGATCTGCGGTTTCGGCCGTACCGGCGAATGGTTCGGCAGCCAGTACTACGACCTCAAACCGGACCTGATGACCATCGCCAAGGGCCTCACCAGCGGCTATGTGCCGATGGGTGGGCTGATCGTCAGCGACAAGGTGTTCGAGGTGATCGAGGCGCATGGCGACTTCAACCACGGCTTCACCTATTCCGGCCATCCGGTGGCGGCGGCGGTGGGGCTGGAGAACCTGCGCCTGCTTCGGGAAGAAGGCATCGTCCAACGGGTGAAGGCAGACACCGCGCCTTACCTGCAAAAGCGCCTGCGTGAACTGGCGGATCATCCGCTGGTGGGCGAAGTGCGTGGCGTTGGCATGCTCGGCGCGATTGAGCTGGTGCAGGACAAGGCCACGCGCAAGCGTTTCTCGGGTGATCTGGGTGTGGGCATGATCTGCCGTGGCCACTGCTTCAACAACGGTCTGATCATGCGCGCCGTGGGCGACACCATGATCATCGCGCCACCCCTGGTGATCAGCTCTGCCGAGATCGACGAGCTGGTGGAGAAAGCGCGCAAGTGTCTGGATCTGACCTGGGAACAGGTTAGCGGTCTGATGTAATTCAAGAAGGTGCACGCGGCGCGCACCGGCCAGGCAAATGAAAACCCCGCGACCGGTGACGGTGGCGGGGTTTCGTTTTTCAGCCGCTTACTTGAGGCTGTTCTTCAGCGTTTGCGCAGCCTGATCCATGGCGGAGCGTACCGCCGGGACTTCAGCCAGCACGTTGAGCAGGCCGTAGTCGTGGATCATGCCGTTGTAGCGTACGGCGGTCACCGGCACACCGGCGGCGTCCAGGCGGCGGGCGTAGGCTTCGCCTTCGTCGCGCAGCACGTCCATCTCGGCGGTCTGCACCAGCGCTGGCGGCAGGCCCTTGAGCTGTTCCAGGCTGGCGCGCAGCGGCGATGCATGGATCTCGTTACGCTGCTTGGGGTCGGTGGTGTAGTTGTCCCAGAACCATTCCATCATGCCGCGGGTCAGGAAGTGGCCGTCGGCGAACTGGTTGTAGGAGGCGTTGTTGAAATTGGCATCGGTCACCGGCCACAGCAGCACCTGAGCGCGCAGTTTGGGTGTGCCGGCTTCCTTGGCCTTAATGGCCACCACGGCCGCCATGTTGCCGCCGACGCTGTTGCCGGCCACGGCCAGACGCGAACCGTCGACACCGATCTTGCTGCCGTTCTCAGCCACCCACTTGGTGGCGGCGTAGGCCTGGTTGATCGCGGTCGGATACTTGGCCTCCGGCGATGGCGTGTAGTCGACGTAGATCGCCGCGGCGCCGGAGCCCACCACCAGATCACGGATCAGACGTTCGTGAGTTGGGTAGTCACCCAGCACCCAGCCGCCGCCATGGAAGAACATGAAGCCGGGCAACACACCCTGGGCATCTTCAGGGCGTACCACTTTCAGGGTGATCGATTGACCGTTCACCTGGATCACCTGGGTGTCCACCTTGATGCCGGACAGGTCCACCTCGACGCTGGCCTGAGCGCCCACCAGCACAGCGCGGGCATCCTTGGGCGAGAGGGTTTCCAGCGGCTGGCCGCCGCCGCTTGCCAGTGCATCGAGAAAGCCTTGGGTGGTGCGTTCCACACCGGCACTGCCGGCGGCGAAGCTGTTGCTTACAGCCAGGGCAAGCAGCCCGGCGGTCAGAGTGCGCGAAATGTTCATGATCAAACTCCTGTCGGTAGAGGGCTGCTGGGGTCAGTTCTGGTTGGCGCAAACGCTGGAGAGTTGCTCGTAGTTGAGCGCTTCCACTTCGCCCGCGCTGTTGCGATAGGTCATCTTCGCGGTCACGACTTCGCACTGCGGGCTGTTGGGCACTTCGATGGAAATCACCTGGGCGATATCCAGATCCAGGCCATAGCGGTACAGCGTGGTGTCGGTGCTCTGGGCGAAGGCGCCGAGCGATGCGCTGAGCGAGAGGGCGGTCAGGGCGGTGGCGAACAGGGTGCGGGTTTTCATGGCGATTCTCCTCTTGGGCTGCGCTCAGGGATGGCCCTGAGCGCTCGGCCGTAGCTGTCAGACGATGGTCAAGGTGACGTCGATGTTGCCGCGGGTGGCGTTGGAGTACGGGCAGACGATGTGCGCGCGATCCACCAGGGTTTGCGCAGCATCAGCGTCCAGGCCCGGCAGGCTGATGCGCAGTTCCACTTCGATGCCGAAACCGGTGGGAATCGGGCCGATGCCGACGGTGCCTTCGATGAAGGTGTCAGCCGGGATGCTCAGCTTGTCGCGGGCGGCGACGAACTTCAGGGCGCCGAGGAAGCAGGCGGAGTAGCCGGCGGCGAACAGTTGTTCCGGGTTGGTGCCGTTACCGCCTGCGCCACCGAGTTCTTTCGGAGTGGTCAGGGCGATGTCCAGGACGCCGTCGGAGGAGACGGCGCGGCCTTCACGGCCGCCAAAGGCTTCAGCGGTGGCGCGGTAGAGAACGTTTTCGATAGTCATGACGGTGATCCTCGATTAGGTAGTTGAAATGGATTGGCTCGCTAATGTTTTGTGCGCTAACCGTTTCCATGGGGTGAACTATATTGCGCAAATATTTAGTGCGCAAGATAAATGTTTGGAGTATTTCGCTATACCGTTTCTGCTTTTTTGGAATAACTAGAGCCTGAGCGGGTTTCAGCGCTATCTGGCTGCAGGAATTACCGGGTGAGCTGCCGATTTCAATATTGAGTGCACAGCAGGAGGCGGCCGGGATTGCGCCGCGATAGCAGCGATTGCGCTGTCGTCAGCCAGAAACGTGCAACGCAGGCATTTGCCGCAGAGAAGGGAGGCGACCAGCGCCTGCGGTCAGAGGGCGTCCTGCAGCTGCGTGCGCAGGGCGATCAGATCATCGCGCAGTTTGCCGAGCTGCTCGATATCCAGGCCCGAGGCCTTGAGGATGCAGGCCGGTATGGCCTTGGCCTGTTCGTGAAGGGCGCGGCCCTTGTCGGTCAGGTGGAGTTGCACGACCCGTTCGTCCTGACTGCTGCGCTGGCGCTGCAGCAGGCCTTCGCTTTCCAGGCGTTTGAGCAGGGGGGTGAGTGAACCCGGGTCGGTCAGCATGCGCGCACTGATTTCGCTGACGGTGATGCCTTCGTTTTCCCACAGCACCAGCATGGCCAGGTACTGCGGGTAGGTCAGCCCCAGAGCCTGCAGCAGAGGCTTGTAGGTCTTGGTCATCATCAGCGAGGTGGAATAGAGGGCGAAGCACAGCTGGTTGTCCAGCATCAGCTCGGCGCAGGGTTCCACTTGGGAGGTCATGGCATTGGCCTGTGCAAGGGTGGTGGGGCGTTGTCGGCAAGGGGTGCGGGGTAAACCCGCACCGATGGCATCAGCCGCAGGAGACGCGGGTGATCACTCGCTGATCATCGACATTGAGGTTAAGGCGTTGGCCATTGTATTCCAAGGTCACCACGCTGTTTGGCGTCAGTATGCGAGCGGTACTGGCGCCCGCCTGCTGGCGCGCCTGTTCGAGCAGTTCCGCGGTGGCGGCCTTGCCTTTGAGATGCTCGACCGCAGAAGAGGTGCAGCCCTGTGCGGGATCGGCGGGCTTGGCCGCCGGCTCGGATTGGTCGGCAGTGCTGCTGCAGCCGGCCGCGAGCAGGGCGGCCGTGAGAATCAGGCTGAAACGGGTCTTGAGATTCAACGCTGTGGGCTCCTTTTGCATAGGTATTCTTTTGTCATTGCGCGCCTTCGAGGCGGGCCAGGCGCTCTTCGAGCGCAGCGATACGCGCTTCCAGTTCGACCAGACGATCTTCGTTAGGTGCCCCGGCTTCGGTGCGCGCGGCGGGACGGCTGGCCAGGAGGCTTTCCAGATCGGCGGGTTCGCCCAGCAAATGCATGTAGCGATCCTCACGCTGGCCGCTCTGGCGTGGCAGCAGCACGGCCAGGCCGCGAGCGATCAGGCGCTCCAGCTGATGCTGGACTTCGGCCACGTCGTCGAAGTCGTGCATGCGGTTGCTGCGCGTGAGCAGTTCGTTGAGGGTCTGCGGGCCGCGCAGCATCAGCAGGCCCAGTAGCACCGTCTGCGGCTTGACCAGTTCCAGCTGCTTGTCGCAGCGCTGTTCCCAGCGGTCGGCGCGACTGCCCATGACCAGGTGCACCAGCTTGCGCCCCTCGAGGCTGCGCAGGTAACGGCCGACCTCACCGGTTTCCAGCTGCATCAGCGGTTCGCGGCTGGTCTTCTGGTTACAGGCCAGTTGCACGGCATTGAGGGTCAGCGGGTAGGTTTCCGGGGTGGTCAGCTGCTTCTCGATCAGGCAACCGAGAATGCGTACCTCGACGGCGTGCAGCGGGGTTTCACCAACCAGCGGGGAGGGGGTGAGAGACATGGATCGATCCTGGCAGAAAGAACTTGCCTAGGTTAACGGTATCGCTGCTCAGCCGACAGGCTGCAATGTGTGTTCGAGCATGTCCAGGCTGGCGCCCAGTACCTGCTGGCGGGATTCCTGGCTGGCCATCATGCGCGCCAGCAGCAGACTACCCAGGCATTGCGCGAGGAGTGTCCAGGCCTGCTGTGCGTCGCCGATGATCTCGGCCCAGGTCGTATGCAGCTGCAGGATCTGTTGCTCGGTGCGCTGCCGCACGCTTTCGTCGGCGCGGGCGATTTCCGCGCCCAGGGCGGGCAACACGCAGCCCTTGTCGGGCTGCTCGACATGCGCCAGGTTGAGGTAGGCTGCCAGGCAGCGTCGCAGTTTGTCGCGTCCGGCTTCGCCCGGTTCGCCGCCCAGGCGCGCCAGGCTGTTGCGCAGTTCGCGCTCGACCAGCTCGGCGAACAGGGCGTCCTTGCTTGGAAAGTGACTGTAGAACGCCGCGCCGGTCAGGCCGATGGTCTTCATCATGGCATCCACGCCGGTCACGGCAAAACCTTGCTGCTTGGCGATGGCGCCGCTGCTGGCAAGCAGGCGCTCGCGAGTTTCGGCCTTGTGTTCAGCGGAATAACGCATGGATGACTCCGTGGTGGGGGTGACTTGACCTGCCTGGGAGCATAGCATAACGTTCGTTAAGCTAACGATCGTTAGTCAATGGAGAAGGCCATGAATGAAAACAAGAAAGTCGCATTGATCATTGGCGCAGGCGATGCCACCGGTGGCGCCATCGCCCGGCGTTTTGCCCGTGAGGGCTATGTTGCCTGCGTCACCCGCCGCAGCCTGGACAAGCTGCAGCCGCTGCTGGAGGACATCCGCAGCGCAGGCGGCGAGGCCCATGGTTTCGCCTCCGATGCGCGGCGCGAGGAGCAGGTGGCCGAGTTGGTCGAAAGCATCGAGCGTGACATCGGCCCCATCGAGGCGATGGTGTTCAACATCGGCGCCAACGTGCCGTGCAGCATTCTCGAAGAAACCGCGCGCAAGTACTTCAAGATCTGGGAAATGGCCTGCTTCGCCGGCTTTCTCACCAGCCAGGCGGTGGCCAAGCGCATGGTCACGCGTGGACGCGGCACCATCCTGTTCACCGGTGCCACGGCCGGGCTGCGGGGCGCCGCCGGATTCGCCGCCTTTGCCGGCGCCAAGCACGGCATCCGCGCGCTGGCGCAGAGCATGGCGCGCGAGCTGGGACCGCTGAATATCCATGTCGCCCATGTGGTGGTGGACGGTGCCATCGATACCGCCTTCATCCGCGACAGCTTTCCCGAGCTGTACGCCAGGAAGGATCAGGATGGCATTCTCGATCCCGAGCACATCGCCGACAGCTACTGGTTCCTGCACGCCCAGCCGCGCGACGCCTGGACCTTCGAGCTGGATCTGCGCCCGTGGATCGAGCGCTGGTAATCTGCGCTGAACCCATAACCACAATAACGAGCGAGTGAAAGCCATGAGCAAGACGGTGGAGTTCTTCTTCGACCTGGGCAGTCCGGCCTCCTACCTGGCCCATACCCAGCTACCTGATCTATGTCGCGACGCCGGGGCTGAATTGGTCTATCGGCCGATGCTGCTGGGCGCTGTGTTCCAGGCTACCGGCAACGCCTCGCCGGCGATGATTCTGGCCAAGGGGCGCTACATGCTGCGCGACCTGGCGCGCTTCGCCGAGCGCTACGGCGTACCGATGCGCTTCAACCCACATTTCCCGATCAATACCCTGACATTGATGCGCTTGCTGGTGGCCGTTCAATTGCATCAGCCGGAGCGTTTCGACGATGCCTTGCAGGCGCTGTTCCAGGCGATCTGGGTCGAAGGTATTCACATGGGCGATCCGACCAAGGTGGCCGAAGTGCTGACGGCGGCCGGCTTCGACGCCCAGGCGTTGCAGGCGCAGATCGCCGAACCTGCGGTGAAGGACGCGCTCAAGGCGAGCACCGAAGAGGCGGTCAAGCGCGGTGTATTCGGCGCACCGACCTGTTTCGTCGATGGCGAGATGTTCTTCGGCCAGGATCGCCTGGATTTCGTACGCGAAGCACTGCGCGACTGATGCCTGGCACAATGGCGGGGTTCTTTTTCGCCATTCGAGCCACCGATGAACCCCGAAGCGCTGAAACTCCTGGTGACCCGTCGCATGCCCTACGGCAAGTACAAGGATCGGCTGATCGCCGACCTGCCGGGCCACTACCTCAACTGGTTCGCCCGCACGGGTTTTCCCAAGGGCGAATTGGGGCAACTGCTCGCGCTGATGCAGGAGATCGACCACAACGGTCTCAAACCCTTGCTCGATCCGTTGCGCGACCGTTCGTAGCCTGGATGGAAATCCGCGGGAGACTTCGAATTCTCCCGGATGTCCGTAGGTGCGCCGCGTGCATCGCCCCTGCACATTGCAGAAGGACCCACTGCAGGCCATCGGTACGCGCGGCGCACCCTACGTCTGGGTTGGCCTCAATGCCAGTTGCGGCCGTGATCCAGCTTCTGGTCCACCAGCCATTTGCCGTGGGCGATGGACGCGTGCTGGGCCTTGTGCAGGTCATCCATGAAGGCATAGTCCACCGGCAGGGTCTGGCGTTTGCTGGTGTTGCCGTCGGGGTCGGTGATCTGGCATCCGCCGGCCCAGGGCGTGGGCAGGCCGGGATGCTCCATGACACTGGCGCGGATGATGTGATCGCGGTGGGTGCAGGTAAGTGCGCTCATGAGGCCACCTCGTGGATCAAGGCGCCGCCCTCGGCGTCGACGCTACACCGAGGTTCCAGCCGGGAGCCGGTAGCGGCGCCGCGTGGATGAGTGGTGCGTCTGTCTGCTCACCTTAACGCAGACGCAGGCGTTGTGAGCGTTGCCCGACAAACGCACAGGGCCGGCGATGGCCTGATACCTTTCCCAGGTTCAACGCGATTGGCTCCCCTCTCCCATTTATGGGAGAGGGGCTGGGGGAGAGGGCCGAAAACACCGCGAAACCGCCAGTTTCCCCTCTCCCCAAAGGGGCGCGGGGGCTGGTCGTGTTTGACCGTTTCTTAAGTGAACAGCATTGCGGCAATGGCCGGCCCTGTGTCTGCTGCTGACGCGCCTCTACTCGGTCGCCTCACTCACCTTGTTCACGCTCCTCGGTTTCGGTGCAAAGCGCGCCGCCAGGCGCATCGAGACGGTCACCAGGCGCTGATACAGCGCCGGCATGCTGCGCTGCATCCAGTCCAGGGCATGGGCATCGGCACCGATCAGAATGCGCCGTTTGTTGGCCAGCACTCCGTTTACGATGACCTTGGCCGCCTGTTCCGGCGTGGTGCGCAGCAACTGGTCGTGGAACTGCTGGCGCGCCTGCTCGGCTTCCTGGCCGGTGACCTTGGCCAGGCTGTCGTTCATCCGCGCCGTCTTGGCGATGTTGGTCTTGATGCCGCCCGGATGCACGCAGCTGGCGGAAACCCCGCAATCGGCCATGTCCAGTTCCTGGCGTAGCGATTCGGTAAAGCCGCGCACGGCGAACTTGCTGGCGTTGTAGGCGCTCATGCCCGGCTGGGAGAACAGGCCGAACACGCTGGAGACGTTGATCACGTGACCCTGGCCGGCCGCCTTGAGGTAGGGCAGGAAGGCCTTGGTGCCGTTGACCACGCCCCAGAAGTTGATGTTCATGATCCATTCGTAGTCAGCATGGTCGTTGCCCTCCACGGTGCCGCCCTGAGCCACGCCGGCATTGTTGAAGATGGCGTTGACCCGGCCGAACTCGCTGACGACCTGCTCGGCCCAGGCCTCGACGGCAGCTCGGTCGGCGACGTCGACGCGTTGTCCGCTGACGGTGACGCCGAGCTTGCGGGCCTGCTCGACGGTTTCCTTGAGGCCCTCGACATTGACGTCGGACAGTGCCAGGTGGCAGCCCTGGCGCGCCAGGTGATAGGCGAGGGCGCGGCCGATACCGGAGCCGGCGCCGGTGATGGCGGCAACCTTGTTCTCGAAGGATTTCATGCGCTGACCTCCTGCGCGGCGAGGGTGATGGCATTGCTCTGCGCCGGGTGGGCGGCGTGCTTGCGGCTGAAGTGGTAGGCATGCGGATCGAAGTTGCGCGTCAGCATGCGAAAGCGCCAGGTGAAGCCCGGCCACACCGTGCAGTTGCGCCCGCTGACCGGGTGCAGATACCAGCTCATGCAGCCGCCGGCGTTCCATACGGTGCTGCCGAGGGTGCCCTGGATCTTGCGGTTGAAGGCGTCCTGCGCCTCGCGCTTGGGTTCCAGGCTCTGCAGCTGGCCTTCTTCGAGCTGCCTGAGGGCGCCGAGCACATAGGTGATCTGCGACTCGATCATGTAGACCATGGAGTTGTGGCCCAGGCCGGTGTTCGGCCCCATGAGGAAGAACAGGTTGGGGAAGCCCGCGGTCATGGTGCCCTTGTAGGCTTCCGGGCCTTCGGGCCAGGTGTCGAGCAGGTCGACGCCGCCGCGGCCGAACACCGTGCCGCGCGGCAGCGGGTCGCTGGGGGTGAAGCCGGTGCCGAAGATGATGGCATCCACTTCGCGCTCCTGGCCGTCGGCGGTGCGCACGGCACCCGGCAGGATTTCGGCGATACCGTCGGTGATCACCTCGACGTTGGCCTGGGTCAGCGCCGGGTAGTAGTCGTTGGAGATCAGCACCCGCTTGCAGCCCATGGTGTAGTCCGGGGTGACCTTGGCGCGCAGCACCGGGTCCTTGATCTGCTTCCTGATGTACAGCTTGGCGATGCCCTGGGCCATGCGCAGCAGGCGCGGGGCGAAGGCGAAGGCGATCACCCGGCTTTCCAGGATGCCGTACAGGGCGCCGCGCCAGAGCTTCTGCGCCAGCGGAAAGCGCTTGAAGCGCTGGCGTTCGCCATCGCCAATGGCGCGATCGGGCTTGGGCATGATCCACGGCGCGGTGCGCTGGTAGAGATCGAGGCGCGCCACCTGCTTCTGAATCTGCGGCACGAACTGGATGGCCGAGGCGCCGGTGCCGATCACCGCCACGCGTTTGCCGCTCAGGTCATAGTCGTGATTCCACTGCTGCGAGTGGAACACCTCGCCGGTGAAGTTCTCCAGGCCCTTGAGCCTGGGAATCGAGGGTGTCGACAGGGCGCCCATGCCGGAAACCACGAACTGCGCGCTGTACTGGTTACCGGCGCGATCCTGCAGGTGCCACAGCTCGGCGTGCTCGTCCCAGCGGATCTGTACCACTTCGGTGTCCAGCAGGGTCTTGTCCTGCAAGCGGTACTTTTCCCAGCAGCCTTCCAGGTAGGCCTTGATTTCCGGCTGCCTGGCGAACATCCGCGTCCAGTTCGGGTTGGGCTCGAAGGAAAAGGAGTACAGGTGCGATTGCACGTCGCAGCCGCAACCGGGGTAGTTGTTCACCCGCCAGGTGCCGCCGACGCCGGCTTCCTTTTCGAACAGCAGGAAGTCCTGCTCGCCCCGTTGCTTGAGACGGATGGCCATGCCGAGGCCGGAGAAGCCGCTGCCGAGGATGGCGATCTTGCAATGGCGGGCAGCGGTAGGGGGTGACACGGGCGCATTCATGGCCGGACTCCTGCTTGTCGTTCTTGTTGGTGTCTACATCTGTATACCAAGGTAGACATGTGTATACTCTGCGGCAAGCCATCGAATCGACAAACCAACTTTAGGTAGGGGTAAGGATGCACAACGACGATGCGCAGGTACGCGACAGGGCCAGCGAAGCGCCTGGCAAGCGCCTGCTGATGGAGGCGGCGTTACGTCTCACCTCGACCAGCCGCAGCCTCAGCAGCCTGGGCCTGCGCGAGCTGGCGCGCGAGGCGGGGCTCAACCCCAACACCTTCTACCGTCACTTTCGCGATGTCGATGATCTCGGCCTGACCGTGATCGGCGAGATCACCCGGCTGCTGCGTCAACCGCTGCGCGATCTGCGCCGCGAGGCCGCGCAGCGCGCGGTAAAGGATGACGGGCCGCTGCTGCCCAAACTGCTGGGTATCGATCTCGGGCGCGGGCGGCGAGTGTGTCACGAGACGGTGCAGCTGTTCTTCGACTTCGTCGCCGAGCACCCGGAGGCGTTCATCATCGGGGTGCGCGAGCTGCATGGCGCCTCGCCCGTGTTGCGCGAGGCCCTGCGCCAGGTAATGGACGACTTCGCCGACGACATGGCCGAGGACATCATCGAGTTCAAGCTGCTGCCGGATATCGTCAGCGCGGCGGCGGTGCGCCAGGTTTCGGGGCTGATCAGTCGCAGCCTGTTCGAGCAATCGCTGGACTACATCGGCCAGCCGCAGCGACGCGAGGCGATCTGTGCGCTGGCCGAGGAGCAGATCGTCATGCTGTTCACCGGCGCCAGCGTGCTGCAGGGCATGGGGCAGCTGCGCCTGGGCTGAAGGGCGTTTGGCGATGCTGATGAGGGGAGGCGAGGCGCAGGAACGGAACTATCCGCGAGGTTTTCGCGGCTGAAGCCGCTCCTACGGTCCGCAATCTGCGCACTCGAACGAAAAAGGGCGGCCTGGGCCGCCCTTGGAATATCAGTTACTGAAGCCGAGGCGCTCGCGCCAGCGATTCTCCAGCTTCTCGGTGTCGTGATCCTTGGGATGGAAGCCGGGGCGGTAGTAGTCCAGGTAGGGGCCGATCAGCTTGGTGAAGAAGCCGTTGCGCGGGCCGAACAGTTTCTTCAGGCCGAAGCCCCAGCTGCGCCAGTTGAACAGCTGACCGTCCTTGCGCAGCAGGTGAATCTGGAACCAGCCGATCACGCCGAGGAACATCACGGTGGTCAGCAGCATCACCAGCGTACGGGTGAAGTAACCGCCGTAGACCTTCTGGTACACGTCGTAGCACACCGCCTTGTGCTCGTTCTCCTCGATGGCGTGCCACATCCACAGCTGGTACAGCTTAGGGTCGTTCATCTGCGTGGTGAGGTCTTCGCGCTTGAGCAGTTGCTCGGCCATGGTCGCAGTGAAGTGCTCCAGTGCGCAGGTGGCGGCCAGGCGCTGTTTCTTGGTGCTCAAGCGGGTCGTCCATTCGAGCAGTACCTTGATGCGCAGCTCCAGGCGCTCCAGGTCGATATTGTGCTCGTTGGCATAGTCGTTATAGGCCGCATGCTCCTTGGAGTGCATGGCCTCCTGGCCGATGAAGGCGCTGATGTCCTTCTTCAGCTGCGGCTCGCTGACCTGGTCGCGCACCGCCCGCACGCTGTCGACGAAGAATTTCTCTCCGTAGGGGAACAGCGACGACAGGTTGTTCATGAAGTGGCTCATGAAGGGATCGTCGAAGAACCAGTATTTCGGCGTTTCGGCGAAGCTGAAGTCCATGCGACGAACCGGAAAGCTGGATTTCGGCTGGGGCAGGGTGGCGCTTGCATTCATCGTTCGAGTCCTCTTCTGGGAGTCGGTGCTCCCGATTGTTGTACGGCTCTGGGTGACAACATCGGGGTTGCAGGCGGTTAGCCTCAACGGACCAACTGTGTCAGTGAACGATGTAACTATCGGATTTGGCGGCGCCGGGCGCCGCCAACTTAAGGCGGGTGTGTCGAGTGATCGGCAGAGTCGAAACGGCGGCGCGGGCCCGCCATTTCGATTGGGCAGGGGTCAGGACGCGTTGCGCCGCAGCTCCGCCACTTCGCTGCGCAGTGCTCGCAATTCGTCGAGAATCGCCTGCTCGCGGGCGGCGGCCGCCAGCTCCTCGGCGCTGGGCTCGTGGGTGCTCTGCATGGCGTTGACGATCACCGCGATGAACAGGTTGAGCATCATGAAGGTGGCGATGAGGATGTAGGGCACGAAGAACATCCAGGCCAGCGGGTGCTGCTCCATCACAGGGCGAACGATGCCCATCGACCAGCTTTCCAGGGTCATCACCTGGAACAGGGTATAGAGGCTGGCGCCGATGCTGCCGAACCACTCCGGAAAGCTCTGGCCGAACAGCTGGGTGGCCATCACCGCGGCGACATAGAACACCAGCCCCATCAGCATGACGATGCTGCCCATGCCCGGCAGCGAGGCGAGCAACGCCTGCACCACCTTGCGCATGCTCGGGTTGATCGACACCAGGCGCAGCACCCGCAGTACGCGCAAGGCGCGCAGCACGGCGAAGGGGCCGCTGGCCGGCACCAGGGCGATGCCCACCACCAGGCAGTCGAACACCGCCCAGGGATCGCGCAGCAGACCGATGCCGCGCGCGGTGAAGCGCAGCGCCAGCTCGATGACGAAGCAGGCGAGGATCAGGCTGTCGAGGATCAGCAGCGATTTGCCCCAGTCGGCCATGATCGAGGGCGAGGTCTGCAGGCCGAGAATGGCGGCGTTGACGATGATCAGCAGGGTGATCAGGCGTTGGACGGGCTTGCCGTCCATCAAGGTGCCCAGGCGCTGACGCCAGTCACTGGAGGGATCGAATTCGAGTTCGTGCATGGGAGTCTGGCTATGGCTGTGGTGATGCCGGTCGTGCCGGCTTGAATCGAGAGCCCGCCTGCGCGGCGGGCGTGACGGCTCAGCGATCGTCGAGGGCGAATGCGGTCAGGGTGAGGGTGGGAATGCCCGCGTCCTGCAGCTTCTGCGAACCACCCAGCTCCGGCAGGTCGATGATCGCCGCGGCCTCGAACACGCTGGCGCGCATGCGTCGTACCAGGTTGGCCGCGGCGATCAGGGTGCCGCCGGTGGCGATCAGGTCATCGAAGATCAGCACCGAGTCGCCCTCGCACAGGCTGTCGCTGTGCACCTCGAGGAAGGCCTCGCCGTATTCGGTCTGATAGCCCTCGCTGAGCACGTCTGCCGGCAGTTTGCCCTGTTTGCGGAACAGCACCAGCGGCTTGTTCAGTTCGTAGGCGATGATCGAGCCGATCAGGAAGCCACGGGCATCCATGGCGCCGATATGACTGAACTCGGCCTCGACGTAACGCTGGATGAAGCTGTCGGCGACCATGCGCAGGGCACGCGGCGACTGGAACAGCGGGGTGATGTCGCGAAAGATGACGCCCGGCTTGGGAAAATCCGGTACCGGGCGGATCAGGGTCTTGATGCTGAATTCGTCAAAGATCATCGTGGGGTCCTGAATGCATGAGCCCGCGAGAACCGTGCGAACTCAAACGTCGAGGTTGCCGCCGGCCAATGCGCACAGCTCGATCGGGTCGAGAATGTGTACTTCCTTGCCTTCGGCTTCGAGCAGCTTGTTCTGTTGGAAGCGGGTAAATACGCGAGACACCGTCTCCACCGCAAGGCCCAAATAGTTACCAATTTCGTTGCGTGACATGGCCAGGCGGAACTGGTTGGCAGAGAAGCCGCGGGCGCGGAAGCGTGCGGAGAGGTTGACCAGGAAGGTGGCGATGCGCTCGTCGGCGGTTTTCTTCGACAGCAACAGCATCATCTGCTGATCGTCGCGGATCTCGCGGCTCATGATGCGCATCAGCTGACGGCGCAGCTGGGGCAGTTGCAGGGCCAGGTCGTCGAGGCGCTCGAAGGGAATCTCGCAGACCGAGGTGGTTTCCAGAGCCTGCGCCGAAACCGGGTAGCGTTCGCCGTCGACGCCAGACAGACCGACCAGTTCGCTGGGCAGGTGGAAGCCAGTGATCTGTTCCTCGCCGCCGTCGCTCAGGCTGAAGGTCTTCAACGCACCGGAGCGCACGGCGAACACCGAACCGAAGGCATCACCCTGACGGAACAGGAACTCGCCCTTCTTCAGCGGGCGGCCGCGTTTGACGATCTCGTCCAGCGCGTCCATGTCCTCCATGTTCAGAGAGATGGGCAGGCACAAGGCTGCCAGGCTGCAATCCTTGCAATGGGCTTGATGCTGCGAACGCAGCTTGACGCTCTCGGACATCGTTGGGCTTCCTGGATATACACGCAATGCTTGTAAGGTTACCGCAGGCTCGGGGTGGCGGCCAGCCATATGCAGACTGACCGAGCGCTCAAGTTCAGGCCTGCGGCGCCGATGCAGACTGTAGAACCATAGTCCAAGACAGGGAACGGCGCGATGCGTATCCAATCCGGCGGCCCGCTGAGCAATCTCGCTCAGGGCGTTCAGCGACAATTCAGCGCAGTCGAGCGCAGCCCCGAGGAGGTGCGCGAGGGCCTGCGCGTTAGCCTGTCCGAGCTGGGCAGGAGCATGTCGGCCAAGCCCGACAGGAACGAGGATATCGACAAAAGCGAGTTGCCCCAGGCGATCAAGGACCTGCTCAAGATGATTCGCGAGTTGCGCGCGCAGATCGCCGAGAAGCAGGCGCAGATCGACGCCCTGATGCGCGACCAGGGCCTCGATCCCGAGGCCAAACGCCTGCAGCTGGAGTCGCTGCAGACCGAGCTGGCCTCGCTCAATGGCGCCCTGGCTTCGGCCAACGCCAATCTGGTCAAGCTGATGCGCGAGAATGGCCTTTCCAGCGAGCAGATGCAGGCGGCGACCACGCTGGCCATGAGTTGAAGCGCGCCCCTGTTCAGATCACCCGCGAGAAGCGCTGGCGCAGCTGATCGTTGAGATAACGGTCGAACAGCATGCACAGCGAGCGCACCAGCAGGCGTCCGGCCGGGCGCACCTCGATACCCGCCGCACTCAGCTCGATCAGGCCGTCGCGATGCAGCTGCTCCAGCTGTGGCCAGAGCGCCGCGAAGTATTGCGGAAATACCACGTCGTAGGCCTGTTCGATGTCGGCGAAGCGCAGCTGGAAATGGCAGATCAGCTGCTGGATCACGGCGCGGCGCAGACGATCGTCAGCATTGCAGTGCAGGCCGCGGCGCGTCGCCAGCTGACCGTTGCCCAGGGTCTGCTGATAGCTGGCGATATCGCTGTCGTTCTGGCTGTAGAGATCGCCGATCTGGCTGATGGCCGATACCCCCAGGCCGATCAGGTCGCAGTGGCCATGGGTGGTGTAGCCTTGGAAGTTGCGCTGCAGGGTGCCTTCTTCCTGGGCGATGGCCAGTTCGTCGTCGGGCAGGGCGAAGTGGTCCATGCCGATGTAGCGATAACCGGCGCGCTTCAGTTGCTCGATGCTGGCCTGCAGCATGGCCAGCTTGTCGGTCGGGCTGGGCAGGTCGTCACTGCTGATGCGCCGCTGCGGCATGAAACGCTCGGGCAGATGCGCGTAATTGAACAGCGACAGGCGGTCCGGTTGCAGGGCGATGACTTCGGCGACGGTGCGGGCGAAGCGTTCCGGCGTCTGCTTGGGCAGGCCGTAGATCAGGTCGATGTTCACCGAGCGGAACTGCAGCGTGCGCGCTGCCTCGACGATGGCGCGGGTTTCTTCCAGGGTCTGCAGGCGATTGACCGCGCGCTGCACCTCCGGGTCGAGGTCCTGCACGCCGAGGCTGACGCGGTTGAAGCCCAGCTCGCGCAGCAGGCCCATGGTCGACCAATCGGCCTCGCGCGGGTCGATCTCGATGCTGTAGTCGCCGGAGTCGTCGTCGAGCAGGTTGAAGTGCTGGCGCAGGTGCTGCATCAGGCGGCGCAGTTCGTCGTGGCTGAGGAAGGTCGGCGTGCCACCGCCGAAATGCAGCTGTTCGATCGGCTGGGTTCTGTCGATGTGGCGGCTGATGATCTCGATTTCCCGCTCGAGCTTTTCCAGATAGGGCAGGGCGCGGCCGCGATCCTTGGTGATCACCTTGTTGCAGGCGCAGTAGTAGCAGATGTGCGCGCAGAACGGCACGTGCAGGTACAGCGACAGCGGACGCCTGGCCTTGCGGCTGTCGCGTAGTGCATGCAGCAGGTCGAAGGGGCCGATATCGTCGTGAAACTGCACGGCGGTCGGGTAGGAGGTATAGCGCGGGCCGGCGAGATCGTAACGGCGGATCAGGTCGGCATCCCACTGGATGGCGTCTTGCATGGGAAATAATCCTGGACAGGCTGTGCGGCCAGTCTAGGGATGCGAGCGGGTGGTGGCCTTGACTTGAATCAACCGGAGGGCCTCAGGCGGCAAGCTGCAGGCAAGAGCGAAAAAAGCTTCACCCTAGCCGGTAGTGGCGTAGCCTGAAGCCTGAAGCCTGAAGCCTGAAGCCTGAAGCCTGAAGCCTGAAGCCGCTCTAATGCCCCATCAGCCAGTGCTGGTGCGGGCCAGGCAGGGTCCAGATGCCGAACAGGATGACCAGCAGGCCGCCCGCCATGCGTACGCCGCGTTTGCGCAGCACGGCGGTGACGCGCTCGGCCGCCAGCCCGGTAGCCAGCAGCACCGGCCAGGTGCCCAGGCCGAAGGCCAGCATCAGCAGGGCGCTGTCCAGTGCATTGCCCTGGCTGGAGGCCCACAGCAGCGTGCTGTAGACCAGGCCGCATGGCAGCCAGCCCCAGAGGCCGCCGAGCACCAGGGCGCGCGGCAGGCTGCTGACCGGCATAAAGCGTCGCGTCAGCGGTTGAATGTGGCGCCACAGGCCGCGGCCCAGTGCCTCGATGCGGGTCAGGCCACTCCACCAGCCGGCCAGGTACAGGCCCATGGCGATCAGCAGCAGTGCCGCCAGCGTGCGCATCACCACCTCGGCCTTACTGCCGGCGATAGCCCAGCCGGCCAGGCCCAGGAGCAGGCCGGCCAGGCTGTAACTGAGAATGCGCCCGAGGTTATAGGCCAGCAGCAACTGCAGGCGCCTGCCGCGTCGCTCCGGCGGAATTGCCAGGGTCAGGGCGCCCATCAGCCCGCCGCACATGCCCAGGCAATGGCCGCCGCCGAGCAGGCCGAGAATCAGCGCCGACACCAGCAAGGGCGCCAGTTCAGGCATCGGGTTTGTCCTGCTTGCTCTGCTCTTCTGCCTGTTCGATGCCGGCCTTGTGCAGCGGGTCTTCGTCGTCGAACAGGATGCTGTGGGCCGGCCCGTCCAGGTCGTCGTACTGGCCGCTGTCCACCGCCCAGAAGAACAGCCAGATGGCGAAGCCGACCAGGGCGATGGCGACGGGAATCAGGATGTACAGGGCGGACATGCGGTCTCCAGAGGGGCATCTGAGTAGGAGCGAGCTTTGCTCGCGAACTGCTTCTTCGCGAGCAGAGCTCGCTCCTACGTGTTCGGGGTGCGGCTCAGGCGCAGCGCATTGAGCACCACCAGCAGCGAGCTGAGCGACATGCCCACGGCCGCCCAGATCGGTGTGATCCAGCCCAGGGCGGCGAAGGGCAGTACCAGGCCATTGTACAGGGTTGCCCAGGCCAGGTTCTCGATGATGATGCGCCGCGTGCGCTTGGCCAGTTTCAGGCCGTCGACCAGGCTGCCCAGGCGGTTGGACAGCAGTATCGCGTCGGCGCTGGTTTTCGCCAGGTCTGAGGCCGAGCCCATGGCCACGCTGATATCGGCGGCGGCCAGCACCGGTACGTCGTTGACCCCGTCGCCAAGCATCAGCACGCGTCGTCCTTCTCCGTGCAACTGCTTGAGCACCGCCAGCTTGGCATCCGGGGTCAGGCCGCCACGGGCATCGTCGATGCCGAGCTGACGGGCGACCTCGCCCACCATCGGCGAGCTGTCGCCGGACAGCAGGTGGATGTTCCAGCCGCGGGCGCGCGCAGCGGCGATCAGGTCGGGCGCGTCTTCGCGCAGGCGGTCGTCGAGGACGAACCAGGCCAGCGGCCCCTGCTCGTCGCCCAGCAGCAGCCACTGGCCGTGCTCGCCGACAAGCGGCGGCACGCTCTGGTCGCTCAGGGCGCAGACGAAGCCGGCTTCGCCGATGCGCAGCAGGCGACCGTCGACGCTGCCCTGCAGGCCCTGGCCCGGATGGCTGTCGACGGATTGCGCGGCACGGGGCGCCTGGCTGAAGGCGCGTGCGATGGGGTGCTCCGAGCGGTTTTCCAGCGCAGCGGCCAGCGCCAGGCAGGCACCCTCGTCAAGATCGCGTAGCGGATGGATGGCCTTGAGGGTCAGGCGGCCTTCGGTCAGTGTGCCGGTCTTGTCCAGCACCAGGGTGTCGATCTGGTTGAGCCCCTCGAGTACATGGCCGCGGGTCAGCAGCATGCCCAGTCTGTGCAGGCTGCCGGTGGCGGTGGTCAGCGCTGTCGGCGTGGCCAGTGCAAGGGCGCAGGGGCAGGTGGCCACGAGCAGGGCAAGCACCACCCAGAAGGCGCGACTGGAGTCTATTTCCCACCAGGCGAAGCCGACCACGGCGGCGGCGATCAGAATGAACAGCAGGAACCATTGCGAGACACGGTCGGCGATTTCCGCCAGACGCGGCTTCTCGCTCTGCGCTCGTTCCAGCAGGCGCACGATGGCCGACAGGCGGGTGGCATCGCCGAGTGCCTGCACTTCGATGGTCAGCGGGCCTTCGACATTCAGCGTGCCGGCGGTGACGCCGTCGCCGATGCCGCGCGGCTGCGGCAGGTATTCGCCGGTGAGCAGCGATTCATCGACGCTGGACTGGCCGGCGAGGATCAGGCCGTCGGCCGGAATCAGCGAGCCGGGCTGCACCAGCACCCGTTCGCCGAGGCGCAGTTCGCTGAGCAGGATGCGCTGGCTCTGGCCGTCGGCCTCCAGGCGCAGGCAGGAGGCCGGCAGCAACTGCACCAGTTGTGCGGTCGCCGCAGCGGTGCGCTCGCGTGCTCGTCGTTCCAGGTAGCGGCCGGCAAGCAGGAACAGGGCGAACATGCCCACGGCATCGAAATACAGCTCGCCCTGGCCGGTGATGGTCGACCAGATGCCGGCCACGTAGGCAAGGCCGATGGCCAGCGAGACCGACACGTCCATGGTCAGGTGGCGGGTGCGCAGGTCGCGCAGGGCACCGCGGAAGAACTGGCCGCAGCAATAGAAGACGATGGGCGTGGTGAGAAACAGGCTGGTCCAGCGCAGGATCTTGTCCAGTTCCGGCGACAGGTCGATGTTGAATTCCGGCCAGGTGGCCATGGTCGCCATCATCACCTGCATCCACAACAATCCGGCCACGCCCAGTTCGCGCATGCGCCGGCGGTTTTCCGCAGCCAGGCGCTCGGCGGCCTCGTCGGCGCGCCAGGGATGGGCGGCGTAACCGATGCGGCGCAGCTCGGCGAGCAGTTTGCTAAGGGGGATGTGGCTGTCCTGCCAGCGTACCTGCAGGCGGTGGTTGGACAGGTTCAGGTGCGCCTCGGCCACGCCCGGCACGCCTCGCAGATGCTTCTCGATCAGCCAGCCACAGGCGGCGCAACTGATGCCTTCGATGAGCAGCTGGGTTTCGCTCAACTCGCCCTGATGCTGGACGAAGGGTTGCTGCACGTCGCTGCGGTCGTACAGGGCCAGTTCGTCAGGCAGCGCCTGTGGCAGCGCCTGCGGGTTGGCCGAGTTCTCGCTGCGATGGCTGTAGTAATGCTCCAGCCCCCCGGCGACGATGGCTTCGGCCACGGCCTGACAGCCGGGGCAGCACATTTCGCGGGTCGCGCCGAGCACTTCGGCGTGAAAGGCGCTGCCGGCAGGCACCGGCAGGCCGCAGTGGTAGCAGGGAGTAGGGGCGGGCATTGGCAGGGTCAGTAGGAGGGGTTGTCACCGATCAGGATGGTCTGGCCATCGGTGATGTTCTCTTCCTCGAACAGACGCCAGTTCTGGCTGCCTTCCTGGCCGAGCAGTTCGACGAAACGGCGACCGCTGACCGCGTCGAGCATCTGCCCGCGATACTGGCCGTCGGCAGCCGGCTGCAGGATGACACGGCGGTCGCGCTCCGGCTGGGTGGGCGAGATCAGGTTGAGGACGATCTGCTGCGGCTTGCTGTTGCCTTGCAGCGACAGGCTGGCGACACCGGTGGTGTTGTCCAGCACCAGTTCGCCGTGCAGTTGCAGGCGCTCGGCCAGTTTCTCGCGTTCCAGCGACTGGTTGATGCCCTTGCCGACGTCGTAGTAGTCATCGGAGATCAGCCCCGGCGGGTTCTTGGTGGCGATGGTGAGCAGGGTCAGGCCCTGCACCACGGAATAGCCCAGCAGGAACAGGATGAACCAGGGCCAGAACTGCTTGTACCAGGGTTTGACTGGCGATGGATTTTGCTCGGACATGCTCTTTCCGTTGTCAGCGGACGCTTGGGCCGATGAAGCGGCTGTCGGCGTCGTTCTTGATACTGGGGTCATCCGCCGATTGTACGTGGAAGACGATGTTGTTGGCGCTCGATGGCAGTTTTTCCGGCGCGATGGACAGTTCCACCGGGAAGGAATACACCTCGCCTGCGAGGGCACGCACCTCGCGCTTGCCCTCGTAGACCAGGCCGTCGAGACCGTCGGCAGTGATCATGTAGGTCATGTCGCGTTGCGCCTTGTTCATGATCTTCAGGGTGTAGACGTTCTCGATATGGCCGCGCTCGTTCTCGCGGAACAGCACGCGGTCCTTGAGTACGTCCAGCTCCACCAGCGGCCGGGTGGCCACGGCCCAGGCGAACAGGCCGATCATGGCCACCAGCGCGACAGCGTAGCCGATCAGGCGCGGGCGCAGCAGGTGGGTCTTGCGTCCGGACAGGTTGTGTTCAGTGGTGTAGCTGATCAGGCCCTTGGGATAGTTCATCTTGTCCATGATGTCGTCGCAGGCATCGATACAGGCGGCGCAGCCGATGCATTCGATCTGCAGGCCGTCGCGGATGTCGATACCGGTGGGGCACACCTGTACGCACATCTTGCAGTCGATGCAGTCGCCCAGGCCCTGGGCCTTGTAGTCGGCGTCCTTCTTGCGCGGGCCGCGCTTCTCGCCGCGACGCGGGTCGTAGGAGACGATCAGGGTGTCCTGGTCGAACATCACGCTCTGGAAGCGCGCGTAGGGGCACATGTAGATGCACACCTGCTCGCGCAGGTAGCCGGCATTGCCGTAGGTGGCCAGGGTGAAGAAACCAATCCAGAAATAGGCCCAGCCACTGGCCTGGCCGGTGAATATCTCGATCACCAGCTCGCGAATCGGCGTGAAATAGCCGACGAAGGTGATCGCGGTGAGCAGCGAGACGCCGACCCAGATACCGTGCTTGGCCGCCTTGCGTCCCAGTTTTGCGCCGCTCATGGGCTGCTTGTCGAGCTTCATGCGCTGGTTGCGGTCACCTTCGGTGACCTTCTCGGCCCACATGAACACCCAGGTGAACACGCTCTGCGGGCAGGTGTAGCCGCACCAGACGCGGCCGGCGAACACGGTGATGAAGAACAGGCCGAAGGCGCAGATGATCAGCAGCCAGGACAGCAGCATGAAGTCCTGTGGCCAGTAGGTAGCGCCGAAGATATGGAACTTGCGCTCCGGCAGGTTCCACCAGACGGCCTGTCGACCGTCCCAGTTCAGCCACACGGTGCCGAAGAACAGCAGGAAGAGGAGGGCGCCGCCGGCGAGTCGCAGATTACGGAACAGGCCGGTGAACGCGCGGGTGTAGATCTTCTCGCGGCTGGCGTAGAGATCGACGCTGGCGTTCTTGGCAGGAGGGGTGACGTCCTGGACGGGAATCTGTTCGCTCATCAATGCGTACCAAAGCGGTGGATTGGCAGCCCGGGCCGATGCGTGCCGGCCTGGGTCAGTTCACGGTTGCCATATGGTACGCCTGAAAGACAACGCCCGGGTGCGACCAGCGGTCGCGTCCCGGGCGTTCATTGACCCTTGTCAAAGGAGTCGTTTTGCGATTACTGCTCTTGGGTCTTGTGCGACAGGCTGTACACGTAGGCGGCCAGCAGGTGCACCTTGTCGTTGCCGAGGAATTCTTCCTGGGCCGGCATGTTGCCGTGACGACCGTAGCGGATGCTCTGCTGCAGCTGCGCGTAGCTGCTGCCGTAGATGAACGCTGCCGGGTTGGTCAGGTTCGGTGCGCCCATGGCCGGGGTGCCCTTGCCGTCGGCGCCGTGGCAGGCGAAGCAGGTACCGGCGAAGACCTTCTGGCCTGCTTCGATATCGGCTTCCACGCCTTCCGGCAGTTCGCGGCCGCCCAGTTGGGTCAGCACGTAGGCAGCGACGTTGCGCACGCCGTCTTCGCCGATGGCCGGGCCTTGAGCAGGCATGGCGCCCTGGCGACCCTTGAGGATGGTGGTCTTGATGGTTTCCGGCTCGCCGCCCCAGCGCCACTCGTTGTCGGTCAGGTTGGGGAAGCCGTAGCTGCCCTTGGCGTCGGAGCCGTGGCAGACCGAGCAGTTGGAGGCGAACAGGCGGCCACCCATTTTCAGGGCCTGCGGGTCCTGCGCGACTTCTTCGATCGGCATGGCAGCGTACTTGGCGAACAGCGGGCCGTACTGCTCGTCGGCGCGCAGCATCTCCTTCTCCCACTGGTGCACGCCGGTCCAGCCGGCATGACGCACTTCACCACCGGCAACCTGCACGCCAGCCGCGAAGGGGGTCTTGTTTTCGCTGTCGAGGTAATCGTAGCCAGGCAGCAGGCCTTTCCAGTTACCCAGGCCCGGGTACAGGGCCAGGTAGCCGAGGGCGAAGACGATGGTGGCGACGAACAGCATGAACCACCACTTCGGCAGCGGGTTGTCATACTCCTCGATGCCGTCGAAGCTGTGGCCGACGGTTTCCTCGGTGGTCTCCTGGCGCTGGCCCTTGCGGGTGCCGAAGATCAGCCAGGTCAGGGCGAAGATGGTGCCCAGAGACAGAATGGTTACGTACCAACTCCAGAACGTGGTCATTGGTTATTGCTCCTGGAAGAGTCCTGATCGCTCTTGGACTCGGGCTTGGGATCGTCGGCGAAGGGCAGGTTGGCGGCTTCGTCGAAGCTCGATTTGCGCTTGCTGCTGTAGGCCCAGAGCACCACGCCGATGAAGGCGATGAAAACCACCGCCGTGCCGATGCCGCGAATCATCCCGATGTCCATAGCGTCTTACCGTTTGTTCTTGATGGAAGTGCCGAGCACCTGCAGGTACGCGATAAGCGCGTCCATTTCGGTGTTGCCTTTCACGGCATCGCGGGCGCCGGCGATATCCTCGTCGGTGTAGGGGATGCCGAAGCCACGCATGACTTCCATCTTCCTGGCGGTGTCGCGACCGTCGAGCTTGTTCTCCACCAGCCAGGGGTAGGCGGGCATCTTCGACTCAGGCACGACGTTGCGCGGGTTGTACAGGTGGGCGCGATGCCACTCGTCCGAGTAGCGGCCGCCGACACGGGCCAGGTCCGGACCGGTACGCTTGGAGCCCCACAGGAAGGGGTGATCCCAGACGCTTTCACCAGCGACGGAGTAGTGACCGTAACGCTCGGTCTCGGCGCGGAACGGGCGGATCATCTGCGAGTGGCAGCCTACGCAGCCCTCGCGGATGTAGATGTCGCGACCTTCCAGTTGCATGGCGGTGTAGGGCTTGAGGCCTTCCACTGGCTCGTTGGTGACGTCCTGGAAAAACAGCGGGACGATCTGGGTCAGGCCACCGATGCTGACGGCAATCACCATCAGCAGCGCCATCAGGCCGATATTCTTCTCGATGATTTCGTGTTTCATCAGTGAGCTACTCCGGCGGGAATCTGCGCAGCCGCTTCGTATTCAGCCGGCTTGGCGGCACGCACGGTGCGGTAGGTGTTGTAGGCCATCAGCAGCATGCCGGTAACGAAGAAGGCGCCGCCGATCATGCGCACGACAAAGCCTGCATGGCTGGCTTCCAGCGCTTCGACGAAGGAGTAGGTGAGGGTGCCGTCTTCGTTCACCGCACGCCACATCAGACCCTGGGTGATGCCGTTGACCCACATCGAGGCGATGTACAGCACGGTGCCGATGGTAGCCAGCCAGAAGTGCGCGTTGATCAGGCCGATGCTGTGCATCTGCTCGCGGCCGAACACCTTGGGAATCAGGTGATACAGCGAGCCGATGGAGATCATCGCGACCCAGCCGAGGGCGCCGGCATGCACGTGGCCGATGGTCCAGTCGGTGTAGTGGGACAGGGCGTTGACGGTCTTGATGGCCATCATCGGGCCTTCGAAGGTCGACATGCCGTAGAACGCCAGGGACACCACCAGGAAACGCAGGATCGGGTCGGTGCGCAGCTTATGCCAGGCGCCGGACAGGCTCATCATGCCGTTGATCATGCCGCCCCAGCTCGGAGCCAGCAGGATGACCGACATGGCCATGCCCAGGGACTGTGCCCAGTCCGGCAGGGCGGTGTAGTGCAGGTGGTGCGGACCGGCCCAGATGTACAGGGTGATCAGCGCCCAGAAGTGCACGATGGACAGGCGGTACGAGTAGATCGGACGCTCGGCCTGCTTGGGTACGAAGTAGTACATCATGCCCAGGAAGCCGGTGGTCAGGAAGAAGCCCACGGCGTTGTGGCCGTACCACCACTGGATCATCGCGTCGGTCGCACCGGCGTAGGCCGAGTACGACTTGAACAGGCTCACCGGCATGGAGGCACTGTTGACGATGTGCAGCATCGCGGTAACCAGGATGAACGCCCCGAAGAACCAGTTACCCACATAGATGTGCTTGGTCTTGCGCTTGACGATGGTGCCGAAGAACACCACCAGGTAGGTGATCCAGACGATGCCCAGGAGGATGTCCACCGGCCACTCGAGCTCGGCGTATTCCTTGGAGCTGGTGTAGCCCATCGGCAGGGTGATCACCGCGAGAACGATGACCGCTTGCCAACCCCAGAAGGTGAAGGCAGCCAGACCGTCGGAGATCAGGCGCGTCTGACAGGTGCGCTGGACCACGTAGTACGAGGTCGCGAACAGTGCGCATCCGCCGAAGGCGAAGATCACCGCGTTGGTGTGCAGCGGGCGCAGACGGCCGAAGCTGGTCCACGGCAGGCCCAGGTTGAGTTCTGGCCACACGAGTTGTGCGGCGATGAACACGCCTAGACCCATCCCAATGACCCCCCAGATCACCGTCATAATGGCGAACTGGCGGACCACCTTATAGTTATAAGCAGTCTGACTGATTGCTGTGCTCATGCTAGGGGTTCCACGGTTAATGGAGTTTTATGGGGCAAAAATCGGCGGCAAGTATGGAGAAAGCAGGTAGCCATTGCAACGCAACGTGCCGACGCGAATAGGGTTGCAGAGGCTTTCGCGGGGTCTGCGAACCGACCCGGGAAAGTGCTCTGGCAGCTTTTGGCGCAACCAGTTTGCGCAGCGCTAAGAAAGGATCGCCTTGGAGTTGTGACAGATGGCGACTGAAACGCAGCTTAGCCCAAATCAAGGAATTCGTCGGGCTACTGGTCGGCAGGTGCGACACTGAGTCGCACATATATAAGGAGGGACCGGCGACCCTGATCGGGTCGCCGGTACGGCGCGGGAATTACTTGCTTTCGCCTTGGCTCAGCTTGAGCACGTAGGCGGCCAGCAGGTGGGCCTTGTCGTTGCCGAGAAAGTCTTCCTGGGCCGGCATGTGGCCGCTGCGACCATAACGGATGGTCTGCTGCAGCTGGGTGAAGCTGCTGCCGTAGATGAAGGCGCTCGGCTGGGTCAGGTCAGGTGCACCCATTGCCGCAGTGCCCTTGCCGTCGGCACCGTGGCAGGCGAAGCAGGTGCTGGCGAAGATCTGCTGGCCGGCGGCGATATCGGCCTCGCTGCCTTCCGGCAGTTCGCGACCACCTAGCCGGGTCAGCACGAAGGCGGCGACGTTGCGCACGCCATCTTCGCCGATGGCAGCGCCTTGCGGCGGCATCATGCCGTGGCGTCCCTTGAGGATGGTGGTCTTGATGGTCTCCGGCTCGCCGCCCCAGCGCCAGCTGTTGTCGGCCAGGTTGGGGAAGCCATAGCTGCCCTTGGCGTCGGAGCCGTGGCAGACCGAGCAGTTGGAGGCGAACAGGCGACCGCCCATTTTCAGCGCGCGCTCGTCCTTGGCCACTTCCTCGATGGGCATGGCGGCGTACTTGGCGAAGATCGGGCCGTACAGCTCATCGGCACGATCCATCTCGCGCTGCCATTGGTTGACCTGGGTCCAGCCGTCCTCGTAGCCCGGCAGCAGGCCCTTGAAGTTGCCAAGGCCCGGATAGAGCAGCAGGTAGGCCGCGCCGAACACCAGGGTGCCGACGAACAGCATGAACCACCACTTCGGCAGTGGGTTGTCGTACTCCTCGATGCCATCGAAGGCGTGACCCATGGTCTGCTCGGTCGGGTTCTTGTGCACTTCGCTCTTGCGGGTGGCGAAGATCAGCCAGAACAGCGCGACCATCGTGCCGACGGTGAGCAGGGTGACGTAGATGCTCCAGAAGGCTGTCATGCTTCATTACTCCAGACATCGGGCTTGTCGTCGGCGAACGGCAGGTTGGCCGCTGCGTCGAACGCTTCGCGGCGATCGCCGCTATAGGCCCAGAAGGTGACTGCGGTGAAGGCGATCAGTACCAGTGCGGTACCCAAACCGCGCAACGTACCCACATCGATGAACTCGATCATGGCGCTTACCTCCTGTTCTTCACGGCGGTGCCGAGCACCTGCAGGTAGGCCACCAGGGCGTCCATCTCGGTCTTGCCCTTGACGGCGTCACCGGCTGCGGCGATGTCATCGTCGCTGTAGGGCACGCCGAGTGTGCGCAGCGCGCTCATCTTCCTGGCGGTGTCCTTGCCGTCGAGGCTGTGCTCCACCAGCCAGGGGTAGGCGGGCATGATCGACTCGGGCACGACGTTGCGCGGGTTGTACAGGTGGGCGCGATGCCACTCGTCCGAGTAACGGCCGCCGACGCGGGCCAGGTCCGGGCCGGTACGCTTGGAGCCCCACAGGAAGGGGTGATCCCAGACGCTTTCGCCGGCGACGGAGTAGTGGCCGTAACGCTCGGTCTCGGCGCGGAACGGGCGGATCATCTGCGAGTGGCAGCCGACGCAGCCCTCGCGGATGTAGATGTCGCGGCCTTCCAGTTGCAGCGCGTTGTACGGCTTGAGGCCATCGACCGGCTCGTTGGTGACGTCCTGGAAGAACAGCGGGACGATCTGGGTCAGGCCGCCGATGCTGACCGCGAGGATCATCACCAGCGCCATCAGGCCGATGTTCTTCTCGAGAATCTCGTGTTTCATCAGTGGGCTCCTTCTACCGAGAACTGCGCAGCGGCTTCCATCTCGGTCGATTTGGCGCTACGTACGGTCAGCCAGACGTTCCAGGCCATCAGCAGCATGCCGGCGAAGAAGATGGCGCCGCCGATCACCCGCACCACGAAGCCGACATGGCTGGCTTCCAGCGCTTCGACGAAGGAGTAGGTGAGGGTGCCGTCTTCGTTGACTGCGCGCCACATCAGGCCCTGAGTGATGCCGTTGACCCACATCGAGGCGATGTACAGCACGGTACCGATGGTGGCCAGCCAGAAGTGGCTGTTGATCAGGCCGATGCTGTGCATCTGCTCGCGGCCGAACACCTTGGGAATCAGGTGATACAGCGAGCCGATGGACACCATGGCAACCCAGCCGAGGGCGCCGGCGTGTACGTGACCGATGGTCCAGTCGGTATAGTGGGACAGGGCGTTGACGGTCTTGATGGCCATCATCGGGCCTTCGAAGGTCGACATGCCATAGAACGCCAGGGAAACGACCAGGAAGCGCAGGATCGGGTCGGTGCGCAGTTTGTGCCAGGCACCGGAGAGGGTCATCATGCCGTTGATCATGCCGCCCCAGGAGGGCGCCAGGAGGATCAGCGACATCACCATGCCCAGGCTCTGCGCCCAATCCGGCAGGGCGGTGTAGTGCAGGTGGTGCGGGCCGGCCCAGATGTATACCGCGATTAGCGCCCAGAAGTGGACGATGGACAGGCGGTAGGAATAGACCGGGCGACCGGCCTGCTTGGGCACGAAGTAGTACATCATCCCCAGAAAGCCGGCGGTGAGGAAGAAGCCCACGGCGTTGTGGCCGTACCACCACTGGATCATCGCATCGGTCGCCCCCGCATAGAGCGAGTAGGACTTGGTCAGGGTGACCGGAATTTCCAGGTTGTTGACCACGTGCAGAATGGCCACGGTGAGGATGAACCCACCGAAGAACCAGTTGCCCACGTAGATGTGGCTGACCTTGCGCTGCATCACCGTGCCGAAGAAGACGATGGCGTAGGAGACCCAGACGACGGTGATCAGGATATCGATCGGCCATTCCAGTTCGGCGTATTCCTTGGAGCTGGTCCAGCCCAGGGGCAGGGTGATGGCCGCGAGCAGAATCACCAGTTGCCAGCCCCAGAAGGTGAAGGCAGCCAGCTTGGGCGCGAACAGCGTGGTCTGACTGGTGCGTTGCACCGCGTAATAGCTGGTGGCGAACAGGGCGCAGCCACCGAAGGCGAAGATCACCGCATTGGTGTGCAGCGGGCGCAGACGGCCGAAGCTGGTCCACGGCAGGTTCAGGTTCAGTTCAGGCCAGGCCAGCTGGGCAGCGATGAATACGCCGAGTCCCATGCCGACGATGCCCCAAACCACCGTCATAATGGCGAACTGGCGAACCACCCTGTAGTTGTAGGCGCAGCGGGTTGTTGTGTTCATGTCTGGGTTTCCATCCACGGTTATGGCAGAGCGGCCGATAACCGTGGCGGCCGCAGGCATGAGCAAGCCACGGACACCACGGATATCGACGCGAGGCAAGCATGAGCAAAGGGCCATCTGGGTTTATTGACGCCGGTCAATGTGAGCAGGGGCTACCCTGGTTGTGGGACGAACCGCCGCAGGGGGCGCAGGCCACGCTGATCCTGGCCCATGGCGCGGGCGCGCCGATGGACAGTTCGTTCATGCAGGCCATGGCGCAGGGCCTGGCGGCACGTGGCGTGCGTTTGGTGCGCTTCGAGTTCGCCTACATGGCGCAGCGCCGCGTGGATGGGCGCAAGCGCCCGCCCAATCCGCAGGCGCAACTGCTGCAGCAATGGCGCGAGGTGCATGCCCAGGTGCGCCAACGGGTCGCAGGGCCGCTGGCCATCGGCGGCAAGTCCATGGGCGGGCGCATGGCCAGCCTGCTGGCCGACGAGCTGGGCGCCTCGGCGCTGATCTGTCTGGGCTACCCGTTCTATGCCGCCGGCAAGCCGGAGAAGCCGCGCGTCGCCCATCTCGCCGAGCTGCATACGCCGGCGCTGATCATCCAGGGCGAGCGCGATGCCCTGGGCAATCGCGAGGCCGTCGCCGGCTACCACCTGTCAGCGGCTGTCACGCTGCACTGGCTGCAGGCGGCCGACCATGATCTCAAGCCGCTCAAGGCTTCGGGCTTGACCCATGAACAGCACCTGGAGACGGCCGCCGAATCGATCACGGCGTTTCTTCGCGCGAACTGACGCAACGCCAGGCCCGAGCGGGCGCCTCGGTAGCCAGGATGAAAGCCGTGCCTGCGGCATGGCCGCGCGCTTTCATTCGGATACCTTTTCATGAGCGGAGCGCACCGAAAAGCGGTTGCGCTCGACCGGGCGGTCACGCAATGTGACAGCTGAGTGTCCTGCGCCGCCACAGCAGTACCGTGGCGGGCTTCTTGAGGCGCTGTCCGAACGGGGCAGGCGAGGCTGCCACGCAATGGGGCGGCGGCTCATGACAGGAACATTGCAAGGCACCATTGTGGTGCGCTTTGTTTGGGTGTTGTTGGTATGTAGTTGAAATTAAAGGATTAACTGCTCTGGCTCGGGGCTTGCAAAGCTGTCTGCAAGTCCGGGTGACAAGGAGTACGGCATGGCCCGCACCTTTTATGACGAGATGTACGACGCGAGCGGCGCTGTCCGCCCGCACTACCGCGAATTTGCCCGCTGGCTGGCAGAAACGCCGGACGATTTGCTGGCCCAGCGCCGACGAGAAGCCGACCTGCTGTTCCATCGCGCCGGCATCACCTTCACCCTCTACGGGGATGATCAGGGCACCGAACGGTTGATTCCCTTCGACATCATTCCCCGCGCCATTCCCGCCAGCGAATGGCGCATCGTCGAACGCGGCTGCATCCAGCGCGTGCAGGCGCTCAACCTGTTTCTCGCCGACCTCTATCACGACCAGCGCATCATCAAGGCAGGGATCATCCCGGCCGAGCAGGTGCTGGCCAACGAGGGCTACCAGATGGCCATGCAGGGCCTGGACCTGCACCGTGACATCTACGCCCACATCGCCGGGGTCGACCTGGTGCGTGACGGCGACGGCAGCTACTACGTGCTGGAAGACAACCTGCGCACCCCCAGCGGCGTCAGCTACATGCTCGAGGACCGCAAGATGATGATGCGCCTGTTCCCCGAGCTGTTCGCCGCGCAGCGCGTGGCCCCGGTGGACCACTACCCGAATCTGCTGCTCGATGCGCTGAAGAGTTCCAGCCCGCTGGACAACCCCACGGTGGTGGTGTTGACGCCGGGGCGCTTCAACAGTGCCTACTTCGAGCACGCCTTCCTCGCTCGCGAGATGGGCGTGGAACTGGTGGAGGGCGCCGATCTGTTCGTGCGCGACGACAAGGTCTACATGCGCACCACCGCCGGCGCGCGCCAGGTGGACGTGATCTATCGGCGCCTCGATGACGCCTTTCTCGATCCGCTGGCCTTCAACCCCGAGTCGATGCTTGGCGTGGCTGGCCTGCTGTCGGCCTACCGCTCGCGCAACGTGGTGCTGGCCAACGCCATCGGCACCGGCGTGGCCGACGACAAGTCGGTCTACCCCTACGTCGGCGACATGATCCGCTTCTACCTGGACGAGGAGCCGATCCTCAAGAACGTACCGACCTGGCAGTGTCGCAAACCGGAGGAGCTGTCCCACGTGCTGGCCAACCTGTCCGAGCTGGTGGTCAAGGAAACCCAGGGTTCCGGCGGCTACGGCATGCTGGTCGGTCCGGCAGCGAGCAAGGCCGAGATCGAAGCCTTCCGCGAGCGGCTCAAGGCCAAGCCGGAGGCCTATATCGCCCAGCCAACGCTGAGCCTGTCGACCTGCCCGACCTTCGTCGAGCGCGGCATCGCCCCACGCCATATCGACCTGCGCCCGTTCGTTTTGACCGGCCGCGAAACCCGCCTGGTGCCCGGTGGCCTGACGCGCGTGGCACTGCGCGAAGGCTCGCTGGTGGTCAACTCGTCGCAAGGCGGCGGGACCAAGGACACCTGGGTGGTGGAGGACTGATCATGTTGAGTAGAACCGCCTCCGATCTGTACTGGATGTCGCGCTACCTGGAACGTGCCGAGAACCTGGCGCGCATGCTCGACGTCAGCTATTCGCTGTCGTTGATGCCGCAGGACGGACGTGGCGACGGCCTCGACGAACTGGCCATGCCGCTGCTGATCACCGGCACCCTGGACGACTACCTGGAGCGCCACGGTCCGCTGCACGCCGAGCGCATGCTGCACTTCTTCGCCCTCGATGCGAGCAACCCGGGCAGCATCTACTGCTGCCTGCAGGCTGCACGCAGCAACGCCCATGCGGTGCGCGGGCGAATCACCGCCGACATGTGGGAAAACATCAACGCCACCTGGCTGGAGATGCGCGGCATCGCCGAACAGGGCCTGGGGCGCTACGGCATCAGTCGCTTCTGCGAGTGGGTCAAGGAGCGTTCGCACCTGTTCCGCGGCGCCACCTTCGGCACCATCATGCGTGGCGAGGCCTATCGCTTCATTCGCCTGGGTACCTTCATCGAGCGCGCCGACAACACCCTGCGCCTGCTCGATGCGCGCTATGAAATGCTTGGCGAGGAGATCGACGAGCTGGAGGAGCGCACCGCGCGCAGCTATTACCAATGGAGTGCGCTGCTGCGGGCACTGTCTTCGTTCGAGGCCTTCGCCGAGATCTACCGCGGCTCGCCGCGCACGCGCAAGGTCGCCGAACTGCTGCTGCTGCGCCCGGACGTGCCGCGCTCGCTGCGCGCCTGCCTGGAAGAACTCAACCTGATGCTTGCCGGTCTACCCGGAGAGAACGGTCGCCCGGCGCAGCGCCTGGCCGCCGAGCTGGATGCGCGGCTGCGCTACACCAGCATCGATGAAGTGCTCGACGAAGGCCTGCACGCCTGGCTCACCGACTTCATCCTGCTGGTGCGCCAGCTGGGCAATACCATCCATACGTCCTACCTGGAGGTCGCATGAGACTCTCGATCAGTCATGACACCACCTACCGTTACGATGATCAGGTACGCGCGAGCATCCAGTACCTGCGTCTGACCCCGCACGACAGCGAGCGCCAACAGGTGCTCAGCTGGCAGCTCGACCTGCCGCGCCCGGTGCACGCCCAGCTCGACCCCTACGGCAACATCCTGCACGTGCTGACCCTGGACGAGCCGCACGAGTCCATCGTCATCGGCGCCCGTGGTCAGGTGGAAATCGACGAAACCTGCGAGGCCGAGCACGAGCGTCAGTCGGCGTTGCCATTCCTGCGTTTCACCCGCCTGACCCAGGCCGACGACGCCCTCCGCGCATTCGCCGCGCAGCAGAGCAAGGCGCGCACGGATCGCACGGGCCTGATCGACCTGATGCACGCGCTCAACGAGCATATCGCCTACCAGCCCGGCAGCACCGAGGTGGACACCAGCGCCGCCGAGGCCTTCGCCGGCCGCCGTGGCGTGTGCCAGGACCATACCCATGCCTTCCTCGCCTGCGCGCGCAGCCTCGGCGTGCCGGCGCGCTACGTGTCCGGCTATCTGTTCAACGACGGCGCCGAGCACCTGGCCAGCCATGCCTGGGCCGAGGCCTGGCTGGACGATGCCTGGTACAGCTTCGACGTGACCAACTGCCTGGCGCTCCCGCAGCGGCATTTGAAACTGGCGGTCGGTCTTGACTACCTCGACGCCTGCCCGGTGCGCGGCATGCGCCGAGGCGGTGGCTGCGAGCAGATGCACGCGCAGGTGCAGGTGGCGCCGCTGCTGCAGGTGCGCCAGCAGTGAGTCGCTCGGCGGGCGAGCGGGGCTGAACGAAGCCCGGCGGTTGCAAGTCTTCCCTGATATCGGCATGCGCCAGCATGATCGCGGCGCGCCAGACGAGGAGGCTCCGAGGGGTGATTGCCTGCCCCAGTCTGGCCTTCATCGTCTATCCGCGCGGGTAGGGTGCGCCGCGCGCACCATCCTCTTCATGCTGCCCGCGGTGCGCATGGTCTGGGCGCACCCGTGACATCATCCGGCATCTACTGACCTTCGCTGCGCTGCTCGCGGATCTCGGCCATGTGCGCCAGATAGCCGATCAGCTCGGACAGCTCCTGTTCGCTCAGCACCTGCTCGGTGAAGCCGGGCATGCGCCCCTGCGGCCAGCGCCGCAGGCTCTGCGGGTCGCGGATGTACTGGCGCAGGAAATCGCCTGTGAAGTACTCGGTCGGGTTGTGCGGGATGTTCAGGTCGGGGCCGAACTCGGAGTCACCCGCGCCATTGAGCCGATGGCAGGCCATGCAGTTCTTCTGATACAGCGCAAAGCCGGTACGGACTTCGGCGCTGGCGTCCGCTGCCGGCAGCAGGGCGGGGAAGCGCTGTTCGACCGCGGCGAGCTGGCGAATCCGGGCGACCTGGAATGGCCACTGCTCCGGGCCGATCTGGCTGGCCGCCGGATCGGTCCAGACCAGATAGAAGGGGCCGGCGCTGGGCTTGCCCTTGGCCAGCGGTGGCCAGGGATGCTGCGGGTCCTCGATGGCCAGCCAGGCCTTGGCACCCTCGCGCGCCAGCAGGGTGGCGGCCGGCAGCTCGGCGGCAAAACCGTCCAGGGCCACGGCCTGCAGGTGGTCACCCGCGCTGACGCCGTCCAGCAGGGCGCTTATGGGCACCGCGCGGTAGCGCATGGGCCGCTTGTAGCTCACGTCTTCGTCTATCTGGATGTCGCGTGCCTGCGGATGGCCGAGCAATTCGCTGCTGCTCCAGCTGCGTTGCCCGCCATTCAGTTGCACCTCGAGCTGCGCGGCCTGCGCCGTCCCGCTGATGACCAGCAGCGCAAGAAACAGTGCCTTCACTGGTCGGCCTCCAGTAGAGGCAGCAGATCGTCATAGGCGCCGGCATTGATCACCTGGCGGTAACCCAGCTCTTCCAGGCTCTGCTTGGCCAGGCCCGAGCGGCGGCCGCTGCGGCAATAGAGCACCAGGGGGCGGTCCTTGTCCGGTGCGATGCTGGCGATCTGCGCAGCGATCTCGTCATGGCCGATGCGAATGGCGCCCGGCAGGGCGCCGGCGGAAAACTCCTGCGCGCTGCGCACGTCGATCAGCAGGCTGTCGGCTCGTTGCAAACTGGCGAGGGCGGCGGCATGGTCCGCTTCTTCGGCTTGAGCGCCGAGCAGGGTGAGCAGACCGACCAGTAAGATGGCAACACGCATGTCAGGCTCCGGGAAAGGGACTATCACCCTATCTTTGCCCGAGCTCCGCGCGCCGTCCAGCAGGATGCATGAGTGTGGCGCCCGCCCTGCGCAAGACGCACCACGGCGTCGCACAGCAGCGGGGTGGAGGGACGTTCAGCTGACCAGGCTGGTCAGGTTGGGAAGAATCAGGATAACCGCCGTGGCGAAAAGGATGATTCCAGCCTGGCGGTACTTCGGCTGTTTGAACATGGCCGCATGCCTTTTGTTGTTATGGGTGGCGTTGGGGCTGCCGTGCTGCCTGGCAGGCCTGCGTCACGCCTGGGCGTGGTTCTGATGCACCGCTCCGGCATGTCCCGGCAGCGGTTCCCGGTACCCCTTTGGTAGCGGGTACAGAATTAACTCTAGGGCTGGCATCACTATTCCTTTAGATGACTTGGTTGCTAATGGTTGGCGGTTAGGAACTTCGGGCTATGCATGGCCCATGGTTTTCCTGCAGCGAGGCTTGAGGCAGACAGCTTGCTTGGGCATCGCCGTTCTCCCGAGGGCGGTCGACCGTTCGTCTGAGCTCAGCGGTCAATGGTGCTGAGCGCTTAGGTCATTGAGCCCCGGCGCCTCGGCGCTATGGTAGGCAGGCTCAATAAGAACAGGCGCGGCCGGTCGGCAATGTTCCGCCAGCGCCGTATCAGTCTCCGAGGACGCCATGACCGAAGCCTATATTTTCGATTCGCTGCGTACGCCCCGTGGCAAGGGCAAGAAGGACGGCGCGCTGTACAGCGTCAAGCCGGTGCAACTGGTCGCCGGCCTGCTGAACGCCTTGCAGGCCCGCAACGACCTGGATACCAGCCAGGTGGACGACATCGTGCTGGGCTGCGTGACGCCCGTGGGCGATCAGGGCGCCGATATCGCCAAGACCGCCGCCATGGTCGCGGACTGGGATGTCAGCGTCGCCGGTGTGCAGCTCAACCGCTTCTGCGCCTCGGGCCTGGAGGCGGTGAACATGGGCGCCATGAAGGTGCGCTCCGGCTTCGAGGATCTGGTAGTGGTCGGTGGCGTGGAGTCCATGTCGCGCGTGCCCATGGGCTCTGACGGCGGCGCCTGGGTGATGGACCCGGCAACCAACATCCACAGCAATTTCGTCCCGCAGGGCATCGGTGCCGACCTGATCGCCACCCTGGAGGGTTTCAGTCGCGCCGATGTCGATGCCTTCGCCCTGCGCTCGCAGCAGAAGGCCGCACGTGCCAGCGCCGATGGTTCGTTCACCAGGTCGCTGGTGCCGGTGACCGATCAGAACGGCATCTTGCTGCTGGATCATGACGAGTTCATTCGCGGCGACTCCACCCTCGAAGGTTTGGGCAAGCTCAAGCCGAGCTTCGAGATGATGGGGCAGATGGGCTTCGACGCCACCGCGCTGCGCGTCTACAGCCATGTCGAGCGCATCGACCATGTGCATACGCCGGGCAACAGCTCTGGCATCGTCGACGGCGCGGCGCTGATGCTGATCGGCTCCGAAGCCAAGGGCAAGGAGCTGGGCCTGAAGCCGCGCGCGCGCATCGTCGCCACCGCAGTGACCAGCACTGACCCGACCATCATGCTCACCGGCCCGGCGCCGGCCACGCGCAAGGCGCTGGCCAAGGCAGGGCTGGCCATCGACGACATCGACCTGTTCGAGGTCAACGAGGCCTTCGCCTCGGTGGTGATGAAGTTCATGAAGGACATGGGCGTGAGCGAGGACAAGGTCAACGTCAATGGCGGTTCCATTGCCATGGGCCACCCGCTGGGCGCCACCGGCTGCGCCATCCTCGGCACGCTGCTCGACGAGCTGGAGAAGCGCCAGCTGCGCTATGGCCTGGCTACCCTCTGCGTCGGCGGCGGCATGGGCATCGCCACTATCATCGAACGCATCTGACCGTAGGGCGGGTGAAACCCGCCGTTCATGTGTTGGCGGGTTGCACCCGCCCTACGCAGCTCCCCATCCAAGGGAAGAGAAGATAAAAAATGACTGACGCCATCCGTTACGAAAAGGGCCAGGACAATATCGTCGTCCTGACCATGGACATGCCCGGCCAGAGCGCCAACACCATGAACGCGGTATACCGCGAGGCCATGGGCCAGATCGTCGATCGCCTGGAAGCGGAAAGGGACTCGCTTGCCGGGGTGATCGTCACCTCGGCGAAGAAGACCTTCTTCGCTGGTGGTGACCTCAATGAACTGATCAAGGTCACCCAGGCCGAGGCGCAGGGCTTCTACGAGATGATCCTGAGAATCAAGGGTCAGCTGCGCCGTCTGGAAACACTCGGCAAACCCGTGGTCGCCGCCATCAACGGCGCTGCGCTGGGCGGCGGCTGGGAAATCGCCCTGGCCTGCCACCACCGCATCGCGCTGAACGAGAGCCACGTGCAGCTCGGCCTGCCGGAGGTCACCCTCGGCCTGCTGCCGGGCGGCGGCGGGGTGGTGCGCATGGTGCGCCTGCTTGGCCTGGAAAAGGCCCTACCGTACCTGGCCGAGGGCAAGAAGGTGCGCCCCGAGGCAGCGCTCAAGGCCGGGCTGATCCACGAGCTGGCCAGCGACCGCGAGGAGATGCTGGCCAAGGCCCGCGCCTGGATCGCCGCCAACCCGGCGGCCAAGCAGCCGTGGGACGTGCAGGGCTACAAGATTCCCGGCGGCACGCCCAGTTCGCCGAACGTGGCGCAGATGCTGGCCATCGCCCCGAGCGTGCTGCGCGACAAGACCAAGGGCTGCTTCCCGGCGCCGGAGAAGATCCTGTGCGCCGCCGTGGAAGGTGCGCAGGTCGACTTCGACACCGCGCAGATCATCGAGGCGCGCTACTTCACCGAGCTGACCTGCGGTCAGGTGGCGAAGAATATGATCGGCACCTTCTGGTTCCAGCTTAACGAGATCAACGCTGGCGGCTCGCGCCCGCAGGGCTACCCGAAAACCCAGACGAAGAAGGTCGGCGTGCTCGGTGCCGGCATGATGGGCGCCGGTATCGCCTACGTATCGGCAGCGGCCGGTATCGAAGTGGTGCTCAAGGATGTGTCCGTCGAAGCGGCGGAGAAGGGCAAGGCCTACTCGGCCAAGCTGCTGGACAAGAAAGTCGGCAAGGGCCATATGAGTGGCGAGCAACGCGACGCCTTCCTGGCGCGGATCAAGGCCACCGATAGCGAGGCAGACTTCGAGGGCTGCGACCTGATCATCGAAGCGGTGTTCGAGGACCGTGCGCTCAAGGGCAAGGTCACCGCTGCCGCCGAGGCCGCGGCGCTGAGCGATGCGGTGATTGCCTCCAACACCTCGACGCTGCCGATCACCGGTCTGGCGACTGCCGTGGCAAAACCGGAAAAATTCATCGGCCTGCATTTCTTCAGCCCGGTGGACAAGATGCCGCTGGTGGAGATCATCCGCGGCGAGAAGACCAGCGACGAGACACTGGCGCGTGGTTTCGATTACGTCATGCAGATCAGGAAGACGCCCATCATGGTCAACGACAGCCGCGGCTTCTTTACCTCGCGCGTCTTCGGCACCTTCACCAACGAAGGCCTGGCCATGCTCGGCGAAGGCGTCAGCGCCGCGATGATCGAGAACGAGGCGCGCAAGGCCGGCATGCCGGTCGGCCCGCTGGCGATCAGCGACGAAGTGTCCATGAGCCTGATGAACCATATCCGCCAGCAGACCATCAAGGACCTGGCCGCCGAGGGCAAATCCATCCCCGAGCATCCGGCCTTCGCTGTCATCGACCTGATGCTTAACGAGTACAAGCGTCCGGGTAAAGCGGCGGGCATGGGCTTCTACGAGTATCCGGCCGGGGGCAAGAAGCACCTGTGGCCGGAGCTAAAGGCGCGTTTCGAAAAGGCCGATGCGCAGATCTCGCAGGAGGACGTGCGCGACCGCATTCTGTTCATCCAGGCCATCGAGACGGTGCGCTGCGTGGAAGAGGGCGTGCTGAAGTCGGTGGCCGACGCCAATATCGGCTCGATCTTCGGCATCGGCTTCGCCGCCTGGACCGGTGGCGCGTTGCAGTTCATCAACCAGTACGGGGTGAAAGACTTCGTCGCACGGGCCCAGTACCTGGCCGAGCAGTACGGCGAGCGTTTCCTGCCACCGGCGCTGCTGCTGGAAAAGGCGGCCAAGGGCGAAACTTTCTGAACCCTCGGCTATGCGGTGACCCGTAGGGTGCGCCGTGCGCACCGACAGCGTACCGCCGGTCCTCCGCCGGACGATGGTCCGCTGACCATGCGGTGAACCGGCCCGTAAGGTGTGCCGTGCGCACCAAAAGGCGTACCGCCTGTCTTCCGGCGGGTACACGGCGGTCCGGCTCTTCACGCCGCCTGGCACCAGCCCTGGCGAATGCACACGGCCTCATGAATCGCCAGCATCTCGCTGTGACGGGTCGGCATGCGCAGGGTCAGCATGCTGCCGTCGTCGAGTTGCAGGGCGGCTTCGCTCTCGAACTGCAGGCTGCCATCCTGCAGGTGGGCATAGGTGACGCCGTAGGCGTCAAGGCTGAGTTGGCTGTGCATGGCTGCTCTCCTGCGCTTGTGTCAGCTCGGACGAACGTCGCGGGCTGCGGGAGCAACCTGCTCGGTACGGGCCGGGGCGGCGGTCTGGAAGGCGGATGCAGCGGCAAAGCTGGCGAGTGCGGCGTAGATGCTCATGATCGATTTCCTTCTGTGCGATGTGGGCGACTGCCCGATGTGTCGATATTCGTCGCGCTCCGGTCGGCACAGAAGTGAAAGCGGTGCATGATAACTATCGAAGCGGCTGATGGCGCTTCGGTCCGGCATGGTTTCAATCCTGGTTGTCAAATTTAATTGACGACTGTTGACGGCGTTGCACAACGCCGGCAAGCGCAAATATCATGGAAAAACTGGCCGGCTATTTCTTTGTGCAGTTTCATGTGTTAAGTAAAACGCACAAATCACCTACCCTCCGTGTTCATCACAGGAAACCTCATGTCACTGCGTATCTGCATCCTGGAAACTGACATCCTTCGTCCCGAACTGGTCGACCAGTACCAGGGCTATGGCCGCATGTTCGAGCAGCTGTTCGCTCAACAGCCGGTAGCGGCGGAGTTCAGTGTCTACAACGTGGTGGAGGGGCATTACCCGCCCGATAGCGAGAAGTTCGATGCCTATCTGGTAACCGGCAGCAAGGCCGATTCCTTCGGCAGCGATCCCTGGATCCAGACGCTCAAGGAGTATCTGCTGGAGCGCTACAAGCGTGGCGACAAGCTACTGGGCATCTGCTTCGGTCACCAGCTGCTGGCCCTGCTGCTGGGTGGCAAGGCCGAGCGTGCCGAGCAGGGCTGGGGTGTGGGCGTACACAGCTACCGACTGGAGAACAAGCCCGAGTGGATGAGCCCGGCGCTGGACGAGCTGCAGTTGCTGATCAGTCACCAGGATCAGGTCACCCGCCTGCCGGAAAAGGCCACGCTGCTCGCCTCCAGCGACTTTTGCCCGATTGGCGCCTATCACATCGAGGATCAGGTGCTGTGCTTCCAGGGCCATCCGGAGTTCGTCCACGACTATTCGCGCGCGTTGCTCGACCTGCGTCAGCAGCATCTCGGCGAGGAGATTTACCAGCAGGGCGTGGACAGCCTCAAGCACTCGCAGCAGGGCAGTGCAGTGGCTGAGTGGATGATGCGCTTTGTCGCTCAAGGCAGGGAAAGCAAGGCCTGAGCCTGATTCGGTCCATGAAAAAGCCCGGTTTTCCGGGCTTTTTCATGCCTGCTGGGTAAGCACGAAGTAGGGCGAAAGTCGCTTGCTCCTGTTCGGCGGCGGGCTGCTCAGCTGCCGCTTGAGGCTTTCGGCCAGATCCAGATGGTGAGTCAGCTTGTGGCTGCACTCGATATTGCGCGCCACGGCGCCAGCCGAGCTTTTGCCGATGCCGCCGAGTGCCAGCAGGGTTGTGAGCAGTGACAGGCTGGCGAGCATCAGCAGGCGGGTGCGTTGCGTTCTGATCATGGTCGACCACCCACCTGCGAGAGCGCGCCGAGCAGGGCCGGCAAGCGATTGCTCAGGCTGTGCAGTGGGCCGGGCTGCTCGATGGTCGGGGTGCTGGGCTGCAGGCTGGCGTAACTCACAACCAGCACCGTGGAGGTGCTGATCAGGTATAGGCCGATGGCCGCGAGGGCGCCATTGCGGGCGGCTTGAGAGAGACGGGACATGTTCTGTGCTCCAGGTCAGGAGTGACGATGGGCACAGAGTCGCTGAAGTCATTTCGATTGAATAATGGATGTTCTTCAGAGTAACTATCGACAGTTTTGATGGTTGACGCGGGTCGCCAATTGCCTCGGCATCCCGCTATCAACCTCACGCCCTGGCCAGCTCCTGATCCAGGCTGGCGATGCACTCGCTCATGGCCTGCTGGCAGCGCTCCATCAGCGCCGGCATGTCGTCCAGGCTCAGGCCGGTCGTGGGGATCGCCGGCAGCGAGCGGATGAGAATGCGGCCGCTGTGCCAGCGGTTCAGGCGCATGGACTTGGCATAGTTGCTCACGCATACCGGGATGATCGGTACGCCGGCGGTGATCGCCATCTGAAACGCGCCTTTCTTGAACGGCAGCAGGCCGCGGCCGAGGTTGCGCGTGCCCTCGGGGAAGACCCAGATCGAGGTGTCGCGATGGCGCAGTGTCTCGGTGGTGGTGAGCATTGCGCGCTTGGCAGCAACCGCATTGCTGCGGTCGATCAGCACGTTGCCGGCCAGCCAGTACAGCTGGCCGAAGAACGGCACCCATTTGAGGCTCTTCTTGCCGATGCTCACGGTGCGCTTCGGCACCACGCGGCCGAGTACGTAGAGATCGAAGTTGGACTGGTGGTTGGCGATGATCACGCAGGAGCGCTGGTGCTCCAGCAGTGGGCGAACGTCGGCCTTCAGCTTCAGGCGCAGCAGGCACAGCGCGGGCAGCGAATAAAGGCGGGCGCAGAGGCGGCTGTTGTCGGGATTGAACGGACGGCACAGGCCGAGCAGCAAACCGGCCAGGCCGGCGATCACGAAATGCACGCCCATCAGCAGCATGCGCAAAACGAAGAGCATTGGGGGGAACCGTCAGAGGAGGGGCGCGCAGTGTACGGGCGTTCACTCTGCCGGGCAATTACCCGAAACGACCGCTTGCGTGGCCCAACGTCCCGAATTGTCGCAGATCTTGTCCGGTTCGCCGGCCAAACAGAAAGGGCGCCTTGCGGCGCCCTCTGGCATTACTCGCTCTCGGCCCTGGCCGGCTTGCCCGGCAGCAGCCCGTCGGCGCGGAACATCGCCCTGATGCCGCGCAGCGCCTGGCGCGTGCGGTCCTGATTCTCGATCAGGGCGAAGCGCACATGGTCGTCGCCGTAGTCGCCAAAACCCAGCCCGGGCGAGACGCAGACCTTGGCTTCTGCCAGCAGCTTCTTGGCGAACTCCAGCGAGCCCAGATGGGCGTAGGACTCGGGAATCTTGGCCCAGACGTACATGGAGGCCTTTGGCTTCTCCACCATCCAGCCAATCTCGTGCAGGCCCTTGACCAGCAGGTTGCGGCGCTGACGATACTGCTCAGCGATATCCAGCACGCACTGCTGGTCGCCTTCCAGCGCTGCGATGGCCGCCACCTGCAGCGGGGTGAAGGTGCCGTAGTCGTGGTAGCTCTTGATCCGCGCCAGGGCGCTGACCAGCTCGGGATTGCCGACCATGAAGCCGATGCGCCAGCCGGCCATGTTGTAGCTCTTGGACAGGGTGAAGAACTCCACCGCGATGTCCTTGGCGCCCGGCACCTGCATGATCGACGGTGCCTTCCAGCCGTCGTAGACGATGTCGGCGTAGGCCAGGTCGTGCACCACCAGCACGTCGTACTGCTTGGCCAGGGTCACCACGCGCTCGAAGAAGTCCAGCTCCACGCACTGCGCGGTGGGGTTGGAGGGGAAGCCGAGGATCATCATCTTCGGCTTGGGAATAGACTCGCGGATGGCGCGTTCCAGTTCGGCGAAGAAGTCCACGCCCGGCACCAGCGGCACGGAGCGAACCTGGGCGCCGGCGATCACCGCACCGTAGATATGGATCGGGTAACTGGGGTTGGGCACCAGCACGGTATCGCCATGATCCAGGGTGGCCAGCATCAGGTGCGCCAGGCCTTCCTTGGAACCGATGGTGACGATGGCTTCGCTTTCCGGATCGATCTCCACGTCGTAGCGGTCCTTGTACCAGCGCGAGATGGCGCGGCGCAGGCGCGGGATACCGCGGGAGGTGGAGTAGCCGTGGGTGTCTTCACGCTGGGCGACCTGCACGAGCTTCTCGACGATGTGCGGCGGGGTCGCACCGTCGGGGTTGCCCATGGAGAAGTCGATGATGTCCTCGCCGCGACGGCGCGCAGCCATCTTCAGTTCGGCGGTGATGTTGAAGACGTAGGGGGGAAGACGATCGATGCGCGCAAAGCGACGCTTGGCGTTCTCAGCCATGATTTCCTCGGGGATACGTGAGCGCCCGGAACCGTCCGAGCGACGTTGGCCGCATCTGGCGGCCTGGCGAGAAGATAAGCGCAGCGGGCAATTCTGTCGAGCGTTGTCTGAGCCCCTGGCAGGGCTCAGACAACCATCAATCGAGGCGAGCCTCAGGGATTGATGACGATGGAGAACTTCTTGGAAACGGTGTTGCCGTTGGAGTCGCGAACTTGCGCGGTGAAGTCATCGGGAATCGACGTGGCATTCTGCGGTTCGCCGCTGAGCACGCCATCGCTGCTCAGGGTCAGGCCGGCCGGCGGGAAGCCGCTGACCAGTCGCCAGGTGGTGCCACCCACGCCGCCGCGCGATTCCAGCTGCACGGAGTAGGGGGTGCCGACCCTGGCCTGCGGCAATGCGGAGAGCTGGGTGATATGCAGCCTTGCAGCCGGGTGGCTGGTGGCCAGTCGATAGAACTTGACCCGCGCGCCATCTTCGCTGTTGTCGCTGCGGCTGTTCAGCAGAGCACCTGCCTTGAAGTAGAAGGTGCGGCTGTCCCAGGCCGGATCCAGCGGTACCTGGAGGACCGGCGAGCCATTGATGGTGACGGCCACCTCGGCCACCCCGTCACGGTTGCGCGCCATGCCCAGGCGATAGACGAATGCCTGACCCAGCTTGACGCCCTCGACCAGGTTGTAGCGTTTGGCTTCCTCGTTGCCCTCCGGGCTCTGCTTGACCCTGGCGAAGAGGCGGCCGGTCTGGGCGTCCAGGTCGTACTGGTAGTACAGGGTGACCAGCGGCATGGCCTCGTAGGCGTGAATCTGGCCAACGGCGACCAGGCCGTTGCCAACCGGCACCTGCAGAACGCGCAGGCGCGCGTCCAGGTGAGCGCGACCCTGATTGCTCCAGTTCACCGCGTTGGAGCTGGGGTCGATCATCTGCCGCAGTTCGGCACGGGCATAGTCGGCGCGCGCCGAGAGGGCACCGTTGGCCGGTGCCCAGAAGGTCATGGCGCCGTCGGTGTCGGTACGGAAGTAAGGCGAGGTGTAGCCCTGCGCGCCGTTTAGGCGGTCGGGATACAGGGTCTGAGCGCGGCCCTGGTTGCCGCCTTCTTCGTCCACCGGCAAGGTCAGCGACCAGTTCTCCAGGGCGAAGTTGCCGCCGGGAGCCAGCTCCGGGCGCAGTTCGGCATGGCTGGTGAAACTCAATAGTGAGCCCGTCACGGCAGCTCCGATCACGGCGGCGTAACTACGCTTGCTAGACGTTGCGACAAGATTGTTGTTCATCGTTGTTTTTCCTGAAGTCATGCTCTAGATGAAGGGTCTTTCCCTGGCAACAGCGATACGGGGCGGACCTGTCCATGGATAGGGTTCGCCGGGTGATCGATAGCTCCCTGATTGCCCGTTGAACCTCAAACATGACCGGCGGCTGCATCGCCGAGTTCAGCTTCGTTTCATCCCTGCAGCACGCTTTCGGACGATCGGTTGCCTCTATGGTGGCTTGATGGCATCAAAATTGCCGGAGTGCTCACCCGCCCAGCATGTCGTGCATCGCGATGATCTGCTCGGCTACCTGGATCAGCTTCTGCTGACGGCTCATGGCTTGGCGGCGCATCAGGGTGTAGGCCTCCTCCTCGTTGCAGCTTTTCATCTTCATCAACAGGCCCTTGGCCAGCTCTACTCGCTTGCGCTCGGCCAACTGGGCATCACGTGCCTGGAGTTGGGCGCGTAGCGCCTGGTCGCTCTCGAAGCGGGCCATGGCCACGTCGAGAATCGGCTGCAGGCGCTGGGCGTGGATGCCCTCGACTATGTAGGCACTGACGCCGCTCTGGATCGCCTGGCGCATCACGCCGGGATCGTGCTCGTCGGTGAACATGACGATCGGGCGCGGCTGGTCGCGGCTGACCAGCACCACCTGTTCCATCACGTCGCGGCCGGGCGATTCGGTGTCGATCAGGATCACGTCGGGGCGCACCGCCTCGACGCGCTCGGGCAGGTCGATGGTCAGGCCGGACTCGTCGATCACCTCGAAACCGGCTTCGATCAGGGCGGCCTTGAGGCGGCCGACCTTCTTCGGGGTGTCGTTGATCAAAAGGATACGCAGCATCGATGGCCCTCCCGGCGGTTACAGGGCGACAGCCGGGCCGTCGGCCAGGGCGTGCAGGCGGAAGCTGCGGGCATAGGCGGCAGGGTCGCTGCCGTCCCAGCAGCTGCCGTCCTGCAGGATGGAGCTGCGCATTTCCCCCGGCACCGCGATGCCCAGGGCCGTGGCAGCCTCACGATACAGCGCCAGTTGCTGGACCTGGCGGGCCACGCCGAGGTAGTCGGGATCGCTGCGCAGCAGGCCCCAGCGGCGGAACTGGGTCATGAACCACATGCCATCGGACAGATAGGGCTGGTTGACCAGGCCGCCGGCATGGAAGCGCAGTGGGTGTTCGTCCAGCCAGGCGTGGCCCAGGCCGTCCTGGTACTGGCCGAGAAAACGCGGGGTAATCGCCGAGAGTGGGGCGTCGACATAGTCGCTGCCGCTAAGCAGTTGCGCAGTGCTGCGCTTGTTCTCTTCGCTGTCGTCGATGAAGCGGGCCGCTTCGAGCACCGCCATGATCAGGGCGCGGGCGGTGTTGGGGTGCTGCTCGGCGAAGGCGCGGGTGCAACCCAGCACCTTTTCCGGGTGATCCGGCCAGATCGCCTGGATGGTGGTCAGGGTGCAGCCGAGCTGCTCATCGACGGCCTTGGCGGTCCACGGCTCGCCGACGCAGAAGCCGTCGATGCGCTCGGCCTTCAGGTGCTCGACCATCTGCGGTGGCGGCACCACCACGCTGTCGACATCGCGCAACGGGTGAATGCCCTGGCTGGCCAGCCAGTAGTAGAGCCACATCGCGTGAGTGCCGGTGGGGAAGGTCTGGGCGAAGGTGAGGCGCGCCTCATGTTGGTGCACGTATTGGCGCAGTGCTTCGCCACTGGTCACGCCAGCGGCCTGCAGGCTGTGCGAGAGGTTGATGCTCTGGCCGTTCTGGTTCAGACCCATGAGCACCGCCATGTCGGTGGCCGTGCCAACGCCGAGGCCCAGTTGTACGCCGTAGATCAGCCCGTAGAGGCTGTGCGCGGCGTCCAGCTCGCCGCTGAGCAGACGGTCACGCAGGCCGGCCCAGGAGCTCTGGCGATGCAGTCTGATGCTCAGCCCGTGCTTCTCGGCAAAGCCCTGAGTGGCAGCGACGATCACCGAAGCAGAGTCGCTCAGGGCCATGAAGCCAATGTTCAGCACGCTCTTTTCCGGGGCGTTGCTGCCCCAGGCCCAGGTCAGGGCGTCGTCGCGCGGGGTGTCGTGTTCGCTCATGCTGCATCCTTACCGTTCACGCAAAAGACTCGGGTCATGGACCGCGTCCATAAAAAAACGTCGTACCAATCCCGGCCAGAGTGCCGTGACTGGATACGACGCCGTTGTCGCTCAAGCCGTTTCCGACGTTGGAAGGGCCTTTTGCAGTGAGGTGAAGCAAGGCATATGCCAGTGCGCCTGCAGCTGTCAGCGCTCCAGCATCTGCTTCACGCTGCTTTGCGGAATCTGCTGCTTGCGGCCTTCGCTGTCGGTGAATTCGAGCATGCCGGTGTCCCTGTCCAGTTCCGGCTTGCCATCGCTGGTCAGCATCTGGCCATCGGTGGTGGTGATGATGTACTCGCTGCTGCAACCGGCCAGGCCGAACAGGCACAGGGCGGCGATGATCCATGGCTTCATGGCGTGCTCCTGAAGGTTATGGGGTGCTCCCATTTCAGAAGGTAGACGGCGGCGCAACGACTGCAAGGGGGCGGAAAAATCTCCGATGCCAGCACGCATAAAAAAGCCCCGCACTGGGCGGGGCTCCTTTTGCAACGCTGGGATCAGGCCTGAACGACCGGGATCTTGGCGTTGGCCGCGGCTTCACGGAAGTCGGCGATCTGGTCGAAGCTCAGGTAGCGGTAGATGTCGCCAGCCATGCTGTCGATATCCTTCGCGTAGGCCATGTACTCCTCGACGGTCGGCAGCTTGCCGAGAATCGAAGCGACCGCTGCCAGTTCGGCGGAGGCCAGGTACACGTTGGCGCCGTCGCCCAGACGGTTCGGGAAGTTACGGGTGGAGGTCGACACCACGGTGGAGTTGGCAGCTACACGTGCCTGGTTACCCATGCACAGCGAGCAGCCCGGCATCTCCATGCGTGCACCGGCCTTGCCGTAGATGCCGTAGTAGCCTTCCTCGGTCAGCTGGTGGGCATCCATCTTGGTCGGCGGCGACAGCCACAGACGAGTCGGGATACCGCCCTTGACCTTGTCCAGCAGCTTGCCGGCAGCGCGGAAGTGGCCGATGTTGGTCATGCACGAACCGATGAACACTTCGTCGATCTTGTCGCCGGCCACGGTGGACAGCAGACGTGCGTCGTCCGGGTCGTTCGGGGCGCACAGCACCGGCTCCTTGAGCTCGGCCAGGTCGATTTCGATGACTTCGGCGTACTCGGCGTCCTTGTCGGCTTCCATCAGCACCGGGTTGGCCAGCCAGGCTTCCATCGCCTGGGCACGACGCTCCAGGGTGCGGGCATCGCCGTAACCTTCGCTGATCATCCAGCGCAGCAGGGTGATGTTGGACTGCAGGTATTCGGCGATGGCCGCTTCCGGCAGCTTGATGGTGCAGCCGGCAGCCGAACGCTCGGCGGAGGCGTCGGACAGCTCGAATGCCTGCTCGACGGTCAGGTTGTCCAGGCCTTCGATCTCGAGGATGCGGCCGGAGAAGATGTTCTTCTTGCCTTTCTTCTCGACGGTCAGCAGGCCCTTCTGGATGGCGTAGTAGGGGATGGCGTGGACCAGGTCACGCAGGGTGATACCCGGTTGCATCTTGCCCTTGAAGCGCACCAGAACCGATTCCGGCATGTCCAGCGGCATCACGCCGGTGGCGGCGGCAAAGGCCACCAGGCCGGAGCCGGCCGGGAAGGAAATGCCGATCGGGAAGCGGGTGTGCGAGTCGCCACCGGTGCCGACGGTGTCGGGCAGCAGCATGCGGTTCAGCCAGCTGTGAATGATGCCGTCGCCCGGACGCAGGGATACGCCGCCACGGGTGCGGATGAAATCCGGCAGGGTGTGGTGGGTGGTGACGTCGATCGGCTTCGGATAAGCAGCGGTGTGGCAGAAGGACTGCATCACCAGGTCGGCGGAGAAGCCCAGGCACGCCAGGTCCTTCAGCTCGTCGCGGGTCATCGGGCCGGTGGTGTCCTGGGAACCGACGGTGGTCATCTTCGGTTCGCAGTAGGTGCCCGGACGCACGCCTTCGACGCCGCAGGCCTTGCCGACCATCTTCTGCGCCAGGGTGAAGCCCTTGCCGCTGTCAGCCGGCTGCTCCGGCTTCTTGAACAGGTCGGAGGAGCCCAGGCCCAGCTCGGCACGCGCCTTCTCGGTCAGGCCACGGCCGACGATCAGCGGGATACGGCCGCCAGCGCGGACTTCGTCGAGCAGCACCGGGGTCTTCAGTTCGAAGGTGGTGATGACTTCGTCGGTGCCGTGCTTGCAGACCTTGCCGGCGTACGGGTAGACGTCGATCACGTCGCCCATGTTGATGTTCGACACGTCGAACTCGATCGGCAGGGCGCCGGCGTCTTCCATGGTGTTGTAGAAGATCGGGGCGATCTTGGTGCCGAAGCAGAAGCCGCCAGCGCGCTTGTTCGGAACGTAGGGGATGTCATCGCCGAAGAACCACAGCACCGAGTTGGTGGCGGACTTGCGGGAAGAGCCGGTACCGACCACGTCACCCACGTAGGCGACCGGGAAGCCCTTGGCCTTGATCTCTTCGATCTGCTTCAGCGGGCCGATGGCGCCTTGCTGCTCCGGCACGATGCCGTCGCGAGCCATTTTCAGCATGGCCAGGGCGTGCAGCGGGATGTCAGGGCGCGACCAGGCGTCCGGGGCAGGGGACAGGTCGTCGGTGTTGGTTTCGCCAGGCACCTTGAACACGGCCAGGCTGTACTTCTCGGCGATGGCCGGCTTGGCGGTGAACCACTCGCCATCGGCCCAGGACTGCAGCACGGCCTTGGCGTTGGCATTGCCAGCCTTGGCTTTCTCGGCGACGTCGTGGAAGGCGTCGAACATCAGCAGGGTGTGCTTGAGTTGCTCGGCGGCAACGGCGCCAAGGGTGGCGTCGTCCAGCAGTTCGACCAGGGTGGCGATGTTGTAGCCGCCCTGCATGGTGCCCAGCAGCTCGACGGCGCGTTGCTTGCTGATCAGCGGGGAAGTGGCTTCGCCCTTGGCGATGGCAGAGAGGAAACCGGCCTTGACGTAGGCGGCTTCGTCGACGCCTGGCGGTACACGGTTGGTGATCAGGTCTACGAGGAATTCTTCTTCGCCAGCCGGCGGGTTTTTCAGCAGCTCGACCAGGCCTGCGGTTTGTTCGGCGTTCAGCGGCTGGGGCACGATACCCTGAGCGGCACGCTCTGCTACGTGTTTGCGATAGGCTTCAAGCACAGTTATTACCCTCATCAGTGGTCCCAAAGGGTTGTCCGGGACGCGATCCAGAAACCCATGAACCAGGCGCCTTTCGACTTTATGAGCCGATCAGCCGAGGTTTCACGAGTCTCTTGTAGAAGCTGCTTTCAAAGTTTTACGCCGGCAGGACGGTTTCTGATGAGGGCGGGCGCAGAGACTCGGGGGGACTCCAAGTGGCTGCGCCGCCATCGTACCTGCAGGATCGACTGTGCTCGTGACGCTTTGAAAACAGCTTCCAACGGACATTGGCGCCGTAAAAGGCGGGCCGATTCTAATGGAAAGCGCGGATAAAGTTAAGCCGATGTCCCCGCATCCGCGGGGGTGATAAGGATTAGACAAAGGGCTAAGATGCCAGGCCGTGTTGCCGTTTATGTTGTTTCGCCATGTCCAATCAGCGCATCAAGACGCCCTGCGTAGGCCTTTGCTCGACCGTTTACGGCGATGTCGTGTGCCGCGGTTGCAAGCGCTTCCACCATGAGGTGATCAACTGGAACAGCTACAACGAGGATGAGAAGCGCGCCGTCTGGACACGCCTGGAAGTGCTGCTGGTGCAGGTAATGACGGCCAAGGTCGAGGTGTTCGACGAGCAGCGTCTGCGTGCTCAGCTGGAACAGCGGCAGATTCGCTTCGTGCCGCAGCAGTCGCCGTACTGCTGGGCCTATCAGCTGATCGCGCGGGGCGCGCGGGTGATCAATCAGCTGGAAGCCTACGGCATGGTGCTGCTGCCGGAATTCCGCAACTGGGCGCTGCCCGAGTTGCGCGATGCCATCGACAGGGAGTTCTTCCTGCTCTCCGAGGCGCACTACGAGCGCTATATCGCGCCGAAATTCTTGCGCGAGGGGCTGGAGCTGCGCGTGTAAGAGGCGATGGCCGGTAGGGTGCGCTGCGCGCACCGCTCCCGGGATCGGTTTCAGGACCTCGTCAACCGCTGGTGCACGCGGCGCAACCTACGCCCTAGCGTTGGGCGACGAGTTCTTCCAGGTGGGCGATGATCTCGTCCGGCTTGAGCACCAGCACGTCGCTTTCCAGAGCATCGAGTATGACCTCGGCGGTATTGCCGATCAGGGCGCCGGAAAGTCCGGTGCGCGCCACGGTGCCGATCACCGTGACCGCGGCATCGAGCTGGTGTGCCACCTGCGGAATCACCACGTCAGCCGGGCCCTCGAGTACATGCAGGCGCTCGTCACTGATGTCGTACTCGGCCTGGAAGCTGCGGCACTGTTCGCGGTAGCGCGCCTCGATGGTTTCCTTGAGCTGGAAAGTGGGGTCGGCTGCCGAGAGCATCGGCGTAGGGTGTGCGGTAGTCACGTGCAGCGTGCCCTTGGCCAGGCCGGCGATATCGTAGCCATGGCTGATGATGCCGGCATGCAGGGTGCGATGCTCGCCATCGGCATTGCCGACGTCCACTGCGGCGAGGATGTTGCCGCCGGTCCAGGGGCGTTCGGTCTTGACCATCAGCACCGGGCCTGGGCAATAGCGCAGCAACTTCCAGTCCTCGGGGGTGAGGATGGCTTTCTTCAGCGGGTTGTCCGGCAGGTGCTGCTTGATCACCAGGCCGCAGCCCTCGGCCTGCTGCACGGCGATGATGGTCTGGTGCTGATTGTCATGCCAGGACTGCTGGGTGGAGACGCTGAAGCCTTCCCCGGCGAGGCTGCTGCTGAGATCGTTGAGCCACGCGCTGTGGTCACCTTTCTTGTCGCATACCAGCAGGTGCAGGTGCGACTGGGTGACTCCAGCTATCAGTTTTGCCCGCTTCAGCGCGAGGCCTTCGGGGTGCTGGGGTTCCATCACCACCAGAATGCTACGGATCGCTTGCATGGTCGTCTCCCTGAGAGTGAATAGCGCATATCCAACTATAGGTGCGTCATCGCCGGCAGCTTCTTGACCTGTATCAACGGCGTGCTGGTCGTGCGGCCTGTCACTCGTATAATGGCCCGCCATTTCCAACCTCGCCAGCACCGAGAGCGCTTCAAATATGATGTCGAATGCCCAGCATGTTCCGAGTAATGGTGAGGAACCTGTAACGATTCTACAGGAAATTCTCGAGTTTCTCGGCGGTGTTGCGACCCCCGACGCCTGGCTGGAAGAGGCCCTGCGCCAGCAGGAAATCCTTCTGCTCGACCACCGCAACCTGGAATACAAGGCGGCGCAGACCGCCCTTAGCCTCATGGGGCGCTACCTGACCAAGACCGAATTGACCGCGAGAATGTCGCGTTTGGCCCGTGAGGAGCTGGTGCATTTCGAACAGGTGAGCAAGATCATCCGCGCGCGTGGCATCGAAGTGCGCCATGTTTCCGCGTCGCGCTACGCGGCCGGGCTGCGAGCACTGCTGCGTGGCGGGGAAGTGGAGCGGCTAGTGGACGTGCTGGTGGTGGGCGCCTTTATCGAGGCGCGTTCCTGCGAGCGCTTCGCCGCATTGGTGCCGCGTCTGGATGCCGAGCTGGCCAAGTTCTACGCCGGATTGCTCGAGAGCGAAGGGCGCCACTACCGCGGCTATCTCAAGCTCGCCTATCTGTATGGCGACGCGGCGGACGTGGATGCGCGTATCGAGGTGGTGCGGGCGGTGGAACGGGAACTGATCACCTTGCCGGACGAGCAGTTCCGCTTTCATAGCGGTGTACCTGCGTAAAGCAGCCGCTAGGCGATTGCGCAATAACTGTAGGAGCGGCTTCAGCCGCGAAAGCCACTATCTCCGCGTTCGCGGCTGAAGCCGCTCCTACCTACAAAGTCAGGTCGAGTCGAACAGGGTGCGGCTTTCGTAGCCCGGATGAAATCCGGGGAGCAGCTCCGAAAATCCCCCGGATTTCATCCGGGCTACGGTCAGGCTGGCGTCAGCTCGAACGGCGCCTGATTGAACCCCTCTGCATCGACCTGCAGCGCCCAGCCCTGGCGATCCCAGTCCCCCAGCACGATGCGCCGTGCCGGTTGGCCGCCCACGGTCAGCTCATGCAGCGCCGGCCGATGGGTATGACCATGGATCAGCGTACGCACACCGTACTCGCCCATCACCCTGACCACTTCCTCGGGCGTGACATCGACGATCTCGCTGGCCTTCATCCGTGTTTGCGCGCGGCTTTCGTTGCGCAGCTTGCGCGCCAGCTTCTGCCGGGTGGCGAGCGGCAGGTTGTGCAGGATCAGCAGCGACAGCGGATTGCGCAGCCAGCGGCGCAGCTTCATGTAGCCGACATCGAGGGTGCACAGACTGTCGCCGTGCATCAGCAGCACCGGCTCGCCGCCCATCTGCACCTTGTGTGGGTCGCTCAGCAAAGTGCAGCCCGCCTCGCGGCAGAAGCGCTTGCCGATAAGAAAGTCGCGATTGCCGTGCATCAGGTGAATGCGCGTACCGCTGTCGCTCAGCGTGCGCAGCGCGCCGGCGATCTCGTGCTGGAAGGGCGTCATGCCGTCGTCGCCGATCCAGACTTCGAAGAAGTCGCCGAGGATGTACAGCGCCTCGGCCTGGCGCGCGCGGGTGGCGAGAAAATGCAGAAACGCCCGGGTAATGTCCGGGCGTTTCTCTTCGAGGTGCAGATCGGAGATCAGCAGGATCATCGACTTACTCGGCTACGATTTCGGCCTTCTCGATGACCACGTCATCCACCGGCACGTCCTGGTGGCCGGCCTTCATGGTGGTGGCCACGCCCTTGATCTTCTCGACCACGTCCATGCCTTCTACCACTTCACCGAACACGGCGTAGCCCCAGCCCTGAACGGTCGGCGCGCTGTGGTTGAGGAAGCTGTTGTCGGCGACGTTGATGAAGAACTGCGCGCTGGCCGAATGCGGTTCCATGGTGCGAGCCATGGCGATGGTGCCGACCTTGTTGGCCACGCCATTGTTGGCTTCGTTCTTGATCGGTGCGCGGGTCGGCTTCTGCTTCATGCCCGGCTCGAATCCGCCGCCCTGGATCATGAAGTTGCCGATCACACGGTGGAAGATGGTGCCGTCGTAATGGCCTTCCTTCACGTATTGCTCGAAGTTGGCCACGGTTTCCGGGGCCTTGTCGGCGAACAGGTTCAGGGTGATGACGCCGTGGTTGGTGTGCAGTTTGATCATGATCGTATCCGTGATGAGGCAGATTCGAGCCAGTGGCCCGGGATGAACAGCCCTGACAGGGTGGCATGCACCCTGTCAGGGGCTTGACAGGTTGGTTATGATACGGACTTTGCCCGAGGCGGCCTACCCGTGCCGCGCCAGTATTGTTAAGGACACCATGAGCAAGCCCACCGTCGAAAAAGCTGCCAACTTCCTGCGTCCCATCGTTCAGGCCGATCTGGACAGCGGCAAGCACGCCAAGATCGTGACCCGCTTTCCGCCGGAGCCCAACGGCTACCTGCACATTGGCCACGCCAAGAGCATCTGCCTGAACTTCGGCCTGGCCGAAGAGTTCGGTGGCCAGTGCAACCTGCGTTTCGACGACACCAACCCGGCCAAGGAAGACCAGGAATACATCGACGCGATCAAGGCCGACGTCGAGTGGCTGGGCTTCAAGTGGGCGGGTGAGGAACGCTACGCCTCCAACTACTTCGATCAGTTGCATGCCTGGGCTGTCGAGCTGATCAAGGCCGGCAAGGCCTTCGTCTGCGATCTGAATGCCGAAGAGATGCGCGAGTATCGCGGCAACCTGACCGAGCCGGGCAGGAACAGCCCGTTCCGTGATCGCAGCGTCGAGGAAAACCTCGACCTGTTTGCCCGCATGAAGGCCGGCGAGTTCCCCGATGGTGCCCGCTCGCTGCGCGCGAAGATCGACATGGCCTCGCCGAACATCAACCTGCGCGACCCGATCCTCTATCGCATCCGCCACGCCCGTCACCACCAGACCGGTGACAAGTGGTGCATCTACCCGAGCTACGACTTCACCCACGGTCAGTCGGACGCCATCGAGGGCATTACCCACTCGATCTGCACCCTGGAGTTCGAGGATCACCGCCCGCTGTACGAGTGGTTCCTGGAGAATCTGCCGGTGCCGGCGCAGCCGCGTCAGTACGAATTCGCCCGGCTGAACCTGAACTACACCATCACCAGCAAGCGCAAGCTCAAGCAACTGGTTGATGAAGGTCACGTCAAGGGTTGGGATGATCCGCGCATGTCGACGCTGTCCGGCTACCGTCGTCGCGGCTACACCCCGGCCTCGATCCGCGCGTTCTGTGACATGATCGGCGTCAACCGCGCCGGTGGCCTGGTGGACATCGGCATGCTCGAGTTCGCCATTCGTGACGATCTGGACGCCAACGCCGCGCGCGCCATGTGCGTACTCAAGCCGCTGAAGGTGGTGATCACCAACTACCCGGAGGGCAAGGTCGAGAACCTCGAGCTGCCACGCCATCCCAAGCAGGACATGGGTGTACGCGTGCTGCCGTTCTCCCGCGAGATCTACATCGACGCCAGCGACTTCGAGGAAACCCCGCCGGACGGCTTCAAGCGCCTGATCCCCGGTGGCGAAGTGCGCCTGCGCGGCAGCTACGTGATCCGTGCCGATGAGGCGATCAAGGATGCCACCGGCAATATCGTCGAGCTGCGCTGCAGCTACGACGAGAACACCCTGGGCAAGAACCCGGAGGGCCGCAAGGTCAAGGGCGTGATCCACTGGGTGCCGGCCGCGGAAAGCGTCGAATGCGAAGTGCGCCTGTACGACCGTCTGTTCAAGTCGCCCAATCCGGAGAAGAGCGAAGAGGGCGGCAGCTTCCTCGACAACATCAACCCCGAATCGCTGGTGGTGCTCACCGGTTGCCGCGCCGAACCCTCGCTGGCCAAGGCTGGCGCTGACGACCGCTTCCAGTTCGAGCGCGAAGGCTACTTCTGCCTCGACAAGGATTCGACCGCCGACGCGCTGGTGTTCAACCGTACCGTCACGCTGCGCGATTCGTGGGGGCAGTAATGGCACTGTCGATCTACAACACGCTGAGCAAGGTCAAGGAACCGTTCAAGCCGCTGATCGGCAATCAGGTGCGCATGTACGTGTGCGGCATGACCGTCTATGACTTCTGCCATATCGGTCACGCCCGCGTGATGGTTGCCTTCGACGTGGTCACCCGCTGGCTGCGCCAGCGCGGCTACGACGTGACCTATGTGCGCAACATCACCGACATCGACGACAAGATCATCAAGCGCGCCAATGAGAACGGCGAGCCGTTCGAGGCGCTGGTCGAGCGCATGATCGCGGCGATGCACGAGGACGAAGCACGCCTCAACGTGCTGCGCCCGGACATCGAACCGCGCGCCACCGGTCATATCGCCGGCATGCATCAGATGATCCAGACCCTGATCGACAAGGGTTATGCCTACGCGCCGGGCAATGGCGACGTGTATTACCGCGTCACCAAGTTCGAAACCTACGGCAAGCTGTCACGGCGCAAGATCGACGAACTGAAGATCGGCGCGCGCATCGAAGTGGACGAGATCAAGGAAGACCCGCTGGACTTCGTGCTGTGGAAGGGCGCCAAGCCGGGTGAGCCGAGCTGGGATTCGCCCTGGGGCAAGGGCCGGCCGGGCTGGCACATCGAGTGCTCGGTGATGTCCACCTGCTGCCTGGGCGAGACCTTCGACATCCACGGCGGCGGCCCGGACCTGGTGTTCCCGCACCACGAGAACGAGATCGCGCAGAGCGAGGCGGCCACCGGCAAGCAGTACGCCAACGCCTGGATGCACGCCGGCGCGGTGCGCGTGGACGGCGAGAAGATGTCCAAGAGCCTGGGCAACTTCTTCACCATCCGTGAAGTGCTGGAAAAGTACCACCCCGAGGTGGTGCGCTACCTGCTGGTGTCCAGCCACTACCGCAGCCCGATCAACTACTCCGAAGAGAGCCTCAAGGAAGCCAAGGGCGCCCTGGAGCGTTTCTACAACGGCCTGAAAGGTTTGCCGGAAGCAGCGCCTGCCGGTGGCGAGAAGTATGTGGAGCGCTTCGGCGCGGCGATGGATGACGATTTCAACTCGCCGGAAGCCTGCGCCGTGCTGTTCGAGATGATCCGCGAGGTCAACCGCCTGCGTGAATCGGACGTTCAAGCCGCCGCCGGCCTGGCTGCCCAGCTCAAGCAGCTGGCCAGCGTGCTCGGCGTGCTGCAGCTGGAACCGGATGCCTTCCTGCAGGCCGGCGCCGCCGGCAAGGTGGACGCCGCCGAAGTCGAAGCCCTGATCGCCGCGCGTCTGCAGGCTCGCGCCGACAAGAACTGGGCGGAAAGTGACCGCATCCGCGACCAGCTCACCGCCATGGGCGTGGTGCTGGAAGACGGCAAGGGTGGCACCACCTGGCGTCTGGCCGAATAAGCCTCATGCTAAACGACGAAGGCCGCTTTTCAGTGGCCTTCGTCATTTTATGGAGGTTATTTTCGGGCTTGCGGGCGTAGGGTGCGCCGTGCGCACCACCGGTCTGCAAGCGGCGCAGATCCGTAGCCCGGATGAAATCCAGGGGAGCCCTGCATGGCTCGGATTGCATCCGGCTACGCCCGATCAGGGGCATCGGTGCGCACGGCGCACCCTACGGTTATGGCTCGATCGCGTCGAGCAACTGCAACGCCAGGCGTATGCGCTCGGCATTGGGGTAGTTGCGGTTGGCGAGTATCACCAGGCCGGTATCGCGCGCCGGCAGCAGCAAAATGTAGGCGCCGAAACCGTTGGTCGAGCCGGTCTTGTTCAGCAGCAGGTCACCTGCGGCTGGCTTGGGCACGCTGAAGCGTTCGACCGGCTGGGGTTGCAGCGCCATTTCTGCAGAGTTGCCCGCTTGCAGCTTCGCCAGGCTGATGGGGTAGGCATAGCGCTCCCAGCCCAGGCCCTGCGTCATGTCACCGACCTGATAGTAACCGCGATGGATGGAGCTGATGGCCTGGCGCAGCGGTGCGGGCAGCTTGTCCGGGTGCAGGTTGGCCTCGATGAAGCGCAGCATGTCGGCAGCAGTGGACTTCAAACCATAGGCTTCGGCGTCCAGTGCGCCTGGGGTTACCCGCACGGCCTTGTCGTCGCGGTAGCCCCAGGCATAGCGCGCCATCTGCTCGGCCGGTATCTGCACATAGCTTTCCTGCATGCCCAGTTGCGGTAGCAGGTCCTGCTCCATCAGTTCCTGAAACGGCTTGGCCAGACTGGCGGCGGCCAGGTGACCGAACAGGCCGATACTGGGGTTGGAATACAGTCGTTGCGTGCCGGGCGGGTAGACCGCCTGCCAGTTGTGGTAGTAATCGAGCATCTGTCGTTCGTTACCGACTGCATCCGGAAACTGCAGTGGCAGGCCGCCAGGGGTGTAGGTGGCCAGGTCTAGCAGGCTGATGTGATCGAACGCGCTGCCCTGCAGTGCTGGCAGGTACTGGCTGGCGTTGTCGCTGAGGTTTAGCGTGCCGCGCGCTTCGGCGTAGGCGCCGAGGGTGGCGGTGAAGAGTTTGCTGATCGAGCCGAGTTCGAACAGGGTGTGGCGATCCACGGCCTGGCCGCTTTCACGCGAGGCGATGCCGTACTCGAAGAAGTGCTGCTGGCCCTTGTGGCTGATGGCGATGGCCATGCCGGGGATGGCATAGGTCTGCATCATCGGTTCCACGGCGGCATCGACTGCCTGGCGCAGCTCGGCGAAGGCCGATTGGCTGCCCAGGCAAAGGCCGAGCGCGAGGAGCAGAGGGCGAAGGGATGGGCGCATGATCGTTCCTTGTCAGTTCATCGGGGGCAGGCGGCGGGGCACCGAGGTCTTCTTGACGATGGCGGTGTTGGTTTCGGCATGGCTGTTGATGCGGTCGAGCACCTCGTCCAGTTGTTCCATCGAGCGCACGTACAGGCGAGCGATGAAGCAGTCCTCGCCGGTGACCTTGTCGCATTCGGTGAACTCGGGGGTGGCCTGAATCAGTCGCTCCACTTCATGCAGCTTGCCGGGCAGCGGCCGCACGCGAACGATGGCCTGCAACTGATAGCCGAAATGGCGCGGATCGATCTCCACCGTATAACCCTTGAGCACGCCGCGTTCTTCCAGACGCCGCAGGCGCTCGGCCACGCTGGGTGAGGACAGGCCACTGATCTGCGCCAGGGCCTTCAGGGAGCGCCGCGAGTCTTCCATCAGGGCGGCGATCAGGGTCTGGTCGATTTCATCGGTCATAGGGACCTCGTTAGGCAAAAGCCGGAATCTGCCATCGTAAAAAAGGCATGAGGCAGATTTTGCCTCAGATTCGCCATGGAGAGGAAAATTGCACCTTCGGATAATGGAGGCCTGTCAACGCGAGGATCGAACCGTGGACAACAAGCTCAAGCGTGGCTCGCTGGAAATGATCGCCGCGATGCTGATTTCCGGCACCATCGGCTGGTTCGTGCTGGCCTCCGGCCAGGCGGTGGTGGACGTGGTGTTCTGGCGCTGCCTGATCGGCGGCGCCGCATTGTTGCTGGTCTGCGCTGTGCTCGGCCTGCTGCGCGCCGAGCTGCTGGGACGGCGCGTATTGCTGCTGGCGGTGCTCAGCGGTGTGGCCATCGTCGGCAACTGGCTGCTGCTGTTCGCCTCCTACGCGCAGGCATCCATCGCCGTCAGTACAGTGGTGTACAACGTCCAGCCGTTCATGCTGGTGGGGCTGGCGGCGCTGTTTCTCGGCGAGCGCATCACCTGGCTCAAGCTCGGTTGGCTGGCGCTGGCCTTCATCGGCATGCTGGCCATCGTCGGTGCCCATGGTCGTGGTGCGGTGGCTGGTGGCAACTATCTATTGGGCATCGCCCTGGCGCTGGGTGCGGCGCTGCTCTATGCGGTCGCGGCGTTGATCGTCAAACGCCTCAGCGCTACGCCGCCGCATCTGATCGCGCTGATTCAACTGCTGACCGGCGTTCTATTGCTGGCGCCCCTGGCTGGGCATCAGCTGCCCCAGGGCGAGGTGGCCTGGGCCAGCCTGATGACCCTGGGCGTGGTGCATACCGGGCTGATGTACATGCTGCTCTACGGCGCCATCCAGAAACTGCCGACGGCGCTGACCGGCGCACTGTCGTTCATCTACCCGGTGGCGGCGATCTTCGTCGACTGGCTGGCCTTCGATCACTGGCTCAGCCCGCTGCAGTGGCTCGGCGTGGCGGCCATCCTGCTGGCCGCGGCGGGCATGCAGCAGGGCTGGCGCTTCGGCCTGCAGGCGCGGCCTACCGTCAGGGCCTGACGCCCTGTTCGCGCAGGCGCTTGTACAGCGTATTACGGCTCAGGCCGAGGTGGCGGGCCAGGTAGGAAATGTTGCCGCCGCAGGCCTGGTACTGGCTGGCCAGGTCGCTGGCGTCGATCTCGGCCGGGGCTTGCACAGGGGCGTCCGTTGGCAGGTCGAGAAAGAAATCGTCCGGCAGGTGTTCGGCGCGGATAGGCTGCTCATCGGCCATCACCAGGGCCACGCGCAGCACGCTGCTGAGCTGGCGCAGATTGCCCGGCCAGGGGTGGCGCTCGAACAGTTCCACTACCTCACGGCTGAGCCCGGCCCACTGCCTGGGCTCGCGATGTTGCTCCCATAGCCGCTGGAACAGCGCCTGCTTGTCGCCGCGCTCGCGCAGCGGTGGCAGCTCCAGGTTGAGGCCACTGATGCGGTAGTAGAGGTCGGCGCGGAACTGGCCGCTGTCGACGTCCAGGCGCAGTGGGCGGTTGGTGGCGGAGACCAGGCGCACGTCCACTGGATGCAGCTCGCTGCTGCCCAGTGGCTGCACGCAGCGCTCCTGCAGCACGCGCAGCAGGCGGGCCTGCACGCGCAGCGGCATATCGCCGATCTCGTCGAGAAACAGCGTGCCCTTGTGCGCCTTGCGGATCAGCCCGATGTGGCCCTTCTGGCTGGCGCCGGTAAAGGCGCCTTTTTCGTAGCCGAACAGCTCCGACTCCACCAACTCCGCCGGAATGGCCGCGCAGTTGACCGCGATGAAGGGCTGGCTGGCGCGTGAGCTGGCGTGATGCAGAGCCTTGACGAAGACCTCCTTGCCAGCGCCGGTTTCACCCTGCACCAGGATCGGGATGTCCTTTTCCAGCAACCGCTCGGCCAGGCGGATGGCCTTGTCCATCCGCGCGTCACCCAGGCTCAGCGCACGCAGCGGCGGCTCCTCGGGTACGGGCGCGGGGCCCTGCGGACGGAAATCGCGGGCCTGTATCGGCGCCGGCCGGGCAGGGCGGCGCACCCGCGCGTGAAAGCGAAAATGGCCGCTGGTGCGCAGGCTGAATGGCTGGCCGTCCGGCTGGTTGAGCAGTTGCTGCAGCGGCACGTCGAACAACTGCTCGATGGTGCCGTAGGTCAGCGACTGGCCAAGCAGGTTGTCGGCGCGGCGGTTGGCCGAGACCACATGGCCGCGTTCGTCGAACACCACCAGGCCGGCCCAGGGGCTGTCGAGGTTGTCCAGGCTGGTGTTGAAGCTGAGCAGGTGATACTGGTCGGCGAACAGCTTGAGGATCAGGCGATTCTCCACCGACTGGCTCATCATCTTGACCATGCCCAGGGTGTGCGCCGGCGGCAGGTAGCTGTCGCTGGACACGTCGAGCACGGCGATCATGCGCCTTTGCTCGTCGAAGATCGGCGAGGCCGAGCCGGTCATGAAACGGTTGGCCTTGAGGAAGTGCTCGTCGTGCTGGATATGCACGGCCTGGCCGCAACTGAGCGCGGTGCCGATGGCGTTGGTGCCGGTGTAGCGCTCCAGCCAGCTGGCCCCGGCGACGAAGCCGGCGGCCTGGCGCGTCTCGATGAAACGCTGGTCGCCCCAGGATTGCAGCAGCCGACCCTGCTCGTCGGCGAGCATGATCAGGCAGTTGGAGTTGGCGAGGATGGTGCCGTAGTAGGGCAGCACTTCCTGATGGGTGGTCTGCACCAGCGCCTGGCGGCTTTCCAGTAGGGCCGAGAGTTCGCCGGGGGCCGGCGGGTCGAAGCGCGGCGTGCTCTGGTGGGTCAGGCCATAGTCACGACAACGCGACCAGGACTCCTGGATGATGGTGTCGTGTGCCGGGGCACGGGCAGCTTCTGTCATGGTGCGATCTCTTCTTGTCGATTCGCGATCTGTGTCGCGATTGGTCCAGTCTCGTTCATGACTGTTCAATGTCAACGAACGAATTGTTCAGTTGTTCACATCTGACTGTTCAAAAGTGTTCAGTCGAACATCGCCAGGCAATCCGATCTCGCGCTTTTTTCTCTTGAATATCAGTTGGATATTCCGATTTCAGGCGGTCTGGCACGCTTGTCGCTGTAGGTGTTCGAAACCGAATGGCACGACAAGAAAAAGGACAGGCCATGTCGCTCAAGCTCGAACACGTCACCCGTATCGTCGATGGCCAGGTGCATATTGACGATGCCTGCCTGAGTTTCGAACCCGGCTCCTTCAACGTTCTGCTCGGCCGCACTCTGGCCGGTAAGACCAGTCTGATGCGCCTGATGGCCGGGCTGGACCGGCCGAGCAGCGGCCGCGTGCTGATGAACGGCGCCGATGTCACCGGCGTGCCGGTGCGCCAGCGCAATGTGTCGATGGTCTATCAGCAGTTCATCAACTACCCGACCCTGACGGTGTTCGAGAACATCGCCTCGCCGCTGCGTCAGGCCGGTGTGGCCAAGGAGCTGATCGTCGAGAAGGTCGAGGCCACCGCGCGCATGCTGCGCATCGACAAGCTGCTGTCGCGCTACCCGCTGGAACTCTCCGGTGGCCAGCAGCAGCGCACGGCCATGGCGCGGGCGCTGGTCAAGGACGCGTCCTTGATCCTCTTCGACGAGCCCCTGGTCAACCTCGACTACAAGCTGCGCGAGGAGCTGCGCCAGGAGATGCGCGAGCTGTTCCAGGCGCGCCACACCATCGCCATCTACGCCACCACCGAGCCCAACGAGGCGCTGGCCCTGGGTGGTACCACCACCATCCTCCACGAAGGGCGGGTGGTGCAGAGCGGCAAGACCGCCGAGGTCTACCACCGCCCGCAGCAGGTGCTGGCCGCCGAGCTGTTCTCGGAACCTGCGATCAACCTGATGCCGGGGCGTATCAGTGGCACCGAGGTGAGCTTCGCCGATTGCGTGCACTTTCCGCTCAACCCCGATCTGTGCGGCATTGCCGAGGGCGAGTACCGCTTTGGCGTGCGCCCCAGCCATATCGGCCTGGTGCCGTCCAACGACGATGATCTGGAGCTGGCCGTGACCGTCGAGCTGGCCGAGATCAGCGGTTCGGAAACCTTCCTTCACGTGCGCAACGAGCAGTTCGTGCTGGTGCTGCACCTGCCGGGCGTGCACGAGTACGCGGTGGATACGCCGATCCTGATCTACATCCCCACTCACAAGCTGTTCGTCTTTGCCGCCGATGGGCAATTGGTGCAGGCGCCCAGTCGCCGTCAGGGGAGGGCCGCCTGATGGCCGAGATTCGTCTGCACAACCTGGCGCACAGCTACAGCGGCACGCCGAAAGCGCCGGAAGACTACGCGATTCGCGAGATGAACCATGTCTGGCAGCAGGGCGGCGCCTACGCGCTGCTGGGGCCGTCGGGCTGCGGCAAGTCGACGTTGCTCAACATCATCTCCGGCCTGCTCAGCCCGTCGCAGGGCGAGGTGCAGTTCGACGGCAAAGCGGTCAACACGCTGTCGCCGCAGCAGCGCAACATCGCCCAGGTTTTCCAGTTTCCGGTGGTCTACGACACCATGACGGTGTTCGACAACCTGGCCTTCCCGCTGCGCAACCAGGGCATGGACGAAGCGCGGGTGATGAGCAAGGTGCACGAGATCGCCGAGGTGCTGGAGCTGCACCCGCTGCTGCACAAGAAGGCGCGCAACCTCACCGCCGACGAGAAGCAGAAGGTCTCCATGGGCCGCGGGCTGGTGCGTGACGACGTCTCGGCGATTCTCTTCGACGAACCGCTGACGGTGATCGACCCGCACCTGAAGTGGAAGCTGCGGCGCAAGCTCAAGCAGATCCACGAGCAGTTCAACATCACCATGGTCTACGTCACCCACGATCAGCTGGAGGCCTCTACCTTCGCCGACAAGATCGCGGTGATGTACGGCGGGCAGATCGTCCAGTTCGGCACGCCGCGCGAGCTGTTCGAACGCCCCGGGCACACCTTCGTCGGCTACTTCATTGGCAGCCCCGGCATGAACCTGATCGACGTGCAGCGCTGCGAGGGCGGGGTGCGGTTCGCCGGGACGGTCCTGCCGCTGTCCGACGCGCTCAACCAGCGCCTCGCCGAACTGGACGGCAAGCGCCTGCAGGCGGGCATCCGCCCCGAGTTCGTGCACATCTGGGACGGCGCCTATGAAGACGCGCTGTGCGCCCGCGTGCTGCACGTCGAGGACCTCGGCACCTACAAGATCCTCACCTTCGACCTCGACGGTCAGGTGCTCAAGGCGCGCCTGCAGGAAGACCAGCCGGTGCCGCGCGAGCAGGTCTACCTGAGCTTCCCGGCGCAGTGGCTGATGCTCTATGCCGACGACTACCTGGTGGAGGTGACGCCATGAAGGTGCAGAACAACAAGGCCTGGTGGCTGGTGCTGCCGGTGTTCCTGCTGGTGGCGTTCAGCGCCATCGTGCCGATGATGACGGTGGTCAACTACTCGGTGCAGGACATCTTCGACCCGTCCACGCGCTACTTCGTCGGCGTCGACTGGTATCGTCAGGTGCTGCAGGACCCGCGCCTGCACGACTCGCTGTTGCGCCAGTTCATCTTTTCCGCCTGCGTGCTGCTGATCCAGATCCCGCTGGGCATCGCCATCGCCCTGTGCATGCCGACACGCGGACGCTGGGCGTCGCTGTGCCTGATCCTGATGGCCATTCCGCTGCTGATCCCGTGGAACGTGGTCGGCACCATCTGGCAGATCTTCGGCCGCGCCGACATCGGTCTGATGGGCTGGGTGCTGAACAAGCTGGGCATCAGCTACAACTATGCCTCCAACACCATGAATGCCTGGGTCACGGTGCTGATCATGGACGTCTGGCACTGGACATCGCTGGTGGCGCTGTTGTGCTACTCCGGCCTGCGCGCCATTCCCGACGTCTATTATCAGGCCGCGCGCATCGATCGTGCCTCGAACTGGGCAGTGTTCCGCCATATCCAGTTGCCCAAGCTGAAAAGCGTGCTGCTGATCGCGGTGATGCTGCGCTTCATGGACAGTTTCATGATCTACACCGAGCCGTTCGTGCTCACCGGCGGCGGGCCGGGCAACGCCACCACCTTCCTCAGCCAGACCCTGACGCAAATGGCCATCGGCCAGTTCGATCTGGGCCCGGCCGCGGCGTTCTCGCTGGTGTACTTCCTGATCATCCTGCTGGTGTCCTGGCTGTTCTACACCGCCATGACCCACGACGACAAAACCCGCTGAGGCCGACCATGACGCTACGCAAACGCCTGGTGCTGCTGATCTATTTCCTGTTCCTGCTGGTGCCGATCTACTGGCTGCTGAACATGTCGTTCAAGAGCAATACCGAGATCCTCGGCGGCCTCAGCCTGTGGCCGCAGAGTTTCACCCTGGACAACTACCGGGTGATCTTCACCGACCGCAGCTGGTACGAGGGCTACCTCAATTCGCTGTACTACGTCAGCCTCAACACCCTGATCTCGCTCAGCGTGGCGCTGCCGGCGGCCTATGCCTTCTCGCGCTACCGCTTCCTCGGCGACAAGCACCTGTTCTTCTGGCTGCTGACCAACCGCATGGCGCCGCCGGCGGTGTTCCTGCTGCCGTTCTTCCAGCTCTATTCGTCCATCGGCCTGTTCGACACCCATATCGCCGTGGCACTGGCTCACTGCCTGTTCAACGTGCCGCTGGCGGTGTGGATTCTCGAGGGCTTCATGTCCAGCGTGCCGAAGGAAATCGACGAGACGGCCTATATCGACGGTTACAGCTTTCCGAAATTCTTCGTGAAGATCTTCATCCCGCTGATCCGCTCCGGCATCGGCGTCACGGCCTTCTTCTGCTTCATGTTCTCGTGGGTCGAGCTGCTGCTGGCGCGCACCCTAACCTCGGTGGACGCCAAGCCCATCGCCGCGGTGATGACCCGTACCGTGTCCGCCTCGGGCATCGACTGGGGCGTGCTGGCCGCTGCCGGGGTGCTGACCATCATCCCGGGGATGCTGGTGATCTGGTTCGTTCGCAACCATGTGGCCAAGGGCTTCGCCCTCGGTCGTGTGTAAGGGAGGTTCGTCATGAGCTGGATGGCCTGGACTCTACCGACCGCGCTGTTCTTCGCCGGCATCGCCGTGCTGCTGGCCGGCATGACGCTGGTCGAGCTGCGCTGGCCGTGCGTCGAGCGCAAGGGTTTTCTGCCGATCACCACCACCCGGGGTGATCGGTTGTTCATCGGTCTGCTCGGCAGCGCCTACCTGCACCTGCTGGTGATAGGCGTGACCGACTGGAGCGTGTGGATAGCCTCGCTGCTATCGCTGTTGTGGTTGTGCGCAGTCATGCGCTGGGGCTGAGCCGGGCTGCCGCCGGTATGCCTCTCCCCAAATCCTGAGATGGAGGTCTCTATGTTCGACAATAACAACAAGACCCGACATAGCATGGCGTTGGCCGCCTTGCTGGCGTTGTCCGGTTTGAGCGGTGCGGCCTGGGCGGATGCCTATGAAGAGGCCGCGAAGAAATGGATCGCCGAGGAGTTCAACCCCTCGACCCTGGCGCCCGAACAGCAACTCGAAGAGCTGAAATGGTTCATCAAGGCCGCCGAGCCGTTTCGCGGCATGAACATCAGCGTAGTGTCGGAAACCATCACCACCCACGAGTACGAGTCCAAGGTGCTGGCCAAGGCGTTCAGCGAGATCACCGGGATCAAGCTCAAGCACGACCTGTTGCAGGAAGGCGACGTGGTCGAGAAGTTGCAGACGCAGATGCAGTCGGACAAGAACATCTACGACGGCTGGGTCAACGACTCCGACCTGATCGGCACCCACGCGCGCTACGGCAAGGCGGTGGCGATCAGCGACATGATCGAGGGCGAGGCCAAGGACTTCACTTCACCGACCCTGGATCTCGACGATTTCATCGGCATTTCCTTCACCACCGGCCCGGACAAGAAGATCTACCAGTTGCCCGACCAGCAGTTCGCCAACCTCTACTGGTTCCGCGCCGACTGGTTCGAGCGTCCGGAGCTGAAGGCCAAGTTCAAGGAAATCTACGGCTACGAGCTGGGCGTGCCGGTCAACTGGTCGGCCTATGAGGACATCGCCGAGTTCTTCTCCAAGCACGTCAAGGAGATCGACGGTCAGCGCGTCTACGGCCATATGGACTACGGCAAGAAGGACCCGTCGCTGGGCTGGCGCTTCACCGACGCCTGGTTCTCCATGGCCGGTGGCGGCGACAAGGGCCTGCCAAACGGGTTGCCGGTCGACGAGTGGGGCATTCGCGTCGACGGCTGCCGTCCGGTGGGCTCCAGCGTTGCCCGCGGCGGCGACACCAACGGCCCGGCGGCGGTGTTCGCGACGCAGAAGTACGTCGACTGGATGCGCCAGTACGCGCCGCCGGAAGCCCAGGGCATGACCTTCTCCGAGGCAGGGCCGGTGCCGGCGCAGGGTGCCATCGCTCAACAGATTTTCTGGTACACCGCCTTTACCGCCGACATGACCAAGCCGGGCCTGCCAGTGGTCAACGAAGACGGTACGCCGAAATGGCGCATGGCGCCTTCGCCGAAAGGACCGTACTGGGAGGAGGGCATGAAGCTCGGCTATCAGGACGCCGGTTCCTGGACCTTCCTCAAGTCCACCCCGGAGAAGCAGCGTCTGGCCGCCTGGCTCTACGCGCAGTTCGTCACTTCCAAGACCGTGTCGCTGAAGAAGACCCTGGTCGGCCTGACGCCGATCCGCGAGTCGGACATCAACTCCCAGGCCATGACCGACGCCGCGACCAAGCTCGGCGGGCTGGTGGAGTTCTACCGCAGCCCGGCGCGCGTGCAGTGGACGCCGACCGGTACCAACGTGCCGGATTATCCGCGTCTGGCCCAGCTGTGGTGGCAGTTCATCGCCGAGGCCGCCAGTGGCGACAAGACCCCGCAGCAGGCGCTCGATGGCCTGGCCGCAGCGCAGGACACCATGCTCGGTCGTCTGGAGCGCTCCGGTGTGCTGGGCGAGTGTGGGCCCAAGCTGAACGAGCCGCGTGATCCGCAATACTGGTTCGATCAGCCCGGTGCGCCCAAGCCCAAGCTGGCCAACGAGAAGCCGCAGGGCGAAACCATCGCCTACGACGAGCTGCTCAAATCCTGGGAGCAGGCGCGCAACTGAAGAAAGAACGCAGTCGCGGCTGAAGCCCCTCCCACGAGGGGCTTCCTTCCCTGTGGGAGCGGCTTCAGCCGCGATAAAAAACGGCACCCTAGGGTGCCGTTTTTCATTCAGCCGTACCGCTTATTTATGCAGATGTTCGGCCGCGTGCAGGGTGTTTTCCAAGAGGCCTGCGCGGGTCATCGGGCCGACGCCGCCCGGCACCGGGGTGATCCAGCCGGCGCGGGGCAGGGCGGTCTCGTACACCACGTCGCCGACCAGCTTGCCGTCTTCCTGGCGGTTGATGCCGACGTCGATGACGATGGCGCCTTCCTTGATCCACTCGCCCTTGACCAGGCCCGGCTTGCCGGCCGCGACCACGACGATGTCGGCCTGGCCGACATGGCCCGCCAGATCCTTGGTGAAACGGTGGGTGACGGTCACGGTGCAGCCGGCCAGCAGCAGCTCCATGGCCATTGGCCGGCCGACGATATTGGAGGCGCCCACGACTACGGCATGCATGCCGTACAGATCGGCGCCGGTGCTTTCCAGCAGGGTCATGATGCCCTTCGGCGTGCACGGGCGCAGCAGCGGCATGCGCTGGGCCAGGCGGCCGATATTGTAGGGGTGGAAGCCGTCCACATCCTTATCCGGGCGAATACGCTCGAGCAGCAGGGAGGAGTCCAGATGTTCGGGCAGCGGCAGCTGCACCAGGATGCCGTCGATGGTCGGGTCTTCGTTGAGCTCGTCGATCAAGGCGAGCAGATCGGCCTGGCTGGTCTCGGCCGGCAGGTCGTAGGCGCGGGAGAGGAAGCCGACTTCTTCGCAATCCTTGCGTTTATGTGACACATAGACCTGGGAGGCGGGATCGGTACCGACCAGGATCACGGCCAGGCCTGGCGCGCGAAGGCCTTGCTGGCGGCGTTCGGCGACACGTTGGGCAATCTGCTGGCGGAGGCTGGCGGCGATCGCCTTGCCGTCGATCAGTTGTGCGGTCATTGCGCTGGTTAACCATTAATAAGGATGAAAAAAGGACGCGCATTCTCGCATGGGTGCTCACTTGGGCAAAGGCGCCTGCCGTCGATTTCGCGTAACTCCTTTATATCGCTGAACTTTTTTGAAAATTTATGTTGACGGGGTTAGGGGGCGTCTATAACATTCGCCCCGCTTCTCAGGAACAGCCACTCGCTGGGTGAGACGGCAAAAGCCAAGCCCTCGTGGCAAGGCCGGAGTCGAAAGCTTGTAAGTCTGCGCTAGCGGATGGATAAGCGCCCGTAGCTCAGCTGGATAGAGCATCCGCCTTCTAAGCGGATGGTCGCAGGTTCGAGTCCTGCCGGGTGCGCCATTTGGCGGTCAGGCAATTTGAGTAAGCAATGCAATATGGTGGGCGTAGCTCAGTTGGTAGAGCACAGGATTGTGGCTCCTGGTGTCGTGGGTTCGATTCCCATCGTCCACCCCATATTCCAGAACGCCAGGCCCAAAGCCTGGCGTTTTTGTTTTAAGCTTCAAACCACGCGGACGTGGTGAAATTGGTAGACACACCAGATTTAGGTTCTGGCGCCGCAAGGTGTGAGAGTTCGAGTCTCTCCGTCCGCACCATCTTACAAATCCCCCCGATTGCCGCCTGCTTCTAGGGTGACTTCTTCATATTGACCCTCTAGAATGCTTGGCCTTGAATTCGGGGCCGGTTCGAGCCGGCTTATGTCTGTGCAACGAGGAATATCCATGCAAGTTTCTGTTGAAAGCACTTCTGCTCTTGAGCGCCGCATGACCGTCGGCGTCCCCGTCGAGCGCATCGAGACTGAAGTCAACAAGCGTCTGCAGCAGACTGCCCGTCGTGCCAAGGTCCCTGGCTTCCGTCCTGGCAAGGTGCCGATGAGCGTCATCCGTCAGCGTTACGAAGACGCCGCTCGTCAGGAAGCGCTGGGCGACCTGATCCAGGCTACCTTCTACGAAGCCGTGGTCGAGCAGAAGCTGAATCCGGCCGGTGCTCCGGCTGTCGAGCCGAAGTCCTTCGAAAAGGGCAAGGACCTGGAGTACGTCGCCACTTTCGAAGTATTCCCCGAGTTCGAGGTCACCGGCTTCGACTCCATCGCCATCGAGCGTCTGCAGGCTGAAGTGGCCGACAGCGACGTCGACAACATGCTGGACATCCTGCGCAAGCAGAACACCCGTTTCGAGGCGGTCGAGCGCGCTGCCGAGAATGGCGACCAGTTGAACATCGATTTCATCGGCAAGATCGACGGCGAAGCCTTCGCTGGCGGCAGCGCCAAGGGCACCCAGCTGGTACTGGGCTCCGGCCGCATGATCCCGGGCTTCGAAGATGCCCTGGTTGGCGTCAAGGCTGGCGAAGAGCGCGTGATCAACCCGACCTTCCCCGAGGACTACCAGAATCTCGACCTGGCCGGCAAAACCGCCGAGTTCACCGTTACCGTGAACAGCGTTTCCGCGCCGCAGCTGCCTGAGCTGAACGACGAATTCTTCGCTCTGTTCGGCATCAAGGAAGGCGGTCTGGAAGGCTTCCGCGCCGAAGTTCGCAAGAACATGGAGCGCGAACTGCGTCAGGCCATCAAGTCCAAGGTCAAGAACCAGGTAATGGACGGCCTGCTGGCTGCCAACCCGGTCGAAGTGCCCAAGGCGCTGATCGGCAACGAAGTGAATCGTCTGCGCGTGCAGGCCGTTCAGCAGTTCGGTGGCAACATCAAGCCCGATCAACTGCCGGCCGAGCTGTTCGAAGAGCAGGCCAAGCGCCGCGTCGTACTGGGCCTGATCGTCGCCGAGGTGGTCAAGCAGTTCGAGCTGAAGCCTGACGAAGCCCGCGTTCGCGAGCTGATCGAGGAAATGGCTTCGGCTTACCAGGAGCCCGAGCAGGTCGTGGCCTGGTACTACAAGAACGACCAGCAGATGAACGAAGTGCGTTCGGTTGTACTGGAAGAGCAAGTTGTAGATACTGTTCTGCAGAAGGCCAACGTGACCGATAAAGCGGTTTCCTACGAAGACGCAGTCAAGCCGGCGGAAGCTCCTAAAGCCGACTGATCTGGCAACCTCGTTCGAGTACACCACCATAAGCCAGCCTCAGTGCTGGCTTATGCGTATTTGAGACATGACTATTAGGGAGTGAGCGCAAGACATGTCCCGCAATCCTTTTATGCAAAACATGCCTGAAATCCAGGCCGCTGGCGGCCTGGTGCCGATGGTCATCGAGCAGTCCGCTCGTGGCGAGCGTGCCTATGACATCTACTCGCGCCTGCTCAAGGAGCGTGTGATCTTCCTGGTCGGCCAGGTCGAGGACTACATGGCCAACCTGATCTGCGCCCAGTTGCTGTTCCTGGAAGCGGAGAACCCGGACAAGGACATCCACCTGTACATCAACTCCCCGGGTGGTTCGGTGACTGCCGGCATGGCGATCTACGACACCATGCAGTTCATCAAGGCGGACGTGTCCACCACCTGCATCGGTCAGGCCTGCAGCATGGGTGCCTTCCTGCTGGCTGGCGGCGCCAAGGGCAAGCGTTTCTGCCTGCCGAACTCGCGCGTGATGATTCACCAACCGCTGGGCGGCTTCCAGGGCCAGGCCTCGGACATCGAGATCCATGCCAAGGAAATCCTCTTCATCCGTGAGCGTCTGAACGAACTGCTGGCTCATCACACCGGTCAGAGCCTGGAAACCATCGAGCGCGATACCAACCGCGACAATTTCATGAGCGCTTCGCGCGCCGTGGAGTACGGCATCGTCGATGCCGTGCACGAAAAGCGTCAAATGCCGGTCTAGATGAGGCGCCGGCTGCGGGCATCCTTCACTGACGCGACCTGCGCCCTTGAAAATGCCCGCATTTGCCTTCATCTTGTGTTTCAAGCCTACCGTATTGGATTGATCGAATGACTGACACCCGTAACGGTGAGGACAACGGCAAACTGCTTTATTGCTCCTTCTGCGGCAAAAGCCAGCATGAAGTGCGCAAGTTGATCGCCGGTCCTTCCGTCTTCATCTGCGACGAATGCGTCGACCTGTGCAACGACATCATCCGCGAGGAGGTGCAGGAAGCCCAGGCCGAGAGCAACGCGCACAAACTCCCGGCACCCAAGGAAATCAGCGCCATCCTCGATCAGTACGTCATCGGCCAGGAGCGCGCCAAGAAGGTGCTGTCGGTAGCGGTGTACAACCACTACAAGCGTCTCAACCAGCGCGACAAGAAAGATGACGTCGAGCTGGGCAAGAGCAATATCCTGCTGATCGGTCCGACCGGTTCGGGCAAGACGCTGCTGGCCGAAACGCTTGCGCGCCTGCTCAACGTACCGTTCACCATCGCCGATGCCACCACCCTGACCGAAGCCGGTTACGTGGGTGAGGACGTCGAGAACATCATCCAGAAGCTGCTGCAGAAGTGCGATTACGATGTCGAGAAGGCCCAGATGGGTATCGTCTACATCGACGAAATCGACAAGATCTCGCGCAAATCCGACAACCCGTCGATTACCCGTGACGTCTCGGGCGAGGGCGTGCAGCAGGCGCTGCTCAAGCTGATCGAGGGTACCGTGGCCTCGGTTCCGCCGCAGGGCGGACGCAAGCATCCGCAGCAGGAGTTCCTGCAGGTCGATACGCGCAACATCCTGTTCATCTGTGGCGGCGCGTTCGCCGGCCTGGAGAAAGTCATCCAGGCGCGCTCGACCAAGGGCGGCATCGGTTTCGGTGCGGAAGTGCGCAGCAAGCAGGAAGGCAAGAAGATCGGCGAGTCCCTGCGTGAAGTGGAGCCGGATGATCTGGTCAAGTTCGGTCTGATCCCCGAGTTCGTCGGTCGTCTGCCGGTGATCGCGACCCTGGAGGAGCTGGACGAGGCTGCGCTGGTGCAGATTCTTACCGAGCCGAAGAACGCGCTGACCAAGCAGTACGCCAAGCTGTTCGAAATGGAAGGCGTGGATCTGGAGTTCCGCTCCGATGCGCTGAAATCCGTGGCGCAGAAGGCGTTGGAGCGCAAGACCGGCGCCCGCGGCCTGCGTTCGATCCTCGAGGGCATTCTGCTCGACACCATGTACGAAATCCCGTCCCAGCAGGACGTGAGCAAGGTGGTGATCGACGAGAGCGTCATCGAAGGTTCGTCCAAGCCGCTGCTGATCTACGAAAACAGCGAGCCGCCGGCGAAGGCCGCGCCAGACGCCTGACGGCTGTTACACGATGCAAACAAGGGGCCCTTTGGGCCCCTTCGCTTTTCTGGACATTGCGCTTGTTTTTTACGGGAGCTACCCCCATCTTAAAAGCCAAGGGTAATCCCGCCTGTTTACGGCCTTATGGCCGCCGCTGAGCCGAAATCATGAAGACAACCATCGAATTGCCTCTCCTGCCATTGCGCGATGTAGTGGTGTATCCGCACATGGTCATCCCGCTTTTCGTCGGGCGTGAGAAATCCATCGAGGCCCTCGAGGCAGCGATGACGGGCGACAAGCAGATTCTGCTGGTGGCCCAGAAGAACCCGGCCGTCGATGATCCGGATGATCAGGATCTGTATCGCGTAGGCACCGTGGCCACGGTCCTGCAACTGCTCAAGCTGCCCGACGGCACCGTCAAGGTACTGGTCGAGGGCGAGCAGCGCGGCTCCATCGAGCGTTTCATCGAGCTCGACGACCACTGCCGCGCCGAAGTGCAGCTGATCGAGGAGGGCGAGAGCGTAGAGCGTGAGTCGGAAGTCTTTACCCGTAGCCTGCTGAGCCAGTTCGAGCAGTACGTGCAACTGGGCAAGAAGGTGCCGGCTGAAGTGCTTTCCTCGCTCAACAGCATCGACGAGCCCAGCCGCCTGGTCGACACCATGGCCGCGCACATGGCGCTGAAGATCGAGCAGAAGCAGGAGATCCTCGAGATCACCTCCCTGTCCGCGCGTGTCGAGCACGTACTGGCGCTGCTGGATGCCGAGATCGACCTGCTGCAGGTGGAGAAGCGCATCCGCGGCCGCGTGAAAAAGCAGATGGAGCGCAGCCAGCGCGAGTACTACCTGAATGAGCAGATGAAGGCCATTCAGAAGGAGCTGGGCGACATCGACGAAGGCCATAACGAGATCGACGAGCTGAAGAAGCGCATCGACAACGCCGGCCTGACCAAGGAGGCGCTGACCAAGGCCAATGCCGAGCTGAACAAGCTCAAGCAGATGTCGCCGATGTCCGCCGAAGCTACCGTCGTGCGATCCTACATCGATTGGCTGGTGAACGTGCCGTGGAAGGCCGAGAGCAAGGTGCGCCTGGATCTGGCGCGGGCCGAGAGCATTCTCGATGCCGACCATTACGGCCTGGAGGAGGTCAAGGAGCGCATCCTCGAGTACCTCGCCGTGCAGAAGCGGGTGAAGAAGCTCAAGGGCCCGGTGCTGTGCCTGGTTGGCCCACCCGGCGTGGGCAAGACCTCGCTGGCCGAGTCCATCGCCACCGCCACCAACCGCAAGTTCGTGCGCATGGCCCTGGGCGGCGTGCGTGACGAGGCCGAGATTCGCGGCCACCGCCGCACCTACATCGGCTCGATGCCGGGGCGCCTGATCCAGAAGATGACCAAGGTCGGCGTGCGCAACCCGCTGTTTTTGCTCGACGAGATTGACAAGATGGGCCAGGACATGCGCGGCGATCCTGCGTCCGCGCTGCTCGAGGTGCTCGATCCGGAGCAGAACCACAATTTCAACGATCACTATCTGGAAGTCGACTACGACCTCTCTGACGTGATGTTCCTCTGCACCGCCAACTCGATGAACATCCCCGGCCCGCTGCTGGACCGCATGGAAGTCATTCGCCTGCCGGGTTACACCGAGGACGAGAAGGTCAATATCGCCATCAAGTACCTGGCGCCCAAGCAGATCAAGGCCAATGGCCTGAAGAAGGGCGAGCTGGAGTTCGACGAGGCGGCGATTCGCGACATCATCCGTTACTACACCCGCGAGGCGGGCGTGCGCAGCCTGGAGCGGCAAATTGCCAAGGTCTGCCGCAAGGCAGTCAAGGAGCACGCCAGCGAGAAGCGCTTCCAGGTGCGGGTGACGGCCGAGTCGCTCGAGCACTTCCTCGGCGTGCGCAAGCACCGCTATGGTCTGGCCGAGCAGCAGGATCAGATCGGTCAGGTCACCGGGCTGGCCTGGACCCAGGTGGGCGGCGAGCTGCTGACCATCGAGACTGCCGTGGTGCCGGGCAAGGGCAATCTGATCAAGACCGGTTCGCTGGGCGATGTCATGGCCGAGTCCATGACCGCCGCCATGACCGTGGTGCGCAGCCGTGCCAAGAGCCTGGGGATCCCCGCCGATTTCAACGAGAAGCGCGACGTTCATATCCATATGCCCGAGGGCGCCACGCCCAAGGATGGCCCGAGTGCCGGTATCGGTCTGTGCACGGCGCTGGTCTCGGCGCTGACGCAGATTCCGGTGCGCGCCGATGTCGCCATGACCGGTGAAATCACCCTGCGTGGTCAGGTACTGGCCATCGGTGGTCTGAAGGAAAAACTTCTGGCCGCTCACCGGGGTGGCATCAAGACCGTGATCATTCCCGAAGAAAATGTGCGCGACCTGAAAGAAATTCCGGAAAATATTAAGCAAGACCTGCAGATTAAACCGGTTAAATGGATTGACGAGGTCCTGCAAATTGCGCTGCAATACGCCCCGGAGCCCTTGCCCGATGCGGCTCCCGAGATGGTTGCAACGGATGACAAGCGCGAGTCTGATTCCAAGGAGCGAATCAGCACGCATTAGCCGGGGGGCTTCCTTGACACAATTTTTGAGCCCTTGTTATAAAGCGGCTCTTATTGTGTCGGCAGGCCATCCAGCACCCGCTTTGCTTACACTAAAAATCAAGAAACAAACTCAACAGAAATAAGGGGACTTAGAGTGAACAAGTCGGAACTGATCGATGCCATCGCTGCATCTGCTGATATCCCGAAAGCTGTTGCTGGCCGCGCGCTGGATGCAGTGATTGAATCCGTCACTGGCGCCCTGAAGGCTGGTGATTCCGTCGTACTGGTTGGCTTCGGCACCTTCGCTGTCAAAGAGCGTGCTGCTCGCACTGGCCGCAACCCGCAGACCGGCAAGCCGATCAGCATCGCTGCTGCCAAGATCCCGGGCTTCAAAGCTGGCAAGGCTCTGAAAGACGCCGTCAACTAAGCGTCTTCCGGGCTTGCCTCGCCGTCAGGCACTGTCTGGCGGCTGTTAGGAGGCGGGGCAGGGAGTCGGAGACTTTTCTGCACTGGCTGCTTAACGCGTTACGAGAAGGCGCATCCAAGGATGCGCCTTTCTTCTATCTGGACATTACCCACACTGCGCGGCTGGTGACTCTGTACAGTCGTTCTGGGGGAAGCATGCTGCAAGACATCAGGGACAATTCACGCGGTTGGATTGCCAAAACCATCATCGGCCTCATCGTCATGCTGATGGCCTTTACCGGTTTCGAAGCCATCGTCACGGGTACCAGCAACCGCAACAATGCGGCTGACGTGAACGGTGACACCATTACCCTCAACGAGCTCAACCAGGCCGTTGAAATGCAGCGTCGTCAGCTGCTGCAGCAACTGGGGCGCGATTTCGATGCCTCGCTGCTCGACGACAGGCTGCTGCGCGAGGCCTCGCTCAAGGGGCTGATCGAGCGCAAGCTGCTGCTGCAGGCAGCGGGCGACGCTCGTTTCGCCTTCTCGCAAGGCTCGCTGGATCAGGTGATCCTGCAGACTCCCGAATTCCAGGTGGACGGCCGCTTCGATGCTGCGCGCTTCGATCAGGTCATTCGCCAGATGGGCTACACCCGTCTGCAGTTCCGCCAGATGCTGGAAGAGGAAATGCTGATCGGCCAACTGCGTGCCGGTATCGGCGCCAGCAGCTTCGTCACCGAGCAGGAGGCGCGTGCGTTCGCCAACCTCGAGCGTCAGACCCGCGATTTCGCCAGCCTCACCATCAAGGCCGACCCGGCTGCGATCGAGCTGAGCGACAGCGATGTCCAGGCTTACTACGACGAGCATGCCAGCGAATTCTTGAGCCCCGAGCAGGTGGTGCTGGAGTACGTGCAACTGGACAAGGACAGCTTCTTCGATCAGGTCGAAGTCAGCGATGAAGACCTCAAGCCGCTATACGAGAGCGAAATCGCCAACCTGGCCGAGCAGCGTCAGGCTGCTCACATTCTGATCGAAGGTGATGACGAAGCTGCGCGCAACAAGATCGAGGAGATCAAGAAGCGTGTCGACGCGGGCGAAGATTTCGCCGCGCTGGCCAAGGAGTTCTCGCAGGATCCGGGTTCGGCCGTCGAGGGTGGCGACCTGGGTTACGCCGGCCCCGGTGTTTACGATCCGGCCTTCGAGGAGGCGCTGTATGCGCTGCAGCAGGACCAGGTCTCCGAGCCGGTGAAGACCGAGTTCGGCTGGCACCTGATCAAGCTGCTGGGTGTTCAGGCACCGGAAGTGCCGAGCTTCGACAGTCTCAAGGACAAGCTGGCGCGTGACTTCAAGGCGCAGCAGGTCGAGCAGCGTTTCGTCGAGGCGACCAAACAGCTGGAAGACGCAGCCTTCGAAGCATCGGATCTGGCTCAGCCGGCTCAAGAGCTGGGCCTTGAAGTCAAGGTCAGCGAAGCCTTCGGTCGTGAGGGCGGCGCTACCGGTATAACCGCCAATCGTCAGGTGCTGCAGGCTGCCTTCAGCCCCGAGGTTCTGGAAGACGGCACCAACAGCTCGACCATCGAACTGGACCCGAGCACCGTGGTGGTCGTGCGTGTGAAAGAGCACAACAAGCCCGAGCAGTTGCCGCTGGAGCAGGTTGCCGAGAGCATTCGCGGTCATCTGCTGCAGGAACGCGCCGCTGCTTCCGCCAAGGCTGAGGGGCAGAAGCAGCTGGCTGCCGCCGAGGCAGGCGAGGCCGTTGCGGCCGACTGGCAGGTTCAGGAAGCGGCCACTCGCAGCCAGGAGGGTGTAGAGCCCAAGGTGCTGCAGGCGCTGTTCCGCATGCCCAAACCAGCCCAGGCAGGCGAGCCGACCTTCGCCGGCGTGACGCTGAACAATGGCGACTATGTCGTGCTGCGTCTCGATGGCGTCAATGCGCCGCAAGAGGCGCTGGCTGAGGAGGAGCTTGCCATGTACCGCAACTTCCTGGCCTCGCGCGCCGGTCAGCAGGACTTCGCGGCGCTGCGCAAGCAGCTGGAAGCCAAGGCCGATATCGAGCGGTTCTGATCGCCGTACGCTACGACAAAGCCCCGCCTGGCGCGGGGCTTTGTCGTTTCTGGGTCAGAGCAACCATTCGATGGGCAGCCAGGAGAGCAGGTGAATGCCCAGGCGTTTGAGCAGGCCCGTGCCGGGCTCGCTATCGAAGCGGCGTTGCTCGCCGTCCACGCGCTGCAGCCAGTAGATTCGGCCGCGTTCGTCGAGCCGTGGCTCATAGGCATTGGCCGGAATATCGGTCTCGAATGCCTGGCCGATGGCTGCTGCCAGCACCGGGCTTTCGATGAGAAAGCCCATCTCCGTGTTGAGGCTGGCCGAGCGTGGGTCGAAGTTGAATGAGCCGATGAACACGCGCTGGCCATCGAGGGCAAAGGTCTTGGCGTGCAGGCTCGAACCGGAGCTGCCAAATGGCCCGGCTTTTTCCCGGTGGCCTTCGTCCTCTGCGCCCAGGCGCATTTCATAGAGTTTGACGCCACCCTCGAGCAGGGCGCGGCGGCGTTTGGCGTAGCCGGCATGCACGGGCGTCACGTCCGTCGCTTCCAGGGCATTGGTGAGAATGTGCACTTCGATGCCGCGTCGCACCAGACCGGTGAAGAGGTCGACGCCAGTCTGCGTGGGGACGAAGTAGGGGGAGACCAGGTCGACACGCGACTCGGGTATGTCGAGCATCTCGCCCAGGCGGCTGATCAGCAGCTGGCCGTCACTGGCGTTACCCAGCCCCTTGGCCGGATCGTCGCTGACCAGCGTGGTTTCGCTCCATTCGAAGCTCAGGCGCTTGTCCAGCAGGCGCTGGATGAACTCGCTTTCCTGCAGGGCCTTGACGTAACCGCTGGCGGCCGGCGAGGCGGACAGGTCGGCCGCCAGGTCGTGCAGGTGCAGCGGGGCGTTCCGGCCGCGCGGCACGATCCGTTCCAGTGGATAGCTCGAATCGCTGGCCCAGTAGCGATCGAAATCGGCAGAGGTGTCGGCCACGATCGGGCCGATGGCCATAACGTCGAGGTCGGCAAACAGTACGCCTTCACTGGCATCGAAGTATTCGTCGCCGATATTGCGCCCGCCGATGATGGTGGCCTGGTTGTCCACCGTGAAGGACTTGTTGTGCATGCGCCGGTTGGCGCGAGGAAAGTGGGTCAGATAACCCAGCACCTTGGCCTTGCGCAGGGAGAAGGGATTGAACAGGCGTACTTCGAGGTTGGGGTGTTGGTCGAGCGTGCTGAGGATCTGGTCGAGGCCGGCGATGCCGTTGTCGTCCAGCAGCAGGCGGACGCGAACGCCTCGTTCGGCGGCCCTGAGTAGGGCGTCGAGCAGCAGGGTGCCGGTGATGTCGTTACGCCAGATGTAGTACTGCACATCGACGCTGCGCTCGGCCGCTTCGACCATGAGCATGCGCGCGGCGAAGGCATCGCGGGCAGCCGCCAGTGTCAGGATGCCGGACAGGCCGGGGTGGGCATCGCGTTCGCTGCCCAGGGCTTGCCCCAGTGTGGTATCGGCTGTTTCGGCCTGGGTGAAGGCCTGGCTTTCGCTGCGGCCATCCAGTGGCGGCAGGGCACAGCCGAGCACGAGGCTGCATAGCGCGCAGATCAGGCAGGCTCGCCATTTGTTTGTCGGGATCATTGATCCATCTCGATTCCAGGCTTCCCTGCTAGGACAACGCCAAGGTTGAAGCGTGCCGAGTAATGCTGGCGTTTCGGTCCGTCGAATGCCGAGCAAAGCCGGAAACGACAACGCCGCACTTCCGAGGAAGCTGCGGCGTTGTGGTTCAGCCACGACCAAGCCGTGCTGGAGGTGCCGGGCATCGCCAGCTGTTCTGCTTGCGATGCCCGGCTGAGCGCAACTCAGTCTTCCATGGCGCCCATGGCGGTGGTGTTGAAGCCGCCGTCGACGTAGAGAATTTCGCCGCTGATGCCCGAGGCCAGGTCGGAGCAGAGGAAGGCGCCGGCATTGCCGACTTCCTCGATGGTGACGTTGCGACGCAGCGGGGTCTGTTTCTCGTTGGCCGCCAGCATCTTGCGGAAGCTGGCGATGCCGCTGGCAGCCAGGGTTCGGATCGGGCCGGCGGAAATGGCGTTGACGCGGGTGCCTTCCGGGCCGAGGCTGCCGGCCAGGTAGCGCACGCCGGCTTCCAGGCTGGCCTTGGCCATGCCCATCACGTTGTAGTTGGGCATGGTGCGCTCGGCACCCAGGTAGGAGAGGGTGAGCAGGCTGCCGTTGCGGCCCTTCATCATCTCGCGGCCGGCCTTGGCCAGGGCGACGAAACTGTAGGCGCTGATGTCGTGGGCGATCTTGAAGCCTTCACGGGTGGTGACTTCGGTGAAGTCGCCATTGAGCTGGTCGCCCGGAGCGAAGCCGACCGAGTGGACGATGCAGTCCAGACCGTCCCACTTCTTGCTCAGCGCGTCGAATACTGCGGCGATTTCCTCGTCGCTGGCCACATCGCAGGGGAAGCACAGGTCGGCGCTGGAGCCCCAGCCGGCGGCGAACTCTTCGACGCGGCCCTTGAGCTTCTCGTTCTGGTAGGTGAAAGCCAGCTCGGCACCTTCGCGGTGCATGGCGGCGGCGATACCCGAGGCGATGGACAGTTTGCTGGCAACGCCAACGATGAGTACGCGCTTACCGGTTAGAAAACCCATTGTGCTATTCCTCTTCCTGTTTCAAGGATCAGTGAGCCGTTGCCGGGGCCATGAAGGCGGCTTCCAGCAACTGCTGCGTATAAGGGTGTTGCGGTGCGCTGAAGATCGACTCGGCAGACCCCTGTTCCACCACCTGGCCCTGCTTGACCACCATCAACTGGTGGCTCAGCGCTCTGACTACCGCCAGGTCGTGGCTGATAAACAGATAGGTCAGGTTGTACTTGGCCTGCAAACCGCGCAACAACTCCACCACCTGACGCTGCACCGTGCGGTCGAGCGCCGAGGTGGGCTCGTCGAGCAGGATCAGCGCCGGTTTCAACACCAGTGCCCGGGCAATGGCAATCCGCTGCCGTTGCCCGCCGGAAAACTCGTGGGGGTAGCGATGCCGCGTCTGCGGGTCCAGCCCTACCTCCAAAAGCGCGTCGATGATGGCCTGTTCCTGCTCCGCCTCGTTGCCCATACCGTGAATGCGCAGGCCCTCCCCGACGATCTGCGCCACCGACATGCGGGGGCTCAGGCTGCCGAAGGGGTCCTGAAACACCACCTGCATCTGCCGACGCAGCGGGCGTACTTCCTGCTGGCTCAGGCCCTGCAACTGCTGGCCCTGGAAGCGGATATCGCCGCGGCTGGCGAGCAGCCGCAGAATGGCCATGCCCAGGGTGGACTTGCCGGAACCACTTTCGCCGACGATGCCCAGGGTCTGACCCTGAGGCAGGCTGAAGTTGATGCCGTCCACCGCTTTGACATGATCCACCGTCCGGCGCAGCAGGCCCTTCTTGATCGGGAACCATACGCGCAGGTCGTCCACTTCCAGCAACGGCTGGCCTGCGGGGTTGGCCGCAGGGTCGCCGCTGGGCTCGGCGCCGAGCAGTTCCCGGGTATAGGGATGCTGCGGTGCCTGGAACAATTCTTCACACGACGCCTGTTCGACGATGCGACCGCGCTGCATGACACATACGCGATGGGCAATTCTGCGCACCAGGTTGAGATCGTGGCTGATCAGCAGCAATGACATGCCCAGGCGCGCCTGCAGATCCTTGAGCAGTTCGAGGATTTTCAGCTGCACGGTGACGTCCAGCGCGGTGGTGGGCTCGTCGGCGATCAGCAGCTCGGGCTCGTTGGCCAGGGCCATGGCGATCATCACCCGCTGCCGCTGGCCGCCCGACAGTTCGTGCGGGTAGGCCTTCAGGCGCTTCTTCGGCTCGGGGATGCCGACCAGCTCCAGCAGCTCCAAGGTGCGCGCGCTGGCAGCCTTGCCGCGCAAGCCCTTGTGCAGGGCGAGCACCTCGTTGATCTGCTTCTCGATGGTATGCAGCGGGTTGAGCGAGGTCATCGGCTCCTGGAAGACCATGGCGATGCGGTTGCCACGGATGCCGCGCAGGCGACCTTCGCCGAGCTTGAGCAGGTCCTGGCCGGCATACTCGATGCTGCCGGCCGGATGACGTGCGAGCGGGTAGGGCAGAAGGCGCAGGATCGAGTGCGCGGTGACCGACTTGCCCGAGCCGCTTTCGCCGACCAGGGCCAGGGTCTCGCCTTTGCGGATATCGAAGCTCACGCCCTCGACCACGCGCTGGCATTGCTCGCCCATGACGAACTCGACGGCCAGGTCGCGTACTTGCAGCAGGGTTTCGTTCTGGCTCATGTCATTTCCTCGGGTCGAAGGCATCGCGGGCGGCTTCGCCGATAAACACCAGCAGGCTCAGCATGATCGCCAGCACGGCGAAGGCGCTGATGCCCAGCCAGGGCGCCTGCAGGTTGCTCTTGCCCTGCGCGACCAGCTCACCGAGCGACGGCGCGCCAGGCGGCAGGCCGAAGCCGAGGAAGTCCAGGGCGGTGAGGGTGCCGATGGCGCCGGTGAGGATGAAGGGCATGAAGGTCATGGTCGAGACCATGGCGTTGGGCAGGATGTGGCGGAACATGATGGCGCCGTTGCCCATGCCCAGCGCCCGCGCCGCGCGCACGTATTCCAGGTTACGCCCGCGGAGGAATTCGGCGCGCACCACGTCCACCAGGCTCATCCAGGAGAACAGCAGCATGATGCCCAGCAGCCACCAGAAGTTCGGCTGCACGAAGCTGGCCAGGATGATCAGCAGGTAGAGCACCGGCAGGCCCGACCAGATTTCCAGGAAGCGCTGGCCGAGCAGGTCGACCCAGCCGCCATAGAAGCCCTGCAGGGCGCCGGCGATCACGCCGATCACCGAACTGGCCAGGGTCAGGGTCAGGGCGAACAGCACCGAGATGCGAAAGCCGTAGATCACCCGTGCCAGCACGTCGCGGCCCTGATCGTCGGTGCCCAGCCAGTTCTGTGCCGAGGGCGGGGCGGGGGCCGGCACTTCCAGGTCGTAGTTGATGCTCGAATAGCTGAAGGGAATCGGCGGCCAGATCATCCAGCCGTCCTTCTCCGCGATCAGCTCCTGGATATAGGGGCTCTTGTAGTTGGCCTGCAGCGGGAACTCGCCGCCGAACACCGTCTCCGGGTAGCGCTTGAGTACCGGGAAATACCACTGGCCGTCGTAACGCACCGCCAATGGCTTGTCATTGGCGATCAGCTCGGCGCCGAGGCTTAGGCCGAACAGGATGAGAAACAGCCATAGCGACCACCAGCCGCGCTTGTGCGCCTTGAAACGATCGAAACGGCGCTGGTTGAGAGGGGAGAGTTTCATGCTCAACCCTCCCGGCTTTCGAAGTCGATGCGTGGATCGACCAGGGTATAGGTGATGTCACCGATCAATTTCACGACCAGCCCCAGCAAGGTGAAGATGAAGAGGGTGCCGAACACCACCGGATAGTCACGGTTGATCGCTGCCTCGAAGCTCATCAGGCCCAGGCCGTCGAGGGAGAAGATCACCTCGATCAGCAGGGAGCCGGTGAAGAATATGCCGATGAAGGCAGCGGGGAAGCCGGCGATGATCAGCAGCATGGCGTTGCGGAAGACGTGGCCGTAGAGCACGCGATTGTTGGTCAGGCCCTTGGCGCGGGCGGTGATCACGTACTGCTTGTTGATCTCGTCGAGGAAGCTGTTCTTGGTCAGCAGGGTCAGTGTGGCGAAGTTGCCGATGACCAGCGCGGTGACCGGCAGCACCAGGTGCCAGAGGTAGTCGAGAATCTTGCCGCCGAGGCTGAGCTCGTCGAAGTTGTTCGAGGTCAGCCCGCGCAGGGGGAACCAGTCCCAGTAGCTGCCGCCGGCGAACAGCACGATCAGCAGGATGGCGAAGAGGAAGGCCGGGATGGCGTAACCGATGATGATCGCCGAACTGGTCCAGACGTCGAAGGCGCTGCCGTGGCGGGTGGCCTTGGCGATGCCCAGGGGAATGGACACCAGATACATGATCAGGGTGCTCCACAGGCCGAGCGAGATCGATACCGGCATCTTCTCGATGATCAGATCGATCACCTGGGCATCGCGGAAGAAGCTGGAGCCGAAGTCCAGCTGCGCGTAGTTCTTGAGCATGATCCAGAAGCGTTCCGGCGCCGACTTGTCGAAGCCGTACATCTTCTCGATTTCCTCGATCAGCTTGGGGTCGAGGCCCTGGGCGCCGCGATAGTTGGAGCCGGCCACCGAAACCTCGGCGCCGCCGCCGGCGATGCGGCTGGTGGCACCGTCGAAGCCTTCGAGCTTGGCGATCATCTGCTCCACCGGGCCGCCGGGCGCGGCCTGGATGATGATGAAGTTGATGACCAGGATGCCGAACAGGGTCGGGATGATCAGCAGCAGGCGACGGAGGATATAGGCCAGCATTATGGCTTCGCCTCTTCGGTGGCCTGCTCGGCGGCTTGCTGCTGCGCCTTGCTCGGCTGCTCCAGGCCCGGGCGTACCCACCAGGTGTGCAGGCCGATATCGTACAGCGGCGTCACCTTCGGATGCTCGAAACGGTTCCAGTAGGCCACGCGCCAGGTCTTGATGTGCCAGTTGGGGATCACGTAGTAACCCCACAGCAGCACGCGGTCCAGTGCGCGGGTATGGGCGATCAGGTTCTGTCGCGAGTCGGCGTTGATCAGCCCTTCGACGATCTGGTCGATGGCCGGGTCCTTGAGGCCGATGTAGTTGCGGCTGCCGGGATTGTCGGCGCTGGAGGAGTGCCAGTACTCGCGCTGCTCGTTGCCTGGCGAGTTGGACTGGCCGAAGCCGCCGACGATCATGTCGAAGTCGCGCGAGCGCAGGCGGTTGATGTACTGCGAAACGTCGACGCGACGGATCACCATGTCGATGCCCAGATCGGCCAGGTTGCGCTTGAATGGCAGCAGAACGCGTTCGAACTCGGTCTGCGCCAGGAGGAATTCGAAGCTCACCGGCTGGCCATTGGCGTCGAGCATGCGATCACCCTCGATGCGCCAGCCGGCCTGCTGCAGCAGCTGATAGGCACGGCGCTGCTGCTCGCGGATGATGCCGCTGCCGTCGGTCACCGGCACGCGGAACTCTTCGCTGAACACCTCGGCCGGAATCTTGCCGCGCAGCGGCTCGAGAATCGCCAGCTCGTCTTCGCCGGGCAGCCCGCGCGAGCCCAGTTCGGAATTGTCGAAGTAGCTGCGGGTGCGGAAGTAGGCGCCGTTGAACAGGCGCTTGTTGGCCCATTCGAAGTCGTACAGCAGACCCAGGGCCTCTCGCACGCGGCGGTCCTGGAACTGCGGGCGGCGGGTATTGAAGATGAAACCCTGCATGCCGGTCGGGTTGCGGTTCTGGATCTCTTCCTTGATCAGCTGGCCATTGGCGACTGCCGGAGTGTTGTAGGCGGTAGCCCAGTTCTTCGCGCTGGTTTCCAGCCAGTAGTCGAACTGGCCGGCCTTCAGTGCTTCCAGGGCCACGGTGTTATCGCGGTAGTAGTCGATCTGAATGGTGTCGAAGTTGTAGAAGCCGCGGCTGACCGGCAGGTCCTTGGCCCACCAGTCCTTGACCCGCTCGTAGCGGATGCTGCGTCCGGCCTGGACGCGCCCCACCTGGTACGGGCCGCTGCCCAGCGGTACCTCGAGATTGCCCTTGGTGAAGTCGCGCTCGGCCCACCAGTGCTTGGGCAGCACCGGCAGCTGGCCGACGATCAGCGGCAGCTCGCGATTGCCCGCGTGCTTGAACACGAAGCGCACGCTGTGCGGGGATTCCACTTCCACCTGATCGACGTCGGCGTAGTAGCCGCGGTACATGGGCGCGCCTTTTTTCATCAGGGTGTCGAAGGTGAACTTGACGTCTTCGGCGGTGATCGGCGTGCCGTCGTGAAAGCGTGCTTCCTTGCGCAGCAGGAAGCGCACCCAGGCATTGTCGGGCGCCTTCTCGATCTTTTCCGCTACCAGGCCGTAGGCGGTGAAGGGCTCGTCCATGCTCTGCACGGTGAGAGTGTCGTAGATCAGGCCGATGTCGTCGGCGGCGACGCCCTTGCTGATGAAGGGGTTGAGGCTGTCGAAGCCGCCGAACCCCGCTTCGCGGAATGTGCCGCCCTTGGGCGCGTCGGGGTTGGTGTATTCGAAGTGGGTGAAGTCGGCGGGGTATTTGGGCGGCTCGTCGTAGAGCGTGACGGCATGTTTGGGGGCGGCGAGGGCGAGGCCGGCCAGACCGAGCAGAATGAGGCTGCTACCGTGGAGCAGGAAACTGCGCAGCGGGTGGGTCATCGAGCGTTCTCCGTGGGCTTCAGCCACCAGGTGCGCAGGCCCAGGGTATAGGGCGGCGTGGTGACGAAGGCGAACCGGTTGCGGTACGCCAGGCGGTGATAATTGATGTACCAGTTGGGAATGCTGTAGTGCTGCCAGAGCAGGATCCGGTCCAGGGCGCGGGCGGCGGCGATCTGTTCGTCGCGGGTCTGCGCCGAGAGCAGCTTGTCGATCATCTCGTCGACCACCGGATCGTTGACGCCTGCGTAGTTCCTGCCGCCCCTGACATTGACCTGGCTGGAATGGAAATACAGCGACTGTTCCAGGCCTGGGCTGAGGGTTTGCGGCAGGGTCAGCAGGATCATGTCGTAGTCGAACTGGTCGAGGCGTTGCTTGTATTGCGCGCGGTCGACGGTGCGCAGGTTGGCGCTGATGCCGACGCTGGCGAGGTTGGCGACATAGGGCTGGAGAATGCGTTCGAGGCTGGGATTGACCAGCATGATCTCGAACTCCAGGCGTTGCCCGCGCGCATTGCGCAGCTCCTGGCCGGCGGGCTTCCAGCCGGCATCGGCCAATAGACCGAGGGCACGGCGCAAGGTTTCCCGGGGGATGCCGCGGCCATCGGTAAGCGGTTGTGTCGGAGGCTCGGTGAACAGCTGAGCGGGCAGCTTGTCGCGGTGCGGCGAAAGCAGCAGCCACTCGGCGCCCTCCGGCTTGCCGGTAGCCGAGAATTCGCTGTTGGGGTAGTAGCTGGCGGCGCGCACGTAGGCGTTGTTGAACAGGGTGCGGTTGGTCCATTCGAAATCGAACATCAGCCCCAGCGCTTCGCGCACGCGGCGGTCGCTGAACAGGGCGCGGCGGGTGTTCATGAACAGCGCCTGGGTCTGGGTCGGAATCTGGTGCGGTATCTCGGCGCGCACCACGTCGCCGCGGGTCACGGCCGGGAAGCGATAGCCGTTGCTCCAGTTCTTCGCCTGGTTCTCGATGTAGAAGTCGAATTCGCCGGCCTTGAAGGCTTCGAAGGCGACATGGTTGTCGCGGTAGAACTCCACCTCGACGCGGTCGAAATTGTACTTGCCGCGATTGACCGGCAGGTCCTTGCCCCACCAGTCCTTGACCCGCTCGAATACCAGGCGCCGGCCCGGCACCACCTGGACGATGCGATAGGGGCCGCTGCCCAGCGGCGCCTCGAAGGTGGTGCTCTTGAAATCGCGGTCTTTCCAGTAGTGCTGCGGCAGCACCGGCAGTTCGCCCAGGCGCAGGATCAGCAGCGGGTTGCCGGCACGCTTGAAGACGAAGCGGATGCGGTGCCGACCGAGAATATCGACGCGCTTCACTTCCTGCAGGTTGGTGCGGTACTGCGGATGGCCGTCATGGCGCAGCAGGCGATAGGAGAAGGCAACATCGTAGGCGGTGATCGGCTTGCCATCGTGAAAGCGGGCTTCCGGGCGCAGGTTGAACACCACCCAGCTGCGGTCTTCGCTGTACTCGACGCTCCTGGCGATCAGGCCGTAGCTGGAAGCCGGCTCGTCGCCCGACGGATCGTAGGCGCCGGTGCCAACCATCAGCGGCTCGTTCAGCTCATTGGCGCCGTATTGCAGGAAATGCGCGGTCGAGATCGGGCTGCTGCCCTTGAGCGTGTAGGGGTTGAGCGTATCGAAGGTGCCGGAAGCCATGATGCGCAGGGTGCCGCCTTTGGGCGCATCGGGGTTGACCCAGTCGAAATGACTGAAGCTGGCAGGGTACTTGAGTGTCCCGAACTGGGCGTAGCCGTGGCTCTCGCTGATAGTCGCAGAGGCGGGAAAGCTCAAGGCCAGGCTGAGGAACAGCAGGAGGAGGGGACGCATCGGGCGTGAGATCCGATCCTTGGCGGCGTTTGGGCTTCTGGGGCCGTACAGTAACAGCTTGTCTGGGCAGGAAAAAGAGCGCCGTGCCGGGCAAGCAGTGACGGCACTTTGGCATACACTTCCAGTACACATCACGAGGGTACAAATTTGTCGGAACGTAGCCATGGTCTGCAGTCATGGATCGATCGCCTGAACCAAGCCGAACTGCCCGCGCTGGCTGCCGTGGTGCAGGATCTGCAGCGCCTGGCGCAGCAGGATTCTGCCTCGGTGCAGCAGCTGGCCGACGTGTTGCTGCGCGATGCGGCGCTGACCAGCAAGGTGTTGCGGGTCGGCAACAGCGTCTACTACAACCCGTCCCAGGAAACCATCAAGACCATCTCGCGGGCCATCGTGCTGATCGGCTTCGACAACGTGCGCCTGATCGGGCTGTCGGTCAGCCTGATCGACGGCCTGCTCACCCGCGCTCCGCGCGAGCAGTTGCAGGAGTTGCTCGCACGCTCCTTCCACGCCGCCGTGCAGGCGCGCAACATCGCCGGCTACGTACTCTCCAAGCATGCCGAGGAGGTGTTCATCGCCGCGCTGCTTCATCATCTCGGCGAGTTGGCCTTCTGGGGCTGCGGCGGCGAGCAGGCGGACGAGTTGGCCGCGGCCCTGGCGCAGCCGGGTTTCGAGACCGAGGAGGCGGTGCGCGAGGTGCTTGGCACCAGCTTCCGCCAGCTCACCCAGGGCCTGCTGAAGAGCTGGAACCTGGGCGAGACCGCCAGCCTGGCCCATGCCGGCGCCAGTCAGCATGACCCGGCGGCATACGCCGTGCAGTTGGGCGTGCGCATCAGCGAGGCCGCACTGCAGGGCTGGGAGTCGCCGGAGATGGAGGCGGTACTGGCGAAGATGGCCGCGTTCGTCGATCTCAGTCCCGAGGAGGCGCTGCAGCAGGTGCTGGCCAGCGCTGACGAGGCGGTCAAGGTGGCCTCGACGTTCGGCGCCAGCAAGCTGTGCCGGCTGATTCCCAATACCGATCCCGAGCAGATTCGCCTGCAGCAGGAGGAGCGCAAGGCGCGCCTGCTGCAGCCGGATCTGCTGGTGATGCAGCAGGCGTTGCAGGATCTCGGCCTGATGGTCAGTGCCAGGGCCGATGTCGGGCTGGTGCTCGATACCCTGCTCAAGGGACTGCACCGTGGCGCCGGGCTGGAGCGGGTGATGCTCGCGGTGCTGGCCGATGGGCAAAGCCGCTTTCGCGCCAAGCGCGTGATCGGCGACAAGAGCGAGCAGTGGCTGCAGGATTTCGTCTTGCCGGCCGAGCAGGCCGAGCAGCCACACATCTTCAGCTATGCGCTGCGCAATCGTGAGGCGATCTGGATGGGGGTGCCGGCCAGCTATAACCTTGCCGAGCTGGTGACCCAGCCGATTCGCCGCAGTCTGGGCAGTGGCATGTTCTTCATCGCTCCGATCGTTGCGGGCTCCCGCGAGATCGGTGTGCTCTACGCCGACAGCCGGCTGTCCGGGCGGGCCCTGCGGCATGAGCAGTTCGTGGCCTTTCAGCGCTTCACCCAGCTGACGGGGCGCTGCCTGGAGGCCATCAGCAAGCGCTGATCAGGGTAGATAAAGCGTCAGCATCTGCCCGGGACGCAGCGTGCTGCTGCGCGGGTTCCAGGCCTGCAGGCGTTTGAGTTCGATCTTGAAGCGTTTGGCGATCTCGTACAGCGAGTCGCCCTGCTGCACGCGATAGTAGGTGGCCTTGTCCCGAGAGCCGGAGGTGCTGCGGCGCGTGTTGTCGGCTACCTGAGGGGCGCTTTCGGCGCCGGCCAGGTTGAGCAGCTGGCCGACCTGCAACTGATTGCCTTGCAGCTTGTTCCAGCGTTTCAGGTCATGTACCGCCACCTGGTTGGCACGGGCGATCTGCCAGAGATTGTCGCCATCCTTTACCCGGTAGGTGCGGTTGGCAGTGCTCTGCGCGGTGCTGCGCTGCTGATATAGCGGCTCGCTCGGCGCTGTGCCTGGCTTGGCCGGTATGGTCAGCACCTGGCCGATGCTCAGGTTGTTGCTGCTCAGGCGATTGACGTCCCTGAGCATGTTCACCGACAGATGATGACGGTTGGCGATGGCATGCAGGCTGTCGCCGGAGCGCACGGTGTAGCTCTGCCAGTCGACCATTTCCTGCGGTTTCATCAGGGCCAGGTTGGCGCTCAGCAGCTCGGCCTTCTCGGTCGGGACCAGCAGGTGCTGCGGGCCGTCGAGGGTGATGCCGCGTGTATAGGCGGGGTTGAGCTGCAGCAGCTCCTGTTCATCCAGATCGGCCAGTTTGGCGACGCGGGACAGGTCCATGTGCTGCTTGATCGCGACCTGCTCGAAGTAGGGCTCGTTGGCGATCGACGACAGCGTCACGCCATAGGCCTCAGGGGTCAGGATCACCTGCGACAGGGCCAGCAGCTTGGGCACGTAGTCTTCGGTTTCCTTGGGCAGCGACAGGTTCCAGTAGTCGCTGGGCAGGCCGAGTTTCTCGTTGCGTTCGATGGCGCGGCTGATGCGGCCTTCGCCGGCGTTGTAGGCGGCCAGAGCGAGCAGCCAGTCGCCGTTGAACATCTCGTGCAGGCGGCTCAGGTAGTTGAGCGCGGCCTGGGTCGAGGCGGTGACGTCACGGCGGCCGTCGTACCAGTTGGTCTGGCGCAGGTTGTAGTGGCGGCCGGTGGAGGGAATGAACTGCCAGAGGCCGACGGCGTGGGCGGAGGAGTAGGCCTGTGGGTCGTAGGCGCTTTCGATCACCGGCAGCAGCGCCAGCTCCATCGGCATATCGCGTTCGGCCAGGCGTTCGACGATGTAGTGAATGTAGGGAGCGCTGCGCTCGCTGACGGTGTCGACGTGTTTCGGGTTGCTGGCGTACCACAGGCGCACGCGCTCGATGCGCGGGTTGATGCCGATTTCATCCTGCAGCTTGAAACCGTCGCGCACGCGCTCCCAGATATCGGTGTACTCGCGCGGCTTGATCTGGCTGTTGAGCCACTCCGGCTCGCGTTCCAGGCCCACGGCTCGGGAGGTATCGGTCGAGCGGTCGGGTGGATCGCTGGGCAGGCTCTGACAGCCGGCCAGGATCATGCTGCACATCACCGCTAGCGCTCGCGCGCTTCGCACCAATGCCTTTATATTCAATGGCTTGCGTGATGATAAAGGCATTGGGTGAGGTGGCTGTCCCGGCGAAAAGGTCGGGCGATTCTAGGAACCGAAGCGGGGGTGGTCAAGTTTTCACCAGCCTTTTGTGACCTGCCTCCCTGTCGAGTTTCTAGAAGCTGTCCTTCCAGGCGCGCAGGCTGGCGAACACGGCGCTCGGTTCGGTCACCTGATCGCCGTCGCGTGCCTGGGCCGCCGCGATGATCGACGGCTCGCCCGTACGCAGGAAGGGATTGGTGGCCAACTCCAGTTCGAGGGTGGACGGCAGGCTGATGCGACCTTCAGCGCGCCAGCGAGTCACTTCGGCCAGGCGCTCGTTCAGGCGCACGTTGTCCGGTTCCACGGCATGGGCGAAGCGCAGGTTGCTCAGGGTGTATTCGTGGGTACAGTAAACCCGCGTGCTGGCAGGCAGCGCTGCAAGGCGACTCAGTGACCGGTGCATCTGCTGCGGTGTGCCTTCGAACAGGCGACCGCAGCCACCGGCGAAGAGGGTGTCGCCACAGAACAGCAGATTCTGCCCGGCATGGTAGTAGGCGATATGGCCGAGGGTGTGGCCTGGCACGGCGATGATCTGGAAACGCAGGCCGAGCACGTCGATCGTATCGTTGTCGTTCAGGTCGAGGTCGCGCGCCGGGATCTTTTCCGTCGCCGGGCCGGCGACACGAGCGCCGGTGGCGTTCTTCAGCGTCTCGACGCCGCCGACATGATCGAAGTGATGATGGGTGATCAGGATATCGCTGAGCTGCCAGTCCGGGTGAGCTTCCAGCCAGGCCTGCACCGGCGCCGCATCACCGGGGTCGACCACGGCGCAGCGCTTGCTGCCGGCATCCTGCAGCAGCCAGATATAGTTGTCATTGAAGGCGGGCAGCGCGTCGATCTGAATCATTGCGGGTCGCTAAGCTGGTGATAAAGGTGCATCTTAGACAGGACATGCAGAACCTGTCATGCGGAGGCAGCGATGACTGATCAGGCATTCGCCCAGGCCGACCCGGAGTGGCTCAAGCTGATCGGCGAGGCGCGCGACTGGCTGGCCGGGCCGCTCGGCCAGCTATTGCTGGAAGAAGAGCGGCGCTTGCTGGAGGAAGAGCTGGCGCGTTTCTTCGGTGGTTATCTGGTGAGCTACGGCCCGGGCGCCGAAGGCCCGCCCAAGGCCGGACAGATCCAGCACAACGTGCGCCTCGGCGCGCCCATGCCGGGGGTGCAGATCATCTGTGAGGAGCAATCCTGGCCATTGGGCGAGCACGCTGCCGATGTGGTGGTGCTGCAGCATGGTCTGGATTTCAGTCTGTCGCCCCACGGTCTGTTGCGTGAGGCGGCCCGTAGCGTCAGGCCTGGCGGACATCTGTTGATCCTCGGCATCCATCCCTGGAGCACCTGGGGCGTGCGGCGACTGTTCGCTCAGGATGGCCTGGCCAGGGCGCGCTGTATCGCGCCGAGCCGCGTTGGCGACTGGCTGACGCTGCTGGGCTTTGCGTTGGAGAAACGTCGCTTCGGGTGCTATCGTCCGCCGCTCGCTTCGCTGGCCTGGCAAATGCGCCTGCGGCGAATGGAGAGCTGGGGCGATGCCTGGCAGCTGCCGGGCGCCGGTTTCTACCTGTTGGTGGCGCGCAAACTGGTGGTCGGCTTGCGTCCCTTGCGGCAATCGCGCCGCGAACCGATGGGCAAGTTGCTGCCGATGCCGGTGGCCAAGATCAGCCGGCGTGATGCCGACAGTTGAAGGCCGGGCCACGGCCCGTCAATTCCGTACAGAGCTTATGAATGTCCGAAACCGATGAAGTGGTGATCTACACCGACGGCGCCTGCAAGGGCAACCCTGGCCCCGGAGGCTGGGGGGCGCTGCTGGTCTATAAAGGCGTGGAAAAGGAGTTGTGGGGCGGTGACCCGAGCACCACCAACAACCGCATGGAGCTGATGGCGGCGATCGCCGGCCTGATCGCCCTGACCCGACCCTGTTCGGTCAAGCTGGTAACCGACTCGCAGTACGTGATGAAGGGTATCCAGGAATGGCTGCCGAACTGGAAGAAGCGCGGCTGGAAGACCGCCTCGAAAGAGCCGGTGAAGAATGCCGACCTCTGGCAGAAGCTGGACGAGGAAGTAAACCGTCATCAGGTGAGCTGGCAGTGGGTGCGCGGGCATACCGGCCACCCCGGCAACGAGCGAGCTGACCAGTTGGCCAATCGTGGGGTCGACGAGGTGCGTTCGGCGCGTTAGCAGGCTGTTGAAAAACTACCTGCGTTGCCATTGCTGCGTTAAAAACAGGCTCAAAATGCTCATTTACAGCTCGTAAACTCCGCTTTTTCGCCTGTTTTCGCCTTGCACTGGCTGCCTCGCCAACGTTTTTCAACGGCCTGCTAGGCCACATGAGTTAATATGCCGCGCTTGAATGTGCGACAACCCCAATAGTTGAGAGAGGCAAGGCGTGACAACCGAGAATACCGTCAAGCGCTACGTGGTGCTGGATACCGAAACCACGGGTATGCCGGTCACCGACGGGCACCGCATCATCGAGATCGGTTGTGTCGAGTTGTTGGGACGGCGCCTGACCGGGCGTCATTTCCATGTCTATCTGAACCCGGATCGCGAAATCGACGAAGGCGCCATCGCGGTTCACGGCATCACCAACGAGTTCGTGGCCGACAAGCCGCGATTCAGGGACGTGGCCGATGAATTCTACGAGTTCATCCAGGGCGCTCAGCTGATCATCCATAACGCGGCGTTCGACGTCGGCTTCATCAACAACGAGTTCGCCCTGCTGGGGCAGAGCGAGCGCGCCGACGTCAGCGATTACTGCTCGGTGCTCGATACCCTGATGATGGCCCGTGAACGCCATCCGGGGCAGCGCAACAGCCTCGATGCGCTGTGCAAGCGCTACGGCGTCGACAACTCCAACCGCGAACTGCACGGCGCACTGCTCGACTCGGAAATCCTCGCCGACGTCTACCTCGCGATGACCGGCGGGCAGACCAATCTGTCCCTGGCCGGTGAGGGCGCCGATGGTGATGGCAGCGGCCGTCAGCAGGCCACGCCGATTCGTCGTCTTGACCCTGCGCGCCCGCGCACCCGAGTGATTCGTGCCAGCGAGGACGAACTCGCGGCGCATCTGGCGCGTCTGGCTGCCATCGAGAAATCTGCTGGTGGCCCGTCGCTGTGGGCGCAGATGGAAGAGCAGTAGGGGCGCAGGCTTCAGGCAAAAGTAAAAGCCTTGTGAAGGGGGGGGGCTGCTGACTGTAGCTGCTTCTTTGCGACCTTTTCTTATAGCGTGATGCACGGGGGGTTCCGCCGATCAGGGCGAGCCTCTAACCTGAGGTGATGGGCAGGCGCGTGCCTGCCAGCCTTCAGGACGTCACAATGTATAAAGATCTAAAATTCCCCGTCCTCATCGTGCACCGCGACATCAAGGCCGACACGGTCGCCGGTGATCGCGTGCGCGCCATCGCTCAGGAGCTCACCCAGGACGGTTTCAGCATCCTGCCCACGGCCAGTGCCGCCGAGGGGCGCATCGTCGCTTCCACCCACCACGGCCTGGCCTGCATCCTGGTGGCAGCGGAGGGGGCGGGGGAGAACAGCCGTCTGCTGCAGGACATGGTCGAGCTGATCCGCGTGGCGCGCGTGCGTGCGCCGCAATTGCCGATCTTCGCCCTCGGCGAGCAGGTCACCATCGAGAATGCCCCGGCCGAGGCCATGGCCGATCTCAATCACCTGCGCGGCATCCTCTATCTCTACGAGGACACCGTATCCTTCCTCGCCCGCCAGGTGGCGCGCGCGGCACACAACTACCTCGACGGCCTGCTGCCGCCGTTCTTCAAGGCGCTGGTGCAGCACACCGCGCAATCCAACTATTCCTGGCACACACCCGGTCATGGTGGCGGCGTGGCCTATCGCAAGAGTCCGGTGGGCCAGGCCTTCCACCAGTTCTTTGGCGAAAACACGCTGCGTTCCGACCTGTCCGTGTCGGTGCCGGAGCTCGGTTCGCTGCTCGATCACACCGGCCCGCTGGCCGAGGCCGAAGCGCGTGCCGCGCGCAACTTCGGCGCCGACCACACCTTCTTCGTGATCAACGGCACCTCGACGGCGAACAAGATCGTCTGGCATTCCATGGTCGGACGCGATGACCTGGTACTGGTGGATCGCAACTGCCACAAGTCGATCCTGCACTCGATCATCATGACCGGTGCGATTCCGCTGTACCTGTGCCCCGAGCGCAACGAGCTGGGCATCATCGGGCCGATCCCGCTGTCGGAGTTCAGCCGCGAATCGATCCAGGCCAAGATCGACGCCAGTCCGCTGGCCCGCGGTCGTGCGCCCAGGGTCAAGCTGGCGGTGGTGACCAACTCCACCTACGACGGGCTCTGCTACAACGCCGAGATGGTCAAGCAGGCCCTGGGCGACTCGGTGGAGGTGCTGCATTTCGACGAGGCCTGGTACGCCTACGCCGCGTTCCACGAGTTCTACGCCGGCCGCTACGGCATGGGTACTCGATGCGACGCGCGCTCGCCGCTGGTATTCACCACCCACTCCACGCACAAGCTGCTGGCCGCTTTCAGCCAGGCCTCGATGATCCATGTGCAGGATGGCGGCCAGCGCCAGCTGGACCGTGACCGCTTCAACGAAGCCTTCATGATGCACATCTCCACCTCGCCGCAGTACGGCATCATCGCCTCGCTGGACGTGGCCTCGGCGATGATGGAAGGCCCGGCCGGGCGTTCGCTGATTCAGGAAACCTTCGACGAGGCGCTGAGCTTCCGCCGCGCGCTGGCCAACGTACGGCGCAACCTCGATGCCGAGGACTGGTGGTTCAGCATCTGGCAGCCGGGGGCTGCCGACGGCGCCGACAGTCTGTCGACCGCCGACTGGGTGCTGCAGCCGGACGCCGACTGGCACGGCTTCGGTGAGGTGGCCAGCGATTACGTGCTGCTCGATCCGATCAAGGTCACCCTGGTGATGCCGGGCCTCAACGCCGCAGGCAGGCTGGAGCAGCGGGGCATTCCCGCCGCGGTGGTCAGCAAGTTCCTCTGGGAGCGCGGCCTGGTGGTGGAGAAGACCGGGCTTTATTCCTTCCTGGTGCTGTTCTCCATGGGTATCACCAAGGGCAAGTGGAGCACGCTGTTGACCGAGTTGCTGGAGTTCAAACGCAGCTACGACGCCAACCTGCCGCTGATCGACGTACTGCCTTCCATCGCCCACGCCGGTGGCGGGCGCTACCAGGGCATGGGCCTGCGCGATCTGTGCGACGCGCTGCACGGCTGCTACCGCGACAACGCCACGGCCAAGGCGCTGAAGAGCATGTACACGGTACTGCCGGAAGTGGCGATCAAGCCGGCCAATGCCTATGACCGGCTGGTGCGCGGCGAAGTGGAAGCGGTGCCCATCGACCAGCTGCAGGGGCGGATTGCCGCCGTGATGCTGGTGCCTTACCCGCCGGGTATCCCGCTGATCATGCCGGGCGAGCGCTTCACCGCCGCCACGCGTTCGATTCTCGACTACCTGGCATTCGCCAGAACCTTCGATCAGGCATTCCCGGGTTTCGACATCGATGTGCACGGCCTGCAGACCGAAGCGGGCGAGTACTGCGTGGACTGCCTGGTCGAATAAACCTGGGCGAAACTGTCGGGGTGCAAGAACCCCGACAGATCAATCTCTTATCTCTGATATTCAAAGCTGTTGCTAACGTGCCGGGGCGTGCCCTGCGTCACAGTGGCAAGCATCGACTTTTATGGCGTGCTTGTTATAGTTGCCCGGTTATTAATCACCAATAATTACAGCGCTGCCGCGCCGCGGCTGAGGATGCCTGCCATGTCCGACTACCAAGCCTTCCGCGTCGAGCAGGTGGACAAGATCGCCCACGTGCAGATCAACCGTCCGGACAAGATCAACGCCATGAATGCCGACTTCTGGCGCGAGATCATCGAAATCTTCCAGTGGGTCGACGATACCGACGCGGTACGCGCGGTGGTGCTCTCCGGTGCGGGCAAGCATTTCTCTTCGGGTATCGATCTGACGCTGCTGGCCTCGGTCGGCGCCCAGCTGGGCAAGGATGTCGGGCGCAACGCCACCGCGCTGCGCCGCAAGATTCTCGAGCTGCAAGCCTCCTTCAACGCCGTCGACAACTGCCGCAAGCCGGTGCTGGCCGCCATTCAGGGCTATTGCATCGGCGGCGCCATCGACCTGATCAGCGCCTGCGACATGCGCTACAGCACCGTCGATGCGCAATTCTCCATCAAGGAGATCGACATGGGCATGGCCGCCGATGTCGGCACCCTGCAGCGCCTGCCGCGCATCATCGGTGACGGCATGATGCGCGAGTTGGCCTATACCGGGCGCAGCATCGACGGTCACGAGGCGGCCCGCATCGGCCTGGTCAACCGCACCTACGAAGACCAGGAAACCCTGCTGGACGGGGTCATGGACATCGCCGCGCAGATCGCCGCCAAGTCGCCGATCGCCGTGCGCGGTACCAAGGAAATGATTCGCTACATGCGCGATCACCGGGTCGACGATGGTCTGCAATACATTGCCACCTGGAACGCCGCCATGCTGCAGTCTGAAGACCTGCGCCTGGCCATGGCGGCGCACATGACCAAGCAGAAGCCGGGGTTCGCCGACTGATGCCGTATTCGCTGATGTTCGTTGCGAGGCCTAGAGCATGGTAAGTGGAGCCACATCGCTGAACCTGGTGCGCGACGAGCTGTTCGTCACCATGGAAGAGGCCGAGCAGAGCCTCGAGCACTTCATCGCCGAGCGGCACAATGGCAGCCTGCTGCAGCAGGCGGTGGAAAGCCTGCAGCAGGTGCGCGGTACGCTCAATCTGATCGAACTGGCCGGCGCCGAGCTGCTGGCGCAGGAAGTGCTCGACCAGGCCACCGACATCCCTGCCGGCGCCGGCGAGGAGCGCGACGTTCAGCTGGCGGCGCTGAGCAACGCGCTGCACGTGCTGCGGCGCTATCTGGAGAACGTCGACGCCCATCGCCAGGAAATGCCCGAGCTGCTGCTGCCGGCGATCAACGATCTGCGTCAGGCCGGCGCGCAGCAGCCGCTGCCGGAAAGTTTCTTCTTCAGTGTGCGCCTGGATCATGCGCGGCCGCACAGCGCGACCCAGCCGCTCGACGGCGCCGCCAAGCTGGCTGAAGGCAAACGCCTGCGCCACATGTATCAGGTGGGGTTGCTCGGTTTCATCCGTGAGCAGAATCCCCAGGCCAGCCTCAAGCTGATGGTTCGCGCCATGGCGCGTCTGGACAGCCTGTTCGCCAACGAGCCGCGCGGGCGCATGTGCTGGATCGGCGCAGCCGCCATCGAGGCGCAGTGCGATGGCCAGCTGTTGCCGCGCAAGGCCCGCAAGCAGCTGTTCTCGCGGCTCGACCGCGAGCTCAAGCTGATGCTCGGCAACCCGCAATACGAAGCACCGCGCAGCCTGCTCAAGGAGCTGCTGTATCTGGTCGCGCTGGCCGACAGCCACGGCCCGCTGGCCAGCGCCATGCGCGAGGTGTTCGGCCTGACGCCGCTGCCGTTCACCGATCACCTGCTGGAAGAGGAATACCAGCGCCTGGCCGGCCCGGGCCAGGCGGTAATGCGTTCGCTGTCCACGGCGATTCGCGAAGAGCTGGCCAGCGTCAAGGACATGCTCGATCTGCTCGAGCGCGGCACCCTGCAGGGCGAAACCCTGGGCACCCTGCATGCGCTGCTGGGCAAGCTGGCCAAGACCCTCGGCATGGTCGGTTTGAATTCCGCCGGCAACTCGCTGAGCGCGCAGTTGCCGCACGTCGCCGCCTGGAGCGAGGACACGCCGCCGCAGCCGGAGCAGTTGCACAAGCTGGCCGATGCCGTGCTCTATGTCGAAGGCATGGTGGCCAGCCTGGAACGTGGCGAAGGTCGCGATTCCCGCCCGACAGCGGTCGAGCCTGGCAACGAGGCCGATTCCTTCGCCAATCACCAGCTCAACGAAGCGCGTATCGTAGTGGTCGACGAAGCGCAGGCCGGTCTGGCCCTGGCCAAGCGCGCCATCACGGCTTATCTGGAGTCGGGCGGCGACAAGATGCACCTGTCCAACGTGCCGTTCAGTCTGCAGGCGGTGCGCGGCGGGCTGTGGTTCCTCGAGCAGCCTCGCGCCGCGATGCTGGTCGGTGCCTGCGCAGACTATATCCAGACGCGCATGCTCGAATCCGCGCAAATGCCGTCGGAGCAGATGCTGGAAACCCTGGCCGATGCCCTCAGCAGCCTGGAGTACTACCTGGAGGCGGGCGCCGTGATGCGTCCGGAAACCCGTCCCAGCGTGCTCGACCTGGCCGAAGAAAGCGTCAAGGCGCTGGGTATGTCGGTGGCGGCCTGATGGTCTGGCGCAATGCCTTTCTCGATCCGGCGCAGGCTGGCGGCTGGGCAGTGCTCTACAGCCAGCAGCATTTTCTGGCCGACAGCAATGGCGTGCTGTTCCCGCGAGACTGGGTAAAGCGCCAGGATCTGCCGATCATCGGCGAGCAGGGCATCGGTCATTTCGGCGAGGATGCCGTTTACCTTTTGCAGCTCAAACCCTCGGCCACGCTGGAAGGCTGTACCTGGCAGAGCCTGCGCCAGTTCATGCTGCAGGGCGAGGCGGAAACCTTCCGCATGCTGGCGTACGCCGCGCAGATCGGTACCTGGTATGCCGAGCATCGTTTCTGCGGCAGCTGCGGCGCGCCGACGCGTCAGCTTCCCGGTGAGCGGGCGATGCGTTGCGACAGCTGCGAGTCGCAACACTATCCACGCATTTCACCGAGCATGATCGTGCTGGTCACCCGTGGCGACGAAATCCTCCTGGCCCGTTCGCCGCGCTTCGTCACGGGCGTCTACAGCACCCTGGCCGGTTTCGTCGAGCCGGGTGAATCCGTGGAGCATTGCGTGGCGCGTGAGGTGCGTGAGGAGGTCGGGGTCGAGGTGAAGAACCTGCACTACATCGGCAGCCAGGGCTGGCCCTTCCCGCATTCGCTGATGCTTGGCTTTCATGCCGAATATGCCGGTGGCGATATCGTCATGCAGGAGGACGAGATCGAGGATGCCCGCTGGTTTCGCGTCGATGACCTGCCGCCGTTGCCGGCATCGCGCTCCATCGCCCGCCATCTGATCGATCTCTACGTCGCGCGCCGTCTAGGCCTGCCCGAGCCCAGTCTGCCGTAGGGCGGGTGCAACCCGCCAAATCGATGCTGTGGCGGGTTGCGCCCGCCCTACGCGACCCAGTGCTGCCAGACCAGGCGTGCGGTCAGCGCCAGCACCACGGTGATGAATACCGGGCGGATGAATTTCGAGCCGCCCTTGATTGCCGTGCGCGCGCCGAGAAAGGCGCCGACCATCAGCGCCGCACCCATGCTCAGGCCCAGCACCCAGGCCACCTGACCGAAGGCGATGAACACCGCCAGCGCCGCGGCGTTGCTGACGAAGTTCATGGTGCGCGCCACGCCGCTGGCGCGCACCAAGTCGAGCGGATACATCAGCAGGCTGCTGACCGTCCAGAACGCGCCGGTGCCGGGGCCGGCCACGCCGTCGTAGAGTCCCAGGCCAAGCCCCTGCGGCCATTGCCGGCCGCGCGCTATCGGCAGGTCCTGCTCGGCCGGCGCCTCCGGCATGCGACCGAACAGCAGATAGAGACCACAGGCGAAGACGATCACCGGCAGCATCTGGTTGAGCCAGGCGGCCGGCATCCAGTGCGCGACGATGGCGCCGAGCAGGGCACCGATCAGCGTCGCCAGTAGCGCGTTGCGCCATTGCCCAGGGTCGAACAGCTTGCGTCGGTAGAAGGTCAGGGCGGCGGTACCCGAGCCGAAGGTGGCGCACAGCTTGTTGGTGCCCAGCACCAGATGCGGCGGCAGGCCGGCGGTGAGCAGGGCGGGGATGGTCAGCAGACCGCCGCCGCCGGCGATGGCATCGATGAAGCCGGCGATGAAGGCGACCAGGGCGAGAATGGCTAAAGTACCGGGATCGATGGCGAGCTCGAGGGCGAAAGGCATATCAAAGTGTCGACTTGTGGGCGAGTGCGCAGCCTGCTGGCTGTTCGTCGTAAGGAGAGCTGCGCATAATGCCGGGATTTCGTCAGAGAAGGAACGCAATCGATGCAATACGACGGGTTGGCCTGGGCGGTGGCGCTGTTGGCCGTGTTGGCGCTGCTGGTGGCATTGCGCATTCTGCTCAATGCGGGCTGGTTCCTCGGTTGGTTGCGTGGCACCTGTGGCCTGGCATTTCTGGCCCTGGCCGGGTTGGTCGGCCTGGTGGCTTACGACCTGTATGCCTACGAGCCGCTGCAGGCGGGCAAGCCCCTGGTGACGCTGAGCTTCAAGGCCGATGGTCCGCAGCGCTACCAGGTGACGCTGCTCGAGAGAGGACGTGAGCGTACCGTCACGCTCGAGGGCGACATGTGGCAACTCGACGGTCGCCTGATCCGCTGGAAGGGCCTGGCCGAGCTGATCGGCCTCGAACCCGGCTACCGTCTGGAACGTCTGTCCGGGCGGTTTCTCGCCATCGAGCAGCAGGCGCTGGCGCAACATGGCCGCGTCCAGCTGGCCGAGAGCCCCTACGGCGTGGACCTGTGGCGCTGGCTGCGCCTGAATCAGCGTGACCTGTTGCTGTTCGATCCGCAGGCGCTGCGCGTCACCTACCTGCCGATCGCCGCCGATGCGGTGTACAGCGTCAGCCTGACGCCGACCGGCTTGCTGGCCGAGCCGATGAACCCTGCGGCCGAAGCCGCGCTTAAGGATTGGTAGTGGCCGGGAGGGTGGATGTAGGGTGGGCTTTAGCCCCGTTGCAGAGTCATTGGTGGGCTGAAGCCCTCCCTACAGAAATTGATGAACCTCTCCCGCTTGATGGGGAGCGAGCGTGAAGGGTGGGAGAGGGGGCGAAGTTGGCGTTCGCCTCGGTGCCGTAGGGTGGGCTTTAGCCCCCATTGCGGAGTCATTGGTGGGCTGAAGCCCACCCTACAGAAATTGATGAACCTCTCCCGCTTGATGGGGAGCGAGCGTGAAGGGTGGGAGAGGGGGCGAAGTTGGCGTTCGCCTCGGTGCCGTAGGGTTGGCTTTAGCCCCCATTGCGGAGTCGTTGGTGGGCTGAAGCCCACCCTACAAAAATTGATGAACCTCTCCCGCTTGATGGGAGCGTGCGTGAAGGTTGGGAGAAGGGAGCGAAGTTGGCGTTCGCCTCGGTGCCGTAGGGTGGGCTTTAGCCCACCGCGACCTGAAGCAGAGCCCTGCCCCGCCGACCCTGCAATCGCGCTGCGCTCGGCCTATCCTGCATGAACGACAAAGGCACCCTTAGGTGCCTTTGTCGTTCATGCAGTCCGGCCTCAGGAGAGGAAGCCGCCGTCGACGTTCAGCGCCACGCCGGTGGTGTAGCTGGACGCTTCGCTGGCCAGGTAGAGCACTGCGCCGGCCATCTCGCTGGGGTCGGCCACGCGCTTGAGCGGGATGCGCTGCAGCGCGTGCTTGAGGATGGCGTCGTTCTTGGTCAGCGCCGAGGCGAATTTGGTGTCGGTCAGGCCCGGCAGCAGGGCGTTGCAGCGAATGCCGAACTGCGCGCACTCCTTGGCGAACACCTTGGTCATGCTGATCACCGCGGCCTTGGTCACCGAGTAGATGCCCTGGAACTCGCCGGGGGAGACGCCGTTGATCGAGGCGACGTTGATGATCGAGCCGCCGCCGTTTTCCTTCATCAGCTTGCCGCCTTCGATGGACATGAAGTAGTAGCCGCGGATATTCACGTCCACGGTTTTCTGAAAGGCGCCCAGGTCGGTGTCCAGCACGTTGCAGAACTGCGGGTTGGTGGCGGCGTTGTTGACCAGGACGTCAAGGCGACCGAACTGTTCCCGAATCTGTGCGAAGACATTGGTGATCTGTTCCATCTCGCCGATGTGGCAGGCGATGGCGGTGGCCTTGCCACCCTCGGCAGTGATGGCATCGGCCACGGCCTGGCAGCCGTCGATCTTGCGGCTGGAGACGATCACGTGTGCGCCCTGCTGGGCCAGCAGCTTGGCGATGGCCTCGCCGATACCGCGGCTGGCGCCGGAGACGAAGGCGATCTTGCCGTCGAGGTCGAACAGTTGGGTCTTGGACATTGTGATTACCCCGGGGTTAGAGAGTGGATTTGCCGATGACCTGCAGGCACATCTGCTCCAGCAGCTTGTTCATGTGAATGAACTGGGCGAAGCGCTTGTCCTGGGTCTGGCCGTGGTAGAAGCGGTAGTAGATCTGCTGGACGATGCCGGCCAGGCGGAACAGGCCATAGGTGTAGTAGAAGTCGAAACTCTTGATCTCGATGCCGGCTTTTTCGGCGTAGTAGTCGACGAACTGCTGGCGGGTGAGCATGCCCGGCGCGTTGCTTGGCTGGCGGCGCATCAACTGCACCGGCGCCGGGTCGCCGGCTTCGATCCAGTAGGCCAGCGTGTTGCCCAGGTCCATCAGCGGATCGCCGATGGTGGTCATCTCCCAGTCGAGCACGCCGATGATCTGCATCGGGTTGTTCGGATCGAGGATCACGTTGTCGAAACGGTAGTCGTTGTGCACGATGCCCGGCTTGTGGTGATCGGCCGGCATCTTGTCGTTCAGCCAGGCCTTGACCGGCTCCCAGGTCGGTGCGTCCGGTGTCAGAGCCTTCTCGTAGCGGTCGCTCCAGCCCCTGATCTGGCGCTCGACATAACCCTCGGGCTTGCCCAGATCGCCAAGGCCGCAGGCGTTGTAGTCGACGTTGTGCAGCTCCACCAGCTTGTCGATGAAGCTCTTGCACAGCGCGGTGGTCTGCTCGGCGCTGAAGTTCAGCTCGGCCGGCATGTCCGAACGCAGGATGATGCCCTTGACCCGCTCCATGACGTAGAACTCGGCGCCGATCACCGACTCGTCGATGCAGTGCACGTAAGCCTTGGGGCAGTAGGGAAAGCCAGCGTTGAGCTGGTTGAGGATGCGGTATTCGCGGCCCATGTCATGGGCGGACTTGGCCTTGTGGCCGAACGGCGGGCGACGCAGGACGAACTCCTGCTGCGGGTATTCGATCAGGTAGGTCAGGTTGGACGCGCCACCGGGGAACTGGCTGATCTTCGCTTCGCCGCTGAGGCCCGGGATATTCGCTTTGAGGTAGGCATCGATGATAGAAGCGTCGAGCTCTTCGCCCGTGCGGATGCGGGTGGATTGGTCAGTGAGCGCCATGCTTATCCCTTCTACTTATGATGGGTGCCCTAGATAATTGGTTAATCTAATGCTGCACCCAGGCTGTCACAAGCAATACGCGCCGTTATAGGCGGGCGTGTTGCACCTCGATCAAACTGCCTGATCAGTCACTTTGACCTGAGCCTTTGCTTGTGCGCAGGCAATAAAAAATTTCAGGAGAAATTTTTAACGTCGCGCAGCGACGGCCCGAAGGGTTGCCGCCATGGATGGCAGGCAATAAAAAACCGGAGTGCCAGGACTCCGGTTTTTCGTGTCTTGCGCTCAGTTCACCGATCAGACCGGGAACAGTTCGCCCAGCTTCATCGCCAGCATCATGTCGCCTTCGGCGCGCAGCTTGCCGGCCATGAAGGCCTGCATGCCGTCGGTTTCGCCGCTGACGATGCCTTTGAGGGTTTCGCTGTCCATGATCAGGGTCACGTTGGCGTTCGGGTTGTCGCCTTGCTCGAGGGCGCAGGTGCCGTCCTTGACGATCAGCGCGTAGTTCTCGCCATCTTCGATGTTGAACTGGAACACCAGGTCCAGGCCTGCAGCGGCGCTGGCGTTGAACTTGGATTGCATGGTTTGGGCGATGTCAGCAACACTCATGGTCTTATCCTTTTTTCGGTTTTTTCGCGCAGCCTCGCGGCCGCATTGGGCTGGAGTTCATCGGTAGGTGATGAGCTCCGGCGCCTTCAGCAGCTGCAAATGCACATGGCTGTTGAAGGAAGCCAGACTCACCTCGCTGCCGCGGAATTTCAGCTGGCTGAGCGAGGTATTGACGATTTGCCAATTCAGTTCGAAGGCCTTTGCCGAAGGCACGCCGGTGATCAGGCGGAGCAGGGCGGTGATGGTGCCGCCGGAGGTGAACACGGCGATATTCTGTTTGCTGCCTGCCTGCTCGAGGATGCGCCGCAGGCCACCTTCGACCTGCTCGACGTAGGCTTGCCAGCTTTGCAGACCGGGTTTGTCATGCTCCCCGGAAATCCAGCGATGGATCAGCTTGGCGAACAGGCGCTGGAACTCGGCGCGATTCTGCGCGCCATTACGCAGGATGTGCAGCGCTTCGGGTTCCTCAGGCAGCAGATCCGGCAGCAGGGTGCGGATCACCGCATCGGCATCGAATTCGTTGAAGGCTTCGTCGATATCCAGCGCAGGTGCGTTGCTCATGCGTTGCAGCGCGGCGTTGGCCGTGTGCTGCTGACGGCGGAGGCTGCCGCTGACGCAGCGATCGAGGGTGATGCCAAGCTGTTCGAGGTGTTCGCCCAACACTTCGGCCTGGCGCACTCCGACAGGAGACAGGACATCGTAGTCGTCTGCACCGAATGAGGCCTGGCCATGTCGAATCAGGTAGATGCTGCCCACGTCCGTATCGATCTCGGCACGTTGAATGTTTCGCGAGGTTATGAGGAAGCTCGGGGGCTGTCAACGAAAAAACATACGCTTGTTTGAATTGCTTGCACGGGCGTTCAGCAGCGCCGACGCGCTTGGCCGGCGGTGCGCTGCGCCGGTATGCTTGAGCCTTTGTGCGCCCAGGCGCAGCCGCATTACCCAAGGGGGAACCGTGGAGTTTCTTAGCGAGTACGCCAGCTTTCTGGCGAAAACCCTGACCCTGGTGGTCGCCATCGTCGTGGTGCTGGTGGCCGTCGCAGCCACCCGTGGCCGAGGTCGGCGGGCAAGTGGTCAACTGCAGGTACAGAAGCTCAATGATTTCTACAAGGACCTGCGCGAGCGCCTGGAGCAGAGCGTGCTGTCCAAGGAGCAGCTCAAGGCCACGCGCAAGGCAGAGGCCAAGGCCGCCAAGCAGGACAAGAAAGCGCCGCCCGGCAAGCCGCGCGTGTTCGTGCTGGACTTCGACGGCGACATCAAGGCTTCGGCCACCGACAATCTGCGCCATGAAGTGACTGCGCTGCTGTCCATGGCCAAGGCCGAAGATGAAGTGGTGCTACGCCTGGAAAGCGGCGGCGGCATGGTGCACAGCTACGGTCTGGCGTCCTCGCAGCTGGTGCGCATCCGCGACGCCGGCATTCCGCTGACCGTGTGCGTGGACAAGGTGGCCGCCAGCGGCGGTTACATGATGGCCTGCATCGGCCAGAAGATTCTCAGCGCGCCGTTCGCCATTCTCGGCTCAATCGGTGTGGTGGCGCAGTTGCCCAACGTGCATCGCCTGCTCAAGAAGCACGAAATCGACTTCGAGGTGCTGACAGCCGGTGAATACAAGCGCACCCTGACCGTGTTCGGCGAGAACACCGAAAAGGGCCGGGAGAAATTCCAGGAGGACCTGGAAACCACTCACGAGCTGTTCAAGGGCTTCGTCGCGCGCTATCGCCCGCAGCTGGATATCGATGCCATTGCCACTGGCGAGGTCTGGCTGGGCATGGCCGCGCAGGAGCGGCTGCTGGTGGACGAGCTCAAGACCAGCGACCAGTACCTGGCCGAACGCGCCGCCGAAGCTGAACTGTTCCACCTGCATTTCGCTCAGAAAAAGAGTCTGCAGGAACGCGTCGGGCTGGCCGCGAGCATGGCGCTGGATCGTTTCGTGCTGACCTGGTTGAGCCGGCTCAACCAGCAGCGCTTCTGGTAACGCTTCGTTCAGGATGGGCTGTGCAACCGACTCGCGTCGCGCAGCGAACCACGACAAGAGGAGAGGGTGATGACCGAGTTCAAGGCCTTGCTGGTCAGTGAAGGCACCGACGGCAGCTTCCAGCGTGAAGTCGTCCAGCGCAACGTCGAGCAACTGCCGCAGGGCGAACTGCTGATCCGCGTGCGCTATTCCTCGCTGAACTACAAGGATGCGCTGTCCGCCAGTGGCAACCGCGGGGTGACCAAGGCCTATCCGCATACGCCCGGCATCGATGCCGCCGGTGTGGTCGAGGCCTCCGGCGTGGCCGAGTTCGCTGTCGGTGATGAGGTCATCGTCACTGGCTATGACCTGGGCATGAACACGGCCGGCGGCTTCGGCCAGTACATTCGCGTGCCGGCCGCCTGGGCGATCAAGCGCCCGCAAGGCCTGCCGCTGCGCGAGGCGATGATCCTCGGTACCGCCGGCCTGACCGCCGCCCTGTGCGTGGACAAGCTGGAGCAGGCGGGCGTCACCCCCGAGGCCGGAACCGTATTGGTCACCGGCGCCACGGGCGGGGTCGGCAGCATTGCCGTGGTGCTGCTCAAGCAGCTGGGCTATCGCGTCGCCGCCGCGACCGGCAAGGCCGAACAGGCCGAGTTTCTGCGTGGCCTGGGCGCTGACGAAATCGTCAGCCGTGAAGAACTGCAGCAGGGCAGCGAGCGACCGATGCTCAAGGAGCGCTGGGCGGCTGCGGTGGACACGGTGGGCGGAGACATTCTGTTCAACGTGGTCAAGTCGCTGCGCCACAGCGGCAGCGTGGCCTGCTGCGGGCTGACCGCCGGTGTCGGCTTCCAGGCCAGTGTGCTGCCGTTCATCCTGCGCGGGGTCAACCTCCTGGGCGTCGACTCGGTGGAGCTGCCGCTGGTGGTCAAGGCCTCGATGTGGGACAAGCTGTCGCTGCAATGGAAGCTCGATCTTTCCGCGCTGTGCCGGGAGGTCGGGCTGGAGGACCTGCCCGAGGCCATCGAGCGCATCCTGGCCGGCGGCATGGTCGGCCGGATTCTGGTTCGGCTGGATTGAGCGAGAGGCCCGTCGATGACGGGCCTCGTCGTTTTCAGGCCTGGCTGACGTACATGGTGATCTCTGCGCTGAACACAGGTTTGTCCCCCACGTAGGCCATCACCGGCACCTTGATGTCGCCGGTCCGGCTCCAATCCACCTCGCTGCCATCGGCCACCGTGCGCACATCGCCATCGGCCTTGGCCAGGTACTGCACCGTCATGCCCTTGGGAATCCAGCGACAGCCGGGGGCGATGGAGGCGTCGGTCATGCTGCCGGCGGCAAGCTCGGCGGCGTTGCACAGCGCGATGGCATGTACCGTACCGATATGATTGAGCACTTCGCGGCGCTTGGCGAAGTGGACCTCGGCATAGCCGGGACGCAGTTCGACCATTTGCGGGGCGATGCTGGCGAAGTAGGGGGCGACCTGACCGATCATTGCGCTGAACTGGGCAGCGCCTGCCTGCTGAAACATCTGCAACATCTGACTCATGGCTATCTCCTGGGGTGCTGCGATTGAAGAAGAGTGCGCGCCGAGGCAGTATACGAGTGTTAGAAAATTATTCTAGAAAAATATTCTAGTCGAGGAGTGGCATGGCCCGTCCATCGCGTAAAGACGAGATTCTCCAGGCTGCGCTGGCCTGCTTCACCGAGCACGGCGTCGATGCCACCACCATCGAGATGATCCGTGACCGCTCAGGGGCGAGCATCGGCAGTCTGTATCATCACTTTGGCAACAAGGAGCGCATCATCGCCGCGCTCTATCTGGCCGGTACCGCGCAATATGCCGATCTGCTGCAGCGCGGGTTCGCCGAAGCAGGCAGCGCCGAGGCATGCGTCAAACTGCTGGTGACCAGCTACATCGACTGGGTGGTGGCCAACCCGGATTGGGCGCGTTTCATCCTGCACAGCCGCAGCCGGGTCGAAGCGGGGGAATTGGGCGACGTGCTGCGTGAGGCCAACCGTGAGCACTTTGCCCGGATACTTGCGGCGCTCGCCGAGTACCGCCGGCAGGGGCTGTTCAGGAGCCTGCCGGACGACTGTTTCGCCTCGGTGGTGATCGGGCCGACGCAGGACCTGGCGCGCAACTGGCTGGCTGGTCGCACCCAAAGCGAGCTGGGCGAGTGCCGCGAGCTGCTCGCGCAGATCGCCTGGGAGAGCGTGAAGGGCGGGGGCTAATCGAAGCGGTAGATGTCCATGCCCAGTGCGCCGTAGGTGAAGCCCGAGTGGGCCACGGAAAAGGCGCCGCCAGCGCCACGGGCGAAGAACAGTGGCAGTAGATGCTCTTCGCTCGGGTGATTGCGTTCGGCATTCGGCGCCAGTCGACGGTACTGATGCAGGGCTTCTGCATCGCCCGCTGCGAGCTTTTCCACCATCCAGTCGCGAAAGGCCTTGGCCCAGGGCGTGATGACGTCGGGGCCGGCGCGCCAGTTCAGCTCGCCCAGGTTGTGGGTGATGCTGCCGGAGCCGATCAGCAGGATGCCCTGTTCCCGCAAGCCGCTCAGCGCCCGGCCCACGCGGGTCTGCAGCTCTGGGCCGTGATGGCTGGGTAGCGAAAGTTGCAGCAGCGGAATGTCGGCTTGCGGATACATCAGCGACAGCGGAACCCAGGCACCATGGTCAAAGGGGCGCTGTGCATCGAGCTCGGCCGGCAGCTTGGCAGCCTTCAGTCGTTCCGCGATTTCGGCGGCCAGCAGCGGCGCTCCAGGGGCTGGATATTGCACGCCATAGAGCGAGGCGGGAAAGCCGCCGAAGTCATGCCAGGTTTGCGGCTGCGCGCCCGCGGTCAATAGCAGGTTCCGGCTTTCCCAGTGCGCCGACACCACCAGGATGGCCTTCGGTCTGGGCAGCTCGGCGGCCAGCCTGGCCAGTGCCGGCCCGCTGGCGCCGGGCTCCAGCGCAAGCATCGGCGAGCCGTGGGAGATGAACAGTGAGGGCAGCATGGCGATCAGCTCCTGAAGTAGGATGTCGTCATCTTCGTTGCTGGGCCTATCGACTTCCAGCATAAATTATTGAGCCTTTTTATCGATTAATCAGGAGTTTCCTCGTGCATGAGAGTTTCTGGCAGGAGCGCTGGGCGCGTGAGCAGATCGGTTTTCATCTGGAGCAGGTCAATCCTTACCTGCTGCGGCACTGGCCGCAGCTAGGCGCGCCTGCCGCTGCTCGGGTGCTGGTGCCGCTGTGCGGCAAGAGCCTGGATCTGGCCTGGCTGGCCGGGCAGGGCCATCGAGTGCTCGGCGTGGAACTGGCGGAAAAGGCCGTGCAGGCCTTCTTCGCCGAGCAGGAGCTGCAGCCGGAAATCTCCCGGCAAGGCGCCTTCAAGGTCTATCGCGCCGGTGCGCTGGAGCTGTGGTGTGGTGACTTCTTCGCGCTGCGCGCGGATGACGTCGCCGATTGCCTGGCGCTCTATGACCGCGCCGCGCTCATCGCGCTACCGCCGCCGATGCGCGAGCGTTATGCGGCCCACCTGACGGCGATTCTGCCGCGCGGCTGTCGCGGGCTGCTGATCACTCTTGACTATCTGCAGAGCCAGATGGATGGACCGCCATTCGCCGTCAGCGACGACGAAGTGCAGGGGCATTTCGCTGCCGCCTGGCAACTGAAGACGCTGCAGCGCGAGGACGTGCTGGCGGGCAACTGGAAGTTCATCCGCCACGAGCTCAAGGCGCTGGACGAAGTGGTCTATCGTCTGGATAAACGGGAGTAGGGTGCGCCGCGCGCACCAGCGATCCACCGCGGACCCCGGTGCGCGCGGCGCATCCTACGAGCGGGGCGTTTTTGCGTCGAGCACAAAAAAGGCGACCCGAAGGTCGCCTTTTCTTTGTTTCGGGGCGATCAACCCAGGCGGCGCAGCGCCTCGATGCGATCTTCCAGCGGCGGGTGGGTCATCAGCAGGCCGGCCAGGCCGTTCTTCAGGCCACCGTTGATGCCGAAGGCCGTCAGGCTATCGGGCATCTGCACCGGCACGCCCTGTTCGGCACGCAGGCGCTGCAGGGCGGCGATCATCGAGCCGGTACCCGCCAGGCGTGCGCCGGCTTCGTCGGCCTTGAACTCGCGTTTGCGCGAGAACCACATGACGATGATGCTGGCCAGAATGCCCAGTACCAGCTCGGCGAAGATGGTCGCGACGAAGTAGCCGATGCCATGGCCGTCCTCGTTCTTCAGGATCGCCTTGTCGACGAAGTTGCCGAAGATGCGCGCGAAGAACATCACGAAGGTATTCACCACGCCCTGGATCAGCGCCAGGGTGACCATGTCGCCGTTGGCCACGTGGCCGATCTCGTGGGCCAGTACCGCGCGCACCTCATCCGGCGAGAAGCGCTCCAGCAGGCCCTGGCTGACGGCCACCAGCGCGTCGTTCTTGTTCCAGCCGGTGGCGAAGGCGTTGGACTCGTAGGCGGGGAAGATGCCGACTTCCGGCATCTTGATGCCGGCGTCGCGCGACAGCTCCTCGACGGTCTGCAGCAGCCATTGTTCATGGCGGGTACGCGGCTGGGTGATGATCTGGGTGCCGGTGCTCATCTTCGCCATCCACTTGGACAGGAACAGCGACACCAGCGAGCCGGCGAAACCGAACACGGCGCAGAAGATCAGCAGGCTGCCATGGTTCTGGCCGGTGAAGCGGTCGACCCCCAGCAGTTTGAGGGTGATGCTGGCGATGATCAGCACCGCCAGGTTGGTGGCCAGGAACAACATAATGCGCATCATGGTGTGAACGGACTCCTCACGGGAAAGACGTACGAGTAATGCCGGCTATATAAGGGCGCGCCCCTGGGGCTTTCAACCAGTGACTATTTCAAACTATGTATCCTGGCCGTGCAGCGAGCTCTCGAACAGCAGGCGGGTGAGGCGGGCGGTGCGCTCGCCGTGCTGCTGGGCCAGGGCTTCGCGTAGCTGGAAGGCCAGTGTGGCATGCACGCGGCGCACGCTCGGTGGCAGTGCTTCGCCCTCGCGCAAGGCATGAGGGACGGCGCGTGACAGACGCAGGAAGCCCTTCTCGGTGAGCACCGCCTGATCCAGCGCGTCGTAGGCGATGGTCGACTCGAAACGCAGATAGCCTTCCTCGGCCAGCCACAGCAGCGCACCCAGGCAGGCCTGGTGGCGCTTGCTCGGCAGGCCGAATTCGTCGGGCTCCTCGCGGCCGATCAGGTCTTCCACGTACAAGGCCATCTTGCGCGGGAAGGCCTGGTAGAGCATCAGCAGGCCGCTGGCCGCATCCTTGTAGAAGTCGTCGATCTGCAGGTCCATGTCGGCTTACTGGCTGTAGCCCTTGAGGAAGTTGCCGATACGGCCGATGGCCTGCTCCAGGTCGTCGACGCGGGGCAGGGTGACCACGCGGAAGTGATCCGGCCACGGCCAGTTGAAGGCGGTGCCCTGGACGATCAGCAGCTTCTCCGACAGCAGCAGATCGAGAACGAACTTCTCGTCGTTGTGGATCGGGCAGACCTTCGGGTCGATCTTCGGGAAGGCGTACAACGCGCCCATGGGCTTGACGCAGCTGACCCCGGGGATGTCGTTGAGCAGCTCCCAGGCGCGGTTGCGCTGCTCCAGCAGGCGGCCGTTCGGCAGTACCAGGTCGTTGATGCTCTGGTAGCCGCCCAGCGCGGTCTGGATCGCGTGCTGGCTCGGCACGTTGGCGCACAGGCGCATGTTGGCCAGGATATCCAGGCCTTCGATGTAGCTCTGCGCCTTGTGTTTGGGCCCGGAAATGGCCACCCAGCCGGAACGGAAGCCGGCCACGCGGTAGCTCTTGGACAGGCCGTTGAAGGTCAGGCAGAGCACGTCCGGCGCCAGCGAGGCGGTGCTGATGTGCACGGCTTCGTCGTAGAGGATCTTGTCGTAGATCTCGTCGGAGAAGATCACCAGGTTGTGCTGGCGCGCCAGTTCGACGATGTCCTGCAGGACTTCCCTGGAATACACCGCGCCGGTGGGGTTGTTCGGGTTGATCAGCACCAGCGCCTTGGTGTTCGGCGTGATCTTAGCGCGCATGTCGGCGATGTCGGGGAACCAGCCGGCCTGTTCGTCGCACAGGTAGTGCACCGGCTTGCCGCCGGACAGTGCCACGGCAGCGGTCCACAGCGGATAGTCGGGCGCCGGGATGAGCACCTCGTCACCGTTGTTGAGCAGCGCCTGCATGGCCATGACGATCAGTTCGGACACGCCGTTGCCGAGGTAGATGTCCTCGATGGTGACGCCTTCGACCTGCTTCTGCTGGTAGTACTGCATCACCGCCTTGCGTGCGCTGAACAGCCCCTTGGAGTCGCTGTAACCCTGGGCGGTGGGCAGGTTGCGGATGACGTCCTGAAGAATTTCTTCCGGTGCCTCGAAACCGAACGGCGCCGGGTTGCCGATATTCAGCTTGAGGATGCGATGGCCTTCCTCTTCCAGACGCTTGGCGTGCTTGAGCACCGGCCCGCGAATGTCGTAGCAGACGTTGGCGAGCTTGTTCGATTTGCTGACCTGCATGTAAGGGATCCCGAGCTAAGGAAAACCCACTGAAGCACGCTGCAAAATTCTCCCGACGGGGAATCTTGGCAGCCCGTAACGTGGGTGACAGACTGGGGTCGAATCATACGTGGCGACCTGGGCGCGGCAAAGGTGCCAGCCCTGCTTTTTTCTGGCCTGCCACGCGCCGCACACTCATGCCGCGGCCCGGAAACTTCTCAGCGGCGGTCTCCGTGGGCCAGAGTTTCAGGGCAGTGCTGGCGTCGCGCGCGAAACCCCGTGCTGCCCATTTACCGAGGAGGAAACCCGCTCGTGGATAAAGTCGACAAGTCGTTGGACACCTGGCGTGAAGAGCTGACCGACGAGCAGTTCCATGTCTGTCGCCTGGGAGGCACGGAGCGACCATTCACCGGTGCCTACCACGACAGCAAGACCCCAGGCATCTACCACTGCGCCTGCTGTGGCGAAGCCCTGTTCGATTCGGACGCCAAGTACGATTCCGGCAGCGGCTGGCCAAGCTATTTCCAGCCGATCAACGAGGAGGTGATCGCCAGCCTCGACGATTACAGCCATGGCATGCATCGCATCGAGGTCAAATGCGCCAAGTGCGATGCTCATCTGGGGCACGTGTTTCCGGATGGCCCGCGGCCGACCGGGCTGCGCTACTGCATCAACTCGCTGTCGCTGAAACTGGTGCCGCGCGCTTGAGCAGGGTGCGCCAGGCACCTTGCGTGCCTGGCGCCTGACACTCAACCCTGCCGATGCGCTTGCTGGCGGCTTTCTTCCAGGGCTTTGCAGGCCTGCTGGATCATGTCTTCGGTAATGGGCACTTCGCGGCCCTGGCCATCGATGATAAAACCGCCCACCGGCATCTGCGGTTGCTTGACCGGGGTGTTGGGGCGTTGGGCGACATTGTCTTGCAAGCTCATGGCCTGTCTCCTCATCAGTGATGCGCGCCAGTCTAGGGGGGCTAGATGAACGCGCGGTGACAACAAGGAACCTGCTTAAAGTCTGCTGCGCGTCGGCCATGCTGCGTTGAAATCGGGCTCAGAATGCTCATTTACAACTCGTAAACTCCGCTTCTTCGCCCAATTTCGCCTTGCCTGGCTCTAGCTCGCGATACTTTAAGCAGATTCCATGACGGCGGAACTCCGTCACAAAACACTTAGCGAAAGTCGTATTGCAGGCTGCGTGCCAGCCTGCGTGGAACGAGGAATACATGGCGCGTTTTCATATCGGTCTGATCATCAATCCGCTGGCCGGGCTGGGTGGCCCGGCTGCCTTCAAGGGCAGCGACGGCATGGCCGAGCAGGCATTGGCCCTTGGCGTCGAGGCGAAAGCCGCGCAGCGCACGCGTACGGCCCTGGAACAGTTGCTGGCCCTGCGCGAGCGCATCGAATTCGTCAGCTACCCGGGGGCGATGGGTGGCGAGCTATTGGCGCAGATGGGCTTTGAGCATCGGTTGCTGGGTGAGTTGGGTGACGGCGCGACCACCGCCGAGGATACCCGGCGTGCGGTGCGGCAGCTTCAGGACGCCGGCGTGGCACTGATTCTGTTCGCCGGCGGTGACGGTACTGCACGTGATGTCTGTGCGGTGGTGAACGCGTCGCAGCCTGTGCTGGGCATTCCGGCCGGGGTGAAGATTCAGTCCGGCGTCTATGCCATCAGCCCAAGGGCGGCGGGTGAGCTCACCGCTCGCCTGGTCGAGGGCGGCCTGGTGCGTCTGGCCAGCGGCGAGGTGCGCGACATCGACGAGGCCGCCCTGCGCGAAGACCGCGTCACCGCGCGCTGGTACGGCGAGCTGTGCGTGCCGCAGGAGGGCGGCTACGTGCAGGCGGTCAAGCAGGGGGGGATGGAGTCCGAAGAGCTGGTGCTGGCCGACCTGGCCGCCTGGCTGGAGAGTGAATGGGAGCCGGGCGTTCGCTACGTGTTCGGTCCCGGCTCGACCCTGCATGGCCTGGCGCAGAATCTCGGGCTGGAAACTACCTTGCTCGGTGTCGATATGATCGAGGATGGCCAGGTGATCGCTCGCGACGTCAATGAAGCCGAGCTGTTCGCCCTGGTCGATGGGCATCCGACTTACCTGCTGGTCACCGCCATTGGCGGCCAGGGGCATATCATTGGTCGCGGCAATCAGCAGATCAGCCCGCGGGTGTTGCGCGCCGTCGGCCTGGAGAGGCTGCGCGTGGTCGCCACCAAGCGCAAGCTGGCGACGCTTGAGGGCCGGCCGCTGCTGGTGGACAGTGGCGAGGTGACGCTGGACGATGCCTTCCCCGATGCCGTGCGGGTCTGGGCAGGTTACAAGGAAGAGTTGCTGTATCCCTTGGCTCGATAGGAGATCGCGATGCGGATGCTGGTTGTCCTGCTGGCCTGGGCGCTGGCCCTGGCTGCGCAGGCCATCGAGGCTGACAGGCTGGTGCTGGATGCGCGCAAGCAGGTCGGCGTGACCCTGAGCTATGATCCGGCCTACCGCCAGTTGAGCTATCCGGGCGGCGACGTGCCCATGGCCACCGGCGTGTGCACCGACGTGGTGATCCGCGCGCTGCGCCAGCAGGGGCTGGACCTGCAGGAGGCGGTGCATCGCGACATGCGCGGCAATTTTGCCGTCTACCCGAGAAACTGGGGCCTGAGCCGGCCGGACAGCAATATCGACCACCGTCGCGTGCCCAATCTGATGACCTGGTTCAAACGTCAGGGCTGGTCGCTGCCGATCAGTCAGGACGCTGATTCCTACCGCGCCGGCGATATCGTCACCTGGGATCTGGGACGCGGCCTGACTCATATCGGCATCGTCAGCGATCGCCGGGCGTCAAATGGTGCGCCGCTGATCCTGCACAACATCGGCCGCGGCACGCAGGAGGAAGACATCCTCTTCGCCTACCGCATCACTGGCCATTACCGCCCGCAGGCGCAACAGGCGAGTGCCCTGAGATGACGGAGCCATCGCTACCACCCGGCCTGTCGGCAGGCGAGCGCGTCGTGCTGTTCGACGGCGTCTGCAAGCTGTGCAACGGCTGGGCGAGGTTCCTCATCCGTCATGACCCCACGCGGCAGTTTCGCCTGGCATCCGTGCAGTCCGTCCAGGGGCAGGCGTTGCTGGCCTGGTATGGGCTGCCGACCGATCGTTTCGACACCATGGCCCTGATCGACGAGGCGGGGCTGCATGTACGCTCCACGGCGCTGCTGCGCATTCTCTCGCGCTTGCCGCAACCCTGGCGTGCGCTGCGATTGCTGCGCCTGGTGCCCCGGCCGCTGCGGGATTGGTGTTATGACCGCATTGCGCTGAATCGCTATCGCCTGTTCGGCCGGCATGCCGTCTGCCTGCTGCCCACGGCCGACCACGCCGAGCGCTTTCTGCATGACTGAACGGCGGCTAGCGCAGATCGCCTGGCTTGCGCGGCTTGCATTGGCGGCGGTATTCGTCTGGCATGGTCTGGCACCGAAGATTCTCTGGCTGAGCCCTGACGAGGTGGCGATGATCGGTGCGCACGGCTTGCCCGATCACGCGTTGTTCGCGCCGGAGCTGATCGCCCGTGTCGGCGGCGTTGCCGAGGTATTGCTGGGCATCGCGCTGCTGACGATTCGCCGTCAGCGCTGGCCGTTGCTGGTGGCCGCTGCAGTCTTGCTGGTGCTGCTGCTTGATGTTGCGCTGCTGAGCCCCCATCTGTTGATTCAGGCGTTCAATCCGCTGTCCACCAACCTGGCGGCGCTGGCCCTCTGCGCGGTGGCCTGGCTGGCCGAAGCGCCTGCCACCGCCGACTCCTGAGGCCCCTCATGACTTCTCTGCTTTCCTCCCGCCAGCGTGGTGCGATACGCCTGGCCTGGCGCTTTATCGCGCCTTATCGCGGGCGGGTACTGGGCGCCTTGCTGGCGCTGCTGTTTACCGCCGCCATCACCCTGTCCATGGGCCAGGGCATCAAGCTGCTGGTGGATCAGGGCCTGGCCACGCAATCGCCGGCTGCATTGCGTCAGTCCCTGCTGCTGTTCTTCGTGCTGGTGCTGGCTTTGGCGTTCGGCACCTACACGCGCTTCTACCTGGTGTCCTGGCTGGGCGAGCGGGTGGTGGCCGATATTCGCCGGCGGGTGTTCGATCACCTGATCGAGCTGCATCCGGGCTTCTATGAAAGCAATCGCAGCTCGGAGATTCAGTCACGGTTGACCGCCGACACCACCTTGCTGCAGTCGGTGATCGGCTCGTCGCTGTCCATGGCCCTGCGCAATCTGATCATGCTGGTCGGCGGCAGCGTGCTGCTGGTGGTCACCAACCCCAAGCTCAGCGGCATCGTGCTGGCCGCGCTGCCGCTGGTGGTGGCACCGATCCTGCTGTTCGGCCGCCGCGTGCGCGCGCTGTCGCGGCAGAGCCAGGACCGCGTGGCCGACGTGGGCAGCTACGTCGGCGAGGTGTTGGGGCAAATCAAGACGGTGCAGGCCTACAACCACCAGAACGAGGACAAGCGACGCTTTGGCGAGTCCGCCGAGGCCGCTTTCGATGTCGCGCGTAAACGCATCGCTCAGCGTTCCTGGCTGATCACCGTGGTCATCGTGCTGGTACTCGGGGCGGTGGGCGTCATGCTCTGGGTTGGCGGCATGGACGTGATCGCCGGGCGCATTTCCGGCGGCGAGCTGGCAGCCTTCGTCTTCTACGCCCTGATCGTCGGTTCGTCCTTCGGCACCCTGAGCGAGGTGATCGGCGAGCTGCAGCGCGCGGCCGGAGCGGCGGAGCGTATTGGCGAACTGCTGCGCTCCAGCAATGCCATCGTCGCGCCGGAGCAGCCTCAGCATCTGCCGCAGCCGGTGCGTGGGCGCATCGAGTTGCAGGGCGTGCGTTTCGCCTACCCGTCGCGGCCCGACAGCTATGCCATCGATGGCATCGACCTGCAGGTGGCGGCTGGTGAAACGCTGGCGCTGGTCGGGCCGTCCGGGGCGGGCAAGTCGACGCTGTTCGATCTGCTGCTGCGCTTTTTCGACCCGCAGGCCGGGCGCATCCTCATCGACGGCGTGCCGATCGATCAGCTCGATCCGCGCGAGCTGCGCGCCTGCTTCGCTCTGGTGTCGCAGAATCCGGCGCTGTTCTTCGGTACGGTCGAGGACAATATTCGCTATGGCCGGCTACACGCCAGCCAGGCCGAGGTAGAAGCAGCCGCGCGAGCGGCGTATGCCCATGAGTTCATCGAGCGTCTGCCGCAGGGTTATCAGACCCACCTGGGTGAAGCCGGGCTCGGGCTGTCGGGTGGGCAGCGTCAGCGTCTGGCCATCGCCCGCGCCTTGCTGGCCGATGCGCCTATCCTGCTGCTAGACGAGGCCACCAGCGCCCTGGATGCCGAGAGCGAACACCTGATCCAGCAGGCGCTCCCTACGCTGATGAGCGGTCGCACCACGCTGGTGATCGCGCATCGGCTGGCCACCGTCAAGCAGGCCGAACGCATCGCGGTGATCGAGCGCGGTCGGCTGGCGGCCATCGGCAGCCATGCCCAGTTGCTCGCCGGCAGTCCGCTCTATGCGCGCCTGGCGCAGCTGCAGTTCGGCGAGGCCGGCTAACTCTTGGGCCGGATCGTCGCCGCCGCTCCGGCCGAGGCGACGATGATCGCGCCGACGGCCAGCCACTGGCCCCAGAGCAGCTTTTCGCCGAGAAAAGCCAGGCCGCACATGGCCGCGATTGCCGGCTCCAGGCTCATCAAGACGCTGAAGGTGCGCGCTGGCAGGCGCGTCAGAGCCACCATCTCCAGGCTGTAGGGCAGTGCTGAGGACAGCACTGCGACGCCTAAGGCAATGGGCAGCAGGTCGAGGCTGAGCAGATCGCTGCCTGCGTGCCAGGCGCCGATGGGCAAGACCAGCAATGCGGCGACCCAGGTGCCCAGCGCGACGGTGTGGCGGCCATGCTGGGCGCCGGCTTTCTGCCCGAAGATGATGTATAGCGCCCAGCAAACGCCTGCGCCAAGGGCCAGAGCCGCGCCGAGTGGATCGATGGCGCTCTGCGTGGCGCCAGTTGGCAGGAGCATCCACAGGCCGATGACGGCCAGGATCACCCAGACGAAATCCAGCAGGCGGCGCGAGGAAAACAGCGCCAGGGCCAGCGGGCCGGTGAACTCCAGTGCTACGGCGATACCCAGTGGGATGCTCTGCAATGACATGTAGAACAGCAGATTCATGCCGCCCAGCGCCAGGCCGTAGGCAAGCAATGACTGGCACTTGCGCAGGTCCAGCTTGGCACGCCAGGGCTGCATCACCAGCGACAGAATGATTGCCCCTAGCACCAGGCGCAGGGTGGTCGTGCCTTCGGCGCCGACTATCGGGAACAGGCTCTTGGCCAGCGAGGCGCCGCTCTGGATCGACACCATGGCCACCACGAGCAGGGCGATGGGAACAAGAAGGGCGGAGCGTGGCATGGGCTGGGGTCCTGATGGTGATCAAAGAAAAAACCGGCCGCTGGGGCCGGTTCTTTGAGTGCTTTACGGCTGGGCTGTTAGCGGTATTCGCAGAGGTAGGCGGTATCCACGGCCACCTTGAGCTGGAACTTGCTGTTGGCCTCGACGGTGAACTGGCTGCCGGCCTCATAGGTGTTCCAGCTGTCGCTGCCCGGCAGTTTCACGGTCAGGGCACCGGCCACCACGTGCATCACTTCCAGCTGGCTGGTGCCGAACTCGTATTCGCCCGGGGCCATCACACCGATGGTGGCAGGGCCTTCGGCCATGGCGAAGCCGATGGATTTGACGGTGCCGTCGAAGTACTCGTTGACCTTGAACATCTGCGATTCCTCGGGAAAAGGGTTACGAAAGGGGGCGCCAGTATGCCCAAGCGCCTTTTCTTCGTCATCAGTCTTTGAGGGGGAGTACCAGCGGCAGCAGGCGCGCGGTATTGCGCGCGTCCTCGAGGGCCCGGTGCTGCTGCCCCTGGAACTGCATGCCGGCCAGTTGCAGTGCGCTGTGCAGGCCGACCGGACGCTGCAGCTGGCGGGCCTTGGCGAAGGCCTGCTTCAGGTTCAGGTGAGGCGCGTCGGCCAGCAGGCTGTGCAGGCGATGCTGGCGCCACTCCTGCTCCAGCTGGCGGCGATCGTAATCGCCCCAGCTGCTCCAGCCGACCAGGCGTGGCGCATGCTGCGTCAGCCAGCGCTCGAACTGTGCCCAGACCTGCGGCATGGGGGCGGCGCTGTCGATATCGGCCTGGGCGATGTGGGTGAGGTCACGGCAGAAGTCGGTCAGGCAGGGACGGCGCTGTGGTTTGACGAAGCGCTGGAAGTGATCGCGCTCATGCCCGTCAGCGCCGACCAGGCTGGCGCCGATCTCGATGATTTCCATTTCCTCCAGCGGCCAGCCACCTTCGTCGGTCGTGGCTTCCAGGTCGATGACCAACCAATGTCCCATTGGCGCTCCTAATCGTTCGCAAGGCCTGCTCGGGGCCGACTGGCAGGCAGTATGGAAGGCCTTTCCGGCCAGGGCAAACGTCGTGTTAGGCTCTGCGGCCTATGTCCGCAGGAGGTTGTCATGGCAAAGGTCGCATTTATCGGCTTGGGTGTTATGGGGTATCCGATGGCCGGGCATCTGGCCCGTAAAGGCCATCAGGTGACGGTCTACAACCGCTCGCCGGGCAAGGCCGAGCAGTGGATGGGCGAGTACGCCGGCAGCAGCGCGCCGACTCCGCGCGAGGCGGCGCAGGGGGCTGAGCTGGTGATGTGTTGCGTCGGCAATGACGACGACCTGCGTAGTGTGATTCTGGGCGAGCAGGGCGCTTTCGCCGGCATGGCGCCGGGGGCCATTCTCGTCGACCACACCACGGCCTCGGCCGACGTCGCGCGTGAGCTGGCGGCCATCGCGGCCGAGCGCGGCCTGGGGTTTCTCGATGCGCCGGTGTCCGGCGGTCAGGCTGGCGCGGTCAACGGCGTGCTGACGGTCATGGTGGGCGGCGAACAGCAGGCCTACGCCGCGGCCGAGCCGGTGATCCAGTGCTACGCACGGATGATCCGCCTAATGGGTCCGGCAGGCAGCGGGCAGCTGAGCAAGATGGTCAACCAGATCTGCATTGCCGGCCTGGTCCAGGGCTTGGCCGAAGGCCTCAACTTCGCCCAGCGCGCCGGCCTGGATGCTCACGCCCTGGTCGATGTGATCAGCAAGGGTGCGGCTCAGTCCTGGCAGATGGAAAACCGCTACAAGACCATGCTCGCCGGCGAGTTCGATTTCGGCTTCGCGGTCGACTGGATGCGCAAGGACCTGTCGATCGTGCTCGAGGAGTCGCGACGCAATGGCGCGCAGCTGCCGGTGACGGCGCTGGTCGACCAGTTCTATGCCGACGTGCAGGGCATGGGCGGCGGGCGCTGGGATACGTCCAGCCTGCTGGCGCGTCTGCAGCGAGACCGCTGATTGACAAAGGCCGTTGAACGTCGTCGGCAACGAAGGCATGGCTGCAGGCGGTGGGGCGAAGCAGGGCGCCCGAGCCGGGGCGGGCAGTGCAGCGCAAGGTGGTGTTCAGCGGCCCGCCCGAGGGCCTCGACGGATGGCGCGCGCCTCATTAGGATCGCCGCCGTTCGTTTGTAGTCGAGGTCGTTTCATGGAGTGTCGTGCCGGTTGCGGTGCCTGCTGCATCGCGCCTTCCATCAGCTCGCCGATTCCAGGCATGCCGAACGGCAAGCCGGCTGGCGTGCGCTGCATCCATCTCAACGCCGATTTTCTCTGCGCCCTGTTCGGTCGCCCGGAGCGGCCCGCGGTCTGTAGCGGGTTCAAGGCGGATGAGCAGGTGTGCGGCGATGACCGGGAAAGTGCCATCCGCCTGCTGGGTTGGCTGGAGCAGGCGACTGCCTGAGCAGCCGAACCGCCTGCACATCGTGCGGGTCGAAGGCAAACAGTCCCACCGGGAGTTGCTCGAAGATGATGCGTTATTCCGTTTTGCTCATGATGCTCTGCGCGACCGCCGTCCAGGCCGCCGAAAGGCAGTGGCGTCTGGAGCGTGAAGAGCAGGGCGTCAGCGTGTATCTGGCTGACGTGCCAGGCTCGAAGTACAAGGCCTATCGCGGCGTGGTCACGATCAATGGCGATCTGGCTGCGGTGCAGGCCGCGCAGGAGGACATCGAAGGTTCCTGCGCCTGGATCTTCAGTTGCCAGCAGCAGCGTCTGCTGGACACCCGGGGCGATGTGAGCGAGCTGTACACCCGCTTCGAAATGCCCTGGCCGGTGAAGGCACGCGATTCGGTGATTAGGGTGACCACGCACATCGATGCCGATGGCGGCGTTATGCGTCTGCTCGAGGCGGTGCCGGATCGCCTGCCTGAGGAAAAGGACTTCGTGCGCGTGCAGCGCGTCGATGGCCGCTGGCAGCTGAAGCCGCTGGCTGACGGCAAGGTGGAGGTGACCTACGAGGCGCATACCGAGCCGGGCGGCAGCGTGCCGTCGTGGCTGGCCAACAGTTTCGTCGTCGATGCGCCGTTGCAGACGCTGCAAGGCTTGCGGGCCAAGGTGGAGGGCCGCTGAAAACGTGGCGTTATCAATAAAAAAGGCTGCCGGATGGGCAGCCTTTTTCGTTTCGTCTCGCGGCGCTATCAGTCGCGATCGGCGGGCAGGTCGCGCTGCTCGTAACCGGTGTACAGCTGGCGCGGACGGCCGATCTTGTACGGGCCGGAGAGCATTTCCTTCCAGTGCGAGATCCAGCCCACGGTACGTGCCAGGGCGAAGATCACGGTGAACATCGAGGTCGGAATGCCGATGGCCTTGAGGATGATGCCCGAGTAGAAGTCCACGTTCGGGTAGAGATTGCGCTCCTTGAAGTAAGGATCGTTGCGCGCGATCTCTTCGAGCTTCATCGCCAGTTCCAATTGCGGGTCGTTGATGCCCAGCTCGGCCAGCACTTCGTCGCAGGTCTGCTTCATGACCTTGGCGCGCGGATCGAAGTTCTTGTACACGCGGTGGCCGAAGCCCATCAGCTTGAACGGATCGTTCTTGTCCTTGGCCTTGGCCACGTACTTGTCGATGTTGTCCACGCTGCCGATCTCGTCGAGCATGGTCAGCACCGCTTCGTTGGCACCGCCGTGTGCCGGACCCCACAGCGCGGCGATGCCGGCGGCGATACAGGCGAACGGGTTGGCGCCGGAAGAGCCGGCCAGGCGGACGGTGGAGGTGGAGGCGTTCTGCTCATGGTCGGCGTGGAGGATGAAGATCTTGTCCATCGCCTTGGCCAGCACCGGGCTGATCGGTTTGATCTCGCACGGGGTGTTGAACATCATGTGCAGGAAGTTTTCCGCGTAGTTCAGGTCGTTACGCGGGTACATCATGGGCTGGCCCATGGAGTACTTGTAGGTCATGGCGGCGATGGTCGGCATCTTGGCCACCAGGCGCATGGCCGAAACCTCGCGATGCTGCGGATTATTGATGTCCAGCGAGTCGTGATAGAAGGCGGACAGGGCGCCGACCACGCCACACATGATGGCCATCGGGTGGGCGTCGCGGCGGAAACCGTTGAAGAAGGTCTTCAGCTGCTCGTGAACCATGGTGTGGTTCTTGATGGTGCTGACGAACTTGGCCTTCTCTTCCTTGCTCGGCAGTTCGCCGTTGAGCAACAGGTAGCAGGTTTCCAGGTAGTCGGAGCGCTCGGCGAGCTGCTCGATGGGGTAGCCGCGGTGCAGCAGGATGCCCTTGTCGCCATCGATATAGGTGATCTTCGACTCGCAGGAGGCGGTCGACATGAAACCAGGATCAAAGGTGAACCGACCCGTGGCGGTCAGGCTCCGCACATCGATTACATCGGGACCAACAGTGCCGGTCAGAACGGGCAGTTCGACGGGGGCATTGCCCTCGATGATCAACTGCGCTTTTTTGTCAGCCATATGTGGCCTCCTAGTTATGCTTGAAATCATCAGACAGCCCCCCACGCAGGGCCCGCACCACTATAGTGGGATAAATCCGAAAGTCAATTTGCGAGAACCCAGGCAGTAGAAGGGTTTGCACGGGATTTTCAATGAAAAAAGGCCGCTATTTACGCCATTTGTTTCAAGGCTGCAATGCGCTTTTTGGGGTAGGGCATTGCATTGTCATTAGTCTGCTAACTGTCTATACTCTGCGCCCGACCGCCAGGGGCTTTGCGGCCATATCATGGCGGTCGTCACTCCTTGGGTGATGGGTACCTGACCAGTGCACTTCCCAACAACTTTGCCCTGATAGTTAGGGGCTCTCAGTGTGATAAAAGCCGTGAATAGCCAACGACCTGTAAACCTAGACCTTAGGACTATCAAGCTCCCAGTCACCGCTTACACCTCCATTCTTCACCGCATCTCCGGTGTCATCCTCTTTGTCGGTATCGCCATCCTGCTGTTCGGCCTCGACAAGTCGCTGACCTCCGAAGAGGGCTTCGCCCAGGTGAAAGAGTGCCTGACCAGCCCGCTGGCCAAGTTCGTGATCTGGGGTCTTCTGTCCGCTCTGCTGTATCACCTGGTGGCCGGCGTGCGCCACTTGATCATGGACATGGGTATCGGCGAGACGCTGGAAGGCGGCAAGCTGGGCTCGAAAATCGTCATCGCCGTCGCGGCGGTCGTGATCGTGCTGCTGGGGGTGTGGATATGGTAACCAATGTCACGAATTTCTCGCGTTCGGGCCTCTATGACTGGATGGCGCAACGCGTTTCTGCGGTCGTTCTCGCGGCTTATACGCTGTTTCTGCTGGGCTATGTGATCTGCAATCCGGGTATGGGCTACGCCGAGTGGCATGGTCTGTTCTCGCATACCGCAATGCGCATCTTCAGCCTGTTGGCTCTGGTAGCACTGAGCGTGCACGCCTGGGTCGGCATGTGGACCATCTCCACTGACTACCTGACGCCGATGGCGCTGGGCAAGTCGGCGACCGTTGTGCGTTTCCTGTTCCAGGCCGTGTGCGGCATCGCCATGTTCGCGATGTTCGTCTGGGGCGTGCAGATTTTGTGGGGTTTCTGATCCATGGCTAGCATCCGTACTCTTTCCTATGACGCCATCATCGTAGGTGGCGGCGGCGCCGGCATGCGTGCTGCGCTGCAACTGGCTCAGGGCGGTCACAAGACTGCCGTGGTCACCAAGGTATTCCCGACCCGTTCGCATACCGTTTCCGCTCAGGGCGGCATCACCTGTGCCATCGCTTCGGCCGACCCGAACGACGATTGGCGCTGGCACATGTACGACACCGTCAAGGGCTCCGACTACATCGGTGACCAGGACGCGATCGAATACATGTGCTCCGTCGGCCCGGAGGCCGTGTTCGAACTCGAACATATGGGCCTGCCGTTCTCTCGTACCGAGCAGGGTCGCATCTATCAGCGCCCGTTCGGCGGCCAGTCCAAGGGGCCGGACAATCCGACCCAGGCTGCCCGTACCTGCGCCGCTGCCGACCGTACCGGTCACGCGCTGCTGCACACCCTGTACCAGGCCAACCTGAAGGCCGGCGCCTCGTTCCTCAACGAGTGGTACGCCGTTGATCTGGTGAAGAACCAGGACGGCGCCATCGTCGGCATTATCGCCATCTGCATCGAGACTGGCGAAACCGTCTACATCCGCTCCAAGGCCGTGGTTCTGGCCACTGGCGGTGCCGGCCGTATCTACGCTTCCACCACCAACGCCCTGATCAACACCGGTGACGGAGTGGGCATGGCCCTGCGTGCCGGCGTGCCGGTGCAGGACATCGAAATGTGGCAGTTCCACCCGACCGGTATCGCCGGCGCCGGTGTGCTGGTTACCGAAGGCTGCCGTGGCGAGGGTGGTTACCTGATCAACGCCCATGGCGAGCGCTTCATGGAGCGTTACGCTCCGAACGCCAAGGACCTGGCCGGCCGCGACGTGGTCGCCCGCTCCATGGTCAAGGAAGTGATCGCCGGCAACGGCTGTGGCCCGAACAAGGACCACGTACTGCTCAAGCTCGATCACCTCGGCGAGGAAGTGCTGCACAGCCGCCTGCCGGGCATCTGCGAACTGTCCAAGACCTTCGCCCACGTTGACCCTGTGGTCGCGCCGGTTCCGGTCATCCCGACCTGCCACTACATGATGGGCGGCGTTGCCACCAACATTCATGGTCAGGCCATCACCCAGGACGCCAATGGCAACGACAAGATCATCGAAGGTCTGTTCGCCGTGGGTGAAGTCGCCTGCGTATCGGTGCACGGTGCCAACCGTCTGGGCGGCAACTCGCTGCTGGACCTGGTGGTATTCGGCCGCGCTGCCGGTCTGCACCTGGAAAAGGCGCTCAAGGAAGGTGTCGAGGTGCGTGGCGCCAGCGAAACCGACATCGAGCAGTCGCTGGCCCGCCTGGCTGGCGTCAACGAGCGCAGCACTGGTGAAGAGGTCGCGCCGCTCAAGCGCGAGCTGCAACAGTGCATGCAGAACTACTTCGGTGTATTCCGTACCGGCGAATACATGCAGAAGGGCATCCAACAACTGGCCGACCTGCGCGAGCGTATCGCCAAGGTGAAGATCTCCGACAAGAGCCAGGCGTTCAACACTGCGCGTATCGAAGCGCTGGAACTGCAAAACCTGCTCGAAGTCGCCGAAGCGACCGCGGTCGCCGCCGAGGCTCGTAAAGAGTCCCGTGGCGCCCACGCTCGTGAAGACTTCGAGGAGCGCGATGACCAGAACTGGCTGTGCCACTCCCTGTACTTCCCAGGCGAGAAGCGCGTGGCCAAGCGTGCTGTCAACTTCGCGCCGAAGACCGTTCCGGCATTTGAACCCAAGGTTCGGACTTATTAAGGGTGACTGATATGTTGCAAGTCAGTGTTTATCGCTACAACCCGGAGAAGGACGCTGCTCCGTTCATGCAGGATTTCCAGATCGACACCGGCGGCAAGGACATCATGGTCCTGGACGTGCTGGCGCTGATCAAGGAACAGGACGAAGGCTTCTCCTATCGTCGCTCCTGCCGTGAAGGCGTATGCGGTTCCGACGGCATGAACATCAACGGCAAGAACGGCCTGGCCTGCATCACCCCGCTGTCCGCGGCGGGGCTGAAGGGTGGCAAACTGGTGATTCGTCCGCTGCCGGGTCTGCCGGTCATTCGTGACCTGGTCGTCGACATGAGCATCTTCTACAAGCAGTACGAGAAGGTGCAGCCGTTCCTGCAGAACGATACGCCGGCTCCGGCCATCGAGCGTCTGCAGTCGCCGGAAGAGCGCGAGAAGCTCGACGGTCTGTACGAGTGCATCCTGTGCGCATGCTGCTCGACCAGTTGCCCGTCGTTCTGGTGGAACCCGGACAAGTTCCTCGGTCCCGCCGCGTTGCTGCAGGCCTACCGTTTCCTGGCCGACAGCCGCGACACCAAGACTGCCGAGCGTCTGGCTTCGCTGGACGATCCGTTCAGCGTGTTCCGCTGCCGCGGCATCATGAACTGCGTGAACGTATGCCCCAAGGGTCTGAACCCGACCAAGGCCATCGGTCACGTGCGTAACATGCTGCTGCAGAGCGGTACCTGATTCGCAAGTTGCTGTACCTGTAACACCTGCATACCGGCTTCGGCCGGTATTGCAGCAAAAGCCAGAGCCGCAGCCCACAAAGCCGCGGCTCATACTCGAAAAATATGACGACCAGCAGGGGCATCCGGGCTGGTACCCGGACTATCTGCGGGAACCCAAGTGGCTTTATCCGAGTCGCAGCAAGATGACTTTGATTGGAGCCATGCGGTATTCACGCCGGTGGTGTCCCCTTACCGAGGGTGACCAAGCATGCAAGAAAGCGTGATGCAGCGCATGTGGGACAGTGCCCACCTATCCGGTGGCAACGCTGCCTACGTGGAAGAGCTCTACGAGCTCTACCTGCACGATCCCAACGCTGTGCCAGAAGAGTGGCGCACTTACTTCCAGAAGTTGCCGACCGACGGCAGCGCTGCAACGGACGTATCGCATTCGACCATTCGCGATCATTTCGTCCTGCTCGCCAAGAATTCGCGTCGCGCCCAGCCGGTTTCCGCCGGGGCCGTCAGCAGCGAGCACGAAAAGAAGCAGGTGGAAGTTCTGCGCCTGATCCAGGCTTACCGCATGCGTGGCCATCAGGCCGCCCAGCTCGACCCTCTGGGTCTGTGGGTGCGCACTGCGCCGTCTGACCTGTCGATCAATCACTACGGCCTGACCGACGCGGATCTGGATACCACCTTCCGCACCGGCGAGCTGTACATTGGCAAGGAAGAGGCAACGCTACGCGAAATCCGCGATGCGCTGCAGCAGACATATTGTCGCACCATCGGTGCCGAGTTCACCCACATCGTCGATTCCGGTCAGCGCAACTGGTTCGCCCAGCGTCTGGAAAGCGTACGTGGCCGTCCGCAGTTCTCCGCCGAAGTGCAGGCGCACGTGCTCGAGCGCGTCACCGCTGCCGAAGGCCTGGAGAAGTATCTGGGCACCAAGTACCCGGGCACCAAGCGTTTCGGCCTGGAAGGCGGCGAAAGCCTGATCCCGCTGCTGGACGAAATCATCCAGCGTTCGGGGTCCTACGGCACCAAGGAAATCGTCATCGGCATGGCTCACCGTGGCCGCCTGAACGTCCTGGTCAACACCTTCGGCAAGAACCCGCGCGACCTGTTCGACGAGTTCGAAGGCAAGAAGACCGAGGGCCTGTCCTCCGGTGACGTGAAGTACCACCAGGGCTTCTCCTCCAACGTCATGACTCCCGGTGGCGAAGTGCACCTGGCGCTGGCGTTCAACCCCTCGCACCTGGAAATCGTTTCCCCGGTGGTCGAGGGCTCGGTGCGAGCCCGCCAGGATCGTCGCAACGATGCCAGTGGCGATAAGGTGCTGCCGATCTCCATCCACGGTGACGCGGCGTTCGCCGGTCAGGGTGTGGTCATGGAAACCTTCCAGATGTCGCAGACTCGCGGCTACAAGACTGGCGGCACCATCCACATCGTGATCAACAACCAGGTTGGCTTCACCACCAGCCGTCCGGAAGATGCGCGCTCGACCGAATACGCCACCGACGTGGCGAAAATGATCCAGGCGCCGATCTTCCACGTGAACGGCGATGATCCGGAGGCCGTGCTGTTCGTCACCCAGCTGGCTGTCGACTACCGCATGCAGTACAAGCGCGACGTGGTCATCGACCTGGTCTGCTACCGCCGTCGCGGTCACAACGAGGCCGACGAGCCGAACGGCACCCAGCCGCTGATGTACCAGCAGATCGCCAAGCAGCGCACTACCCGTGAGCTGTATGCCGATGCCCTGATCGCCGCCGGCGTGCAGAGCAGCGACGATGTGCAGGCCAAGATCGACGACTACCGCACTGCGCTGGACAACGGCCAGCACGTGGTCAAGAGCCTGGTCAAGGAGCCGAACAAGGAGCTGTTCGTCGACTGGCGTCCGTATCTGGGCCACGCCTGGACCGCGCGTCACGACACCCGTTTCGATCTGAAGACCCTGCAGGACCTGTCCGCCAAGCTGCTGGAAATCCCGGAAGGTTTCCTGGTTCAGCGTCAGGTGGCGAAGATCCTCGAAGACCGTCAGAAGATGGGCGCGGGCGGCTTGCCGATCAACTGGGGCTTCGCTGAAACCATGGCCTACGCCACGCTGCTGGTCGAAGGTCATCCGATCCGCATGACCGGTCAGGACATCGGCCGCGGCACCTTCTCGCACCGTCATGCGGTGCTGCACAACCAGAAGGACGCCTCGACCTACGTTCCGCTGAAGAACCTGTACGAAGGTCAGCCGAAGTTCGAGCTGTACGACTCCTACCTCTCCGAGGAAGCCGTACTGGCCTTCGAATACGGCTACGCCACCACCACGCCGAACGCGCTGGTGATCTGGGAAGCCCAGTTCGGTGACTTCGCCAACGGCGCCCAGGTGGTATTCGACCAGTTCATCTCCAGCGGCGAAACCAAGTGGGGCCGTCTCTGCGGTCTGACCGTTCTGCTGCCGCATGGCTACGAAGGGCAGGGGCCTGAGCACAGCTCGGCGCGTCTGGAGCGTTACCTGCAACTGTGCGCCGAGCACAACATGCAGGTGTGCGTGCCGACTACCCCGGCGCAGGTCTACCACATGCTGCGTCGCCAGGTGATCCGTCCGCTGCGCAAGCCGCTGGTGGTCCTGACGCCGAAGTCGCTGCTGCGTCACAAGCTGGCCATCTCGACCCTGGAAGATCTGGCCGAAGGCTCCTTCCAGACCGTGATCGGCGAAATCGATTCGCTGGACCCGAAAAAGGTCGAGCGCATGATCCTGTGCAGCGGCAAGGTCTACTACGACCTGCTGGAGAAGCGTCGTGCCGAGGGTCGCGAGGACATCGCCATCATCCGTATCGAGCAGCTCTATCCGTTCCCGGAAGAGGATCTGGCCGAAGCGTTGGCGCCGTACAAGAACCTCAAGCACATCGTCTGGTGTCAGGAAGAGCCGATGAACCAGGGCGCGTGGTACTGCAGCCAGCACCACATGCGTCGCGTCGCCACTGCGCACAAGAAGGGCCTGTTCCTCGAGTACGCCGGCCGCGATGCATCGGCAGCGCCGGCTTGCGGTTACGCCTCGATGCACGCCGAGCAGCAGGAAAAACTGCTGCAGGACGCCTTTACTGTTTAACGCCTTCATCCGGTAGGTGGCGGGTGCCACCTACCGGTAAACCGAATTTAAGGAAACGCATACAATGGCTATCGAGATCAAAGCCCCAACCTTCCCGGAATCGGTTGCCGACGGCACCGTCGCCACCTGGCACAAGAAGCCGGGCGAAGCGGTCAAGCGCGACGAGCTGATCGTCGACATCGAAACCGACAAGGTGGTGATCGAAGTCCTGGCCGAGGCCGACGGCGTCCTGGCTGAAATCATCAAGAACGAAGGCGACACCGTTCTTTCCAACGAACTGCTGGGCAAGCTGACCGAAGGTGGCGCTGCCGCCGCTGCTCCGGCTGCCGCCCCGGCCGCTGCCGCCGCTCCGGCTCAGGCTGCCGCTCCGGCTGCCGCCGCTGGCGACGATGCCATCCTCTCGCCGGCCGCGCGCAAGCTGGCCGAAGAGAACGGCATCGACCCGAACAGCATCGCCGGCACCGGTAAAGGTGGCCGCGTGACCAAGGAAGACGTGGTCGCTGCCGTCGAAGCCAAGAAGAACGCTCCTGCCGCCGCTGCCAAGCCGGCCGCTGCTCCGGCTGCTGCTGCTCCGGTCGTTGCCACTGGCGACCGCACCGAGAAGCGCGTGCCGATGACCCGCCTGCGCGCCAAGATCGCCGAGCGTCTGGTCGAAGCCCAGTCCTCCATGGCCATGCTGACCACCTTCAACGAAGTGGACATGACCGAAGTCATGGCCCTGCGTTCGAAGTACAAGGACCTGTTCGAGAAGTCCCACAACGGCGTGCGCCTGGGCTTCATGTCGTTCTTCGTCAAGGCCGCCACCGAGGCGCTGAAGCGCTTCCCGGCCGTCAACGCGTCGATCGACGGCAACGACATCGTTTACCACGGCTATGCCGACATCGGTGTCGCCGTGTCCAGCGACCGTGGCCTGGTGGTTCCGGTGCTGCGCAACGCCGAGCTGATGAGCCTGGCTGAAATCGAGAGCGGCATCGCCACCTTCGGCAAGAAGGCACGCGACGGCAAGCTGTCGATCGAAGAAATGACTGGCGGTACCTTCACCATCACCAACGGCGGTACCTTCGGTTCGATGATGTCGACCCCGATCGTCAACCCGCCGCAGGCCGCGATCCTGGGTATGCACAACATCATCCAGCGCCCGATGGCCATCAATGGTCAGGTGGTGATCCGTCCGATGATGTATCTGGCGCTGTCTTACGACCACCGCCTGATCGATGGTAAGGAAGCCGTGACCTTCCTGGTGACCATCAAGAACTTGCTTGAAGACCCGGCTCGCCTGCTGCTGGAAATCTAAAAGCCAGTCTCCTCCACGGCGGCCCTGTTTTCAGGGCCGTCCGGTTTATTCGAGAAGGAATACGTTATGACCCAGAAATTCGACGTGGTAGTCATCGGTGCCGGCCCTGGTGGCTACGTAGCCGCCATCAAAGCAGCGCAGCTCGGTCTGAAGACCGCCTGCATCGAGAAGTACCAGGGCAAGGACGGCAAGGTTGCCCTCGGCGGTACCTGCCTGAACGTCGGTTGCATTCCCTCCAAGGCGCTGCTGGACAGCTCCTGGAAGTACCATGAAGCCAAAGAAGGCTTCGCCGTACACGGTATCGAAGCCAAGGGCTTGACCATCGACGTACCGGCCATGGTGGCGCGCAAGAACACCATCATCAAGAACCTCACCGGCGGTGTTGCCGGCCTGTTCAAGGCCAACGGCGTGACCCTGCTCGAAGGCCACGGCAAGCTGCTGGCCGGCAAGCAGGTCGAAGTCACCGGCACCGACGGCAAGACCCAGGTGGTCGAAGCTGCTCACGTGATCATCGCTTCCGGCTCCAAGCCGGTCGAGATCCCGCCGGCCCCGGTCGATCAGGACGTGATCGTCGACTCCACCGGCGCCCTGGAATTCCAGAGCGTACCGAAGAAGCTGGGCGTCATCGGCGCTGGCGTTATCGGCCTGGAGCTGGGTTCGGTCTGGGCCCGCCTGGGCGCCGAAGTGACCGTGCTGGAAGCCATGGACAAGTTCCTCGCTGCAGCCGACGAGCAGATCGCCAAGGAAGCCCAGAAAACCCTGACCAAGCAGGGCCTGGACATCCGCCTGGGCGCTCGCGTCACCGCGACCGAAGTCAAGAAGAAGCAGGTTACCGTCACCTTCACCGACGCCAATGGCGAGCAGAAGATGACCTTCGACAAGCTGATCGTGGCCGTTGGCCGTCGCCCGGTGACCACCGATCTGCTGGCTGCCGACAGCGGCGTGGATCTGGATGAGCGTGGCTTCATCTTCGTCAACGACCAGTGCGAAACCAGCGTTCCGGGCGTCTACGCCATCGGTGACGTGGTGCGCGGCATGATGCTGGCTCACAAGGCCTCGGAAGAGGGCGTGATGGTCGCCGAGCGCATCGCCGGCCACAAGGCTCAGATGAACTACGACCTGATCCCGTCGGTTATCTACACTCACCCGGAAATCGCATGGGTCGGCAAGACCGAGCAGCAGCTGAAGGCCGAAGGCATTGCCGTCAATGTCGGTACCTTCCCGTTCGCTGCCAGCGGCCGCGCCATGGCTGCCAACGATACCGGTGGTCTGGTCAAGGTCATCGCTGACGCCAACACTGACCGCGTACTGGGCGTTCACGTGATCGGCCCAAGCGCTGCCGAACTGGTGCAGCAGGGCGCGATCGGCATGGAATTCGGCACCAGCGCCGAAGATCTGGGCATGATGGTCTTCTCCCACCCGACCCTGTCCGAGGCGCTGCACGAAGCGGCCCTGGCGGTGAATGGTGGCGCGATCCATATCGCCAACCGCAAGAAGCGCTAAGAGCCGATATACGACCTGCTGCGCGTCGGCTAAACGGCGTTGAAAACGGCCTCGGAATGCTCATTTACAGATGTAAACTCCGCTTCCTCGGCCCTTTTCGCCACCGTTTATCGCTAGCTCGCCAGATCGTAAACCGGCTCTAGGCGTCATAAGTGGCCGCCTCGGGCGGCCACGCAAATTGTTGTAAGCCGCCGTGGTAGGCGGGGCGTCGCGTAATCGCCCCATCGCTGCGGCGGTGTTTGCAAGCAGAACCACGTCGGGTGGCCCGCGTCGAGTTCGACTCGCGGCGGAAAGCCCGGCGGACTGCTTCGGCAGTCACAGGTGGCGCGGTATCACAAGTACAGCGCCGAATGCGCAATACCTAAACGAAGACGGTAGACAAGCATGAATCTTCACGAGTATCAGGGTAAGCAGCTGTTCGCTGAATACGGCCTGCCCGTATCCAAGGGCTTCGCGGTAGACACCCCCGAAGAAGCCGCAGAAGCCTGCGAAAAAATCGGCGGCAGCGAGTGGGTCGTCAAGGCTCAGGTCCACGCTGGTGGCCGCGGCAAAGCCGGTGGCGTAAAGCTGGTCAAGAGCAAGGAAGACGCCAAGGCCTTCGCCGCCAACTGGCTGGGCAAGCGTCTGGTGACCTACCAGACTGACGCCAACGGTCAGCCGGTCAGCAAAATCCTGGTCGAATCCTGCACCGACATCGCCAAGGAACTGTACCTGGGCGCCGTCGTGGACCGCTCCAGCCGTCGCATCGTGTTCATGGCTTCCACCGAAGGTGGCGTGGACATCGAGAAAGTGGCCCACGAAACCCCTGAGAAGATCCTCAAGGCCACCATCGATCCGCTGGTCGGCGCTCAGCCGTACCAGGGCCGCGAGCTGGCTTTCCAGCTGGGCCTGGAAGGCGATCAGGTCAAGCAGTTCACCCACATCTTCGTTGGCCTGGCCAAGCTGTTCCAGGACTACGACCTGGCTCTGCTGGAGGTGAACCCGCTGGTGATCAAGGCTGACGGCAACCTGCATTGCCTGGACGCCAAGATCAACATCGACTCCAACGCCATGTACCGTCAGCCCAAGCTGCGCGCCATGCACGACCCGTCCCAGGACGATCCGCGTGAAGCCCATGCGCAGAAGTGGGAGCTGAACTACGTTGCGCTGGAAGGCAACATCGGTTGCATGGTCAACGGTGCCGGCCTGGCCATGGGTACCATGGACATCGTCAACCTGCACGGCGGTCAGCCGGCCAACTTCCTCGACGTAGGTGGTGGCGCGACCAAAGAGCGCGTGACCGAAGCGTTCAAGATCATCCTCTCCGATGACAACGTCAAAGCCGTTCTGGTGAACATCTTCGGCGGTATCGTTCGTTGCGACATGATTGCCGAAGGCATCATCGGCGCCGTGAAGGAAGTCGGCGTGAAGATCCCGGTGGTCGTCCGCCTGGAAGGTAACAACGCCGAGCTGGGCGCCAAGGTCCTGGCTGACAGCGGTCTGAACATCATCGCGGCAACCAGCCTGACCGACGCTGCCCAGCAGGTCGTCAAGGCCGCGGAGGGTAAGTAATGAGCATCCTGATCAACAAAGACACCAAGGTCATCTGCCAGGGCTTCACCGGCTCGCAGGGCACCTTCCACAGCGAACAAGCCATCGCCTACGGCACCAAGATGGTCGGCGGCGTCACTCCGGGCAAGGGTGGCACCACCCACCTGGGCCTGCCGGTGTTCAACACCGTCAAGGAAGCCGTGGAAGCCACTGGCGCCGAAGCGTCGGTAATCTACGTTCCGGCTCCGTTCTGCAAGGACTCGATCCTGGAAGCGGCCAACGGCGGCATCAAGCTGATCGTCTGCATCACCGAAGGCATCCCGACCATCGACATGCTGGAAGCCAAGGTCAAGTGCGACGAGCTGGGCGTACGTCTGATCGGCCCGAACTGCCCGGGCGTGATCACTCCCGGCGAGTGCAAGATCGGCATCATGCCGGGTCACATCCACCTGCCGGGCAAGGTGGGTATCGTGTCGCGTTCCGGCACCCTGACCTATGAAGCCGTGAAGCAGACCACCGATGCCGGTTTCGGCCAGTCCACCTGCGTGGGCATCGGCGGTGACCCGATCCCGGGCTCCAACTTCATCGACATCCTGAAGCTGTTCCAGGAAGATCCGAAGACCGAAGCGATCGTCATGATCGGTGAGATCGGCGGTTCGGCCGAGGAAGAAGCGGCTGCCTTCATCAAGGCCAACGTCACCAAGCCGGTGGTTTCCTACATCGCTGGTGTGACCGCTCCTCCCGGCAAGCGCATGGGCCACGCTGGCGCCATCATCTCCGGCGGCAAGGGCACTGCAGACGAGAAGTTCGCTGCGCTGCAGGACGCTGGTGTGAAAACCGTGCGTTCCCTGGCTGACATCGGCAAGGCCCTGGCCGAGCTGACCGGTTGGGAAGTCAAGAACGCCTAAGCGTTTCTGACCCTCGCAGAAAGGCCACCTTCGGGTGGCCTTTTTGTTGTCTGCGGAGTACTCACGTTTCTGTGTCGCCGGTCCGTAGGGTGCGCCGCGCGCACCAGATGACAGAGCACAGTGCCGACGTTGGTAGGGTGCGCCGTGCGCACCGGATGGCAGAGCACAGTGCCGACGTTCGTAGGGTGCGCCGTGCGCACCAGATGGCAGAGCACAGCGCCGACGTTCGTAGGGTGAGCCGTGCGCACCAGATGGCACATGCACAGGGGCCGAGACGCCCCACAGGCTGGCTCCATCGGCGAAGTTCGCGGCAAATCGCGAACGAAGGAGAATCCTTCCATCCGCTTATACGCGCAAGCCCGGGGCGGGCAGGGCAGTTACCGCCTGAGCCACGCGACTGTCGAGCATGCGACAGCCAGTTACGCCAGTTCGACAGCTCGTCCGCCAACTGTGCTGCTATCCGGCAGTTTTCGTTAGTATCCGCGCCTTACCGTGTCCGTGGCGCCACAAGCGCCTGGCGATGCCTGCAGTGGTTCGAGCCAAACGCTCGGGCGACGTTTCCCCGATCCCTCAAGGAAACCCCCCGCAACTCTTTGATTTCCTGCTCGTGGTATTTCCCTTTATGACTCGTTTGCAAGGCTCGGACCTCCTGGCCCTCGGCTTCATGACATTTGCGCTGTTCCTCGGCGCCGGCAACATCATTTTCCCGCCCAGCGCGGGCCTGGCGGCGGGGGAGAACCTGCTGCCGGCGGCACTGGGCTTTCTCCTGACCGGCGTCGGCCTGCCGCTGCTGACGGTGGTCGCACTGGCCCGTGTCGGCGGTGGTATGGACCTGCTCACCGCGCCGCTGGGCAGGATCGCTGGCGCCATCCTCGCGGTGGCGGTGTACCTGGCCATCGGCCCGCTGTTCGCCACGCCGCGTACCGCCGTGGTGTCGTTCGAGATGGGCATCGCGCCGTTCACCGGTAACGAAGGCGCGCCGCTGCTGCTTTATACCCTGGTGTATTTCGCGGCCGTGCTCTTTCTCTCGCTCAATCCGGGACAGCTGGTCGACCGCATCGGCAAGTTCATCACCCCGGTACTGCTGGCGGCGCTGCTGGTGCTGGGCGGTGCGGCCCTGTTCGCACCGGCTGGCGAGATCGGCACGGTTGCCGAGAGCTATCGCGAGACGCCGCTGGTACAAGGCTTCCTGCAGGGTTACCTGACCATGGATACCCTGGGCGCGCTGGTCTTCGGTATCGTCATCGCCAGTGCCATTCGTGATCGCGGCGTCAGCGACGCCGGCCTGGTGACCCGTTATTCGGTGATCGCCGGCATCATCGCCGCCATCGGCCTGTCGCTGGTGTACCTGGCGCTGTTCTACCTCGGTGCCACCAGCCAGGGCATCGCCGGTGACGCGCAGAATGGCGTGCAGGTGCTGACCACCTACGTCCAGAACACCTTCGGCACCACCGGCAGCCTGTTGCTGGCCGTGGTCATCACCCTGGCGTGCCTGACCACCGCGGTCGGCCTGCTGACCGCTTGCGGCGAGTTCTTCAGCAAGCTGCTGCCGGTCTCCTATCGTAGCGTGGTGATCGCCTTCGGTCTGTTCAGCCTGGTGGTGGCCAACCAGGGCCTGACCCAGCTGATCAGCTTCTCCATCCCGGTGCTGGTCGGTCTGTATCCGCTGGCCATCGTGCTGGTCGCCCTGAGCCTGGCCAATCGCCTGTGGGTGTCCCAGTCGCTGGTTTTCGTGCCGGTGATGGCCGTTACGCTGGTCTTCGGCGTGGCTGACGGTGTGGCCGCGACCCCCTGGGCGGACAAGGTTCCCGCCTGGTTTGGGCAGCTGCCGCTGGCCGGTCAGAGCCTGGGCTGGCTGTTGCCGGTGGCGGTGACGCTGGTGCTGGCCGTGGCGCTGGATCGCATCATCGGCCTGCGCCAGGGCGCAACCGCCTGAGTCGCGCTCGTAATGCAGCAAGGCCGCCCACAAGGCGGCCTTTTTTGTGGAACAAGGAAGCGGGTGGCCTGGCTATAATTCGCGGCAGTCCTACAAGGAGTTGGCATGCTCAACAGCTATCCGTACCTGTCTCATTTCCTGGCCGCACTCTGGTTCGTCGTCTGCTGGGGTGGCTACACCCGCTACGCCTCGGTCAAGGCGCAAACCACTCCCTGTCTGGCCAGCGTCCTGCATCTGTACCGAGAAGACTGGATGCGCCGCATGCTGCTGCGTGACAACCGCATCGCCGACGCCAACGTGATCGGCAACCTCGAACGCAACGCCTCCTTCTTCGCCTCCAGCACGCTGATCATCCTGGCCGGTATCCTCACCGTGCTGGGTGCCTCCGACCGCGCCCTGTCGCTACTGGCCGACATTCCCTTCGTGCAGCAGGCCAGCCGCGGCCTGTCGGAGATCAAGCTGCTGTGCCTGGGCATGATTTTCGTCTACGCCTTCTTCACCTTCAGCTGGTGCATGCGCCAGTACAACTTCGCCGCCGTGCTGGTGGGCTCGGCGCCGATGGTGGGCGAGCGGCATGTGACCGAGCAGGAGCGCAAGGCCTTCGCCGAGCGTACGGCGCGGGTGATCTCGATGGCCGCCAACCAGTTCAACTTCGGCCTGCGCGCCTATTATTTCGGCATGGCGACCCTGGCCTGGTTCATCAATCCCTGGTTCTTCATGCTGGTCACCGCCGGTGTGGTCCTGGTGCTGTATCGCCGAGAATTCCACTCGGACGTGCTGGAAGTGATGGTCTATACCCCAACGCCGGCCGCCGAGGTGGCCAAGGAGAAGAGTGAATGAGCATTCCGTTCTGGTGCGTCTTCATCAGCGCCCTGCTGATCTTCATTGCCAAGGCGCCGCTGGCCAAGGCCATGGCCGAGGAGGGCGGCGGTCGCTACGACAATCATCATCCGCGCGCGCAGCAGGCGCGTCTGACCGGCTTCGGCGCCCGTGCGCTGGCCGCGCATCTGAACAGCTTCGAGGCATTTCCGCTGTTCGCGGTCGGTGTGCTGATGGCACATACGACGCAGACCCATGGATTTCTGATCGATGCACTGGCCATCACCTTCGTCATCAGCCGCGTGCTGTATCTGCTGTTCTACTGGTGGGACCTGCACTGGCAGCGCAGCCTGGTGTGGATCGTGGGCCTGGCCTGCAGCCTGCTGCTGATGCTCAGCCCGGCGCTGTAATCGGCCGTTGCTAAACGACAAGGCCCGCTCGAAGCGGGCCTTGTCGTTTCTGTGAAGGGGCTTAGCGGCCTTCGACCGCGTCACTGATCTCGTCGCCGGCGTTCTCGATCGCGTCGGCGGCATCGTCGGCGGCCTCTTCGATCTTCTCGCCGGTGGTGGGCTCGGTGCCCATCACTTCATCGGCTTTCTGTTCGATGGCTTCACCGGCTTGTTCGGCTGCCTCACCCATGGACTCGGCCGCCTCGGAAACGGACTCTTTGGCGGACTCCAGCTTGTCTTCGGGGGATTGTTCACAGGCCGCCAGGCCTAGCATGGCCGCGAGCAGCAGGGCATAGGTAAATGGTTTTTGCACGGTTACATCTCCATGTGTGATGCGGATGATGGCGTGTAGCTTCATCCGTGCCACTTGGAGCGAACAAGCGAAGCGAAGTTCCGAGATGCGCAAAAACCCGGCCCGCATCGGGATGCGGGCTGGGCGGCGAGTCAACAGGTGTTACTGATTGGTTTGGCCGGCCGGGGCCGCAGGTTGGGTCGCCGGATCGGTCGGTTGGGTTTCGGGCGGCGGCAGCTGTTCGAAGGTTTCTTCGCGATTTTCCTCGGCGCGCTCCTGAGCCGCTTCGTTGCGCTCCTCGGCAGCTTCGTTCATCGATTCGCGTGCTTCGGACTGCGCTTCGCGGGCGTCCTGCGCGGCATTCTCGGAGGGCTTGTCGCAGGCGGCGAGGCCCAGCGTGGCGGCTAGCAAGACGGCATAAGCGAGTGTTTTCTGCATGTGGTTCTCCTTGAAAAAAATGCCTCGACATTTTTTCGAAAGAGCAGGGCGCCATAAGTTCATTGTGGTTGCGCCTGGCAAGCCGTGCCGCAGCGGCCGCGTGGCGCTATCATGCGCGCCCTTGCGTCGCCATCACGAGGTACGAGGATGAGCACTTCCCCCATTTTGGAGCGCGCTCAGCGCTTTCTGTCGGCCCTGCGTCATTGCCAGGTGCTCGGCCTGCAGGTGCACACGGCCAGCGCCGAAGGCCTGACCCTGCGTCTGCCCTACAGCCAGCATATCGTCGGCAACCCCGATAGCGGGGTGATCCACGGTGGTGCCATCACCACGCTGATGGACACTACCTGCGGTATCTCCACCGTCTGCGTGCTGCCGGAGTTCGAAATCTGCCCGACCCTGGATTTGCGCATCGATTACATGCACCCGGCCGAGCCGGGCAAGGACGTGTTCGGTTTCGCCGAGTGCTACCGGGTCACGCCCCATGTCATCTTCACCCGCGGCTACGCCTATCAGGACGACCCGGCGCAGCCGATCGCCCATGTGGTTGGCGCCTTCATGCGCATGGGCAAGGCAGCGCAGGGCGACGCTGAGCTCAAGCAGAACATTCAGCAGGGCGGTGCGGCATGAGCGACCTGAACCTGGAACAACTGGTGGCCCGCGCGCACCAGCAGAACGACTACGACCCGCTGATCAACCTGATCCCTTACGCCAAGCTGCTCGGCATCGAGTGCCTGCGTCTGGGTGACGACATGGTGTTTCGCCTGCCGGCCAACCGCGACTGTATCGGGAACCCGGTGCTGCCGGCACTGCACGGCGGGGTCATCGCCGGTTTCATGGAGCATTCGGCAATGCTGCATCTGCTGATGTTCATGGGTATTCCACATTTGCCGAAAATCATCGACTTCTCGATAGATTACCTGCGCGCCGGCCATTATCGTGACACCTACGCGCAATGCCAGGTCTGGCGTCAGGGGCGCCGGGTGGCCAATGTGGCGATCACCGCCTGGCAAACCACGCAGACCGAGCCGATCGCCACCGCCCGTGCCCATTTCAAGGTCGATGAGCCCTGAGTTTCGCCCGGCAACCCGAGCGGCCCGGCAGCGCAGCGAGACAATGACAAGGATTCTGTAGATGGATGCGTTGCTGATTATTGGTGGCCTGCTGTTGATGCTGGCCGGTCTGGTCTGGCTGGTGATGCGCGCTTTCGCCACCAGCCTGTTGTGGGGCTGGGGCAGCCTGATACCGCCGATCACGCTGTTGTACATCATGCGTCACTGGGCGCGGGCACGCAGTGCCGTCACGCTGGTCGGGCTCGGCGTCATCCCCCTGGTGGTGGGGTTGACGCTGCTGGCCAGCAAGGACGCCGAGCGCCTGGCGGCCATCGTGCGCCTCGACTGGCTCAGGCCCGAGGTGCAGGAGCCAGCCGAGCTGAGCATCGAGCTGGCCGGTCAGCTCAATGGCCAACCCTTTCGCCCGCAGCAGGGCGAACTGATCGACGGCGTGCTGGTACTGCGCGAAGGCCTGGATTTCTTCGCCCTGCGCGAACTGAGCATTCGCCTGCCGCAAGCGGTGGATGGGCCGGTGCGCGTCGACGTGCTGCCGCAGGACGAAGGCCAGCTGCCGGAGGTGGAACTGAGCTGGTTGTTGCCGGAGCAGGACCTGCCCGAGGCGCGTCGTCTCAGCCGTGGCTACACCCTGCATCTGGACCTGCAACCGCAGGCGCCCAATCGTCTGGCGGGCGACTTCCATCTGGTCCTGCCGCCGCGTTTCAAGACCAGCCTCAGCGGCCGCGTCGAGCTGTACCGCGACCGCCTGCGCTATGTCGATGGTCGGGTCGATACGCGTTTCGACTCCCGTGACACCATCGCCCATGTGCTGCAGGACTACCTGCAGCGACGCTTCGCCACGCGGCAGGTGCGCGAGCTGAAACTGCCGGTGTTCACCTTCGAGGGCGATACCCTGGAGTTGCAGGTCGACGCGCAGGTGGACGGGCGTCTGGAGCGTCTGCCGGTGCGTTTGCACAAGCGCGCCGAACAGGGTTGGGCCGTGGAAGGAGATCGCTTCCCGGTATTGCCCGCCATTGCTACCGTCCAGGCTACGCCGCAGCGCGAGGCGGTCCCGGTCGAGGAGCGTCTGAGTCGTCCGGCCGATCGTCGCCAGCGCTTCAGCCTGGCACGTCTGCAGCGCAACCCCGAGCAGTATCGCAACCTCAGCATGCGCCTGAGCCGCGCCAGCGGCGGCACGGTAGAGGGGCGTTTCGTCGGCATTGATGCCGACGGCAGCATCCGCCTGGCCCAGCAGATGGGCAGTGGCGGCGGGCAGGCCAGCTTCAGTTTCAAACCGGAAGAAATCGGCCGTCTGGAGCTGCTCGAACCCTGAGAGGCCGTTGAAAAAACGTAGGCGAGGCAGCCAGTGCAAGACAAAAACAGGCGAGAAAGCGGAGTTTACAAGTTGTAAATGAGCATTTTGAGCCTGTTTTTAACGCAGCAATGGCAACGCAGATAGTTTTTCAACAGCCTGTTAAGCCCTTGAAATTGATCATACTGCCCCCATCTGCAGGACATCCGCCGCTCGCGCGGCATAGTCCTGCATGTGGAGTTAGACGACCATGAGTGTGGAAACTCAAAAAGAGACCCTGGGCTTCCAGACCGAGGTGAAGCAGCTGCTGCACCTGATGATCCATTCGCTGTACTCGAACAAGGAAATCTTCCTGCGCGAGTTGATCTCCAACGCCTCCGACGCCGCCGACAAGCTGCGCTTCGAGGCGCTGGCCAAGCCCGAGCTGCTCGAAGGCGGCGCCGAGCTGAAAATTCGCCTGAGCTTCGACAAGGACGCCAAGACCGTCACCCTCGAAGACAACGGCATCGGCATGAGCCGCGATGAAGTCATCGCGCACCTGGGCACCATCGCCAAGTCCGGCACCGCCGACTTCCTCAAGAACCTCTCCGGCGACCAGAAGAAGGATTCGCACCTGATCGGTCAGTTCGGTGTGGGCTTCTACTCGGCCTTCATCGTCGCCGACAAGGTGGACGTCTTCACCCGTCGTGCCGGCCTGTCGGCTGCCGAGGGCGTGCACTGGTCGAGCAAGGGCGAGGGCGAGTTCGAGGTCGCCACCATCGACAAGGCCGAGCGCGGCACCCGCATCGTCCTGCACCTGAAAAGCGGTGAAGAAGAGTTCGCCGACGGCTGGCGCCTGCGCAACATCGTCAAGAAGTACTCCGACCATATCGCGCTGCCCATCGAACTGCCGAAAGAGCACTACGGTGAGGAGAAGGACAAGCCGGCCGAGCCCGAGTGGGAAACCGTCAACCGCGCCAGTGCCCTGTGGACCCGCCCGCGTGCCGAGGTCAAGGACGAGGAATACCAGGAGTTCTACAAGCACGTCGCCCATGACTTCGAGAACCCGCTGACCTGGAGTCACAACAAGGTCGAGGGCAAGCTGGAGTACACCTCGCTGCTCTACGTGCCGGGCCGTGCACCGTTCGACCTGTACCATCGCGAAGCGCCCAAGGGGCTCAAGCTCTACGTGCAGCGCGTGTTCATCATGGACCAGGCCGACGAGTTCCTGCCGCTGTACCTGCGCTTCATCAAGGGTGTGGTGGATTCCAACGACCTGTCGCTGAACGTTTCCCGCGAGATTCTGCAGAAGGACCCGGTGATCGATTCGATGAAGTCGGCGCTGACCAAGCGCGTACTGGACATGCTGGAGAAGCTGGCCAAGGACAAGCCCGAAGAATACAAGGCGTTCTGGAAGGCCTTCGGCCAGGTGCTCAAGGAAGGCCCGGCGGAAGACTTCGCCAACAAGGAGAAGATCGCCAGCCTGCTGCGCTTCGCTTCCACCGCAGGCGAGAGCGACGAGCAGTCGGTTTCGCTGGCCGACTACCTCGGCCGGGTCAAGGAAGGTCAGGACAAGATCTACTACCTCACCGGCGAGTCCTACGCGCAGATCAAGAACAGCCCGCACCTGGAAGTCTTCCGCAAGAAGGGCATCGAAGTGCTGCTGCTCACCGATCGCATCGACGAGTGGCTGATGAGCTACCTGACCGAGTTCGACGGCAAGCAGTTCGTCGACGTGGCCCGTGGCGACCTGGACCTGGGCAAGCTGGACTCGGAAGAGGACAAGAAGGCCCAGGAAGAAGTCGCCAAGGCCAAGGAAGGGCTGATCGAGCGTCTGAAAGGCGCGCTGGGCGAGCAGGTCAAGGAGGTGCGCGTGTCGCATCGTCTGACCGACTCGCCGGCGATCCTCGCCATCGGCGAGCAGGACCTGGGTCTGCAGATGCGCCAGATTCTCGAGGCCAGCGGGCAGAAGGTACCCGAGTCCAAGCCGATCTTCGAGTTCAACCCGAGCCACCCGCTGATCGAGCGCCTGGATGCCGAGGCCGACGAGGACCGTTTCGTCGACCTGACGCACATCCTCTTCGATCAGGCCGCGCTGGCCGCCGGCGACAGCCTGAAGGACCCGGCTGCCTATGTGCAGCGCCTGAACAAGCTGCTGGTGGAACTCTCCGCCTGATCGACCTGGCGATGGAACAAGCCCGCTTCGGCGGGCTTTTCTATGGGTGCGATTGATCGGCTTTGATTGACAAGCGTGGCCTCGTCGTTTCAGATGCTGGCAATTCGCCGGCCGTCTGTCCGCGTACTGGGGTTGTATGTCGATTCTCGAGTTGTTCTTCCTGATGGGTGCGGATCCTGCTGTCCTCGTACTCAGTCGCTACGACCCCAAGTTGGTGCTGCTGTCGTTGGCCATCGCCGTGTTCGCCGCCGGCATGGCCCTGCAGCTGGCCGGTGAAGCCCGCGACAACACACATCCCGTTGCTCGCCAAATCACCATCGTCACCGGCTCGCTCGCCCTCGGCGGCGGCATCTGGTCCATGCACTTTCTTGGCATGCTCGCCTTCGAGCTGTGCGCGGCAGTACGTTACGACCTGGGCATTACCCTGCTTTCGATGTTGCCGAGCCTGGCCGCCTCCTGGGTCGCCCTCAGTCTTCTGGCGCGGCGTGACCTGAGCCTGAAGCAGCTGTGCGTCGGCGGTGTGCTGGTCGGTGCCGGTATCGGCGCCATGCATTACAGCGGCATGGCGGCGATGCAGATGGCGCCACTGCTGCGCTACGACCCCTGGATGTTCGCCCTGTCGATCTTCGTCGCGGTGGCTCTGGCCATCCTGGCGCTGTGGGTGCGTTTCGGTCTAGAGGGGCGCTTGCCGACAACCTGGGCGCTGTTGCTCAGTGCTCTGGTGATGGGCCTGGCCATCAGCGGCATGCATTACACCGGCATGGCGGCGGCGCGCTTCGTCGGCACCCCCGAGTCGCAGGTGCCGATGGCAGTGGTCGACAGCGGCTATATCGCCATCGCCATCACCCTGCTGACCGTCGCACTGACGGTCTTCGTGGTGGCCGCCAATACCCTGCTGCGCTACCGGCGCATGAGTCAGCAGCTCAAGGCCAGCGAGCAGCATCTGCGTTCGATCTTCGATACCGCGCTGGACGCCATCATCACCGTCGATCACACCGGCACCCTGCGTTCGGCCAACCGCGCGGTGTCGCGACTGCTCGGCTGGGCCCCGCAGGAGGTGGTCGGCATGCACATGCGCACGCTGCTGCCGGCCCGCCATGTCCAGCGGATGGAGGCGCTGCTGGCCGACTACCTGAGAACCGGGCGCCTGAACATGCCGGCTGGCGAGCAGGAACTGCTCTGCCTGACCCGCGACGGTGAAGAGAAACCGGTGCGCATCAGCGTTGGCGTCACCCATGCCGGCAGTCGACCGCTGTTCGTGGTGTTCGTCGCCGATATCAGTGAAAGGCAGGCCATGGAGAAGGCCCTGCGTGAAAGCGAGCAGCAGTACCGCTCGCTGATCAGCAACATTCCCGGCGTGTCGTTCCGCTGCATGCTGGATCGCGACTGGAGCATCATCTTCATCAGCGACGCGGTGCAGCCCCTGACGGGCTGGAGCGCGGAGGACTTCATCAGTCGCCGCTGCTCGATCGCCGACCTGTATCACCCCGACGACTACCCGCGAGTCGTGGACGAGGTGCAACGGGCCATCGAGCAGGGGCGCAACTACACGGTCGAGTATCGCTTGTTCGACCGCTCGGGCAGGGAGCACTGGATCTGGGAGAGTGGCAGCGCCGTTTGCGATGAGCGTGGCGTGCCGCACTGGATCGACGGCGTTCTGATCGATCAGACCGACACCAAGCGGCGTAACGCCGAGTACGAAGGCAAGGTGACGGCGATCAGCAAGGCCATGGCGCTGGTCGAGTACGACCTCGATGGTTTGATCCTCGATATCAACGACAACGCGCTGGCGCTGTTCGGTTACGAGCGCGCAGAAGTGATCGGCCATCACCATTCGATGTTCTGCGACCCCGAACTGGTCGCCAGCGATGCCTATCGCCAGGTGTGGGCCGAACTGCGCGCGGGGCATTTCCGTACGGGCGAATACCGGCGTATCGGCAAGGGTGGTCGGGAGGTCTGGATTCAGGCCAGCTACAACCCGATTCTCGACACCGACGGCAAGCCGTTCAAGGTGGTCAAGCTGGCCACCGACCTAACGCCTCGCCGGGTGATGGAGCAGGATCTGCGTGCCGCTCGTGATCGCGCCGAGGCCGCCGCCGCCGCGCGCAGCAGCTTCCTGGCCAACATGAGCCACGAGATCCGTACGCCGATGAACGCCATCATCGGCTTCACCCATCTGCTGCTGGAGACGCCGCTCTCTGCAGACCAGCGCCGTCACCTGAGTACCGTGCAGCATTCGTCGCGCTCGCTGCTGGGGCTGCTCAACGACATTCTCGATACGGCCAAGCTCGACCGTGGCGCCATCGAGCTGGAACAGCTGGATTTCTCCCTGCGCGAGCTGTGCGAGCAGGTGGTGGCGAGCCAGCGTCTGGCGGCCGAGAGCAAGGGCCTGCAGCTGCATCTGGAGTACCCGGCGACGGTCGCCGAGTTCTTCTGTGGCGACCCGCTGCGGCTGCAGCAGGTGCTGACCAACCTGCTGGGCAATGCGGTCAAGTTCACCTTGCACGGCGAGGTTCGCCTGAAGGTGACGGGCGAGCCGGGGGCCATGCGCCTGGCCGTTCAGGATACGGGTATCGGCATCGCCGCCGATCGCCTGGAAAAGATCTTCGAGCCCTTCGCCCAGGCCGACGCCTCCATGAGCCGGCGCTTTGGCGGCACCGGCCTGGGTACCACCATCTCGCGGCAGCTGGTCGAGCTGATGGGCGGGCGTCTGAAAGTGGAAAGCCGCGAAGGGCAGGGCAGCTGCTTCAGCGTCGAGCTGCCGCTGCGTGCCGGCAAGCGGCTGGCTTCGCAGCAACGCGCCGTGCTGCCGGAACTGGGGCAATTGAACATCCTGGCCGCCGATGATGTGGCGCAGAATCTCGAGCTGTTGCAGCTGACCCTGGAGCATTTCGGCCATCGCGTGCGCGGCGTCGCCGATGGTGAAGGGGCGGTGCAGGCATTCACCGAGGAACGTTTCGACCTGATTCTGATGGACGTGCAGATGCCGGGCGTCGATGGCCTGGAGGCCTCGCGGCGGATTCGCCAGCTGGAAGCGGCCGAGGCGCGCGAGCCGATCCCCATCATCGCCCTGACCGCCAGCGTGCTCGATCAGGACCGCCAGGCCGCGCTGGATTCGGGGATGAACGGCTTCGCCTCGAAACCGCTGGATATCAATGCGCTGCTCTGGGAAATCGCGCGCCTGCTTGGCTTGACCGATGTCCCCAGTGCAGTGGTCAGTGCCACCCGTGTTGCCGACGAGAGCCTGTTCGACTGGGTCCGCGGCAGCAGCCTGTGGGGTGGCCCCTTGCGCATGGCGCAGGCGATCAATACCTACATCGGGGAGCAGCATGACCTGGCCGTGCGCCTCGCCGAGTTCCTCGCCGCGCGCGACTGGGAGGGGGGCAAGGCGCTTGCGCATCGCCTGCATGGCGCAGCCGGCAACCTGGCCATGAGCGCGCTCGCCAGCCTGGGGCGCTCGATCGAGCAGGCGTTCGAGACACAGGACGAGCGCACGCTGCAGGGCCTGCTCGGCGAGCTCGAACAGGCCCTACAGACGGTCCGGGAGGTGGTGCCGCAGGTGCCGCCGCTGTGCTCTGAGGCGCCAGTGGCGGCCATCGATGCGGCCTGCTTGCGTGAACAGGCGAGCCAGCTGCGCCACGCCCTGCGCCGCGGTGGCCTCGACGAGGAAGCCCTGGCCGCCATGGAGCATGCCGCCGGCGCTACGGCGTACCGCGGCGTTCTGGGCGAACTGCGCCAGGCGCTGGATGACTTCGATTTCGATCAGGCACTGTCGCTGCTCGATCGGCTGTTGCTGCAACTGCAGGATGAGGAAACCACCCGATCATGACCCTGGCTGCCGATACTCGCCCGCTGTTGCTGCTGGTCGACGACGAACCCACCAACCTCCAGGTGCTGCGCCATGTCCTGCAGGACGACTATCGTCTGCTGTTCGCCAAGGAAGGCGCCCGTGCCCTGGAAATGGCCGAACGCGAGCTGCCGGATCTGATCCTGCTGGATGTGATGATGCCGGGCATGACCGGCTACGAAGTCTGCGAGGCGCTCAAGGCCAACCCGCTGCTGCAGGCGATTCCGGTGATCTTCGTCACCGCGCTCGGTGATGTCGATGACGAGGCGCGCGGCTTCGAAGTCGGTGCGGTGGACTACATCACCAAGCCCGTCAGCCCGCCCATCGTGCGCGCTCGCGTGCGAACCCACCTGTCGCTGGTGCGCGTCGACGAACTCAGGCAGACCCGCCTGCAGATCGTTCAGCGCCTGGGCATGGCCGCCGAGTACAAGGACAACGAGACCGGCCTGCACGTGATTCGCATGAGCCATTTTTCCAAGGTCCTGGCGCTCGCTGCGGGCTTCAGCGAAAGCGCTGCCGAGGAACTGCTCAACGCCGCACCGATGCATGATGTCGGCAAGATCGGCATTCCCGATGCCGTGCTGCGCAAGCCCGGCAAGCTCGACGATGAGGAATGGCAGGTGATGCGCCAGCATGTCGAGATCGGTGCGCGGATCATCGGCGAGCACAGTTCCGGTCTGCTGCGCACCGCGCAGCGCATCGCCCTGTCGCACCACGAGAAATGGGACGGCAGCGGCTACCCCAACGGCCTGCGCGGCGAGGACATTCCCCTGGAGGGCCGCATCGTGGCCATCGCCGACGTGTTCGACGCGCTGACCAGCGTGCGCCCCTACAAGCCGGCCTGGCCGGTGGAGCAGGCGGTGGACTTTCTGCGTGAGCAAAGCGGGCGTCACTTCGATCCGCGCCTGGTCGAGCTGTTCATCGGCTGCCTGCCGGAAATCCTGCGCATCAGGGAGCGCTGGGCCGAACAGCCCGAGGCTTGAAACGTCCTGTCTAAAACCTGCGCCCCATCGACTTGGTCATTACTCACGGCGCGGCTATTGTTAGGGGCCTACCATTGCCAAGGGCAGGCCTCATCATGCAGAAGAAGACACTGGTTCCCCTGTTGTGCGCCGCTTTCGCCGGCCTGGCCGATGCGGCCGTCGTGACCAAGACGATTGCCTACGAGATCGATGGCGAAGCCTTCGAAGGCGTGCTGGTGTACGACGATGCGGTGACCACGCCGCGTCCCGGGCTGCTCGCCGTACCCAACTGGATGGGGGTGAACGAGGACACCGTGGCCAAGGCCGCGCGTGCGGCGGGCGACAAGTACGTGGTGTTCGTCGCCGACATGTACGGCAAGTCGATCCGCCCGAGCAACGCTGAAGAGGCCGGCGCCGCGGCCGGCAAGGTACGCGCCGATCGCCCGCTGATGCGCAAGCGCGCCCAGGCCGCGGTCGAGGTGCTCAAGGCGCAGAGCGGCGAGGTGGCGCTGGATCTCGACAAATTGGGCGCCATCGGCTTCTGCTTCGGCGGCGGCACGGTGCTGGAGCTGGCCCGCTCGGGCGCGCCGCTGAAAGGCTTCGTGTCCTTCCACGGCAATCTGGACACGCCCAACCCCGCCGATGCCAAGAACATCAAGGCGCCGGTGCTGGTGCTGCACGGGGCCGATGACCCGGCCGTGCCGCAGGAGCAGGTCGACGGCTTCATCGCCGAGATGAAGGCGGCCAGGACCGACTGGCAACTGGTCAGCTATGGCGGCGCGGTGCACTCGTTCACCAACCCCAAGGCCAACGTGCCGGGGCGCAACGAGTACCACCCGGTGGTGGCGGCGCGGGCCTTCAAGGCGATGAACGATCTGTTCGACGAGGTCTTCGCCAAGCAGTGAAAGGTGGATTGCGGCCAGGGCCTGAACGAAAGGCTGCGCTCATCGAGCGCAGCCTTTTTCATGCTCACTGCGCCGGCAGCACGGTGATGTCGATGATGCCGTCCGGCAGGTCGGCCACCTCGCCCAGGGTCGTGGGCTTGCCGCTGGCCAGATCGAGCTGGTGCAGGGTCTTGCCGGTCAGCAGGTAGGCGGTGTTGCCGCCCTGGCCATCGCTGGCGATATCCATGGCGGCTGCCTCGAGGCCATCGGCGACCTTGCCGACCAGTTGCTGCACGCCGTCGTTTGGCGGGTTCTGCAGCATCAGGCTGGCGCTGGCCAGGTCGATGTTGTACAGCGCCGTGCTTTGCGTGCCGGCATAGGCATTGGTGTAGGCACCGGCGACCACCCTGGGCTGCTGGCCGGCGTAAGGGCCGTCGGCGGCATAGGCCAATTTGCCGTCCACCGCCACTTCACCGGTATCGACATTCACCCGCAGGCTGGTGCCGTCCGCGCCGAGCAGGCGCAGGCGATCGGCCACCGGGTTGAAATCGACCACCGCCTGGCCGCTGCCAGACAGCGCAGTTTGCAGCTTGCCACCTGCAGTGGCCATACCGCTTGCTGCGTCCAGGGTGTAGAGCTGATCGGTGCCGCTCAAGGCATAGAGCTGACCGCTGGCCGGGCGTACGTCCAGGCCGCGCAGGTCGCTGGCGCCGCTGACCGCCATGCTGGCGGTGACCTTGAGGCTGGTGACATCGACCTTGTACAGCGTGCCGTCGGCGCTCAGTGCGAGCAGTTCGGTGGCACTGACGGTACCTGCGCCCAGCGTCAGCAGGCTGGCGGTGCAGAGGGTAGTGATGCGTTTCATGTAAGTTCCTCGTGAAGGTTTCAGCATCGAGACGAAACCGGCTGGCCGGCTTCGCAGGTGCCTCGACGAAACACCTGTCAGCTATACCCGCGAGAAACGCAGTTGGATGTCGGCGCTTGAAAATTTTTTCAAGCGGCTTGCCGGCCGAGCGGCCGGCAAGCGCTATCAATTGGCGCTGGCCAGCACGGCGCGACCGATATAGAGCACCGGGCCACTGGGGCGGTCGTAGGGCGAGCCGCCCGCCGGCTCCAGCGTCAGCTCGAACAGCTGGCCCGCCTGCACCGCGCCGATCTGCTCGGCAGGCAGGCGCAGCGGCTTTCCGGCCTCGACCAGGCCCAGCGAGCGCGGGCCTTCGGCCGGATCGACCAGCGTCCAGAACTGCAGGGCGCGGCCTTCCGGCACCTGGTCGGCGACCAGCGGATCGAGCAGCAGCGTGCCATCGCTGCCAACCTGGATGACCCAGCCTGGCTGGGCCGCTTCGCCGGGCTGCTGCAGCACCACGGTGTAGCGTTCGCCCACGCTGTCCGGGCTGCGCAGGATCGGCAGCAGCACGGCGACCAGCAGGGCAATGGCCAGTGTGGCGGCGGTCAGGCGCCAGGCCGGCAGGCTGTTCCACCAGTTGGCCAGGGCGCCCGGGCGTGGCTCATCCTGCAGGCCCAGGCTACGGCGGATACGCATCCAGAGTGCCGGGGAGGGGGCCTGTGCCGGCAACCGGTCGCTCAGTTCGAGAAAGTGGCGCTCCCAGTCCAGGGCCATGCGGGCGGCCTTCTCATCCTCTTCGAGCAACTGGCGCACTTCGGCGGCTTCAGGTTCGTCGAGCAGGCCGAGCAGGTATTCGCCGATCAGGGCGCGGCGTTCTTCGGGGTCATGCGGAATCATGCTTGCAGACACTCCTGCAGCGCGCGCAGGCCGGCGCGGATACGGCCCTTGATGGTGCCCAGCGGTGTGCTCAGGCGGCGGGCGATCTGCTCGTGGGTCAGGCCACGGTAGAAGGCCAGCAGGATCGGATGGCGGCGTGGCCTTTCCAGGCGCCGCAAGCAGCGACGCAACAGGCGTTGCTCGGATTGCTCCAGCGCCTGCGCCTCGGCCTGCGGGCTGTCGTCGAGCACGCGTTCGATGAAGTCATCGTCCACCTCGGCATGCCGGTGGCCACTGCGCAGAGCATTCAGTACTCGGTAGCGCAGGATGCTGTGCACCCAGGCGCGACCGCTGCCCAGATCGCGTCGATAGCGCGTGGCGTGCTGCCAGATGCGCACGAAGGCATCGTGCAGACAGTCCTCGGCCAAATCGCGGCGACCCAGCATGCTGATGGCCAGGCCAAGCAGTTGCCCGGCCTCCTGCCGGTAGAGCGCCTGGAAGGCGCGCTCGTCGCCGCGCGCACAGGCTTCCAGGGTGCTTTCGTAATCGAAGTCGCGATCTGCCATGGTTATCCGGTGGCCTGAGAAATCCGCATGCAGCTTATACCCGCGAGCGCACGGGCTGGATCACGCAGGCGTAACAAAAAAATCGGTGGGGGGCGATCGCCGTTCGGAGGGGAACCAGCAACTGGTAGACATCGTCCTCGATCAGGTAAGCCTTTTCCGGATCGCTGGAGAGGGTGCGGTACGAAAGCAAGATGGCAGTCCTTTGCTGTGACAGGCGCCGCCTGGCGCCTGTTCGAGGGGCGGTTTCAGCGCGGCAGTTCGATGCGCGTGGTTTCGCCGGGGACCTGCGGCCAGTCGCCTGCGGCCCAGCGCTGGCGGGCCTGGTCGATCAGTTCGGGGGTGCTGGCGACGAAGTTCCAGTTCATTCGCCGCGGGCCGATGGGTTCGCCGCCGATCAGCGCCAGGTGGCATTCGCCGCAGGCGCTGAGCAGTGGCGTTTCACCCGCTGGGATCACCGCCATGGTGTGGCGGGGCAGGGTTTCGCCATCGAGTTCGGCTTCGCCGTCGATCAGATACAGGGCACGCTCGCTGTACTCGTCCGGGATCAGCAGGCTGGCGCCGGCGCTCAGGCGCAGCTCGGCGTAGAGCGTCGGCGAACGTACCGGTACCGGCGATTCGAGACACAAGCCACTGCCGGCGATCAGGGTGATCTGCACGCCCATGGCCTCGCTGCGTGGCAGCGATGCGGCAGGGTGGAAGCTGTAGGCCGGCTCGCACTGTTCTTCGGCCTCCGGCAGCGCCAGCCAGACCTGCAGGCCGTGGGCCCGCTTGTGCTGCCCGAGCTGTTCGGGCGGCGTGCGCTCGACGTGGGCCACCGCGCGCCCTGCGGTCATCCAGCTGACGTCGCCGGGGCCGACCAGCTGATCGGAGCCCAGGCTGTCCTTGTGCTGCAGCTGGCCCTCGAACAGGTAGGTGAGGGTGGACAGGCCGATATGCGGATGCTGGGCGATGTTCAGGCCGCTGCCGGCGGGGTAGTCCTGCTCCAGCATGTGATCGAAGAACACGAAGGGGCCGATGCTGCGAAAGCGTGCCGATGGCAGGGGGCGCAGGATCGGTTGGCCGGAAATGTCCTCGGCGCGCGGGCGGATCAGCTGCAGCTCGCTCATGCCGGGGCTCCCGCCAGGCGGGTTTCGACCTGGATGTCGGTGCTGGTCATCAGCTTGTGAATCGGGCATTTGTCCGCCACGCGCAACAGTTGCTGGCGCTGCGCCTCGTCCAGTGGCCCCTGGAGCGCCAGGTCGACGATCAGGCGGTAGTTGCCCTGGCGCTCCTCGCTGTCGTCACGTTCGACGTGCACGTCGATACCTTCCAGCGGCAGGCCGCGCTGGCGTGCATACAGCAGCAGGGTCAGGGCCTTGCAGGTGCCGAGGGCGGCATCGAACAGATCGTGCGGTTCCGGGCCGGCGCCATCGCCGCCCAGCGCGGGCGAGACGTCGCCGATGAGCTGGTGCGAGCCGATTTCGATCTGCTGCTGCAGGCCCTTGTTGTTGTGAATGCGGATCATGGCGCTTTCCTTGAGGTGTGACCAATCGACTCCGGCCAGCCTAGCCCAGCCGGCACCGATCACACCAGCGCCGAGAGCCTCACGTCGGCGCCCAGTACGCGCAGCAGTTGACCACGCTCGTCGACGATGGGCACCGACACGGTAAAGCAGAAGTCGTCTGTGGCCGAGGAGCGGTAGACCTGGGTGATATGACTTTCCATCCGCTCTGCCACGGCGCGGAACCAGGGCCGCTGGCTCCAGTCGCGGCCGCGACAGCTGGCGTCCTGGGCATAGGCCAGGTCGGCGGCGAAGATGTTCTCGGAAAGCTGCACGCCGCGGTTGTCGACCAGGTAGAACAGCTCGAAACGACTGTCACGTGCCAGCGTTTCGCCGAGCAGGCGCTCGGCTGCCGCCACGTCGCCGGCCAGTTCGGGGCGCGTCGCCAGTTGCTCGACGCTGGCGCGCACGGCGGCGTGAATCTCCAGGCGGAAGTCGCCGAGCCCGGCGAGCAGACGGTCACCATCCTCGCGCACCGCCTGGCTGTGATGCAGCACCTGCCCGGCCTTGCCAAGCAGTTCGCCGGCGACCTGGGCGATGCTCTGCACGTCGCCGTTGATCGAGCGCACGGCCTGGCCGATCTGCTCGGTGCCGGCGGCGATCTGGCCGACCTGGGCGTCGAGGCGGTCCATGGCCTGGCGCGTGCTGCCCAGGCCATCGCTGACGGCGAGAATGCCGCTGCGGCCGTCGGCCACCGCCTGGTGCATCTGCCGGCCGGCATCGCCGAGCTGCTGCATGCCTGTACGAAAGCGCTCGATGATGCTGCTGACCTGGTCGGTGGCGTTGGTGGTGTGGCCGGCCAGGCGGCGTACCTCTTCGGCGACCACGGCGAAGCCGCGGCCATGTTCGCCGGCACGCGCGGCCTCGATGGCGGCGTTCAGCGCGAGTAGATTGGTCTGCTGGGAGATGCTGGCGATCACGCCGATGACCTTGCTCACCTCGTCCAGTTGTCCGGCCAGCTGCGCGATCACCTGGGCCAGTTGCGCTTCGCTGGCGTCGATGACTTCGACCTGGCGCAGCACGGCCTGGCCGCTCTGCTGGCATTGATGCAGGGTCGCCGAAACCTCGGCGGACAGCCGCGCCACTTCGCCGGCACCGGGTACCAGCTCGGCATCCAGTGTGGTGGTGACCTGCTCGCTGGCGCTGGCGATCAACTCCGAGGATTGTGCCAGGGCCTGGCCGCTCTGCTGGTTGGCCGCGGCGATACGTGCCAGCTGCGGCGCGTGCGCAGCGATGCCGACGGCAGCGCCGAGGCTGGCGCGAATGCGCTGCTGCAGGCCGGCGCTGAACGCGTTCAGGCGCACCATCCATTGGTAGTGCTCGGGCAGGCGGGTGGTCAGATCGTGGTCGTGAAACAGCGCCTCCAATGCAGCCTCGTCCTGGGCTTTGCCGGCTGGCTTGCGCAGCATCTGCAACATGGTGATTCTCCTCGATGATGTGCATCGAGCGTTGCAAGCCAGGTGCCATCATTGGCTCGGCGATTTCGCTGCGCCGCGTCTGCGGATGCCGGGCGGCGGTGAGCGAACCTGGTGCAGTGGCGATAGCTTCGTTCCATGACGAGGCGCTGCAAGCGTCCGAACTTGCGCGCCTGGCTTGCGGTCTATGCTGCTCGTACCGTCAGGAGGACTCGCCTTGCCCAATCGCCGCCCAATACCCTGGCTGCTGGCCCTAAGCGCAATGCTCGCCTGCAGCGTGCAGGCCCGTGAATATCGCTACAGCGACGCCCATCTGCACTACGTCGACTTCTTTCAGGAAAGCGCCGGCATGGACGAGTTGCTGGAGAAGATGGCGCAGAACAATGTCGATCACGTGATGTTCTCCGGCATACCGGTGGCCAAGAAGTGGGACGAGGACGAGCCCAAGCGCCCGCGCTATTACGCCGGCGACGATGCCAACGCCTATTGGTACAGCGCCACCGACGTGTTCATCGCCGCCGCCTACAAGCGTCTGCCGGCCGAGCAGCGCAAGCGCTTCCATCCCTTTCTGTCCGGCTTCAACCCCAACGACAAGAACGCCGACGCCCATATTCGCCGCATGCTCGAGCTGGACCCCGGCCTGTGGCAGGGCATCGGCGAGGTCTTCACCCGCCATGACGACCTGACCGCGCTGATCCACGGCCGTGCCCCGAGGGCCAACAACGAAGCCCTGGCGCGGGTATATCACCTGGCCGCCGAATATGACCTGCCGGTGATGCTGCACTCGAACATCACTTCCAAGCGCGAGCGCGAACCCATCTACCTCGAGGAAATCGAGGCGCCGCTGCGCAACCATCCGCATGTGCGGTTCATCTGGGCGCATGCCGGCACCAGCGCCGAGATCCATCGTCACCAGGAGAAGCTCGATTATCTGCTGGCGACCCTGGAGCGCATGCTCGACCAGTACCCCAACCTCTACATCGACCTGTCCTGGACCATGCTGCGCCCCTATCTGCTGGACGAGAATGGCAAGCCCGACGAGAAATGGGTGCAACTGGTCAGCAGTTACCCGGAGCGTTTCATGCTGGGTTCGGACGTGGTCGGGCGCTTCGCCAGCCTGGGTGAATACATGAAGGGCTTCGATCCCTTCCTCGATGCATTGCCCGAGGAGGTGGCGCACAAGGTGGCGCGCGACAACTTCCTGTCCGTCCTGCCGCGCCGGGTGCAGGCCGAGCTGGATCGATAGCAGGGCTGTCATCAGGTTGTCACTCGGGTGTCATAGGCTCGCGCCCATCTCAACGAGGAGCGCACCATGCATTACACCCGAGTGGCCATCATGGCCGGTCTATTCGCCTGGGCAGGCCTGAGTCAGGCCGAGGTTCGCGTAGATGGGCCGGTGGAATACGGCATCTTCAGCAGCCAGTACCAGGACTTTCAGCCCGGCGAGCGCGTGCTGACCCGCAGCAACCAGGACATCCAGCGTACCGATCAGATTCCCGCCAAGCTCGGCACCAAGTTCGGCATGCGCTACAGCCTGGCCGGCAAGCGCGAGGGCGATACCCCGCTGACCCTGCTTTACCTCACGCCCGGCGTGGTCACGCCGGACGGCCAGCGCCACGATAAGTTCGAGGTGCAGCAGAAGCTGGTGGTCGGCGCGCCGCAGGACGTGATGGCCTTCGAATTCACCGAACACCACGAGGTGGTGCCCGGCGAATGGCACTTCATCGTCTATCAGGGCGACCGCAAGCTGGCCGAACAGCGCTTCGTGGTGCGCTGATCAGAGCAGGATGATCGCCCAGGTCAGGGCGATCATCAGCAGCGCGACCATCTGCGCCGCGCTGCCCATGTCCTTGGCCTGCTTGGACAGCGGGTGCAGGTTTAGCGAGATGCGGTCGACCACCGCCTCGATGGCGGAATTGAGCAGTTCCACCACCAGTGCCAGCAGCGGCACTATTACCAGCAACGCACGTTCGGCGCGGCTGACATCGACCAGCCCGGCCAGCGGCAGCAGCACCAGATTCAGCCAGACCAGCTGACGGAACGCGGCTTCACCCTGATAGGCCGCACGCAGCCCGGCCAGCGAATACCCGGTGGCATCGAGGATGCGCGCCAGGCCGCGGCGCCCCTTGAAGGACAGGGCGTCCAGATCGGAACTGTCATTCATCGCGGCAGCCCGCCCCAGGGATCGTTCAGAGCCTGCTGGTAAACCTGACGCAGGTAAGCCATGTCGGCATCTGGCATGGCGCCACGGTGTCGATCCAATTGGCCCAGGTCGCGGCGCGAGGCGCTGGCGACGCGCCAACGTCGCCGGCTTTTCTCCAGATCCAGCAGGGCGATATCCACGTCGCCGTCGCTACGAACCTTGACGAACAGATGCTTGGCATAACAGCAGCCGTGTTGCCAGCCGCCCAGGTGCAGACGTGCAAGTGTCACCGCCAGGCGTTGCAGCATGACCTGGTTGAGCTGCGGCGCATGGGGCTCGCCGTACCACTGCTCCAGGCTGACGAAACCCGGCAGCGCCTCGGTAACCAGCAGCGCCTGCCACTGCCCGGCCTGTTTGCGCGCTGCGCAGTAGACGATGTTCGGTGTACGAATGCCGAGGCGGGCGAGGGCGCGATAGGCCTGCAGCTCACGCAGAATCGTCGGCCGGCCCAATGGATGGCGCAGCGAGCGGTAGGTGTGGCCGTTCTGGCGTTTGCAGTACAGCAGCGGCCGGCTGCCGTCCCAGTGCTGCAGCAGGCGTACGCCGCTCTCGCCGCCGCGCCGCTGGTTGGCCGGCTCGACCCACTGACCGGGGCTGTGCCACCAGCGATCGAATTCGGTCGAGGGCAGGGCGGCCAGTGCTTGTTCGCTGAGAATCCCCATTTCAGGCCCCCTTGCGCAGCACGTAGGTGCGCCACATGGCATAGCCGGGCAGGAAGTCCAGGTGGCCGAGTATGGTGAAGCCGGCCTGACTAAACTCCGCCTCCACCGTCTTGCGGGGCACCACGAAGCGGTTCAGGTTCTGCGCCCCGCGGCCCTGAGCGGCGCGCCGGGCCTCCAGGCGGCGACGCTTCCAGGCCTTGTAGTTGCCGTCGACCCACAGCGAGACGATCAGCGTGTCGCGGCTGACGCGGTGGAACTCGCGGAGAATGGCCAGGCGGTGTTCGGCCGACTCGATATGGTGCAGCAGGCGGATACAGAAGATGCAGTCCACCGCGTTATCGCCCAGGTCGATAGCGAAAGCCGAGGTGCGGAAGCTGTTGACCCGCGCCACCACCTCGGGCGGCTGCGCGGCGCGAGCGGTGGCGAGCATGTCGACGGAGTTGTCGGCAGCGAAGATCACCCGGTTCGGCTGCTCGCAGAGCAGTGGCCAGAAGCGCCCGGCGCCGCAGGGCAGGTCGAGTACCAGGTTGGGCTCATCGGCCAGCTGTAGGGCGCGGCGCGCCACCTGTACGTCGCGCCAGTGCGACAGGCGCCGAAACAGGCCGTCCTGGTGCTTGTGCAGGTATTGCTGGGCGTGCTCGAAATCGTACTTGCGGGAAAAATCCAGTTCGATGGGGCTGGGCTTGGGCATGACGAACGTCCCTTGATGGTTACGTTCGCCACCTTAGAGAGCCGCGCATCAAGGTCCCGTCAAAGGGACGTGAAAATTTCGTCAAGCGCCATTGTTGAGTGTCACGCGAAAGCACGTATGGCCCGGCTCACTCTCCAGGCTGACCTGCCAGCCCTGTTTGGCGCAGATGCGCTTGACCAGCGACAGGCCAAGGCCGAGGCCCTCGCCGCGAGCCTGGGTGCCACGCACGAACGGCTGAAAGATGCGCTCGTGCTGCTCGGCAGGAATGCCGGCACCGCTGTCCTCGATGCGAAAGGCGCCGGATTCGAGAATCAGGCGCACCTCGCCGTGTTCGGTGTAGTGCAGGGCATTGCGCAGCAGGTTGCCCATCACCGTAGCGAGGAAGGTGGCGTTGTACTGGCCAGTGTCCTGGCCGTCCTCGATCAGCTGGAAGTCCAGCCCCTTTTCCTTCATCAGCACGCCCCAGCGGCCGGCCTGCTCATGGGCGATGGCCGCCAGGCTGCGGTCGCCGCTGAAGGCCGCCTCGTTGCTCTTGTCCCGCGCCAGTTGCAGGAAGGTCTGCACCAGTTCGCGCATTTCCTCGCTGGCGCGGGCAATGCGCGCCACCTGTTCCTTCTCGCGCGGGCTCAATGGCGCCTCGCCGAGCAGTTCGCAGGAGGTGGCGATGACCATCAGTGGCGTGCGCAGCTCATGGCTGACATCGCTGGTGAACAGACGCTCGCGCTCCAGGGACTGGCGCACCTGGCCCAGGGTGCTGTCGAAGGCGGCGGCCAACTGGCCGACTTCATCGTCGGGGTAGTCCGGCGCCAGGGGCGGCGCCAGCGGGTGCAACTGATCGCGGTGGCGGACCTGCTGGGCCAGGCGGCTGACGGGCGCCATGATCTTGCGTGCGGTGATCAGGCCCAGGCCCCAGGCCGCGACCACGGTGAGCAGAAAGCCGGCCAGCACCACGTTGAACAGAGCGTTTTCTCGGGCTTCGAATTCATCCTGCTCTTGCTCGAGCACATGGGTATGGCCGTTGCTCTCTTCTACATATACGTAGAAAGCGTCTTCGCCGTTCACGATTTCATTGAAGCCCTCAGGAAGGTGTTGATACACATCTGGTATCGCGTACTCCGGGAACTGGGACGAAAAGAATCGCGTACTGCTATCGAGCCTTGGAGCAGAACCGGTTTTCATATCCTGTGAGAGCACACCACTTAATTCGCGCTCCATTTGCATCGAAACCAAGTGCTCTTCAATGAAATGCACCACCGCGACGATGCTCAGTGAGAACAGCCCACTGACCACTGTGGTCATGAGTATGAAAGCGATCAGTATGCGCCGCTCGAACGGCTGCTTAGACAGCATCGGTGCTCTCCGCCAGGCGATAACCGACGCCGTGAATGGTGTGTAGCAAAGGCCTGGGGAAGGGTTTGTCGAGCACCTGGCGCAACTGGTGAATGTGGCTGCGCAGGCTGTCGCTGTCCGGGCAGTCGTCGCCCCACAGCGCTTCTTCCAGCGCCTCACGGCGCACCACGGCCGGGCTGCGCTGCATGAGGATGGCCAGCAGCTTGAGGCCCAGCGGGTTAAGCTTGAGCGCTTGGCCAGCACGGCTGACGTGCAGGGTATCGAGGTCGTAGCTGAGGTCGGCGACCTGCAGCTGGCGTTTGCGGCTGCCGCGGCTGCGGCGCAGGATCGCCTCGATGCGCGCCACCAGCTCGGACAGGGCGAAGGGCTTGATCAGGTAATCGTCGGCACCGGCATTGAGTCCTTTCAGGCGATCGTCCAGGGCATCGCGCGCGGTCAGCATCAGGATCGGCACCTCGCTGCGGCCGTCCTCGCGCAGGCGCTTGCATACCTGATAGCCGTCGATGCCGGGCAGCATGATGTCCAGCACGATCAGGTCGTAATGACCGCTGCTGGCCAGGTGCAGGCCGCTCAGGCCGTCCTGCGCGCAATCGACGGAAAAACCCTTGAGCTGCAGGTAGTCGAGCACGTTGGCGAGAATGTCTCGGTTGTCTTCGATGACCAGAATGCGCATCGCGGTTTATTCCTGGGTTTGACGATTTTTTCACACGGCTTTGACGAGAGGCTCACGGCTGGCCTCGCAGACTGCGGCTCGTTCATCCTGGAAGGATCATACGATGCCAATGCTCCATTACGCGCAACTTCGTTATCTGTCGATCATTCTGCTGGCCTGGCTGGCGGTGTTCTTCCTCACCCGCAGCCTATTGCTGCTCGGGCACCTGGGCGATGCCGGCGTGACGCTGCCGACGCTGCTTGGCCTGTACGGCGTCGGCCTGATCTACGACCTCAGCTTCCTGGTGTACGCCGCGCTGCCGCTGGCGCTGTACCTGCTGCTGTGTCCGGCCTGGTTGTGGCAGCGCCGCTGGCATCGACGCCTGCTGGTCGCCCTGGTGGCCGTCAGCCTGTTCGCGATGTTATTCACCGCAGTGGCCGAGTGGTTGTTCTGGGACGAGTTCGGCGTGCGCTTCAACTTCATCGCCGTGGACTACCTCGTCTATTCCAAGGAGGTGGTGGACAACATTCTCGAGTCCTATCCGATCTATCCCTTGCTGGCCCTGCTGGCGGCCCTGGCCATAGGCCTGACGCTTGCGCTGCGGCGGCCGCTGCGGGCCGCACTGGAGGCACCGCGCCTGCCCGCGCTGCAGGCTGTCTGTACGCTGGTCATGCTGGCGTTGCTGGCCGGCCTGTGCAGTGGCCTGGTGGGGCAGGACGCGCCGCGTGGCCTGGGCGGCAACACCTACCAGCGCGAGCTGGCCAGCAACGGCCCCTACCAGTTCTTCGCCGCATTCCGTAACAACGAGCTGGATTACCAGCAGTTCTATGCCACCTTGCCTGATACGCTGGTGGCTGCGCAGCTGCGCGCCGAGGTGGCCGAGCCCAATGCCCGTTTCATCGGCAGCGATCCGCAGGACATCCGCCGGCTGATCGACAACCCCGGCTCGCCGCGCAAGCTCAATGTGGTGCTGGTGACCATCGAGAGCCTGAGTGCCAAGTACCTGGGCAGTTTCGGCGACACCCGCGGGCTGACCCCGAACCTCGACGAGCTGCGCAAGCACGCCCTGGTGTTCACCAACTTCTACGCCACCGGCACGCGCACCGACCGCGGCCTGGAGGCGCTGACGCTGTCGGTACCGCCGACACCGGGGCGCTCCATCGTCAAGCGCATCGGCCGTGAGTCCGGTTATGCCAGCCTGGGCCAGCAACTGAGCGCCCAGGGCTACGACAGCGTGTTCGTCTACGGCGGCCGCGGCTATTTCGACAACATGAACGCCTTCTTCGGCGGCAACGGTTATCGCGTCGTCGACCAGAGCAGCGTCGACGAGGCCGAGATGAGCTTCCAGAACGCCTGGGGCATGGCCGACGAGGACCTCTATCGCCAGGCGATCAAGGTGGCCGATACCGATCACGCCGCCGGCAAGCCGTTCCTCCTGCAACTGATGACCACCTCCAACCACCGTCCCTACACCTACCCGGACGGGCGCATCGACATTGCCTCCGGCGACGGGCGCGAAGGGGCGGTGAAGTACACCGATTACGCCATCGGCCAGTTCCTCGCCGAGGCGCGCAGCAAGCCCTGGTTCGATCAGACGCTATTCGTCTTCGTCGCCGACCATACCGCCGGCAGTGCCGGGCGTGAGGATCTGCCGGTGGCCAACTACCACATCCCCTTATTCATCTATGCCCCCAGCTACATCGAGCCGGCCGAGTACAGCGATGTGGCCAGCCAGATCGACGTGGCGCCGACGCTGCTCGGCCTGCTCAATCTGGATTACGTCTCCACCTTCTTCGGCCGCAACCTGCTGCGCGCGGATCATCCCGCAGGCCGTGCGCTGCTGGGCAACTACCAGCACCTGGGGCTGTTCGACGGCAAGGACCTGGCGATCCTCAGCCCGCGCCGCGGCATGCGCCGCCACGACGACGCCCTGGGGCTGAGCCATGAGTCGCGCAGCGATGGCGCCGACCCGCTGCTGCGACGTGACATCGCCTACTACCAGGTCGCCAGTCATGCCTTCAGCCATCATCTGATCGCCTGGCGTCCCGATGAACAGCCAGACCAGCAGCTCAGCCAGCGTTGAGGAGCGGACATGGCCTCTCGTTATTTCGACTTTCGTCTGGCGCTCGGCATACCGCTACTGCTGATGGCACTGCTGCTGGCCTTCGACCCCAGCCCGGTGGATTTTGCCCTGGCGCGGCTGTTCTACGAACCCGGACAAGGTTTTATCGGGCGCAGCAGCTTCTGGCTCGAAGACATCCTGCATGACCGCGCCAAGCAGGCGCTGATCCTGCTCGGTGTGCTGGCCATCGCCGGCTTCGTGCTCAGCCTGCTGCCGACGCGCTTGCGCGCCTGGCGCCGCCAGCTCGGCTACCTGGTGCTGGCGCTGGGCCTGTCGACCTCGGTGGTCACCCCGCTGAAAACGCTGACCGGCATGCATTGCCCCTGGAGCCTGAGCGAGTTCGGCGGCCAGGAGCTATTCACGCCGCTGCTGGCCGAGCGCGCGCCGACCAGCAATCCCGGCCGCTGCTGGCCGGGCGGGCATGCCTCGGCGGGCTTCTCGCTGCTGGCGCTGTTCTTCGTGCTGCGTGACCACAGGCCGCGTGCGGCGCGCATCGCGCTGGTAGTCGCGTTGACCCTCGGCGCGCTGTTTTCCCTGGGGCGTATGCTGCAGGGCGCGCATTTTCTTTCGCACAACCTCTGGACGCTGCTGATCGACTGGACAATCTGCCTGCTGACCTACCGCGGGCTGCTCTATCGCGCGCCTGCCGAACAGCCGTCAGGCAATCCGCTGGAATGGGGAGAAGCCTGCCGATGAACGGATTTCTGCAGAGCCTGCGCCTGACGCTGGCCGCACTGGTGTTTTTCGCTGCGCTACTGGCGCTGCCGCTGAGCATGGCCTGGGGCGCTACCACTGCGGCAGTTGTGCAGGACGTGCGTCCGGTCCACTGGGCGCAGCCGCTTGACCGCCGCATCAACCTCTATCGCATGGCGCCTGATCTCTATCGCAGCGCCTTGCCGAGTGCCAGGGACTGGCCAGCATTGCAGGCGCTGGGCATCGCCACGGTGATCAACTTTTACCAGCGCGGCGATGAGCAATGGCTGAAGGATCCCAGGGTTGTGCAGGTGCATCTGCCGCTGCGTACCGACCGTATCGACGATGCCGACGTCATCGAAGCGCTGCGCAGCATTCGCCAGGCGCAAAGCCGTGGCCGCGTTCTGATTCACTGCAAGCACGGGCAGAACCGCACCGGGCTGATGGCCGCCATGTACCGGGTTATCTACCAGAACTGGAGCAAGGAGCAGGCGCTGGCGGAAATGCGCGGCGGCGGCTTTGGCGGCCAGGAGCGCATGGCCGATGCCGAGCGTTACCTGCGCGAGGCCGACATACCGGCGTTGCGCCTGGCGCTGGCCAGTGGGGCCTGCAGCACCAGCACGTGGGCCTTGTGTGCGCTCAGGGAGCGTCTGCTGGGCATGGTCGAGCCATGAGCCGCTCGCACCTGGCTGTCTGCGGCGTGCTCGTGCTGGCACTTGGCGGCTGCCAGAGCCTGCGCGAAGAGATGCTGGCGGCGAACTATCCGCCGACCTTCGTCGACGGTTTCGAGGCCGGCTGCAGCAGCGGCCGCTCGGCCGCAGGCCCGCTCGGTCGGTACGCCAAGGATGTAGCGTGCTATTTGAGCGATCCGCTCTATCACCAGGGTTGGGACGACGGCTTTTCTCAGTGCGAGTCCTCGCAGCAGGACGATACGCGTTGGGAAAGCGCCGATCAGAAAAGACGTGATCGCCAATGGCGTCACCATGTCGATCAGGCAATGGCCAGGGCCTTGACTCGATAGTTCAGAGGAACGACCCATGTCGAGTGTTGCGCGGCATCATGGAGTCGAGTGCAATCTGGACGCTCTTCAGCGCTGTAGGAGTCAGTCTGCTTACTTGTCATGCGACTAACGGTTATAGGGGGTTAACCTGAAAGGTCACATGCATTTCAAAGTCGGCGTTCAAGACTAGTTCCATTCTTACTTCCAGTCTATCTGGCTTCTGCTGTTTTTATCTTTTTCAGGATAAAGGTATCGGGCCCCGGCTAAAGCATGTGGCGCCTACTATGATTAAGCCTGTTGAGAACGGCTTGGCCCGTTTGGCGTGAGGCGGTGGTGCAAGCAAGTTCTTGGAACGGTACGGCATTCGGACGAATTGCTAGCGAACGCCGTGCCCAACGCACGGGCGCGGGCAATAACTAGTCGGTTGGTCTGAGCTCGTGCGAGCCTCCGATCGGATGGCGAAAGTTTTTCTTGATGTGTTTTTGGATTGTGCCAAGTGCCTTTTCTCCTAAGGTTTTAAGCATATTTCGTCTAGTTGTCTGATGGGCTTGGGAATCTTTGCCTGCAGCTAAATCGAGAAAAGAGACAGGCGCCGTCTCCTGGTTATTGGCATCGGCCAATCGCATCTCATTAATCGCGCGCATAAGAGGTAGACGGATGTCACTGCGTAACCTTCCCATCGCATTGCGAGCAGGGCTCGCCTTCGGACTGATCGTGATTCTCGTAGTAGTGCTCGGTGCGGTCAGCCTGGTTCAACTTTCCGGGATGAGAAAATCGGCCGCAGAGATCGAAACCAATTGGGTGCCTAGCATCGTCGCCCTTGACGATATTTCCAAATCCATTCTTCGTTTGCGTGCCCTGACGCTGCGGATATTGGTAGACAGAAATCCTGAAACGACCCAACAAACGCTTGTGCGGGCGAAGGGGCTTCTAGATGAAATAATCAGCGCTGAAAAAGCCTACGAGAAGCTGATATCCAGCCGAGAGGAGAGGGCGCTGTTCGATGAATTGTATGCGGCGCAGATGCGCTATCTGGCAGAGCGCGAAGAGGTATTGAAACTCGCCCAGAACGGGGACTACGACGGCGCCGTGGCGCGTTTCGGTACAGGCGTGCTGAACCAGACGGCAGACGCGGTCGCCAAGCTGCTCGATGATCTGGCCCGGTTGAACCAGAGCGGTGTCGAGTCAGCGGCGCATGATGCTGAGGATATCTATACCAGCTCCCTGCGCACGGTGATTGGTCTTCTCGTTCTGGTGGCCGTGCTGACGGTGGCCCTGGCGCTGCTGATCACTCGCAGTATCGTCACGCCCCTGGCCGAGGCCGTGCGCATCGCCGAAGTGGTAGCGGTCGGTGATCTGACCAAGGACATAACGGTGGTCGGTCGTGACGAGCCCGCGCGCCTGCTGGCCGCGCTGAAGACCATGCAGCAGAGCCTGCGTGGCACCATCCAGAGCATCGCCGACTCGTCCAACCAGCTGGCCTCGGCGTCCGAGGAGCTGCATGCGGTGACCGAGGATTCGACCCGAGGTCTGCACCAGCAGAATACCGAGATCGAGCAGGCCGCCACCGCGGTCAACGAGATGACCGCGGCCGTCGAGGAGGTGGCGCGCAACGCCGTGAGCACCTCCGAGGCTTCGCGCGAATCCAATGCCACCGCGCTGCAGGGCCGCGAGCAGGTACGTCAGACCGTCAGCTCCATCGGGCAACTGGCCGAGGACGTCAACGGCACCGCGCAGGAGGTCGAGAAGCTGGCCGAGCGGGTTCGGGAGATCAGCAAGGTGCTGGACGTGATCCGCGCCATCGCCGAGCAGACCAACCTGCTGGCGCTCAATGCCGCGATCGAGGCGGCGCGTGCCGGTGATGCAGGGCGCGGCTTCGCGGTAGTGGCCGATGAGGTGCGCGCACTCGCGCATCGCACGCAGCAGTCCACCCAGGAAATCGAACAGATGATCGGCGCCATCCAGAGCGGCACCGATCAGGCGGTCGGTTCCATGCAAAGCAGCAACACGCGCGCCCGCTCCACCCTTGAGGTGGCCCAGGCAGCCGGGGTGGCGCTGGAGCAGATCACCCAGGCGATCTCTTCGATCAACGAGCGCAACCTGGTGATTGCCAGCGCCTCGGAAGAACAGGCCCAGGTGGCGAGGGAAGTGGACCGCAATCTGGTCAATATCCGCGATCTGTCGCTGCAGACCTCGGCCGGTGCCAACCAGACCAGCGCGGCGAGCCAGGAACTGTCGCGGCTGGCGGTGGATCTGAACAACCTGGTGGCGCGCTTCAAGGTCTGAGGCAGGCCGCAAACGAAAACGGCGCCCGAGGGCGCCGTTTTCTTTACCGCAGCAGCGATTACTTGCCGGCCCAGCGCTTGAGCACCAGGGTGGCGTTGGTGCCGCCAAAGCCGAAGCTGTTGCTCATCACGGTATCGAGCTTGGCGTTCTCCACCGTCTTGAGCTGGATCGGCATGTCGGCCACTTCCGGGTCGAGCTCGTCGATGTTGGCCGAGCCGGCGATGAAGTTGCCTTCCATCATCAGCATGCAGTAGATCGCTTCCTGCACGCCGGCAGCGCCGAGGCTGTGGCCGGACAGGCTCTTGGTCGAGCTGATGGCCGGGGCCTTGTCACCGAACACTTCACGGACGCCGCGGATCTCGGCGACGTCGCCGACCGGGGTGGAGGTGCCGTGGGTGTTCAGGTAGTCGATCGGCGTGTCGACGGTGGCCAGCGCCTGCTGCATGCAGCGCACCGCGCCTTCGCCACTCGGGGCGACCATGTCGTAGCCGTCGCTGGTGGCGCCGTAACCGACGATTTCCGCGTAGATCTTGGCGCCGCGGGCCAGGGCGTGTTCCAGCTCCTCGACCACCACCATGCCGCCACCGCCGGCGATGACGAAGCCGTCACGCTTGGCGTCGTAGGCGCGCGAAGCCTTTTCCGGGGTGTCGTTGTACTGGGTGGAGAGGGCGCCCATGGCGTCGAACAGGCAGCTCTGGCTCCAGTGCTCCTCTTCGCCGCCGCCGGCGAAGACCACGTCCTGCTTGCCCAGCTGGATCTGTTCCATGGCCTGGCCGATGCAGTGTGCGCTGGTGGCGCAGGCCGAGGAGATGGAGAAGTTGACGCCCTTGATCTTGAACGGGGTGGCCAGGCAGGCCGATACGGTGCTGCCCATGGTGCGGGTCACGCGGTACGGACCGACGCGCTTGACGCCTTTCTCGCGCAGGGTGTCGATGGCTTCCATCTGGTTGAAGGTGGAGGCGCCACCGGAGCCGGCGATCAGGCCGGTACGCGGGTTGGAAATCTGCTCTTCACTGAGGCCGGAATCCTTGATCGCCTGCTCCATCGCCAGGTAGGCGTAGGCCGCAGCGTCGCCCATGAAGCGGAACAGCTTGCGGTCGATCAGTTCTTCCAGGTTCAGGTTGACCGAACCGGAGACATGGCTGCGCAGGCCCATTTCGGCGTACGACGGGTTGAAACGGATGCCGGATTTGCCCGCGCGGAGGCTGTTGGCAACGGCTTCTTTGTCATTGCCCAGGCAGGAAACGATGCCCAGACCGGTAATCACGACACGACGCATGTGCAAGTCCTTCAGAAACTGTCGGTAGAGGTGAACAGGCCAACGCGCAGGCCTTCGGCACTGTAGATCTCGCGGCCGTCGACGCTGACGCTGCCATCGGCGATGCCGAGGATCAGCGAGCGGTTGATGGTGCGCTTGATGTGGATGTTGTAGGTGACCTTCTTGGCGGTCGGCAGCACCTGACCGAAGAATTTCACTTCGCCGCTGCCCAGGGCGCGACCGCGGCCCGGGTTGCCCTGCCAGCCGAGGTAGAAGCCAACCAGCTGCCACATGGCGTCGAGGCCGAGGCAGCCTGGCATCACCGGGTCGCCCTCGAAGTGGCAGCCGAAGAACCACAGGTCCGGGTTGATGTCGAGCTCAGCGACGATTTCGCCCTTGCCGTGCTTGCCGCCGGTCTCGCTGATATGAACGATGCGATCGATCATCAGCATGTTCGGGGCGGGCAGTTGCGCGTTCCCGGGGCCGAACAGTTCGCCGCGGCCGCAGGCGAGCAGATCTTCCCGAGAGTAGGCGTTTTGTTTTGTCATGCGAGCTCCTCAATTGTCCCCATGCTTTTAAGGCTGGGCGAATCGTCCTGGCCGGCGCGCCTGAAATAGGGGGCGTCTGCCGGCAGCCTAGTCATAGACTGTTGCGTTGTGGTGAAAGTCACAGAGCAGTGAGTACAGTTGTACTCTGCTGTACTGGCATTGTCACAGGCACAGCGGTTTCCCCTTGTAACTCGTAATGCTGTTTGCCTAAGAAATGACCGTACGCGATTAGTCCCCTCGCCCCTTTGGGGAGAGGGTTAGGGAGAGGGGAAAACCGGCAGTTTGTGGTGTTTTCAGCCCTCTCCCCCAGCCCCTCTCCCATAAATGGGAGAGGGGAGCCACACGCGTACAACCTTAAGTGAACAGCATTACCCTTGTAACTCGGGCTTGTCACGGCGGCCACTCACCTATGGTCGGGCTGGCAACCAGCGCAGCAGAATGCGTTGCAGGTCTGCTCGTTTGAATGGTTTTGCCAGGTAATCGTTCATTCCCGCTTGCAGGCAGGCTTCGCGATCGCCCTGCAGGGCATTGGCGGTCAGGGCGATGATCGGTACCCGGCTGCCGTGCTCGAGCTGGCGGATCTGCCGCGTCGCTTCGTAGCCATCCATCAGCGGCAGCCTGCAGTCCATAAGGATCGCGGCATAGTCCTGCTGCGCGCAGCTTTGCACGGCCTGCTGGCCGTCGCCGACCAGGCTGACCTGATAGCCCAGGCTGCGCAGCATGGCCTCGATCACCGTCTGGTTGACCGGATTGTCTTCGACCAGCAGCACGGCCTGGCCGTCGCCGCTGCTCAGGGGCTGGCTGTCATCGCTCGGCGCCTGTTCGCTGCAGTGGCGAAACGGCAGGGGAATTTCCAGGGTGAAGACCGAGCCCGCGCCCAGCTGGCTTTCCGCGCGCAGCGTGCCGCCCATGCGTTCGGCCAGGGTGCGCGCGATCGGCAGGCCCAGGCCGGTGCCGCCGTAGCGCCGGGAAATGGAAGTGTCAGCCTGCTGGAAGGCATCGAACATGTGCTCCAGGCGTTCGCCGTCGATGCCGATGCCACTGTCGTGCACGGCGCAGGTGAACCACAGCACCTGGTCGTCCAGCGGTTGCCAGTGGGTCTGCACGCGGATATGGCCTTCTTCGGTGAACTTCAGCGCGTTGCCGATCAGGTTGACCAGAATCTGCCGGATGCGCGTGGGGTCGCCGCGTACTTCCAGATGCTCCAGGCCAGGCTGGGTGTCCAGCTGCAACTGCAGGCCGCGCTGCTGGGCGCTGTGCTGGAACACCTGGATGGAACCCTGCAACAGCTCCAGCAGGTTGAAGGCGATGGCCTCCAGTTCCAGTGCGCCGCGTTCGATTCGCGAGAAGTCGAGAATGTCGTTGATCACCTTGAGCAGGTGCTCGGTGGACTCGGTGGCCAGGGCCGCGTACTCGCTCTGCTCGTCGTTCAGCGCGGTGGTTTCCAGCAACTGCAGCATGCCCAGCACGCCGTTCATCGGGGTGCGCAGCTCATGGCTCATCATGGCCAGGAAATCCGACTTGGCGCGGTTGGCCTGTTCGGACTCCTCGCGGGCCTGGATCAGCTCGGCGATCGCCTGCTGTTGTTCGCGGCCGCTTTGCTCGAGCGCGCAGGCCAGGTTGTTGATATGCCGGGCCAGATCGGTCAGCTCGTCGTTGCCGCGCTCGATCAGCGCGGGACGATAGTCGCCGCCCTGGATGCGTTCGAGGGCCTGACCCATGGCACTGAGCGGCTGAGCGAGCTGCCTGGCCAGGCGGCGGGCAAGGAGGAAGGTCAGCAGCAGGGCGAACAGCGAGAGAACCCCGGCCTTCATCAGGATTTCCTGCTGGCGGGTGCTGAAGGTGTCATTGGATATGCCCACGATCACCCGGCCCAGGTAGCCGTCGCCGAGTGACCTGCCCGGCGGCAATGGCCATTCACGGCCTGGCGGACCTTGCAAGTGAATCGGTGCCTGAAACACCTCCACCTGCGGGGTGCTCTGGCCTTGCTCCTTGGGGCGTTCGACGTAGACCAGGATGTTGTCGTCGCGGTCGCGCACCTCGGCAAAGCGCACGTCGGGAGTGCTCAAGGTGGCCCGTAGCAGGCTTTCCAGGGTGTTCAGATTGTCATTGAGCACGCCGTACTGGGTGGCGGGCGCGAGCTGGTTGGCGATCAATTGACCGGTATGACCCTGCTCCTGGCGCAGGTCCTGCAGGCGGGTGAAGGTGAGAAAACCGGTCAGCAGCAACGTCAGCAGCAGGGCCGGGCCGACGCTGATCAGCTGGGTGCGGGTATGAATGTTCCAGCCACGGCGCTGGCCAGTGGTTGTACCGTCCCTGGCGGGCTGCGGCTCTGCTGCCTGCTGGCGAGAGGGGCAGGGCGGGGGCAAGGGGCTGCCTGTGGGCACGAATCGTCCTTGGCAATTAACGTCGATCCGGCATGTTAACCGACCCGTCGCGCTTTGCCAGTGCCAGGCGTGCGCACTCTGCGGTAATTCTCGTTTGCCCCGCGCTCGGCCACTGAACTTTTGCCCTGGCCGGGCACTCTCGGCTCCGTATAATGACCGCAGACCGCCATCACGCATGGCCTTATCCGGAAGACCTATGACACAGCTTCAACCCATTGCCGTCCTCGGCGGCGGCAGTTTCGGCACCGCCCTGGCCAACCTGCTGGCGGAGAACGGCCAGCGCGTCCTGCAATGGATGCGCGATCCCGAACAGGCCGAGCAGATGCGCCAGAGCGGCGAGAATCCGCGTTATCTGAAGGGCGTCAAGCTGCATCCGGGCATCGAACCGACCAGCGACCTCGGCGCCGCACTGCAACAGGCCGAACTGGTACTGGTGGCGCTGCCTTCCAGCGCATTGCGCGATGCCCTGCAGCCCGTGGCCGGGCTCCTGGCGAGCAAGATGCTGGTGAGCACCACCAAGGGCATCGAAGCCAGGACCTTCAAGCTGATGAGCCAGATTCTCGAGGAAATCGCACCCGATGCGCGCATCGGTGTGCTGTCCGGGCCTAATCTCGCCAAGGAAGTGGCCGACCATGCGCTGACCGCCACGGTGATTGCCAGTGAGGACGAAGAACTGTGTTTGCGCGTGCAGCAGGCGCTGCACGGGCGAACCTTCCGCGTCTATGCCAGTGCCGACCGCTTCGGCGTCGAGCTCGGCGGCGCGCTGAAGAACGTCTACGCCATCATGTCCGGCATGGCGGCCGCGCTGGGCATGGGCGAGAACACCAAGAGCATGCTGATCACCCGCGCCCTGGCGGAAATGACCCGCTTCGCGGTCAAGCTCGGCGCCAACCCGATGACCTTCCTCGGCCTGGCCGGGGTCGGCGACCTGATCGTCACCTGTTCGTCACCCAAGAGCCGCAATTATCAGGTCGGTTACGCCCTGGGCCAGGGCCTCAGCCTGGATGAGGCGGTACAACGCCTGGGCGAGGTCGCCGAAGGGGTCAATACCCTGAAGGTGCTCAAGGCGCGCGCCGAAGAACTGGAGGTCTACATGCCGCTGGTCGCCGGTCTGCATGCCGTGCTGTTCGAGGGGCGTACGCTGGCTCAGGTGATCGAGCTGCTGATGCGTGGCGAACCCAAGACCGACGTCGATTTCATCCCCACTGCCGGTTTCTGAGCCGGCAGCCAATCAAGGAGCGTGAGTCATGAGCGATGAAAAGCAGGAACTGGAGCGCGAGTCGATTCTGCTGCGCATTCTGTGGATGGTGATCTTCGTCATCGTCTGGCAACTGGCCGAGCTGCTGCTCGGTGCCGTGGTCTTGCTGCAGCTGGGCTATCGCCTGTTCTATGGCGCACCGAATGCCGGCCTGCTGGGTTTCGGCGACAGTCTCAGCCAGTACCTGGCGCAGATCGGCCGTTTCGGCACCTTCAACACCGATGAAAAACCCTGGCCGTTCGCCGACTGGCCGACGCCTCGCGCTCCGGAAGGCGAAACCGCCCACAGCATCCCGCCGGCGCCGCACCCGGTGCGTGACGAGGAGCCGAAGCTGTGAGGCTATGGCTGCTGCGCCACGGTCAGGCCGAGCCGCAGGCTGCGAGCGATGCCGCCCGCGAGCTGACCGCCCATGGTCGTCAGGAAGTGCAGCAGGCCGCCGCGCAGCTTGCCGGCCGGCCCCTGACCGCGATCGTCGCCAGCCCTTACGTGCGTGCCCAGCAGACGGCCGATCTGGTGCGTGATGCGCTGGGCTTCGCCGGCAAGATAAGCACCGTGCCCTGGCTGACACCGGACAGCGACCCGCGCGAGGTACTCAAGTACCTCGACGAGCGCGCTGGTGCCGAGGTGCTGCTGGTCAGCCATCAGCCGCTGATCGGTGCGCTGGGCGGGCTGCTGGTGCATGGTCATCGCCAGGAGCCGCTGCCCATGCGCACCGCCAGCCTGGCCGAGCTGGAAGGCGACATACCCGCCGCCGGGCTGATGGAGCTGCTGGCGCTGATCCATCCGCGTTGAGCGGCCGCAGGCCACAGGCCACAGGCTGCAAGCTGCAGGCAGGATCGCAAGGTTGACGCTTGCACCAGGGCCTCATACTGACCAGCCTGCAGGCTGCAGCCCGAACCAGAAACATTTCTTAACTTGCGCCTCTTTTGTCTGCGTGGAATAGTCGACCAAGCAAGTGCTTGGTTGATTCCTACAAAAACAACAAAGGAGGAAGCCCTGTGGCTGATGCAATCCGTTTGCCGCTCGAGCTGTTCTACGAACGTGAAGCAAGGCACCCGAACAAACGCTACATGGTGCAACCCCTGGGCGGTGGAAGGCTGCTGGAGCTGAGCTGGGGCGACGTGGGGGAGCAGGCGCGCCGCGCCGCCAGCTGGCTGCGCAGCCGCGAATTGCCGCAGGGCAGCCGCATCGCCATCGTCTCGAAGAACTGCGCGCACTGGATCATCGCCGACCTGGCGATCTGGATGGCCGGCCACGTGTCGGTGCCGCTGTATCCCAACCTGACCGCCGACTCCATGCGTCAGGTGCTGGAGCACTCCGAGGCGGCGCTGGCCTTCATCGGCAAGCTCGACGACTGGCAGGCCATGGCGCCGGGGCTGCCCGAGGGGCTGCCGACCGTCAGCCTGCCCTTGCATCCGCAAGGCAGCTTCGACTACAGCTGGGACGACCTGCAGCGCTGCGCGCCGATTCAGGATGATCCCAAGCCGGCGGCCAACCAGTTGGCCACCATCATCTACACCTCCGGTACCACCGGTACGCCCAAGGGCGTGATGCACAATTTCTCCAATTTCGGTTTTGCCGCCAGCAACGCCATCAAGCTGTTCGGTGTGGGCGAGGATGACCGGCTCATTTCCTACCTGCCGCTGTGCCACGTGGCCGAGCGCATGTTCGTCGAGCTGGCCTCTATCTACGCCGGGCAGACGATCTTCTTCGCCGAAAGCCTGGACACCTTCCTCGATGACCTCAAACGCGCACGGCCGACGGTGATGTTCGGCGTGCCGCGGATCTGGACCAAGTTCCAGATGGGGGTGTACGGCAAGATGCCGGCGCACAAGCTCGACCGCCTGCTCAGGCTGCCGATCATCGGCCGCATCGTCGGCCGCAAGGTGCTCGCCGGCCTCGGGCTGGATGCCATTCGCTATGCGTTGTCCGGCGCCGCTCCGGTGCCCGAGGCGTTGCTTAACTGGTATCGCCGCCTGGGCATGGAGATCCAGGAGGTCTACGGCATGACCGAGAACTGCGGCTACTCCCACGTCTGCCGGCCCGGCAGGTTCAAGCAGGGCTGGATCGGCCAGAACAACCCCGGTGTCGAGGTGCGTATCGCCGAGGATGGCGAAGTCCAGGTACGCAGCGGCGCGACCATGCAGGGTTACTACAAGGACCCGGTCAAGACCGCCGAGGCGCTGACCGACGACGGCTTCCTGCGCACTGGCGACAAGGGCGAGCAGGATGCAGAGGGCAACTTGCGTCTGACCGGACGGATCAAGGAAATCTTCAAGACCAGCAAGGGCAAGTACGTGGCACCGGCGCCGATCGAGAACCGCATCGGCGAGCATTCGCGTATCGAGCAGGTGTGCGTGGTGGGTGACGGCCTGCCGCAGCCGATCGCCCTGTGCGTGCTGTCTGAAGTGGGGCGCCAGGAGGCGGCCAACGACGGTCGTGCCGAGCTGGAGAACAGCCTCAAGGCGCTGGTGGCACAGGTCAATGACCGCCTCGATCAACATGAGCGCCTGCAGGGGCTGGTGCTGGTTCGGGAGGTCTGGGCGGTGGAGAACGGCTTCCTCACACCCACGCTGAAGATCAAGCGCGCCGTGATCGAAGGCACCTACGGCGAGCGTTTCGCCGAATGGCAGCAGCGCAGCGAAGTGGTGCTCTGGCACGATTGAGCAGCGTCGGGCCGGCACTGCCGGCCCCGGTTTCCCTCCGCACAAGGAAAGATCCAATGGCTCTCTGGCAACGCACCCCCGACATCGAGGCGCTCAACGCCACCCTCAAGGACAGCATCGGCGAGGTGTTGGACATCCGTTTCGAAGCCTTCGACGACGAATCGCTCAGCGCCAGCATGGTGATCGACTCGCGCACTCACCAGCCTTACGGCCTGCTGCATGGCGGCGCCTCGGTGGTGCTGGCGGAAACGCTGGGCTCCACCGCCAGCTACCTGTGCATCGACAGCAGTCGCTTTTACTGCGTCGGCCTCGAGGTCAACGCCAACCACTTGCGTGGCCTGCGCAGCGGGCGTGTGCATGCGGTGGCGCGGCCGGTGCACCTGGGGCGTACCACGCACGTCTGGGATATTCGCCTGTGTGGTGATGACGGCAAGCCCAGCTGCATCTCGCGGTTGACCATGGCCATAGTGCCGTTGGGCGAGCAGCCGCCGAAGCTTTGAGAGCAAAGGCTGCTGCGCGTCGGCCATACTGCGTTGAAACCAGCCTAATAATACTCATTTACAGCTTGTAAACTGCGCTTTTTCGCCTGGTTTCGCCTTGCCTGGCGCTAGCTCGCTAGCCTTTGACCAGGCTATAAGATCTGCAATTTCATCCAAGATTTGCCCGGTCCATGGCGCTACAGTACGCGCCATGGACCAGATCACTCACATCCAGAGCAGCCTGCCCGGCGTTCGCCTGATCGACGCGCAGTACAGCCGCTTCGCCTTTCCCCGGCACTTCCACCTGGAATACCACGTCGGCCTGCTGATCCAGGGGCAGCATCGCTACGTCTATGGCGGTGAGCGCCGGCATGTCGGGGCAGGGGACGTGCTGCTGATGGCCCCGGAGGGTATTCATGACGGCGCCTGCCTGGAGGGGCAGGGCTATCGCATCCGGGTGATGGCCTTCGATCCCTTCTGGCTGGACGAGGCCAGTCGTTCCCTGAGCGACGGGCGTCAGGGCGCACCGAGGCTGACCACCAGCAGCCTGCGCCATCCGCTGCTGTCGCAGCGCCTGCAGCGTTTTCATGCGGCGATGCTGGAAGGCTCGCCGCTGGCGCAGGAAGAGGCGCTGTGGCAGGCGCTGGCCCAGTTGCTGGAGATGGGCTCGACCTTGCGCGTCAGCGAGCCGCATCGCGTCTTCGACCAGCGCACCTGGCAGCGCCTGCGCGACTGGCTGGAAAGTCGCCTGGACGATCCGCCCACGTTGGAGGAGATCGCTGCGTTCTGCGCCATGAGCCCTTGGCAGGCGCTGCGGCGTTTTCGCCAGCACACCGGCCTGCCGCCGCATCAATGGCTCACCCAGCTGCGCCTGCAGCGGGCGTTGCCGCTGGTGCTGGCAGGCGAGCCGCTGAGCGAGATCGCGCTGCGCCTGGGGTTCTATGACCAGGCGCATTTCTCGCGGCTGTTCCGCCGCACCTACGGCCTGCCGCCGGCGCGCCTGCGCCAGGGCTGATTCAGCCGCACCGTCCATCCTTGTCCCTTTCCTGGAGATCACCATGCAGGAGACGTCCGTCTTGCTGTCGCTGGCTGCCGTATTCGCGGTGGCCCTTATCAGTCCCGGCCCCGATGTGGCGCTGGTGGTGCGTACCGCCCTGCACCAAGGGCAGCGGGCGGGTCTGCTCAGCGCGCTGGGCCTGGCCTGCGGCATCCTCCTGCACGGCACCCTGGTGCTCAGCGGCGTGGCCTTGCTGCTCAGCCGTACCCAGTGGCTGTTCGATCTGGTGCAGGTCGGCGGTGCGCTCTATCTGGGCTGGCTGGGTATCGGCGCGGTGCGGGGCTGGTGGCGCGGTAGTGCCGGCCCCGGGCGTCTGGATGGCGAGTTGACGCCTTCGCTGTTCGGGCCCTGGCTGCGCGGCGTATTGACCAATCTGGGCAACCCCAAGGCGCTGGTGTTCTTCCTGGCCCTGCTCAGCAGCCTGGTGCCGGCCGATATGTCGCTACCCGGCAAGGTCGCCTGTGCGGCGCTGTTGTTCGGCCTCAGTCTGTTCTGGTTCGGCCTGCTCGGCATGACCCTGAGCCGCCCGCTGATGCGTCAGCGGCTGTTGCAGGTAGCGCCGACCATCGACTTCGTCTGCGGCCTGGTGTTTCTGCTGGTGGCGCTGAGCATCGTCGGCCGGCTTGTGTCATAGGCCTGACCATTGCGCCGCCATCAATGGCAATTACGGTCATTGCCGCCTGCCGACGGCTGCCGGAAAATCGCGGGATGTTCGCCTTTTCGAGTTCGATGCATGCCGCAGCCGATCTTCTTCGCCCATGCCAACGGCTTTCCTTCGGCCACCTACGGTAAGCTGTTCGCGGCGCTGGCGCCGGATTTTCAGGTGCAGCACCTGGAGCAGCATGGCCACGACCCGCGTTTTCCGGTCAATGACAACTGGTCGAACCTGGTCGATGAGCTGATCCACCACCTGGAAGGCGGCGCCGAGCCGGTCTGGGGTGTCGGCCATTCCCTCGGCGGCGTGCTGCACTACCACGCGGCCTTGCTCCGCCCCGAGCTGTACCGCGGCGTGGTGATGCTCGACTCGCCGGTGCTGACCCTGGCCGACCGCATGGTGATCCGCGCCGCCAAGCGCTTCGGCTTCATCGATCGCATCACGCCGGCCGGGCGTACCCTGGGCCGGCGCGAGGCGTTCAACGATCTGGCCGAGGCGCGCGATTACTTCGCCGGCAAGAGCCTGTTCCGCCGTTTCGATCCCGAATGCCTGGATGCCTATGTCAGTCATGGCCTGCAGATGGCCGAGCAGGGGCTGCGACTGAAATTCGATCCGGCCACCGAAATCAGCATCTATCGCAGCGTGCCGCATACCGCGCCGGGGCGGCCGCAGCAGCTGGCGGTGCCGCTGGCCATGGTGCGCGGGCGCCACAGTCGCGTGGTGCTGCCGCATCACGCCCGCCTGCTTCGTCGCATGCCGCGCGCCGAATATCACCATCTGCCGGGTGGCCACATGTTTCCGCTGGAACGCCCCCAGGCGACCGCCGAGCTGCTGCGTCAGCTGTTCACCCGTTGGGCCTCCAGCCAGGAGAAAAGCGCATGAGCACGGGGTTCGAGGAAGTCCGCCTGAGTCTGCCGCATATCGAGCTGGCGGCTCATCTGTACGGGCCGGAGGACGGTTTGCCGGTACTGGCCCTGCATGGCTGGCTGGACAATGCGGCCAGCTTCGCGCGCCTGGCGCCCAAGCTGCAGGGGCTGCGCATCGTCGCCCTGGACTTTGCCGGCCATGGCCACTCCGATCATCGTGCCGCCGGCGCCGGTTATGCGTTGTGGGACTACGCCTTCGATGTGCTGCAGGTCGCCGAGCAGTTTGGCTGGCAGCGATTTTCCATCCTGGGGCATTCCATGGGCGCGATCACCGCGGTGCTGTTGGCAGCCGCGATGCCCGAGCGGATCGCCCGCCTGGCGCTGATCGACGGCCTGGTGCCCTATACCGGCGAAGCCGAGCAGGCACCGGCCAAGCTCGGCGAGGCGCTGCGGGCCAGGCAGGCGCTGAGCGACAAGCGCAAGCCGGTGTATGCCGAGATGGCGCGCGCGGTCGAGGCGCGCATGAAGGGCGTCGGCGCGGTCAGCCGCGAAGCGGCCGAACTGCTGGCCCAGCGTGGACTGATGCCCGTGCCTGGCGGCTACACCTGGCGTACCGACAGCCGCCTGACGCTGCCTTCGCCCCTGCGCCTGAGCTGGGCACATGCCCAGGCCTTCGTGCGCGCGCTGCAATGCCCGGTCAGTCTGGTGCTGGCAGAGCAGGGCATGATGGGCGCGCAACCGGCCGTACGGGCGCTGTTGCAGGACCTGCCCTTCGAGGTGCACCGCCTGCCGGGCGGGCACCACCTGCACCTGGACGACGAAACCGGTGCGCAGCTCGTAGCGGATTGTTTCAATCCATTCCTGCGCTCGCCTTGACTTGCCAGCGGCCGTGGGGAAAGGTGTGGCGGTCTGCCATGGAGGATCGCATGATCGACCCGTTCAACGTCGTCACCCACCGCTTCGCAAGCCCGCCCGCCATTTTCCCGCAACAGGGTCCGTTTCGATGATGGGGCGCATGAAGCTGTTTGGCGCAGCGCTGGCCACCCTCTGCAGCGGCGCCGTGCTGGCGGCCGATCTTCCTGGCAGCCGCGATCTCGAGGTTCTGCCACGTTTTCCTGCCAGCCAGATCGTTGCGTTCAAGGAGGCGCCCGACGTCGAGCGCATCTATCCGCAGGGTTCGATCCGCCGCATCAGCGGGCGTTTGCGTTACGAGCGTGAAATTCTCGTGCAGGGCCAGCACAGCGCGGTGACCTACGAGCTGCCGCGCACCCACAGCGCCGACCAGGTATTCAACGCTTCGCGCGAGGCGCTGCTGGAGCAGGGGGCCGAGCTGCTGTACTGGTGCCAGGGACGTGAGTGTGGTGCCAGCAACCTGTGGGCCAACGCGGTGTTCGGCAATGCCACGCTGTACGGCTCGGACGATCAGCAGGCCTACGCGCTGCTGCGCCTGGCCGAGCCGAATCACGAGAGCCTGCTGGCCCTGTACAGCATCACCCGCGGCAACCGCCGCGCCTATCTGCACGCCGAGCAACTGGATGCCGGCACGCCGCTGGGCGAACTTCTGCCTACGCCTGCGACCCTGCTGCGGCAACTGCGTACCGATGGCCAGCTGAGGCTGCCCGGCGAGGCCAAGGCCGACAGCGCCTGGGTGGAGGTGCTGGCACGCAGCCTGAACCTCGACAGCACCCTGCGTGTCAGCCTCGCCGGCAGCCAGGCGCAGGACTGGCGTGGGGCGCTGATCGAGCAGCGCGTGCGCGAAGCGCGTCTGGAACTGGCTGAAGGCTCGGACGAAGCGCTGACGGTGCGTCTATTGCGCTAAGCTGTGATACGAAGCGGTTATTCAGAGCGCCCATCATGGGCGCTTTGTCGTTCTGGCGAAGGGAGTTTCGATTCGTGGCCACTAATGATCGTCTGCTGGTGCAGATTCTTCTGCTCGGTCTGCTCGCGGCCAGCCTCTGGGTGCTGGCACCGTTCTGGTCGGCGCTGTTCTGGGCTGCGGTGCTGGCTTTCGCCAGCTGGCCGCTGATGCGTCTGCTGACCCAGTTGCTCAATGGCCGGCTGTCACTGGCGGCGGGCATTCTCACCTGCGGCTGGATAATCCTGGTGGCCACCCCACTGATCTGGCTGGGCTTCAACCTGGCCGACCACATCAAGGACGCCAACGCGCTGATCAAGGACCTGCAGGTCGAAGGCTTGCCGCCACCGCCGGCCTGGCTGGCCGGCCTGCCACTGGTGGGCGAGCGCCTGGCTGCGCTGTGGCTGACCATCGACCAGCAGGGCGCAGCCTTCTTCGCCTCCCTCAGGCCCTATCTCGGCCAGGTCGGCAACTGGCTGCTGGCGCGCAGCGCGCAGCTCGGGGGCGGCATGCTGGAGCTGGCCCTGAGCCTGGTACTGGTGTTCTTCTTCTACCGTGACGGCCCGCGTCTGGCGGTGTTCGTCCACGGCCTGCTGGAGCGCCTGATCGGTGAGCGCGCCGACCACTATCTGGAACTGGTGGCCGGCACCGTACAGCGGGTGGTCAACGGTGTGATCGGCACCGCCGCCGCCCAGGGCCTGCTGGCGCTGATCGGTTTCTGGATCGCCGGGGTGCCGGGGGCGATAGTGCTGGGCATCCTCACCTTCGTCCTCAGCCTGGTTCCGATGGGGCCGCCGCTGGTGTGGATTCCCGCCACCGCCTGGCTGGTGTGGCAGGGCGACTACGGTTTCGCCCTGTTCCTCGGCGTCTGGGGCATGTTCGTCATCAGTGGCGTGGACAACATTCTCAAGCCTTACCTGATCAGTCGCGGCGGCAACCTGCCGCTGGTGGTGGTACTGCTGGGCGTGTTCGGCGGCCTGCTGGCGTTCGGTTTCATGGGCCTGTTCCTTGGCCCGACACTCCTGGCGGTGGCCTACAGCCTGCTCAGCGACTGGGTGGCGGACAAGGCGCCGCCGGCCGAACAGGTGGTGGACAAGCCCTTGCCGGGCGAGCAGGCGCGCGGCTGAGGCTGCTCAGCCGCGTTCGCTTTCGTACTTGTCCAGGGTGTCGCGGGCGATCTGCCGGCCCAGCATGATCAGCTCCGGCGCCTTGTAGAACTCGAAGAAGCGGCAGGCGCGCTTGGGTACGTTGATCAGTACGTCCGGCGGGTAACCGGCGATCTTGTACTGGGCCAGCGAGGTCTGCATCACCTCGAAGCTCTGGTTGACCAGTTCCAGCAGTGACGCCGGCCCGCTGAGCTCGGCAACACGCGAGCCGCTGGCAGACTTCGGCGCTGCCTCGTCGCCGGCCTTGCGGCTGGGCGCCGCCGCCGGGCTGAGTTCATCGGCGACGCGCTGCGCGTCGGCCAGCAGCAGCGTTTCGTCCTCGCTCTTGCGGCGAAAGCTTGGCAGGCGCGAGCCGAGCGACGTCATCAGCTGGTCGATGCGGCCCTTGAGCGCGGCAGGGCGCTCGATGACCGGCAGCTGGTAGTGATTCTGGTTGGTGGCGTTGAGGTTGACCGCGATGATCAGATCGCAGTGGCTGGACACCACCGGTACGATCGGCAGCGGGTTTAGCAGGCCGCCGTCGACCAGCATGCGCTTGCCCTGAACGACCGGGGTGAACAGGCTGGGAATCGCCGCCGAGGCGCGCATCGCCTGGTGCAGGCAGCCTTCCTGAAACCAGATCTCCTGCTGGTTGGTCAGATCGGTGGCAACGGCGGTGAAGGGGATGCTGAGGTTCTCGATATCCACTTCACCGACGATCTCCTGGATCCGCCCGAACACCCGCTCGCCGCGTATGGCGCCGAGGCGGAAGCTGACGTCGAGCAGCCGCAGCACGTCCAGGTAATCCAGACTTTCTATCCATTCCCGGTATTCACGCAGCTTGCCGGCGGCGAAGATGCCGCCAACCACCGCACCCATGGAGCAGCCGGCGATACAGCCGATTTCATAGCCGCGCGCCTGCAGCTCCTCGATCACGCCGATATGGGCGTAGCCGCGCGCGCCCCCCGAGCCCAGCACCAGCGCCACTCTCTTGCTCATAGGAAAATCCCCCCCGATGCATCGACCTTACTCGCGCAAAGGCGCTGCGCCAAGGCGGTCTTTGCTAGAATCCGCCGCCAGTGGTCGATGCAAGAGAGAGACATGAGCGAGCCAATCCGTTTGACCCAGTACAGCCATGGCGCCGGTTGCGGCTGCAAGATTTCCCCCAAGGTGCTGGAAGTGATCCTCGCCGGCAGCGGCGCGCAGAACCTCGATCCGCGGCTGTGGGTGGGCAACGCCTCGCGCGACGACGCGGCGGTCTATGCCATCGACGAGGAACGCGGGGTGGTTTCCACCACCGACTTCTTCATGCCCATCGTCGATGATCCCTACGATTTCGGCCGTATCGCTGCCACCAATGCCATCAGCGACATCTACGCCATGGGCGGCGACCCGCTGATGGCCATCGCCATCCTCGGCTGGCCGGTCAACGTACTGGCGCCGGAAGTGGCCCGCGAGGTGATTCGCGGCGGCCGTGCGGTATGCGACGAGGCCGGCATCCCGCTGGCCGGCGGCCATTCCATCGACGCGCCCGAGCCGATCTTCGGCCTGGCGGTCACCGGCCTGGTGAGCAAAGCCAACATGAAACGCAACGACACCGCCACGGCCGGCTGCAAGCTCTACCTGACCAAGCCGCTGGGCATCGGCATCCTCACCACCGCGGAGAAGAAGGCCAAGCTGCGCGGCGAGGACGTCGGCCTGGCGCGTGACTGGATGTGCACCCTGAACAAACCCGGCAGCCGCTTCGGCAAGCTGGCCGGCGTGCGGGCGATGACCGACGTGACCGGTTTCGGCCTGCTCGGCCACCTGGTGGAGATGGCCGATGGCAGCGGCCTCAGCGCGCGCGTGGAGTTCGCTCGCGTGCCGCGTCTGGACAGCGTCGAGCATTACCTGGAGCAGGGCTGCGTACCCGGCGGCACCTTGCGCAACTTCGACAGCTATGGCGAGAAGATCGCGCCGCTGCCGGAGCTGGCCAAGCTGCTGCTGTGCGACCCGCAGACCAGCGGCGGCCTGCTGATAGCGGTGGCGCCGGAAGGCGAGGCCGAGTTCCTCGCCGTGGCTGCCGAGCTGGGGCTGAACCTGGCGCCCATCGGCGCAATGGTCGAGCGACAGCGCTACGCGGTCGAGGTGCTCTGATGCGCAACGACTGCACCGATTACCGCGATCTTTTCCTCAACGACCGGGCGATGATGGATACCCGGGCACCGGTGGAATTTCTCAAGGGCGCCTTCCCCGGCGTGACCAACCTGCCGCTGATGACCGACATCGAGCGGCAGAAGATCGGCACCTGCTACAAGCAGCACGGCCAGCAGGCGGCCATCGAACTCGGGCATCAATTGGTCAGCGGCCGCACCAAGGCCGAACGCATCGAGGCCTGGGCGACCTTTGCCAGGGCCAATCCCGATGGCTACCTGTACTGCTTCCGCGGTGGCCTGCGCTCGCAGATCGTCCAGCAATGGCTGAAAAGCGAGGCCGGTATCGATTACCCGCGGGTGGTCGGTGGCTACAAGGCCATGCGCACCTTCCTTCTGGAAACCACCGAGCAGGCAGTGGCCGAGTGCGATTTCGTTCTGGTCGGCGGCATGACCGGCACCGGCAAGACCGAGGTGCTCGCGCAGCTGGGCAACGCCGTGGACCTGGAGGCGCATGCCAATCATCGCGGCTCCAGTTTCGGCAAGCGTGCCAGTGCCCAGCCCGCGCAGATCGACTTCGAGAACGTTCTGGCCATCGACCTGCTCAAGCGCCGCGCCGCCGGGCAGCAGCAGTTCGTGCTGGAAGACGAGGCGCGTCTGATCGGTCGTTGCTCCTTGCCGCTGCCGCTCTATCAGGGCATGCAGCACTATCCACTGGTGTGGCTGGAAGACAGCCTGGCCGATCGCGTCGAGCGTATCCTGCAGGCCTACGTGGTCGAGCTGTGCGCCGAGTTCGTCGCGGTACAGGGCGCGGAGGCCGGGTTTGCCGCCTTTGCCGCACGCCTGCGCGAGAGCCTGGCCAACATCACCCGGCGTCTTGGTGGCGAGCGTTACCAGCGGCTGGCGGCGATCATGGACCAGGCGCTGGAGGAGCAGGCGCGCGATGGCCAGGTCGATACCCATCGCGGCTGGATCGAAGCCTTGCTGGTGGAGTACTACGATCCCATGTACGTGTTCCAGCGCGAGAGCAAGGCCGCACGCATCGAGTTCGCCGGCGAGCAGCAGGCGGTGGTGGAGTACCTGCGCCAGCGAAGCGGGCACTTTCCCGGGGCGCCGACGTCCTAAGCTTCAATCCGTAGTCATATCCGTCCGAGGAGTGTGGTCGATGAAACACTGGATCTGTTTGCCGCTGCTGGCGCTGACGCTTACCGGCTGCGCCGGCAAGACCGTTTACCGCGAAACCTGCGCCAATCAGCTGGATGCCGCCTGGAAAGAGCTGAGCATCGCCGAGGCCGAAGGCTTCGCCGGTACCGTGAGCTATTCCAAGGCGCTGTCGCTTTTGACCGCTGCCAAGACCCAGCAGCAGTTCGAAGCCTACGAAGGCTGCACCAGCAAGGCCGAGCGTGCGCGCTTCTATATCCGCGAATCGCGAGCGGGGCGCTGATGCAGCTCGATTTCGCCGAGCTGAGCCCGCTCGAGGCCTATCGCTGGCTGGCTTCCAGCGTCACGCCGCGGCCGATCGCCTGGGTTTCGACGCGTTCGGCCGACGGCGTGGCCAACCTGGCGCCGTTCAGCTTCTTCCAGGTGATCAGCGACAACCCGCCGACCCTGCTGGTCAACGTCAATACCCGTGACGATGGCAGCCTCAAGGACAGCCTGCGCAATGCCCAGGCCAACGGTGAACTGGCGATTCAGCTGGTCAGCTTCGCCCAGGCCGAGGCGATGAATGCCAGTGCGGCCATATTGCCGCACGAGGTCAGCGAGTTCGCCCACTGCGCCATCGCCAGCCTGCCATGCGAGCGTATCGACGTGCCGCGGGTCGCCGGCGCTGCGGTGACCTTCGAGTGTCGGGTGGCGCAGATCCAGCCCTATCCGGCGCAGCGGCCCAGCTGCCATCTGGTCTTCGCCGAGGTGCTGCTGGCGCACGTCGACGATGCGGTGCTGAACGAGCAGGGGCGTCTCGACCCGCTCAAGCTCGACCTGGTCGGGCGCCTGGGCGGCAGCGCCTACTGCCGCACGCGGGACCTGTTCCAGATGCAGCGCCCCTGAACCCGTTCTGAAAACGACCTCCAGTTAGCTTTCCCGGCCATCTCGCTGCCTGCTGGCTTGTCGCCAGCAGCATCGCGCTCCTATGTTCCAGAATTCGGAGCTGGCTGCGGTAGGCAGGGGGTTGTCATGGGTGGCTCGTTGGGCAAGCGCTTGGCCAGTCTGAGTACGGCCGGCAAGTTGATGCTGGGTTTTGCGCTGGTGCTGATTCTGACTGCCCTGGTGGCCGCGACCGGTCTGCTGGCGCTGCGTGAGGTCAGTGCCGGCGCCGAGCTGCAGCAGCGCATGAACGCCTTGGGCGAACAGGTGCTGCGCATGCGCCAGAGCGAGCAGGCGTTCGCCCTGAGTGGCGACAGTCAGCAGGCCGAGCGCCTGGCTCAGCAGGCCGAGGCCATCCTGCAGGCCGGGCAGGCACTGCAAGCCGAACTGGACAGCGATACCGCCGCGATCATGGCGCAGGTCGAACCGGCCTTGGCCGACTACCGCAGCGCCTTTGCCCGTTACGTCGAGCTCACCGACAACATGCAGCTGTCGCTGCAGGCCGCCGACTGGCTGGTGGTCAGCGCCGCCAACAGCCTGGATCTGCTGCAGGAAGGGTTGTCCGAGGATGGCGTCGACCTGCTCAAGAGCAGCCAGGGCGAGCAGGGCGGCGATTCGGTGCTGCAGGCCGGCAAGGTCGGCAAGATCCACCAGCTGCTGCTGCAGGCGCTGGACCAGGCGCGCCAGCGTCTGGAGGCCAGCCGGCGCAGCGATACCCAGCAGCAGAGCGAAATCGCCCAGGCCGGCGAGGCACAGGCCCTGGCTGCGGAACTGCGCGATGCGCTGGATGACCCCGGTTATGCCGCGGTACTCGGTGAGGTGGTGGTCAATGTCGACTCCTTCAACGAGCGCCTCAAGGAATACGCCGCCCAGCTGCAGCAGCAGAAACAGGTTTACGGGCAACTGGTCGCTCAGGTCGAGCAACTGCTGCAACGCGTCGAGCTGGCCCTGGAAACCCAGCGCCAGACCATGCATGCCCAGCGCCAGGCCAGCAGTGGCCTGATCATCGCGGCAGCGGCACTGGCCCTGCTGTTCGGTCTGGGAGCGGCGATCATCATCAGCCTGGCCATCGTGCGTCCGCTCAAGCGGGTGATCGATCTGGCCGAGTCCATCGCCGCCGGCGATCTCAGCGTGCGTATCGAACAGGATCGGCGTGACGAGATCGGCCAACTGCTCGCCGCCATGCAGCGCATGGCCGGCAACCTGCGGGAAATGGTCGGCCGCCTGCAGGGCGGGGTGGCGCAGATTTCCAGTTCGGCGCAGACGCTTTCGGCAACCGCCGAGCAGACCCGCCAGGGCGTCAATGGCCAGAAGCTGGAAACCGACCAGGTCGCCACCGCGATGAGCGAGATGACCGCCACCGTACACGAGGTGGCACGCAACGCCGAAGCCGCAGCCGCTTCCACCGAGCAGGCCGACCAGCGCGTAGGTGCCGGCAGCCAGGTGGTGCGGCAGACCCTGCAACGCATCGAACAGTTGGCCGCTGCGATGGAGGCCACCACGCAGAGCATCCAGCGCCTGAGCCAGGATACCCAGCGCATCGATGCGGTGCTCGATGTGATCAAGAGCGTCGCCGAGCAGACCAACCTGCTGGCGCTCAATGCCGCCATCGAGGCGGCGCGCGCCGGTGAACAGGGGCGCGGGTTCGCCGTGGTCGCCGATGAGGTGCGTGCCCTGGCCAAACGTACCCAGCAATCGACGGCGGAAATCGAGTCGCTGATCGAGGCCCTGCGCGAGGGCAGCCGCCGCGCCGTGAGCGACATGGAGCAGAGCGCCAGCCTGGTGAGCCTGACCGTTGGCGATGCCAACCAGACCGAGGGCGCGCTGGCGGCGATTGCCGAGGCGGTGAGCCTGATCTCGGAGATGAACCAGCAGATCGCCGCGGCGGCCGAGCAGCAGAGCGCCGTGGCCGAGGAAATCAACCGTAGTGTCACCTCGATCCGCGATATCGCCGATCAGTCGGCCACGGCCATGGACGAGACGGCCGCCTCGAGCATCCAGCTGGCCGAGCTGGGGCGCGAGCTGCAGGGCATGGCCGGACAATTTCGCCTGGCATAGCGGCTGGCCTCACAGATTCGTGAGTAAAGTTTGCGCCGCGCTATGCCGCGTGCCGGCGCCCCAGTAGCATCGACGTTCTGCATAAGGAGCGAACGATGCGAAGCAAACTCGATACCTGTCTCGACTCGGTCAATCAGGTGTTGCTGGGCAAAGAGGCGCAGGTGCGCCTGGCGCTGACCTGCCTGCTGGCGCGCGGGCACCTGCTGATCGAAGACCTGCCGGGCATGGGCAAGACCACCTTGAGCCATGCCCTGGCGCGCGTGCTGGGGCTGAGTTTCCAGCGTATCCAGTTCACCTCCGACCTGCTGCCGGGCGACATTCTCGGCACCTCGGTATTCGACAAGGACAGCGGCCAGTTCGTCTTTCATCCCGGGCCGATCTTCGCCGAGCTGGTGCTGGCCGACGAGATCAACCGCGCCACGCCGAAGAGCCAGAGTGCGCTGCTCGAGGCCATGGAGGAGGGCCAGGTGACCATCGAGGGCGCGACCCGGCCGCTGCCCGAGCCGTTCTTCGTCATCGCCACGCAGAACCCGGTCAGCAGCGGCGGCACCTTCGCCCTGCCCGAGTCCCAGCTCGACCGCTTTCTCATGCGCCTGTCGCTGGGGTATCCGGCGCAAGCCGCCGAGCGCGCCTTGCTGCTGGGCGACGCCCGGCGCGACCTGCTGCCGCGCATCGAGCCGATTCTCGACCATGCCGAGCTGGCCCGCCTGCAGGCGCAAGTACCCAAGGTGCGCGCCAGCGATGCGCTGGTCGACTACGTGCTGCGCCTGGTCGAGGCGACGCGCAGCCAGCCGCAGTTCGCCTGGGGCCTGTCGCCGCGCGCCAGCCTGGCGCTGCTGGCCGCGGCAAGGGCCTGGGCATTGCTGGCCGAGCGCGATTACGTGATCCCCGAGGACGTACAGGCGGTGCTGCCATCGGTGGTCGGCCATCGCCTGCGCGAGCGCGCCGACCCTACCGGCCACGGTGGCGGCAGCCTGGTGCAATGGCTGCTGCGCGAAGTGCCGGCACTCTGATGCGCGCTGCGCTGAAACCGCTCTGGCGGCGCTGGCTGGCCAGACGTATTCCGCCGGCAGCCAGCGTGCGCCTGAACCAGCGGCGCATCTTCATTCTGCCCAGCCGGGTAGGCGGCGCGTTTGCCGTGGCGCTGCTGCTGATGCTGCTGGTGGGCATCAACTACCAGAACAGCCTGGCCTATGGCCTGACCTTTCTGCTGGCGTCGGTATTCGTCGTCACCATCCTGCACACCTATCGCAACCTGGCCGGCCTGGTACTCAAGGCGGGTGGCGGTGGTGCTGTATTCGTCGGCGAGCAGGCGCGTTTTCGCGTGCGCCTGGAAAGCCGCGAGCGCGAGCACCAGGCCATCGCGCTGGGCTGGCCGCCCGCCGAACTGGTGCTGCGCGACGTGCCGCGCGACGGCCAGACCGAGGTGGATTTGAGCCTGCCGGCCACGCGGCGCGGCTGGCTGCGGCCGGAGCGCCTGCGGGTGGAAAGCCGTTTCCCCCTGGGCTTGCTGGTAGCCTGGAGCTGGGTCGACCTGGACCAGGCGGTGCTGGTCTACCCGCGGCCGCTGGAAGGCGATCTGCCGCTGTCGGCGGGCCTGGGTGACGAGGAGCAGGACGAGGGCATGCGTGCTCGCGGCCAGGGCGCCGACGATTTTCAGGGCCTGCGCGAGTACCAGCCGGGTGACTCGAAGCGGCGCCTGGACTGGAAGGCCTATTCGCGCGGCCAGGGCCTGCTGGTCAAGGACTTCGCCATGCTCAGCGGACGTGATCTGTGGCTGGACTTCGACAGCCTGGGCGGCGACAGCGAAATGCGTCTTTCGCTGCTGTGTCACTGGGTGCTGCAGTTTTCCGAACGGCAGCAGGCATTCGGTCTGCAACTGCCGGGACAGGTGATCGCCCCGGATTATGGCGAAGGCCATCGCGATGCCTGCCTGCGCGCCCTGGCATTGTTCGGAGCGCACTCATGAGCAGTCTGCCGGGGATTCCACGGGTCGCCCTGGTCTGGTTGCTGGTCGCCCAGGTGCTGGTGATCGTGCCGCATCTGGTGCACTTGCCGCTGTGGATGATCGCACTGTGGCTGGGCACTGCCGCTTGGCGTGTGCAGATCTTCCGCATGCGCGCACGCTATCCCAAGGGCTGGGCCAAGGGCGGGCTGGTGCTGCTGGTGCTGGCCGGCATCCTGCTGTCGCGCGGTACGCTGGTGGGACTGGATGCAGCGGCGGTGCTGCTGATCGCCACCTTCATCCTCAAGCTGCTGGAAATGCGCACGCGGCGCGATGCGCTGGTGCTGATCTTCCTCGGGTTCTTCTGCGTGGTGACCGCCTACCTGTTCGAGGACGGCATCCTCGCCGCGCTCTACAGCCTGTTGCCGGTCACGGCGCTGCTGGCTGCGCTGGTCGGCCTGCAGCACAGTGGTTTCGCCGAGCGCCCCTGGCCGACCCTGCGCCTGGCCGGTGGCCTGATGCTGCAGGCGATACCGCTGATGCTGCTGCTGTTCGTGTTCTTCCCGCGCATGGGGCCTTTGTGGTCGCTGCCGCTGCCCAGCGACAAGGGCGTCACCGGCCTGTCGGACAGCATGGAGCCTGCCGATATCGCCGAGCTCAGCCGGTCTTCGGCGCTGGCCTTTCGCGCCAGCTTCGACGGTGAGGCGCCGCCACGCGGGCAGCTGTACTGGCGGGCGCTGACGCTGGAGCGTTTCGATGGCCGGCGCTGGTCGCAGTCCAGTTACGCCGAGGTGCCGGTCGCGCCGCAGTGGAGCAGGGCCGGCGAGCCGCTGGATTACAGCATCATCATGCAGCCCAGCGGCAAGCGCTGGCTGTTCGCCCTGGACGTTGGCGAGGTGACCGCGGAAAGTGGGCGGATGATGAGCGACTTCCGCTGGCAGCGGCTGCGCCCGGTGGACCGGCCGCTGCTGTACCAGGTGCGCTCCTGGCCACAGGCGACGCGTGAGGCGCAGGCCGAGCCGCCTGGCCTACGCCAGGCGCTGCAGTTGCCCGAGCAGGGTGATCCGCGCGCTCGGGCCTGGGCGGCCGAGTTGAAGGCGCAGCATCCGCAGAGCGATGCGCTGGTGGCGGCAGTGCTGCAGCATTTCAACCGTGAGCCCTATGTCTACACGCTGCGTCCGCAGCCGCTGGGGCGTGACAGCATCGACGAGTTCCTGTTCGATACCCGGCGCGGCTTCTGCGCCCACTACGCCGGCGCCATGACCTTCGTCTTGCGCGCGGCGGGTATTCCCGCGCGGGTCGTCACCGGTTACCAGGGCGGCGAGTTCAACCCCAACGGCAACTACATTCAGGTGCGCCAGTTCGACGCCCATGCCTGGGTCGAGTACTGGCAGCCCGGGCAGGGCTGGCGCAGCGTCGATCCCACCTTCCAGGTCGCGCCCGAGCGTATCGAGCAGGGCCTGGAGCAGGCCCTGGGCGAGGAGGAGGGCTTCCTCGACGACCAGCCTTTTTCACCGCTGCGCTACCGCGAGCTGGCCTGGCTCAACCAGCTGCGCATGAGCTGGGAGAATCTCAATTACGGCTGGCAGCGCTGGGTACTGGGTTACCAGGGTGAGCAGCAGCTGAAGCTGCTGCAGAACTGGTTCGGCAGCCTCGACTGGCAGCGCCTGGCGCTGGGCCTGGTGGGCACGGGTGGTTTGCTGCTGGGGCTGCTGGCACTTTGGCTGCTCAAGCCCTGGCAGCAGCGTGCCGATCCGCAGCGCCAGGTGTTTCGCAAGTTCGAGCGCCTGCTGGCGCGCCATGAGGTCAGGCGCGAGCCCGGCGAGGGCGCGCGTGCCTTCGCCTCGCGCGCTGCCCGGCAACTGCCCGATCAGGCGGCGCAGATCGAGGCATTCGCGCGTTGCTTCGAGCAGCAGCGTTATGCCGGCGAGCCGGCTTCGCGGGCGACCCTGCAGCGCGCATTGAGCGATTTGCGCAGGGCTTTGCCCTGGCGCCTGCCGCGATAGCCGGCTGTTGAAGAAACTGGGCGGGGCCGCCGGTCACAGGTGTGAGGGGATGCGGCCCCTCGTCGTGCGGGAGGAACGAGCATGAGCGATTTCATCGAGGATTGCCTGGAACGCGTGTTGGCGTTGCAGGTGCGTCTGTACAGCTGCCGGGCGCGACTGATCGACTGTACCGACGCAGAGGCGCTGCACGACCTGCGCGTAGCCCTGCGGCAGCTGCGCAGCCTGCTGCGTCCGCTGCGTGGCCTGCCGGCCGTGGATGCTCTGGAGCAGGGCGCTGCCGTGCTGGGTCGGCTCAGCGGGCCGCTGCGTGATCGCGAGGTGCTGGGGGCCGAGCTCGAGCGTCTCGGGCTGGCGCATCTGGCGCCGACCGCGGATGCGCAGCGCGCTGCCGGGTATGCCGCGATCGCCCACAGCCGCGAGCTGGCGGATCTTCTGCTGCTGCTCGACGGCTGGCCGAGCAGTTGGCGTGAAGCGGCCAGGCAGGGCCAGCTGGGCGATGTGGAGAAACGCATCCGGCGCCGCTTGCGCCGTCAGCAAAGGCGCTTGGCGCGTGCATTGCGCGAGCCAGAGCATGACCGCCATCGCCTGCGCCTGCTGATCAAGCGCGTGCGCTACGCTGCCGAGGCCTATCCGCGGCAGAGTTGTTTGCCCAAGGTGGCGCAGCAGCGGCTCAAGCGCGCGCAAGGCGCCCTGGGCGACTGGCACGATCATGTGCAATGGCTGGCACAGGCCGAAGCCCTCAGCGCCCTGCGCCCATGCCGGGCCGCCTGGCTGCAGGCCCAGCAGGCGGCCGAGCGCCGTGCCGACGATGCCTTGCTGGCGCTGTATGGCGATTTCCCCAGTGAAGATAAGGCGACATTTTCGCCGCCAATATGACCGTTTAGGCGTTTTGTCGGGCTATCGTTCAGCCGTCGCCATCCCCTAAGATCGTCGCCATCGATAAGCCATGAGGTGCCTATGATCTTTTCCGAGATGCTCGACGCGGTGCGTCGCGACCCCGCTGCCGTGATCATTCCGGCCGAGTGGGGGCAGGGGCGCGCCAGCTTCGGTGGTCTGGTGGCCGCGCTGGCGTTCGAAGCGATGCGCGCCAAGGTGCCAGAGGGGCGGCCGGTGCGCTCGCTGGCGATCACCTTCGTCGGTCCGGTGGCGCCGGATGTGCCGGTCAGCTTCCAGGCCGAAGTGCTGCGCGAGGGCAAGGCGGTCAGCCAGATGTTCCTGCGCGCAATCCAGGATGGCCAGGTGGTGACGGTGGTGCAGGGCAGTTTCGGTGCGTCGCGCCCGTCGGCGATCGCCGTGGAGGCTCTGGCTGCACCGCAGATTGCGCCGGTCGAGCAGTGCCAGGAGCTGCCCTACGTGCGCCATGTCACCCCCGAGTTCACCCGCTTTCTGGCCATGCGCTGGGGCATCGGCGGCATGCCGTTCAGCAACAATCCGTCACGGCAGATGGGCGGTTGGGTGCGCCTGCGCGGCGAGGGCGAGGCTCAGGCGCTCAGCGAGGCGCATCTGCTGGCCCTGGTCGATGCCTGGCCGCCGGCAGTGCTGCCGCATCTGAAGAGCCCGGCGCCGGGCAGTTCGCTGACCTGGACCATCGAGTTCGTGCAGCCCCTGCAAAGCCTCAGCAGCGAGGACTGGTGCCTGTATCGTGCCGACATCGAGCATGCTCGCGATGGCTACGGCCACGTGGCGGCGGCGATGTGGAGCCCGGCCGGCGAGTTGATCGCCCTGAGCCGGCAGACCGTGACGGTGTTCGGTTGACGCCGGCTACTTGCGCTTGCGCCAGGCGCGCCACCAGCCGCCGCTAAACAGAAACCTCGGGAAGGTCACGCACTGCTCCAGCAGCAGGCGTTTCACCGCGTCGCGTTTGCCGCTGAAGGGCTCGGCTGGCTGCTGTTCCAGACGGTGGCCATGCGCCTGCAGCGCCAGAGAGGCGATCAGGCCGATGATGCCCAGCGCCAGGGGTACGAACCTAAGTTGCCAGAGTCCGATCAACAGCACCACCAGCGACAGCAGAAACAGCGGCACGGCAATCAGGTGCAGCAGCAGATTGGTGGGATGCTTGTGCTGGTCGGCGTAGTGGCGCCATTGCCAGGCCAGCAGGTTGGGATGACGTTTGCTCATGATGCGGTCCTCGACTCGATGATTCGAGTCTAGGGCCGTCGGGGGTGCGCGGCGAATTGCCCCTGACTATGGGGCAGATAGGTTCGTGCCGCGTCTCCGGGTTACAGACGCAATTGGCCGATGGCCCTGTTCAGCTCGCCTGCCAACTGTGCAAGCTGCTGGCTGGTGGCGGCCGATTCGAGGGTCTGGCCGACCGTCTGCTCGGTGACGTCGCGGATGCCGACCACCGAGCGGCTCATTTCCTCGGCGACCTGGCTCTGTTGGGTGGCGGCCACGGCGATCTGCGTGTTGCTGTCGCGCATCAGCGCCACGGCGGCGGTGATCGCCGCCAGCGCTTCGCCGGCCTCCTGCGCCAGTTGCACGCAGTGGTTGGCGTTCTCCGAGCTTTCACGCATGAACTCCACGGCGTCGCGGGTACCGTCCTGCAGATGGCCGATCATCTGGGTGATCTCGTCGGTGGAGTCCTGTACGCGCTTGGCCAGGTTGCGCACCTCGTCGGCGACCACGGCGAAGCCGCGGCCCATTTCACCGGCACGGGCGGCCTCGATGGCGGCGTTGAGAGCGAGCAGATTGGTCTGCTCGGCGATGCCGTGGATCACCCCAACCACGCGGCTGATGTGCTGGCTGTCCTCGGCCAGTCGCTCGATGCTGCCGGCGCTCTGGCGTACCCCTTGCGACAGGGCGGCGATGGATTGCTCGACCCGTTCGACCACCTGCTGGCCGGCGCGGGCCAGCTGATCGGCGTTGAGCGACTGGTCGCGGGTGGTGCCGGCGTGCTCGGCGATGTGCTGCACCGTTGCCGACATCTCGTTGATCGCGGTGGCGGCCTGGTCGGTTTCGCTCTGCTGGCTGAGCATGCCCTGGCGCACGGCACCCATGCGCTGCGCCATGTCGCGGGTGCCGCTGTTCAGTTCGCTGGCCACCTGGCCGACCGTACCGACCACGCGCTGATAGCCGGCCTGCATGGCGTTGAACGCGGCTGCCATCTGTCCGACCTCGTCGCGGCTATCCAGCGGTACGCGCAGGGACAGGTCGCCGCTGCGCTCGGCCTGCAGCATGACGTCCTTGAGGGTGTTGAGGTGGCTGAGCAGAAAACGGATCAACAGCTGCGAGGCGGCCAGCAGCAACAGCATGAGGACGGCGACTGCGACGGCGTAGGTCAGCGCATGCTGGGTGAACAGATCGAACAGGCTGGGCGCGCGAGCCAGGATCGCCAGTTGGCGCCCATCGCTGAGAGTGGTGCGTTGTGCACCGATCACCGGCAAGTCGCTGAACCAGGCATCATGCGCCATGGCCTGCCAGCCGCTGGCGTCAGGTGCGCCTTGAGCACCCGGCAGGGTGTTGCCCTGCAGCAGCTGGACGTTGTCCGCCGACGGCAGCGCCGCCTGCTGTGGCCACTGTTGCAGCAGGCGCGCCTGCTCTGAGGCGGCCTGCCGGGCATCGGCGCTGCGCGCCTGCTGCTCGGTGTGCAGGGCGAACAGCACCAGCATCAGGCTGATGACGAAGGCGACGGCGTTGACCGCCCAGAACTTGTACTTGAGAGAGAGATCGCTGATCCAGGCGCCCATGCTGTGATATCCGTCCTGCTGCGTTCACTATTGGCTATTTGCCAGCAGTATGCCGTGGTGAGGCAGCCGGAGCCTTGACGTCAATCAAGACTCTGGTGCCGGTTCATCGAGTATGGCCGGCATGCCGAAGAACGCCCGGGCGCAGGCAGTGGTTTGCGCTGCCAGCGCGTCTTCGCGCTGACCGCGATGCAAAGCCACCTCGCGCAATACCTCGCCGAGGTAGGCCGGCTCGTTACGCCCACTCCTGGGTTTCGGCCGCAAGCTGCGCGGCAGCAGGAAAGGCGCATCGGTCTCCAGCATCAGGCGCTCGCCAGGAATGTCCTTGAGCAGCGGGTACAGGTGCGTGCCGCGACGCTCGTCGCAGACCCAGCCGGTGATGCCGATATGCAGGTCGAGGTCGAGGTAGGCATAGAGGGCGCGGCGCTCGCCGGTAAAGCAGTGCACCACCGCCGCGGGCAGCTGGTCGCGATAGTGGCGCAGGATCTCCAGCATGCGCTGGCTGGCTTCGCGCTCGTGAAGAAACACCGGCATCTGCAGTTCCACGGCCAGTGCCAGCTGTTCTTCCAGAGCCTTCTCCTGGGCCGGACGCGGCGAGAAGTCGCGATCGAAATCCAGGCCGCACTCGCCGACGGCGCGTACTGGCGCTTGTGCCAGTAGCGCCTTGAGGGCATTGGCGCTGGCGCCGTCCCAGGAACTGGCATCGTGGGGGTGAACACCGGCGGTGCAGAACAGGCGCTGGCCGCTGACGTCCAGCTGTCGGCAAAGTGCGAGGCTCGCCTCGCTTTCGTTCAGACTGGTGCCGGTCAGCACCATCTGGCAGACGCCGGCTGCGTAGGCACGCTCGAGCAGGGCTTCGGCCTGCACGGCGAGGCTGGGGTGGGTGAGATTGACGGCAATATCGACGAGCTGCATGGTGCCACCTGCGAAAACGCGATGGGGCAGCATAGCAGATGCCGTCCATTCGTCAGAAAGTCGATTCAAAACAACAACTTGTTCGCTGTTTCCAAGGTTGATGCAAGCGTGTGGGGTGGCGCTTTGACGCTTGCCTGTGCCACTCTCCGCGCCCCTGCCTGCCTGGGGAACTTGTTTGGCAGGTTCGCTGTCAGTTGCCGTCTGTCGCGCATCGGCGAGGAGCAGACCACCCCCAAGAGGCTTCGGTGGGCAACCACCTTCCCTGGAGAACCGATGTCGCGATTGCTGCTGATCCTGTGCCTGTTGGCCGCGCTGCCGCTGCCGGTCAGTGCGCGCCTGGCCGGCCCGCCCGAGGTCGGCAGCCAGGCCCGCAGCACGCGCGACCTGCCTGCCATCCGCAGCAGCGGCGAGTTGCGCGTGCTGGTCAACCAGAGCCGCAACAGTTCGGGCTCGGTCAAGGGGCAGAGCATCGGCATCGAATACCACCGTCTGCGCGCATTCGAGCAATACCTCAACCGCAATTCCCGTGATGGCCGCAGCCTCACACTCAAGATCATTCCCAAGGCCAAGGATCAGTTGCTCGGCGCCTTGCAGCGCGGCGAGGGCGATCTGGTCGCGCCCGGCGAAGTGCTCAACGTGCGCACCGGGCACGAGGTCAGTGCCAGCACGGCGTTTCGCCGTGACGTGCCGCTGGTACTGGTTTCCAAACAGGGTAACCGGCACTACCGCAGCCTTGAACAACTGGCCGGACGCAGCCTGTCGTTGCCCGCGGGCAGCGCCGTGGGGGAGGCCCTGCGCCTGATCAACCAGCAACTCGCCGATCGCAAGCTGCCGCCGATCGTGGTCGAGTGGGTCGACCCCAGCCTGGCGATCGAAGATGTGCTGGAAATGGTCCAGGCCGGCATCTTCGAGCGCACCGCGGTGGAGCTGCCAATTGCCGAGCGCTGGGCCAGGGTGATGCCCAAGCTGCGTATCGATCGACATCTGGTGCTGGCGCGCGATGGCGACATGAAATGGTTCGTACGTCCCGAAGCGCCGATGCTGCGCGCCAGTATCGATCGGTTTTTCAGCAGCTATCAGTCTCCGGCCGATCAGGATGCGGCGTTCCAGCGTGTCTATCGTCGCCTGTACAAGGTGCATTCGCCCCTGGGGCGCACCGAGCGCCAGCGTCTGGAGCGGGTGCGCCCGGTGCTGCAGCAGCATGCTGATCAGCAGGGCTTCGACTGGCTGATGCTGGCCGCCCTGGCATTCAAGGAGTCGACCCTCAACCCCTTGGCGCGCGGGGCAAGCGGGGCAACCGGGCTGATGCAGATCACCCCGGCGGCGGCACGCACGGTCGGGGTGAGCAACATCCAGAATGTCGATGGCAACGTCCAGGCCAGCAGCAAGTACCTGGCGATGATCCGGCGCAATTTCTTCAACAGCCCGCAACTCAACGAGCGTGAGCGCATGGCCTTCGTGCTGGCTGGCTACAACCTTGGCCCGCAACGGGTACAGAGCCTGCGCGCCGAGGCGCGCAGGCGGGGGCTGAACCCCAATCAGTGGTTCTTCCAGGTCGAGCGTGTGGCGATGGAACAGGTGGGCATGGGCGTGGTGAGCTATGTGAACGCGGTGAATAAGTACTACCTTGCTTATGACCGTGAGCGCTATTTGCTGGAGCCGCAGGGACGGCGTTTGACGGCCAAATAACAATCTAATAATTCGATTTATATAAGCGGTATTTTGCTGTTTTTTAATCGAATAAATTGGATATTCTGTGCGCCATCTCCCCCACACACAGGAAGCCTTGCAATGAACAACCTGATCAAAAGCATCACCGCCAGCCAAGCCGGTTTCGGTATCACCATCCTGCGCATCGTTGCCGGCATCACCTTCGCCGCCCATGGCGCGCAGAAGCTGTTCGGCTGGTTTGGCGGTTACGGTCTGGCGGGTGTCGCACAGTGGATGGAAAGCATCGGCCTGGCCCCTGGCTACCTGATGGCGCTGGCGGCCGGCAGCGCCGAGTTCTTCGGCGGCGTGGCGCTGATCATCGGTCTGCTGGTGCGCCCGGCGGCAGCGGTGCTGGCGGTGACCATGCTGGTGGCGATCTTCACCGTGCACTTCGCCAACGGCTTCTTCATGAGCAACAACGGCTACGAGTTCGCCCTGGCTCTGCTGGCCATCAGCGTGGCGCTGGTGTTCGAGGGTGCCGGCAAGCTGTCGGTGGATGGCAAGCTCGCACGCTGATTGATCAGGCAACAACAGGAAGGCCCGCAAATGCGGGCCTTCTTGCGTTAGGCCGAACGATCAGGCGGTAGCGGCCTGCTCGGCCTTCTTTTCCTGAGCGGTGACCTGCTGCGCCAGTTCGATCATCTGCTCGCGCATCCAGCGGTTGGCCGGGTCCTGGTCGGTGCTCTCGTGCCAGTACAGGTGCGTTTCCAGCGCCGGCACGTCGCCGACCGGCAGCGCCACGTGATGCAGGTTGTGGCGACGGGCGAAGCGCTCCGGCACGGTCATCACCATATCGGTTTGCTGCAACACGCTGCTGGCCATCAGGTAGTGCTGCGAGCGCAGGGCGATCTTGCGCTGGATGCCCATCTTGCCCAAGGCCAGATCCACATAACCGAGGCCACTGCGGCGGCTGGAGATGTGGATATGGCTAAGCGACAGGTACTCGTCGAGGCTGATCTTCTCCTTGGCTAGCGGGTGCCCCGGACGCATGGCGCAGACGTAGCGATCATCCAGCAGCTTGACGTGGCGCACCTGCGGGTCGGTATTGAGTGGTGCGTCGACGGCGAAATCGAGGCGGCCGGCGGCCAGCTCCTTGGTGGTTTCGCGGCGCTTGGCCAGGAAGCTCTCTATGCACACGCTCGGCGCCAGGCGGCGCAAACGCTGGAACAGCGGTGGCAGGAGAATCTGCTCGGAGAGGTCGGTCATGCTGATGCGATAGGTCTTGCCGGCCTGCTGCGGATTGAAGGTGCGGCTTTCCTGCACGGAAACGCGCAATAGCTGCAGGGCGTTGCGCACCGGACCGATGATGTTCTGCGCCATCGGCGTCGGCACCATGCCCTGGGCGGTGCGCACGAACAACGGGTCGTTGAAGGTTTCGCGCAGGCGGGCGAGGGCGTTGGAAACCGCCGGCTGGGTGATGCCGACGATCTGTCCGGCACGGGTCAGGTTGGCCTCGGTGTAGATGGCGTCGAAGACGATGAAGAGGTTCAGATCCACCTTGGTCAGGTTCATGCCGGCAGTGCTCCAGGGGCGTCGATATCAAGCGATCATATATCGGTTATGAATGTTCATACACGCTGAAAATAGGTTCGATAAATCTTAAGCGCTGTTCTAGCATCATTTCCACAACCTCTCACCCCCCTTGTACAAAACAGGTAACCCCATGGATTTTGCCTATTCCCCCAAGGTTCAAGAGCTGCGTGAGCGCGTTAGCGCATTCATGGAAGCCTATGTCTACCCGGCCGAAGCGGTGTTCGAGCAACAGGTTGCCGAGGGCGACCGCTGGCAGCCGACCGCGATCATCGAAGAGCTGAAAGGCAAGGCCAAGGCCGAGGGACTGTGGAACCTGTTTCTGCCTGAATCGGACTACGGCGCGGGCCTGACCAATACCGAATACGCACCATTGGCGGAAATCATGGGCCGCTCGCTGATCGGCCCCGAGCCGTTCAACTGCGCTGCGCCGGACACCGGCAACATGGAGGTGCTGGTGCGCTACGGCAACGAGGCGCAGAAGCAGCAATGGCTGGAGCCGCTGCTGCGCGGCGAGATTCGCTCCGCCTTCGCCATGACCGAGCCGGGGGTTGCCTCCAGCGACGCCACCAACATGCAGGCCAACGCTCGTCGCGAGGGCGATGAGTGGGTGATCAACGGCCGTAAATGGTGGACGTCGGGCGCCTGCGACCCGCGCTGCAAGGTGATGATCTTCATGGGCCTGACCAACCCCGACGCGCCGCGCCACCAGCAGCACTCGATGATTCTGGTGCCGATGGATGCGCCCGGGGTGACCGTGCTGCGTCCGCTGCCGGTGTTCGGCTACGACGACGCCCCGCATGGTCACGCCGAAGTGCTGTTCGAGAACGTGCGCGTGCCTTACGAGAACGTGCTGCTCGGCGAAGGGCGCGGCTTCGAGATCGCCCAGGGTCGCCTCGGCCCGGGCCGCATTCACCACTGCATGCGTTCGATCGGCATGGCCGAGCGCGCCCTGGAGCTGATGTGCAAGCGCGCCGTGAGCCGCACCGCCTTCGGCAAGCCGCTGGCGCGCCTGGGTGGGAATATCGATCACATCGCCGATTCGCGCATGGAGATCAACCAGGCGCGCCTGCTGACGCTCAATGCGGCATACATGATGGACACCGTGGGCAACAAGATCGCCGCCAGCGAAATCGCCCAGATCAAGGTGGTCGCGCCCAACGTCGCGCTCAAGGTGATCGACCGGGCGATCCAGATGCACGGCGGCGCCGGGGTTTCCAACGACTTCCCGCTGGCTTACTGGTACGCCATGCAGCGCACTCTGCGTCTGGCCGACGGCCCGGACGAGGTGCACCGCGCGGCCATCGGCAAGTACGAGATCGGCAAGTACGTACCGCGCGACGTGATGAAAGCCAGCCGCTGATTCGCCAGCCTGAAAGGACGAGGCCCGCGTTTGCGGGCCTCGTCGTTCATATCGGTGCGCACGGCCACCCTGGGAGTCGAATGCGTACACAGGTAGGGTACGCCGTGCGCACCAGGCCGCGGTTGCCTGGGGGGCGTATAAGGTCTGGGCGGCCCCGCGACCTCTAGGGTAGCTGGCCCGACCACCTCAGGCGCATATGCAGCTGTGCGGCGAAGGTACGCGCCGCCAGCTCTTCATGAAAGGTCAGTGCGCGTCGCCCGAATCGTACTTGCCAGAGCCGTCGGCCCTGGCGCTCGATGAGTTCTATGCAGACTTCGCGCATCGCCTCTCCTCACATGGCGCTGGCCTTGTCGCGCGTCTTCAGCAGCGACAGCAGCACACCACCGGCCAGCAGACCCAAGGTTACGCCAAGCGAGAGCAGGGCGGGAACCTTGACCAGATCGTGCAGGAAGATCTTGCCGCCAATGTACATCAGCACCAGCGCCAGGGCGTACTTCAGGTAGATGAAGCGGTGCATCAGCGCGGCCAGGGCGAAGTACAGCGCGCGCAGGCCGAGGATGGCGAAGATGTTCGAGGTGTAGACGATGAAGGGGTCCTGCGAAATGGCCAGCACGGCCGGCACGCTATCGACGGCGAAGACCAGGTCGGCCAGCTCGATCAGTATCAATGCCAGCAAAAGCGGCGTGGCATACAGCAGCGGTTTGCCGCTGACCTGATCCTTCAGGCGCACCAGGAACTGGCCGCCATGCAGCTCGTCGGTCACGCGAATGTGCTTGCGCACGAAGCCCAGCAGCGGATTCTGCGCCAGGTCCGGGTGGGCTTCCTGGTCGTTGCTGCGCAGCATCTTGATGCCGCTGAACAGCAGGAAGGCACCGAAGAGGTAGAGAATCCAGTCGAACTGCTGCACCAGTGCCGTGCCCAGGCCGATCATGATGGCGCGCAGCACGATCACCCCGAGGATGCCCCAGAACAGCACGCGGTGCTGGTATTTACGCGGGATGTTGAAGTAGCCGAGGATCATCGCCATGACGAAGACGTTGTCCATCGACAGCGACTGCTCCACCAGGAAACCGGTGTAGTACTCCATCGCCTTGGTGCCGCCGAGCTGCCACCAGATCCAGCCGCCGAAGGCGACGCCGACGCTGAAATAGCCGGAATACAGTAACAGGCTTTCGCGCATCTCGATCTCATGCTGATCGCGATGCAGCACGCCGAGGTCGAGTACCAGAAGGGTGATGATCAATACCAGAAAGGCCAGCCAGAACCAGCCGGGGGTACCGAAGATGGGGGATGTCAAAAAGGCAAGTAGAGCGTCCATGAGCCCTCCCTAATGTCTGCCTGAGTTGAAAGAAATTCACTCAGTGACTCCGACATCACGGTGAGAAGCTCACCGCCAGAGGGGCCCGGCGTCACGCGCTGCGAAGACTAGCGCTGAGTGCTCAGGCTGCCAAGCCCCCTGGGCGGGAATATTTTTGGTTCTTCGCTTAGTTTGAGTAAAGGGCGGCTTGAAACCGGACTGGCAATTACGTGTTAGCTGGATGACTTGGCACTATCCGTTAGCGCGCCGCCTGGGCTGATGGGTTTCGCCCCTTACGGGCGACTCACTTGATTCGCTGCGCTCACCCTTCGGGCCAGCCTGCGGCTGTTACTTCGCTGCGCTTCGTAGCTCTTGCTTGTGCAAAGAAAGTAAGCAAAGAAACACACCCCTGCATCCGAGCTAGGCGCCCCCGCCCTGCTGCGCCGGGGTTCCCTCGTTCCATCACCGCTCCAGGGGCACGCTGCGAAGGGCCATCCCTGGCCCATCGCAGCTCTCGCGACATCCATGTCGCTCAACCCCTTCCACGGTGATTCCACTCGGCCTCCTGAAGGGGAACCAGTTCGCGAGCTTGCGACATCTCCGCAACATGAAAATCGGTAGCGTTTGGCTTTTGCTCTTGAAGCGCGATCTCACAGACGACGCCCAAGTCCCCTTCAGGAGGCCGAGTGGAGGTGTTGCGTAGGGGGATGAGCCGCATGGATGCGGCGAAAGGCTTAAAGGGCCAGGGATGGCCCATGTAAGCCGGCCCCCGGAGCAGCACCGGAACGAGGGAAGTTTCGCGTAGCGAAACCCGGATGTCGGGGTGCCCTTCTTTGGCACACCTTTCTTGGGCAAGCAACGAAACGTAGCGCAGCGGAGTAACAGCCGCAGGCTGGCCTGAAGGGTGAGCGCAGCGAATCAAGTGAGTCGCCCGTAAGGGGCGAAACCCATCAGCCCAGGCGGCGCGCTAACGGATAGTGCCAAGTCATCCAGCTAACACGTAATTGCCAGTCCGGTTTCAAGCGTGCCCTCCCGCGAAAATGCGAAGAACCAAATTTTTCGCCTCAGTAAACCCAGACCTCGACGCGGCGATTGCGGATGCGGCCGTTGTCCTGGTCGTTGGCGGCCACCGGCAGCTCGCTGCCCAGGCCGGTGATCTCGCGAAACAGCACACCCTGTTTGGCCAGTTCGCGGCGCACGGCCATGGCGCGCAGTTTCGACAGCAGTTCGGCGCGCTCGGGGTCGCTCTTCGGGTCGCCGAATCCAACCAGCACCACCTTGTGCTGCAGCTTGTCGTGCTGCTTGAGGTAGTCCAGCACCCGTTGCAGGTCGCGTTGGGCCTTGTTGTCCAGCGTCGCGCTGCCTTCCTGGAAGCGGAAGTTCACCGACAGGCGCTGCGCCTGCTGCGCCAGTTGACGGTAATCGGCGGGCATCTGCGCATCGGCGCTGACCTTCACCGCCTGCACGGTCTGGGCGATGAAGCCGCTGCTGTCGACGATCGCTTGGCCACGAGGGCCGTGGGCGAAGTCGATCAGCGCACGCGCCCAGGGGTTGGTCAGCTGCGGATCGTTGTAGAGAAACAGGCGACGCGCCAGTGGGTAGTCCTCGGTGGCGATCAAGGTGGTGCTTGGCGGCATCGGTTGGGAGTCGCCAGCCGCGACGGCCACCGCCTTGGCCTGGCGAATGTAGGGCAGGCCGATGAAGCCGATGCCGTTGGGGTCGCTGCTGACCGAATCGGACAGCTGATTGCTGGACTCGAAGCGTTGCGCGCCAGCGGCAAGGGTGCGTCCGCCCGGGGCCAGTACCAGCTCCTTGAAGGTGTCATAGGTGCCGGAGTTGTCATCGCGTGCATAGGGGCGCACCTTGCCGGGTTTGCCGCCCAGTGTGGCCCAGTCGCTGATCTCGCCGGAGAACAGTTGCGCGATCTGCTCCACGCTGAGCGCACCGACAGGGTTGGACGGATGGACGATGATCGCCAGGCCGTCGATGGCGATGACCTGTTCGCTCTGCGGGCTGCGCAGGTCGCCCAGCGAGGCCAGGCTGGCGGCTTCGCTGTCCTTGATCGGCCGCGACGAGGCGGCCAGGTCGGCACTGCCGTCCTTGAGCGAGGTGAAACCGGTGCCCGAGCCGTGGGCGGCCACCTCGACGATCACCTGGCGGCCATCTGCCTGGCGCGCGAGCAGGCGCTGCTCGTTTTCCTGGGCGCCGTTCTCGCTGCGGATGTCGCGCAGACCTTGTGCCTCGAACAGTCCCTTGACCAGTTCGGGGGCGAGCTTGGCACCGATGGTGTTGGAGCCCTGGATACGCAGCACCGGCCGGTTGCCTTCGGAGGCGGGCAGTGCGGCGAAGATCGAGAGGGGCAGGGCGTAGCAGATGAAACCGATCAGCAGCAGGGACAGGGTACGACCCCAGAGGTCGCGGTCGGCGGACAGGGCGCGCGGCATGCGGCAGGCACCTTCTAGTGGGTGGGATAAGGTGCCGCGCAGATTAAGTCAGTCAGGTTGCAGTCTTGTGACGGGCGCGTCATCTGCACCCGCCCTTGCCTCAGTTCAATTCCAGCCAGATCGGCGCATGATCGGACGGCTTGGCCATGCCGCGCAGCTCGTAGTCGATGCCGGCATCCTTGAAGCGTGCCTTGAGCGGCTGGCTGGCGAGAATCACGTCGATGCGCAGGCCGCGCTTGGGCTCGTCCTCGAAGCCGCGGCTGCGGTAGTCGAACCAGCTGAAACGGTCATTCACTTCGGGGTTGAGGTGGCGAAAGCTGTCCACCAGGCCCCAGTTCTTCAGGGTCGCCAGCCATTCGCGTTCTTCCGGCAGGAAGCTGCACTTGCCGGTTTTCAGCCAGCGCAGGCGATTGGGCTCGCCGATGCCGATGTCGCAATCTTCCGGGCTGATGTTGATGTCGCCCATCACTACCAGCGCCTGCTGCGGGTCGAAGCGCTCTACCAGCAGTTGCTGCAGATCGGCATAGAAGCGCTGCTTGGCCGGAAACTTCACCGGATGGTCGCGGCTCTCGCCCTGGGGAAAGTAGCCGTTCATCACGGTGATGGGGTTGCCCGCGGCATCGGCGAAGGTGCCATAGATGAAACGCCGCTGAGACTCTTCGCCATCGCCTGGGAAGCCCTTGTGCAGGCTCAGCGGGGCCTGGCGCGAGAGCAGGGCGACACCGTAGTGGCCCTTCTGGCCATGGTAATGCACGTGATAGCCGAGCTGGCGGATCTCCGCTTCCGGGAACTGGTCGTCGGCCACCTTGGTTTCCTGCAGACCGATCACATCCGGCTGGTGCTTTTCGATCAGCGCCTGCAATTGATGAGGGCGCGCACGCAGGCCATTGATATTGAAGGAGACGATTTTCATGGGCAGCGGGTCCTGGGCAAAACGCGATGCTAGCCGATCCTCGGCGCTCGCGGCCAGCGCCTGGCAGGCGTCATGCGGCGGTGCTAAGTTGGCTCTGTCGGCTTCCACCCGCCTGAGCCGCAACCCATGACAACAGAGGTCCACCATGCCCCATAACGCTCCAGCAGAAGTGCGCATGCTCGATGGTGGTTACGCCCGCGAGGTTCGCTCGCTGCTCTACCATGCCTATCGCCACGAGCCGACCTTCGCCTACCTGTTCGAGGCCGAGCGGCCCGGTTTCGATCAGCGCGTACGCGCCACGATTCGCGAACTGGTGCAACGGCATTTCGCCGAGGAGCTGCCGGCCATCGGCCTGCTGATCGACGACCGCCTGATCGGCGCGGCACTGATCGCGCCACCGCAGCGGCGCCTGGATATCACCGAGAGCTGGGGCTGGCGCCTGCGCATGCTGCTGAGCACCGGCCTGGGCTGCACCAGGCGCTATCTGGAATACCACGATGCGGTGCTCGCCTGTCTGCCGCCAGGCCCCTATCACGTGCTGCCGCTGCTGGGCATTCACCCCGAGTTCCAGGGCCAGCACCGCGGCGAGCAACTGCTCGAGGCGCTACACGACTGGTGCGCGCAGGACAGCGGCTCGCAAGGTGTGGTGCTGGACACCGGCAATGCCCGTTACCTGGATTTCTACCGACGCCAGGGCTATGAAGAGGTCGGCGAGCTGGCCATTGGCCCGGTGGTCGAGCACGTATTCTTCCATCCCAACCCGCAGCCGGTGGTGCGGGCCAGCGCCTGAACCCTGGCGGTCGCTGCGCGGCGTCAAGGCTCTGGCACGCGCTGCGCTCCGTGTTAGCATCCCCGTCATGAGCGTATATGGACATTTTCAGCGCAGCCTGGCGCTGCTGCTGATCAGTACGGGGGCTTTCGCCGCGGGCGAGCTGGACGTACGGATCACCCCGAACAATTCGGCCCTCAGGGCCAATATCGAAGGTTATGTCGGCAGCCTCGAAGGGCGCGACGTGCAATCCCTGCGACGTCTGCGCCGTATCGCCGAGAGCGAAGCCGACAAGGCGGCCCAGGCTCTGGGTTATTACCAGGCGCGCATTCGTAGCCACGTCGAAGACGGCGAAACACCGCGCCTGGTGCTCGAGGTCGAGCCCGGCGAGCGTGTTCGCCTGCGCAACGTCGAGATTCGCATCGAAGGGCCGGCCAGTGAGCTGGCCGGCTTTCGCATTCCCAGTGCCAGCCGCCTGCAGCCGGGCTCGGTGCTCAACCACGGGCGCTACGAGGACGCCAAGCGGCTGATTCAGAATCAGGCCTCGCGCTATGGCTTCTTCGACGGTCGCTTCACCCGGCAGAGCCTGCAGATCGACCCGGCCGCCGGAGTAGCCGACATCGAACTGGTATTCGTCAGCGGGCCGCGCTACGCCCTGGGCGATCTCAGCTTCAGTGGCGACTTTCCCTTCGATGAGGACCTGCTGCGGCGCATGGTGCCGTTCGAGCCGGACACTCCCTACGACTCCGAACTGATCGCCGAGCTGTACCAGGCACTGCAATCCAGCGGCTATTTCGAGTCGGTAAGGGTCGATGCCATCCCCACCCAGGCCGACCAGCAACGCATTCCCGTGGCGGTCGACCTGCAGGTGCGTCAGCCACGCACCATGGGCCTGGGGCTGGGTTTTTCCACCGATGTCGGGCCGCGCCTGCGCGCCAACTGGACGCGTCACTGGCGCAATCCGCAGGGGCATAGCTACGGGGTGGAAACCGAGCTGTCGGCACCGCGGCAGAACGTCGGTCTGTGGTACGACATTCCGGGCGATCCGCCGCTGACCGACAAGCTGCGTCTGGCCGGCGGCTACCAGTATGAGGAGCTGGCCAGCAAGGACAGCCTCAGCCGTCTGCTCACCGTCGGCCCGGAATGGCACAGCCAGCGCCCCGGTGGTTGGCAACGCGTGCTGTCGGTGAAATGGCAGCGCGAGGAGTATCGTCTGGGCGATGATTCCGGGCTGAGCACGCTGTTTATGCCGGGCGTCAGCTACTCGCTGCTGCGCAGCGACAACCGCCTCGATCCGAACCGCGGCTACCGCTTGCAGTTCGACCTGCGCGGCGCCGTCGACGGTCTGTTGTCCGATGCCAACGTGTTGCACGGCAATGTCATGCTCAAGGGGCTGACCACCGTCTTCGACAACCACCGCCTGCTCGGCCGCGTGCAGTTCGGCGGTACCGAAACCAATGGCTTCTCTGCGGTGCCGCCGTCGCTGCGTTTCTTCGCCGGTGGCGACCAGAGCGTGCGCGGCTATGACTACCAGAGCCTGTCGCCGGAGAACAATCGCGGCGACAAGATCGGCGGGCGCTACCTGTTCACCGCCAGCGCCGAGTACCAATACAGCCTTACCGACAAGTGGCGCCTGGCGACCTTCATCGATCAGGGCAATTCGTTCAACTCGCTGGAGTTTCCCACCCTCAAGACCGGCGTTGGTTTCGGCGTGCGCTGGGTTTCGCCGGTTGGCCCGCTGCGTCTGGATCTGGCCCATGCGCTGGATGACGACGGCGGTGTGCGCCTGCATTTCTCCATGGGGCCTGAACTGTGACCCGGCGCCCGTTGAAATGGCTGGCTGCCGCTGTGCTTGGCCTGCTGCTGCTGTTTGGCGCCGCCCTGTGGGGAATGCTCGGCACCCAGGCGGGCAGCCGCTGGCTGCTGGCGCAGGTCCCGGGCCTGCAGGTCGACAATTTCCGGGGGCGCCTGGGCAGTGCCTGGCAGGCCGATGCGCTGCTCTGGCAGCAGGGCGAGACGCGCGTGCAGTTGCAGCAGCTGGACCTGGCCTGGTCGCCGTCCTGCCTGTTGCGCCTCACGCTGTGTATCGACCGCCTGCATCTGCACCAGGCGGCGCTCGACCTGCCGCCAAGCACCGAGCCGAGTAGCGAACCGTTCAGCCTGCCGAGCCTGAACTTGCCGCTGCGCCTGCGATTGGGCGATATCCGCCTGGGTGAGCTGCGCCTGGATGGCGAGGGGCAGTTGAGCGACCTGGAACTGATCGCCAGCTGGAACGAGCAGGGTGTCGAGCTGCAGCGCCTGGCCCTGCAGCGTGATGACCTGCGCCTGGACATCAGCGGCAGCCTGACCCCGCAGGGCGACTGGCCGCTCGCCTTGAGTGGGCGCCTGCAGTTGCCGGAAGTCGATGGCAGGCCCTGGCAGGTAGCGTTGCAGATTGCTGGTGAGCTGCAGCGCAGCCTGCAGCTCGAGGCCGACAGCAGCGGTTATCTCGAGGCGCACCTGCAGGGCAGCGTGCAGGCTCTGGCCGAACATCTGCCCGCCGAATTGCGCCTGACCAGTCGCGAGTTCCAGGCCAGCAGCGCCTTGCCGTCGACCCTGCGCCTGCAGGACGTGCAGCTGCAGGCCAAAGGCGATCTGGCGGCCGGCTATCGTGTCGACGGCACGGCCAGTCTGCCTGCCGAGCAGGCGCCGATGCCGCTGCAGCTCAGTGGTCGGGTCGACGCCGCTGGTGCGGATATCGAACTGCTGCGTATTCAGGCCGAAGCGCAGCACGTACAGGTCGAGGGCACGCTGGCCTGGAGCGAAGCGTTCAGCGTCGATGCCAAGCTGGACTGGCTGGATTTTCCCTGGCAGCGCCTTTACCCCATGGACGCGCCGCCGCCGGTGGCCTTGCGCACCTTGCAGGCCGAGGTCAGCTATGGCGAAGGCAGCTACCTGGGTAACTTCGCTGCACAGTTGCAGGGACCTGCGGGCGACTTCAGCCTGAGCAGCCCGGTCAGTGGCGATCTGGGCCAGGTCAGTCTGCCGCAACTGCAGTTGGTGGCTGGGCAGGGTCGTGCCGAAGGCGTGCTCAAGCTGGGTTTTGCCGAGGGCCTCGAGTGGCAGGCCATGCTGCAGCTCAGTGCGCTCGACCCCGGTTACTGGTTGGCGGAAATGCCAGGAAATCTGGCCGGCCCGCTGAACACCTCGGGTAGCTTCAACGCCGGTGCGTTGCAGGCGCAAGCCGATATCGATCTCAATGGCCGCCTGCGTGGCCAGCCGGCGCAATTGCAGGTGCAGGGCGCAGGTAGTGGAGAGCAGTGGCAGCTGCAGCGGCTCCTGGTACGCCTGGGCGACAACCGGGTCAGCGGCCAGGGCGCGCTGGATCAACGCCTGCGCGGTCAGCTGGAGCTGGCGCTGCCGCGCCTGGGGCAGCTCTGGCCCGGCTTGCAGGGGCAGATGCAGGGGCAGCTTGCCCTGGCCGGCACCCTGCAGGCGCCGCAAGCTCAGCTTGCGCTCAGTGGAGAGCGCCTGGCTTACGGCGAGCCCAGTCTGCGTCGCCTGCAGTTGCAGGCAACGCTGGATGCTCGCCAGCAGGGGCTGATCGACCTGAACCTGCGTGGCATCCGTATCGGCGATACCTACCTCGGGCGCCTGCAGGCCCAGGGGCGTGGCGACCAACGTCGCCAGGCGCTGGATATCGACCTGCAGGGCCCGCTGCTGCAAATGACGCTGGCGCTGGACGGCAACCTGAGCGAGCAGGGCGACTGGCGCGGGCGCATCGCCAGTGGCCGGGTGCAGAGTGGCGGGCAGGATTGGCAGCTGCAGCAGGCCGCGAGCCTGGAGCGCCTGGCCAACGGCCGACTCAACCTGGGCGCACATTGCTGGCAGTCCGGCGATGCCAGCCTGTGTGGCGGGCAGCAGCGGCTGATGCCGCAGCCCAGCCTGGACTGGCGCCTGGAGAACTTCCCGCTGGCCAGCCTGCAGCCCTGGTTGCCCGAGGATTTCGCCTGGCAGGGGCGTCTGGATGGCCAGCTCAAGATCGAACTGCCCGACAGCGGACCCAACGGCCAGGTCACCCTGGACGCGGGCGGCGGCAACCTGCGCATTCGTCAGCCGGATGACGAGCAGTGGCTGGATTTTCCCTACGACAGCCTGCGCCTGAACAGCACGCTGCGCCCGCAACGGGTGGACAGCGAGCTGCGCTTCGTCAGTGCTCGCCTGGGTGAGCTGGTGTTGCAAGCGCAGCTCGACCCGCGCCCGGTGAATAAACCGCTCAACGGTGAGTTTCGCCTGAGCGGCTTCGATCTAGCCGTGCTACGGCCCTTTGTGCCGATGGCGGAAAAGCTCGAGGGCCAGCTGCAGGGCAGCGGCACCCTCTCTGGCCACCTGCTGGCGCCACAGATCAATGGCCAGCTGCGCCTGGATGGTGGCGAACTGTCCGGCAGCGAACTACCGCTGAGTCTGGAAGGCTTGCAGTTGCAGGCCTTGATCGCGGGCGAGCAGGTGCAGCTTGCCGGCAACTGGCGCAGCGGTGAGCAGGGGCGAGGCAGCCTGCGCGGCGAACTCAACTGGGCCGAAGGCCTGAGCGGCGACCTGGCGTTGCAGGGCCAGCGCCTACCGGTGAAGGTCGAGCCTTACGCCGAACTGGAGGTCGAGCCCGATCTGCAATTGCAGTTGCGCGCCCGGCGCCTGGCGGTCAGCGGCAAGGTCGGCGTGCCGCGCGGGCTGATCAGCGTACGGGAGTTGCCGCCGTCGACGGTGAAGGTGTCCGGCGATGCGCGGGTGGTCGGGCGTGAAGTGCCCGAGGCCGAGCAGGGCCTGGGCATCGCCATGGATGTCGACGTCGAGGTCGGTCAGGACAAGCTGGCCTTCAGCGGCTTCGGTCTGACAGCCGACCTGCGCGGGCGCGTGCATATCGGCGATAACCTCGATACCCGTGGCGAGCTGGATCTGGCCAATGGTCGCTATCGCGCTTACGGTCAGCGCCTGACCATTCGCCGGGCGCGCCTGTTGTTCACCGGACCCATCGACCAGCCATTTCTCGACGTGGAGGCCATTCGTCGAGTCGACAGCGTAGTGGCGGGCATTCGCCTCTCCGGCAACGCCGAGCAACCCACCACCACGGTGTTCGCCGAACCGGCCATGAGCCAGGAGCAGGCGCTGTCCTACCTGGTATTGGGCCGGCCGCTGGGGCAGAGCACGGGTGACAACAACATGCTCGGCCAGGCCGCACTGGCGCTCGGTCTGGCCGGCAGCAGTTCGCTCACCACCGGCCTGGCCAACAGCCTGGGCATTCAGGATTTCCAGCTCGACACCGAGGGTAGTGGCGTGACTACCAGTGTGGTGGCCAGCGGCAATATCACCGAGCGCCTCAGCCTGCGCTATGGCGTGGGCGTGTTCGAGCCAGCCAACACCATCGCGCTGCGTTACCAACTGAGCCGACGCCTGTATCTGGAGGCCGCCAGCGGGCTGGCCAGCTCGCTGGATCTGTTCTATCGACGGGACTTCTGATGGCGACGCTATCTTTTGCTAAATCCCTACTCGGCCTCGGGTGTATCGGCGCGGCTTCTGCGCTAGTCTGGACGGATGGTCGGGCCGTGACCTGCCATTCGATGGGCCATTCGCTCCGGCGAGCCCATGTCACACATTTTGCCCTTCAACCCCCTGAACGATAAGGAAACTCCCATGGCGCAAGTCACTCTCAAAGGCAATCCGGTGCAGGTCGACGGTCAACTGCCGCAGCCCGGCCAACAGGCGCCGGCTTTCAGCCTGGTCGCTGGTGACCTGAGCGACGTCACCCTGGCCAGCCTGGCCGGCAAGCGCAAGGTGCTGAACATCTTCCCCAGCGTCGACACCCCGACCTGCGCGGCCTCGGTGCGCAAGTTCAACGGTGAAGCCAGCCAACTGGCCAACACCGTGGTGCTGTGCATCTCCGCCGACCTGCCGTTCGCCCAGGCGCGTTTCTGCGGCGCCGAAGGCCTGGAGAATGTGGTCAACCTGTCCACCCTGCGCGGCGCCGACTTCCTCAAGAACTACGGCGTGGCCATCGCCAGTGGTCCGCTGACCGGCCTGGCCGCGCGTGCGGTGGTGGTGCTGGACGAGCAGGACAAGGTGCTGCACAGCGAGCTGGTTGGCGAAATCGCCCACGAACCAGACTACGCTGCTGCCCTGGCTGTGCTGAAGTAACCTCTTCGGCACCCATTGAAACGGCCTGCTCAGCAGGCCGTTTTTATTTGTGCCTCAAACAGTTAGTAACGTAAGGGGAGCGTAAAAAGCGGGTAAATGGGCTTTGCTTGACGCGGGCCAGTGCTTATCGTTCCGACTCCCACAAAAAGTGATACCGCGCCTGCCATGTCGAATGTTCCCTCGTCTGCCTCGAACAACTCCCGCCAATGGCTGATCGGCCTGACGCTGCTGGCCGTGCTGCTTCTGCTGCTGTGGTGGTTCTGGCCGAGCAAACCCCAGGCCCAGCAGATGGGCCGTGGTCGCTTCGGCGACATGGGCCCGATACCGGTGCGCCTGGCCGAAGTCGAGCAGGGCGAGTTCGCCATCGAGCTCAAGGCACTCGGCACGGTGACCGCCTACAACACGGTCAACGTGCGTTCGCGAGTCGACGGTGAGCTGGTCAAGGTGCTGTTCGAGGAGGGGCAGCAGGTCAAGGCCGGCGACCTGCTCGCGGTGATCGACCCGCGCCCTTATCAGGTGGCCCTGCAGCAGGCGCAGGGCGCGCTGCAGGAAAACCAGGCGCAGCTGAAGAATGCCGAGCTGGATCTGCAGCGCTACAAGGGTCTGTACGCTGAAGACAGCATCGCCAAGCAGACCCTCGATACCCAGCAGGCGCTGGTCAATCAGTACCGCGGCAGCCTGCAGAGCAACCAGGCCGACGTCGCCACGGCCAAGCTCAATCTCGACTTCACCCAGATTCGCGCGCCCATTGCCGGTCGTCTCGGCCTGCGCCAGCTGGATATCGGCAACCTGGTCAGTGGCGGCGATACCACGCCGCTGGTGGTGATCACCCAGACCGACCCGATTTCGGTGATCTTCACCATTCCCGAGGGCGATCTGCCGGCAGTACTGCAGCGCAGGCGCGACGGCACGACTCTGGCCGTCGAGGCCTGGGATCGTGGCGAGCGTCTGAAACTGGCCGAGGGCGTGCTGGAAAGCCTGGACAACCAGATCGACACCACCACCGGCACGGTCAAGCTCAAGGCGCGTTTCGACAATGCCGAGCAGATGCTCTTTCCCAACCAGTTCGTCAACGTGCGCCTGCGCGTGGAAACCCATCAGGCCGCCACCATCGTTCCGTCCGCTGCTGTGCAGTTCGGCACCCAGGGTACCTTCGTCTACGTGGTCGATGACGCCAACAAGGTAAGCATCCGCCCGGTCAGCATCGCCGCCAGCGATGCCGAGCGCAGCATGGTCAGCGAAGGTGTGCAGCAGGGCGAGCGGCTGGTACTGGAAGGCACCGATCGCCTGCGCGACGGCAGCGAAGTGGAGGTGGTCGACCCGCAGACCGCGCAGAAGGCCGGGGAGCCGCGCGAGTCAGGCCGGGCTGGCGCACGGAACGACGCATGAACATCTCCCGCCCGTTCATCCTGCGGCCGGTCGCCACCACGCTGTTGATGGTGGCAATCTTCTTGAGCGGCCTGATCGCCTATCGCCTGTTGCCGGTGTCGGCGCTGCCGGAGGTGGATTACCCGACCATCCGCGTGCTGACCCTCTATCCCGGTGCCAGCCCGGACGTGATGACCAGTGCGGTGACCGCGCCGCTGGAGCGCCAGTTCGGCCAGATGGCCGGGCTCAAGCAGATGTCCTCGACCAGCTCGGGCGGCGCCTCGGTGATCACCCTGCGTTTCAACCTGGACGTTTCCCTGGCGGTGGCCGAGCAGGAGGTGCAGGCGGCGATCAACGCGGCGAGCAACCTGCTGCCGGGCGATCTGCCGGCGCCGCCGGTGTACAACAAGGTCAACCCGGCCGATACGCCGGTGCTGACCCTGGCGGTGAGTTCGGCAACGCTGCCGCTGCCGCAGGTCAACGACCTGGTCGACACCCGTCTGGCGCAGAAGCTGGCGCAAACCAGCGGTGTCGGCCTGGTCACCCTGGCCGGCGGGCAACGTCCGGCCGTGCGCATTCGCGTCAACCCCGAGGCGCTGGCGTCCTACGGCCTGAGCCTGGCCGATGTGCGCAGCCTGATCACGGCGAGCAACGTCAATCAGCCCAAGGGCAATTTCGACGGGCCCACGCGAGTTTCCCAGCTCGACGCCAACGACCAGCTGAAGTCGGTCGATGAATACCGCGAGCTGATCCTCAGCTATCAGAACGGCGCCGCGCTGCGCCTGAAGGACGTCGCCGAGATCATCGATGGCGCCGAAAACGAGCGTCTGGCGGCCTGGGCCAACCGCAACCAGGCGGTGCTGGTCAACGTGCAGCGCCAGCCGGGCGCCAACGTCATCGAGGTGGTCGACCGCATCCAGACCCTGCTGCCGCATCTGACCGAGGGCCTGCCGGCCAGCGTCGAGGTCAAGGTGCTGACCGACCGTACGCAGACCATCCGCGCTGCGGTGCGCGACGTGCAGCACGAGTTGCTGCTGGCCATCGCCCTGGTGGTGATGGTGACCTTCCTGTTCCTGCGCAAGCTGTCGGCGACCATCATCCCGTCGATCGTCGTGCCGCTGTCGCTGATCGGCACCTTCGGCGTGATGTACCTGGCCGGCTTCACCATCAACAACCTGACGCTGATGGCGCTGACCATCGCCACCGGTTTCGTGGTCGACGACGCTATCGTCATGCTGGAGAACATCGCCCGCCACCTGGAAGAGGGCGAGACGCCGCTGGAGGCTGCACTCAAGGGCGCGCGGCAGATCGGCTTCACCCTGGTGTCGCTGACCCTGTCGCTGATCGCGGTGTTGATTCCGCTATTGTTCATGGCCGATGTGGTCGGCCGCTTGTTCCGCGAGTTCGCCATCACCCTGGCGGTGGCCATCCTGATTTCCCTGGTAGTGTCGCTGACCCTCACGCCGATGATGTGCGCGCGCCTGCTCAAGGCCGAGAAACCCGAGCAGGAAGGGCGCTTCTACCACGCCGCCGGCGGTTTCATCGACGCCATGATCGAGCGCTACGGCGTGTGGCTACAGTGGGTGCTCAGGCACCAGCCGCTGACCCTGCTGGTGGCTGTGGCGACCCTGGGCCTGACCGTGCTGTTGTACCTGGCGGTGCCCAAGGGCTTTTTCCCGGTGCAGGACACCGGGGTGATTCAGGGCATTTCCGAGGCGCCGCAGTCGATTTCCTTCAGCGCCATGAGCGAGCGCCAGCAGCGCCTGGCCGACGTCATCCTGCGCGATCCGGCAGTGGCCAGCCTGTCTTCCTCGATTGGAGTGGACGGTGATAATCCGACGCTCAACAGCGGCCGCCTGTTGATCAATCTCAAGGCTCACGCCGAGCGCGACGTCACTGCCAGCCAGGTGATCGAACGGCTGCGTCCGGAGCTGGCGAAGATTCCCGGGATCGAACTGTTCATGCAGCCGGTGCAGGACCTGACCATCGAGGATCGCATCAGCCGCACCCAGTTCCAGTTCACCCTGGAGTCGCCGGACAGCCAGCTGCTGGAAACCTGGACGCCGCGGCTGGTCGAGGCGCTGCGTGAGCAACCGCAGCTGACCGATGTCGCCAGCGATCTGCAGAACCGCGGCCTGCAGGTATTCCTGGATATCGATCGCGACGCCGCGGCGCGTCTGGGCATCAACGTCGGCGATATCGACGACGCGCTCTACGACGCCTTCGGCCAGCGCCAGATCAGCACCATCTACACCCAGGCCAGCCAATACCGCGTGGTGCTGGAGAGCCGCGATGGCGGTCGCACCGGCCTGGCCGCGCTGCGTCAGATCCACGTCGCCACTGGCGATGGCCAGCAGGTGCCGCTGTCATCCCTGGCGCGCATCGAGGAGCGTCCGGCCAGCCTGCTGATCAACCATATCGGTCAGTTCCCGGCGGTGACCCTGTCGTTCAACCTGGCACCAGGTGTGTCGCTGGGCCAAGCGGTGGCAGTCATCGAGCGGGTGGAGCAGGAAATCGGCCTGCCGTTGTCCATCAGTACCCAGTTCCAGGGCGCTGCCGAGGCCTTCCGCGCCTCGCTGAGCTCCACGCTGCTGCTGATCCTGGCGGCCATCGTCACCATGTACATCGTGCTCGGCGTGCTCTACGAGAGCTATATCCACCCGATCACCATTCTTTCCACGCTGCCTTCGGCGGGCGTCGGCGCCTTGCTGGCGTTGCTGTTGACCGGCAACGATCTGGGCCTGATCGCCATCATCGGCATCATCCTGCTGATCGGCATCGTCAAGAAGAACGCGATCATGATGATCGACTTCGCCCTGGAGGCGGAGCGCCATCAGGGCATGGCGCCCGAGGCGGCGATCTACCAGGCGGCGCTGCTGCGTTTCCGCCCGATTCTGATGACCACCCTGGCGGCGCTGTTCGGCGCCATCCCGCTGATGCTCGCCTCGGGCTCCGGCGCCGAGCTGCGCCAGCCGCTGGGCCTGGTGATGGTCGGCGGCCTGCTGGTCAGCCAGGTGCTGACGCTGTTCACCACGCCGGTGATCTACCTGTACTTCGATCGCCTGTCGCGCCGCGTCAGTGGTCGCAGTGCCGCGGGGGTGTCGGTATGACCCCGGCCCGTAGGAGCGGCTTCAGCCGCGAACAGATCGGTGCAGGGGATTCGCGGCTGAAGCCGCTCCTACAGGATTGGCCAAGCCTTGGCGGGGCTAATCGCGCATGAACCTCTCCGCCCCCTTTATCCGCCGCCCGGTGGCGACCCTGCTGCTGAGCCTGGCGATCATGCTGCTTGGCGGCGTCAGCTTCGGCCTGTTGCCGGTGGCGCCATTGCCGCAGATGGATTTTCCCACCATCACCGTGCAGGCCAGCCTACCGGGGGCCAGCCCGCAGATCATGGCTTCCACCGTAGCCACGCCGCTGGAGCGTTCGCTCGGCACCATCGCCGGTATCAGCCAGATGAACAGCCGCAGCAGCCAGGGCAGCACGCGGATCATGATCCAGTTCGACCTGGACAAGGACATCAACACCGCCGCGCGCGAGGTGCAGGCGGCGATCAACGCCGCGCGCGAGCTGCTGCCCAGCGGCATGCGCACCATGCCCAGCTACCGCAAGATCAATCCGTCGCAGGCGCCGATCATGGTCATCTCGCTGACCAGCGACACCCTGAGCAAAGGCCAGCTGTACGACGTGGCCTCGACCATCCTGGCGCAGAAGCTGTCGCAGGTCGGCGGCGTCGGCGAGGTGCAGGTCGGCGGCAGCTCCTTGCCGGCGGTGCGCGTGTCGCTGGAGCCGCGCCTGCTCGACCAGTACGGCATTGCCCTGGACGAAGTGCGCCAGACCATCGCCGCGAGCAACGCCCTGCGTCCCAAGGGCACGGTGGAGGACGAGCAGCGCCGCTGGCAGGTGCAGGCCAGCGATCAGTTGGCCAAGGCCGCCGACTACCTGCCGATGATCATCCGCTACCAGGACGGCGCCGCCGTGCGCCTGGGTGACGTAGCCACGGTCACCGACGGCGTCGAAGACCGCTACAACAGCGGTTTCTACAATGACAGGGAAGCGGTGCTGCTGGTGATCAATCGGCAGAGCGGGGCGAACATCCTGCAGACCATCGCCGACATCCGCGCCGAGCTGCCGGCGCTGCGCGAGGTGATCCCAGCCAGCGTCGAGCTGGAGGTGGCGATGGACCGCTCGCCAGTGATCCGCGCCACGTTACATGAGGCCGAGCGCACCCTGCTGATCGCCGTGGGCCTGGTGATCCTGGTGGTGCTGGCCTTCCTCGGGCGCTGGCGCGCAGCGCTGATACCCGCGCTGGCGGTGCCGGTGTCGCTGATCGGCAGTTTCGCCGCCATGTACCTGCTGGGGTTCTCGCTGAACAACCTGTCGCTGATGGCGTTGATCATCGCCACCGGGCTGGTGGTGGACGATGCCATCGTGGTGCTGGAAAACATCGCCCGGCACATCCATAACGGCGAGAAGCCGATGGCGGCGGCGTTCAAAGGTACACGCGAGGTGGGCTTCACGCTGCTGTCGATGAACCTGTCGCTGGTGGCGGTGTTCATCTCCATCCTGTTCATGGGCGGCATCGTCGAGCGGCTGTTCCGTGAATTCTCCATCACCCTGGCGGTGGCGGTGGTGATCTCTCTGCTGGTGTCGCTGACCTTGACACCGATGCTCTGCGCACGCTGGCTCAAGGCCGAGCAGGAGCAGTCGCGCAGCCGCCTGCAGCTATGGGGTGACCGCCTGCAGGCGCGGGTGCTGGCCATCTATGGGCGTTCGCTGGATTGGGCATTGCGCCATTCGTTGCTGATGGTCATCAGCCTGCTGGCGACCATCGCGCTGAACGTCTACCTGTTCGTCAGCATTCCCAAGACCTTCATGCCGCAGCAGGATACCGGCCAGCTGATCGGCTTCATTCGCGGCGACAACGGTCTGTCGTTCCAGGTCATGCAGCCGAAAATGGAGATCTTCCGCAAGGCGGTGCTGGCCGATCCGGCAGTGGACAGCGTGGCGGGATTCATCGGCGGCGCCGGCGGTATCAACAACGCCTTCATGATCGTGCGTCTGAAACCGATCAGCGAGCGCAAGGTGTCGTCGCAGCAGGTGATCAACCGCCTGCGTGCCAGCGTGCCGAAGGTGCCGGGTGGGCGCATGTTCCTCATGCCCGATCAGGACCTGCAGATAGGCGGGCGCGAGGGGCGCAGTTCGGAAAACGAGTACATGTTGCTCTCCGGCGATCTCGACGCCCTGCGTGAATGGCTGCCACGGGTGCGCGAGGCGCTGCGCGCATTGCCGGAACTGACCGATATCGACGCGCGCGAGAACAGCGGTGCGCAGCAAATCCGCCTGGTGGTGGACCGCGAGGCCGCGCAGCGTCTGGGCGTTGAAATGAGCATGATCACCGCGGTGCTCAACAATGCCTTCAGTCAGCGTCAGGTGTCGACCATCTACCAGGCGCTGAATCAGTACAGCGTGGTGATGGAGATCAACCCACGCTATGCCCAGCATCCCGAGGCGCTGGATCAGATTCAGCTGATCACCGCCGATGGTGCGCGTGTGCCGCTGTCGACCTTCGCCCACTGGGAGCGTGGCCTGGAGGAAGATCGCGTCAACCATCAGGGCCAGTTCGCCGCCGAGAACATCGGCTTTTCCCTGGCCGAAGGTGTAAGCCTCGATCAGGCCAGCCGCGCCATCGACAACGCCGTGGCGCGCGTCGGCCTGCCCACCGAGGTGCAGGGCATGCTCGGCGGTACCGGAGCGGCCTTCCAGCAGACCCAGGGCAATCAGCCGCTGATGATCCTGCTGGCGCTGGTGGTGGTGTACATCGTCCTCGGCGTGCTCTACGAGAGCTACGTGCATCCGCTGACCATTCTTTCGACCTTGCCCTCTGCCGGGGTCGGCGCCTTGCTCGCGCTGCAACTGGTGGGCATGGAGTTCAGCCTGATCTCGCTGCTGGGCCTGTTCCTGCTGATCGGTATCGTCAAGAAGAACGCCATTCTGATGGTCGATCTGGCCCTGCAACTGGAACGCGGCGAGCGCCTGAGCCCGCAGGAGTCCATCCGCCAGGCCTGCCTGCTGCGTTTCCGCCCGATCATGATGACCACCCTGGCTGCAATCCTGGGCGCCTTGCCGCTGGTGCTGGGCAGCGCCGAAGGTTCGGAAATGCGCCAGCCGCTGGGTATCACCATCGTCGGTGGCCTGGTGCTGAGCCAGGTGCTGACCCTCTACACCACTCCGGTGGTCTATCTCTACTTCGACCGCCTGCGCCACCGCGTCAATCGCTGGCGCGGCGTGCGCACCGATGCCTCGTTGGAAACTCCGCTATGAAATCCATCGCACGTCCTGTAGGAGCGAGCTCTGCTCGCGAAGCTTTTTACCTCGGTCCGTTCGCCAGAGCCCGCTCCTACGGTCTGCTCGTGCTGCTGGGGATGCTCGGCGGCTGCATGCTCGGCCCCGACTATCAGCGCCCCGAACTGGCAGCGCCGATGCAGTTCAAACAGGTCGCGGGCTGGAAGGCCGCCACCCCAGGCGACGCCCTGGAACGCGGCGCCTGGTGGGAGCTGTACGGCGACGCCGAGCTCGATGCACTGGTCGAGCGTCTGCAAGTTTCCAACCAGAACCTGGCTGCTGCCGAGGCCCAGTATCGCCAGGCGCGTGCGCTGGTACGAGGCGCGCGCGCCAGCTTCTCCCCCACGCTGTCCGGCAGTGCCGGGGTGACCCGTTCCGGGCAGGGCGGCGGTGACAGCACCCTGCGTACCGCCGATGGCGTGAGTGTCAGCGGCTCGAATGCCTCGAGCATTTCCAAGAGCTACGAACTGGGGCTCAACGCCGCCTGGGAACTGGATATCTGGGGCAAGCTACGCCGCGGCCTTGAGGCCAGCCGTGCCGAGTTCGAGGCCAGTGCCGCCGACCTGGCCGCGGTACGCCTGAGCCTGCAGAGCGAGCTGGTACAGAACTATCTGCAGCTGCGCATTCTCGACGAGCAGAAGCGCCTGCTCGACGAGACCGTCGCCGCGTACCAGCGCTCCCTGCGCCTGACCGAGAACCAGTACCGCGCCGGCATCGTGCCCAAATCCGACGTGTCCCAGGCCACCACCCAGCTCAAGAGCACCCAGGCGCAGGCCATCGATCTCGAGTGGCAGCGCGCGCAGCTCGAACATGCCATTGCCGTGCTGGTCGGCGTCAGCCCAGCCGAGCTGTCCATCGCACCGCGCGAGAGCCTGCCAGCGCTGCCCGAGGTGCCCGTGGCGCTGCCTTCGCAACTGCTCGAGCGCCGTCCTGACGTCGCTGCCGCCGAGCGCCGGGTGATGGCGGCCAACGCGCAGATCGGCGTGGCCGAGGCCGCCTGGTTCCCGGATCTGACCATCTCGGCCAGCGGCGGCTATCGTGGCAGCAGCTTCGCCGACTGGATCGAGGTGCCGAACCGCTTCTGGTCGCTCGGTCCGCAACTGGCGCTGACCTTGTTCGATGGTGGCGCTCGGCGTGCCGAGCTGGAGCGCAGCGAAGCCGCCTACGACCAGACGGTGGCGCAATACCGCCAGGCCGTGCTGGACAGCTTCCGCGAAGTGGAGGATTACCTGGTGCAGCTGCGCGTGCTGGAGCAGGAAAGCGGGGTGCAGGAGGAGGCGCTGGAGGCGGCGCGCGAGTCGCTACGCCTGATCGAGAACCAGTACCGAGCCGGCACCGTGGACTTCAACAGCGTGGTCAACGTGCAGGCCACGGCGCTGAGCAACGAGCGAACCAATCTCACCCTGCTGGGCAGTCGGCTGACGGCCAGCGTGCAGCTGATCGCTGCGTTGGGGGGTGGCTGGCAGGTGGAACAATTGCACCAGCAGCCTCTGCAGCCGGCAGAGTGAGGTTGCGGCATGGCGGTTTTCCGCCATGCCGATCGCGGCTCAATCGCGCTGCTTGCGATTGACCGTCTGCGCAGCCTTGATCACGTCGCTGCCGATCACCGATTCGAACTGCTGCCACACCGGGCGCATGGCGTTGCGCCAGGCTTCGCGTTCTTCGTTGCTGAGGGTGATCAGCTGGCTGCGGCCCGAGTCGATGATGCGCTGGCGGTCGGCCTGGTTGGCCGCTTCCGCCTGTTTGTTCACCGCATAGGACACTTCATCGATGATGGCTTCCAGCTCCACGCGGATCTGGTGCGGAATGCCGTACCAGAAGCGCGAGTTGCTCACCAGCATGTAGTCCAGCACGCCGTGGTTGGTTTCGCTGATGAAGGGCTGTACCTCGTGAAGTTTCTGGCTGTAGATGTTCGACCAGGGGTTCTCCGCGCCTTGTACCTGGCCGCTCTGCAGCGCCTTGAACACCTCCGCGAACGGCAGCTTCTGAGTACTGGCGCCGATCTGGCCGAATTGCGCCTCCAGCACCGCAGACGACTGGATACGGAAGCTCAGGCCATTGGCGTCACCGGGTGTTCGCAGCGCGCGGGTCGCCGACAGCTGCTTCATGCCGTTGTGCCAGTAGGCCAGGCCGACTATGTTCTGATCCTCCATCGAGCGCAGCAGCTGGCGACCCTTGGAGCGCTTCTGGAAGCGGTTGACCGCCTCGATGTCATCGAACAGGAACGGCAGGTCGAAGACCTGCAGCTGCTTGGTGTACTGCTCGAACTTGGCCAGCGACGGAGCGAGCAACTGCACCTCGTTGTTGCGCAGCGCCTCGAGTTCGTTGGCATCGCCGTAGAGGCTGGAGTTCGGGTAGACCTCCACCTTCACCTTGCCGGCCAGGCGTTCTTCGACCTTCTGCTTGAACATCAGCGCGCCCTGGCCCTTGGGGGTACCATCGGCGACGACGTGGGAGAACTTGATCAGGATAGGTCCATCGGCCAGTGCCGTGGCGGCACCGAGAGAGGCGAACGCCAGGGCGAAGGCGGCCAGGGCGCGGACTGGATTGAACATACTGCTTCCTTTTCTTCTTGTCGGTTGCGATGCCTTGGCAGGCATCCTCGTGTTGGTCGCTCCACTGTTCTGTTGTGGGGTCGAGGCAGCAACCCGGACAGTTCAGAGCTGGTTCTTGCATCGCAAGGGTTATGCCATTGTGGCGAATTTCCGCCAGCCTGCCTGGGGCGTTGAAAAGCATGTGATCTGGCGCACAGAGGGTGGCGGATAATCGCCATGCGCCTGTCGTGATGCAGCGGAAAATTGCCGGTGTGCCGGCCATCGCCTGTTATGCTGGGACGCACGTAAGCAGCCCAGGAGACGCCGATGAGTTGGTCCGCACAGCAGTATTCCCTGTTCGAACGTCAGCGCACCCGCCCGGTGCATGACCTGCTGGCGGCCGTGCCGCGCGGCGGCATCGAGCTGGCCGTCGACCTGGGCTGTGGCCCTGGCAATTCCACTGCCGTGCTGCAGGCACATGCACCGCAGGCGCAGGTGCTCGGTATCGACAGCAGTGAAGACATGCTGCGCGCTGCGCGTGAGCGCCTGCCGCAGGTCAGCTTTCAACTGGCCGATATCCAGCACTGGCAGGCCGAGCGCCCGCCGCAGCTGATCCTGGCCAACGCTTCGCTGCAATGGCTGGCCGATCACCCGCGGCTGTACCCGAGATTGCTCGCGCAGTTGGCGCCCGGTGGCTGGTTGGCGATCCAGACGCCGGACAACCTGCAGGAGCCGGCACACCGCCTGGCTCGCGAGGTGGCGGCAGACGGGCCCTGGGCTGCACAAATTGGCGAGGTGCGTCATGCCCAGCGGCACAGCGCGCAGGCCTATTACGACATCCTCGGCGCCCATGCCAGCGAACTGGATATCTGGCGCACCACCTATTTCCATGTGCTGGACGATGCCGCGGCGGTGGTGGAGTGGTTCAAGTCCACGGCGCTGCTGCCGTTCCTGCAGCCGCTGGATGCCGAGCAGCAGGCGGCTTTCCTCGAGCGCTATCAGACGGCGATCGCCGAGGCCTATCCGGCGCAGGCCGATGGTCGGGTGTTGCTGCCGTTTCCGCGGCTGTTTCTGGTCGCTCGGCGGTAGCGCAACAAGCTGTCGCGGCTAAAGCCCCTCCCACAAGTCACCATGAGCCTGTGTGGGAGGGGCTTTAGCCGCGACCCTTAAAAGAAAGCCCCCGCATCTGCGGGGGCTGTGCGTTTACTGCGCCAGGGCGACCAGCCCGGCGTGCTGCACCAGCTCCAGCAACGGCTGCGGGTACACGCCGATGATGAAAGCGAGCAGGGCGACAACCAGCAGCATGATGCCGCCGGCGCGCTGGCCCCAGTCGAAGGGGGCGTCGTGACGGCGCAGGTTGGGCTCGCGCATGAACAGGGTGACCATCACCCGCAGGTAGTAGAACACACCGATGGCGCTGCCCAGCACCATGGCGCCGAGCAGCCACCAGAGTTGCGCCTCGACACCGGCGGCGATCACGTAGAACTTGCCGATGAAGCCTGCGGTGAGCGGAATGCCGGCCAGCGACAGCATCATCACCGTGAGCACCGCGGTCAGATACGGGCGGCGCCAGAACAGCCCTCGGTACTCGTACAGCGCATCAGCATCGCGGCCGCTGTAGGGCGTGGACATCAGGGTGATCACGCCGAACGCGCCGAGGCTGGTCAGCACGTAGGTGGCCAGGTATACGCCGACGGCTTCCACGGCCAGGCCCTTGCTGGCGACCAACGCCACCAATAGGTAACCGAAGTGGGCGATGGAGGAGTAGCCGAGCAGACGCTTGAGGTTGTTCTGCAGCAGCGCCAGCAGGTTGCCGAACAGGATCGAGGCGATGGCGATCAGGGTCAGCAGATCGCTCAGCCAGCCGCCGGTCATGGCCGGGGAAATCTGGTAGAGGCGCAGCAGTACGGCGAACACCGCGACCTTGCTGGCGGTGGCCAGGAAGGCCGCCACCGGCGCCGGGGCGCCTTCGTAGACGTCCGGCGTCCACAGGTGGAAGGGCACCAGCGACAGCTTGAAGGCCAGGCCGATCAGCATCATGCCGATACCGATCTGCACCAGCTGACTGCTCTCGCGCGCCAGGCTGACGCCGATATCGGCGAAGGCCAGGTTGCCCGACTCGGCATACAGCAGCGCCATGCCGAACAGCAGGAAGGCGCTGCCTGCGGCCGACAGCACCATGTACTTGATGCCGGCTTCCAGCGAGCGCTTGTTGAAGAAGGCGTAGGCGATCATCCCGTAAGTGGGCACCGACAGCAGCTCCAGGCCGATGAACAGGCCGGCCAGATGCTGCGCGCTGACCAGCACCAGGCCACCGGCCGCCGACAGCAGCACCAGCAGGTACAGCTCCTCGCGGTTGCCGGGGTAGCCCTTGCCCGATGCGCCGCCCAGGTAGGCATGGATCAGGGTGATGCAGGCCAGGCTGGCGGCCAGCACCAGGGCCATGTAGTAGCAGGCGAAGTTGTCGATCAGCAGCAGCGGGGTGACCTCGATCGGCCCCGCCTCCAGAGCAGGAATGATTGACAGCAGCGCCAGGTTCAGGCCGACCACCGAGAGGATGAAGGTCAGGGCGTGATTGCGCCTGGCGGCGATGGCCAGCATCACCACCACGGCGGTGAGGCTGGTCACCAGCAGCGGCAGCAGGGCGATCAGGTGTTGCAGGGTGAATTCGACAGCGTGATGTTCCATGAGTCTCTAATCCTTACCCTTACCGGCCCGAGGCGAGTTGATCGAGGGCGCCAGCCATCCACTGCTGCACGCCATGCATGCTGGCAGCGGAGGTGTCGAGCACCGGTTGCGGGTAAACGCCAAGCAGAATCAGCAGCACGCCAAGGCCGAGCACCATGGCCAATTCGCGGGCTTTCAGCCCGGGCAGCGGCGCTTCCTGTTGCACCGGGCCGAAGTAGGCGCGGTGGATCATCGCCAGGGCGTACACCGAGCCGAGTACCAGGCCGGTGGCGGCGATCACCACGACCCAGGGTGCGCTGGGGAAGCTGCCGATCAGGATAAGGAACTCGCCGACGAAGTTGCCGGTGCCCGGCAGGCCCAGCGCGGCAGCGGCGAAGAACAGGCTGATGGCCGGCAGCCAGGGCATGCGCGCCCAGATTCCGCCCATCTGGCGCAGGTCACGGGTGTGCAGGCGCTCGTAGAGCTGGCCGCAGAGGATGAACAGCGCAGCAGCGGACAGGCCGTGGGCGACCATCTGCACCACCGCGCCCTGCAGGGCGATCTGGCTGCCCGAATAGATGGCGATCAGCACGAAGCCCATGTGCGACACGCTGGAGTAAGCCACCAGGCGCTTGATATCGGTCTGCGCGAACGACAGCAGCGCGCCGTAAATGATGGCGAACACGCCCAGCCACTGGGCGATGGGCGCGAACTCTGCCGAGGCGTTGGGGAACAGCGGCAGGGCGAAGCGCAGCAGGCCGTAGGCCGCGGTTTTCAGCAGGATGCCGGCCAGGTCCACGGAGCCGGCGGTGGGCGCCTGGGCGTGGGCATCCGGCAGCCAGGAGTGCACCGGCACCACCGGGAACTTCACCGCGAAGGCGACGAAGAAACCCAGCATCAGCAGGTATTCGGTGCCGGGCGCCAGCTCGGTCTTCAGCAGGTCGGCGTAGTTGAAGGTCAGCACGCCGGTCTGGTTGAAGTGCACGAACACCAGGGCCAGGATCGCCAGCAACATGATCAGACCGCTGGCCTGGGTGAAGATGAAGAACTTGGTGGCGGCGGTGATGCGGGTGCGCCCGTCGCTGCCGCTATGGCCCCAGAGCGCGATGAGGAAATACATCGGCACCAGCATCATTTCCCAGAAGAAGAAGAACAGGAACAGGTCGACTGCGAGGAACACGCCGACCACGCCACCGAGAATCCACATCAGGTTGAGGTGGAAGAAGCCGACGCGGTTCTGGATCTCGTTCCACGAGCACAGCACCGAGAGCACGCCGAGCAGGCCGGTAAGCACCACCATCAGCACCGACAGGCCGTCCATCGCCAGGTGGATGGTGATACCCAGGCGCGGGATCCAGTCGATGACGAACTCGTGGGCCCAGCGCGGGCCGCCGTCCGGCGCCGGCGCCAGGGTGAAGTCACCGCTGACCCACAGCCACAGGCCGAGGCCCAGCAGCAGGCCCATGGTGATCAGAGCGATCCAGCGCGGCAGGACGTGGCCGAAGCGCTCGCCTTGCCAGCACAGCAGGCCGCCGATGAAGGGAATCAGGATTAGCCAGGGCAGAATCATGACAGGCTGTTTTCCTTAACTCAGAAAGAGGATGGCGGCGAGCACCAGTACGGCGCCCCCGGCGATCGAAGCGGCGTACCAGCGCACCTGGCCGGTTTCGCTGCGCACCAGTGCGGCGTTGCCACCGCGCGCAAGCAGCGGAATCAGGCCGATGCCGAGGTCGATGGGGTCGCGGCGCAGCAGGTGGCAGAGCGCAAGGTAGGGGCGCACGAACAGCTTGTCGTAGAGCCAGTCGAAGCCCCAGGCGGCGAACCACAGGGCGCTCAGCAGGCGACCCGGCGCGCTCTGCGCCACGGCGGAGGCGACGCGGCGCCGGCCGAGGAAGAGCAGGGCGGCGATGACGATACCGCTCACGGCGATCAGCCCCGACAGCAGTTCCAGGCTGTGCTTGGCCTCGCCACCGGCATGGCCGGCGCTTTGCGGCAGCACGCCGGCCAGCGGCGGGGTGATCCAGGCGCCGATGAAGGTGGACAGCACGATGAGCACCAGCAGTGGCAGGTTGTGGGCAATGCCATGGCCGGCGTGTGCCTCGGTCTTCTGCTCGTCGTGGAAGGCGATGAAGATCAGGCGGAAGGTGTAGATCGAGGTCAGGAAGGCGCCGAGCAGGCCCGCATAGAGCAGCTCGCTGTGGCCGCTGGCGAAGGCTTCCCAGAGGATCTCGTCCTTGGAGTAGAAGCCTGCGGTCAGCAGCGGCAGGGCGGCCAGCGCCGCACCGCCGACGACGAAGCTGGCGTAGGCCAGTGGCAGCTTCTTCCACAGCCCGCCCATCCTGAAGATGTTCTGCTCGTGGTGGCAGGCGTGGATCACTGCACCGGAGGCGAGGAACAGCAGGGCCTTGAAGAAGGCGTGGGTCATCAGGTGGAAGATCGCCGCATCCCAGGCGCCGACACCCAGGGCCAGGAACATGTAGCCGATCTGGCTCATGGTGGAGTAGGCGAGGATGCGCTTGATGTCGGTCTGCACCAGCGCGGCGAAACCGGCCAGCACCAGGGTCACGGCGCCGACGATGCCGACCAGTTCGAGAATCTCCGGAGTCAGCAGGAACAGGCCGTGGGTGCGGGCGATCAGGTAGACGCCGGCGGTGACCATGGTCGCCGCGTGGATCAGCGCCGACACCGGGGTCGGGCCAGCCATCGCGTCGGCCAGCCAGGTCTGCAGCGGCAACTGGGCGGATTTACCGACCGCGCCGCCAAGCAGCATCAGCGTGGCGAGCCACAGCCAGGTATCGCCGGCCGCGTACCGCTGCGGCGCCAGCACCATCAGCTCCTGGATGTTCAGGGTGCCGAGGTTGATGAACAGCAGGAACATGCCGATCATCAGGAACACGTCGCCGACGCGGGTGACGATGAAGGCCTTGAGTGCCGCGTTACCATTGGGCACGTGCTTGTAGTAGAAGCCGATCAGCAGGTACGAGCACAGGCCCACGCCTTCCCAGCCGAAGAACAGCACCAGCAGGTTGTCGCCGAGAACCAGCAGCAACATGCTGAAGATGAACAGGTTGGTGTAGGCGAAGAAGCGCGAATAGCCTTCCTCGCCGCGCATGTACCAGCTGGCGAACAGGTGGATCAGAAAACCCACGCCGGTGACCACGCCGAGCATGGTCACCGACAGGCCATCCAGATGCAGGGTGAAGCTCGGCGCCAGGCCTTCGACGCTCATCCACTGCCACAGGGTCAGGCTGAAGGCGCCGCCGGCCGGCGGGTTGCCGAGAAAGGCGGCGATGACCCAGGCAGCGCTGGCAGCGGCCAGGCCGATGGAGCCGACCCCGATCACGGCGCTGGTGTTTTCCGAGAAGCGTCCGCGCGAGAAGGCCAGCAGCAGCCAGCCGAGCAGCGGGAAGAATAGAGTCAGGGCTAGAAGGTTCATCCGCGCATCTCGCTGGCAGCGTCGATATCCAGAGTGTTGAAGCGGCGATACAGCTGCAGCAGGATCGCCAGGCCGATGCTGGCCTCGGCGGCTGCCAGGGTGATCACCAGAATGAACATCACCTGGCCGTCAGCCGCGCCCCAACGGGCGCCGGCGACGACGAAGGCCAGTGCAGCGGCGTTCATCATCACTTCCAGGCTCATCAGGATGAACAGGATGTTGCGCCGCACCATCAGGCCCACCAGGCCGATGCAGAACAGCACGCCGGCCAGGGCCAGGCCGTGTTCGAGTGGGATTCCAGTCATGCGGTGGGCTCCTTGGCGTCGTGGCGGCCCAGGTGGTAGGCGGCGACCAGTGCGGCGAGCAACAGCATGGAGGCCAGCTCCACCGCCAGCAGATAGGGGCCGAACAGGCTGATGCCGACGGCCTTGGCTTCCACTGTGGTGTGGCCGATATGGGCGTCGCTGACGTGGTTCAGCAGCACATAGAGCAACTGGCCGAGCAGCAAGGCGCTGAGAATCGCCGGGCCGACCCATATACCTGGCGTCAGCCACTTGCGCTCCTGCTCGGCGGCAGCCGGGCCGAGGTTGAGCATCATCACCACGAAGACGAACAGCACCATGATGGCGCCGGCGTAGACGATGATTTCCAGCGCGCCGGCAAAGGGCGCACCGAGGGCGAAGAACACCATCGACACCGCCAGCAGCGAGACGATGAGGTAGAGCAGGGCATGCACCGGGTTGGTGTTGGTGACCACCCCAACCGTCGATGCCACCGCCACACCGGCGGCGAAGTAGAACGCGAATTCCATCAGAAGCTCCTCACTCCGCTCGCCTCACGAGAAGCAGCGGCATATCTCGGGATATGACGCCAAAGCCGTAGGAGCGAGCTCTGCTCGCGAAGCGTTTGGCGTTGTCTGCGTTCGCGAGCAGAGCTCGCTCCTACAGGGCGGGAAAACCCATGACCCTGGCTCATGGCAGCAGACCCTTGACGTTGATCGGCTCGGCCTCGTTCTGCGCGGCGCCCTTGGGCTTGCCGGCGATGGCCATACCGGCAACGCGGTAGAAGTTGTAGTCCGGGTTCTTGCCGGGGCCGCTGATCAGCAGGTCTTCCTTCTCGTACACCAGATCCTGACGCTTGAACTCGCCCATCTCGAAATCGGGGGTGAGCTGGATCGCGGTGGTCGGGCAGGCTTCCTCGCACAGGCCGCAGAAGATGCAGCGCGAGAAGTTGATGCGGAAGAACTCCGGGTACCAGCGCCCGTCGTCTGTCTCGGCCTTCTGCAGCGAGATGCAGCCCACCGGGCAGGCCACGGCGCACAGGTTGCAGGCCACGCAGCGTTCTTCGCCGTCGGGGTCGCGGGTCAGGACGATGCGGCCACGGTAACGCGGCGGCAGGTACACCGGCTCTTCCGGGTATTGCAGGGTGTCGCGCTTGCGAAAGCCATGGCTGAACACCATGACCAGGCTGCGCAGTTGGGTGCCGGTACCGACCAGCACGTCCCAGATGTACTTGAACATTGCTTTTCTCCTTACTGGGCCGTGGCCAGCACGACGGCGCCGGTCACCAGCAGGTTGATCAGGGTCAGCGGCAGGCAGAACTTCCAGCTGAAAGCCATGACCTGGTCATAGCGCGGGCGTGGGATCGACGCGCGCAGCAGGATGAAGATCATGATGAAGAAGGCCGTTTTCAGCGCGAACCAGAAGAACGGAATCTGCGGCAGGAGGCCGAACGGGCCATGCCAGCCACCGAAGAACAGGGTTACCAGCAAGGCCGACACGGTGACGATGGCCACGTATTCGCCAACGAAGAACATGCCCCATTTCATCCCGGCGTATTCGATGTGGTAACCGTCGGCCAGCTCCTGCTCGGCTTCCGGCTGGTCGAAGGGGTGACGGTGGGTCACGGCCACCGCTGCGATGAAGAAGGTACAGAAGCCGAAGAACTGCGGAATGATGAACCACAGGTTCTGCGCCTGGTAGTCGACGATGTCGCGCATGTTGAACGAGCCGACCTGCGCCACTACGCCCATCAGCGCCAGGGCCAGGAACACCTCGTAGGAGATGGTCTGGGCCGAGGCACGCAGGCTGCCGAGCAGGGCGAACTTGTTGTTGCTCGACCAGCCGGCGAACAGCACCGCGTAGACCGACAAACCTGCCATGGCGAAGAAGAACAGGATGCCGATGTTCAGATCCGCCACGCCCCAGGTCGGGGTGATGGGGATGATGGCGAAGGCCATCAGCATGGCCGAGAAGGCGATCATCGGTGCCAGGATGAAGATGAACCTGTCGGCGAACGGCGGCGTCCAGTCCTCCTTGAAGAACATCTTGATCATGTCGGCGGCGATCTGGAACATGCCGAACGGCCCCACGCGGTTGGGGCCGTAACGATCCTGCCACCAGCCGAGCAGACGGCGCTCGATGAAGCTCAGCAGCGCGCCGCAGACCACTACCACCAGCAGGATGACGATGGCCTTGAGTACCGCGATGACGATCTCTATCAGTTCGGGCGTCAACCAGCTCATTGCGCGGCCTCCTGCAGCAGGGTCACGCTGGCACCGGCGATGACCGCCGGAATCCCAGGCAGGCCAAGCGGCAAGCCGACCAGACCGATGGCCAGGTCATCGCGCACCTTGAGCGGCAGGCGCAGGGCCTGGCCGTTGACGCGCAGGGCCAGCAGCGCGCCGTCGTTCACCCCAAGGCGAGCCGCTTCATCGCGTGCCAGGGCCACGTACGGCTCAGGCATGCGCTCCTGAATCGGTTTGGCGCGTGCGGAGTTTTCCTCGCTGCCGAACAGGTGGTGCAGCGGCGCCACCTGCCAGGTGCCGGCTGCCGGATTGAAGGCGGCGTTGACGGCGAACCAGGGCAGGGCATTGCCGGCAGCTTCCAGTAGGCGTACGCCGGGGTCGCCGGCGCGAAGATGACCACCGACCTCGTCCTGGAACTTGTTCCAGGCCTGTGGCGAGTTCCAGCCCGGCGACCAGGCGAACGGAATCTGCTGCCGGGCTTCCTTGCTGCCGGCGTAGCCTTCCATGGAGAAGGCGAAAGCGGTGTCCTGATCCTGCGGCTGACGCGGCTCATGCACGCTGATATTGGCGCGCATGGCGGTGCGGCCGCTGTAGCGGTGCGGCTCGCGGGCGAGCTTGAGCCCCTTGATGCGGAACGAGGCGCTCGGCGCGGCATCCTTGATCCCGGCCAACAGCGGGTTGCTGGCGGCGCAGGCTGCGGTGACCTGGTCCAGTTGCGTCCAGTCCACGGCCTTGCCTTGCAGGGTGCTGTGCAGCGCGTGCAGCCAGCGCCAGCCTTCGCGGATCAGAATGCCCGCGTCGTAGTAGCTCGGCTCATAGACCTGGAAGAAGCGCTGGGCGCGACCTTCCAGGCTGACCAGGGTGCCGTCACCTTCGGCGAAGCTCGCCACCGGCAGCAGCAGGTGGGCGCGTTCGCCGGTGGCGGTGCGCTGGTGATCGGCGACGATCAGCGTCTGTGCGGCGCCGAGCGCTGCATCGACCTTGGCCGCATCGGCGCGGCGGTACAGGTCGTTCTCCAGCACGATCACGGCATCGGCCTGGCCGTTGCTCAGAGCATCGAGTGCGGCATCGACGGACTCACCGCCCAGCAGTGCCAGGCCCAGGCTGTTGGCTTCGGGCACCACCAGGCTCAGCGAGCCATTCTTCTCACGGTTCTTCAGTGCGCTGGCGATATTGGCGGCGGCTTCGATCAGGGACTTGTCGCCCAGCGAGGCGCCGGAAACGATCAGCGGGCGTTGGGCTGCCAGCAGGGCGTCGGCGATGCGCTGCACCAGTTCGCCGGCTTCGGCGTCCAGACCGTCGACGGCCGGTGCGCTCGGGTCGATGGCATGAGCCACGGCGAAACCGATACGGGCCAGGTCGGCCGGCGCGGCGTGTACGCACTGCTCGGCGATATCGTCGAGGCGGGTTTCAGCGACGCTGGCGATGAATAGCGGGTGCAGGGCGTGCTGGGCGACGTTCTGCACCGCCGCCATGTGCCAGTCCTGAATGCGCGCACCGGCAGCGATCTCGGTGGCCTTGCCCTTGACCGCCTGGCGCAGGGCCAGGGCCAGGCGTGCGGCGGTCTGGGTCAGGTCTTCGCCGAGGACGAAGATGGCGTCGTGCAGCTCGACATCGCGCAGGGTCGGGGTCGGCAGCGGGCCGTTTTGCAGGATGTCGCGGATCAGGCGGATATTGGCCAGTTCGCTGGCGGCGATGCCGCTGTAGAAGTTGGTGGTGCCCACCAGTTCGCGCAGGGCGAAGTTGGATTCCAGGCTGGCGCGCGGCGAGCCGATACCGATCACGCGCTTGCCCTTGAGCAGCTCGGCGGCCTTGTCCAGCGCGGCATCGATGCCGATAGCCTGGCCGGCCAGCAACGGCTGACGCGGGCGATCCTCGCGATTGACGTAGCCATAGCCGAAGCGGCCACGGTCACAGAGGAAGTACTGGTTCACCGAGCCGTTGAAGCGGTTCTCGATGCGACGCAGCTCGCCATAGCGCTCACCGGGGCTGATGTTGCAGCCGCTGGAACAGCCATGGCAGATGCTCGGGGCGAACTGCATGTCCCACTTGCGGTTGTAGCGCTCGGAGTGGGTCTTGTCGGTGAAAACGCCGGTGGGGCAGACCTCCACCAGGTTGCCGGAGAACTCGCTTTCCAGCGTGCCGTCCTCGACGCGGCCGAAGTACACGTTGTCGTGCGCGCCGTAGACGCCGAGGTCGGTGCCGCCAGCGTAGTCCTTGTAGTAGCGCACGCAGCGGTAGCAGGCGATGCAGCGGTTCATCTCGTGGGCGATGAAGGGGCCGAGCTCCTGGTTTTGATGAGTGCGCTTGGTAAAGCGGTAGCGACGGGCATTGTGCCCGGTCATCACCGTCATGTCCTGCAGGTGGCAGTGGCCACCTTCCTCGCACACCGGGCAATCGTGCGGGTGGTTGGTCATCAGCCATTCGACGACGCTGGCGCGGAACGCCTTGGATTCCTCGTCGTCGATGCTGATCCAGGTGTTGTCGGTGGCTGGCGTCATGCAGGACATGACGATACGACCACGGGTGTCGTTCTCGTCGTTGTACTGCTTGACCGCGCACTGGCGGCAGGCGCCGACGCTGCCTAGCGCCGGGTGCCAGCAGAAGTAGGGGATATCGAGTCCGAGGGACAGGCAGGCCTGCAGGAGGTTGTCTGCACCATCGACTTCGAAATCTTTGCCGTCTACGTGGATAGTGGCCATTTCTTTGAGTCTTCGTTTACCCGCTTCATAAAAGCGGCTGGCTAAGGGAATTCGTCTGTTCAGCTCGCACTTGCCGGCATGCGGGGCGTGGTCGCCACCTTGGCCACACCAGCCTCGAACTCTTCACGGAAATACTTGATCGCGCTGCCCAGCGGCTCCACGGCACCTGGCGCGTGAGCGCAGAAGGTCTTGCCCGGGCCGAGGAAGTTGACCAGGCCGAGCAGGGTGGCGATGTCCTCGCGGGTGCCTTCGCCACGCTCCAGGGCGCGGAGAATCTTCACGCTCCAGGGCAGGCCGTCGCGGCACGGCGTACACCAGCCGCAGGACTCGCGGGCGAAGAACTCTTCCATGTTGCGCAGCAGGGAAACCATGTTGATCGAGTCGTCCACCGCCAGCGCCAGGCCGGTGCCCATGCGCGTGCCGACCTTGGCGATGCCGCCGGCGTACATCTGCGCCTCGAGGTGCTCAGGCAGCAGGAAGCCGGTACCGGCGCCGCCGGGCTGCCAGCACTTGAGCTGGTAGCCATCACGCATGCCGCCGGCATAGTCCTCGAACAGTTCGCGGGCGGTGATGCCGAACGGCAGCTCCCACAGGCCGGGGTTCTTCACCTTGCCGGAGAAGCCCATCAGCTTGGTGCCATGGTCTTCGCTGCCGGGGCGGGCGAGGCCCTTGTACCAGTCCACGCCCTGGCCGACGATGGCCGGCACGTTGCACAGCGTCTCGACGTTGTTGACGCAGGTCGGCTTGCCCCACACGCCGACGGCAGCCGGGAAGGGGGGCTTGGCGCGCGGGTTGGCGCGGCGGCCTTCCAGCGAATTGATCAGCGCGGTTTCCTCGCCGCAGATGTAGCGGCCGGCGCCGGTGTGCACGAACAGCTCGAAATCGAAGCCGCTTCCGAAGATGTTCTTGCCCAGGAGGCCTGCGGCCTTGGCTTCCTCGATGGCGCGGTTGAGGTTGGCCGCGGCGTCTACGTATTCGCCGCGCAGGAAGATGTAACCGCGGTAGGCCTTGAGCGCGCGCGCGGAGATCAGCATGCCTTCCACCAGCAGGTGCGGCAGCTGTTCCATCAGCATGCGGTCTTTCCAGGTGTTGGGTTCCATTTCGTCCGCATTGCACAGCAGGTAGCGGATGTTCATGGATTCGTCGGCCGGCATCAGGCCCCACTTCACACCCGTGGGGAAGCCTGCGCCGCCACGGCCCTTGAGGCCGGATTCCTTGACGGTCTGCACGATGTCGGCCTGGGCCATCTCGGTCAGTGCCTTGCGTGCGGCAGCATAACCGTTCTTCTGCTGGTATTCCTGCAGCCATACCGGCTGGGCGTCGTCACGCAGGCGCCAGGTCAGCGGGTGGGTTTCTTCGCTGCGGGCGATGCGGTTGGCCGGGCCGATGGAGGTCAGGGTTTTCATTGGTAGGCCTCCAGCAGCTTGGCGACGCCGCCCGGTTGAACATCGCCGAAGGTGTCGTCGTCGATCATCACCGCCGGCGCCTTGTCGCAGTTGCCCAGGCAGCACACCGGCAGCAGGGTGAAGCGCTGGTCGGCGGTGGTCTGGCCGAGGCCAATGCCGAGCTGCTTCTGCATCTCACTGACCACCGACTCATGGCCGCCGATGTAGCAGGTCATGCTGTCGCACACGCGAATCACGTGGCGGCCCACAGGCTGGCGGAAGATCTGGCTATAGAAGGTGGCCACGCCCTCGACGTCGCTGGCCGGGATGCCGAGGACTTCGCCGATGGCGTCGGCGGCACCGTCCGGCACCCAGCCGCGTTCTTTCTGGACGATCTTCAGCGCCTCGATGCTGGCGGCGCGCGGGTCTTCGTAGTGATGCATCTCGTGCTCGATGGCCGAGCGCTCGCTTTCGCTGAGGGTGAAACGGTCGGTCTGAATTAGCGTGCTCATGATCAGCGGTCCACGTCGGCCATGACGAAGTCGATACTGCCCAGGTAGGCGATCAGATCCGCCACCATGCTGCCGCGGATCACCGAGGGGATCTGTTGCAGGTGGGCGAAGCTGGGGGTGCGAATCCGGGTGCGGTAGCTCATGGTGCTGCCGTCGCTCGTCAGGTAATAACTGTTGATGCCCTTGGTCGCCTCGATCATCTGGAAGGCTTCGTTGGCCGGCATGACCGGGCCCCAGGAAACCTGCAGGAAGTGGGTGATCAGGGTTTCGATGTGCTGCAGCGTGCGCTCTTTCGGCGGCGGCGTGGTCAGCGGGTGATCCGCCTTGTACGGGCCTTCCGGCATGTTCTTCAGGCACTGATCGATGATGCGGATGCTCTGGCGCATCTCTTCCACGCGCACCATGCAGCGGTCGTAGGCGTCGCCATTGGCCGCCAGCGGCACCTCGAACTCGAAGTGCTCGTAGCCGGAGTAGGGGCGCGCCTTGCGCAGGTCGAAGTCGCAACCGGTGGCGCGCAAGCCGGCGCCGGTGGTGCCCCATTCCAGCGCTTCCTTGGTGTTGTACTGCGCCACGCCGATGGTACGGGCCCTGAGGATGCTGTTCTTCAGCGCGGCCTTCTCGTATTCGTCGAGGCGCTTGGGCAGCCAGTCGACGAACTCCTTGACCAGCTTGTCCCAGCCGCGCGGCAGGTCATGGGCGACGCCGCCGATGCGGTACCAGGCCGGGTGCAGGCGAAAGCCCGTGATGGCCTCGATCACCTTGTAGGCGCGCTGGCGGTCGGTGAAGGTGAAGAACACCGGGGTCATGGCGCCGACGTCCTGGATGTAGGTACCGAGGAACAGCAGGTGACTGGTGATGCGGAAGAACTCGGCGAGCATCACGCGGATGAAGTCGACACGGGCCGGCACCTTGATACCGGCGAGTTTCTCCACCGAGAGCACGTAGGGCAGGTTGTTCATCACCCCGCCGAGGTAGTCGATGCGGTCGGTGTAGGGAATGAAGCTGTGCCAGCTCTGGCGTTCGGCCATCTTCTCGGCACCACGGTGGTGGTAGCCGATCTCCGGCACGCAGTCGACGATCTCTTCGCCGTCGAGCTGCAGGATGATACGGAACGCGCCGTGTGCGGAAGGGTGGTTGGGGCCGAGGTTGAGGAACATGTAGTCCTCGTGCTCACCGCCGCGTTTCATGCCCCAGTCTTCGGGGCGGAAGCGCGCGGCTTCTTCTTCCAGCTGCTGTTTGGCCAGGGTCAGGCTGAACGGATCGAATTCGGTGGCGCGCGCCGGGTAGTCCTTGCGCAGCGGGTGACCTTCCCAGGTCGGCGGCATCATGATGCGGCTCAGGTGCGGGTGGCCGGTGAAGGTGATGCCGTACAGATCCCAGACTTCGCGCTCGTACCAGTTGGCGTTTGGCCAGATGCCGGTGGCGGTGGGCAGGTTGAGGTCGCGCTCGCTCAAGGCGACCTTGATCATCACGTCACTGTTACGCTCGAGCGACATCAGGTGATAGAACACCGTGAAGTCGGCGTCCGGCAGGCCGCGACGTTGGGTGCGCAGGCGCTCGTCGACGCCGTGCAGGTCATAGAGCATCACGTAGGGGCGCGGCAGGCTGCGCAGGCAGGTGAGCACTTCGATGAGGCGCTCACGGGCGACCCAGAGAACCGGCATGCCGGTGCGGGTCGCCTGCAGGGTAAAACTGTCTTCGCCAAAGCGGGCTTGAAGTTCGGCGACGACGTCCTGGTCGTCAGCCTTGTAAGGCGGTATGGACACAACGGTGTCTTGAGTCATGGTCTCGGTCGCTGTCGATCAACGTAGAAAGTGGGCATGACGCTTGCGCAGGCAAGCATCGGCTCAGACTTCGTCGGGGCTACGCAGGTTGGTAACGGCGATTCGCTGCTCGCGTCGCTGCTCCTTCTGCGAAGGCATTTCGGCACGGTAGATGCCTTGATCGCCAACGACCCAGGAGAGCGGGCGGCGCTCCTGGCCGATGGATTCCTGCAGCAGCATCAGGCCTTGCAGGAACGCCTCCGGACGGGGCGGGCAGCCGGGAATGTAGACGTCCACGGGGAGGAACTTGTCCACGCCCTGAACGACCGAGTAGATGTCGTACATGCCGCCGGAATTGGCGCATGAACCCATGGAGATGACCCACTTGGGCTCCAGCATCTGCTCGTAGAGACGCTGGATGACCGGCGCCATCTTGATGAAGCAGGTGCCGGCGATGACCATGAAGTCGGCCTGGCGCGGTGATGCGCGAATGACTTCCGCACCGAAACGCGCCACGTCGTGCGGCGCGGTGAAGGCGGTGGTCATTTCCACATAGCAGCAGGACAGGCCGAAGTTGTATGGCCACAAGGAATTCTTGCGCCCCCAGTTGACCGCGCCGTTGAGCACGTCCGAGAGCTTGCCCATGTAGATGTTCTTGTGAACCTGATCCTCTAGCAGCGGGTCGGAGACGACCTCCCGCTGGCCGATCGGATACGCCTCGTTGGGCGCATTCGGGTCGACCCGAGTAAGTTTGTATTGCATCGCCAAAGCCTCATTGTTTCAGCTTCGCCTGCCGTTCACGGCGTCCCTGAGGTGCCCAATCGAGCGCCCCGATACGCCAAAGATAGACAAGACCTGCCAACAGAATTGCTATGAAAACTGTAGCTTCGATCAGGCCCGCCCAGCCGCTTTCGCGCACCGAGACTGCCCAAGCGAAGAGATAGAGGGCTTCAACGTCGAAGATCACGAAGAGCATCGCGACCAGATAGAACTTGGCTGACAGGCGCAGACGCGCGCTGCCGGTGGGAAGCATGCCCGACTCGAAGGGTTCGTTCTTGCTGCGTCCCCAGGCCTTGCTGCCGAGCAGGCTGGAAAGGCCGAGCATGAAGGCGATCAGCCCGCAGACACCCAGCAGGAAAACAGCGAAGGCCCAGTTCTGGGACATGGTCGATACCGCATCAGGCATGCCGGTACTCCTTGAACTTAAGGAACGGCTTTTAATTTGTTAGTGGTCAGGCGCCGCCAAGGGCGCTGACGCAAAGTGTGTACACAATACTATGTGCAAGATAACTGTAAGTAAATTTTTCGAAGAAAATTTATTCCTGCAATTGGCTCAATTCTGTCGAGCTTCTGATTGACTTGTCGCATCCATGCAATTTGCCAGCGAAGCGCATGGCAGGGCTTCTCGGAACTGTAGCCGTGCAATGCACGGTGGCAACTTCCGTACGCCATTCATCCGACCAATTTGCCGCATTTGGCGCAATTATTGGCCTCGGCAAGATGAGCATTTCATTGCCACTTTGGTGTTAAGGCCAAAGCAGCGGGACCGGGTTGAAATTCCTGCACTGCATAGATCGACATACTCAGTATCACCAAATGTTATCGACTACAGGGTGCCCTTCAGCTGATCTTGTACTAGCGTGCATGAATTGCAGTACAGCGATACCTCGCTGATCGAGCAGTGCCCACCACCCGCTGGGTCTGCGAAGTTGCCCCTGCCTGGGTATGCCGACCCTCCGTACGCATAACAACATGAGGGGTTTTGCCATGCCTGTCGTCCGCGCTCTGCCGCCTGCCCTGCCTGCCATCTTCCTGCTCGCCCTGAGTGCTCCCGCCAATGCCGAACTGGGCGATTACAGCTTCTGGCAGAGCCTGAGCAATCTGGTCTCGCCGCCCAGGGCGGATAACCCGGTGACGCCTGCGCAGCGCGTCGGGCCGTACCCGCTGCTGGCCAACCCGGCGGGATTCAACAGCGGCTTCGATCCCGGCAACTACTACGGCTGGCAAACCATCCGGATGGCGCCGCAGACCGGCGCGGTATGCGGCAATGGCTCGCCTTACAAATTCTTCATCAATCGCGTGCCGAACACGCGCAACACCATCGTGTACCTGGAGGGTGGCGGTGCCTGCTGGGACTACGCCAGCTGCAGCGGGCAGAGCGGCATTCGCGGCGCGCGCAACCCCAATGGCATCGCCGACGACTACATGTCGCTGCTCAACCCCGGCGCCAGTCTGGTGAGCCCCTTCGTCGTGCGCCTGCACCCCTGGACCAGAGTGAAGACGCAGAACTGGAACATGGTCTACGTGCCCTACTGCACGGGTGACATCTACTCCGGCGACAAGGTGGCGGTGTATGAGGACCCGCAAGGCCAGCAACCGCCGCTGGTGTGGCATCACAACGGCTTGCGCAACATGCGCGCGGTGGTAGGTTGGCTGAAGGACAACCTGCCGCGACCGACCCAGATGCTCGCTACCGGATGCAGTGCAGGCGGTGCAGGGAGTCTGACCAATTACGCCAACCTGCGTCAGGACATCGCTCCGGACCGGGGTTACCTGATCAATGACTCTGGGCCGGTCTACACCGCGCTGGCCGGCGACAACCAGGCGTACCCTTCCTATCCGTTGCAGACCCTCATTCGTCAGGCCTGGGGCCTGGACGCCGCGCACGGGCCGTTGCAGTACCTGCAGGCCCGCTTGCCCGGTTTCAACCGCAACGACCTGGGCAGCCTGTATCCGGCACTCTCGAGTAACCTGCCGGGCGATCGCATGGGGCACACGCACTTCTGGCAAGACCTGAACTATTCCTCCTATTCGTACGAACGCTTCTACCCGGAGATCGTCAATGCACCGAATCAGGCTGCCCGGGAGGCGCTGATCAAGCAGCGCTGGGCCACGGACACCACGCGCCTGCGCAGCCAGCTGGCCAGCCTGGGCAATGTCGGGGGGTATTTCCCGCAGTTTCGCAACGTCAACGAAAGCCCACTGCACCAGCATCATCGAGTTCGCCAACTCGGATATTCAGGAGCGCAACCTGCAACTGGATCATTTCGTGAGCAGTGTTCTCGATGGCAGCGGGCAAGTACTCGAAGCCTCGGAAAGCAGTGACGTGGCCGATCGCAACAAGCCGTTCAACTTGCTGTATTACCTGCTCGATCAGCTGCTGTGAGTGCAGGCGCTGCAGCGGCCGGTTTCGCTGCAGCGCTCAGCTGTCCGGGGCCTGCCGATAGCTGCGCTCGCGTGCTTCCTGCAGGCGTTGCCGCAGGTACTGGTCGCGCGTGAGTCCGTCGGGGATGTTCTGCAGGGCGAGAACTTCGTCGACGATGCGTCTTTCCTCTGCCTTGTAGCGTTCGAAGTCGGCATCGGATCGTTGCGCCAGCCTGGCTTCGCGTTCGGCGCTGATGGCCCGGTAGCGCTCGACTAGCGCTTCGGCGCGTCTCTTTTGTTCGCTCTCGTCTTGGCTGACAGCCCGGATCAGGGCTATCTGCAGCAGCAGGGCTTCGCTCAGTGCCACCTCGCCTCGGCGCTCCAGTGCATCGATGCCTTCGCTGAGCTCGCGCGCCTCGGTCTCGCGACTGCCGCTGTCGAGTTCTGCGGCGTGCTCGATGAAGCCTCGGTAGCGTCGATGGAAATCCAGGCGTCGTTGCTGTTGCTCGACTTCGGGTCTGGCCAGCAGTTGCAGCCGTTCGGGGTTGAGCTCGGTTGAGATAGGCGGGGCGTCGGCTGGCGCTGCTACAGGCGCCGGTCTCGGTTCGGGCCTGGGTACGACGGGCTCGTCACTGGGGGGGCGCTGCCAGTACCAGGCGAGCGTCACGCTGCCGATCAGAATGCAGCTGCCGAGCAGCAGGGTGGAGCGGGGCATGGGCAGTCCTTGCGCGAGTCGATTGCTTCCAGCTTAGAAGCTGCGCCCGTGCCCTGCCTGTCCATGCATCGAATAGGTGCCTGCACCCTCTCGTCAGGACGAGAAGGTGCAGGCGTGTGGATCAGAACAGCGGTTTGCCGTCCTCGCGGGTGACGATCACGGTAGCCGAACGCGGGCGGCGGCCGGGGCCGTCCGGCCAGGTGCTGCGAAAATCGGTCGGGGTCGAGCCTTCTCCCGGGTGCTGGATGTTGACGAACAGCGTGCGGAAGTCCGGCGTGGCGGTAATGCCGGTGACCTCGCAGCCCACGGGGCCAACCAGGAAGCGCTTGACCTCGCCGGTGCTCGGTTCGGCCACCAGCATCTGGTTGTTGCCGAACGGGCCGCTGGCCAGTTGGCTGCCGCTCATGTCGGTCTGGATCCACAGACGGCCTTCATCGTCGAACCACAGGCCATCCGGGCTGGCCAGACGGTTGTCGGCGGTCAGGGGTTTGCCGTTGGGGTCGAGGCTGTCGCTTTCCGGGCCGGCCAGCAGGAACAGGCTCCAGACGAACTCGCGGCCGGCATAGTCGCGGCTCTGCTCGCGCCAGCGGATGATGTGACCGTAGGCATTGGCCGGGCGCGGGTTGGCCGCGTCGGCGACGGTGCGCGAGCTGTTGTTGGTGAGGGTGAAGTAGACGTCGCCGTTGTTCGGGTTCACCGCGCCCCATTCCGGGCGATCCATCTTGGTGGCGCCAACGATGTCGGCAGCCAGGCGGGTGTTGATCAGCACCTCGCCCTGGTCGGCGAAGCTCACCCCGGCAGCCTTGCAGGCGGCCTGGAAGGCCTTGTCCTTGATGTCCAGGGCCAGCCACTCGCCCTTGCCGTCGGCCCTGAAGCGCGCCACGTAGAGGGTGCCTTCGTCGAGCAGGCTGCCATTGCTGCGGCCCGGTACGTACTTGCCGCGGCTGACGAACTTGTAGATGTACTCGTTCTGCGAGTCGTCGCCGGAATAGCAGACCACCGGACGGCCGGCCTTGACCGGGGCGAACACCAGGCCCTCGTGGGCGAAGCGACCCAGTGCGGTGCGCTTGACCGGGGTGGATTCCGGCGCGAAGGGATCGATCTCGACGATCCAGCCGAAGTGGTTCGGCTCGTTGCGGTAGTCGCCGGTGGCGTCGGCGGCCAGGCGGGTGGCGTTGAAGCGCTGGAATTCGTCGCCGGCCGGGTGATCCCAGCCGTAGCGGCTGGCGCTGCCGACGCCGTAGCGGGTCATTTCACGCGGGCGTTCGGCATCGCCACTGGCGAAGTAGCCGGCCCAGTTTTCCTCGCAGGTGAGGTAGGTGCCCCAGGGCGTGAAGCCATTGGCGCAGTTGTTCAGGGTGCCGCGGGTGGCGGTGCCGTCGGGGCTGTAGCGAGTGCGCAGCAGGGCGTGGCCGCGTGCCGGGCCGCTGATCTGCATCGGCGTGGCGCCGGTGATGCGGCGATTGCGCGCGCTGGGCAGCACTTCCCACTGGCCACGTACGCGGCGTACTTCCACCACGGAAACGCCGTGGGCATTGATTTCCTTGCGCACTTCATCGACGTTGCTGCGCCTGCCGTTTACCAGCGTGGGGCCGTTGGGGTGCAGCAGCGGCGCGTCGATGTACTCGTGGTTGAGTACCAGCAGGCCGTGGTCGCTCTTGTTGCCGCCACCGCGCTGGCCGTCGATGGGGAAGAAGTGCATGCCGTCATGGTGCATGCCGATCTGGTCGGCCTGGTCGGCGGCGCTGTTGCCGGCGTTCTCCAGGAAGGCCGGGAAGCTGCCGCGAATCGGCGTGCCCCAGGGGATGAAGGTGGTGGCCTTGTAGCCGGCCGGTACGGTGATGGTATCGGCGCGGGTCACCGCCACCGGGTTGAACGGCAGACGTTTGCTGCGCTTCTTCAGGCGTTCGAGCAGATCCTTGAGCTGATCCTTGAGCGGGTTGCCGGCGGCTTCGGCGGTGCCGGGCATGGCTACGCCGAGAAAACCCATGACACCCAGTGCAGCGCCACCGGCGACCACCTGGCGACGGCTCAGGCCGGCCTCGATCAGGTCGTTGATATGGGGGTTGCTGGAGGTGTTGCTGAGCGGCTCATCGCCATTGCCGAATAGCACGTCTTGCTCGTGTTCATTGCGCATGGGGGGCTCCTGGTTAGGCTGATCGACGGAGCCATGACGCTAACCAAGGAAAACGACGGAATAATGACATCGTCTGTGCGCTGTTGCACAAAACTGCAAGGTTGGACTTTGCGTTGCTTGTGCTGTGCGCTTTGAAACCGCTGCAAACAGCTGGTGCGCATGGCGCACCCTACAAGAGCTGTGCCGAAGATGGGGATGAAAAAAAGCCCCGGCAGAGCCGGGGCGGATTAGGCAAATTGCTGCTGCGGATGCGTGGTCCGCAGCAGGGGAACCGTTCTTAGTGGAACTGGTTCATGGTGTTGTCTTTGCCGCTTGCCTTCAGAGCAGCTTCGCCAGCGAAGTACTCCTTGTGGTTGTCGCCGATGTCGGAGCCAGCCATGTTCTGGTGCTTGACGCAGGCGATGCCCTGACGGATTTCCTGACGCTGCACGCCCTTCACGTAGGCCAGCATGCCCTGGTCGGCGAAGTAGCCCTTGGCCAGGTTGTCGGTGGACAGGGCCGCGGTGTGGTAGGTCGGCAGGGTGATCAGGTGGTGGAAGATGCCGGCGTGGGCCGAACCGTCGCGCTGGAAGGTGCGGATCTTCTCGTCGGCCAGCTTGGCCAGTTCGGTCTCGTCGTACTCCACGCTCATCAGCTTGGCGCGATCGTAGGCGGACACGTCCTTGCCTTCGGCAACCATGGCGTCGAACACCTGCTGACGGAAGTTCAGGGTCCAGTTGAAGGACGGGCTGTTGTTGTAGACCAGCTTGGCGTTCGGGATGACTTCGCGGATGCGGTCAACCATGCCCTTGATCTGGCCAACGTGCGGCTTCTCGGTCTCGATCCACAGCAGGTCGGCGCCGTTCTGCAGGCTGGTGATGCAGTCCAGTACGCAGCGGTCTTCACCGGTGCCAGCGCGGAACTGGAACAGGTTGGACGGCAGGCGCTTCGGACGCAGCAGTTTGCCTTCGCGCTTGATCACGACGTCGCCGTTGCCCAGCTCGGCTTCGGAGATTTCTTCGCAATCGAGGAAGCTGTTGTACAGGTCGCCCAGGTCGCCCGGCTTGTTGGTGACGGCGATCTGCTTGGTCAGGCCGGCGCCCAGGGAGTCGGTACGTGCGACGATCACGCCGTTGTCGATGCCCAGCTCGAGGAAGGCGTAGCGAACGGCAGCGATCTTGGCGAGGAAGTCGGCGTGCGGAACGGTCACTTTACCGTCCTGGTGGCCGCACTGCTTCTCGTCGGAAACCTGGTTCTCGATCTGGATGCAGCAGGCACCGGCTTCGATCATGCGCTTGGCCAGCAGGTAGGTGGCTTCCGGGTTACCGAAGCCGGCGTCGATGTCGGCGATGATCGGGACGATGTGGGTCTCGAAATTGTCGATCTGGTTCTGGATCTCGGCAGCCTTGGCCTGGTCGCCGGCTTCGCGAGCAGCGTCCAGTGCGGTGAACAGCAGGTCCAGCTCGCGGCTGTCGGCCTGACGCAGGAAGGTGTACAGCTCTTCGATCAGGTCGGAGACGGCGGTCTTCTCGTGCATGGACTGGTCCGGCAGCGGGCCGAAGTCGGAGCGCAGGGCGGCAACCATCCAGCCGGACAGGTACAGGTACTTCTTGTTGGTGGTCTTCAGGTGCTTCTTGATCGAGATCAGCTTCTGCTGACCGATGAAGCCGTGCCAGCAGCCCAGGGACTGGGTGTAGAGGGAGGAGTCTGCGTCGTACTCTTCCATGTCCTTGCGCATGATGTCAGCGGTGTACTGAGCGATTTCCAGACCGGTCTTGAAGCGGTTCTGAGCGCGCATACGGGCGACGGACTCGGGGTTGATAGCGCTCCAGCTGCTGCCGAACTTCTCTTTCAGAGCGGCTACAGCCTTGATGTCGTTTTGATATGCGGACATGGTCAATCCTTCAAAAAATGTGTTGGTTGAGCACCGACTACCCTCGCAATGCGTGCACGGATGCAGCGGCTGCGGGAGGCTTCCACTTTGACGGCGAGAAGACGGCTGGGGCGAGGATTGACCGCGAGGAGGGGGGATGTGGCGAACAGCTCGATAAGGTCGCTTGGGCCGGTCGGCTCGTGGAAACCTTGGGCACCTGCTGCATCTTTCGATCTGTCTGACGCTAAACGCTTCCCCGTCCCTCAGGACAACTTCGTTCCAGTCGCAACCTCGTCGTACGGCCTTGTGGGCTGTTGGGACACGGACCGTTACGAAGTACTTCGTGAACGATCTGGAGATCCTTTTCAGGACCCCTGGCTAGCGGGAGCGAGGCCATCATGCCTCTCGAGAAATGCTTCGTCAAACGTTTTGTAGTGGTTTTTTCAGACTACTACATATTCAGGAGACGACTGGCTGGTCACGCATGGCAGCCCATGAGGCGGGCGTTTCAGCGGTTTTGCGGGTTGCGCGTGTTGTCCATCGTTCTTGTGAGGAAAATGCATTCGACTTTGGTCGGTGGCGTCAGTCGAGCGCCTCGACCTTGATCCGCAGCGACATGTCTTCACGGCCCTGAGTGGTGTGTCTGCGCAGCACGTCGCGGCCGCTGGAGCTGGTGTCCTCGCTGACTCCGCCAAGGGTGATCCATTCGCCGAGTCGGCCGCTGACGCGGGTGTCGGTGCTCTGCACGTCGATCACATCTGGGCGGTTGCTGTTGACGCGATCACGCTGACTGCTGATGGCCACATGCACCAGTTCGCCGGAGAGGCTGGCCGTTACGTAGAAACCACGGGTGACGTCGCGGTACTGGGTGTCCTGATAGATCCGCCCGTAGGGGCCGGTGCTGGTGGTGGTCAGCGGTACGCTCTGGCCGACCTGGATCAGCGCCGGATAACCTTCGGTGGCCTGTACCTGCTGGGTCCCGCCGCCACGACTGTCAGTGCTGCGGCGGATGATGCGCACCTGGTCGCGCCCGTTGACTTCGCCTCGGCCGACCTGCACCTCGGCATTGCCGGCGCTGAGCGTGCCGTCGACCCGATAGCTGCGGTCGTTCTGGTAGCTGCTGTCGGCGCTTTCGACCGTGATCAGCAGGCGGCGAGGGCGGGTGTCGAGCTGCTGCAGGAGCACGCGAATCTCGCCGATCTTGGCGGGTGAGGCATTGACGATCAGCTGGTTGCCGTAGGCGCTGACCTTGCCCTCGTTGCCGAGCATCGACTGCACCACGCCAAGTACATCGTCGGCGGTGCGGTAGTTCAGCGGAATCACCTCGGTAGCCGCGTGCAGCGGCAGGCACAGGCCAAGAAGCAGGGCGGCGAACAGCGTGCGCAGGGTCATAGCAGAAAGCTCCGCAGATCGGGGTCGGTGATGCTGGTGTCCCAGGCCTGGTCGAACTGGGCCTGGCGCTGACGAACGCGCGCCGGGTCGTTGTACAGGGTATAGCCGGACTGCTGGTCGAGCTCCGGGCGTAACAGCAGCCCGCGGTCGTCGGCAATCAGGTAGGCCAGTTCCTCGCTGGCATGGTCCGGGTTGAGTTTGCGGATATGCAGGTTCGATGACAACCGACGGGACAGGCTGAGTAGCCGATGACCTTCCTTCACGGCGCGGGTCGGGTCGCGCAGCAGGATGCGCAGGCGCGCCCGCGGGCTGCTCAGCAGAAAGCGGGTGCAGGCCTGCTGCACGCTGCTGTGGTGATAGAGCCAGGGCTCCAGGTCGTCGCTGTACAGGCACAGGCTGCGCTGGGCCTGCTGAATCAGTGCCAGCACGTGAGCGCGCGCCTCCTGCGGCTGGCTGAAGCGTTCCAGGTCCTGGTGCTGACCGAGGATGAAGGGCGCCGGCTCCCATTGCGCCGCATCCGGCGTGACGGACTGCGGGTTGTGCACGGCAAAACGCCCCGGCGACTCGAACTCGATGGCTGCCAGCTCGATGGCTTCTGGCGTATCGATCGCTTCGACCGGGGCGTCTTTTTCGTTCATCGGGGCCTCTACTGGCTGGTGCGCACCATATCCACGTGCGGTATGCCGGCGTCGAGGTACTCGTCGCTGACAATCCTGAAGCCTAGCCTTTCATAGAACGGCGTGGCGTGCACCTGAGCGGTGAGCATTTGCTGACGCAGGCCGCGCTTTTCCGCTTCGGCGATCACCGCCTGCATCAGGGTTTCGCCGACCTTCAGGCCGCGCCAGTCCTTGAGCACCGAAACGCGGCCGATGTGACCGTCCGGCAGCAGGCGTGCGGTGCCCACCGCGTAATCACCTTCTTCGGCGAGAAAGTGCACGGCGTCGGTGTCTTCGGCGTCCCACTCCAGTTCCGGCGGCACCGATTGCTCGGCGACGAACACGCTGTCGCGGATACGGCGAAGCTCGGCATTGTCCCTATGCCAGTCCGCGACGCGGACGGTGATCTCACTCATCGGCGAACCCCAGGCTGCCCTGTTTGACCAGTTCCCATAGCAGGGTACGCCCCTCGTCATCGGCCAGCCAGGCAGCGAGGTTTTCCACATGTAACGCGTCAGCGCTGCAGATCAGCTTCAGCAGCTCGCGCAGGCTGGTCGAAACCAGGCGGCTCTGGCCGCTGGCGAACAGCACCAGGTCGTCACCGACTTCCGACCAGGCCATGCGTGCGCTGGGGTTGCGGATGAGGATCGCGCCATCTTCCAGGGCACCGAGGAAATCTTCCTCCTCGATCTCGATGCCGGCGACCAGCTCCGGGTACTTGGGCTCGGTCATGAACTGGCCGAACCAGGTCATCAGCAGGCGCTCGTCGCTCATGTGCTCGTTGAGCAGGGCCTTGAGGCGCTCCAGGGCGTCGCGCTGGATCTGGTTGGGATCCTCGCTCGGCTGGATGTCGGCATCGCTGTAGCGCTCTTCGTCGGGCAGGAACTGGCCGAGGAAATCGGTGAAATGGGTCAGTACTTCGGCGGCGCTCGGCGCGCGGAAGCCCACGGAATAAGTCATGCAATCATCCTCAGCGGTGCCACAGTGGGCGAGGCATGGCGGCAGGTAGAGCATGTCGCCGGGTGCCAGCACCCATTCATCGGTTGGTTCGAATTCGGCCAGGATCTTCAGATCGGCGTGGGGGAGAAGCGGGCTGTCGGAATCGCACATCTGGCCGATCTGCCAGCGGCGATGACCGTGAGCCTGCAGCAGGAATACGTCGTAGTTGTCGAAATGCGGGCCGACGCCGCCGCCGGGCGCGGCGAAGCTGATCATCAGATCGTCGATGCGCCACTTGGGCAGGAACTTGAAGTCCTCCAGCAGCTCGGCCACTTCCGGGACGAACTGATCGACGGCCTGGACCAGCAGGGTCCAGTCGCGCTCGGGCAGGTCCTGGAAGGTGTCTTCGTTGAACGGGCCACGCTGCAGTTCCCAGGGGCGCTCGCCATGCTCGATCACCAGGCGCGACTCGACTTCCTCTTCCAGCGCCAGGCCGGCCAGTTCGTCCGGGCTGATCGGGCTTTCGAAGTCGGGAATGGCCTGGCGCACCAGCAGTGGTTTCTTCTGCCAGTAGTCGCGCAGGAATTCACGGGCTGTGAGGCCACCCAGCAATTGCAGCGGAGTATCAGGATTCATCAGTAAGCCCTTGAAATGAATAAAAACCTTAAAACAAAAACGCCCGGCTCAGCCGGGCGTCCTTGGCGGACTGTCGAAAAACGCAGGCGAGGCAGGCAAGACAAGGCAAAAGCGGCCGAAGAAGCGGAGTTTACGTGCTGTAAATGAGCATTCTGAGGCCGGTTTTAACGCAGTATTGCCAACGCAGGTAGTTTTTCGGCTGTCTGCCAGGCTGGTGTCGCTCAGATGCGTTTGGCCTGGGCCACGGCGTTACCGAGGTAGCGCGCCGGGGTCAGTTGCTTGAGCTCTTCCTTGGCGGCGACTGGCATGTCCAGGCCATCGATGAAAGTTTGCAGTGCCTCGGCGCTGATGCCCTTGCCGCGGGTCAATTCCTTGAGCTTCTCGTACGGGTTCTCGATGGCGTAGCGGCGCATCACGGTCTGGATCGGCTCGGCGAGCACTTCCCAGCAGGCATCCAGATCTTCAGCAATACGCTGAGCATTGAGCTCCAACTTGCTGATTCCCTTGAGGCTTGCCTCGTAGGCGATGACGCTATGAGCGAAGCCGACACCCAGGTTGCGCAGCACGGTGGAGTCGGTCAGGTCGCGCTGCCAGCGGGAGATCGGCAGCTTGCTGGCCAGGTGCTGAAAGATCGCGTTGGCGATGCCCAGATTGCCTTCGGAGTTCTCGAAGTCGATCGGGTTGACCTTGTGCGGCATGGTCGAGGAGCCGATCTCGCCGGCCACGGTCTTCTGCTTGAAGTAGCCGAGGGAAATGTAGCCCCAGACGTCGCGGTCGAAGTCGATCAGGATGGTGTTGAAACGGGCGATGGCGTCGAACAGCTCGGCGATGTAGTCGTGCGGCTCGATCTGGGTGGTGTAGGGGTTCCAGGTCAGGCCCAGGTCAACTTCGATGAACTGACGGGCGTTGGCTTCCCAGTCGATGCTCGGGTAGGCCGACAGGTGCGCGTTGTAGTTGCCCACGGCGCCGTTGATCTTGCCCAGCAGCGGCACGGCGGCGACCTGAGCGATCTGCCGCTCCAGGCGGTAGACGACGTTGGCCAATTCCTTGCCCAGAGTGGTCGGCGAGGCCGGCTGGCCGTGGGTGCGCGACAGCATCGGCACGTCGGCGAATTTCACCGCCAGTTCGCGAATGGCATCGGCCAGTTGCTTCATCAGCGGCAGCAGCACGGCGTCACGGCCTTCGCGCAGCATCAGGGCGTGGGACAGGTTGTTGATGTCCTCGCTGGTGCAGGCGAAGTGGATGAACTCGCTGACCTTGTCCAGTTCCGGCAGCTTGGCGGCCTGCTCCTTGAGCAGGTACTCCACGGCCTTGACGTCGTGGTTGGTGGTGCGCTCGATTTCCTTGACGCGCTCGGCGTGCTCGACGGCGAAGTTCTCGGTCAACTCGTTGAGCAGGGCGTTGGCTTCGGCGGAGAAGGGCGCGACTTCCGGGATGCCTTCGTGGGCGGCCAGGCGCTGCAGCCAGCGCACTTCGACCAGTACGCGGCTACGGATCAGGCCGTATTCGCTGAAGATGGGGCGCAGGGCGCTGGTTTTGCCGGCGTAGCGGCCGTCGACGGGGGAAACCGCGGTGAGCGAGGAAAGCTGCATGTAGGCGTTCTCGGGCTGTCGGGCTGAAAAGCCATCCTGGATCGCTGTGCATCGCGCCGGCTTCGATGAAGCGGGCTCTAGCTCAGGTGCCGGGACGACCTCTGACGAAAAGGGCGAATATCATACATGAAAACCGACGCTTGGTCGCCTATGCCCTGCGCCTGGCGACTGATAACAGACTGGCGGCAAAGATCAGCGCCGCGCCGAGCAGCGACAGGCTGTCCGGCGTCTCGCCCCAGAGCAGCCAGGCGATGATGCCGGCGAAGACGATGGCCAGGTAGGCGACCGGGCCGATCAGCCCGGGCGGCGCCAGGCCATAGGCGCGCGACATGATCACCTGGCTGGCGGTGGCCAGCAGGCCGATGCCCAGCAGCCAGCTTAGTTGCGTGGCATCGAGCGGTTGCCAGCTCCAGGTCAGCGGGATGGCGGAAAACAGTGCGCTGAACAGCGAGAAATAGAAGACGATGCGCGTCGCCGGCTCGCTGTCGCTCATCTCGCGGATGGAAACGAAGGCGAAGGCGGCCAGCAGGCTGGCCGCCAGACCGACCAGGGCTGCACCTTCGAACAGTGCGGCGCTGGGTTTGGCCACCAGCAGCACCCCGCACAGGCCGATCAGGCTGCTGATCAGCATGCGCCGGGTCAGCGGCTCCTTGAGCCAGATATGCGCGATCAGCGGGGTGAACACCGGCGCCGAGTAGGTGAACAGCATGGCGTCGGCCAGGGGCAGATGGGCGATGGCGTAGAAGAAGCAGTACATCGCCGCCAGGCCGTAGGTGGTGCGCCACAGGTGGGATTTCAGGCGGGTCGTGCGCAGCGGGCGGACGCCGCGCACGAGCAGCAGCGGCAAAAAGAACAGCACGCCGACCAGGTTGCGGAAGAACACCACCGACTCGTTGTTGACGCTGGCGGAGACCTCGCGGATGCCGACTCCGGTGAAGGCGAACAGCAGTGCCGAGAGCGCCAGCAGCAGGGCACCCTGAAGGGGTTTGACGCTGCGGCTGGCGGGCTCCATGGTCAGTTTCGCGTCATGTCGTAGAGCGCCTTGAGCAGCTTGCCGCGGCTGAAAACCAGCTGCCAGCGGTGGCCGCCGAGCTGGCGCCACAGGCGCGCCGAGCGAATGCCGGCGAGCAGCAGGGCGCGGATCTTCGCTGCGTTGTTCGGCTGCTGCAGGAAGCGCATGTCGCCGTGCACCTGGATGCGCTGGCGGAAGGTGCTGATGGTGTCCTGGTACAGGCCGCCGCAGGCGGCGATGACATTGTCGTGGACCAGGCCGAAATGCTCGACCTGTTGCTGGATCTGGTCCAGGCGGCTGCCCATGATCTGCAGCATGTCGCTGCGCTTGTCCAGCTGGCGCTCCAGGCCGATCATCGCCAGGGAGTAGCGCAGCGGCTCGCGCTGCAGGGCGGACGGGTTGCGTTCCAGCGAACTGATCAGTGCGCGATAGCCATCACGCAGGTTGAGATCGTCGCCGCCGTAGACGTCCAGCGTGGTTTGCGGATCGCGCACCAGCAGGCTGCCGAGCATGCAGCCCATCGAGGCTTCGCTGACCTGGCCGGTGCGGGCGATCTTGTCGGCCAGCACGGCGGCTTCGAATACCGCGCCGAGCGCGACCAGCTGTTCCTGCATCGGAGTCATCGGGCGTCCTCGTACCAGGCTTGCGCGGTTTCGATCACGCCGCCGCCGAGGCACACCTCACCGTCGTAGAACACCACGGACTGACCTGGGGTAACGGCGCGCTGCGGCTCGTCGAACACGGCGCGATAGCCGTTCTCGGTCTTCTCCAGGGTGCAGGCCTGGTCGCTCTGGCGGTAACGCACCTTGGCCGTGAGGCGGCGCGGCGTGCTCAGGTCCACGGGGTTGACCCAGTAGATGTCCGAGGCGAGCAGGGCGCGGGAGAACAGCCAGGGGTGTTCGTTGCCCTGACCGACGATCAGCACGTTGCGCGTCAGGTCCTTGCGCAGCACGTACCAGGGATCATCGCTGGCGTCCTTGAGACCGCCGATGCCGAGGCCCTGGCGCTGGCCGATGGTGTGGTACATCAGACCGTGATGACGGCCGATGACCTGACCTTCAGTGGTTTCGATATCACCCGGCTGCGCCGGCAGGTACTGCTTGAGAAAGTCGCTGAAGCGGCGTTCGCCAATGAAGCAGATACCGGTGGAGTCCTTCTTCTTCGCCGTGGCCAGCTCGTATTTTTCGGCAATGGCGCGTACCTGCGGTTTTTCCAGCTCGCCGACCGGGAACAGGGTCTTGGCGATCTGCTCGCCGCCGACGGCGTGCAGGAAGTAGCTCTGATCCTTGTTCGGGTCCAGGCCCTTGAGCAGTTCGGTGCGGCCGTCGATATCGCGACGGCGCACGTAGTGGCCGGTGGCGATCAGGTCGGCGCCGAGGCTCAGGGCGTAGTCGAGGAAGGCTTTGAACTTGATCTCGCGGTTGCAAAGGATGTCCGGGTTCGGCGTACGTCCGGCCTTGTATTCGGCCAGGAAGTGCTCGAACACGTTGTCCCAGTACTCGGCGGCGAAGTTGGCGGTATGCAGCTTGATGCCGATGCGGTCGCATACGGCCTGGGCGTCGGCCAGGTCGTCCATGGCGGTGCAGTACTCGGTGCCGTCGTCTTCGTCCCAGTTCTTCATGAACAGGCCTTCGACCTGATAACCCTGCTCCAGCAGCAGCAGGGCGGAAACGGACGAGTCGACGCCGCCGGACATGCCGACGATCACGCGTTGGGTGCTAGGTGCTTGCATGGGAATCTGCGAGTGAAGCCTGAAAAGTTGTCGAGTTTAACAGGTAGGGTGCGCTATGCGCACCGAGCACCTGCCACGGTGTCTGTGGTGCGCACGGCGCACCCTACGCAACGGCATATGCTCGCGATCAATCGCGCTTAGTCACGCACCAGCTCCAGAGAACCTCGGATGCCGGCCAGGTAATCATCCACGCAACGCAACACCAGCTCGCTGCGCCAGCGCTCCGGCTGGGCGGCCAGCTCGTCGCGGGTCAGCCAGGTGATGCCGCTGATGTCGCTGTCCAGCTCGCGCGCGGGGTCATGGCGCACGGGGCGGGCGCTGAAGCATACGCGCTGGTAGGTCACGCCGTTGCTCGGCGCGGTATAGAGGTAGATGCCGAGCAGGCCGGTGAGTTCGACTTCCCAGCCGGTCTCCTCGAGTGTTTCGCGTAGTGCGGCTTCGCGCAGCGATTCCTTGGCTTCCAGATGGCCGGCCGGCTGGTTGAGCACCATACGGCCAGCCTTGAATTCGTCGACGAACAGAAAACGGCCATCGTCTTCGATTACTGTGGCCACGGTGATATGGGGTTGCCAGTCCATTTCGGTGCTCCAAAAAACGATCAGCGTGCAGAATTCTGTAGGAGCGAGCTCTGCTCGCGAAAAACGGCTTCGCAAGCAGAGCTCGCTCCTGCGGAGATTGTTCGCGTCTACAAATAAAGAACCCCGGCACTAGGCCGGGGTTCTTCTGACACTCAAGCCTTATCAGGCATTCAGCGCAGCCAGGGCCGCGTTGAAGGTGGCGCTGGGACGCATCACCTGGCTGGTCAGCTCGGGGTTGGAGCGGTAGTAGCCGCCGATGTCGACCGGCTTGCCCTGCACGGCAGCCAGTTCGCCAACGATGGTCGCTTCCTGCTCGGTCAGCTGCTTGGCCAGCGGGGCGAAATGAGCCTTCAGCTCGGCATCGTCGTTCTGCTCGGCCAGGGCCTGGGCCCAGTACAGCGCCAGGTAGAAGTGGCTGCCGCGGTTGTCGATCTCGCCGACCTTGCGCGCCGGGGACTTGTTGTTGTCCAGCAGCTTGCCGGTAGCCTGATCCAGGGTCTTGCCCAGTACCTTGGCCTTGGCGTTGTTGGTCTTGATGCCGGTTTCTTCCAGCGACACGGCCAGGGCCAGGAACTCGCCCAGGGAATCCCAGCGCAGGTAGTTCTCTTCGACCAGCTGCTGCACGTGCTTGGGTGCCGAGCCGCCGGCACCGGTCTCGTACATGCCGCCGCCCGCCATCAGCGGAACGATGGACAGCATCTTGGCCGAGGTGCCCAGCTCCATGATCGGGAACAGGTCGGTCAGGTAGTCACGCAGTACGTTGCCGGTCACCGAGATGGTGTCCAGGCCACGAATCATGCGCTCCATGGATACGCGGATGGCTTCGTTGTAGCCCATCATGCGGATGTCCAGGCCGGTCAGGTCGTGGTCCTTGAGGTACAGCTCGACCTTCTTCTGCAGCTCCCGATCGTGGGCGCGCTCCGGGTCCAGCCAGAAAATCGCCGGCGTGTTGGACTGACGGGCGCGGGTAACGGCCAGCTTGACCCAGTCGCGGATCGGCGCGTCCTTGGTCTGGCAGGCGCGCCAGATGTCGCCAGCTTCGACTTCGTGCTGCATCAGCACGGTGCCATCGGCAGCCACGACGCGCATGGTGCCGTCGGCGGTCATTTCGAAGGTCTTGTCGTGGGAGCCGTATTCTTCGGCCTTCTGCGCCATCAGGCCGACGTTCGGCACGCTGCCCATGGTGGTCGGGTCGAACGCACCGTTGGTTTTGCAGAAGTTGATCATTTCCTGATAAATGCGCGCGTAGGTGCTCTCAGGCATGACGGCCTTGGTGTCTTTCTGCTTGCCGTCCTTGCCCCACATCTGACCGGAGTTGCGGATCATCGCCGGCATCGAGGCGTCGACGATCACATCGCTCGGGATGTGCAGGTTGGTGATGCCCTTGACCGAGTCGACCATGGCCATTTCCGGGCGATGGCTGTAGACCTCGTGGATGTCGTGCAGGATCTCTTCCTGCTGCGAGGCGGGCAGGGCCTTGATCTTGTCGTAGACGCTGCTGATGCCGTTGTTCGGGTTGACGCCCAGTTCCTTGAACAGCTCGCCGTACTTGTCGAACACGTCCTTGTAGTAGACGCTGACGGCGTGGCCGAAGACGATCGGGTGGGAGACCTTCATCATGGTCGCCTTGACGTGCAGGGACCACATCACGCCGGTTTCCTTGCAGTCTTGCAGGGTCTTCTCGAAGAAGGCGCGCAGCTTGCGGCAGCTCATGAACATGCTGTCGAAGACTTCGCCTTCCTGCAGGGCGAGTTGTTTCTTGACTTCGACCTTGCCGTCCTTGCCGACGAACTCGATGCGCACGTCACCGGCCTTGGCCATGGTGATCGACTGCTCGCTGGAGAAGAAGTCGCCGCCGCGCATGTAGTCGGCGTGGGACTGCGAGGCCATGCTCCACTTGCCCATGCTGTGCGGGTGCTTGCGGGCGTAGGCCTTGACCGCGGCCGGGGCGCGGCGGTCGGAGTTGCCTTCACGCAGCACCGGGTTCACGGCGCTGCCGAGAACCTTGGCATAACGCGCGCGCACTTCCTTGTCTTCCTCGCTTTGCGGATCTTCCGGGAAATCGGGGATGTTGTAGCCCTGGGCCTGCAGCTCGGCGATGGCAGCCTTGAGCTGGGGTACGGAGGCGCTGATGTTCGGCAGCTTGATGATGTTGGCGTCCGGCTGCAGGGTCAGCTCGGCGAGTTTGGCCAGGTCGTCATCGATGCGCTTGTCGGCGTCCAGGCGGTCGGCAAAGCTTGCCAGGATCCGTCCAGCAAGAGAGATGTCGCGGGTTTCAACGGAGATGCCAGCCGATGCGGCAAAGGCTTCCACAATGGGCAGAAGCGAATAGGTAGCAAGGGCCGGAGCTTCGTCGGTGAAGGTGTAGATGATCTTCGAAGGGGTGGACATTTAGCGTTAACTCTCTTCTTTGCTGAGCGCGCATAGAAACTCGACCTGCGCTGGTAGGCGCCTGGGCCCCATGGTGGCGGGGCCGGGTCGAGGACTCGCCGCGGTGATGTTGGATGCACCCGTAGAGTGTCGAGCATTTCGATCCGGCAGACAGTGGTGGCCGTTTACCGGTTTCAAGAGGTTGCTGCCTGGTTCCAGACAGTTGGCCCCTTATGACTCGTTAGTCACCTAAGCAGTATACCACTGCGGCACCTCGCCGCAGAATGCCCAGTTGAATAAGACCTTTGCACATGTGTCTGAGCTCCGAGGTTTGCGCTACTCTCGGGAGTGCACACTGTCTAACCACAAGATGGAGTCCAGCAATGGGATACCAAAAGATTCAGGTGCCAGCCAGCGGTGACAAAATCACCGTCAACGCCGATATGTCGCTGAACGTTCCAGACAATCCGATCATCCCGTTCATCGAGGGTGACGGCATTGGTGTCGATATTTCCCCGGTGATGATCAAGGTGGTCGACGCTGCCGTCGAAAAGGCCTATGGCGGCGCTCGCAAGATCTCCTGGATGGAAGTTTACGCCGGCGAGAAGGCCACCCAGGTTTACGATCAGGACACCTGGCTGCCGAAAGAAACCCTGGAGGCCGTGCGTGATTACGTGGTCTCGATCAAAGGCCCCTTGACCACGCCTGTCGGCGGCGGCATCCGCTCGCTGAACGTGGCCTTGCGCCAGGAGCTCGACCTCTATGTCTGCCTGCGTCCGGTGCGCTGGTTCGAGGGCGTACCCAGCCCGGTGAAGAAGCCGGGTGATGTGGACATGGTGATCTTCCGCGAGAACTCCGAAGACATCTATGCCGGCGTGGAGTGGAAGGCCGGCAGCCCCGAGGCCGAGAAGGTCATCAAGTTCCTCACCGAGGAAATGGGCGTCAAGAAGATCCGCTTCACCGACATGTGCGGTATCGGCATCAAGCCGGTTTCCGAGGCAGGCACCAAGCGTCTGGTGCGCAAGGCGCTGCAGTACGCCGTGGACAACGATCGCAGCTCGGTGACCCTGGTGCACAAGGGCAACATCATGAAGTTCACCGAAGGTGCCTTCAAGGAGTGGGGATACGAGATCGCTCGCGAGGAGTTCGGCGCCGAGCTGCTCGATGGCGGCCCATGGATGCAGTTCAAGAACCCGCGCACCGGCAAGAACATCGTGGTCAAGGACGTGATCGCCGATGCCATGCTGCAGCAGATCCTGCTGCGCCCGGCCGAGTACGATGTGATCGCCACGCTCAACCTCAACGGTGACTACCTCTCCGACGCCCTGGCGGCCGAGGTCGGTGGCATCGGTATCGCGCCTGGCGCCAACCTGTCCGATTCGGTGGCCATGTTCGAGGCGACTCACGGTACCGCACCGAAGTACGCCGGCCAGGACAAGGTCAACCCGGGCTCGGTCATTCTCTCTGCGGAGATGATGCTGCGCCACATGGGCTGGAGCGAGGCGGCCGACCTGATCATCAAGGGCACCAATGGCGCCATCGCCGCCAGGACGGTGACCTACGACTTCGAGCGTCTGATGGAAGGGGCGAAGCTGTTGTCCTGCTCCGAATTCGGTGACGCGATGATCAGCCATATGTGATCGGCAGACCGATTCAGAGTGTGAAAAAAGGCCGGTCACATGACCGGCCTTTTCGTGGCGATTTGCCAGGCAGCTCAGACTTCGACGGTGCTTGCGGTTTTTTGCACCTGAGGTAAGGCTGCAGGGGCATCCTGGGTGGTGGTAACCGCGCTGATATTGACTGCATGCAGCCCTTTGGGGCCTTGCACGATCTCGAAGCGGACCGGCTGGCCGGCCTTGAGCGTTTTATAACCGTCCATTTGGATGGCCGAGTAGTGGGCGAACAGGTCCTCATCTCGGCCGTCGGCCAGGATGAATCCGTAGCCCTTGGCGTTGTTGAACCACTTGACCTTACCGCTGAGCATGCTGATATCCCTCTGCAAAGGACTCCATCTCTGGAGTATCATCCACTTCGATTCCGCGCGATCACCAACCAGGCTGGGCGAAGCGTGGAATCCCTGATACCCGCTAATGGGTATTCTTTTGTTGTAACACCCTTTTGCCGTTAGTCAAGGCTATACGGCGGATGGCTGAGAAGTCAGTCAAAATCCCTCTAGCATCCCTGTTCGCCCGGCCTCGAACCTCTGATTTCAGCATGCATGCAAGTAGCCAGATTCGACTAACATTCAATCAGGATCGCCCGTCAGAGCATGAGGATGACTCCTCTGGTGTTGCTGTTCAGGAATCCAAGCCAGCATTGCAGGCACCACCGATGTACAAGGTGGTCTTATTCAATGACGACTACACCCCGATGGATTTCGTCGTCGAAGTGCTTGAAACGTTTTTCGGCATGAACCGGGAGCTGGCGACCAAGATCATGCTGGCCGTCCATACGGAAGGGCGTGCGGTATGTGGTGTGTACACCCGTGATATTGCAGAGACCAAGGCGTTGCAGGTCAACCAGTACGCACGGGAGAGTCAGCATCCGCTACTCTGTGAAATAGAGAAGGACGGTTAACGCCGGCCACTTGGGTATGAGGTGAAGCTATGTTGAATCGAGAGCTCGAAGTCACCCTCAATCTGGCTTTCAAGGAGGCCCGTGCCAAGCGTCATGAGTTCATGACGGTCGAGCATCTGCTGCTCGCCTTGCTGGACAACGAGGCAGCCGCCAGTGTGCTGCGGGCCTGCGGGGCCAACCTCGACAAGCTGCGCCATGATCTGCAGGAGTTCATCGACTCCACCACGCCACTGATTCCCCAGCACGACGAAGATCGCGAAACCCAGCCGACCCTGGGCTTCCAGCGCGTGCTGCAGCGCGCGGTGTTCCACGTGCAGAGTTCCGGCAAGCGCGAAGTGACTGGCGCCAACGTTCTGGTGGCCATCTTCAGCGAGCAGGAAAGTCAGGCGGTATTCCTGCTCAAGCAACAGAGCGTCGCCCGTATCGATGTGGTCAACTACATCGCCCATGGCATTTCCAAGGTGCCTGGCCATGGCGATCAGCATGAGCATGACCAGGAGATGCAGGACGAGGAGGGCGGCGAGTCGTCCACTTCCGGCAATCCGCTGGATGCCTACGCCAGCAACCTCAATGAACTGGCCCGTCAGGGGCGTATCGACCCGCTGGTCGGGCGCGAGCATGAAGTCGAGCGCGTCGCGCAGATTCTCGCCCGTCGGCGCAAGAACAATCCGCTGCTGGTAGGCGAGGCTGGCGTCGGCAAGACCGCCATTGCCGAAGGTCTGGCCAAGCGCATCGTCGACGAGCAGGTACCTGATCTGCTGGCCGACAGCGTGGTCTATTCCCTGGATCTCGGCGCACTGCTGGCCGGTACCAAGTACCGCGGCGACTTCGAGAAGCGCTTCAAGGCGTTGCTCAACGAGTTGCGCAAGCGTCCGCACGCCATCCTCTTCATCGACGAGATTCACACCATCATCGGTGCCGGCGCGGCGTCGGGTGGGGTGATGGATGCGTCCAACCTGCTCAAGCCGATGCTGTCCTCGGGCGAGATCCGCTGCATCGGCTCCACCACCTTCCAGGAATTTCGCGGCATCTTCGAGAAGGATCGCGCTTTGGCGCGGCGCTTCCAGAAGGTCGACGTGGTCGAGCCGTCGGTGGAGGACACCGTCGGCATCCTCAAGGGGCTCAAGGCGCGTTTCGAGCAGCATCACCACATCGAATATAGCGATGAGGCGCTGCGTGCAGCGGCCGAGTTGGCTGCGCGCTACATCAATGATCGGCACATGCCGGACAAGGCCATTGACGTGATCGACGAGGCCGGCGCCTATCAGCGCCTGCAGCCGGAAGACAAGCGCGTGGCGCGTATCGATGTCGCTCAGGTCGAGGACATCGTCGCCAAGATCGCGCGGATTCCGCCGAAGCACGTGTCCAGCTCCGACAAGGAGCTGCTGCGCAATCTCGAGCGCGACCTCAAGCTCACCGTGTTCGGTCAGGACGCCGCCATCGACTCGCTGGCGACCGCCATCAAGCTGTCGCGTGCCGGCCTCAAGGCACCTGACAAGCCGGTCGGCTCCTTCCTCTTCGCAGGGCCTACCGGCGTGGGCAAGACCGAGGCGGCTCGGCAGCTGGCCAAGGCCATGGGCATCGAGCTGGTGCGCTTCGATATGTCCGAGTACATGGAGCGTCATACCGTGTCCCGCCTGATCGGCGCACCGCCCGGTTATGTCGGTTTCGATCAGGGTGGTCTGCTGACCGAGGCGATCACCAAGCAGCCGCACTGTGTACTGCTGCTCGACGAGATCGAGAAGGCGCATCCGGAAGTCTTCAACCTGCTGCTGCAGGTGATGGACCACGGCACCCTGACCGACAACAACGGGCGCAAGGCGGACTTCCGCAACGTGATCCTGATCATGACCACCAACGCCGGTGCGGAAACCGCCTCGCGTGCATCGATCGGTTTCACTCAGCAGGATCACTCCACCGATGCCATGGAAGTCATCAAGAAGAGCTTCACGCCGGAGTTCCGCAACCGCCTGGATACCATCATCCAGTTTGGTCGCCTCAGCCACGAAACCATCAAGAGCATCGTCGACAAGTTCCTCACCGAACTGCAGGCGCAGCTGGAAGACAAGCGCGTTACGCTGGAAGTCAGCGACGCGGCGCGCAGTTGGCTGGCCGAGCGTGGCTACGATGTACTGATGGGCGCGCGGCCGATGGCGCGTTTGATCCAGGACAAGATCAAGCGTCCGCTGGCAGAGGAGATCCTCTTTGGCGAGCTGGCCGAGCATGGCGGCGTGGTGCACGTGGACATCAAGGATGGCGAGCCTAGCTTCGAGTTCGAGACGGCGGCGGAGGTCGCCTGATCGAAAGGCTGCCCACCGAGAGTCAAAGGCTTTCGGTGGGCCAACGAAAACGCCCGGCATAGGCCGGGCGTTTTCGTTTGGTGCTTGGCTTAACGGGCGCGGTAGGTAATGCGGCCCTTGCTCAAGTCATAAGGCGTCAGCTCAACGCGCACCTTGTCACCAGTGAGAATGCGGATGTAGTTCTTGCGCATCTTGCCGGAGATGTGCGCGGTAACGACGTGCCCGTTTTCCAACTCCACGCGGAACATGGTGTTGGGCAGGGTGTCGACGACAGTGCCTTCCATTTCGAAGCTGTCTTCTTTCGACATGCAGTAAAGCCCTCGGTATCCAGGAAATGGCCCGGTGCAACTGGCGCCAGGCAAAAGCGGCGTGCATTGTGCCCGAAAACAGGGGGCTGCGCCAAGGGGCTTGGAGTGTCGAGCTGGCTGGGCCGCCGATGCAAGGCTAGGTCAGCAGGGTCCAGCGCTGGTTGACGAAGAGTTCGATCGGGCGGTACTGGGTCTTGTAATTCATCTTGCGGCAGTTCTTGATCCAGTAGCCGAGGTAGACGGCCCCCAGCCCCAGGCGCGCGGTCTCGCCGATCTGCCAGAGAATGGCAAAACGACCCAGGCTGCGGCGCTCCTCGGCGGGGTCGTAGAAGGTGTAGACCGCCGAGAGACCGTTCGGCAGAAGATCGGTGACGGCAATGGCGACCAGTCGGCCCTGCAGGCGAAATTCATAGAAACGCGAGAACGGCAGGTCGCGCACCAGAAAGGTGGAGAACTGGTCACGGCTGGGCGGATACATGTCGCCGTCGGCATGGCGTTGCTCTATGTAGCGCACGTAGAGGTCGTAATACTCCTCGGTGAACGTCGGGCGTACGCAGCGAACGACGATATCTTCATTGCGCTTGAGGATGCGGCGCTGTTGCCGGTTGGGAGTGAAGCGCGCCGCTGGAATGCGCGCGGGAATGCAGGCGGTGCACTGCTGGCAGTGGGGGCGGTAGAGGTGATCGCCGCTGCGGCGAAAGCCCAGCTCCGACAGTTCGGCATAGACCAGCACATCCATGGGCTGACTGGGGTCGAGAAACAGGGTGGTGGCCTGCTCCTCGGGCAGATAGCTGCATGGATGGGGTTGAGTGGCATAGAACTTCAGGCGGGCCAGCTCGGTCATGGCGAAATCTCGAAAAAGCCTGACTAAGAGTGTATGCCAGGCTTGGCTGCTCGACTAGGCGAGCCAGTCCGCCTGGCTCGGCAGATCGAGATGGCGCTGCAGATACTCGGCAAAACGGGCGCGGGGTATGGCCCTGGCGCCGAAGCTGTGCAGATGCTGGGTGGGCATCTGACAGTCGATGAGCACGAAACCCCATTGCTGCAGCTTGCCGACCAGGGTGGCGAAACCGACTTTCGATGCATTGTCGGCGCGGCTGAACATGGATTCGCCGAAGAACAGCTGTCCCATCGCCAGGCCGTAGAGTCCGCCGACCAGCTCGCCGTCCTGCCAGACTTCGACAGAATGAGCGATGCCGCGCTCATGCAACTGTAGATAGGCCTCCTGCATGCCGCGGGTGATCCAGGTGCCGTCGGCGTAAGCGCGCGGTGCGGCGCAGGCGGCTATGACGGCCGGGAAATCCTCATCGAAGGTGACGCGGTAGCGCTGCTGGCGCAGCAGTTTGGCCAGGCTGCGAGAAACATGCAGCTCCTCGGGGAACAGCACGGTGCGTGGGTCCGGTGACCACCAGAGAATCGGCTGGCCATCCTGGAACCAGGGAAAGCAGCCGTGGCGATAGGCGCTGATCAGGCGGTCGGCGCTCAGGTCGCCGCCGGCCGCCAGCAGGCCATTGGGTTCGCGCATGGCCTTGGCCAGCGGCGGGAACTGAAAAGAATCACGTTGCAGCCAGGTCAGCATGCGCGGTTGTCCAGCGGGGCGGGGGAGGGCGAGCGCAGTGGCTCGCCCAGATACTTCAGTTGTTGTCGAGAAACTTCTCGACATCCAGCGCGGCCATGCAGCCGGCGCCGGCCGAGGTGATGGCCTGGCGGTAAACGTGGTCGGCCACATCGCCGGCGGCAAATACCCCCTCGATGCTGGTGGCGGTGGCATTGCCTTCGCTGCCGCCCTTGATCTTCAGGTAGCCGTCATGCATGTCCAGCTGGCCGACGAACAGCTCGGTATTGGGCTTGTGGCCGATGGCGATGAATACGCCAGCCAACGCCAGTTCCTTGGTACTGCCATCGAGGGTGCTCTTCAGGCGTACGCCGGTCACGCCGCTCTGGTCGCCCAGCACTTCGTCGAGGGTGTGGTTCCAGTGCAGGCGCATGTTGCCGTTCTCGACCTTGTCGAACAGCTTGTCCTGGAGGATCTTCTCCGAACGCAGCTTGTCACGGCGGTGCACCAGGTGCACTTCCTTGGCGATGTTCGACAGATACAGCGCTTCTTCAACGGCGGTGTTGCCGCCGCCGATGACGGCGACCACCTGGTTGCGATAGAAGAAGCCGTCGCAGGTGGCGCATGCCGAGACGCCCTTGCCGGAGAAGGCTTCCTCAGACGGCAGGCCCAGGTACTGGGCGCTGGCGCCAGTGGCGATGATCAGTGCGTCACAGCTGTAAGTGCCGCTATCGCCCTTGAGCACGAAGGGGCGGCTCTGCAACTCGGCGGTATGGATGTGGTCGTAGATGATCTCGGTGTCGAAGCGCTCGGCGTGCTTCTGCATGCGCTCCATCAGTGCCGGGCCGGTCAGGCCTTCGACGTCACCCGGCCAGTTGTCCACTTCGGTGGTGGTGGTGAGCTGGCCGCCAGGCTGGATGCCGGTGATCACGACGGGTTTGAGGTTGGCGCGCGCGGCGTAAACCGCGGCGCTGTAGCCGGCAGGGCCGGAACCCAGGATGATCAGGCGGGAATGCTTGACTTCGCTCATAAAAAAACCCCATAAGCCTTTGTCACAAAAGAGAATGCGTGCTCCAATTGAGCCGCATGGAAGCTGCTGGCGGCTATGCTACACCGAAGCAGGGCAGGTGCGGGAGCGCGCTGATTGGCCTACTTCTCAGGCTGGCCCTACAATAGGCCGCTTCTGCGGTTAACCATCAGATGGACGCGCCAGAGGCGCAGGAAATGGCTGTTTTGAAGAATTCCACCACCCAGATCACCGATTGGCGCCAGAAACTTCAGTACCGACTGAAGGAAGGTGCCCTGATCGCCCTGGGCGCGATGTGCCTCTATGTGCTGATGGCACTGTTGACCTACAACGTTGCCGATCCGGCCTGGGACAATAGCGTCCAGGTCGAGCGCATCATCAATGCCGGCGGCAGCATTGGCGCCTGGCTCTCCAGCGCGCTGTTCGGTGCCCTGGGTTACTTCGCCTACATTTTTCCATTGTTGCTGGCTGCCAAGACCTGGCAGGTGTTCCGCACGCGTAATCAGCCCTGGCACTGGAATGGCTGGCTGTTTTCCTGGCACAGCATCGGTCTGGTCTTCCTGGTTCTCTCGGGCGCCGCGCTGGGCGACATTCATTTCTCTGCCGCCGCAGGCATGCAGGGCTCCGGCGGTGGCATGCTTGGCGCCAGCCTGGGCGATCTGGCCGTGCATGCGCTTAACGTGCAGGGCAGCACGCTGCTGTTCCTGGCGCTGTTCCTGTTCGGTTTGACCGTTTTCACCGATCTGTCCTGGTTCCGAGTGATGGACCTGACCGGCAAGATCACCCTCGATCTGATCGAGCTGATCCAGGGCGTCATCACCGGCTGGTGGAATGCGCGTAGCGAGCGCAAGCAACTGAAGCTGCAGCTGCGCGAACTCGATGAGCGGGTCATCGAGGTGGCGGCGCCGGTCGTTTCGGATCGTCGCGAGCAGGCCAAGGTCAAGGAGCGCCTGATCGAGCGCGAAGAGTCACTCAGCAAGCACATGAGCGAGCGCGAAAAGCGTCCAGCGCCGGTTATCACGCCTCCAGCGCCGCCCAAGGCAGCCGAGCCGAGCAAGCGTGTACTCAAGGAGAAGCAGGCTCCCTTGTTCGTCGACACCGCCATCGAAGGCAGCCTGCCGCCGATTTCCATCCTCGATGTCGCCGAGAAGAAGCAGAAGCAGTTCTCCCCCGAGTCGCTGGAGGCCATGTCGCGCCTGCTGGAGATCAAGCTCAAGGAGTTCGGCGTCGACGTGGTGGTCGAGTCCGTGCATCCCGGCCCGGTGATTACCCGTTTCGAAATTCAGCCCGCTGCCGGGGTGAAGGTCAGCCGCATCTCCAACCTGGCCAAGGATCTGGCGCGCTCGATGGCCATGGTCAGCGTGCGCGTGGTCGAGGTGATTCCCGGCAAGACCACCGTGGGCATCGAGGTGCCCAACGAGGATCGTCAGATCGTGCGCTTCTCCGAGGTGCTGTCTTCGAGCGAGTACGACGATGCCAAGTCGCCGGTGACCCTGGCGCTGGGTCACGATATCGGCGGTCGCCCGGTGATCGCCGATCTGGCCAAGATGCCGCACCTGCTGGTGGCCGGTACTACCGGCTCCGGTAAGTCGGTGGGCGTCAACGCCATGATCCTGTCGATCCTGTTCAAGTCCACGCCGGAAGAAGCGCGGATGATCATGATCGACCCGAAGATGCTGGAGCTGTCGATCTACGAAGGCATTCCGCACCTGCTGTGCCCGGTGGTCACCGACATGAAGGAGGCGGCCAACGCGCTGCGCTGGTCGGTGGCCGAAATGGAGCGCCGCTACAAGCTGATGGCGGCCATGGGCGTGCGTAACCTGGCCGGTTTCAACCGCAAGGTGAAGGACGCCATCGAGGCCGGCACGCCGCTGACCGACCCGCTTTACCGCCGTGAAAGCATGGAAGACGAGGCGCCGCTGCTCAAGCCGCTGCCCACCATCGTTGTGGTGGTCGACGAATTCGCCGACATGATGATGATTGTCGGCAAGAAGGTCGAAGAGCTGATCGCACGTATCGCGCAGAAGGCGCGTGCCGCTGGTATCCACCTGATCCTCGCGACCCAGCGCCCGTCGGTGGACGTGATCACCGGTCTGATCAAGGCCAATATCCCGACCCGTATGGCTTTCCAGGTGTCGAGCAAGATCGACTCGCGCACCATCCTCGATCAGGGCGGCGCCGAGCAGCTACTTGGTCACGGTGACATGCTCTATTTGCCACCCGGCACCGGTCTGCCGATTCGCGTGCATGGCGCTTTCGTCTCGGATGACGAAGTGCATCGCGTGGTCGAGGCCTGGAAGCAGCGCGGCGCGCCGGATTACATCGAGGATATCCTCGCCGGTGTCGAGGAGGGCGGCAGCGGCCTCGAGGGCGGCGGTGGTGGTGAAGGCGGTGAGGGCAGCGAGGAAGACCCGCTGTACGACGAGGCCGTCAATTTCGTGCTTGAAAGCCGCCGCGCCTCCATTTCCGCGGTGCAACGCAAGCTGAAGATCGGCTACAACCGCGCCGCGCGCATGATCGAGGCCATGGAAATGGCCGGTGTGGTCAGCTCGATGAATACCAACGGTTCGCGCGAGGTGCTGGCGCCCGGTTCATCACGTGACTGAGTGTTGCGCGCCGCGGATAAACCGCTGAATTCGCGGTCTACAGGATTCACGGCAGCTCAGACGCTGCCGAGCAGTGCGGGGTGCGGAGTCGCCTCGTCATTCTCATACGGACTCAAGGGGTTTATATGCGTGTTATTCGCCTGCTGATGCTGGCTGCTCTGAGTTTTACCCTGCTAACCGCCCAGGCTGACGAAGAGGCGGCCACCAAGCGCCTGACCGAACTGCTCAATCAGGCGCAGACCATCAACGCCCGTTTTTCCCAGCTGACCCTCGATGCCAGCGGCACCCAGCTGCAGGAGACCGCTGGCGAGCTGGTGCTTAAACGCCCAGGGCTGTTCCGCTGGCACACCGATCAGCCGATGGAACAGCTGCTGGTGTCGAATGGCGAAAAGGTCTGGCTGTATGATCCGGACCTGGAGCAAGTCACCATCCAGACCCTCGATCAACGCCTGACCCATACCCCGGCTCTGCTGCTCTCGGGCGATGTGTCGCAGATCCGTGAGAATTTCGAGATCGACTACAAGGAAGGCGGCAGCGTGGTCGACTTCATCCTCAAGCCCAAGGCCAAGGACAGCCTGTTCGACAGCCTGCGCCTGTCGTTCCGCAATCGCATGCTCAACGACATGCAGCTGATCGACAGCATCGGCCAGCGCACCAACATCCTGTTCCTCAATGTGAAGATGAACGAGCCGGTCGATGACGGCCAGTTCACCTTCGACATTCCGGAAGGCGCGGACGTCATCCAGGAGTAGCGCGTGGATCTGTTCGGTCGTCAACCCGTCGCGCAGCCCCTGGCTGCGCGTTTGCGTGCTACCAGCCTGGACGAGTACGTCGGCCAGGAGCACGTGCTGGGGCCGGGCAAACCGCTGCGTGAGGCGCTGGAGCAGGGCGCCTTGCATTCGATGATCTTCTGGGGACCGCCCGGTGTGGGCAAAACCACCCTGGCGCGCCTGTTGGCCAAGGTCACCGATGCTCATTTCGAGACCATTTCCGCCGTTTTGTCCGGTGTGAAGGAAATCCGTCAGGCCGTCGAGGTGGCCCAGCAGCATGCGGCGCAGTACGGCCGTCGCACCATCCTCTTCGTCGACGAGGTGCACCGCTTCAACAAGAGCCAGCAGGACGCCTTTCTGCCCTATGTGGAAGACGGCACGCTGATTTTCATCGGTGCCACCACCGAGAATCCCTCGTTCGAGCTGAACAACGCGCTGCTGTCGCGCGCCCGCGTCTACGTGCTGAAGAGTCTTGACGAGGCGGCGATGCGCAAGCTGGTCAATCGCGCCTTGACCGATCCGAAAGGATTGGGCGATCGCCATCTCAGCCTGCCGGACGAGGCCTTTCAGATCCTTCTGGCTGCCGCGGATGGCGACGGGCGCCGTCTGCTCAACTTCCTCGAGAATGCCGCCGACCTTGCCGAGGACGATGGCGAAATCGGGGTGGAGTTGCTGCAGAACCTGCTGGGCGACAGCCGCCGTCGCTTCGACAAGGGCGGCGAGGCGTTCTATGACCAGATTTCCGCCCTGCACAAGTCGGTGCGCGGCTCCAGCCCTGACGGCGCACTGTACTGGTACGCACGTATGCTCGACGGCGGCTGCGACCCGCTCTATATCGCCCGGCGTGTGGTGCGCATGGCCAGCGAGGATATCGGCAATGCCGACCCGCGCGCCTTGACCTTGTGCCTCAATGCCTGGGACGTGCAGGAGCGCCTGGGCAGTCCGGAGGGTGAGCTTGCCGTGGCTCAGGCCATCGTCTATCTGGCCTGTGCGCCGAAAAGCAATGCGGTCTATACGGCCTTCAAGGCGGCGATGCGTGATGCTGCCGAGCAGGGCTCGCAGGAGGTGCCGCTGCACCTGCGCAATGCCCCGACCAAGCTGATGAAGCAGCTCGGCTATGGCGACGAATACCGCTACGCCCATGACGAGCCGGATGCCTACGCGGCTGGGGAGGACTACTTCCCCGAGAATTTGCAGCCACGTCAGTACTACGACCCCGTGCCGCGCGGCCTGGAGCTGAAGATTCGTGACAAGCTGCAACATCTGCGCAATCTGGACGCTACAAGCGCCAGGCAGAGGAGAAAATCATGATCCGTGTGGCGCTTGCCGTAGCTGCAGGAGGGGCGCTCGGATCGGTGATGCGATTTCTCGTCGCCAGCTGGGTGGCCGGCAACTGGCCGCGGCACTTCTATCTGGGCACCTTTGCCGTCAATGTCCTTGGTTGCTTGTTGATCGGCCTGCTGTCCGGCTTGTTTCTGACGCGCAGCGACTTGCCCCTGGAACTGCGTACCGGGCTGATCACCGGGGTACTGGGTGGCTTCACCACCTTTTCATCGTTCAGTCTGGAAATCATGAAGCTGCTGGAGGGCGGGCGCGCAACCGAGGCCTTCGGCTATCTGGCTTTCAGTATTGTCGGCGGTTTGCTGGCGGCCTGGGCCGGTTTGAGCCTGGCCCGATTGGCATCCTGACCCGCTAAGGCTTTACACTCCACAACCCGCGCCACACTGCTGGCCATCACCATTTCGCCGTTGTCTTGAGACCCGAACATGCTCGATTCCAAACTTGTCCGCACGCAACTCACCGAAATCGCCGAGCGCCTCGCTACCCGTGGCTTCGCCCTCGACGTCGCCCGCTTCGAGGCCCTGGAGAGTCAGCGCAAGTCGGTGCAGGTGCGCACCGAGCAACTGCAGGCTGAGCGCAACAGCCGTTCCAAGTCGATCGGCCAGGCCAAGGCGCGCGGTGAGGACATCGCACCGCTGCTGGCGGAAGTCGACCAGATGGGCAGCGATCTGGAGGCCGGCAAGCGTGAGCTGGACGCCATCCAGAACGAGCTGGACAACCTGCTGCTGAACATCCCCAACCTGCCGCACGAGTCCGTGCCGGTCGGCGCGGACGAGGACGGCAACGTCGAGGTGGCGCGCTGGGGCACCCCGCGCAGCTTCGATTTCGAAATCAAGGATCACGTCGCCCTGGGCGAGCAACACGGCTGGCTGGACTTCGAGACCGCCGCCAAGCTGTCCGGCGCGCGCTTCGCGTTGCTGCGCGGCCCCATCGCCCGCCTGCATCGCGCCCTGGCGCAGTTCATGATCAACCTGCACACCGGCGAGCACGGCTACGAAGAGGCCTACACGCCTTATCTGGTGCAGGCCCCGGCACTCCAGGGCACCGGCCAGCTGCCGAAGTTCGAGGAAGACCTGTTCAAGATCCGTCGTGAAGACCAGGCCGATCTGTACCTGATCCCGACTGCCGAAGTCTCGCTGACCAATATCGTCGCCGGCGAAATTCTCGATGCCAAGCAACTGCCGCTGAAGTTCGTCGCCCATACCCCGTGCTTCCGCAGCGAGGCGGGCGCCTCCGGCCGCGACACCCGCGGCATGATCCGCCAGCACCAGTTCGACAAGGTGGAGATGGTACAGATCGTCGAGCCGTCCAAGTCCTTCGAGGCGCTGGAAGGCATGACTGCCAACGCCGAGCGCGTGCTGCAACTGCTCGAGCTGCCGTACCGCAAGCTGGCGCTGTGCACTGGCGACATGGGCTTTTCCGCAGTGAAGACCTACGACCTGGAAGTCTGGGTGCCGAGCCAGGACAAGTACCGCGAGATTTCCTCGTGCTCCAACTGTGGCGATTTCCAGGCGCGCCGCATGCAGGCGCGCTACCGCAACCCGGAAACCGGCAAGCCGGAGCTGGTGCACACCCTCAACGGCTCCGGCCTGGCGGTGGGCCGCACCCTGGTGGCCGTGCTGGAGAACTACCAGCAGGCCGACGGTAGCATCCGCGTGCCCGAGGTGCTCAAGCCCTATATGGGCGGAATCGAGGTGATCGGCTAAGCCGGTGATCGCGGTGCAGAATACGGGGTGGCAATGGCCGCCCCGTTTTTGGCCTGGCGATGATCGCCGCGCGTAGGGTGCCCCGTGCGCACCAAGGCCCTCCACCGTAGGTTGGTGCGCGCGGCGCACCCTACGGACGTCCTTCTGCGAGGCTGATTGATGCAATTCCTTCCGCTGTTCCACAAGCTGCAGGGTCGCCCGGTACTGGTTATCGGCGGTGGCGAGGTCGCGCTGCGCAAGGCGCGCCTGCTGAGCGATGCCGGCGCGCGTCTACGCGTCGTCGCACCGGAGATTCGCAGCGAGTTGCAAGAGCTGGCCGGGGCCGAAGGCATCGCCCTGCGCGGCTATGCCAGCCGCGATCTGCAGGGCGTTGCCCTGGTCATTGCCGCCACCGATGACGAGCCGCTCAATGCACGTATTTCTGCCGAGGCTCAGGCGCAGGGCATTCCGGTCAACGTGGTGGACGCGCCGGCACTGTGCAGCGTGATCTTCCCGGCTATCGTCGACCGCTCGCCGCTGATCGTCGCGGTCAGCAGCGGCGGCGATGCGCCGGTGCTGGCCAGGCTGATCCGCGCCAAGATCGAAACCTGGATACCGGCCACCTACGGTCAGTTGGCCAACCTGGGCAAGCGCTTCCGTGAGCGGGTCAAGCAACTGTTTCCCGATGTACAGCAGCGCCGGGTGTTCTGGGAGGACGTCTTCCAGGGGCAAATCGCCGAAAGCGTGTTTGCCGGCAAGCCGGAAGAGGGCGAGCGCCTGCTGGAGGAGCGTCTGGCCGGTGCGGCGCCACGTGCGTTGGGCGAGGTCTATCTGGTCGGCGCCGGCCCGGGCGATCCCGATCTGCTGACCTTTCGCGCCCTGCGCCTGATGCAGCAAGCCGATGTGGTGCTGTACGACCGCCTGGTGGCACCGGCCATCATCGAGCTGTGCCGGCGCGATGCCGAGCGCATCTACGTCGGCAAGCGCCGCGCCGATCATGCCGTACCGCAGGAGCAGATCAACCAGCTGCTGATCGACCTGGCGCGCCAGGGCAAGCGCGTGCTGCGCCTGAAGGGCGGCGATCCGTTCATCTTCGGCCGCGGTGGCGAAGAGATCGAGCAGCTGGCCGCCGAGGACATCCCGTTCCAGGTGGTGCCGGGCATTACCGCGGCCTCCGGTTGCGCGGCCTATGCCGGGATTCCGCTGACCCATCGCGACCATGCGCAGTCGGTGCGTTTCGTCACCGGTCACCTCAAGGATGGCAGCAGCAATCTGCCCTGGAAGGATCTGGTGGCGCCTGGGCAGACGCTGGTGTTCTACATGGGCCTGGTCGGGTTATCCGGCATCTGCGAGCAATTGATCGCTCACGGCCGCTCGGCTGCAACGCCCGCGGCGTTGGTGCAGCAGGGCACCACGCAGAATCAGCGGGTCTTCACCGGTACTCTGGAAACCCTGCCGCAGCTGGTGGCGCAGCACGAAGTGCATGCGCCCACCCTGGTGATAGTCGGAGAAGTGGTCACCCTGCGGGACAAGCTGGCCTGGTTCGAAGGCGCTCAGGGCAGCCTCTGACGCAGGTAGGGTGGATCGCGCTTCATCGATCCACCGCGGTCGGGCATCGGTGGATGAAAAAGCGTCATCCACCCTACGACCTAGCTCTCAGCTTTTTGCCACACACCCTTGCCCGGCAGGCGCTGGCGGTCATGCGCGCGGGTGAAATCCTGCTGCGGCCCCTTGGGGATCACGCCGGTCGGGTTGATGGTGGCGTGGCTGGCGTAGTAGTGCGACTTGATATGGGAGAAGTCCACCGTCTCGGCGATCCCCGGCCACTGATACAGCTCGCGCAGCCAGTTGGACAGGTTGGGGTAGTCCTCGATGCGCCGCAGGTTGCACTTGAAGTGCCCGTGGTAGACGGCATCGAAGCGGATCAGTGTGGTGAATAGGCGGATGTCGGCCTCGGTCAGGTATTCACCGGCCAGGTAGCGATTCTTGTCCAGGAGTGCTTCCAGCTCATCGAGCATGGCGAACAGCTCGTCGAAGGCTTCTTCGTAGGCTTCCTGGGTGGTGGCGAAGCCGGCGCGATAGACGCCGTTGTTCACCGCCGGGTAGATGCGCTCGTTGAGCTGGTCGATACGCTCGCGTAGCGGCTCTGGGTAGAAGTCCAGGTCATTACCGGTCAGGCCGTCAAAGGCGCTGTTGAACATGCGGATGATTTCCGCCGACTCGTTGCTGACGATGCCGCCGCTCTGTGTGTCCCAGAGTGTCGGCACGGTGACGCGGCCGCTGTAGTGGGGATCGTCGGCCGTGTAGCGCTGGTGCATGTAGCTGAGGTTGTCGAGACGGTCGCCGCTGGAACCGAAGTTGCGGTCGAAGGTCCAGCCGTGCTCGCGCATCAGCCAACTGACCACGGATACGTCGATCAAGGATTCCAGACCCTTGAGCTTGCGCAGAATCAGGGTACGGTGAGCCCAGGGGCAGGCCAGCGAGACATACAGGTGATAGCGTCCGGCTTCGGCCTTGAAACCGCCGTCGCCACTCGGGCCGGCGCTGCCGTCGGCGGTTACCCAGTTGCGGCGTTGCGCGCTTTCGCGTTGGAAGCGGCCACTGTCGCCGGTGTCGTACCACTGGTCGTGCCAGCGCCCATCGATCAGCAAACCCATAACGCTTGCCTCCGTTCTTGAGTGAGCCTGGAGTCTAGCGCCATGGGGTCGATTAAAAGGTGGAAAAAGCTGGCTTAATCAATCGACTGATTGGATCGAAGTCGGGCATCCCAGCGCTGCCGGGCCTGTTCGAAAGCCTGCTCGCGCGGCATGCCCAACCCTCGCAACGCGACGGCCATGGTGGCAACGACAGCCAGCTGGCCGTAGGCATCCTCTATCTCGCCGCGCCAGAAGGCGCTCAGGGCCGTCGGGTCGAGCTGTTCCGGTTTGACGTGACGCTGCGCCGAAAGCGCCGGCCATTCCTCGTCCCAGTCCTTGCCATCGCGGGTACCGTACAGGTGGCAGGTCACGTCCGGGTTGACCTCGATCTCGCCGCCTTCGCCCTTGATGACGATGGCAGGGTCGCCGAGCAGGCGGCTGGCTTCGCGGTGCACGGCCTGGTAGCCGGGATGGAAGATGCTCTGCAGCCCGCAACTGGCGCCCAGCGGGTTGATGATGCGTGCCAGGGAGTGAATCGGCGAGCGCAGGCCCAGCGTGTTGCGCAGATCGATCATGCGCTGCAGTGCCGGCATCCAGTCGCCCAGGTAGCTGTAGGCCAGACCCTGTTGATCGAGCGCCGTGGCCACGCTCTGCCAGTCGCGGCAGCAGGGGATATCCAGCGCTGTCAGCAGCTGTTCGCTATACAGGCGCCCTGCGGTGTGGGCCCCACCGCCGTGCATGAAGATGCGCACGCCGCTGGCGGCCAGCGCCTTGGCCGCCAGCAGGTACCAGGGCAGGTGACGCTTCTTGCCGGCGTAGCTGGGCCAGTCCAGATCGACGCTGATGCCGGGTGCGGCCAGTCGTGAGCGGATTGCTTCGGTAAAACCGGCGAGCTCCTCCGCGCTTTCCTCCTTGTGCCGCAGCAGCATCAGGAAGGCGCCGAGCTGGGTGTCCTCGACCTTGCCGTCGAGCAGCATGCCCATGGCTTCGCGGGCTTCCTCGCGGGTCAGGCCGCGCGCACCGCGTTTGCCCTTGCCGAGAATGCGCACGAACTGGGCGAAAGGATGTTCAGCGGGCGTGATCAGGTTCATAGGCAGTTGGTCGGTTTCGGCAGGCCGGCGAGCTTGGCGGCGAGTTTGGCGGGCGTGCCCTTGAACAGGCGGTTGAGGTGCAGGCTGTTGCCCTTGTCCGGGCCGAGCTTGAGCGCCACGTACTTGATCAGGGGGCGATTGGCCGGCGACAGCTGGAACTCATCGTAGAAGGCGCGCAGCAGGTCGAGAATTTCCCAGTGCTCGTCGCTCAGTTGCAGCTCTTCTGCGGCGGCCAGCGCTTCGGCAACCGGGTGCGACCAGTCCTGCAGGTCGACCAGGTAGCCGTCCTTGTCCAGGGCGATTTCGCGTCCGGCGACGTTGAGTGTGCTCATAGCCAGCTGTTGACCTTGGCGTAGCGGGTGCAGAGCTCGACGAACGCCGGGTAATCCACGGCCCTCACGCGCTCGGGCGCCTGCAGACCGCGTGCGGCAAGGTCCTCGTCCAGAGCGTAGAGCGCGACGCTGGCGGGCATCAACTGCAGCGCCTGCAGGTTGGCGGTATCGGGCTGCAGGGCGTAGACCGCATCGCCGCTGAGCAGCAGCGCGTCGTCGGCACCGAGCAGGCGCAGGCAACTGGCCAGGCGGCTGTCGGCGAACGGTGAGTGGGAAAGGATATGCAGGGTGGCCATCAGAGGGTGATCACCTGGTCGTAACGATCGAGGAGGGTGGTCAGCGCACTGTCGTCGAGGCGCTGTACCGAGATGTTCAGTTCGGCGGTATCGAGTCCGCGCTCGGCCAGGCTGCGCTGGCTGGCGTACAGATCCTCCACACCGAACATCGGCAGGGCCTGCAGATTGGCGCCGAGGTCCTTCTGCTGCAGATTGCCGGGCTGCTGGTGCGTGCTCAGCTGGAACACGCCATCGTCTAGAAACAGCATGCCGATGGGCAGGTCGAAGGCGCCGCCGGCCAGGGCGATGTCCAGTGCCTCGCGCGCGCCGGGGCCGCTCCAGGGCGCCTGGCGGCTGATGATCAATAGCGACTTGCTCATTCAGTGGCCTCCGAAGCAGATCAGGCGGTCGGCCTGCTGCGCCGCTTCATGCAATTGGCCGAGGCCGGAAAGCTCCCACGGGGCCTGCAGGTTGGCCGCCGGGCGCGTATAGCGCTGCGCCTCTTCGGCGTTGAGTACGCCACGACGCAGGGCGGCAGCGATGCAGACTACGGCGTCGAGTCCATTGGCCGTGACGAACTCGCGCCACTCTCGGGGCAGATCCAGCTCGTCCTGTGGGCTCACGACATTGCTGGCGGCGCTGTGCACGCCGTCCTGATAGAAGAACAGGCGAACGATCTCGTGGCCGCCGTCCAACGCCGCTTGGGCAAAGCGCAGCGCGCGACGTGAAGCAGGCAGATGTGGGGCGGCGAACAGGGCGATGGCAAACTTCATGGGGCGTCCGGCGAGGCAAAACTGCGGCAATGATAAGGCCAGGGTGCCCGGCAAACAAAGAATCACTGCAGCGAGGCAAAACAGGCGCGCAAGAAAAAGCCCGCCGGAGCGGGCTCGAAGGGGGACGAACCTTGATTAGTCGTCGCCGCCCATGATGCCGAAGATCTGCAGCAGGCTGACGAACAGGTTGTAGATCGACACGTACAGGCTGATGGTGGCCATGATGTAGTTGCGCTCACCGCCATGGATGATGGCGCTGGTCTGGAACAGGATGCAGACCGAGGAGAACAGCACGAAGCCGGCGCTGATCGCCAGATGCAGGCCGCTGATCTGGAAGAAGAAGCTGGCCAGGACGGCGGCGAGCAGAACGAAGAAGCCGGCAGTGATGAAGCCGCTGAGGAAGCTCATGTCCTTGCGGGTGGTCAGCACGTAGGCGGACAGACCGAAGAACACCAGCGCGGTCATGGAGAACGCCGAACTGATCACCTCGGCACCATTGGCCATGCCCAGATAGCGGTTGAGGATCGGGCCGAGGGTGAAGCCCATGAAGCCGGTCAGGGCGAAGGTGGAAAGCAGACCCCAGGCCGAGTTGCGCAGCTTGTAGGTGAGGAAGAACAGACCGTAGAAGCCGATCAGCACCACGAAGAAGTTCGGGTAGGGCACGTTGGCACGCTGGCTGAGGAACGCGACCAGGCCACTGAAGGCCAGGGTGATGGCCAGCAAACCGTAGGTGTTGCGCAGTACCTTGCTGACTTCCAGCTGGTCGGCCTGCGAATGGTTTAGTACGTAGTCTCGCTCTTGCATGGCGACGCTCCTGTGGCACGAGGATCCGTTATTCGAATGTCCCGGATCATAACAGAGCCTGTCGAGGTGCCAAGACAGAGAGTTTGACAGTGTGTTGCGTTCCGGTAAGATTGCCGCCCGCACTGCAGCGGAGGTAAGCGATCGAGCCTCCGCACTCAGCGTTTGGAAGCGTGGCCGAGTGGTTTAAGGCAACGGTCTTGAAAACCGTCGATGGGCAACTATCCGTGAGTTCGAATCTCACCGCTTCCGCCAATTCTCCATATTGCCTTGACGCGATTCCTGACCTTAATCTGGCGCTTGCTTTTTGACTGCCATGCGCCAAGCTAGGTCAGGCCCTGGCTTTTTGCTAAGGTGGCCGGCAAGTTCAACCTCACCGTCGCTGCACGGTGGCTGACAAGGTGCAACGAGGTGGCGATTGATTAGGGTCCTGGTTGTCGACGATCACGATCTGGTTCGCACGGGCATCACCCGCATGCTGGCCGATATCGATGGTCTGCAGGTGGTGGGCGAGGCCTGCACCGGCGAAGAAGCCCTGCTCCGGGTTCGCGAACTCAAGCCTGACGTCGTCCTGATGGACGTCAAGATGCCCGGCATTGGCGGCCTGGAAGCCACCCGCAAACTCATGCGCAGCCACCCTGATATCAAGGTCGTCGCGGTTACCGTGTGCGAGGAAGACCCGTTCCCGACCCGCCTGCTGCAGGCTGGCGCCGCCGGTTATCTGACCAAGGGCGCGGCGCTGGACGAAATGGTCCAGGCCATTCGTCTGGTATTCGCCGGCCAGCGCTACATCGACCCGCAGATCGCTCAGCAGCTGGCGTTGAAGTCCTTCCAGCCACAGAGCAGTGGCTCGCCGTTCGATCTTCTGTCCGAGCGTGAAATCCAGATCGCGTTGATGATCGCCAACTGCCACAAGGTGCAGAACATCTCGGACAAGCTGTGCCTGTCGCCGAAGACGGTCAACACCTATCGCTACCGCATCTTCGAGAAACTCTCCATCACCAGCGATGTCGAGCTGGCCCTGCTTGCGGTACGCCACGGCATGGTCGACGCCGTCAGCTGAAGATGTCTGCTCCCTTCGATTCGAGTGCCTTCCTGGCGACCTGCAGCGGTCGCCCCGGCGTCTATCGCATGTTCGACGCCGATGCCCGCCTGCTCTACGTGGGCAAGGCGAAGAATCTCAAGAAGCGTCTCTCCAGTTACTTTCGCAAGACCGGTCAGGCACCCAAGACCGCCGCGCTGGTGGCGCGCATCGCGCAGATCGAAACCACCATAACCGCCAACGAGACCGAGGCGCTGCTGCTCGAGCAGACGCTGATCAAGGAATGGCGGCCGCCTTACAACATCCTGCTGCGCGACGATAAGTCCTATCCCTACGTGTTTCTCTCCGATGGCGACTTTCCTCGGCTGGGCATCCACCGTGGTGCGAAGAAGGCCAAGGGACGCTACTTCGGTCCCTACCCCAGCGCCCTGGCGATTCGCGAAAGCCTGAGTCTGCTGCAGAAGACCTTTCTGGTTCGTCAGTGCGAGGACAGCTACTACAGGAACCGCACGCGGCCCTGCCTGCAATATCAGATCAAACGCTGCAAGGGGCCCTGCGTCGGCCTGGTCAGCCCCGAGGAATACGCCGAAGACGTACGCCATTCGGTGATGTTTCTCGAAGGGCGCAGCAATGCGCTGAGCGAGGAACTGTCCGCCAGCATGGAAAAGGCCTCCATGGCCCTGGAGTTCGAGCGCGCTGCCGAGTTGCGTGACCAGATCGCCATGCTGCGCCGCGTGCAGGATCAGCAGAGCATGGAAGGCGGCAGCGGCGACGTCGATGTGGTGGCCGTCATGCTCACGCCCGGCGGCGCCTGCGTGCACCTGATCAGCGTGCGCGGCGGTCGCGTGCTGGGCAGCAAGAATTTCTTCCCGCAGGTGGCGATCGAAGAAGAGGGCGGCGACGTGCTGATGGCCTTCCTTGCCCAGTACTACCTGGGCAATGTCGAGCGCGATCTGCCCAGCGAGTTGATCGTCAACGTGCAACATGAAGACTTCGCCACGTTGGTCGAAGCCATCGAGTCGTTGCGCGGGCGCAGTCTGAGCATCAGTTTGCGTGTACGCGGCACCCGGGCGCGTTGGCAGCAACTGGCCGTCACCAATGCCGAGCAGGCGCTGGCTGCACGCCTGGCCAATCGGCAGCACCTGGCCGAGCGCTTCGAGGCGCTGGCCGCCGTGCTGGAAATGGACGAGCCGCCGCAGCGCATGGAGTGTTTCGATATCAGTCACTCAAGCGGCGAGGCGACGGTTGCCTCCTGCGTGGTATTCGGCCCCGAAGGGCCGCTGAAATCCGATTACCGTCGCTTCAATATCGAGGGCGTCACGCCCGGCGATGATTATGCGGCCATGCACCAGGCACTGACGCGGCGTTTCAGCAAGATCAAGGATGGCGAGGGCAAGCTGCCCGATGTGCTGCTGGTGGACGGCGGCAAGGGGCAACTGGCCATGGCCCGCGAGGTGCTGCAGGAACTGGCGGTGCCGGACCTGATTCTGCTCGGCGTGGCCAAGGGCACGACGCGCAAGCCTGGCCTCGAAGTGCTCTATCTCAACGACGCCGAGCACGAGTTCACCTTGCCCGGCAACTCGCCGGCGCTGCACCTGATCCAGCAGATACGCGATGAGTCGCACCGTTTCGCGATCACCGGACATCGTGCGCGTCGTGGCAAGACGCGCCGCACCTCGACGCTGGAAGAGGTTGCAGGGATCGGTCCGAAGCGCCGGCGTGAACTGCTCAATCACTTCGGCGGTCTGCAGGAACTGTCCCGCGCCAGCGCCGAGGAAATCGCCAAAGCGCCCGGAATCAGCAAAAAGCTCGCCGAGTTGATTTATGACACTCTGCACAGTGAGTAGAATGCCCGTTCACTTCGCAGCCTAGTTGTGCCGATGAATATCCCCAACTTGCTTACCGTGCTCCGGGTCGCGCTGATTCCGGTCTTCATCCTGCTGTTCTATATGCCGTTCTCCTGGAGTTACTGGGCTGCCAGCGGCGTCTTCGCCGTCGCTGCCGCCACTGACTGGCTCGACGGCTACCTGGCTCGCCGCTGGGAGCAGGGCACTCCGTTCGGCGCTTTTCTCGATCCGGTAGCCGACAAACTGATGGTGGCGGTAGCGCTGGTACTGCTGGTTGCGGAGCATTCCAACCTCTGGCTGACCCTGGCGGCAGCGACCATCATCGGTCGCGAGATCGTTGTCTCCGCACTGCGTGAGTGGATGGCCGAGCTGGGGGCTCGGGCGCACGTAGCCGTCTCCAACCTCGGCAAATGGAAAACCGCGGCGCAGATGCTGGCACTGGTCATCCTGCTGGGCAATCCGCCCGTGTTCACCTTCTGGGTGGTGGTCGGATACATCCTGCTGGTGATCGCAGCGGTGCTGACGTTGTGGTCGATGCTGCAGTACCTGCTGGCCGCCTGGCCGCACCTCAGCACCACCTCTGAAAAGAAATAAGTATTTTCGAATCAAAGGGTTGACGGCGCGATTCGATTCTATAAAATGGCGCCCGTCGACAAGACAAGCGGGAATAGCTCAGTTGGTAGAGCACGACCTTGCCAAGGTCGGGGTCGCGAGTTCGAGTCTCGTTTCCCGCTCCAGTTTTACACGAGTCGCCAAGGCGGCTCGTTTGCTTCATGGCTGAGTTGCAGAGTGGTTATGCACCGGATTGCAAATCCGTGAACGCCGGTTCGATTCCGACCTCAGCCTCCAATCCAAAAGGCCTCGTAAATCAATGATTTACGAGGCCTTTTTCATTCTCCGGGGTGTGCTGTGCATGCCTTGCGAGGACGCGGAGGGCTGTATATAGTCCGCCCTTCGCACAGCGCTACCGCCCGAATGGCGAAATCGGTAGACGCAGGAGACTTAAAATCCGACTTGTCAAGCATTTTCAGCTTGTGCAGTTGGGCTAAAAAGTTAATGGCGACAGTGAGTTGTGAGTAGTCAGGATGTAACTTCGTAGTTAGTCTTGGCGAGCTAGGGGCCAGCTAGGGGCCAGTAGACAGCGGTAGATGTTTTTGTGCGTTGCGCACTACGCCCGAGTGGTGAAATCGGTAGACACAGGGGACTTAAACAATTTGAGCCTTCGGAGGGAAACGTCCGAAGTGAAGCCCGTCAAATTCGGCGAAAGCCCTGGGCACTTCGGTGTCCGAGCCAACGCCGAGCCAAGCCCAAGTTCTGCTTGGGAAGGTGTAGAGAGCAGACGGCGGGCACCTACGGCCGCAAGGCTATGGTGAAGGCGTGCTCCAGCCCACGAACGTCCTGCGATTTGCAGGGCGGCGGCGAAAGCCGAAGTGGGACGAAAATCCCTCGCCAGCAATGGCATGCCGGTTCGAGTCCGGCCTCGGGCACCAATTTTGAAGCCGTCCTTGCCTCTGTAAGGTCGGCTTTTTTATTTGCGGCTCGCACGTAGCCTATCTAGCAGGTCAGTCCCTAGATATATTCGTGGCGCTGCATACCTGTACCGCTGGCTTGAAATTCGTGCAGTCTCGCACTATGACTTTCACCGCTGCATGTCGCAGGCTATCTTGAACCGGATTACCCAGCTCATCACTTTGCGCACAGAAGCGGGTCCTGCCGTTGGAGCCGTTGACGGTTCACGACCTGTGCAGGAGCGGTTCCACGCTGCTCAATGAAGTAGGCTTCAATGGCGACTGGATTGAGAATGCCTGGCGCATGGAGATGGTCGTTCCTCGTGCTAGGTCTACAACAGGGCCGGGTATGCGGAACAGCGGTGCCATATGCTGCAGGAGCGGCGAACATGGAGGATGTCTGGATCGATGGTCGACGGAGCTGTTACCGGACAATGTGACCGTACCGATGTTGGATGCCGCCGTTTAAAGGAAGGCCAGGTTGTCAATTAACAACCTGGTGAGTCATGCGAATACTGGAGATCCCTTTCACCCGAAGTAAAGAGGTCGAAGAAGCGCTTAAGCATGCCCAAGGCAGGGGTGGCGCATAGAAGTGCAGCCACGCCTGGGGCGTGTCTACTGCCCCGCTGCCATCTGCAGGAGAGCCGATCACGGGGTAACGGCAATACCTTGCCAAGCCTCACGGGGTGGTAGATACAGGCCCGCACACAGATACAAGTTCAGTAAGCGGCCTCAGTGAGGGTTGAAAATTATCCCGAGATTGAGGTTTGAGTACCGTCCTTGAGAGCGGCGCATCACGTACGACACGCTCTGGCTCGATCCTATGCCGGGCGCGAGCTCCTGAAGCGCCGGATCACTCATCCAAACGATGCAATCTAGGTGCTCGTGCTGCTCATCTTGAAACAACGCATGTGCAAATACCGTCGGCACGCCTCCTGCCTCTGTAATACGCTCCAGCAGTTCAGGCCCGGATATCCCCTCCAGCCTAACTACCAGACATCCTGGCCTGGTCCCAGTCATCTGATCACGAATGGCGTGTTTGGCATCCTTCAGCATTCGTGAAAATTTCTTCGATACTCGTTCGCTGCGCAACTCCACAACAATTGCTCGTTGACGATCACCTATCACCGCACGATAGCCAACGGCCGGTCCTGCTGCAGCATCTACCAACTGACTGCAATAAGTAATGCGGTCATCAGCCTCAAGCTGCCTGATAAGAGGGGCGGGCAATTTCAGAAAGCTAATCTGGCCTGCGTCTACTTTTTCCGTTTGAGACTCGACGATGGCCTCAACCAAGTCGAGGGCTAACCGTCGCTGCTCAGGCTCTCCTCTCGGCAGTCCGGCTGCAACGGTAAAGGTCACCGCTAGAACCTCACCAGGTTTAACGATCTCGATGAGTTTTGTCTTGATCCCGTCCAAGTGCTGCAACAATCCGGCAGCCTGCTCAGCAGTGATGGCCACACCTTTGTCTTCGGACCAGGTCTTACACTCAACTTCAACCTCCTGACCCGAAGAACTAATGATGAGCATGTCGTAGGTCTCTTGCCCGCTGCATTCGTCCGACCACTCCACTCGGGAGCCAAGTCGATGCAAATGGGTAGCTGTATGCAGCTCCATTTGCAGCGCTCGCATGTCGTCAGGGTTACGGAAAGCACCTTCCAGACGCTTGAGCAACCTGGAACGAGCCCGCCCATCCGAAGCCTTGGTCAAAGCAAGTGCCTGGGCCATCAGGCACAGAGCGACAATTATTTCAGGCTCATCTGGGGTATCCATAAGCCCAAGTCCGTGTTGATCGAACAGGCTGAGGCTGTACGCAATGCCGTTGTTCTTGCGAGCTAGTGCATGCTGCAGTGGTGTCGACCTCGCGTGCTGATCCAGAGTCTCAGTTCTTCTGAGCCACGGCTTGTGCGGGAAAGCTTCGACCAGCGCGGCATAGACGCTGGGAAAATCATTCACGAGCAGGTTCGTAAGCATCAGGACATTTCCTTTGACATAGGGCCATGCCAATATTCGGGCCAGATTACCGTGGCTCAACTCCACAGTTAAAGCCCAGCCCGTGGAGGTGCCCATCACACGCTGGTCTGATCGTACGGTCGAAAGTGGGTAGCCTGCTCAGCCTCACGATCTTGCGCCGTACGGCCGCTCCCACGGCCGGTTCCAGGTGTACATCATGCAAAGCGGCTTCAAGGACGCCGAATAGGCGCCTGCCCCGGTTTCGGCCGGGGTAGCCTTGGGTGCACGGACAGTGGATACTTGACTGTACAAAAACACAGTATTACTCTCCTGTTAAGGCTTTTTGCCACTGTAGGAGGGTTGCAGTTTTGGATAGCGCGCTTCTCAACCTCAAGTCCCTAGACGATCTGCTGGTTTACGATAACTTCCAGGAGTCTCTTTCCTTCAAAGGCACTGACAGGACATTCAAGTCCGTCGTTGTCCCCTACCGCTTCAAAGACATGATCCCCTGTGGCATCGCCAACTGCCGACAGAAGCATCTTGAAGGGTATTTGGTCTCAACCTCAGACGAGCTTCTGATCGCCATCGGCAAAGATTGTGGTCGGCGTGAGTTCGGTGTTGAGTTCACCCGAGATCGTAAGCGGGTGGATGGTGAGGTCGCCAAGGCTAGGCGTATCAGAACGATCCTCGCCTTCAAGGAAAGTCTGCCCAGCATGATCGAGGAGTTGGCGCAGATCGAAAGGGATTACAAGCGCCTGCAGGAACTCCGGAACCGACTGATGGGGGCTGTAAGCCTGCAGGCATACCAGCAGATCAAGCGCCGAGCAGATCTCGGTGACAACCAAATCATGAAGTCCGTCCCTATGACCAAGGAGGAGGCCGAGATCGTGTGGCAGACCACCAATCGTAGGCCGAATGACGGCAAGGGCTGGCCTCACAAGGAAATGCTGCTGGCCACTCTTGAAGGCTTGGCCTTCATGAAGAATGGTTTCAAAGTGACCGTTCACACCGGGCTGCTGGTGCCCTTGGAGAACCTTCAGCGTCAGACCGTTGAGGAGATCAGCTCTATGCGGAACAAGGCGCTGTCCAACGAAGCCAAGTGGGTGGGTGAAGTGCCGACCCGGATCCGCCAAAGCCGCGATCTGATCGAGGCCGGCTGGCGCTTTTTCACTCGTGAGAACATTGAGAAGCTGAAACACATGGGCGTCGACATGAGTGCTCTGATCTGGCTACTCAAAGATCTGCCGAAATGATCCCTCTCTGAGTTCCCCCCCCGATACAACCTCAAACGACTGATGAACATCTTCGGTATCAGTGTTGTGGCTGTGTACATGAACAAGGAAAGCGGGACGAATCGGAGAGGCCGTCCTCCGTCGGCAGCGACAGGATTTGGAAGGGGCGATTCAGGCCGGGATAGAATTGAGTCAAATTTATCAGCGATGCTGGAGTGCAGATGCGTCAGTGCTTGGGAAGAACTCGTGGCCAAGGTAGATGCAAGCGGATGGGGAGCTGGTGGCTGTTCTGTGCAGAGCACCGCTCACTAAAACTGGCTGCTCGTAGTGTTGCAGCACTTAGCGTTGTTTCTGGGGTCGCCACTCTGCTGGGCTGGTATTCCATTACGCCTGACAACGTCTGGAGCGTCTTCTATGCACCTCAAAGAAGCATGATGGAGGTTATCGAGTCGGCCTCGATAGAAGGGGTCAAGTACACAAGGCCTAGCAGTGAGAATGTAGTAGCGAAGGTAATGAGTCGGGCTGGACTGGATGATTCGAGCCCCTTAACCGAGAGCAACTTTCTATTTACCTTGGTCAGTCCTTTCAAGCCCTTCACCATGGACACCATTTTTCGGGGCGACGGCTGCCGATTGCTAGGGAAGGGAAAAGGTCTCTCAGATGATGCGCGCTACGGCTATATCGATATTGTGGGGGTGTCTTGCGTCGACGATCGGGGTATTGGCTACGAGCTCCACGCTTCAGCGTCTCGACGCTTGGGCTTTGTGACCAATGTGGGTGATCTGGCAAGTCGCGGCGTGCGTGTCGTCAAAGATAGAGAAGGCCATACCTTGCGCCAGTCCGATAACGTCATGATACGGTTCGATCTCCCAGTGGCGGCTTTATCAGAAGTTGGGCGCACCCGGTAGCTTGGCTTCAGCTTGGATTTTGCCTTCATGATCGTCTAGCTCATGCGTTCAGATGCGTGATCTGATGAAGGTGGCTCAAAACACCAACGGGTTGCTGCGGCAGTATTTTCTGATGAGCACTGATCTCCCGCTTTATTCGCAGGTCAAGCTCGACGAGGTCGCCCGGCAGCTGAATGAGCACCCCCGAAAACCCTGAGGTACGCCTCGCTTGCCGAATGGTTTACGTCGATCGGTTGAATCCATAGGCCTAAAGCGGACTAAGATCCGTCCTTCGCCAATGCCCTGTCCATTCATTTTGGTTGACCTGAAGTGGCGAGCTCTATGCTCGTTATTCGCTAAGGTGCCCCGGCGTACCGCCGGCGGGCTCGCGGGCTGCGCGCCACGCCTCGTGCCGAGTCGTGTCCATTCGGCATTGATCCCTAACGCCTCCGGCCCTTGAGGGCCTGCGCGCTCCGCTTGCCGATCCGTGGCATGGGTGGAGTGGGGCGGTCTTGCTGTTCCCTTCACCGTATCACGGCGTTCTCGCCGTCAAGGGCTGCGCGTGCATGCACGCTGGCGTCCTGGCGGCCGTCGTTGACCCCTGACAGCTGCGCTGCGCCGTGCTGGCGCCGGTTCCGGGCAATTCCGCCCGAGCAACCGGAGCATGACCATGTCGCAACTTTCCTTTTCCTCGTTCGATGCCATGCTGCTGGTGCGTGATGCACAGGGGCGCTACCTGCCAGCGTCTGCAGATCAGATCCTGAACATGGCGCGTCAGGTGATCGACCAAAAATACCAGCGTGGAGCGTTGTTCGCGTCACCGGAGCTGGTCAAGGAGTACCTGTGCACCAAGCTGGCTGGTTTCGAGCATGAGGTGTTCGCGGCGCTATTCCTCGACAGCCAGCATCGGCTGCTTGAGTATGTGGAGTTGTTTCGCGGCACCATCGATGCGGCGGCGGTGTATCCACGGGAAGTGGTAAAGGAGGCATTGCGCGTCAACGCAGCGGCGGTGATTTTCTCGCACAACCATCCGAGCGGAAATCCAGAGCCGAGTCAGGCCGACAAGGTGCTGACCCAGCGCCTCAAGGAGGCTCTGGCACTGGTGGATGTGCGCACGCTGGATCACGTCATCGTGGGTGGCGAGGCGACTGCATCATTCGCAGAGCAGGGGTTGCTCTGACAGCTGGGGGCTTCGGCCCCTTTTTTGCTGCGCCCTGCCTGCTGGCCGTGCATCACTTGTCCATATTGCGTTCGCGTTGTCGCAGTCGCTTCACGTAGGCGCTGTCTTTCAGTTCGTCAGGGCCCAGATCCAATGCACAGTTCACCAGCGAGGCCAGCGTGGCATCGCTGAGCTTGAGGCCTTCGGGTAGCGGGCCACCGCTCTGCTCGCTGTTCTCCTCGATGGCGACGAAGAGTGCCTTGAAGAAGTCCGCAGGCGAGTGGCGTGTGGCTGCGGTTGCGGCTCGAGTCAGCGGATCTGTGGCTTCCACTTCAGCGGTGTTTGCATCGCTGGCCACCGCTCGAACGAACTGTTCCAAGGTGGGCCAGTACTTCCACTCGAACTGGTTGCGAACGGTGTTCAGGCGCTCCTTCACATAGGCGTTGAAGAGGTAGTGATCCTTCGCTGCATCCTCAATTACGTTACACACATGGTAGTGAGTGTCACTGCTGAAGCCCGATGTATTGTGCAGGTTGGAGCGGTGCTCCAGCAGTTCGGCCAGCTCCTCGGCTTTCTGTGCAATCTGCTGATTGGTGCCGATAAGTTCGTCCCGTTGAGCACGAGCCCTGGCGATCTTATCTGGGGCCCAGAATGCTGCGGTACTGAGCAAGAGGCTCAGGAATACCGGGAGTGCCCGAGGATGCAGGTGCAGTTTGTCGTACAGCTCACCGTAGGCTTCAGTCAGTTCGAGGCGTCGCGCGAGCAGGCGATCAATGATGGCGTTTTCGCTGGGCAGGATGTTGTGCTCGACGTTGTAGGTTTTATCGTCGATCAGGATGTTCTCGCAGGTTTGCTGCGGGGATGGGGTCGGTGCGGTACGCATGGGTCTTCTCTGAGTAGTGAGGATGCTTTGCAGCGTAATGAGCCGAGTTGCGCTTGTCGGTACCCCCAAGCCCATTGTTCGACCTGCTTTCAGGTACCTCTGTTTTTTGGGCATCCCGGCCAATGGCCGGGCGCGTTGTCATGCTGTGCATCGAGCCACGCTGCGCGAGTCTCGCCCCATTCGGGTTTCCATCGTTCCCTCACGGCGTTCGGCTGATGCCTTCGGCCCGGCTACGCAGGGCCTGCGCGCTGCGCTTGCGTGGCGTCTGCGCCAACGCTGTGGCCGTTGCCTGTCGATCCGCCTTTCCCTGACTTCATCACCTTGTCGCGACTGTAGCCCGCGGCCTTGAGCCGTCAAGGCGCGCCGGGCCGTGTCCTCGGCTGCGCCTGCGGGCCGCACCTACCCGGCGCTTGTCTCCTTGACGGCCCCCGTCCGCGCGCTCCTGACCGTCGCGGGCGATGAACTCAGGAAAGACGGTGGCAACGAGGCCAGCCCAGGTCTCCGCGCCGACCCCACCGGAAGAGCCGAAAGCGGGCTCCGAATCTAGGAATCCGGTGGGGGTAACCAGCAAACCTTGTCAGGAGAACGACCATGCAACTGGCTTCCCACTTCTCGTACCGCTCCCCGGTGCTGCGCTCGGAATCCCCCTTGTCGGATGAGCAGATTCGCGCCGTGGCCCCGTCCATCTTCGCCGAGGCCCCGCACGAAAGTCGCTCCGAGCGCTACAGCTACATCCCGACCGCCACCGTGTTGCAGGAGCTGCGCGGTGAAGGCTTCGAGCCCTTCATGGTGTGCCAGACCCGCGTGCGCCGGGACGACCGGCGCGACTTCACCAAGCACCTGATCCGCCTGCGCCACGCTAGCCAGATCAGCGCCCGAGGTGAGGCCAACGAAATCATCCTGCTGAACTCGCATGACGGAACGAGCAGCTACCAGATGCTCGCCGGCATGTTCCGCTTCGTCTGCCAGAACGGCCTGGTCTGCGGCGACACCATGGCGGACGTGCGGGTGCCGCACAAGGGCGACGTGGCCGGCCAGGTGATCGAGGGCGCCTACGAGGTGTTGCACGGCTTCGAGCAGGCGCAGCAGTCCCGCGAGGCCATGCGGGCCGTCACCCTGGACGGCGGCGAGGCCGAAGTCTTTGCCCGTGCTGCGCTGGCGCTCAAGTACGACGACCCTGACAAGCCCGCACCGATCACCGAACGGCAGGTGCTGGCCCCGCGCCGTCTCGACGACAACCGCGCCGACCTGTGGAGCGTGTTCAACCGCACCCAGGAAAACCTCATTCGCGGCGGCCTGCTTGGTCGCGGCGGCAATGGGCGCCGCCAGCGTACCCGTCCTGTGCAAGGCATCGACCAGGGCCTGCGACTGAACCGCGCCCTGTGGCTGCTGGCCGATGGCCTGCGCCAGTTGAAAGCCTGACCCCCACCCCGAGGGGCTGTCAGGCGGTCGGCCCCTCCATTCCCACCGCTGTCGTTATCTCATGAATGGAGCTATCACCATGAACGCCACCCTCCCAACCGAAGCCGTCACCGTGCCCACTCTGCAAGTGGCCGACCCGACCAAGAACCTGCTGTTGCTTTCGCTGGCGCAACTACTGCCACGCCGTTCCAAACGCAATGCGCGCACCACGCCGCGCCTGTCCATCGACGAGCTGGCTGCGAGCATTTCCCGCATCGGCCTGCTGCAAAACCTTGTCGTCATCCTCGCCGCTGATGGCAAGCATTACGAGGTGGTGGCCGGCGACCGCCGCCTGACCGCCTTGAAGCTGCTGGCGAAGAAGAAGCGCATCGCCGCCGACTTCGAGGTGCCGTGCCTGCTGGTGCCCGACGCCTCGGCCCGCACCGTCAGCCTCGCGGAAAACCTGCTGCGTGAGCAGATGCACCCGGCCGACCAGTTCGAGGCTTTCGCCGCGCTGGTCAAGGAAGGTCGCCCTGTCGAGGATATCGCCGCCGACTTCGGCGTCACTCCGCTGGTGGTGCAGCGCCGCCTGAAGCTGGCGAACGTCTCGCCACGCCTGATGGCGGACTACCGGGCTGGCTGCGTCACCCTGGAGCAACTGATGGCACTGACCATCACCGATGACTACGCCGCCCAGGAGGCCGCGTTCTACGACGCGCCGGAGTGGCAACGTGGCGCGGCGGCGCTCCGGGCTCGCCTGACGGAGCGTGAAATCGATGTGCGTCATCCGCTGGTGGGCTTCGTCGGGCTGGAGGCCTATACGGAGGCGGGTGGCGGCATTCGCCGCGACCTGTTCGCCGACGACGACAGCGGCACCTACCTCACCGATGCCGCGCTGCTGGAGACGCTGGTGCGCGGCAAGCTGGATGCGCTGGCCGAGGATGTGCGCGCCGAGGGCTGGGCCTGGGTGGAGGCCGTGCCGCAGTTCAGCTATGCGGATCGGCAAGCCTTCCAGAGCGCGTCGCGCATCCGCCGCGACCCGACTGCCCGCGAGGCGCGGCGTATCGCCTCGCTGCAAGCTCGGTTGGAAAAGGTCGATGCCGAGCTGGAGGATGCCTACGACGCCGAGGACGAAGGCAAGGTGTCGACGCTGGAGCAGCGGCGCGAACAGGTGGCCGCTGAACTGCACGCCGTAGCTGAGTCCTTGCAGGGCTGCACCCCGGAAGTGCTCAGCGTGGCCGGCGCCGTGGTCACCATCGACCGCAGCGGTGAGGCGGTGATCCATCGCGGGCTGTTGCGCGAGGCCGAGGCTAATGCGCTGCGTACCCTGGAGCGTCTGCGCCAGGGCATCGGCGACAGTGAAGGCTCGAGCGACAAGGCGGGCGAGGGTACCGAGCTGCCCAGAGCGGCGAGCCTGTCCGACCGGCTGGCCCAGCGCTTGAGTGCCCATCGCACGGCGGCGCTGCAGATCGAAGTGGCCCGGCACCCGCAGGTCGCGCTGGCGGCCTTGGTGCATGGGATGGTGCACACCGCCCTGCAGGTCGATGATCACGGCGACAGCATGCCGCTCGGTGTGCGCCTGACCGTGCGGGATCGGCTCGATAGCCTGGCTCCGGACTGGCCGGAGTCGCCCGCCGCTGTGGCGCTGCGCGAGCTGCGTCAGGCATGGGGCGAGAAGCTGCCGCAGGACAGTGCCGCGCTGTTCGCTGCGTTGTTGGCGATGCCCCAGGACGAGCTGGTGCGGTTGCTCGCGGTGTGCGTGGCGGTGACCGTCGATGTGGTCACGCCGCGTGCGTTCCAGCATCAGCCTGGAGCCGAGCTGGCGCAGGCCGTTGGCCTGGACATGGGTGTATGGTGGAAGCCGACCGCCGAAGGCTACTTCAAGCACGTCGCCAAGGCGGTGATCCTGGAGGCGGTGGGTGAGTTCGCGCCGAAGGACGTTAGCCGGTTGGCCAAGCTCAAGAAGGCCGACATCGCTAGCGAAGCCGAACGGTTGGTCGAAGGCACTGGCTGGATGCCGGCTGTATTCACGGCAGGGCAGGGTGCGGAGGCGCAGACTATTCGGGAAGTGGTGAAGGAGTCGGAGCCGACAGAGGCTGACGACGAGGCGCACGGTCACACGCTGGCGGCTTGATGCACTCGGCGCCCTGGCAAGGATGCTGGGGTGCTGCTGTGTGGGTGGAGTTTTCCCCGGTGAGCAGCAAGGTCGCCTCTGTGCTAGCTGGTGTCGGAGATGATCGAGTAGGGGTACTAGACCCACTGGCGGCCTCGGTGCGCCGGGTCGTCTCAAACCACGGGAAGGCGGCAGTTTTTCCTTACCCGGTTTCATGATGGGGGATTAAGCCGGCCACCTGCCTTCGGGACATTGAGCACACTGCCAGCGGGGCAAACTTCAATCGTAGGCGTTGCCGAAGGTTGAGTCGGCCATACAGGCAGTGTGAAAAAGCCTGCCGTACATCGACAATCTGATTACAAACGTCTCGATCTGCAGCCCACTACGCGACACACCCGCAAGATTGTAGACACCGTGGTCGTTCGTGTATTCGACCACGCCCATTGAAACAAGGTGCTCTAGATAGGTTAGGAATAGCTCCGGGGCAGCTAGCTTTTCCGGCTTGACCATGAAAGGCTCTATGCTGCTCTCAATCGGCTGGTCATATACCGACTCCGTGTATAGCGAGCGCCGCTCAGCCTCTAATGGAGCATAGGGAAATCTGCTTTGCTCGCCGCAACGAATGAAGAGCTTGCCCTCCCTGCTGGACAGCTGCTCCAGTAACAAGGCCTCATCAGGTGCCATTTGAGCGATCACATTAATGAAGCCAGGGTGCGCGTAAGAAACACGCTCGCGATCCATGCTGCAGCTAAGCAGATTGGTATATAGCTCTGCCAACACGCCATCTTCATGAAACCTGAGCTGCTCACATATCGGCAAGGTCAACGACCGTGCGGGCGAAATGAGATTTTCCTTGGGTACTTTCCGGAAACACTTTTCGAGATGCCCCCTGAGTGAATCCTGCAGGAATGCGGTGTATTGGATGGGAGCAAGCGCCAGGCGAAAGGTCTTCACCACGTCTTCCAGAATGCTTCCTAGCTCCCTTCCAGCACCTCGACCAACATCGTCGTAGGCTTTTTCCAGTAAGGGCATAAGCCGCTTGATCGTTTCTTCATCCATGGTTCACCTCTTCAGATTTGCAGATTCAACTAACCCTAAGGGACCTTCGAAAAACTCAGAGGCTATGGGTTCACGCTAACTTTCGGAAAGTCCGCCCGAAACTCGCGTTCTCACCGTTTCAGAATGGGTAGGCCCATGTTGGGCGGCTGGCCGGAGTTCGGCTATGGAGATTATCAATGAACAAGATTTTTGAATCCATTCGCCGGCTGTTCGGCGTTACTGCTAGCAAAGAGGTGGAAATGGACGAGAAGCTCGCGCGGCATAAAGACTTCTGCGATGAGCTGATCAAACTCTATGAAGGCCACAGCTGAGGCTGAGAGAGACCGCCCAGAGGGGCGGTCGTTAGTAGGCTATATCGGGCTTTGCCCCCGTAGGGCTCGCATTCAGGAAGTTGTGTGGATCGCCCTTGGTTTTGTAGCCCCCGCAGAGTGACTGCTTCTGCCCGCATTCTGCCCATTACGTCTGAAGAATGATTGTAGGAGGGGAGCGGTGCGCCAAGGCCTGGCGCGCCACGGCATCGGTTCCCGCTGGCGGGGGCCTTCGATGGCCCCGCCGCAACGGGCTGAGCACGATGGGGCTACGCCCCGGCTTGCTGCGGCAGGTTGTGCATGCGCGCACCGTCCTCGACGCTGACGGTTGCTAGTTCCAGATCACGAAGGACGGGCTACGGACATGCCGCACGGCCTTGCTATGGCGTTTCCAGTCCACGCCTCAAGCCTGTTGCCGCAGGCTGCGGCAAGGGCGTTCTCGCTCGTCGTCGGGGGTATTGGCCTTGCCCGCGTCAGGGTGCAGGCCGGTGAAGCCGTCACGCGAGGAAACTGAGTCGGCCCCGTCTCCTTCCGGGGCGGTTCGGCCCGGTGCGTCCTTGGCTTGTCGTGAATCCTGGCGGTGGCACGGCTGCGCCTCGGGCTTCATGGCTGCAACCGTCCGGTGCAAACAATTTCCCCTCCGCTGCGCGGATTCCTCGCCCACAAATTCTGTGCGCCTCCTGGTCCTCCACGCTGTTGCGGCCGCTGCGCGGTGCGGCCAGCCCGTCTCCCGCCTGCCGGATCACAACAAGGACGCGATGGGCGCGACCTTGGTTACCCCGCAAGGAGAAATCATCATGGCCAACATCGGCACCTTCACCGCTCAGAACGACGGCTTCACCGGCACAGTCCGCACCCTGACGCTCAACGTCAAGGTCAAGTTCGTCCCCAACGACCGGAGCGGCGAGAACGCCCCCGACTACCGCATCCAGGCGGCCGGCGGCTACGACATCGGCGCGGCCTGGAAGAAAGTCAGCCAGGCCGAGCGGCCCTACCTGTCCGTGACCCTCGACGATCCTTCGTTCCCGGCGACGATCTACGCCCGGCTGATCGAGGAGGAGGACGGTACGCACAACCTGATCTGGTCGCGCAGCAAGCCGGCGGCCTGACGGCCACCTCGGCGCCCCGCCCGTTGCGGCGGGGTGCTGTCGTGGGACTACGCCCTAGAAGCGGCGAGCTGGCTTTCCGTCGCAGCCATCAGCTCTGCCGTGCTGCAATCGAGCGCGCCGGCGGTCTTGAAAATGATCGCCAGCGTGGGCATGTGCTCACCACGCTCGACCTTGCCCATGTGCGAGCGCTCGATCCCGGCCAGGTTCGCCAGCGACTCTTGCGCGATACCGCGCTCCATGCGCAGTGCGCGCACCGCCGCGCCGAAGGCTTTCGCCAGCTCGGCATCGAAGGTGGTGGAGCCGGCCGGTCGGCCGGGCTGGATGGATCGCTTCTGCATGGACAGAAGCGTCCGTTCGGGGGAGAATTAAAACCACGTTATCTTTAACTCATTTCCTGGGATTTTCGCCGCTTCCGTGTTTTTACGGAAATCCGTACCGGCGTATTTCATCAGAACCGTGGAGGCGTCTCCGTGCCTTTCCTGATTTTCGAAATGCCGTTTTCACGCCTTGGTGCCTTTGTGGATTCGCAGGAATTCTCATCCTTGCTTCTGAGCGAATGCACGAATCCACATCGGCGGGTTGGTTACTCCGTGCGAAAGCACCTCTGCGCGTCCACGCCGACAAGCAGAGCGGGAGCGCATTCCGGCGCGTCATCATGACCCTGTCGCTTATCACCGAGACTGAGCGCGAACAGCTGCTGGCGAACGGACGAGCCCGAGCGGCGAGCCAGGACATCGACCCGTTGCCAGTGGTGCGCCTGTTCACCCCTGACGCACATGCGACCTGGCTTCTGGCTTCGCTCGACCCGGTCGACGAGGACACGGCCTATGGCCTGTGCGACGTGGGGATCGGCATGCCCACGCTGGGTACCGTAAAAATGTCTGAGTTGCTGTCCATCGTGGGGCCGCTCAAGCGCCCTGTCATGCGCGACCTGCACTTCCGGGCGGCGCGCACGTTGTCGGAGTACACACGGCTGGCGCACCTTAACGGCTCGATCATGGACTGACCATGCCATCTATCCCGCTCAGGCCGTGCCGGGGCGCACTGTGATCAGCTCGATCCGATTCCAGACTGTCTCGGTCTCAATCGGCACTGTTGCAATCCGCGGTACCAACCTGACCAATTCGGTCATGATGGCCCACGCTCAAGACTGCAGGATATGCCTAGCGCCGCATCACTGATGGGCAGCGGCGCTGCCGCATTCGGATAATCCACGCAACACTTCGGAGTCAATCGGTCTTGATACTGTCGCTTGGTGTATTACCAGAGGAGGCTGTGTTGAGGAGAGCTTGACCCGCGTTGCGAGGCGTGGCGGCTAACTCTGTGCAAAGGGAGATTGCCTGATGGCTGACCGCGACGCCGAGCAGTGGTATCCCACTGCGGCCTATCTCTATGTACTGCATCTGGATGATTTAGCTCTGGCCTGGGAATATCTGCGTCGGAATCCGGATTACCAGAGCGACTGGCGGGATCGCGTGTACCGGCCTGAGGCGGCACACCGCTGGGGGCTGCGCCTGCTGGAAGACCCAGGCTTGGATGCGCGTGATGCGTATCCGATCTGGTTTCCCGACCATCCGGAATTGCTTCAGCTCTATCCCGATGTCGACCCCATGCCCGATGCCGCAACCTTCAACTTTTGGCGTATCCCGGGCAGCAAATGCCTGGTTCACGATGGCCGGCGCCTGCTGCTGACGACGCGCTGGCCTGGTTGTCGTCTACGTCTGGCGATTGCGGCCGGCTTGGAGGAGGGCATGGCCTACGTCCATGTCGTCCGGCCCTGCGTCCGCTACGGCGCCCTCGCGGCCGAGCTGGACAAGCTGGCTGTTGCCGCTAGTACGCCGTCCCCAGCGGCGGCCAGATGCAGGCCGAGCCCTGGCGCCATGCTGGAGCTGCATACTCTCCAGACGCTCGACGCCACCCTGGCGGGGGCGTCCCTGCGAGAAGTGGCCGCTGGGCTGTTCGGGACGGCGATGGTCACACGCGGCTGGCACGCCGACGGCAGCCTGCGCTCGAAAGTGCGTCGCCTGGTGCGGCGCGGTCGGGCACTGATGTACGGAGGCTATCGCCACCTGGCACAGCTCGACGCGCACGGGGAGGGTCGTTCTACGCCGCCCGCAAACCGGCCCTGAGCAGGCCGCCTGGCCTTTCTGAGACTGTCTCCATCCGGCTGCGCTGGTGTGGCCGGGCTGTCCTGAAAGATGGAGGCTCCCCCTTATGCGACCTGCTCCCGTACGACCCGCTGCTGCTCACGCCAAGCCACTACAAATCGCTGCTCCTGTCCAGCCGCAGCGCTACCTGACCAATGACGAGGCCGCCGTCTACTTGCGTCTATCGCCGCGCACGCTGGAGAAGCAGCGGGTGATCGGTGGCGGCCCGCGCTTTCGCAAGTTCGGCCGGCGCGTCATGTATGCCATTGCCGACCTTGATGCCTGGGCCGACCAACACAGCTTCGAGGCCACCTCCGATCCTGAATATGCCGAGCAGCACTCGGCCGACAGCCGTGCGCACTGACTGGTGGCACGTCGGTGGCCAGCGCCATGACCGGCCCCAAGCCGGAGCGGGAACAGCTCGACCTGTTCCGAGCCTTGCCGGGGGACATGGCGCCGCGCGACAGCCAGGATCTGATGGCCTATCCGTTCTTCTCGCTGGGCAAGTCACGGCGCACCACGCCGATCGACTTCCAGTCCGGCAGTGTCACCGTGCGTGTGGAGGGCACGCGAGAGCACGGCATTGCCACGATCTGGGATGCCGACGTGCTGATCTGGGCGGCCAGCCAGATCGTCGCGGCGCGCGACGCGGGCTTGCACCCGTCACGCCTGATGCGCGCCACACCCTACGAAATCCTGCGCTTCATCGGTCGCGGGGTTTCGCTGCGCGACTACCAGCGCCTCAAGGCCGCCCTGGATCGTCTGCAGTCGACCACGGTGGCCACCTCTATCCGAGAGACCACCGGGCGGCGTCTGCATCGTTTCTCCTGGATCAACGAATGGAAGGAGCTGGCCGACGCCCGCGGCACGCCGTTGGGCATCGAGCTGATCTTGCCGGACTGGTTCTACGCGGGCGTGCTGGATGCCGCCCTGGTGCTGACCATCGACCCGGCGTACTTCCGCCTCACTGGCGGTATCGAGCGCTGGCTGTACCGCCTGGTGCGCAAGCATGGCGGCAAACAGCCGGAAGGCTGGCAGTTCGACTTCCGTCACCTGCACCGCAAGTCGGGCAGCACGGCCAAACTCTGCGACTTCGCCTGCGACCTACGCGCCCTGGTGGCGCGGCAGTCGCTGCCAGGCTACGTGCTCGGCATCGAGCGCATCCCGGAGTCTCGCGCGGAGCTGCTGACATTCCGGCCCGTGCCGCCCACGGCACGGGGATAAGCGCGGGAAAACCTGTGCATGGGCTCGTGCTATCAGGCGTACGGGGTATCGTGCTATCGGGCGTATCACTATCGTGCTATCAGGCGTGCGAAATGCTCTGCAGGCCATATCCCACGCGGGATACAGCCTCCCTTAACCTCTCTAACTTAAAAGCTCTAACTTGCTGTAGAGGCGCGCCGTTGCGGTGGACAACGACGAAACGGCACGGTCAGGCCGGCTTTCCAGCAGGGAGGGCCGCGCCATGATCATCGCTTTGCTCAACCAGAAGGGCGGTGTCGGCAAGACCACGCTCGCCACCCACATCGCGGGCGAGCTTGCGCTGCGCAGTCAGCAGGTCGTCCTGCTGGATGCCGACCCACAGGGATCATCGCTGGACTGGACGCAACGGCGCGCCCAGCAGGGCTTGCCCAGGCTGTTCGGCGCCGTGGGCCTTGCCCGCGAGACGCTGCACCAGGAAGCGCCTGAACTGGCGCGTCGCGCCGATCACGTGATCATCGACGGGCCACCGCGCATCGCCGCCCTGGCGCGCTCCGCGCTGCTGGCAGCTGAGCGCGTATTGATCCCGGTGCAGCCCAGCCCTTACGACCTGTGGGCCAGCGCCGAGATGGTCGCGCTGATCCGCGAGGCGCAGGTGTTCCGGCCGCAACTGGCGGCGGCCTTTGTCATCAACCGGCGTGTCAGCACCACCATCATTGGTCGCGAGGCGCGCCAGGCATTGGCCGACCAACCGCTGCCGGCGCTGCGCGCCGAGGTGCGCCAGCGCATCGTCTTTGCCGACAGCGTGGCCGCCGGGCGACTCGCTCGCGAGACGGCTCCGGACAGCCCCGCCGCGCGGGAGATCACAGCGCTGGTCGACGAGCTGCTGCGGTGGACGGCATGAACCGCCAGCGCGGCAAACGCACGGCCATCGGCGCGCGTCCGCCGGCGAATCCGCACGCCGAGGCGTGGGTGCGCCAGGGTGATGCTGGCGGCCTGCAGAAAGGAGACCTTTACACCGCACGCCTGACCCTCGACATCACGCCCGCCATGCGCGCCCGCATCAAGGTCTCGGCGTTCACCCAGGGGGTAACGGTCGCCGATCTGCTGCGCGCGCTGCTGGAGCGCGAGTTCCCGGAGACATCCCTATGAACACACAGCTCACGGAGACCACGCCTGCGCCGCCGCCATCGCTCGCGGTGCTCGCCGGCCAGACCGACGCTGCGCAGCTGACCCGAGTTTCGCTCGCCTATGTGGAGCAGCGCATCAAGCTCTACCTGCGTTTCGGCGAGCCGGCACGCATCACCCGCCTGGATCACTGGCGACGTGTCGCGGTGTTCCTGCCGGGTGCCGTCTTCTGCCGCATTCGCTGGCAGGCCAACGACTACGGCACGATCCGCTGGCAACTCATGGTGATGCAGGCGTGCACGCCATTGGACACCGTGCAGCGCCTCCCCGGCGTGCTGCCTGGCGCGCGCCTGCTGCTGCATATGGAAGGCGATAACACGGTGCGCGCCGTGCTCGAACGCATCGACGCCATCGAGGCGCTGGGCATCGCACCAGCCGCCGCATCGCCCGCGTACTGGCGCACGCTGGGCAACCGAATCGTTGCACGCTCGCCGCTGCCCGACTACACCGCCGAGCGGCACGCCGCCTGGCTCGCCGGGAGATCATGGTCATGACCATTGTTTCCACGGCAGGTCTCGCGCCGCGTCCATACTCGCGTCTGCGCGCTCGCATCGTCTTGGCCGTACTGTCCGCCGTCGGCCTTGCCGCGCTGGCCTGGGCGTCCTTCGCGCAGCCGCTGCCGCGCCTGATCTACAACCCGTCCGACAGCGTTCCGGTCGGCTGGTATCGCATCGAACCGCTTCAGTCCGGGGCCGGCTCGCCGCCACGTCCGTTGTCCGTGGACAGCTTCATCCTGGTCCGGTTGCCTGCCGACGCTACCGCACTCGCTGCGCAGCGCGGTTACCTGCCGGCGCACATCCCTCTGCTCAAGCGCGTGGGTGCGGTTGCGCCGCAACACGTCTGCGTCGTCGCCGGCCAGGTACGCATCGACGGCGTGCCGGTGGCCACCGCGTTGCCTGCCGACCGCCTGGGCCGGCTGCTGCCATCCTGGCGGCATTGCCGACCGCTGATCGAGGGCGAGTTGTTCCTGCTGAGCGTGACCAACCCGGCGTCGTTCGACAGCCGCTACTTCGGGCCGGTCAGCACGTCCGCCGTGATCGGCGTCGCGCGCCCGATCTGGTCGGAGACACATCCATGATGGTCGCCGATTCGCTGCTGCTGCCGTGTCGTCGCACGTGCAGCGCGGGCGCATCCGCACCACGCTTCGCGCAACACCCGGCGCAGCTGTCCTGCGTGCAGATGTCTTGCCTCGAACGCGTCCGGCCTGCGGCCACTGGCGCATTCGCAGACAGGCTGGCTGCTGGTGCAGCAGAGCCGCCTAGGCGCCGAGGCCAGGAGGGCAGGGCAGAGCAAAAGCGGAAGGCAAGACAAAAGGGGGCGGCACCTGCTCGCCCGCAACACCAGTCTGCACGTGGGGGGAGGAGCGGCACGGCGCGGCTTCACCGCCGTGCTGTGTGCGACGCGCAACACGCGCCGATGCCGGCATACCCGTGTGCTTCACACGCCAGGACACGCCCTGGCTCGACGGGGGAACAGCCATGACCGACCGGCGTGACGACGATTTTCGCATTCGGCCCAACACCCCGAAGTACCGAGGCAAGGGCTTTGTCTCCAAGGTGCTCAAGCAGGTCGGCAAGGTCGGTGGCAAGTCGGCTGTACGGCGTCCGGCACTGGCCGGTGACAAGGGACAACACGCCGGTCAGCGACCCGGCTCGCGCCTGGGGCGTGGGCACACGGCGGCGCGCTTCGCGGGCGCCTCCCTTACGCCATTCTCGCGCCGGGTGACCATCAAGACCCTGCTGGTCAACCAGCGCCAGGCCAGCCCACGGTCGCTGGTCAAGCACCTGCGCTACATCGAACGCGACGGCGCTGGCCGCGACGGCGAACCGGGCCGCGCTTATGGGCCGCAGGTGGACGAGGCCGACCTCGGCGCATTCAGGGAGCGCTGCCAGGACGACCGGCACCATTTCCGCTTTATCGTCGCGCCAGAGGATGGCGCCGAACTGGATGACCTGCGTACCTACACCCGGCATCTGATGGGGCGCATGGAGGCCGACCTGGGCACGCGTCTGGACTGGGTGGCGGTGGATCACTGGAACACCGACAACCCTCATACCCATATTGTCCTGCGTGGGCGAGACGACACCGGCAAGGACCTCATCATCGCTGGCGACTACATCGCCCACGGCTTCCGCCACCGGGCCGCAGAACTGGCCACCGAATGGCTGGGGCCTCGCACCGAACTGGAGATCCAGCAGATCCTGCAGCGTGAGGTGGAGCAGGAGCGATGGACGAGCCTGGATCGCACACTGAAACGTGAGGCTGGCGACGATGGCCGGATGCATGTCGAACGCCTCAACGAGCCCCGTCTGCAACGCCAGCGCCTGCTGCTGATCGGCCGCCTGCAACGCTTGCAGCGCCTGGGGCTGGCCGACGAGACACAGCCCGGCACCTGGGCCGTCCAAGCGGACGCGGAAAAGACCTTGCGCGCCCTGGGCGAGCGGGGCGACATCATCCGCACGATGCAGCTGGCCATGAGCGGGCAGCCGCGTGAGCTGGCGGTGTTCGAGCCGGGAGAGGGGGGGCGTACCGTGATCGGCCGGGTGACCGCCAAAGGGCTGGCCGACGAGCTGCGCGACCGGGGTTATCTGGTCATCGACGGTATCGACGGCAAGGCCCATTACGTCGCGCTCAATGCCCGCGACGAACTGGCGAACTACCCCACAGGATCGGTGGTTGAGGTACGTGGCTCGGCTGAGATACGCGCGGCCGACCGTACCATTGTCGCGCTGGCGAGCGATGGCCTGTATCGCACCGACCATCACCTGGCGGTTGCTCAGGGCCAGGCAAAGGCTGACCGTGATCCGCGGGAGGTCGTGGCGACTCACGTCCGCCGCCTGGAAGCCCTGCGTCGTGCTGGTATCGTGGAGCGTGTGGCCGAAGGGCTATGGAAGGTGCCCGACGATTTGCCCGAGCGTGGCCGCCAGTACGACGCACAGCGACTGAGCGGCGTGGCCGTGGAGCTGAAGTCGCACCTACCGATTGAACGACAGGCCCGTGTGATCGGCGCCACATGGCTCGACCAGCGACTCATTGGCGGCGGGCGAGGGCTGGGGGACCTTGGATTTGCTGGTGAGGTGAAGCAGGCCATGCAGCAGCGCGCCGATTTCCTGATCGAGCAGGGGCTGGCCGAGAAGCAAGGCCAGCGCGTGAGCCTGGCGCGCAACCTGCTGGTGACGCTGCGCGACCGGGAGCTTTTCTCTACGTCCCAAGCAGTCTCCAGGGAAACAGGCTTGATATACCGGCCGCTCACTGATGGCCAGAGCGTCAGAGGGACTTACCGACGCAGCATCATGCTCGCCAGTGGACGATTCGCCCTGCTTGAGGATGGGGTGAACTTCAGTCTAGTGCCCTGGAAACCAGTGATAGAACGCCACTTGGGACGATCAGTTGCCGCCACGATCAACGGACGGGACGCAGCCTGGGATGTGAGTAGAGCCTTGGGACGATAGGCAGGCTCTGAAAGCACCGGCCGGTGCATCAACAGGCCAGAGCGGAGGATCGGATTTGTGGGGGCGGGACGGCGTCGTTTAAGTGTTTCGGTGCAATTTTTTCGGAAATATTTATTGCCAAGGAAGAGCTTGCTGGGTGGTTGTTTTCCCAGGCTCTTATTGTCTGTTGGAAAACCCTTTTCGGTATTGACTCGGTGGCGTGCCTGTCCAGCGTGTAAAGGCCTTGGTGAAGCTATTTCGATCGGTAAACCAAGCTTAAGTGCGATCACTTCAATGCTCAGGCCCGGGTCGAGAAGCATCACCGCCGCCCGTTGATGCCTGATTCTGGCCTGGACTACTTCAAGGCTAGTACCTGCATCCTTGAGCTTGCGCTGCAATGTGCGGGGCTCAATGTTCAAGCGCAAACAAAGCTCCTTCATACTTGCGCCTGGCGTCTGACGCAGTAGCATCTCGACGTTGCGCGCGATGCCTTGGCAGGCTTGCAAGCGATTGATTCGAGCCTCCAGGAGTATCTCTGCTTTCGCGTGCAAGCTAGCGGAGCCCTTGAGTGGCAGATCCGGATAGAGTGTGGGGAAGCTGATGCTGTCCTGGGTACTGTTGGACTCCGGAGTGCTGCCAAATTGCGCTTGATAGGTCTGCAGGCCGGTGAGCGGTGCATGGCGAAAGGTTATGTTCACTTCAATCTGTTTGTTGAGTATCTGCTCGGTTATGCGCAGGGTGCCGATGCAGATCGGTTTCCATCAGGTCTGGAATTTCCCAGCGTGAGCCATTTCTTTAAATATCGAAACTAAGAACCACGTGCTCGCCTTCGATGGAGAAACCAGTAACCAACTCTGACTGAATGATCATTGGTAAATAATCAAGCATCAGCAACGAGTCATGGATGCTCTTGGCGGTTGCAATAAAGGCCTCCACCTCTGGCACACGATCAAAAATGAAATACTCACCGACGACAAAAGGGAAGTGCGCCTGAGAGGAGCGCACAATACTCAAGGCGTACCGCTGCGTCATCGCCTCAATGTCCCACGGCGCATCTGAATCGGCATTGTCGGCTGTGCTCCTCAGGCTACTCCATCTTGTCGCCGATTTGCCTCGCAGTTTTTTGGAGCGCTGCCAAATAGCGATTAGCCGCTTGCTCAATCGACATCGCCTGCGCCACGTAGACGAGATTCAAACAGCCCAAAAGCCTTGAGTTAGCGAAGACAGGTACCGCGATCGAGGCAATTCTTTCTTCTTGGTTCCAAGCCATGAAGTTCTCGCCATAGCCCTGATGCTTAACTTTTCGAAGCATGTTATCGAGCGCAATGGAGTCTCGTGCTAAACGGAACTCAGGCCCCTCACGTTGTGCTAGGAGTGCAATGATCTGCTCACGCTCTGCATCGCCACAAAATGCCAGGTATGCCAGACCTGTTGCGGTTTGAAGCAAAGGGAGCCGGCGGCCAATCATTGAACGATGAAAAGAAAGTCGGCTGAAACGGTGAGTGGTTTCACGCACCACCATGGCATCAACATCAAGAGTGCAAAGATCAGTAGGCCACACCACTATCTGGAGTAGCTCGGCCAACAGCGGCGCGGCAACGGCAGAGATCCACTGCTCATCGCGAAAGCCCTCGCTCAGCTCGCGCACCTTCATGCTCAGGCGAAAACTGCCGTCTGATTCGCTGCGATGTACATAGCCCTCGCCCTGCAGTGTTTCAAGAAGACGGCGCACAGTGGTGCGATGTATGCCCGAGATCTCGGCAAGACGCACTGCGCTTGCTCCGCCATCTACTCGGTTCAACGCATTGAGTAGCGCCAATCCCCGGCTCAATCCCCGGACGATCTTGTAGTCTGAATCACGGTCTCTTGTCATAAAATCCTTTAAAAACAATGATGTGCACTTAGTGCACGACAAGGGCGTTTTTCATTGTAGAACACGATTGGCCATTCCTATACTCACCCCAACAACTACAAATGCCCTATCAGGGGATAAGCCATGAGCCATCCGTGCCTGCACACCCTTGCCATCCGGCGGCCACACCTAACGTCCGCTGAATTGGCCTCGCCGAATCCTATGTCGATGTCGTTCACACCTACGCCTTCTCGACGAAGTGCCGTGAGCATCCGCTAACCCCTACCGCCCAACAGCCCATGCGACAACCTTGCGCAACTTTGCGTGAGGCCGAGCCCGGCTTTGCCTGCATTTCTCCGCGGCTGGCCGCAGGGCAATGCAAAGGACCAGAACAATGAGCGCCAACCGTTCCGATTATTCTGCCCAAGCTGACTACACCGCTGACGTCGTGGTGCTTGGCGCAGGCCCCGTAGGTCTGACCATCGCCAACTATCTTGGCCAAGCTGGGATTCAGGTACTGCAGATCGAAAAGCTAGACCAGTTGATCGACTATCCACGCGCCATCGGCATCGACGATGAGGCGCTGCGGACCGTGCAAGCAATCGGGCTGGTCAATGAGGTACTTCCTCACACGACGCCCTGGCATGCCATGCGTTTCTTGACCCCAAGAGGTCGCTGTTTTGCCGACATCCAGCCGATGACCGACGAGTTCGGATGGTCACGACGCAATGCCTTCATCCAACCTCAAGTAGATGCTGTTCTGTACCGCGGTTTGTCCCGCTTTGAGAACGTCAAAACTCTGTTTTCGCGTGAGGTAATTGACTTTCAGCAGGACGAGCAGGGCGTCAGCCTGCGAATGGAAGCGCCGCACGGTCGTGTGGAGACTGTGCGCGCACGGTACCTGGTGGCTTGCGATGGAGGGAATAGCCTGATCCGTCGGACTCTCGGAGTGACGTTCGACGGCAAGACTGCTCCAAACCAGTGGATCGTGATCGACGTTGCCAACGACCCGCTCGGAACGCCCAATGTCTACCTCTGCTGCGACCCGGTACGCCCATACGTTTCGGCAGCACTGCCGCACGGCGTGCGCCGCTTCGAGTTCATGGTCATGCCTGGCGAGACCGAGGAGGAATTGAGCAAGCCGGAAAACATGCGCCAACTGTTGTCCAAGGTATTGCCCAACCCGGACCGCGTTGAGCTGATCCGCAAGCGCGTCTACACCCACAACGCGCGTCTGGCCGGCCAGTTCCGGGTACAGCGTGTGGTGCTCGCCGGCGATGCCGCGCACATCATGCCCGTGTGGCAGGGCCAGGGTTATAACAGTGGCATGCGCGACGCTAGCAATCTGGCGTGGAAACTGGGTTTGGTCGTGAAGGGGCTGGCAGGCGAAAAGCTGTTGGATACCTACGAGCAGGAACGCCGCGACCACGCCAAGGCGATGATCGATCTCTCCGTTCTTGCCGGCAACGTTCTGGCGCCGCCCAAGCGCTGGCAAGGGGCACTGCGCGATGGCATCTCCTGGCTGTTGAATTACCTGCCACCGGTGAAACGATACTTCCTGGAAATGCGCTTCAAACCGATGCCGCAGTATTCCCAAGGGGCTTTGGTTGCATCGGATAACAAGTCGTCGCCAGTAGGCGGCATGTTCATCCAGCCGAAGGTGCTCACCGAACAAGGCGCCGTCATGCTGTTGGATGAGGTGATCGGTAGCAACTTCGCTTTCATCGCGTGGGGAACCGATCCGCTCTGGGGGCTGAGCGCTGAGCAAGTCGACGCCTGGATCGCCCTTGGCACTCGTTTCATCCAGGTACTGCCAGACGTTCAGCTCAATTCAAGCCGTGAAGTGCGTGATGGCGTGGTCCGCGTTGGCGATACCACGGGTCGCCTCAAGGAATGGTTCGGCCGCTATCCAGCGTCCATTGTCCTGCTGCGACCGGATCGCTTCGTCGCTGGGCTTGCCCTTCCCCAGACCGTCGGCGAGATCGGAGACCAACTGCTGCAGGCACTCGCAGCAACCCCTGCGCCCGGCATGCAAGCGCCGCTGACGTCGAAGGTGGCCTGAGATGGGTGCCCTACTGCAATGCATTTCCCACACCCCGCTGGTGGGGCTGGTCGATCCGGCGCCGGCGGTGCTGGCCGAGGTCGACGCGATGGCAGCCACCGCGCGGGCGCGCATCGAGCGCTTCGACCCGGAACTGGTGATCCTGTTCTCACCCGATCACTACAACGGCTTCTTCTACGACGTGATGCCATCGTTCTGCATCGGCATGGCCGCCCACGCCATCGGCGACTTCGGCACCGCCGCCGGCATGCTCAGCGTGCCGCCGGCGCTCGCCGAGCAGTGCGCCGAGGCGGTGCTGGCCGACGGCATCGACGCCGCGGTGTCCTACCGCATGCAGGTCGACCACGGCTTCGCCCAGCCGCTGGAGGAACTGCTCGGTGGCCTGCAACGCTACCCGGTGATCCCGGTATTCATCAATTCGGTGGCCACGCCGCTGCCGAGCTTCCAGCGCGCGCGCCTGCTCGGCGAGGCCATCGGCCGCTTCGCCCGTGCCACTGGCAAGCGCGTGCTGCTGCTCGGCTCCGGTGGCCTCTCGCACCAACCGCCGGTGCCGGAGCTGGCACGGGTCGAGGGGTTGATGGCCGACCGCCTCAAGGGCAGCGGCCGCCACCTGCCCGCAGAAGAACGCGAGGCTCGCCAACAGCGAGTGATCGCCGCCGCGCGGCGCTTCGTCGAGGACCCGAACAGCCTGCACCCGCTCAACCCCGAGTGGGACCGGCAGTTCCTCGACACCCTCGTCGGCGCCCGCCTGCATGAACTGGACGGCCTCGGCAACGCCGAGCTGTCGGCCCTGGCCGGCAAGTCCACCCACGAGGTAAAGACCTGGGTGGCGGCCTTCGCAGCGCTGTCCGCCTTCGGCCCCTACGAGGCCTTCGACCGTTACTACCGACCGATCCCCGAGTGGATCGCCGGCTACGGCGCGCTCGCTGCGCAGCCGCTGGCCTGACCCTGCCTGGAGGAACCTGCGATGACCGCTTTCACCGAGTCCGCCACCAGCCGCTCCGTGCGTATCGCCGAGGACGGCCGCGAACTGAACATCCACTACAACGACTGCGATCCGGGCAACGCCCGCGAGACCGTGGTGATGCTGCACGGCTCCGGTCCAGGCGCCAGTGGCTGGGCCAACTTCAACCGCAACATCGAGCCGCTGGTCGAAGCTGGCTACCGCGTGGTGCTACTCGACTGCCCGGGCTGGAGCAAGAGCGATTCGATCGTATCGGCTGAATCGCGCTCGGACCTCAACGCCCGTATCCTCAAGGGCCTGGTCGACCAGCTCGGCCTCGACCGCGTGCACATCCTCGGCAACTCCATGGGCGGCCACAGCGCCGTGGCCTTCGCCCTCAGCCACCCGCAGCGGGTCGGCAAGCTGGTGCTGATGGGCGGTGGCACCGGCGGCGCCAGTGCGTTCGTGCCGATGCCCACCGAGGGCATCAAGCTGCTCAACGGCCTGTACCGCGAGCCGACCATCGACAACCTAAAGAAGATGATGGACGTCTTCGTCTTTGATCCCAGCGACCTCACCGAGGAACTGTTCCAGACCCGCCTGGACAACATGCTCAGCCGGCGCGAGCACCTCGACAACTTCGTCGCCAGCCTCGCCGCCAATCCCAAGCAGTTCCCCGACTTCGGCCCACGCCTGGGTGAGATCCAGGCCCAGACCCTGGTGGTCTGGGGCCGTAACGACCGCTTCGTGCCGATGGACGTCGGCCTGCGGCTGATCGCCGGTATTCCCAACGCTGAACTGCACGTGTTCAACAACTGCGGCCACTGGGCGCAGTGGGAGCACGCCGACAGGTTCAACCGTCTGGTCCTGGATTTCCTGCAGCACCGAGGTGAAGCGTGAACGTTAGCCAAGAAACACTCGAACGCCTGGCCGCCGACCTGCGCCGTGCGGAACAGCACGGCGAGGCCATCGCCCCACTGCGCGACGCCATCGGTGAAGATGCCGCTGCCGCCTACGCCATCCAGCGCCTCAACGTCGCCCACGGCATCGCCGCCGGGCGCCGGGTGGTCGGCCGCAAGATCGGCCTGACCAACTCCAAGGTGCAGGCGCAGCTCGGCGTCGACCAGCCGGACTTCGGCACGCTGTTCGCCGACATGGCCTACGGCGACAACGAGACCGTGCCGCTGCGCCGCGTGCTGCAGCCGAAGATTGAGGCGGAGATCGCCCTGATCCTCGAACGCGACCTGCCGTACGCGGACACCACCTTCGCCGAGTTGCTAGCCGCCAGCGGCTGGGTGCTCCCGGCGCTGGAGATCGTCGGCAGCCGCGTCGTCGACTGGAACATCCGCTTCGTCGACACCGTGGCCGACAACGCCTCCAGCGGCTGCTACGTGCTCGGCAGCCCGGCGCGGCGGCTGGACGGCCTCGACCTGCGCGGCGCTAGCATGCGCATGAACCGCAACGGCGAGCTGGTGTCCAGCGGCAGCGGTGCCGAATGCCTCGGCCATCCGCTCAACGCTGCGGTGTGGCTGGCTCGCACCATGGCCGCTTGTGGCGAGCCGCTGAAGGCCGGCGACCTCATCCTCACCGGCGCCCTCGGGCCGATGGCCGCGGTTGCCGCCGGCGATCGCTTCGACGCCGAGATCGACGGCATCGGCCGGGTCGGCGTGACCTTCGGCACCGACTGACCTAGGAGAATTTCATGAGCAAGAAACTAAAAGTCGCCATCGTCGGTTCCGGCAATATCGGTACCGACCTGATGATCAAGGTGCTGCGCAACGCGCAGCATCTGGAGATGGCCGCCATGGTCGGCATCGACCCGGCGTCCGACGGCCTGGCCCGCGCCGCACGCCTGGGCGTTGCTACCACCCATGAAGGCGTCGAAGGCCTGACCCGCCTGCCGATCTTCAGCGAGATCGACTTCGTCTTCGATGCCACCTCGGCCGGCGCCCACGTCAAGAACGACGCCTTCCTGCGCGGCATCAAGCCGGACATCCGCCTGATCGACCTGACCCCGGCGGCCATCGGCCCCTACTGCGTACCGGTGGTCAACCTGGAGCAGAACCTGCAGCAGCGCAACGTCAACATGGTCACCTGCGGCGGCCAGGCCACCATCCCCATGGTGGCGGCGGTATCGCGCGTGGCCAAGGTCCATTACGCCGAGATCATCGCCTCCATCGCCAGCAAGTCCGCCGGCCCCGGCACCCGCGCCAATATCGACGAATTCACCGAGACCACGTCGAAAGCAATCGAAGTGATCGGCGGCGCCGCCAAGGGCAAGGCGATCATCATCATGAATCCGGCCGAACCGCCGCTGATGATGCGCGACACGGTGTTCGTGCTGTCGGAAGCCGCAGACCAGGCCACGGTGGAAGCTTCCATTGAGGAGATGACCGCCGCCGTGGAAGCCTATGTACCGGGTTACCGCCTCAAGCAGCAGGTGCAGTTCGACGTCATCCCCGAGTCCGCGCCGTTGAATATTCCTGGTCATGGCCACTTCTCTGGCCTGAAGACCTCGGTGTTCCTCGAAGTCGAAGGCGCCGCCCATTACCTGCCGGCCTACGCCGGCAACCTCGACATCATGACCTCCGCCGCGCTGGCCACCGCCGAGCGCATGGCGCAGTCGATGATCCAAGGCTGAGGAGAGCACCATGACCTTCGACCCGATCAAGAAGCTGTATATCTCCGACGTGACCCTGCGCGACGGCAGCCACGCGATCCGCCACCAGTACTCGCTGCAGAACGTACAGGACATCGCCCGCGCCCTCGACCGGGCCAGGGTCGACTCCATCGAGGTGGCCCACGGCGACGGCCTGCAGGGCTCCAGCTTCAACTACGGCTTCGCTGCCCACACCGATCTGGAGTGGATCGAGGCGGCGGCGGACGTGATCGAGCACGCCAAGATCGCCACCCTGCTGCTGCCCGGCATCGGCACCGTGCACGACCTGAAGAACGCCTTTGAGGCCGGCGCGCGCATCGTCCGCATCGCCACCCACTGCACCGAGGCGGATGTGTCCAAGCAGCACATCGAATACGCCCGCAACCTGGGTATGGACACTGTCGGCTTCCTGATGATGAGCCACATGATCCCGGCCGAGCAGCTGGCCGAGCAGGGCAAGCTGATGGAGAGCTACGGCGCGACCTGCATCTACATGGCCGACTCCGGCGGCGCGATGAACATGCGCGACATCCGCGAGCGCATGCGTGCCTTCAAGGCCGTGCTCAAGCCGGAAACCCAGGTAGGCATGCATGCCCACCACAACCTGTCGCTTGGTGTGGCCAACTCCATCGTCGCGGTGGAGGAAGGCTGCGACCGCATCGACGCCAGCCTGGCCGGCATGGGCGCCGGCGCCGGCAACGCGCCGCTGGAGGTGTTCATCGCCGCCGCCGAACGCCTGGGCTGGAACCACGGCACCGACCTGTACCGGCTGATGGACGCCGCCGACGATATCGTCCGGCCGCTGCAGGACCGCCCGGTGCGGGTCGACCGCGAAACCCTGGGCCTGGGTTACGCCGGCGTCTATTCGAGCTTCCTGCGTCATGCCGAAGTGGCCGCCGAGAAGTACGGCCTGAAGACCCTCGACATCCTCGTCGAGCTGGGCAAGCGGCGCATGGTCGGCGGCCAAGAAGACATGATCGTCGATGTGGCGCTGGA
>NZ_FNJJ01000011.1:0-185866 GCF_900104265.1 Ectopseudomonas guguanensis
GCAAGCGATACGCACACAAACTTGCCAGTCCGGGGTCAACCCGCACTTTCCCCAAAACATGCGAAGAACCACAAGACGGCGCCTTCGGGCGCCGTTTTCATAGGCGGTTGTAGGGTGAATGCGACCTGCCAGGTCGATTGGCGGGTTTCACCCGCCCTACGCGATCAGCGGTTCTGATACTGGCGGAACAACCCCGGTGGAATGCCCGAGCTGTCGGTTGCCTTCCACGGCCCGCCAGCTTGTGGCGACCAGCTCCAGCCGCCGTCCCAGCGGTAGAAGATGCGCTCGCGGTAGTAGAGGTCTTGGGCGCCTTCGACCACGTAGACACCCAATGCCGGGTTCCAGTGGCTCTTCACCCCGGGCGGCGGTGCGTAACGCGGATGCGAGGGTTGCTGGACAGGCGGCAACTTGCCAGCCGGCGTACCCGGCTGCTGCGCCGGTGGCAGTCTGTCGACCGGCGCGCTCGGCTGCTGCAGTACGCAGCCACTCAGGCCAAACCCGAGCAAGCAGGCCAGCAGCAGACGCTTCACTGGGCCTGCCCGTCGCGGCTGTCGATCAGCAGTGCCTGCACGTCACGGGCGGTATTGGCAACCGGGCCGGTCTGGCCGGTCCACTCGCCCTGGGTAGCATTACCGGCGCGGGAAACGCGCGCCACCAGTTGCACCTGATCGAATCGGGAAATCTTCAGTTCCGGCATCATCGCATCCACATCGGACAGGCTGATCTGCGCTGGCAGGTCGGATACCTTCAGGCGTTTGACCGCCAACGGCATCGGCGGGCCACTGAGCGCGCGGGCGAAGACGAACACGGCATCGTCCGGCTGCACCTTCTGCTGTACCTCGGGCGACAGCGACACGCTGACCTCCAGAGCATGCACCTTGGCGCTCGCCTCGGCGGCAGCACTGGGCTGCTCGCCTTCGCCCATCTGCTGCCGGGCACGCTCTATGCCGCCGGCGATGGCCGCGCGGGACGGGTCCTGCTCCGGCAGCACGGCGACCAGACGCTCCCAGTAGCGCACTGCATCAGCATAGCGCTGACTTTCATAGGCGGCGATGCCGAGCAGGCCCAGGCTGGTGACCTCCTGCGGATCGGCCTGCAACGCCTCGTCGGTGAGCCCCTGCAGTCGCTCGTTCCACTGTTTGCCTTCGGCGAAATACAGCGCCTGCGCCCATTGGCCGAGCAGCTCCGGGGCACGCCCGGCGATCTCCACGGCGCGCTCGAAGGCCTTGGCGGCATCGCCGGCACGCTCCTGCGCCATGTAGGTACGACCGAGGAAGTACCAACCTTCGGCGGAGTCCGGCTGCTGCTTGACGGTCTGCTCCAGGCGCGCGGTCATTTCCTCGATGCTCTGCGGCTGCATGGCCGCCAGCTGACGGGTCTGCTCGACCTGGTCGAGCGCGCCCCAGTGCAGGTACAGGGCCACGCCGAGTACCGGCACCAGCAACGCCGAGACCAGCGGGATCTTGCCGCCGAGCACACCGCTGCGGCGCTGCACGCCTTCGGTATCGTCGAGCAGCTCGCGCGCCGCTTCGGCGCGACCGGCCTGCATCTGCGCATCATCGAGCACACCGGCCTGGCGCTGGGCTTCCAGCTCCTGCAGGCGTTCCTGATAGAGGGTGACGTTGAGTGCGGTGCGGTCTTCTTCAGCCTGCAGCTTGCGAATGCGCAGTACCGGGATCAACAGAAACGCCAGAGCAGTCAGCAACAGCAGCCCGGCGGGCAACCAGAAATCGATCATTGGTCTTTCTTGTCCTGAGAGGCTTGGGCGAGCAGCGCGTCGAGGCGCGCCTGCTCATCAAGGGAGAGGCCAGCGGCGGTGCGATCCTTCTGCTGACCACGGCGGCGCAGGACGATCACCCCAAGCACGCCGAAACCTATCAGCAGCAGGCCGGCCGGACCGTACCAGAGCAGCAGCGTGCGGCTGGTCAGCGGTGGCTTGTAAAGCACGAAGTCGCCATAGCGGGCAACCAGGAAGTCGATGATCTCCTCGTTGCTCTTGCCCTCTTCGAGCATGCGATAGATTTCGCCACGCAGGTCCATGGCGATCGGCGCATCGGAGTCGGCGATGTTCTGGTTCTGGCATTTCGGGCAGCGCAACTCTTCGATCAGGCTGCGATAGCGCTGGCGCTCGGCCTCGCTGGCGAACTCGAAGGTATCGATGGCGGCATGGGCGCTGGCCAACAGGCCCAGCGCCAGACCGGCGGACATCAGCAAACGTTTAGGCAGGCGCCATGAAAACGTCGCGAGCGAAGAGCAGGCAAGGCGAAAGCAGGCGAAGAAGCGGAGTTTACAAGTTGTAAATGAGCATTTGACCGGGCTGGCGCTCCAGCCTGTTTTCAACGCAGCATGATCGAGCGCAGTAGTTTTCATGGTGCCTGTGCCTCGTCGACCAGTTCTCGATAGATCGGCGCCAGCTTCTCGCGCCAGATGCGCTCGTCGATGGCCCCGACGTACTTGTGCCGGATGATGCCCTTGGCGTCGACGAAGAAGGTTTCCGGCGCGCCATACACCCCGAGATCCAGCCCCAGACTGCCCTTGGCATCCTCGATATTGAGCTGGTAGGGGTTGTGCAGGTCACGCAGCCACTTCTGCGCCGGCTCGCGCTGATCCTTGTAGTTGATGCCATGGATCACCACACCGGCCTCGGCCAGCTTGTTCAGCACCGGATGCTCGTGACGGCAGGCCGGGCACCAGGTGGCCCAGACGTTGACCAGCGCAGGCCTGCCCTTGAGATCATCCGCACTCAGGGTGCGTTCGGGGTCATCCAGCGCCGGCAGGCTGAAAGCCGGGAACGGCTTGCCGATCAGCGCCGAGGGCAGCTCGGACGGATCGAGAAACAGGCCGCGGTAGAGAAATACGGCAATCGCCAGAAAGGCCAGCAGCGGCAACAGCAGCAGCAAACGTCTCATGCGCTGGCCTCCTGCAAGCCCAGGGCGTCGCGCACACGGGTGCGGACCTTGATCCGGTAGCGCTTGTCGGCCGCGGCGAGGAAGCCGCCGAAGGCCATCAACAGACCGCCGAGCCAGATCCAGCGCACGAAGGGTTTGATGTGAATGCGCACGGCCCAGGCGCCCTGCTCCAGCGGCTCACCCAAGGCGACGAACAGATCGCGAGTGAAACCGGCATCGATGCCCGCCTCGGTCATGGTCGACTGCTGCACGGTGTACAGGCGCTTCTCCGGGTGCAGCACCTTGATCTGCCGCTCACCGTCGAAGACACGTACCGTGCCCTTGTCGGAGATGAAGTTGGGGCCTTCGTGATGCACGGCGCCGTCGAACTGGAAGCGATAGCCGCCCAGTTCCACCGAATCGCCCGGCGCCATGCGCAGGTCGCGCTCGTAGCTGCCCAGGCTGGTCAGTACCACGCCCAGGGCACATACGGCGAAGCCCAGGTGCGCCGTCTGCATGCCCCAGTAGCTGCGACCGAGACTCGGCAGGCCCTTGAGCAGGCCCTTGTGGCGGGTCTTGTCGAGAATGTCGCGCACGCCGCCGAGGACCACCCAGAACGCCAGCAGGCAGACGGCCAGCACCGCCCAGTGGAAATCGCCATGCAGGAAGGTGGCGGCAACCGCCAGCACCACGCTGGCCACCAGCACCGGCGTCAGCATGCTGCCCAGCCACTTAAGCGGGGTGTCCTTCCAGCGCACCAGCACGCCGACGCTGATCACCGCCATCAGCAGCGCCATCAGCGGCAGGAACAGCGCGTTGAAGTAAGGCGGACCGACCGACAGCTTGGCGCCAGTCAGGGCATCGAGCACCAGCGGGTAGAGGGTGCCAAGCAGGATCATCGCCGCCGACACCACCAGCACGATGTTGTTGACCAGCAGCAGGGTCTCACGCGACCACAGGCCAAAGCCGACCTGGCTCTTGACCACCGGTGCGCGCACGGCGAACAGCGCCAGCGAACCGCCGACCACCACCAGCAGGAAGGCGAGGATGAACACGCCGCGCTCCGGGTCGGTGGCGAAGGCATGCACCGAGGTGAGTACGCCGGAACGCACCAGGAAGGTCCCCAGCAGGCTGAGGGAGAAGGCGGCGATAGCCAGCAGCACGGTCCAGCTCTTGAACACGCCACGCTTCTCGGTCACGGCCAGCGAGTGGATCAAGGCGGTGCCCACCAGCCAGGGCATGAAGGAGGCGTTCTCCACCGGGTCCCAGAACCACCAGCCACCCCAGCCCAGTTCGTAGTACGCCCACCAGGAACCGAGGGCGATACCGATGCCGAGGAAGGCCCAGGCGACGATGGTCCACGGCCGCGACCAGCGCGCCCAGGCGGCGTCCAGCTTGCCGCCGAGCAGCGCGGCGATGGCGAAGGCGAAGGCCACCGAGAAGCCGACGTAGCCCATGTACAGCATCGGCGGATGGACGATCAGGCCGAAGTCCTGCAGCAGCGGGTTGAGGTCGCGGCCGTCGACAGGCGAGTTCGGCAGCAGACGCTCGAAGGGGTTGGAGGTGACGATCAGAAACAGCAGGAAGCCGACGCTGATCATGCCCATCACCGCCAGCACACGGGCGAGCATCTCTTCCGGCAGGTGGCGCGAGAAGATCGCCACGGCGAAGGTCCAGCCGGCCAGGATCAATGCCCACAGCAGCAGCGAGCCCTCGTGGGCACCCCATACCGCGCTGAACTTGTAGTACCAGGGCAGCGCCGTGTTGGAGTTGTTGGCCACGTAGGCGACGGAGAAGTCGTCGACCATGAAGGCGTAGGTCAGGCAGATGAAGGAGAACAACAGGAAGGCGAACTGACCCCAGGCGGCCGGCTGCGCCAGGCTCATCCACTGGTGGTCACCGCGCCAGGCGCCGACCAGCGGCAGTGTGGCCTGTACCAGGCACAGGCACAGCGCCAGGATCATCGCCAGATGGCCAAGCTCGGGGATCATTGCGCACTCTCCTGCTGATAGCCCTGTTTGGCGGCTTTGGCCTCATTGTGCTTCTGCATCATTCCGCTCTTTTCCAGCGCCTGCATGACTTCAGGCGGCATGTAGTTCTCGTCGTGCTTGGCCAGTACCTCGTCGGCCACCAGCACGCCCTGCTCATTGACCCTCCCAAGCGCGACGATGCCCTGCCCCTCGCGGAACAGATCCGGGAGGATGCCGCTGTAGCGGATGGTCACGCCGTGGGCGCCGTCGGTGACGACGAAATCCACTTCCAGCGAATCGGGCGAACGCTTGACCGAGCCCTCTTCCACCAGACCGCCGGCGCGAATGCGCGTGCCTTCCGGGGCCTCGCCATTGGCGATCTGGCTCGGGGTGTAGAACAGGTTGATGTTCTCCTGCAGCGCGGTCAGCGCCAGGGCGACGGCGATGCTGACGCCGCAGAGGATGGCCAGGACGATGTACAGGCGTTTCTTGCGAACCGGATTCACTTCGACTTCTCCCGGCGCAAACGGCGCGCCTCGTCTTGCAGGTAACGGCGGCGCGCCAGGATCGGCAGCACCACATTCAACGCCAGGATCGCCAGGCTGATGCCGTAGGCGCTCCAGACGTAGGCGCCATGGGTGCCCATGGCGAGAAATTCGGAAAAGGACGAGAAGCTCATGCCTTGCCCTCCACCAGGTTCTGCACTTTGGCTTTCACCCAGCTGCTGCGCGCTTCGCGCTTGAGTACTTCCAGACGCATGCGGTACAGCAGCACGGCCCCGAAGAAGCAGTAGAAGCCCAGCACCGCCAGCAGCAGCGGCAGCCACATTTCCACCGGCATGGCCGGCTTCTCGGTGATCTTGAAGGTGGCGGTCTGGTGCAGCGAGTTCCACCACTCCACCGAGTACTTGATGATCGGGATATTGACCACGCCGACGATGGCCAGCACGGCGCAGGCCTTGGCGGCGCTGTCGCGGTTGCTGATGGCGTTGCCCAGGGCGATGACGCCGAAATAGAGGAACAGCAGGATCAGCATCGAGGTCAGGCGCGCGTCCCAGACCCAGTAGGTGCCCCAGGTCGGCTTGCCCCAGATGGCGCCGGTGAGCAGCGCGATGGCGGTCATCCAGGCGCCGATGGGCGCGGCCTGCTGCAGGGCGACGTCGGCCAGTTTCATCTTCCAGACCAGGCCGACCAGGCCGGCGATGGCGAGTGTCACGTAGATGGACTGGGCGAGGAACGCCGCAGGAACGTGGATGTAGATGATGCGAAAGCTGTTGCCCTGCTGGTAGTCCGGCGGTGCGAAGGCCAGGCCCCAGACCAGGCCGGCGACGATCAGCAACACGGCAGCGATGCTGAGCCAGGGCAGCCAGCGGCCGCTCATCTCATAGAACCACTTGGGCGAACCCCATTTGTGAAACCACGTCCAGTTCATTCAGTCGACTCATCATCTACTACGTAGCCCGGATGCAATCCGGGGAGGCTATCGAGAACTCCCGGATTGCATCCGGGCTACATCACGGTTCGTTCTTATTCGCCGACGCTGATGGTCAGGCCGGCGGCAATCGCAAAAGGTGTCAGGGTCACCGCCAGGGCGGTGAGGCTGGCCAGCCACAACAGGTGACCGCTAGCCGGCAGTCCTTGCAGGGCCGCCTGCAACGCCCCGCTGCCAAGAATCAGCACCGGGATGTACAGCGGCAGGATCAGCAGCGCCAGCAGCAGGCCGCCGCGCTTGAGACCAACGGTGAGCGCCGCGCCCACCGCGCCGAGCAGGCTCAGCACCGGGGTGCCGAGCAGCAGGGAAATCAGCAGTACCGGCAGGCAACGCCCAGGCAGACCGAGCATCAGCGCCAGCACGGGCGCCAGCAAAACCAGCGCCAGACCGCTGAAAAGCCAGTGTGCCAGCACCTTGGCCAACACCAGAAGAGGCAGGGGGTGCGACGAAAGGACCCACTGCTCCAGCGAGCCGTCCTCGAAATCACTGCGAAAAAGCCCGTCCAGCGAGAGCAGCACGGCCAAAAGCGCTGCCACCCACACCAGGCCTGGGGAAAGGGTTTGCAACAATTGCGTCTCCGGCCCCACTGCCAGCGGGAACAGGGCGATGACGATGGCGAAGAACACCAGCGGGTTGGCCAGGTCGGACGGGCGGCGAGCGAGCAGACGCATCTCGCGCGACAGCAGCTGGGTAAAGACGTTGCTCATGCGGCGTACTGCCCCAGATCCAGATCGCGATAGGTGGCCGGCTTGTGCTGCAGGCTGTGGTGGGTGGTCAGCACCACCACGCCGCCGCGCTCGCAGTGGCCGGCCAGGTGCGCTTCGAGTTGCGCCACGCCGCTCTTGTCCAGCGCGGTGAAGGGCTCATCGAGCACCCACAACGGCGGCGTGTCTTCCAGATACAGGCGCGCCAGGGCCACCCGGCGTTGTTGACCGGCGGACAGGGTGTGACAGGGAACGTCCTCGAAACCGCGCAGGCCGACCGCTTCCAGCGCGTGCCAGATGGCCTCGCGGCTGGCCGGACGATGCAGGGCGCAGAGCCAGGCGAGGTTCTCCTCGGCGGTCAGCAGCCCCTTGATGCCGGCGGCATGGCCGATCCACAGCAGGTCATGGGCCAGTTCGCTGCGCTGCTCGGCCAACGGCCGGCCCTGCAGCAGAATGTCGCCGGCAGTGGGCTGACGCAGCCCGGCGAGCAGACGCAGCAGGCTGGTCTTGCCGCTGCCGTTGGGACCGCTGATCTGCAACATGTCACCCGGCTGCAAGGCGAAATGCAGCTGCTCGAAAAGCATGCGCCAGTCCCGCTCACAGCTGAGCGCCACGGCTTCGAGAAGGGGAACGGGACGGGTCATCGATACCTGGCAGGGTTAAAGTCGACGGTGCTCCGGCCGCTATACTGAAGCGTGCCGGAAGTGTGGTGCGCAGCGGGCCGGCATTATACATGGCGCGTCACTGTCCCCGCAGTCAGCATTTTCGACAGGTTGTTAATCGCGTAGGGTGTGCCATACGCAGCAGCAGTCGAAACCGGTGCGCATGGCGCACCCTACGGCCCCTTCAAAGGACGGAGCCCAACCCAAGCCCATGAGCGAAATCAGCAGCCCACGCCCGCTTCCTCCCTCCGCCGCGGTGATCCGCCCCAGCGCAAGCGCAGCGGACCTGGCCGTGCGACTGTTACAGCCGCTGGAAGGCATGCTGGCAGCCGGCGAAAGCGCCAAGGCTGAAGTGGTGGCGATTCGCGAGCAGGCGCAGAGTTTTCAGCTGCTGCTCAAACTCACCCTCGACGGCGGTCGGCAGGCCACCCTGCAGGCGGAAAGTTCCAGGCCGCTGGCCCAGGGCAGCGCTCTGGTGGTCACCGCCCTGTCGGACACCCGCCTGGCAGTGCTCCTGCAGGCCGGCGGCGACAAACCGCTGACCAGCCTCGATCTGCAGCAGCTGCCGCCCGGCACCCTGGTCCAGGGCAAGGTCGTCAGCCGCGACGTTTTGCCGCCGCTGGGCGCGCAGACGGTGTATCGCCTGGTGGTCAACCTGCTCAATACGCCCCTTGCCGGCAGCCAGCTGGCGCTCGACAGTCCCATGCCGCTGCCGCTGGGCAGCCTGCTCAGCGCCCAGGTACAGGGCAGCCAGAGTCTCGCCTTCCTGCCCCTCAGCGGCCGTCTCGACCAACTGGTACTGGGCCAGCAGCTAGCCGCCCAGCAGAATCGCCAGGCTTCGCTGGAGGGGCTGTTCAAGGGCCTGCAGAACCTGAGCGGTGGCGACGAGGCACTGCGCGGCAGCATCGACAAGCTGCTCGGCGCCCTGCCCGACAGCGCCCAGCTGAGCACCGCCAAGGGCCTGGCGCAGGCTCTGGAAAGCAGCGGCGTACTGCTCGAAGCCAAGCTGCTGCAGGGCCAGACCGGTGCCCTGGCGCAGGACCTGAAAGCCAACCTGCTGCGCCTGATCGCCCAACTGATGCCGCAACTGCCAGGGGGCGCCGGCGCCCTCGCCGGCCTGCACAACGCACTCAACCAGAACCTGCCCAACCTGGCCCGGCAACTACTCGGCGTGAACGCGGCCGGCTCGTCGCGCCAGCAGGCCCTGACCTTTCCCCTGCCCTCGCGCCTGCTGCAGAACATGGATGGCGAAGCCGACCTGGAAACCCTGCTGAAACTCGCCGCAGCGGCCGTTTCGAGGCTGCAGACCCACCAGTTGTCGAGCCTGGCGCAAACCCAGGTGGACGCCAACGGCAATCTGCTGACCACCTGGCAGCTGGAGCTGCCCATGCGTCACCAGCAGGACGTGATCCCGCTGCAAGTCAAGCTGCAGCGCGAAGATGGCGGCAAGGCGGAAAAGGCGGAACAGAAGGAAACGCTCTGGCGCGTGGAACTGGCCTTCGAGCTCGATCACCTCGGCCCGCTGCAGGTGCGCGCGCAACTGCTGCGCGGCAGCCTGTCCAGCCAGCTGTGGGCCGAACGCGCCGACACCACCGCCCTGATCAACGCCGAGCTGGGCCACCTGCGAGAACGCCTGCAGGCAGCAGGGCTTGAGGTCGGTGAACTGGCCTGCAGCCAGGGCATGCCGCCACAGGGGCCGAAGACCTCACTGGAACAGCGCTGGGTGGATGAAACCGCATGAGCCGCAAGCCGCAGCCCGAAGTCCGTCAGGCCATCGCCCTCAACTACGACGGGCAGAACGCGCCGGTGCTCAGCGCCAAGGGTGATGACGAACTGGCCGAAGCCATACTCGCCATTGCCCGCGAATACGAAGTGCCGATCTACGAGAATGCCGAGCTGGTGCGCCTGCTGGCGCGCCTGGAGCTGGGCGATGCCATTCCCGAAGCGCTGTATCGCTGCATCGCCGAGATCATTGCCTTCGCCTGGTATCTGCAAGGCAAGACCCCGCCTGGCTTCGAGGCAGACGGCGAGCGCGACGTCACCCCGCCACTGCCCCTGCTCAAGGGCCCGACGAACTGAACGCCAGCCGTTCGCCAGCACTGCCTTTGCCGCTGGGCATGTCAAACAGCTGCCAGGCGAAGTACCCGCCACGGAAATAGAACACGCGGGTAAAGCCCCAGGCCACGGCCTGCTCCACGGCAAGCGCGCTCTGCAAACACACTTCGCTGTCGCAGTAGATGACCAGCGGTATCTCGCGGGGCCAGGGCGCGTGGGCCAGAGCGGCGAACTGCCCGCGCAGATCCAGGTGAATGGCCCCCTCGACATGGCCCCACTCCCACTCGCGGGCCGCCCGCACATCGATGAACAGCGCGCCATGGTCGTGCAGCTGCTTGGCCTGCATGACGTTGACCGTGATCGCGCCAGCCACCTGCAACGGCGCCTCCTGGGCGAAAAGCGGCTGACACAGCAGCCAGGCTGCCAACAGCATAACCAGACGATGCATGATCAATCCCCGCGCTGAGCACAGTCGCACGAACCATTACCCTTGAGCGTAGATGGGTGCGAACAGGTTCTAGGATTGATTGCGCAGGCGACGAGGCCGGCTAAGAACGAGCGCGACTATGCGCTCCATGGAGACAAGGCTATTGCGGCTGACCTGCCCTGGGCTTGTGCAGACGGCTGATCAGCTCGGCCTCGGCCTTGCTCAGGCCGCAGGACTGGGTCAGGTCCTCGACGCTGGCCCCCATGCCCACCAGACGCGCCGCCTGGGTGAAGGACAGGCTGCTGGGATCGCGCTGCTCGATCTGGCTGACCTTGTCCGGCAATGGCGCCACCACCCGGCGCAGCTCATGCAACTCCTCGCCCATGCGGATACTGCCGGTCAGGTAGGTATCGAGGCGCTTGCTCAGTTCCTTGATTCGCGCATCGCGCGCGGCGTCACGCTTGGCCTGCTCGGCCAGCAGACGCTGCTGGTTGCGATACAGGCCATTGCAGACGATGCCCAGTGCCACGCATAGCAAGGCCAGGAAGGCCACGGCAGCAGCGAGCATGGCAAACTCGGACATGGCTCAGATGCTCTCCAGCTCCGACCACTCTTCCTCGCTCATCATCTTGTCCAGCTCGACCAGGATCAGCAGCTCGCCGTTCTTGTTGCACACGCCCTGGATGAACTTGGCCGACTCGTCGTTACCGACGTTCGGTGCGGTCTCGATCTCGGACTGACGCAGATAGACCACTTCGGCCACGCTGTCGACCAGGATGCCGACCACCTGCTTGTCCGCTTCGATGATGACGATACGGGTGTTGTCGGTGACCGGTGCCGAGCCCAGGCCGAAGCGCTGGCGGGTATCGATCACGGTCACCACGTTGCCGCGCAGGTTGATGATGCCCAGCACGTAGCTCGGAGCACCCGGTACCGGGGCGATCTCGGTGTAGCGCAGGACTTCCTGCACCTGCATCACGTTGATGCCATAGGTCTCGTTGTCCAGGCGAAAGGTCACCCACTGCAGAATCGGATCTTCGGCACCTTGTGCAGAACTTTTCTTCATGTCCCTAGCCTCGTCAAAAACCGCTCAGCGCGGCATGTGCGGTCGACCCGCTTGTCATCAACTATAGAGCCCGTTGGCACAGACCCACCAATTCTCAATGCACTTTTCCAGCATTCAGGCGTTTCGCCGCACCGCTGGCGATAAGCTCGGCCAGCGCCGCCACGTCGAGCAGTGCGCACATGTGTTCGATCACCGTGCCGGCCAGCCAGGGCCGCTGGGTACGCTGGCTGCGCCACTTGACCTCGCTGGGGTCCAGACGAATCGAGCGGCTGACCTGATGCACCGCCAGCCCCCACTCGTAACCCTGTACCGAAATCACGTACTGCAAGCCTTCGCGGAAGTCCTCGCGGTAGCGATCCGGCATCACCCAGCGCGCGGTGTCCAGCACCTTCAGGTTGCCGGCCTGGCTCGGCAGGATACCGAGGAACCAGTCGGGCTGACCGAACAGCGGGGTCAGCTCCTGGCCTTCGAGCGGATAGATCGAGCCCAGGCAGATCAGCGGCACGGCCAGGGTCAGCCCGGCGACATCGAACAGCAGGCACTCGAACGGCTCTTCGGCCCAGGTCGGGCGACCATCGGCGAGCAAGGCCGCCGGTTGCGGCGTCCGTTCGGCCAGGCTGGCAACCTCTGGCGGCGCCTCCTCGATCACCGGCGTCCTTACCGGAGCGAGCAACTCCACCGGCGCAACGGTAACCTGCACCTGCGGCTCGACCACCGCCGCGAGGGCAACGGGAGCCACCACGGGCGCGACCGGCTCGGCCAGCCGCGCATCACGCACCTGTTCCTCGAGCACCGCGGCCTCGAACTCGTCGAGGCTGACGGACATCTCCAGCTCGGCCGCGGCTTCCTGCAGCAGCCCATCGAGATAGGACTGCAGGGCCAGCTGGGAGCGTGTGGCGGTGGCGAGGTTACGACTCATGACAGGAACCCAAGATAAGATCTTTACAGCCTATCGGCCGCAGCATGCCCCGACTTGAGTGACGCAGTTCAACACAGACGCTCATTTCAAGCCACCTGCGCCGCCGGCTGATGGCTGAGCAGATGCTTGAGCAGCGCCCGGTAGGCGATCACGCCACGACTGTTCGCATCGAACTGCGAAGGTGTGCGCCCTGCCCGGCTGGCATCGCGTAAACGGGTATCGACCGGAATGTAGGCCGGCCACAGATGATCGGGGTAGGTATTGCGCAGCACCCGCAGCGTACTCATGGACGCCTGGGTGCGCCGATCGAACAGCGTCGGCACTATGGTGTAGGGCAGCGCCTGCTTGCGCGAGCGGTTGATCATCGCCAGCGTGGTGACCATGCGCTCCAGGCCCTTGACCGCGAGAAATTCGGTCTGCACCGGGATCACCAGCTGCTGGCTGGCCGCCAGGGCGTTGACCATCAGCACGCCGAGCAGCGGCGGGCTGTCGATGACGGCGTGATCGAAATCCTCCCACAGCTGCGCCAGGCTCTTGGCGATCACCAGGCCCAGGCCGCTCTGCCCCGGCGACTGACGCTCGAGCGTGGCCAGCGCCGTGCTCGACGGCAGCAAGGCGATGTTCTCGTGGCTGGTGCCATGCAGCAACTGCTTGGGCAGGCCTTGCGGCACGTTGCCCTGGTGCAGGAACAGATCGAAGCAGCTGTGCTCCAGCGCATCGGGATCATGGCCGAAATAACTGGTCATCGACCCATGGGGGTCGAGATCGACCACGACCACGCGTTTACCGGCGTCGGCCAACAGGCCCGCCAGCGCGATGGAGGTGGTGGTCTTGCCGACCCCACCCTTCTGATTGGCTACTGCCCAGACTTTCATCTTCTCTCATCCTCCCGGCACGAAGCGCTCAGGCCGAGAATGGCTGTCGCATGCACACAGCAGGCGACTGGGATTTGACGGCTCACGACTGTGGAACCCCCGACGCAGACGCCGGTGCAGGTTGCGTGCCAGCCTCCGACTGCTGGGTCGCGGCACTGCCCGCGCCACGTCGCGTGTCGAGGTTGCGCGAAACCACCAGCACCACCCGGCGATTGCGCGCCCGGCCTTCGGCCGAGGCGTTATCGGCCACAGGCTGGAATTCGCCATAGCCTACCGCCGCCAGACGCGAAGGATCGACACCATCCATGGCCAGCATACGCACGATGCTCGCCGCGCGCGCCGACGACAGCTCCCAGTTGGTCGGATACTGGGCGGTCTGGATCGGCAGGTTGTCGGTGAACCCCTCGACCTTGACCGGATTCTGATACGGCGCCAGGATTTTGGCGACCTTTTCGATGATGTCGAACGCCTGATTGTTCGGAATGGCATCGCCGCTGGGAAACAACAGGCTGGAGCTGAGCTCGATCTCGATCCACATTTCGTTGCCGCGCACGGTCAACTGATCGGCCTTGATCAACTCGCCGAACGCCTCACGCACGCTGGAAGCGATGCTCTGCAGGGACGAGTCCGCACTGGGATCGTCCATCGAGGTGTTCTCCGGCTCGCTGGTACGCGGCCGCTCCTCGCCCACCGGTATGGGCTTGATCGAGCGGTCCGGCTGGTTGAACACGCCGGTCAGCGACTCCGAGAGAATCTTGTACTTGCCTTCGTTGATCGAGGAGATCGAGTACATCACCACGAAGAAGGCGAACAGCAAGGTGATGAAGTCGGCGTAGGACACCAGCCAGCGCTCGTGATTCTCGTGCTCCTCATGTTGCCGCCTGCGCGCCATGGCATGCCTCCATCAGTCCATGAAGCCTTGCAGCTTCAGTTCGATGGAACGCGGGTTCTCACCCTCGGCGATGGACAGGATGCCTTCGAGGAGCATCTCGCGGTAGCGCGACTGGCGCAACGCGATGGATTTGAGCTTGTTGCCGGCCGGCAACAGCAGCAGGTTGGCGAAACCGACACCGTAGATGGTGGCGACGAAGGCCACGGCGATACCACTGCCGAGCATGCTCGGATCGGCCAGGTTGCCCATCACGTGGATCAGCCCCATCACCGCGCCGATGATGCCGATGGTCGGCGCATAGCCGCCCATGCTCTCGAACACCTTGGCGGCCTGGATATCCCGCGCCTCCTGGGTGTACAGATCCACCTCCAGAATGCTGCGGATGGACTCGGGCTCGGCACCGTCGACCAGCAACTGCAGGCCCTTGCGCGCATAGGGATCGGGCTCGGCATCGGCCACCGCCTCCAGGCCCAGCAGGCCCTCCTTGCGCGCTACCATGCTCCAGCCGACCACACGATTGATGCCGCCGACCAGATCGATACGTGGCGGAAAGAAGATCCAGCGCAGGATGCCCATGGCACGCTTGAACACCTGCACCGGAGCCTGCAGGAAGGCTGCACCGAGGGTACCGCCGATGACGATCAGCGCCGCCGGTCCGTTGAGCAGCGCACCGGCATGCCCGCCTTCGAGATAGTTGCCGCCGAGAATCGCGACGAAGGCCAGAATGACGCCGATTAGGCTCAGTACATCCATGCCGATGCACCCGACTTAGCGATCGTCACTGGCAGGCCTCGGTCAGGTGTCGACCGATATCGTCCAGGCCGTAGACCGCGTCGGCCAGATTGGCTTTGACCACCGCCATGGGCATGCCGTAGATCACGCAGCTGGCTTCGTCCTGGGCCCACACCTGGCTGCCGCCCTGCTTGAGCAGGCGCGCACCCTCGCGGCCATCGGCGCCCATGCCGGTCAGCACCACGGCCAGCACCTTGTCGCCATAGGACTTGGCCGCGGAACCGAAGGTGATGTCGACGCACGGCTTGTAGTTGAGGCGCTCGTCGCCCGGCAGGATCTTCACCGCACCGCGCGCATCGACCATCATCTGCTTGCCGCCAGGGGCCAGCAGGGCCAGGCCGGGACGCAGGATATCGCCGTCCTCGGCTTCCTTGACCTGAATGCGGCACAGCTTGTCCAGACGCTCGGCGAAGGCCTTGGTGAAGGCCGCCGGCATGTGCTGGATCAGCACGATGGGCGCCGGGAAATTGGCTGGCAGCTGGGTCAGCACGCGCTGCAGCGCCACCGGACCACCGGTGGAGGTGCCTATGGCCACCAGCTTGTAAGCCTTGCGCTTGGGCGCAGGCGATGCCGATGCACCGCCCGCGGTCGGCGCAGGACGCGCAGGCGCAACGGGAGCAGGCGCCGCCGGACGCGTCGAGACAGCAGGACGACTAGTCGGCGCCACGCTCGGACTGGCCGCAGTCGGCGCCGGAGCCACCGCGGCCGAGCTGAAACGACGGTTGCTGCGCGCGATGCTGTGCACCTTCTCGCAGAGCATCTGCTTGACCTTCTCGGGGTTGCGCGAGATGTCCTCGAAATTCTTCGGCAGGAAATCCACCGCACCGGCGTCCAGCGCATCGAGGGTGACGCGCGCGCCTTCGTGGGTCAGCGAGGAGAACATCAATACCGGCGTCGGGCAGCGCTGCATGATGTTTCGTACCGCGGTGATGCCGTCCATCATCGGCATCTCGTAATCCATGGTGATCACGTCGGGCTTGAGCGCCAACGCCTGATCGATGGCTTCGCGCCCGTTGGTGGCCGTGCCCACGACCTGAATGCTGGGGTCAGCAGACAGGATTTCCGAAACGCGCCGGCGGAAGAAACCGGAGTCGTCCACCACCAGAACCTTAACAGCCATACACACTCCTAGACGGCGCGAAGCCAGGGCCCGCGCCGCGAAACATCAGAAACGTCGAGCGTAGCGCTTGAGCATGCTCGGTACGTCGAGAATCAATGCGATGCGACCGTCGCCGGTAATGGTGGCGCCGGACATCCCGGGCGTGCCCTGGAGCATCTTGCCCAGCGGCTTGATTACCACTTCCTCCTGGCCGACCAATTGATCGACGACAAAGCCGATGCGTTGACTGCCGACGGTAAGGATCACCACATGACCCTCGCGCTGCCCCTCATGGAAGGCCTGCGGCACCAGCCAGCGCTTGAGGTAGAACAGCGGCAGCGCCTTGTCGCGCACGATGACCACTTCCTGGCCGTCGACCACGTTGGTGCGCGACAGATCGAGGTGGAAGATCTCGTTGACGTTGACCAGCGGGAAGGCGAAGGCCTGGTTCTCCAGCATCACCATCAGCGTCGGCATGATCGCCAGGGTCAGCGGCACCTTGATGACGATCTTCGAACCCTGGCCCTTCTGCGAGAACACGTTGACCGTGCCGTTGAGCTGGGAAATCTTGGTCTTCACCACGTCCATGCCCACGCCGCGGCCGGACACGTCGGAAATCTCGGTCTTGGTCGAGAAGCCCGGGGCGAAGATCAGGTTGTAGCATTCGAACTCGTTCAGTCGTTCGGCCGCGTCCTTGTCCAGCAGGCCCTTCTCCACGGCCTTGGCTCGCAGCACATCGGCGTCCATGCCCTTGCCGTCATCGGTGATCGACAGGAGGATGTGGTCGCCTTCCTGCTCGGCGGACAGCACCACGCGGCCGGCGCGGGCCTTGCCGGCCTTCTCGCGCTCTTCCGGGGTCTCCACGCCATGGTCGACGGCGTTACGCACCAGGTGCACCAGCGGGTCGGCCAGGGCCTCGACCAGGTTCTTGTCGAGGTCGGTTTCCTCGCCCACCAGCTCGAGGTTGATTTCCTTCTTCAGGTTGCGCGCCAGATCGCGGACCAGACGCGGGAAGCGGCCGAAAACCTTCTTGATCGGCTGCATGCGGGTCTTCATGACCGAGGTCTGCAGGTCGGCGGTCACCACATCCAGGTTCGATACGGCCTTGGACATGGCCTCGTCACCGCTGTTGAGCCCCAGGCGTACCAGGCGGTTACGCACCAGCACCAGCTCGCCGACCATGTTCATGATCTCGTCGAGGCGTGCGGTATCGACCCGTACGGTGGTTTCCGCTTCGCTCGCCGGCGGAGCCTTGTCGGCGGACGCGGGCGCGGCGGCGGCACGCGCAGCAGCGGGCTCGGCCCTGGCCGGCGCCGGGCTGGCAGGTGCCGCGGCCTTGGGCGCTGCAGCCGGCTTGGCAGCGGATGCAGGAGCGGCTACCGGCTCGCTGGGTGGCACGAACTTGCCCTTGCCGTGCAACTGATCGAGCAGCGATTCGAACTCGTCGTCAGTGATCTCGTCACTGGCCGGTGCGGGCGCTGCGGCCACGGCAGCCGGCGCCGCGGCCTCGGCAGCAGCGGAGAACTGGCCCTTGCCGTGCAGCTGATCGAGCAGCGCTTCGAATTCGTCGTCGGTTATATCGTCGCTCGCCGCCGCAGCAGCCGGCGCAGCGGCGACGCTTGCACTGGCAGAGGTCTCGACCGCGCCGGAAAACTGACCCTTGCCATGCAGCTGATCGAGCAGCGACTCGAACTCGTCATCGGTGATCTCGTCACCGCCAGCGCCCTGCTCGCTCGGCGCGGCCGCCGGCGCATCACCCAGCGCGTCGAGCAGTTGCTCGAATTCGCTGTCGGTGATGTCACCCGTGGCCACGGGCGGCGCGACCGGCTGGGGCTCCGGCTCCGGCTCGGGTTGCGCCACGGCCTGCGCTACGGGCGCAGGGGCAGCCTCGCTGCCGCCCGGCTCGGCCAGGCGCGACAGGGCCGCGAGAAGTTCTGGCAACGCGGGCGTCGGCTCGCGACGCTCACGCACCTCGCCGAACATGCCATTGACTGCATCAAGAGCCTCGAGCACCACATCCATCAGCTCCGAATCGACGCGACGCTCACCCTTGCGCAGGATGTCGAAGACGTTTTCGGCGATATGGCAGCACTCCACCAGCTCGTTGAGCTGGAGGAAGCCCGCTCCGCCCTTGACGGTATGGAAACCGCGAAAGATGGCATTGAGCAGGTTCATGTCGTCCGGTCGGCTTTCCAGCTCGACCAACTGTTCGGACAACTGTTCGAGAATCTCGCCGGCCTCTACCAGGAAATCCTGGAGGATCTCTTCATCGGCGCCGAAGCTCATATTGTGTGCTCCTTAGAACCCTAGACTGGACAGCAGGTCGTCGACATCGTCCTGGCTGGAGGCAACGTCATCACGCTTATCGGCATGAATCTGCGGACCTTCACCCCGCGATGGTTCTTTTAATTTTTCCTGTTCGGCACGCAGCACTTCATGGTCGTGCTGAATACCGGCGAAACGGTCGACCTGGCTGGCCATGAGCACCAGCTTGAGCAGGTTGCTTTCCACTTCGGTCACCAGCTGGGTGACGCGCTTGATCACCTGACCGGTGAGGTCCTGGTAGTCCTGCGCCAGCAGAATGTCATTGAGATGGCCGGAAAGCTTGGCGCCGTCTCGCTCGCTGCGGGCGAGGAACAGCTCGACGCGCTTGGCCAGCTCGCGAAAGCCATCGGCACCGATTTCGCGGCGCATGAAGCGGCCCCACTCGACGCTCAGACTCTGCGCTTCGTCGCTCAGATCGTTGACCAGCGGCGCGCTCTGCTCCACCAGATCCATGGTGCGGTTGGCGGCCTTCTCGGTCATGGTCACGACGTAGTTCAAACGCTCGGTGGCGTCGGCGATCTGCGACAGCTCCTGAGCATGCGGCATGCGCGGATCGAGCTGAAAGTTGACGATGGCGTTGTGCAGCTCACGGGTCAGCTTGCCGACTTCGTGGTACAGCCCGCGATCACGGACCTTGTTGAGCTCGTTGATCAGTTGCACCGCGGCGCCGAAGTTGCCTTGTTCGAGGCTGTCGACCAGATCGCGGGCATTGTTTTTCAGGGTCGACTCGAGGTCACCCAGCGTGGAGTCATCGTGTTCCATAGCACCCTCGCGGCTGGCATCAGCCGTTGACCCGCTCGAAGATCTTCTCGATCTTTTCCTTCAGCACCTGGGCGGTGAAGGGTTTGACCACGTAGCCATTCACGCCGGCCTGGGCCGCCTCGATGATCTGATCGCGCTTGGCTTCGGCGGTCACCATCAGCACCGGCAGGTGCTTGAGGCGCTCGTCGGCGCGCACCGCGCGCAGCAGGTCGATGCCGGTCATGCCGGGCATGTTCCAGTCGGTCACCAGAAAGTCGAAGCTGCCGCTCTGCAGCATCGGCAGCGCCGAGGTGCCGTCGTCGGCTTCCGCGGTGTTGGTGAAACCCAAGTCCCGCAAGAGGTTCTTGATGATCCGTCGCATCGTCGAGAAATCGTCAACGATGAGGATTTTCATGTTCTTGTCCAAGTCGACCTCCGTACAGTCCCAAACGTATTGCGCTTGCAACTACGTCCTTTAATCGTGAAACCGTTTCTGCCTGCGAGTGCGTCGCCTTCAGCCGGCGCGCCATTCACTCAGCCGCGAGCGCAAACGCGCCGCGCACTGGCTGTGCAACTGGCTGACACGCGACTCGCTAACCCCCAGCACTTCACCGATTTCCTTCAAGTTCAGTTCTTCATCGTAATACAGCGCCAGCACCAGACGTTCACGCTCCGGCAAGCCGGCGATGGCATCGGCCAAGGCCGCCTGGAAGCGTTCGTCTTCGAGGTCCCGCGAAGGTTCGAGGTGGGTTTGCCCGGCGTCTTCGTGCAACCCGCCGTGCTCGCCGTCCTGCAACAGGTCGTCGAAGCTGAACAGGCGGCTGCCCAAAGTGTCGCCAAGGATGCCGTAGTAATCCTCCAGACTCAATTGGAGTTCGGCCGCAACCTCGTGATCTTTAGCGTCGCGTCCGGTTCTGGCTTCGACGGCGCGAATGGCGTCGCTGACCATACGGCTGTTGCGGTGCACCGAACGCGGCGCCCAGTCACCCTTGCGCACCTCATCGAGCATGGAGCCGCGGATACGAATACCGGCGAAGGTTTCGAAACTGGCACCCTTGCTGGAATCGTATTTGCGCGAGGCTTCGAGCAGGCCGATCATGCCGGCCTGAATCAGATCATCGACCTGCACGCTGGCCGGCAGACGTGCCAACAGGTGGTAGGCGATGCGCTTGACCAGTGGCGCGTAGCGCTCGATCAGCTGGTGCTGGGAATCCTGCGCCTGAGCCTTGTTGTACATACGAAGTCCAGAGGCTGCTGTCATACGGCCGAGTCTGCAGTCGGTTGCTGCACCAGACGTTCGACGAAAAACTCCAGATGGCCACGGGGATTGGCCGGCAGCGGCCAGGTGTCAACCTTCTGAGCTATCGCCTTGAACGCCAGAGCGCACTTGGATCGTGGGAAGGCTTCGTAGACTGCGCGCTGTTTCTGCACGGCTTTGCGCACACACTCATCGTAGGGCACGGCACCGACATACTGCAGGGCGACATCGAGGAAGCGATCCGTCACCTTGGTCAGCTTAGCAAAGAGATTGCGTCCTTCCTGCGGGCTGTGGGCCATGTTGGCCAGGACGCGGAAACGGCTGATGCCGTGGTCGCGGTTGAGCAACTTGATCAGCGCATAGGCGTCGGTGATCGAAGTGGGCTCGTCGCACACCACCACGAGGATTTCCTGCGCGGCGCGCACGAAGCTGACCACCGCATCGCCGATGCCGGCGGCGGTGTCGATCACCAGCACGTCGAGATTTTCGCTGATGTCGCTGAACGCCTGGATCAGGCCGGCGTGCTGCATCGGCGTGAGGCTGACCATGCTCTGTGTACCGGAGGCGGCCGGCACGATACGGATGCCGCCCGGCCCCTGCAGCAGCACGTCGCGCAGATCGCATTCGCCTGCGATGACATCGGCCAGGGTGCGCTTGGGCGTGAGCCCCAGCAGCACGTCGACATTGGCCAGGCCCAGGTCGGCGTCCATCAGCATCACCCGACGGCCAAGATCGGCCAGGGCCATGGACAGATTCACCGACACATTGGTCTTGCCGACGCCACCCTTGCCGCCGGTCACCGCGATCACCTGTACGGGATGCATACCCATGTTCTCTTTACACCTTGTCTAACTTCGACTTGGCCCTCAGGCCGTTCACTCTCGCAGCACCTGCGCGAGAGGGTGCAACATTCTCGCCGTTTCAGCCGGCTCGTTTCGCCGGACTGTGGTAGAGGCCGGCGAACATCTGCGCCATGGCCTCCTCGCTCGGCTCCTCGGGAGCCTGCAGACCTACCGCACGGCTGACCAGCTGGTGGCTGCGCGGCACCTGCAGGTCATCCGGAATGCGCGGCCCGTCCGTCACATAGGCTACCGGCAGTTGCTGGCCTATAGCCAGACCCAAAACCTCGCCCAGGCTCGCGGCCTCATCCAGTTTCGTCAGTATGCAGCCTGCGAGGCCACAGCGCTTATAACTATGGTAGGCGGCCTTGAGCACTTGGCTCTGACTTGTTGCGGCCAGGACCAGATAATTCTTCGCCTTGATGCGTGCCGAGGCCAGGCTTTCCAGTTGCAGACGCAGCGCCGGGTCATTGCCCGGCAGGCCGGCGGTATCGACCAGCACCACGCGCTTCTTGGCCAGCGGCGCCAGCGCCTGTAGCAGGGACTGACCGGGGTCGATCTGGGTCACCGATACGCCAAGAATACGCCCCAGGGTCTTGAGCTGTTCCTGCGCGCCGATGCGGAAGCTGTCCATGCTCACCAGAGCGACCTGCTGCGCGCCGTACTTAAGCACGTAGCGCGCGGCCAGCTTGGCCAGGGTGGTGGTCTTGCCCATGCCGGCCGGCCCGACCAGGGCGATCACCCCGCCCTCTTCCAGCGGCTCGACCTTGGGCGTCTTGATCGCGTGCGCCAGGTGCGCCAGCAGCATGCGCCAGGCCTGGCGCGGCTCGGCGACACCGGCCACCTTGCCCAGCAGCGCCTGCGACAGTTCGGCGGACAGGCCCATGCGCTGCAGGCGCCGCCACAGATTGGCCTGCTGCGGACGGCGATTCTGCAACTGGCCCCAGGCGATGGAGCCCAGCTGCACTTCGATCAGTTCACGCAGACCGTGCAGCTCGAAGCGCATGGCGTCCAGCGCGCGTGGGTCGACCGCCGGGGCGGCAGGCGCTGCAGCCTCGACCGGACGCTGCGGCTTGACCGGCGTCGCCGGCAGTTCGGGGGCCAGCAGCGATTCGTTGGCGAACAGCTGGCGGTCCTTGCCGGCATCCTGCTCGGCACGGGTGGCCAGCTCGGCCTGGGCGCTGGCGATGCGCGCCTGGGTCTTGCGCAGCTCCGCTTCCAGCGCCGGGTTCGGACGCACCGGCGTCGGTGCCTGGTAATCCAGCGCAGCGGTCAGCTCGACGCCACCGGCGACACGGCGGTTGCCGATGATCGCGGCGTCGGCGCCCAATTCGTCACGCACCAGTTTCATGGCGGTCCGCATATCGGCGGCGAAGAAGCGTTTGACCTGCATGACCCTTTACCTCAGTTCTGGCCGACCGTAGCGACTATGGTGACCTGCTTGTTGTCCGGAATTTCCTGGTACGCCAGCACGTGCATGCTGGGTACCGCCAGCCGCGCGAAGCGCGACAGCATCGCCCGGACCGGTCCGGCCACCAGCAGAATCACCGGCTTGCCGAGCATTTCCTGGCGCTGCGCCGCTTCCACCAGGGAACGCTGCAGCTTCTCGGCCATGCCAGGTTCGAGGAGGATGCCATCCTCGCTGCCCTGACCGGCCTTCTGCAGGCTATTGAGCAATATCTGTTCCAACCTTGGTTCGAGGGTGATCACAGGCAGCTCCGGCTCTAGTCCCACGATGCTTTGCACGATGGCGCGGGCCAGCGAGACACGCACCGCGGCAACCATCGCGGCGGGATCTTGACTCTTTGGCGCGACGTTGGCGATCGCCTCGGCGATGGTGCGGATGTCGCGCACCGGCACCTGCTCCTGCAGCAGCGCCTGCAGCACCTTGAGCAGGGTCGACAGCGACACCAGCCCCGGCACCAGCTCTTCGGCAAGCTTGGGCGAGCTCTTGGCCAGCAACTGCATGAGCTGCTGCACTTCCTCGTGCCCCAGCAGCTCGTGGGCATGCTTGTGCAGGATCTGGTTGAGGTGGGTGGCAACCACGGTACTGGCATCGACCACGGTGTAACCGAGCGACTGTGCCTGGTCGCGCTGGCTGGGGTCGATCCATACCGCCTCCAGGCCGAACGCCGGATCCTTGGCGGCGATGCCGTTGAGCGGGCCGAATACCTGGCCCGGGTTGATCGCCAGCTCACGGTCCGGATAGACCTCGGCCTCGGCCACGCTCACGCCCATCAGGGTCAGACGGTAGGCATTGGGCGCCAGGTCGAGGTTGTCGCGGATATGCACCGAGGGCATGAGAAAGCCCATCTCCTGCGACAGCTTCTTGCGTACACCCTTGATCCGCGCCAGCAACTGCCCGCCCTGATTGCGGTCGACCAGCGGAATCAGGCGATAGCCCACTTCCAGACCGACCATGTCCACCGGGGTGACGTCGTCCCAACCCAGCTCCTTGACCTCCTGCGCCTTCTGCGCGGGGATCAGCTCCTGTTGACGCTGGACCTCCTTGATTTCGGCTTCCTTGGCCTTGCGATTCTTGTGGGCGATCCAGTAGGCCCCCGCAGCCGCCACCAGCCCGAGGCTGATGAAGGAAAAGTGCGGCATGCCCGGAACCAGGCCCATGGCGATGAGAATGGCAGCGGCCACGGCCAGCGCGCGCGGCGAGGCGAACATCTGCCGATTGACCTGAGCGCCCATGTCCTCGGATGTAGAGACGCGGGTCACCATCACCGCAGCGGCGGTGGACAGCAGCAGCGAGGGAATCTGCGCGACCAGGCCATCACCGATGGTCAGCAGGGTGTAGACCTTGCCGGCATCGGCGAATGCCAGCTGGTGCTGCAGCACACCGATGGCGATACCGCCGATGAGGTTGATGAACAGGATCAGCAGGCCGGCGATGGCATCGCCGCGCACGAATTTGCTGGCACCGTCCATCGAGCCGTAGAAATCGGCTTCCTGAGCCACTTCCGAACGACGCTTCTTGGCTTCGGCCTGATCGATCAGACCGGCGTTGAGGTCGGCGTCGATGGCCATCTGCTTGCCGGGCATGGCATCGAGGGTGAAGCGCGCGCTCACCTCGGAGATACGCCCGGCGCCCTTGGTGACCACCACGAAGTTGATGATCATGAGGATGGCGAACACCACGATACCGACCACGTAGTTGCCGCCGATCACCACCTCACCGAAGGCCTGGATCACCTGCCCCGCCGCGCCATGCCCCTCATGGCCGTTGAGCAGCACGACGCGGGTCGAGGCCACGTTCAGCGCCAGGCGCAGCAAGGTCGCCGCCAGCAGGATGGTGGGGAAGACGGCGAAGTCCAGCGGCCGCAGCGCGTAGATACTGACCAGCAGCACCACGATCGACAGCGCGATGCTGAAGGTGAACAGCACGTCGAGCAGGAACGCCGGGATGGGCAGCATGACCATGCCGAGCATGACCAGCAGCAGCAGGGGAATCCCCAGATTGCCGTGACGCAGGCCCGCCAGGTTGCTGCGGACATCACCGATTAACTGTGCGCGATCTACTGCCACGTCCCTACCCCAAGCCATTCAAACTTTTGACGCGAAAATGCGTTTCGAAGGGGTAATGGCAAGAAGTGTTCCAGAAAGGTGGCTGCAGGCAAAACGAAAGCCTATGGCGCAGGACTTGATGCTTTAGCCTGAAGCCTGAAGCCGTCGTTCTCATCCGTCGCGCCGCAAGTCCGGCGGAATCGGCAGATCCGGCAGCGGCCCGGGGCGCTTGCCCTTGCCGGCTCGGTACTGGCGCAGCTGGTAGACGTACGCCAGAACCTGGGCCACCGCCAGGTACAACCCGGCAGGAATTTCCTGGTCCAGTTCGGTGGAGTAGTACACCGCCCGCGCCAGCGCCGGAGACTCCAGCACCATCACCTGATGCTCCTGGGCGATCTCGCGGATCTTCAACGCCAGGAAGTCGCCGCCCTTGGCCAGCAGCACTGGCGCACTGCCCTTCTCCGGGTCGTACTTGAGCGCCACGGCGAAGTGCGTCGGGTTGGTGATCACCACGTCGGCCTGCGGCACCGCCTGCATCATGCGTCGCTCGGCCATCTCGCGCTGCAGCTGGCGAATGCGCCCCTTGACCTCGGGCTTGCCCTCGGTGTCCTTGTATTCGTCGCGCACTTCCTGCTTGGTCATCATCAGCTTCTGCTTGTGACTCCACAGCTGGAACGGCACATCCACGGCGGCGATCAGGATCAGCCCGCACGACAGCCAGAAAGCGCTCCAGCCGACCACCTTGAGGCTGTGCAGGATGGCCGGCTCGACCGGCTCGTTGGCGATCGCCAGCAGATCGTCCTGGTCCAGCGCCAGCACCACCAGCGCCACCGCCAGGATGACCAGGAACTTGGCCAGTGCCTTGACCAGCTCGACCAGGGCCTGAACCGAGAACATGCGCTTGAGCCCCGCCAGCGGGTTCATCCGGCTGGCCTTGGGCTGCAGCGCCTCGGCGGAAAACAGCCAGCCGCCCAGGGCAATGGGGCCGGCGATGGAGGCGATGAGTAAGGCGATCAGAAATGGCTGCGTCGCCAGCAATGCCTCCTTGCCCGAGGCCAGCAGGTACAGCGCCATGCTGCGTTCACTCATCAGCACGTCGCGTGGCAGGCTGAAATTGCCGCGCATGATGTCCATCAGCACGTTGCCCATGTAGGCGCCGAAGATGATCAGCGCCACGGTACCGGTGAGGGTCACCGCCAGGGTATTGAGCTCCTTGGAGCGAGCGATCTGGCCTTTCTTGCGCGACTCTTCAAGTCGCTTGCCTGTGGGTTCCTCGCTCTTGTCGGCGCCGCTCTCGCTTTCAGCCATGCTCGCCCCTCATCGCGTCAAGGCGAACTCGCCCAACTGCTGCAGGGCGTCGCTGGCCAGCGCCTGGAACAGGCTGCCGAAATCGGAGAGCCCCACCCAGAAGATCACCAGGCCCAGGGCCAGGGTCAGGGGGAAGCCGATGGAAAAGATGTTCAGCTGCGGCGCGGCCCGAGTCATCACGCCGAACGCCAGGTTGATCACCAGCAGCGCGGTGACCATGGGCAGGGTCAGCAACAGCCCGGCGCCGATTACCCAGCCCAGCTTGCCGGCCAGCGCCCAATAATGATTGACCATCAGTCCCTGCCCTGGCGGCAGGGTCAGGAAGCTCTCCGCGAGGATTTCCAGCACCACCAGATGACCGTTGATGGCGAGAAACAGCAGGGTCACCAGCATCAGCATGAACTGGCCGAGCACCGGCACCGACACGCCGTTGGTCGGGTCGACCATGGAGGCGAAGCCCAGGCCCATCTGCATGGCGATGATCTGCCCCGCAACGGCGAACAGGTGGAAGAACAGCTGCAGAATGAAACCGAACATGGCGCCGATCAGCACCTGCTCGAGGATCAGCATCAGGCTGCGCAGGCTCAGGGCATCGACCTGCGGCATCGGCGGCAGGGTCGGCACCAGCACCACGCTGATGGCCAGGGCCAGGTAGAGCCGCACCCGGGTCGGCACCAACTGGGTACCAATGATCGGCATCACCATCAGCATCGCCGCGATACGGAACAACGGCAGCAGGAACTGGGCGACCCAGCCGCTGATCTGCTCGTTGCTCAACTCCAGCATCGCGCCCTGCCCCTCAACCTATGAGGTACGGAATGTTCTGGATCAGGTTCTGGGTGTACTCCATCAGCTGGCTGACCAGCCAGGGGCCGGCCCAGATCAGGGTGATCAGCATCACCATCAGACGCGGCAGGAAGCTCAGGGTCTGTTCGTTGATCTGCGTGGCCGCCTGGAACATGGCCACGATCAGGCCCACCACCAGGCTCGGCACCACGGCCAGGCCGACGATCAGCACGATCAGCCAGAGCGCTTCGCGAAACAGGTCAACCGCCACCTCGGGAGTCATGGTGAGCCTCGCTATAACGTGCCGAAACTGGCGGCCAGGGTGCCCATGATCAGCGCCCAGCCATCGACCAGGACGAACAGCATGATCTTGAACGGCAGGGAAATGATCAGCGGCGACAGCATCATCATGCCCATCGCCATGAGGATACTGGCGACCACCATATCGATGATCAGGAACGGGATGAAGATCATGAAGCCGATCTGGAACGCGGTCTTCAGCTCGGACGTGACGAAGGCCGGCACCAGGATGGTCAGCGGCACATCTTCGACACTCGCCAGGTCGGTACGCTTGGACAGTCTTACGAACAGGGCGAGGTCGCTCTCGCGGGTCTGTGCCAGCATGAAATCGCGGATCGGCCCCTCAGCGCGGGTCAGCGCCTCCTGGGCGATGATCTCCTCGTTGAGGTAGGGCTGCAGGGCATCGGTGTTAATCCGGTCGAAAATCGGCGCCATGATGAACAGCGTCAGAAACAGCGCCAGGCCCACAAGCATCTGGTTCGATGGCGTCTGCTGCAGGCCCAGGGCCTGGCGCAGGATGGAAAAGACGATGATGATCCGGGTGAAGCTGGTCATCAGCATGACGAACGCCGGAATGAAACTCAGCGCCGTCATGATCAGCAGGATCTGCAGGCTGACCGAGTATTCCTGCTGGCCGTCGGCGTCCGTCGACAGGGTGATGGCCGGGATCGACAGCGGGCTGTTGCCCTGCTGAATCAGCGAGCTGGCGCCAGGCGGGTCTTCGGCGAATGCCAGTGAAGCAGCCAGGCTCAGTACCAGCACCAGCAACAAGCGCAGCATCAGGATTTGTCCTTCTGATCCTTGCCCAGCAGCTCCATCAGACGCTGGGCGAATTCCGGTGTGGCGGGCTCGGCGTCGGCCAGGTGCACCGGCTCCTTGAGCACATGCAGGGGCGTGATGCGCCCGGCGGAAAGGCCCAGCAGTATCTGCTCGCTACCCACCTGCACCAGCACCAGGCGATCACGCGGACCCAGCGGCTGCGTGGCCAGCAACTTGATCACCTGGCCGCCACGTGGCGCCAGTTGCTGCACGCGGCGCAGCAGCCAAGCGAGCAGGAAGATCAGGCCGATGACCAGCAGCAGGCCCAGCAGCAACTGCCCCAGCTGGCCGGCCACGTCGCTGCCGGCCATGGGCGTGGCGGCCTTGCCCGCAGGCTCGGCGGCCAGCGCTAACCCTGGCAGCGCACACAATAACGCGAGGAGTCGAGCCATGATCAGCGCAGCTTCTTGATGCGTTCGCTGGGGCTGATCACGTCGGTCAGGCGAATGCCGAACTTCTCGTTGACCACCACCACTTCGCCATGGGCGATCAGCGTACCGTTGACCAGCACGTCGAGCGGCTCACCGGCCAGGCGATCCAGTTCGATCACCGACCCCTGGTTGAGCTGCAGCAGGTTACGAATGGTGATGTCGGTATTGCCCACCTCCATGGAAATGGACACCGGAATGTCCAGGATCACGTCCAGATTGGGTCCTTCCAGGCTGGTCGGCAGGTTGCTGGGCGGCGGCACACTGCCGAACTCCTCCATCGGCGCACGCGGCGCCGATGGCTGGGCAGGTGCCTGTCCGGCCAGCATCGCATCGATATCGTCCTGCCCCGCATCGCCCGCCTCGGCCAGCGCTGCGGCCCACTCGTCGGCCAGCGCCTGTTCCTCTGGGGAAGTGTTTTCTTCGTCTGCCATCGTCTTTCCTCGCCTGGCTTCAGCTATTCGTTTGCATCGGGCCCGCTGCCCCTGCGCAGTTCCAGCGCCTCAGCGCTGGCGTTCGATTGGTTCCAGCACCTGCAGGGCCAGATTGCCCTTGTGTGCGCCCAGCTTGACCTTGAAGGTCGGTACGCCATTGGCACGCATGATCACGTTCTCCGGCAGTTCCACCGGGATCACGTCGCCCGGCTGCATGTGCAGGATGTCGCGCAGCTTCAGCTGACGACGTGCCACGGTGGCGGCCAGCGGTACGCTGACATCGAGAATGTCTTCGCGCAGCGCCTTGATCCAGCGCTCGTCCTGATCGTCGACATCGGACTGGAAGCCGGCGTCGAGCATCTCGCGGATCGGCTCGATCATCGAGTACGGCATGGTGATGTGCAGGTCGCCGCCACCGCCGTCCAGTTCGATATGGAAGGTGGATACCACCACTACCTCGCTGGGGCTGACGATGTTGGCCAGGGCCGGGTTGACCTCGGAGTTGACGTACTCGAAGTTGATGTCCATGACCGCGTGCCAGGCCTCGCGCAGGTCGATGAACGCCTGGTCGAGCACCATGCGCACCACGCGCAGCTCTGTGGGGGTGAACTCGCGACCCTCGATCTTGGCGTGACGACCGTCGCCGCCGAAGAAGTTGTCCACCAGCTTGAACACCAGCTTGGCGTCGAGGATGAACAGCCCGGTGCCGCGCAGCGGCTTCATCTTCACCAGGTTGAGGCTGGTGGGCACGTAGAGCGAATGCACGTATTCGCCGAACTTCATCACCTGCACGCCGCCGACGGCGACGTCGGCCGAGCGGCGCAGCAGGTTGAACATGCTGATGCGGGTGTAACGGGCGAAACGCTCGTTGATCATCTCCAGGGTCGGCATGCGCCCACGGACGATACGATCCTGACTGGTCAGGTCATACTGCTTGACGCTACCCGGCTCCGCGGCGTCCTCGGTTTCCACCAGGCCGTCGTCGACGCCATGCAACAGCGCATCGATCTCGTCCTGGGAAAGCAGGTCTTGCACGGCCATCTTCGGCTCCCGCTACTGCAACACGAAATTGGTGAACAGCACCTGCTCGACCACGGTACTGCCGGTTTCCTTCTGCGCCAGCTCCTGCACGCTGGCCAGCGCCTGCTGCAGGAGCATGTCCTTGCCCAGTGGCGTTTGCAGCGCGGCGAAGTCCTGGCCGGACAGCAGCATCACCAGACGATTGCGCAGCACCGGCATGTGCACCTTGAGCTTTTCCATCCCGGCGGCATCACGGCTCATCAGGGCCATGCTGACCTGCAGATAGCGGGTGCGGTTCTGATGATTGAAATTGACCACGAAGGCCGGCATCAGGTCCTGGTAAATGGCTGGCTGACGCACCGGGGCAGCTGCCACGGCCTCTGCCGGCTTGGCCTCCTCGTGCTTGTCGCCCTTGCTGAGAATGAACCAGGTACCGCCAACGGACAGGCCGACAGCCAGAAGCAGACCCACCACGATGAGGATGATGAGTTTGAGCTTGCTCTTGCCGGCGGGTTGTCCGTCGGCAGCCGGTGCCGCTTCTTTCTTAGCCATGCCAATAATCCGTCAGTGCCTGGGTTCTTTTCCGCATTCAAGGGGTTAAGAGCAAGTGTTATGCCAGCATATGAGCAGGCTTGTCTAACTCTGGGCTGCGGATTTAACAGCGCCCGCTGCTCGCTGTCACCCAAAATGCATTCGCCCGAGCACCTTTCGGCGGCCCGGGCGAATGAAAGTCTAGCGGAGGATGCCGAGCGTCGGGCATTGCCTCGGGACTGGAAGCGTTCTTCAGGCGTAGTAGTCGACCAGACCACGGCCGGCGGTCAAGCGCTCGCTGCGCACCTCCTGCTGGGCACCGGGTTGCAGCTCTTCGCCAGCGAGCAGACCATCACGCGAGGCGGAGCCACCGCGGCCGCCTTCGCCCTGCCCCTGCCAGCCGCGGTTCAGCGACTGGTCGGAAACGTTGGCATCGGCCAGGTTCATGCCCTGCTGGGCGAACAGCTCACGCAGGCGGTGCATCTGTCCCTCCAGCGCCTCACGCACCCCGGCGTTGGGGCTGGCGAAGGTCACCTGCGCCTGATCCTGGGACAGGTTCACGCGTACCTCGAGGCGCCCCAGCTCAGCCGGGTCGAGCTGGATTTCAGCCGACTTGAGGTTCTGGCTGGACAGCCACATGACGCGATCGACCACCGCCTCGCTCCAGCCGCCCTGCTGCATCGCCACCGGCTGCCCCGGTACCAGCGGCAGGCGCTGCGCGGCGCCAGCCTGATGATTGAGCGCCTGGGTCAGCGCATTGAGCTTGCTGACGAACTGATCCGGACGGTTGGGCTGAACGCTCTCCCTGAGGCTCTCCAGGGCATCCTTGGCCAGGCTTTCCGGCGGCAGGTCCAGCATCTGCTCTTCGCTGCTTTCGCTGGATTGCTCGCCCTTGCCCATCGCCGCCATGGCCGCGGCAAAGTCGGTACTGGTGGCGACCCTGGTACTTTTGCTCGCAGCATCCTGCGGGGCCTGGGCCTTGCTTGCCTCTTCCACTGGTTGCTTGAGCAGCGCCAGCGGGTCGAGCGCGTCCTCCTCCAGCACCGGCTCGGCACTCTCGGCGGCGCCGACGCTGGTACCGGTAATCAGCAGCGCTGGCATGTCCGGCGCTTCCTCGGCTACCGGGGCCTCCTCCGGCTGAACCTGGATGCCACCCAGCGCCATCGCCAGCAGCGGGTCGAGCGCCTCTTCAGCCTCCTCCTGCGTCGGCAAGGAATTGCCGGGGGCGGCAACCGCAGGCTGCTCGGCGGCAGTCGCAGCGGCATCGGACTCTGCCGTGGCGGGCGCGGGCTTCTGCTCCTGGCTGGTTCTGTCGGTACTGCCAGCACGCTCGCCAGGCTTGGCCTGACGCTCCTTGGCATATACCTCGGCAAAGCTGGAAGCACCGTTCTTGCTGGGTTCCGGCGCTTTGGCCGGCTGCTTCGCTTTGCTCTTTGCCTCAGGCGTGGCCTGCAGGCGTAGGTCGGGCAACGCGGACATGGACGCTCTCCGTCTGATGGGTCGTGACGGTACCAGAGCAAAGGGCGGGCCAACTCGTGAAAGCTCAGACGCGGTAGCGCTGGCGCTCGGACTTGAACAGGATGCGCACGATGGCGAACTCGCGCTCGATCTGCTCGATCAGCGCCGGGGCCAGTTCCAGCGCCTCGCGCCGCCCGGCATCCTCCAGCTCCTTGCACAGACCGGCCAGCAGCACGGCGCCCATGTTGCTGCAACTGCCCTTGAAGCTGTGCGCAGCCAGCCGCAGGCCCTGCGCGTCGCCCTCGGCGCGGGCCTGATGCAACAGGCGCAAACGCTCTTCCGAGTCGGCGACGAAGGTATCGAGCAGAATGGGGTATTCGTCTTCCATGACGTCCTGCAAGGCCGCCAGGACGGCATCGTCGAGATGGATATCGGACACCGGGTCACTCCCTGAACTTCAAGGCCCGGATTATGCCTCAGCGGACCAGCAAAACTCCACGCTGACGCCCCGTCCGTCGGGGCCGCAAGCAAAACCGTCACTCAGCTCACGCACCAGCGCAAGCCCGCGCCCGCAGAGCGCGCCCTCCCTCGTCGCCATGAGCCTGGCGGGGTCGAAACCCGGCCCGCTATCCTCCACCCGCACGATCAGCCGACCGCCATTGTCCTCGGGCAGCATCTGCAGATGAAAACGTACGTAGCCGTCACGCAGGGCTCCCAGGCGCAGGCGCCGTTCCCGGTAGTATTCGGCGAAGCCGCTGGCGTCCTGCTTGAGCGAGGAATCCAGCCCCATCACTCCGTGTTCCAGTGCATTGGAATACAGCTCGGCGAGCACCGTATACAGCTCGCCGCCACGTGGGCGCAGGGCCTGCACGTCCAGCAGCAGCTGCAGCAGGTACGGCAAGGGGTTGAAATGGCGCAGGCTCAGCGCGCGAAACTCGAAGCTGGCCGACCAGTCCATCAGGCTGCTCTGGCCACTATCGGCGAAGGCCAGCGGCCGCGGACGCTCGTCGTCCTCGGCGAGCCCGACCTGGAGCATGCTGACGTCGTCCTGCTGCTCCCCGCGGAATGCCACCAGCGCCTGCTGGATTTCCTCGAACAAGGCCTGCGGCTGGCGATTGGCATCGAGCAGCCCGAGCAGGCGCGCCTCGCCGAACAGCTGCCCTTGCCGATCACTGGCTTCGAGGACGCCGTCACTGAGCAGGAAGATGCGATCCCCCGGCGCCAGCGGATAGACCTCGCAGCGATCGCTGAATGCCGCGGGTTCGAGGATGCCGAGAGGCAGATGGCGTGACACCAGGGGCTGGCGCGGACGGCCATCGGCATGCAGCAGGTAGCCATCCGGCAGCCCGCCATTCCACACCTCCAGCAGACCGCGCTTGCTGCTGATGTTGAGCAGGGTGGCGCAGCAGAACACCCCGACCGGCAGGATGCGCTTGAGCTTGGCATTGATCTCGCGAAGGATCTCGGCCAGTGCATGCCCCTTGGCCGTCATGCCATAAAACACCTCGGCCAGCGGCATGGCGCCGATGGCCGCAGGCAGGCCATGGCCAGTGAAGTCGCCGAGCATCACGTGCATGCCGCCAGAGGGCTTGTAGGCCGCCAGCAGCAGATCGCCGTTGAACAACGCATAGGGCGACTGCATGTAGCGGATGTTCGGCGCGTCCAGGCAGCCGGAATGCGCCACCTTGTCGAATACCGCCTTGGCCACGCGCTGCTCGCGCAGCAGGTGTTCGTTGTGCCGGGCGATCAGGTCGCGCTGCTGCAGCACGGTGTCATGCAGACGGCGCAGACGATCCATCGCGCCGATCTTGGCCTCGAGTATCACCCGGTTGTAGGGCTTGGCGAGAAAGTCGTCACCACCGGCTCCCAGACACCGTACCAGCGCCTCGCCCTCGGTGAGCGAGGTAAGGAAGATGATCGGCACCAGCGCCTCGCCGGCCTGCTCCTTGATCCGTCGCGCCGCCTCGAAGCCATCCATCACCGGCATCAGCGCATCCATAAGGACCAGGTGCGGGCGCTCCTGCTCGAACAGGGCGACCGCCTCCAGGCCATTGCTGGCGGTCAGCACACGATGGCCCTGGCGGCTGACGATGGTGGACAACAGCATGCGGTCAGCCGCATTGTCCTCGGCAATCAGGATCGCAAGACGATCGGGCATCAGCTGATCTGAAACAGCTGCTCGAAATTGGAAATCGCAAGGATCTTGCGCACGTCGCTGCTGCAGTTGAGCAGACGAATCTGCGCCGAATCGCCGCCGGCGTGATCACGCAACAGCAGCAACATGCCCAGCGCCGAGCTATCCAGATAGCTGGTGTCGCGCAGGTCGACCTGATAGCGCTTGGGCGTCACATTGACGCGCTCGTAGGCGTCACGAAACTCCTGATGGGAGGCGAAGTCGAAGCGTCCTCTGATCACGATGGTCAGCTCTTGCCCGTCTGCCGACGGCTGCGAGGTGATGGCCATGTCTACTCCTTTGTCGAGACTTTGCCAGATAGGGCAGTTCACGTCTGAAGGTGTAGCACCTGCCAGGCGCCGAAACAACTTTCAGATTTGTATGAAAAAGTCGCCGAGCGGCGCTGATCAGGGTTCGCCGCGGTCGATCAGGCGCTGCGCCAGTTCATCGAGCAGTTTCTGCTCGCGCCTGTCCTCGGCCAGCCGGGCTTCGTCGATATAGCGCTGCACCAGCTTGCGCAGGCCTTCGAGGCGCGCATAGCGCTGCTGCCACACGGCACGTACCTTCTCCAGGTTGGCACGATGCCACTCCAGGCTTTGCTGCTGCTGGCCGACCGCCGTCTCGAGTTGTGACAGGAAGCGCTGATAATTCATCAGCCACTGGCCGGAAACCCCCTTGCTGCCCTCGCTGATCCACTGCTGCTGGTAATCGCCGCGAAAGCGCTCCAGTTCACCCAGCTTGGCCTCGGCCTGGCCGACCAGCCCCTGGCAGTGCCCGAGCTGACGCGCCGCCTCGCGCTCGGCCTTCTGCGCCATCTCGACCACCGGTTGCAGGCGCCGGGCACGACTCAGGCTCATGGCGCCGCGGCCTCAATGACGTCGAAACAATAGCGAGCGCGCTTCATCATTGCCCCAGCACGGCGGCCAGCTGTTCTCGACTCAGGGGCAGCCCCACGCTCTCCTCCAGCCCCTGGCGCAGGTACTGGGCCATGATCGGCTGACGGGCGATGGCCAGGTCGGTGTCCGCATCGCCCCCCGCAACGTAGGCGCCGACGCTGATCAGATCGCGGCTCTGCTGGTAGCGCGACCACAGCTGCTTGAAGCGCTGCGCCTGCTTGAGCTGCTCCGGCGGCACCACCTGCGGCATGACCCGGCTGATCGACGACTCGATATCGATCGCCGGATAGTGCCCCTCCTCCGCCAGGCGCCGGGACAGGACGAAGTGGCCATCGAGCACGCCGCGCGCGGCATCGGCGATGGGGTCCTGCTGGTCGTCGCCCTCGCTCAGCACGGTGTAGAACGCGGTGATGGAACCGCCGCCAGCCTCGGCATTACCGGCACGCTCGACCAGCCTGGGCAACTTGGCGAACACCGAAGGCGGATAGCCCTTGGTGGCCGGCGGCTCACCGATGGCCAGGGCGATTTCACGCTGCGCCTGGGCGTAGCGCGTCAGCGAGTCCATCAGCAGCAGGACGTTCTTGCCCTTGTCGCGGAAATATTCGGCGATACGCGTGCAGTACTGCGCGGCACGCAGCCGCATCAGCGGCGCATCGTCGGCCGGCGAGGCCACGACGACCGAGCGCTTGAGCCCCTCTTCGCCGAGAATCTCGTCGATGAACTCCTTGACCTCGCGCCCGCGCTCACCGATCAGCCCGACGACGATGATCTCGGCCTCGGTAAAGCGCGTCATCATGCCCAGCAACACCGACTTGCCGACACCGGTACCGGCGAACAGGCCCAGGCGCTGACCGCGCCCGACGGTGAGCAAACCGTTGATCGAACGAATGCCGACGTCCAGCGGCTGGCTGATGGGATCGCGGTTGAGCGGGTTGATGGTCGGGCCATCCACCGGTACCCAGTCCTCGGCCTTCATACCGCCCTTGCCGTCCAGCGCACGGCCGGCGCCGTCGAGAACCCGGCCGAGCATCGACATACCCATGGGCAGACGCCCGGCATCGGGCAGCGGTACCACGCGCGCGCCCGGGGCAACGCCGGCCAGGCTGCCCACCGGCATCAGGTAGATCTTGCCGCCGGAAAATCCCATCACCTCGGCCTCGACCTGAACCGGATGATAGCTGTCGTCGTTGATCACCAGGCAGCGACTGCCGATGGCCGCGCGCAGGCCTTCGGCCTCCAGGGTAAGGCCGACCATGCGCAGCAGACGGCCTTCGAGTATGGGCTGGCTGGGCAGGCTGATCGCTTCGCTGTAGCCCTCCAGACGCCGGGCGAAGCTCACGCGATCAAGGCGCATCGCCGCCATCCAGATCCAGGTGGATGTCCGCCTCCGGCGGCTGGGTACTCTGCGCGCGCTGCTGCTCGAACAGCTGCTTGAGCGCCTGCGCCATGCGCGTCTCGACACTGGCGTCGATCTGGCTGTGTTCCGACTCGATGCGGCAGCCGCCGGGCAGCAGGCTGTCGTCCTCGAGGATGCGCCAGCTTTCCTCATGGCGCTCGCGCAGCGCCTTGATCGTCTCGAAATCCTGCGGGTTGACCTGGATGCGCACGTTGTCGGCGCCCATGGGCAACAGTTTGAGCGCCTCGCGCAGCACCTGACGAATCTGGCTGGAATCGATGCTCAGCTCGCGCTGGATCACCTCACGCACCATATGGCTGACCAGGCGAACCAGGGCCACCTCCATCTGCTGATCCTGCTCGGCAATCGGATCGAGCAGCTGCACCATGAGGCGTTCCAGGCTGCCGATCTTGAGCGCCAGCGCGGCATCGGCCTCCTGCTTGGCCTTGAGCTGGCCAGCATGAAAACCGTCCTTCTCGCCAGTGGCGAAACCTTCGTTGTAGGCGTCCTGGCGAATCGCCTCGAGCTCATCGAGCGTCAGCGGCTTGACGTCCTCGATGGCCACCTCCTCCACCTGCCCGGCTTCCTCGGCCTCGGCAGCCACAGGAGCAGGCGGCGTCTCGTCGCTCGCGCTCTCGGCCTCGTTCGGCTCCTCACCCGGCGCGTCGAAGCTGGGCAGTGCCCAGCGGTCGAAAGTGCCCAGGTCCTTGGCGCGAATCAGCTCGCTCTCGGGCTCCTTGGCTGCCATCAGGGTCTGTTCCCGTTTCGACGCGAGCCGCGTTGCTGCGCCAAATGGCGCCAGGCAAGGCGCGGGACGCAGGGAATGGTTGCCCCCTTGCCAAGTCCCGCAACACCGCATGGCGCCATTTGCCGCGCAACCCGAAGGGCCGGGCCGGTTTTTGCGCGCTGCTGCGTTATTCGTCGTTCATTTGGAATGACCAAACTTCTCTCCTCATGCCTTGCCCCGCGCAAAAACTGGCTCCGGCGCGGCCGTGGCGAAACGGGAATAGACCCTGCTAAACCATTTCCTCGCCGCCCTTGCCGCCGAGCACGATCTCGCCGGCCTCGGCCATGCGCCGGGCGATGGTGAGAATTTCCTTCTGCGCCGCTTCCACATCGCTGACACGCACCGGACCCTTGGCCTCCAGATCGTCGCGCAACAGCTCGGCAGCACGCTTGGACATGTTCTTGAACACCTTGTCCTTGATCGCATCGTCGGCGCCCTTGAGCGCCAGCACCAGCACCTCGGAGGAGACTTCGCGCATCAGCGCCTGGATACCGCGGTCGTCCACATCGGCCAGGTTGTCGAAGACGAACATCAGGTCCTCGATCTGCGTCGACAGGTCTTCGTCCACTTCGCGGATCGAGTCCATCAGCTGGCCTTCCACCGAGCTGTCGAGGAAGTTCATGATGTCCGCCGCACGCTTGACGCCGCCCATGGTGGCGCGCGTGGTGTTGGCGCTGCCGGAGAACTGCTTCTCGAGGATCTGGTTGAGTTCCTTGAGCGCAGAGGGCTGCACGGTGTTGAGCGAGGACACCCGCAGGATGATGTCCAGGCGCACCTTGTGATCGAAATGGCTGAGTACCTCGCCGGCCTGGTCCGGGTCGAGATAGGCGACGACGATGGCCTGAATCTGCGGGTGTTCGTAGCGAATCACATCGGCAACGGCGCGCGGCTCCATCCACTTCAGGCTGTCCAGACCACTGGTACTGCCACCCAGGAGGATGCGGTCGATCAGGTTGCCGGCCTTGTCCTCACCCAGGGCCTGGGTGAGCATCTTGCGAATGTAGCCGTCGGCGCCCACGCCAAGGCTGGTCTGGTCGCCGACGATGTCGACGAACTCGGCCATCACCTGCTCGACCTGCTCGCGATGAATGTTGCGCATGCCGGCCATGGCGACACCGACGCGCTGCACTTCCTTGGGCCCGAGGTGACGCAGCACCTGCGCGGCATCGGTCTCGCCCAGCGAGAGCAGGAGAATCGCGGCCTTGTCGACCTTGGTCAGCTTGGTAGCGGTACGATTGTCACTCATCGGCGTTGATCCACTCTTTGACGACCTGGGCTACGCGGCCAGGATCTTCGGCCACCAGGCTCTTGATGGCGTTCAGTTGTGCATCATACCCCTCACTGGGGCTCGGCAGCAGTATGCTCTGCGGCCCACCGAGGCTGACGCGGTCGTCGGACAGCTCGCCATCCAGGCCGGCCATCTCGCCGAGCTCCACATCGCCGGAACCGGCCAGTTCCTTGCCCTTGCCGCCACCGGTGATGTTGTTGAGCACCGGACGCAGCACGCCGAATACCAGCACCAGGATGAACAGCACGCCGAGCACCTGCTTGACGATGTCCCAGAACCAGGGCTGGGTGTAGAACGGAATATCGGGAATTTCCTCACCCAGCGAGGCGGTGAAGGTGGTGTTGATCACGCTGACGCTATCGCCACGGCTGGCATCGAAGCCCACCGAGTCCTGCACCAGGCGAGTGAAGCGCGCCAGGTCATCGGCCGTCCACGGCACTCGGGTAGTCTCGCCGGTGGCCGGATCGACACGCATCTGGTCGTCCACCACCACCGCCACCGACAGGCGACGCAGGCGCCCCTGCTGCTGACGGGTGTAGCTGATGGAGCGGTCCAGCTCGAAGTTGCGGGTGGACTGCTCGCGCTTGTCCGCCGGGTACGGCGCCAGCATTGGCTGGCCGGTAACCGGGTCCGTGATTTGCTGGCCGTTGGCGTCGACCAGCGGCTGCCCCGGCGCCACCGGACCAGCCGGCGCAGCGGCACCGGCGGCCTGCTGCGGAGCGGCAGCCGGACCAGGCGGCTGATTGGACAGCGCACCCGGTACGCCCTGCGGCGGCAGGCTGCTCTGGCGCTGTTCGTTGACCTGCTGCTCGCTGCGCAGCGCCGGCTGATCCGGGTTGAACATCTCGGAGGTGGACTCCACCGAGCTGAAGTCCACATCAGCCGAGACTTCCGCCTTGTAGCGGCCGGTGCCCAGCACCGGCTGCAGGATGTTGTGCACGCGCTGGGTGAACAGGGTTTCCATGCGGCGGGTGTAGTCGAACTGCTTGCCAGCCATGGTCAGCTCGGAGAGCTCCTGCTGATCGGAAAGCAGATTGCCCTTCTGATCGACCACGGTAACCTGGCTCTTGTCCAGCTCGGGCACGCTGGTCGCCACCAGATTGACGATGGCCATGACCTGACTCGGCTCCAGCGCACGCCCCGGATAGAGTTCGACCAGAACCGAGGCCGACGGCTTGCGCTCGTCACGCACGAAGACCGAAGCCTTGGGCATGGCCAGGTGAACGCGAGCCGCCTTGACGTTATTGAGGCTGGAAACGGTACGCGCCAGTTCACCTTCGAGGCCGCGGCGGTAACGGGTCGCCTCCATGAACTGGCTGGTGCCGAGCCCCTGTTCGCGGTCGAGGATCTCGAAACCGACGCTGTTGTCGGTCGGTGCCACACCGGCAGCGGCCAGGCGCATGCGCGCCCGCGCCAGATCGTCGGCCTTGACCAGCAGTGCGCCGGAGTTGGGTTCGATGGTGTAGTCGATACCCGAAGCGGTCAGGGTTTCGACCACCTGGGTCGCATCCATACCGTTGAGGCTGCCGTAGAGCGGACGATAATCCGGCTGCTGCGACCAGAGCACCACGGCAAAACCGATGGCCACGCTGGCCGCCAGACCGACCAGCAGGCCGAGCTGACGCAGCACCGACATCTCGGCGAGGTTTTCCAGGAAGCTAAGACCCAGCAGGGGCTTCTTCGGCTCGCCCGCTTCGGCCTTGGCCGGTACGTTTGCTACTGCTGCTTCAGCCATGAATCAACCCTCAGACCGGCATCTGCATGATGTCTTGATACGCCTGGACCAGCTTGTTACGCACCTGGGTCATGGCTTGGAAGGATACGCTGGCTTTCTGCGAGGCGATCATCACGTCGGTCAGATCGACCCCGCTCTGCCCCATCTCGAAGGCAGTGGCGAGCTTGCTGGCAGCCTGCTGGGTCTCGCTGACCTTGTTCACCGCCTGGCCGAGCATTTCCGAGAAGCTCGGCGCCCCCGGCACTGGCTCGCTGACAGCCGGCTTCTGCCGGGCCATGGCCTCGGCCTGCATGGCTCGCATTTCCAGCATCAAGCGATTGAATTCGACACCCTGGCTCATGACTTCCTCCACTGCCCGCTTTTTGACGCTAGCGGCGCTATGCAGGGGTATTAGCAACAAGGGTGCCAAAAGAGCGGCTACAGGCGGCTTATGGGAATCAGACCGAGGACAAGCAGATAAAGGGGATAACGACCGTCATCCCCGCGAAGGCGGGGACCCAGCAGCAAGAGACGAATCACCAATAATCACCGGCCAGAGATCCTGCCAATGCGGGTTTCGCTCCTCGATCAGACGCAGCTTCCAGGCACGATTCCATTTCTTGATCGCCTTCTCCCGGGCTATCGCGTCACTCATACTTCCATGCTGCTCGTACCACACCAGCAACTTCACGCCATAGCGGCGCGTAAAGCCCTCAAGCGATCCCTCTCTATGCTGCCAGATACGCTGCAGCAAATCCGCGGTAACTCCGACGTAGAGCGTGCCATTACGCTGGCTGGCCATAATGTAAACGGCTGGTTGTTTGATGCTGCAGTCCTTTGCAGATTGTGCCCTGCGTGAGCAAGGAAACCTATTCAACGGTCGATTCAAGCCCGAACGACAAATAATCGCTCAATAAGCCAGGACAACCTGAGCGCCGCCGCTGGTTCCCCGCCTTCGCGGGGATGACGGTGATAGAAAACCCGAGGCTACTCCCGCGAACGCGGGGATTCCACCCTATCAGCCGCAGGTCCTACTTACCCAGGTCGGCAAACTAACTGGCGTAGAGATACGCCTCGACATCCATGCCGGCATCACGCATCTGCGCCAGCTTGTAGCGCAGGGTGCGCGGGCTGATGCCCAGGCGCTCGGCGGCCTCCTTGCGGCGACCACGCTCGGCGCGCAGGGTGTCGATGATCACCTGAAACTCGCGACGGCGAAGATCCTCGCCCAGCGCACCGGCATCGACCGCACCCGGCGACTCCAGCGGTTGCGCCATTGGCGGCGCAACGCTCGGTACCACGGCCAGGCGCGGTGCCGCACCTTGCACCGATTGGCCGACAGGCGCATGCAGGCACAGGTCCTGCGCCTGAATCACTCCGCCCTGCTGCAGAATCAATGCGCGCTGGATGGCGTTATCCAGCTCGCGCACGTTACCCGGCCACTGATGCTGTACCAGGCTCTGCGCAGCCGACTCGGACAAACGCACCGGCGCCTGATTCATTTTTTTGACGTGCTTGGCCAGCAGTCGCTCAGCCAGCGGCAGGATGTCGGCAGGTCGTTCGCGCAGCGGCCGCCAGGCCAGCGGGAAAACCGACAGACGATAGTAGAGGTCCTCGCGGAAACGTCCGGCCGCCACTTCGCTGGCCAGGTCACGGTTGCTGGTGGCCAGCACGCGGATGTCCAGGTTGATCGGCTTGCGCGCCCCTACGCGCTCCACCTCGCGCTCCTGCAGCACACGCAGCAGCTTGGCCTGCAGGCCCAGCGGCATTTCGGAAATCTCGTCGAGCAAAATAGTGCCGCCATCGGCCAGCTCGAACTTGCCCGGCTGCGCGGTGACCGCACCGGTGAAGGCACCCTTCTCATGACCGAACAAGGTGGCCTCGAGCATGTTGTCGGGAATCGCCGCGCAGTTGATGGCGATGAAAGGCCCCGAGGCACGTGGCGACTGCTGGTGGATGTAGCGCGCCAACACCTCCTTGCCGGTACCGGACTCACCGGTGATCATCACCGTCGAATCGCTCTGCGCCACGCGCGACGCCAACTCCAGCAGTTGTACGCTGGCCGGCTCGAGCGCTACCGGACCGTCACGATCCCCCGTTGTCAGCTTGCCAAGGGCATGCCTGGCCACCAGTTCCAGCAGCGTGCGCGGCTCGAACGGCTTGACCAGATAATCGGCCGCCCCCTGGCGAATGGCATCCACCGCCCTTTCCACCGCGCCGAAGGCCGTCATCAGCAGCACCGGCAATTGCGGGTAACGGCTGCGAATCTGCGCCAGCAGCTGGTGCCCGTCCATGCCCGGCATGTTGACGTCACTGACCACCAGCCCGAACGGCTCTTCGGTCAAGGCAAGCAATGCCGCCTCGGCACAATCGACCGCCCGATAATCATGCCCCCCCAGGCACAGGGTATCGGCCAGGGCTTCGCGCAGCGCGCGATCGTCTTCGACCAGCAGGACTTTGGTAGCCATGGATTACTCCTGATTCGAGTGAGTCGCCGCGTCTTGCAGCGGCAGAGAAACGATGGCGCAGGTACCACGACCCGCGCGTGATTGCAGCAGCAGCTGGCCCTGGTGGGCACGCGCCACCGCCTTGACCACCGCCAGGCCCAGGCCGGTTCCGGTGGTCTTGGTGGTAAAGAAGGGTTCGCCCAGGCGCGCCAGGGTGTCCTTGCTCATACCCGGCCCGTTGTCGCTGACGCACAGGCGCAGCTGGCTGTCGCGGCGATACAGATGAATCTTCAGACGCGCATCGCGGCCGGCCGCCTGGATGGCGTTGTCGATCAGGTTGAGCACGGTGCCGACCAGCGTGTCGCGATTGCACAGCAACTCGCCCTCGCGCACGTCGCACTGCCAGCGCACGGCCATGTCGCCGACATGGGCATCGGCAGCGGCGCGCAATGCGTCGAACAGGGTCAGCGGCGACAGGCGATCCGGCAGCGGCAGTTCGCCGCGAGCGAAGATCAGCATGTCGCGCACCTGGTTCTCCAGTTCGTGCAAGCGCTCCTTCAAGCGCCCGGCAAAACGCTGCTGCTGCTCGGCCGGCAGGACCTGCTCATTGAGGTGACTGGCGTAGAGCAATGCAGCGGACAGCGGCGTGCGAATCTGATGCGCGAGGGAGGCGACCATTCGCCCCAGTGCGGAAAGACGTTCGTGACGAGACAGCTGATCCTGCAGGCGACGGGTTTCCGTCAGGTCGGTCAGAAGCACGAGCTGCCCGGGCTCGCCATGCAGGGAACGGGTGGCGATGGATAGACGACGGCCGTCGCGCATGGAAATTTCGTGACCATCGTCCTCGCGCGGGGCGAAGTTGCGAGCAATCACCTGGCGCCAGAGCATGCCAACCAGCGGCTGGCCGAGCAAGGCGCGCGCCACCGGGTTGGCCTCGCGCACCACGCCCTGACCGTCGATGACGATCACCCCGCCAGGCAGCAGATCCAGCAGGCTTTGCAGGCGATGCGCCAGGCGCTCCTTTTCGGCCAGCTCCTGCATGCGCTGAGCGCTGACGAGTGCCAGCTGCCCCTTCAGCTCATTGACCCGCGCCTCGAGCAGGCTGTACGACTCGCTGAGCTGATTGGACATCTGATTGAACAGGGCAAAGGCCTGCTCCAGTCCTGCGCGGCTGGCTTGTTCGAGCGGCGCGGGAAGGCTCGGCTCGGCTGACTCGGTAGGACGAAGGTTGGCTTCCATCGGCTTCTCTCGTACGACGCACCGTCAGAAGACGGTCGGATACGAGAGCCTTAGCAATCCCCGTGCCTACTTTTTTATCCTTGTTTATCAATGACTTGAAAAAACAAAGCCGGAGCTTGCGTCAAAGCTCCGGCTCTTGGGTCAGCAATCACTAGCAGGGGGCGCCATGCGCACCAGCAGTACAGGAGCATGACTTGTAAAGCTGCACGGCCGCCCCCAGACCAGTCACTCCTCGTCCTGACCTTCCTCGTCGCGACGACTCATGCCGTACTTGCGCATCTTCTCCACCAGGGTGGTGCGGCGGATGCGCAGGCGTTCGGCCGCGCGCGCCACCACGCCGCCGGCGTCATCCAGCGCCTGCTGGATAAGTCCCTGCTCCAGATTGCCGAGATAATCCTTCAGGTCCAGGCCTTCGGGCGGCAGCATGGCCGGGGTATCCAGCCCCGGCAGACCGGCCATGATCGCGGCACGCTCTTCCATCTCGTCGCGCAGGCTGGCGGCAAGCTGCTCATCCTCGTCATCGACATGGCGGAACTTCTTCGGCAACTCGCCAACGCCGATCACGCCGTAGGGATGCATGATCGCCATGCGTTCGACCAGGTTGGCCAGCTCGCGCACGTTACCTGCCCAGTCATGACGACACAGCGACATGATGGCGGCGGAGTTGAAACGAATGGAGCCACGCTTCTCGTGCTCCATGCGCGAGATCAGCTCGTTCATCAGCAGCGGGATGTCTTCGATGCGCTCTCGCAGCGGCGCCATCTCGATGGGGAAGACGTTGAGGCGGTAGTACAGGTCCTCGCGGAAGCTGCCGTCCTCGATCATCTTCTCCAGGTTCTTGTGGGTAGCGGCGATGATGCGCACATCGGCCGTCTGCGTCTTGTTGCTGCCCACACGCTCGAAGGTGCGCTCCTGCAGCACGCGCAGCAGCTTGACCTGCATGGGCAGCGGCATGTCGCCGATCTCGTCGAGGAACAGCGTGCCACCGTTGGCCAGCTCGAAGCGCCCTGCCCGGCTGGTGATGGCGCCCGTGAAGGCACCCTTTTCGTGGCCGAACAATTCGCTTTCCAGCAACTCGGCGGGGATGGCGCCGCAGTTGACCGGCACGAAGGGGGCCTCGCGACGCTTGGAGTGATAGTGCAGGTTGCGCGCCACCACTTCCTTGCCGGTACCGGACTCACCAAGGATCAGCACGCTGGCTTCGGTATCGGCCACCTGCTGCATCATCTGCCGCACCTGCTGGATGGCACGGCTGGTGCCCACCAGGCTGCGGAACAGGTTGGGCTCGCGCTGGCGACCACGATCACGGGCCTGGTCGTACATTTCACGATAGACCTGGGCGCGATGCAGGGAATCGAGCAGTTTGTTGTAACTGAGCGGAGTTTCCAGACTGGCCAGCACGCGCCTGCGCAGATCTTCCGGCCACTCGGCGATGCTGGATTCACCGACCGTCAACAGCGGCAGGAACTCGTCCCAGCCCGCGATCTGCTTGGTCAGTTCCAGTGCCCCGCCCTTGGCCTCGACATCACCGAGCAGAACGCTGAGCACTTCTCGACTGGAGCCCAGCTCAGCCACGGCACTGCGCCAATCCTGACTGCTGCAGGCCAGATGCTCTTCCCCGAGAAAACTCAGAATGATCGCCAGCTCGTGGCGGCGCACAGCATTGTCATCGATCAACAGGATTTTGGTTTCACGCCACATCTTGTGCTTGTCTGACTCGAGGAGTGAGGGGAAGGATGCGCCAGATCTTTAGCGCGCACCGGCAATTAGCCACTAGTAAAGTCAAAAAATTGAAGTCAGTCAAATTTATGACGTAACTTTTTTGCCCGCCAAGCGCCTTGGCTGGGTAGCGCCTTGCAAAGCCAGGTCGCGCCCATCGCTGAAAACAGGAAATGGCAGATCGTGGAGAGAGGCGACCGAGCCCAACCTGCTGGCTAAACTCGGCGAACACGCGGCAATCAACCGAAAAGCTGATAAACCTTGGCGCCCTGGCGGGATTGGTTGAGCTGCACCAGCTCACTGGCCAGACGCTGCTGCTCGGTCTGACAGACGGTTACCAGTTCGCGGTACAGGGCCAGGAGATTTTCCAGACCGCTGCGCAGGTCCTCTTCGTCACGGCTGTCGACCATGGCCGCTTCGACTGCCAGACGGCATTGCAGGTCGAGCTCGCCGATCGCGGCCCAATCCTGCTTGGCCAGCGCATCACGCATGGCCGACCCTGTGGCTTCCAAACGCTGGACGGATGAACTCATTCGCTTCTCCTTCGATGCCCGCCCATCACTGGGCGATGGCATCCCAACCCTGCTTGACGTTACGCAGCAATACCGACACTTCCTCGAGAAGCTCCGGTTCGTTGCTGACATTGGCTTCGGTCAAACGGGCAATCATGTACTCGTACAGGCTATCGAGGTTGCCGGCCAGCTCGCCGCCCTGCTGATGGTCGAGACTCTCGCGCAGTCCCGCCACGATGGCAATGCTCTTGCCGATCAACTCCCCTTTCAGCGCCGTCTGCCCACGCTCCATGGCACCTCGCGCCTGAGCGATGCGCGACAACCCACCCTCCATCAACATCTGAATCAGTCGATGCGGGCTGGCCTCTGCGGCCTGCGCCTGGTTGTTGACGGTCTGATACTGCTTGAGGGCCGCCATTGCGTTCATAGTCGCTCTCGCTCTACCGGTGGGCTGATACTCCAGGTATCGGCCCTGTGGCACAAAGCTTTAGCGTTTTTGTCGCTGAAAACGGCCAGCCAACAGCGAGCGATCAACCGGCAGGCGCCGGCTCGACCTCCGGCCCGATCGCATCCCAGGCGCTCTTGATATCGCCGAGCAGCGCTTGAACTTCGTCCAGCGTGCGCGGCGTATCGTCCAGCGCGACACCTGCCAGACGGCGGGTCATGTAATCGTAAAGTGCATCCAGATTCTCGGCGATTTCGCCACCCAGCTCCTTGTCCAGGGCAGCCTGTAGCACGCCAAGGATGGTGATGGTGCTACCCACCGCCATGCCACGAATCTCGGTATCGCCCTCGGCCTGCGCATGCTTGGCCAGCATCACGCGCTGCAGCGCGCCTTCGAGCAGGAGCTGCACGGTGCGATAGGGAGAAACCTCCTGGCTGGTCTTGACCTGCTTGTAGGCATCGATGGGGTTCTTGCTCATGACTTACTTATCCTTTCTGACGAAGCCGGGCAGGTTGGCCAGCATGCCGCTCAGGCTTTCGCTGGTGCGCTTGAGCTGACCGACCAGGGAGTCCATGGCGTTGTACTGGGCATAGAGGCGCTCCTGCAGGCTCTCCACGCGCTTGTTGAGCGATTCACGCTGCTTGTCGATATCCTTCTTGGTGACTTGCAGGGCATCGTTACGCTGCTTGAGCACACCGTCGGTGGCGACATAACTGGAGGTGAAGCTGGAAAGGCGCCCCATCAGGCCATTATCGCCCGCCAGGTAGCTACCCACCTGATCAAAATCCCTGTCCAATGCAGCCGTCAGCTTGGTGTCATCCAGGGACAGCTTGCCATCCTTGCCGGTGGTGATGCCCAGTTCGGCAAGCGCCTTGATACCGTCCTGCCCGGAAGTGTTGGCCAGCTCGTTGCGTAGCCCGGACAGCAGTCCGCGCACCGAGGTGTCACCAAACAGCGGCCCGGTAACGGGATTGGACCCGTCTACCGGAACAAAGGCCGTCAACTGGGCGGTGGTGCTGATCAGGGCATTGTAGGCATCGACGAACTTTTGCAGGCTGCTTCTCACACCCGCCTTGTCCACGCCGACCGTGATGTTGATGGTCTTGCCGTCAGTCAGATCGGTGCTGCTCTGCGCCGCGAGCAGATCCAGGGTGACGCCCTCCAGGGCATCGGAAATCTTGTTGCTGCTACGCACCACCTGCAAGCCATCAATGGTCAGGCGTGCAGACTTGGCCTGGGTGATGACGCCGCCGGCACCACTCGTGGAGTCGGGCTTGAGAAAGGCGCCCGCGTTGGCCGGGTCGGCAGTCGGGGCAAAGTTCTGGGTGGTCAGCAGGTTGCTGCCGGTAGTCACGCCGTCTTCCTCGGCGACCACCCGGATATCGTTGCCAGCGCCGGTCTTGGTGGAACTCAGGACAAGACGCGAGCCGGAGTCATCGGTGATGATAGAGGCACTGATGCCGCTGCTCTTGCCAGCCTCGTTGATAGCGTCACGCATACCGGCCAGGGTGTTGTTGGCCGCGGTAACGTCCACGCTTATGCTGGTAGTACCGACGGAGATTTCCAGCGTACCGCTATTGAAGGTGGCGGCCGTGCTGCCGGAGGTGGAAACGGACTGCAAGGCCACCTTGCTACTGGCAGCGAGCTGCTGCACCTGGACACTGTAGGAACCAGCCGGCGCAGTGCTGGTAGCGGTCGCCTTCAGCGTGCTGCTGCTCGACGAACTGGCTGTTCGGGCTTCGAACAAGGAAGTCTTGTTGAGCGAATCGACAGCGGACTTGAAGGTATTGAGCGCGCCGGTCAGCGTACCGATCGCAGAGATTCGGGTGGTGGTCTGCTTTTCCAGACGATCAAGCTGACTGGTTTTGGGCGCCTTCTCGGCATTCACCAGCGTTTTCACGATGGTGTCGATGTCGATGCCTGAACCTACACCTGTAATCCCTACCATGATGCTGTACCTCGTCAAAAATCCGACCGTATCCGCGGAACAACCGGATAACAGTCAAAACTCATGCCAAGACCATGAACTACGCCTCGGCCTTGAACAGAAGGCTGCGCACCTCCGACAGGTTCTCTGCCAACTTGAGCGCCTCCTCCGATGGAATCTGTCGGATCACATCACCCGATCCCGCATCCGTCACCTTCACCACGACTCGACCGGAACCGTCGTCGACAGCGAAGTTGATGCTACGTCGCACGCTTTGAACGAACTCCTGAATGGTCGCAACAGCATCCTCGACCTGTTCGCGACTGATTTCCTGAGGCGGCTCCACTACCCTGGCCTCGGGCTGCTGCGTCGCCTCTTCGGCAGTCCTGGAAACCATGGCAGCGCCGGCACTGGAGATCTTCTGACGCGCATCGACGTTGCTCGACAGGCCGCTATCACGTGCAAGCGTGGGATTTACAGAGGTTTTAATCGAACCGACGTCCATAAATTGCTCCTCACAATGAGGTAACGGGGGAAAGAGCCAGGCCCTTTCCCCCGTAGTCTAGCGCCTTTGACCTTAGCCCAGCAGACTGAGCACGGCCTGCGGCAACTGGTTGGCCTGAGCCAGGATCGCGGTACCGGCCTGCTGCAGGATCTGATTCTTGGTCAGTTCCGAAGTTTCGGCAGCGAAGTCGGTGTCGCGAATCCGGCTACGAGCAGCGGAGGAGTTCTCAGCGATGTTCTGCAGGTTCGAGATGGTGTTCTCGAAGCGGTTCTGCACGGCACCGAGCTGAGCACGCTGGCTGTCGATGTTGGAGATCGCACCGTTGATGATACCCAGAGCGTCCTGAGCGCCGGTGGCCGTACTGATGTCGATGGTGTTCACCGCATCCAGCTGGCTGAAGCCGTCAGCACCCAGACCGCCGGTGAGGCCAGTGACCTGGAAGGCATCGGCTGCCTCGAGCTGAACCTGGCCGTCGGCGCGTGCACCGCCACCTGCGACGATGGTCGCTGCGGCACCCACGTTGTCCACACCGTCGAAGCTCTTGGCCTGCAGAGTCGCACCACCCGAACCGGCGTAGTTACTGATGCTGATTGCATCGCCACGCGAGCTGACCAGTTCGATGGTGCCGCCTTTGGAGACTGCCGAGATGCCGGTTTTGCCGGTTTCACGGTTGATGGCATCAGCCAACGAGGACAGGTTTGTTACATCGTCGACGACCGCCGATACGGTAGCTGCATCGCTGTCCTTCGACTTGCTGGTCAGACCGGAGAGGTTGAAGGAGACGGTGCCGGAAGCGGTGATGCCACCCAGTACGGCCACGGTGCGAGCGTTGGCAGTTACGCCGGTCTCGTCGCTCTTCGAGTTGATCGCACGAGCCACTTCGCTGGCCGAGCCGCTGGCAGCGCCGCTAATGGCGACATCACCGTTGGAAAGCTTGGAGTTGATGTTGAACGAAGAGCTGCCGTAGGCGCTGCCCGAAGTGGCGCTGAAAGTGGCACCGGAAGCGGTGGCCTGAGCAGCGCCACCGGAGGTGGTGAAGCGGTTGATGCCGATGCGATCGGTAGAAGCAGAGCCGATGGAAACGCTGATGGTTTCGTAGGCGTTGGCACCGACCTGGAAGCTCTGCGAACCGAAGCTGCCATCGAGGATCTTGCGACCACCGAAGCTGGTGGTGTCAGCGATACGGTTCAGTTCCTGTTGCAGCTGGGCGACTTCGCCCTGCAGAGCAGCACGTTCGGTAGCGCCGTTGGAGCCGTTGGCCGACTGCAGCGCCAGGTCACGCATGCGCTGCAGGATGCCGGTGGACTGTTGCAGTGCACCTTCAGCGGTCTGCGCCAGGGAGATACCGTCGTTGGCGTTACGGGTAGCCACGCCAAGGCCGCTGATCTGGCTGGTCAGGCGGTTGGCGATCTGCAAACCGGCAGCGTCGTCTTTGGCGCTGTTGATGCGATAGCCGGTGGACAGGCGCTGGAGGGAAGTATCCAGGCCTTTGGACGAGGTGTTCAGGTTACGCTGAGTGTTGAGAGACGCAACGTTAGTGTTGACTGTAAGGGCCATGGTATTGCCTCCAGATGACCTTAGAACCGTTTGTCTGAGCTTGCGAGCTCGGGCCTGCATGCTCAGACGCCCAGAGAGTTCGCATTCGATCTCTTTATCGGCGCTTGCCTAAGGAGCTTTAGAGACAATTTTCAGCTTTTTTTTATTCTTCTCAGTCAATCACTTAACTAGCCATACCAGCCTTTCCTGGCCGCCCTGACTGAAAACCGTCGAGCGCCTTTGCAGCGCTCGACGATCCTTGCCTGCTCAATCCGGCATCCACGCCCTTTGCCAGCGGTGCAGATTCTCGCCTTCGAGCATCCAGTCACGATAAACCGCCTCGCGTAGCCGATCCCCCGCCTGCGCAGCAGCATCCAGGTCATTGATGTGCATGCGGATGGCATCGACCCAATCGCGGAAGCGGTTCTTGACCCGCGTCACCGGCAAATCACCGCGATAGCACAGCAGATCGCTGCAAATCACCGGGAAACCGCAGGCACCGTACTCGAGGAGGCGCAGATTGCTCTTGCACTCGTTGAACAGGTTCGGCTCCACCGGCGCCAATGCCAGGTCGAGATCCAGGCTCGCGAGCGCAGCCGGATAACCCTCGATATCGACACCGCCGTGAAATTCATTAACGTACGGCCTGATGGCATCCGGGCACATGCCCATGAATACCCACTCGACCTCCCCTGCCAGCTCGCGAACGACATCCACGATAAGCTCCAGATCACCGGTGTGGCTCACGCCACCCGCCCAGCCTACCCGAGGCTGGCGTCCGCGTTGGCGCTGGCTTTGCAGGCCCTTCCACCAGGTTGTCGGCAGACGGTTCTCGACCACCCGGATGTCGTCGTGCAGGCCGGCGAACGCCTCTGCCAACGGCTGAGTGGAGACGACGAAACGATCGACGAATTCCAGGCCGCGGCGCAGCGACTTGAGAATGTCCCGCGGCATCTGCCCCCGGTGCACGCTCTTGAGCGGCAGGTTGGGCAGGTAATCATCCAGTTCATATACCTTGAATGCTCGCGAGAAGCGCTTGATACGGCGCATGGCGTCCAGGCGCTCCTCACCGATCTGGCGCTGCAGAACCACCACATCGGGAGCGTAACGCTCCAGGTCCGTCACCTGCAGCAGGCCCATGGACAAGGTGCCATCGAGCAGGCCCTGCTCCTTCAGCGCCGAGAACGGCTGAATGACCCGGTAATGGCCGCATCCCCAGGGATCGGCAGGATGAGCCAGCACCACCGGCAGCGGCCTCCAGCTCAGCGGGCGCCAGGTCAGGGACACGTCGCTTTCCAGATCGAAGCCGGGGCCACTCAATGCCAGGTTGCGGTTGTAGGCCGGATCGTTGGCCAACTGCGGCAGGTACCGATCATAGAGCGCGTCCTGCGCCTCGGTGCTGGCGCCTTCCTGCCTGGCCTCATGCAGGAGAATGGCGTTCGCTGCCCAGACCGTCAGGTAGCCTGCATCGCGCACCCGCAGGCACAGATCGACATCGCGGTAGGCGGCCAGGGTGGCGTCCATGCCGCCGACATGGTGGAAGACCTCTGCGCGTACCATCAGGCAGTCTTCGCCGACCGCGGTGTAATTCTGGTCCACCTGGAGGCGCTGCAGGTAACCCGGCGCCTCCATCGGCTCGCCAGCGAATGCAGGGCTGGCCGGGCCGTTGAGGCCCAGCAGGAGCCCCGCCTGGGCGATACGGCCGTTCGCCGTGAGGAGCTTGCCGCCCACCACACCCACCTCGGGACGCTGGGCATGGTTGAGCAACTCGCCCAGCCAATCGGCATTGACGATGGCCGCTTCGCCGGACAGCAGCAACAGGTACTCACCGCGCGCCTGTTCGGCAGCACGGTTCTGCGCCAGCCCCGCCCCGACGCCGATCACACGCACCTTGTCGTCCCCCAGAGCCGCTACGTCACGCAGCCAGGCGCTGACGTCCGGACGGTTGCCACTGTCGGCCAGCAGCAACTCGTAATGCCCGTAGGCGGTCTTTTCCAGCAGGCTGTCGGTACAGCGCTGCAGGGCAGCCAGGGGCACGTCCGTCGCCAGAATGATCGACACCAGCGGGTTCGCGGCGTGGCCGTAGTGCACCCGGTAGCGACCCGGCAAGCCGGGCAGGATCCGGGCCTGGTAGCCGCGGTTGCCCAGATGGCGTTCTATCACCCGACGCTCATCGGCGTTATCGAGCAACGCTGGTGCATCGGTGATCAGCATGGGCTCGTCGATGTGTCCCAACCCGTTCAGCCCTTCCTGCTCGATCAGGCGGGTCAACAGTTCGAACTCGAAGGCCTCGGGATATTCGGCGTCGAAGCCACCGACGGCCAGGAACAGATCGCGGCGATACAACCAGTGACGCGCCATCACCATCGGGAAGCTGAGCAGCAGGTCGAGGTTGAAACCCGGCAGAAAGGCAGCCCCCAGGCCGCCATCGGGCAAGCGCTGCAACTGGTCGCCATAGACGGCACGGCAATCGGGATTGGTGGTCAATTCCAGCCCGGCGATCATCAGCCCGCTCTGGGTGAACTCGTCGCCGGCGCGCGCCAGCATGAACCACTGACAATCGCTGGCCTGCACGGCACGGTTGATCTGCGTCGCCAGGGGCTCGTCGCTCAGGCGCAGGAAATGCAGCTTGTCCGCAGCCGAAGTGGCCGGCACTTCGGAGGGTGTGATTACCAGTATCCGCAAAGTGGCGTACAGGCAGCGTTCACCGATCAGACTCTTCAGCGTGACCATCAACCGTTCGGGCTGCCCGTCGGTATCGAGCACCACGATGCCGATCAGCGGCCCGCCCTGGTGATCCTGCAGGTATTCGGCGATCAGGCGGTTCTCGGTCGCCGTCGGCAGACGCTCGGCCAGCCATTGCGTCAGGCCGCCCCGGGGGCGCTCGCCCAGGCTCTCGAGCATCTGCTGGCGGCCGCGCTGCAGGCCCTCGCTCGCAGAGCCCGAATAACGTTCGTAGAGCTCGCGGTACAGCGCCGGGAAGTTCTTGCGCTCGCGCCCCAGCATGTGGTCGCCGCCCGCACCAGGCGCCCGCGTATGAACCTCGCTGGTCACGGTCGGGACGTGCACGAAGGGATAACGCGTGGCCAGGCGCAGCAGCATGTCCCAGTCTTCGAACGCGGCAAGGCCGGTATCGAACTCGCCGACGCTGGCGAGCATCTGCCGCGGATGCGCCCAGGTATTGACCGGAATGTAGTTCTGCACGAACAGACGATCGCGATCGAACACCTCGTGCTTGAACGGCTGACCACGGCCGAGCTCGATGCGCTGGCCGTCTTCCAGCTTCTCGTTGACGTATTCCACCCCGGTATAGATGACGCTATCGGGATGGCGCTCGAACGCCTCGGCCAGCACCGCCAGGTGATTGGGCAGGTAGATGTCGTCGTCGTCGAGGTAGACGATGTAGCGCCCACGAGCAAGCGCCAGCCCCGCGTTACGCGCCGCGGACAGGCCCTGGTTGCGCCCCTGGCGAATATAGGTGATGGGGAAATCGTAGGCAGCCAGCAAATGCTCCACCGGCTCGCCGTTGTCATTGACCAGGATGACTTCGAAGTCGCGCAGCGTCTGGCTGCCGACACTGGCCAGGGCGTCCTGCAGCAGATCGGGGCGGTTGTAGGTGGTGAGGATGATGGAGAACAGCGCTCGCTCGTCAAACGCCGCGAGCGCCTCGAGCCGCTCGCACAGGAGCCGTACGCGAACGCCCAGCGGCGACTCGAGCTCATCGGGATACAGGGCCAGACGTCGGCGCAGGTGCGCCGCCACGTCGCGCTCCCGACCTCGTAACTTGCCCTGAGCATTGCGCTCGAAAACGCCTTCAACCAGGCGGATGTGATCGGCCAGCGGCGCATTCGACGAGTAGAACTCGGTAGAGAGCTGTGCCGAGTGAGCCCGATAGGTGACGCCGGGCTCGCTCAGGAAGATGAAATCGGGGTGCTTCTCCGCCACCTGCAGCATGGAAAGCCAGTCACCGGCGCCATTGAGCCGAGGATCGCGTCGCCAGACCTGGAGAAATGGCGCTCGCTGGATCAGCGCCGCCGACGGAGGAATGTAGTTGTCATGAATCAGCAGCTCCGCCACTTCGTTGCGGCCGCCGTCATAGTCATCGTTGCGATAGCCCGGATGCCTGGGTGCGGCGAGTGCCTCGCCCTGCTCGTTGACCCAACGTATCGCGGTGTAGCCAACGACGGCTTCGGGCTTTTGCAACAATCGGGGCAAGAGGCGCGACAGGTAGCCGGGGTTGTAGAAGTCATCGGCCATCAGCATCGACAGATAGCGACCGCGAGCAAGCTGGATGCCGTTGAGCACGTTGTAGCTGGGGCCGACATTGCGCAGATTGCGCAGATAACGCACACGAGGTTCGTCCGCATAGGCCCGCATGATCTCTGGAGTGCCGTCCGTCGAGGCGTTGTCCAGAACGAGAATCTCGATATCCTCCAGCCCCTGCTCCAGCACCGAGGACACCGCTTGCCTGAGGAAGCGACCGTGGTTGTAGGTCGGGATGATCACGCTGAGCAACGGCACGCTGCCGCGGACGGCGGCGGCATCACCGGCGATGGCGGCGGTCAGCGCAACGATCCAGCACTCGATGGAATGGGGATAACTGCGCCTGTCGGTGAAGAACGCCTGCAGCACTGCAGCTGCGGCGCCGACCTCGGCATTGCAGCGTGCGTTGATCTCCGGCTCACCCGCACAGCCCCGAGCATCGATGTAGCAGCCTTGCGGTAACCACTCGGGCACGTTCCAATCGCCCAGGTGCACAGGTACGCTGCCCTTTTCCAGGCACTCACGCCACTGCGGCGAGAGCAACCCCGGCAACTCGGGTGCATCGGCGCAGATTGCCCAGTGCGATGCGCTGGATGGCGATACCGGCAGATTAAGCGGCTGGTTCAGGCAAACGAGTCGGCCATCGGTGAAGGGCTCGCCGAGCGGAAGGAAAATGCGTGCGAACGAGGCCTCCTGCTCGGCGGAAAAACGTGGCTGCGCGCCCCGCAGCAGAAGATAGCGACGCACCTGCGGGTTCGCCGCAACGAGCGCTGGCCCGGCCGGGACGCCTGCCACGAGCAGGAGGGCGTCATGCGTCACCTCTTGCCCCGTCACCAGGCGCTCGAAAATCAGCCCATGGGCATCGCCATAGGCCTGCAGCTGCCGCCAGGGCAGCTCAAGCAGCAAAGGCTGCCAGGATGCTTCGTCGAGGACGAAAAGCTGCTCGGGATCATCGCAGGCCACGCCTGCGATACCTACCCGCCACGGCCTGTCGAGGCAACGACCTCCGACCATCACTTCACTCTGCATCATGCCCCCTGTCATTGTGTTGCGCCCCGCAAGGGCATCGGCGTCGGAACTTGCCGTGGGCCGCATGCCTTCGAGCAAGGCGTTCCCGGGCTGGCCGGGCGAATTATCCCTGTTGACCGCATGGCCTACGAGAGCGCGTGGAAGGTGAGCAGGTCATCGAACAGACAACCATGCTCGACCCCCGCCTGCTGCAAATGCCGTTCGGCATAGTCACGCCCTGCATAGGTTGCAATGAACACATAGACGCCCTCCTGCCGCAATCTCGGCAGAGCATCGGAACGCACCACGGGCACACCACAGAAGCTGTCGGCCTGCAGGTATTCATCCACTACCACCACCAGCTCACTGCCGGGGCGCAGTTCCCGTAGCGCTCGGCTCAAACGCACGCCGTGGGTGTTGGCCCCCCAGAAGGCGAAACGCAGCGGTGCAGTAGCGTCGGGCAAGGAGCGGCGCAACGCCTGCTCCATCAGGTGGTTGTAGCGGCTGCGCTCGCGCTCTTCGTAGAACGCGCTGATTTCAGCCCATGGCGCCCACCGCTCGCGAGCGAACTCTATCTGCCGGGCGGCTGCACTGCGGATCTTCTGCTTGACCTCTTCGAGGTCGGGCACGCTCGGATTCCAGTCGATCTCGGCGAAGGTTTCCCGGGTATGAATCTTCACGAAACGGTCCAGCCAGGCGAAGCGATCGCTGATGTTGTGAGCCACGACGATGGTCGGGATACCCATTGCAATGCAGGGTGCCGCGCAATGCAGGCGACTGGTCACGACCAGCGCCCCCTCGTCGGCATAGCGCCTGCACAATTCGCGCGCCAGGGCATCGAGCCGATCGGCTTCTTCCTGATCGGAGGGGATGCGCTCGTAGGGGTAGACGTGCGTCAGACGCTCGGACTTGTCGAGAAGCGCCCGGGGCATGTGCTCGAGTACCTCATCCGGTACGTCGACGAGAAACACCTTGCCGTCGGTGGGCGCGCGCTCGCGGCGGGGAAAGGTGATGGTCAGGCACCCCGACAGAAAGGCCGCCACCCCGCGCGAGCGGAACATGTGCATGACGCGCTCGTCACGAGTGCCGATGGGTTCGTGTCGGCGGAAATGATCCAGTTGCACGGGATCGTCGACATCGCTGGACAGACCGAAACTGAAGTAGACGGGGATGATGTAGGGTGACAGCGGCAAGGGGCTTTGTGCGTTGCCCAGGGTGAAGTAGCCACACATCGGCATCAGGATGTAGCCGTGACGCCCGTCGTATTGCTGGAATTCGTAACGATTGAGCCGCACGATCTGCTCAGGCGCGATGCCCATGCTGGCGTACAGGTGTTCCACGGCGTGGGTCTGGATATCGTCGCCCAGGTTGCTCCGGCTTCCCGACGTGAGGTGGCCGAACGTCATGACATTGGTGATCAGGCCATATTTCATGGCCGCAGGCGCGAGCATCGGTTGAACCTCTATCGAGTGGAAGCGACCGCCCAGCGGGCAATCACTTCGGCGTGCTTGTGCGGATGCAGGAATACGTAGTTGGTCTGGACGGTCTCTTCGGTCACCTGATCACAGGCTTGCAGCGAACCGTCGGCGCTGAATACCCAGGCGCCGTAGCCGTATTGCGCCAACAAGGCGAACACGTCATTGGGGTGATAGCCGAATTCCCGCGACCACTTGCGCAACAGCTCCATCAGAATGATCGGGGTATGCTGCAGAGTCTCATGCCCCCCCTGCACCACCATCAGCTCGGCACCCTCGACGTCGATCTTCAGCAATGTGGGAACGATATCGCGCTCGGCGCAGAAGATATCCAGGGTGGTGGTGCGGCAGGTCACGCTCTGGATCTCTGTACGCCCCCGGGTCTGCCCGGTGACCTTGAGCGAGGTGGCGCCCGACACATCCGGCGCGTAGAGGAAATTCAATTCGTCTTCCTCGTTGAACATGCCCATGCAGATCGGCTCCACGTTGTGCAGGGCATTGAGGCCAATGTTCCTTTCAAGCGCTTCGACAGTGCTTGGAATGGGTTCGAAGGCGAAGATCCGCGAGTCCGGGCAATTGCGCCCAAGAACCAGGGAGTACCAGCCGAGGTTCGCACCGATGTCGAGGAACACGTCGCCATTGCCGAAAACCGACTTGAGAAAACGGGTCTCATCCGTCTCGTAGCTGCCGAAGTCCAGCAGCGTGTAGGGCGTGGAATGCAGATCTACCGGGTCCATCAGCATGCTGATCTGATGAAGGGCAGAGCGAATCTCGACGCCCTGGGCTGTGATGCGGATCTCGGCCACATCGCTGTCGGCCAGGAAGGCAACGTAGTCGAACAGCCCGGCATGCAGGTCGTTCAGATACCCGGCGTACTGGTACTTGTCGATCTCACCGGCCCTGTAGCGGTCCCGAGCCAGGATCAAGCGATTATGAAGTGTCTTTTCCATGTCGGTTTACCGTTCAGGGCTCAATGAAATAACGCAGGGTTCGCTCGAAACCTTCCTCGGGCAGGATAACCGGCCGCCAGCCCAGGCGCTCCATCCGCGCCAGGTCGAAATGGCCGCCAGCGCGAAACAGCGCCTGTCGCTCCGTACTGGGTGGCAGGTGCCTGACCTTGAGACCAGGCGTTGGAGAAAGCCGCGCGATCAGCCTGGCCAGATCGAGGATGGTGGTCTCCTGATCCAGGCCGACGTTGTAGGCACTGCCGCCCTCCCCCCGCAACAGCAGGATCAGGAACGCCGCAGTAGTGTCGGCCACGTAGCAGAACGGACGACTCCCGGAGCCGTCGCTGCTGAGCACGATGTCGCGCCCGGCCAGGGCGTCGGCGACGAAATCGGCGAAGGAGCGACCATCGTCCAGCGCGATCCCCGGGCCGTAGGTGTGGGAAATGCGCGCAATCACGGCATGTACGGCGTACTGGCGGTGATAATCGGCACACAGGGTTTCCACCACCCGTTTGCCTTCACCGTAGCAGGCCGAGACATCCAGCGGGTCCAGGGCGCCAAAATCGCTCTCGCCGATGGCCTCCTCGCTGTGACCATGGCCATAGACCGCGCCACTGCTCATGAACAGCAGGCGCGCACCATGCTCCCTGGCCAACTCCAGCAGATTGAATGCCCCCAGAACATTGGAACGCAGCGTGCCGACGGGGTCCGCAAGATATTGCCGGGGGCTGCCGGCGCCTGCGGCGTGGACGATGAAGTCGAGCTGCGACAAGACGGGCATCGGCGCGCAGACATCCTGAATGATCGGCCGGAACCAGTCTCGCCCGGCCAGATGCGCAAAGCGCTGATGCAGCTTCTGCTGATTGCGCGCCAGGGCGTGGATGACCACCGGGGACTCCGGCCAGCGCTCGCTCAGCGAGGCGAAGAACTCCACCAGATAACTCGCCAGGAAGCTGGTAGCGCCGGCGATGAGAATGTGACGCCCCGCGAAACGCCGCCAGTCCTCGGGACGAGAGAAGATCAGCTCGAGGTCCTCGGCAATCACCGGATGGCGAGTCATGCGCCCCATCTCAGGCGAGCCTCGCCAGTACGCCCATGACCTCGCCTCGGGTCCAGCCGACGTCCACCGGCAGGCGCAATACGTCCACCACCTGCAGGCCAAGGCGCCCCAGCAGGCGGCGCATCGCGGTCTCGGTGAAGAAATTGACGTGCTCGTGCCAGTGCCGCTTCAGCGGTGCCAGCTCCAGACTACCGGGATGCTCACGAATCAGTGCTTCATGCGGCACCTCGAGGTACAGCAGGGAGGTCGGATGCAGGGCCGGCAGCATCCGTTGCACCAGGTCATAGGGGAAGGACACATGCTCGAGCACCTGGCTACAGCACACGAGGTCATAACGATGCTGGCCAATGAGTTGCGGCTCGATACGCTCGGCGCCGGGCACCAGTTCCACGCCGGAGATATCGTGGATGTGCAGCAGGCGATTGCGCTCGCGGAAAGGGCTGTTGATGCCGCTGTCGCCCCCCCAGTCCAGCACCGCGGGAGCATCGGGCAGATGCGGTGCGAGCCAGGCTTCGACTTCGTCGAGGTAGGCGGCACGCTCGTGATAGTGAGGTATCACGTTGACATAGTTCGGCTCGAAGCGGATTCGCTGGGCGTTGTACAGCTCGTCACGATAGTTGTGATAGAGCGCCGCCATCTGCTCGTCGGTGAAGCGATAGTCGAGGAACAGGGCGCCGCATTCCTGGCATTGCAACGAGTTGCACAGCGTATAGGCCATGCCTTGGCGCAGGTCGCGCAGGCCCCATTCGGGAGTGATTTCCACCGGTTCATGGCCGAATACGCGCAGGGCGACGAAGGGCATCAGCACCGCCGGGGAACGCTGCAGTTGCTCGCCAGCACAGCAGATGCAGTGGCGGGCGATGAGTTCTCGACTCACCATGTGCTGCGCCCTCCATCCATCACCAGATTGGCACCGTTCATGTAGGCCGAAGCATCCGAGCAGAGGAAGGCGATGGCGCCCCGGTACTCGTCGGCCTCGGCCATACGGCCCAGCGGGATCAGTTGCGTCAGCTTGCTGACGAACACATCGTTCTGCCCGGCATAGACGCCACCGGGCGAGAGCGCATTGCAGCGCACGCCCTGTTCGCACCAGTAGGTGGCCAGGTACTTGGTCAGGCCGATCAGGCCATGCTTGACCACCGAGTAGGTCACCGGCTTGACCGGCTGCTGCTCGGCCTCACGCCCTTCGACCCGGTACAGGCGCTGGTCCGGCGCGATGACGCCCAGGTCGGAGGCGATATTGACGATCACCCCACGCCCCTGCTGCGCCATCTGCGCACCGAAGACCTTGGCGCAGTTGAATGCGCCGCCGAGGCCGACGTTCAGGTCGAGTTGCCATTGCTCCCAGGGAAAATGCTCCAGACGGGAGAAATCCTTGTCGCCGGCGCTCTCCACCTTGGGGTTGCGCGCGGCGTTGTTGATCAGGATGTCCACCCGGCCATGCTCGGCCAACAATTGCTGCCCGACCGCCTCGAGCGCCTGCAGGTCGGTGATGTCAGCCACCCGGGTCGGCGCCTGGCAGCCGGTTTCCTCGGCCAGCCTGGCGGCGTTGGCAGCCAGGGCTTCGCCGTTGATGTCCAGCAGTACCGGAATGCCGCCAAGCCCGGCGATGGTCGCGGCATGCTGATAACCCAGCAGGCCCGCGCCACCGGTGATGACGGCCACGCGGCCGTCCAGACGGAACAGACTGTCCACGCTAGCCATGCACATTCACCTCGCTCAGTGCCACTTCCCTGCCCTCCTTCAGCGAGCGCAAGGCCGCCAATGCCAGGCGCAGGCTCTGCAGGCCGTCGTGCAGGCTGACCTGCGGCGTGGCCGAACCGTTCACGCAATCGAGGAAATGCCGCGCCTGGGCCAGGAACATGTCGTTGCGCACGAACCCGGGGAAGTCGTTCGCTTCGCTCAATTCGCCCTCGGCGCCATATACGCGCAAGCGGTTGGCCAGCAGGTCGATCTCGGCATAGCCGGCATCGCCGACGATCTTGAAGCAGCGCACCGGCGGGCGCTGCAGGTAGTCCTGATGCAACAGGATGGGGAAGCTGCCCATGGCGCCGTCGCAGCGCATCAGCGACGAGGCGGTGTCCTCGACGTCGATCTCCAGGTGGCTGAGCTGGCCGCCATGGGTGACGATGCTGCGTGGCAGGCCGAAGAACCAGTAGATCAGGTCCATCTCGTGTATCTGCGACAGGATCACGCCGCCGCCCTGGTCGGCACGCGCGGCGTACATCTGCCGGTAGTCCTCGTAGCGGTGCCAGTTGGGCAGGTACTCGCCGATCTCCGAACGCACGCTAAGCAGGCGCCCGAAGAAACCGCTTTCGAGCAGGCCCTTGATGCGCTGCAATCCGGGATGGAAGCGAAAGTTGTAGCCAACGTGGAACGGCAGGCGGCGCTGCTCCACCTCGGCCAGCAACTGGCCGATGCCGGCAAGATCGCTGGCCAGCGGTTTTTCCATGAACACCGCCACGCCGGCACGCACGCACTCGAGCGCCACCGGCACATGCAGCGAGTTGGGGTTGCAGATGAAGGCGGCAGCCGGCTTTTCCGCCAGCGCCTCGGCCAGGTCGTGATGCACGACGATGGCATAGTCGCGCTCGAGGTCGGCGCCTTCGTCGACAGTCAGGTTGTCACGCAGCTTGATACGCTGGCCGCGCACACGGTAGGCATGCACCTGCAGCTCATCACCGAGCAGTTGGCGCAGGTTGCGCAAGTGGCGCTGGCCAATGCCGCCCAGGCCACAGAACAGAATCTTCACGATGTTTTTCTCTCGTTGAGGGCCGTACCGCGCAGCCAGCCGGCCGCCAGCGCTGCCATGCTGGCGAGCCAGCGCGCCTCGTCACCGGCATTGCCACGGGCGACCTGCAGGACGAAGTCGCCACGGTAGTCGTACTGGATCAGTTGCTCACGCAAGCTGGGAAAATCGGTATCGCCCTGCCCCAACGGCACGGTCGTGGCGCCCAGGCGGCGATCCTTGATGTGCACGCTGCCGACGCGCGCGCCATAGGCAGAAAATTCATCCGCCGGGCGATAGCCCAGCGAGGCGCTGTTGCCGGCATCGTAGTTGACCTTGACCAGCGGGTGATCGAGCAAATCGAGCAGCTCACGAAATGCCTGCGGCGCCAGGTCGGTTTCCAGGTGCAGTTCGACGCCATGGCGCTCGGCCTGTGGCAGCACCTGGCGCAGGTTGGCCACCACCTGATCGCGCTCACTTTCGTCACGAATGCGCGAGGCATCGACGAAGGGCAGCACCACGCGGCCCACGCCCATCTCCGGGCAGATACCCAGCAACCACTGCAGGCGTTCGAGCAGCTCGGCGTTCTCCGCCTGGCTGCAGCGCAGCAGCGGACGATCCATGAAGTAGTCGGCGCAGATCGACACGACGGCGACGCCGTGTTGGGCCAGCAGGCCACGCAGTTCCTCGCGACCTTGCGCCGTTTCCAGCGGGTTGGCGCCCTCGCCGAACAGGTCATAGATCCATTCGATGCCGCGCAGGCCGATCTCGGCGGCGCGAGCGATTTCCAGGCGCCAGCCCTGACGCGGGAAGGACTGGAAGCGCCCTTCTTCCGGTGCGCCCAGACGCCCCTGCATGGTGTAGAGGCCGGCGTCGGCGTATTGGCTCAGGTAGTCGCTCATCATCAATCATCCACCAGCGGAATCAGCATGTTGGCGCGCAACTCGTCGCGCTCCAGGAAGGGGAACAGGTCCTCCAGCGGGCTGGAGACCATCACCCCGTTCTGACCGATCTTCGAGGTGATGCGCGGGCCGATGGCCTGGTCGGGCTCGACCATCACCTCGCAGACTACCGGTCCCTGAAGCGCCAGCGCCTCATCGATGGCCTGACGCAGGTCGGCCTTGCCGTCGATGCGGCGCACCGGCAGGCCGAAGGCCGTGGCCAGGGCGGAAATATCCGGCAGGGTCAGTCCGGAATCCGGGTCGCAGCCGATGGTCTGCTTGAAGTAGCCGCCCTGCGAAGCGCGGATCGAGGCGTAGCCGTTGTTGTTCAGTACGAAGTACTTGATCGGCAGGCGCAGGCGGCGCACCACCTCCAGTTCCTGGATGTTCATCACGAAACCGCCGTCGCCATCGACCGAGATGGTGCGTCGGCTACCGCTACCCAGGCAGCCACCGATTGACGCCGGCAGGCCATAGCCCATCGAGCCCAGCCCACCGGTTGCCACCGCGCGCTGACCACGCTTGAGACGCACCGACAGCCAGAAGGTGTCCAGCGCCGCCCCGGAACTGCCGGGGATGATCTGGTCGCCCTCGGCCATCGCCTCGGACAGGGTTTCGCTGAACACGTAGGTGTTCACGTAGTCGCTGGGCTTGCGGTACTCGGGCAACACCACCGGGTAGGCAGCCTTCCAGGCCTGGCAGCGCTCGCGCCAGCTCTGGCAATCCAGCGCCTGCGCAGCGCTGGCGGCCAGCAGTTGCTGCATGAACACCCGCGCATCGCAGACGAAGCGCTCGTCGGGCATGTCGCCCAGTTTGGCGATTTCCGCCGGATCGATGTCCACCACCACGATCTCGGCCTGGCGCGCGAAGTGGCTGCGGTTGAAGCCGGTGATGGAAAAGTCCATGCGGCAACCGATGGCCAGGACCAGATCGGCGTTCTGCACGCTGAAATTGGCGCCACGCTGGGCCACGGTGCCGCAGCGGCCGACGTAGAGCGGGTGCTCGTACTCGAGCAGATCGGCGCCGATCCAGGTGGTCAGCGTCGGCAGCCCCAGCGTCTCGATCAGCTCGCGCATGGCGGCTTCGCCCCCAGCGGCATGCACGCCATTGCCCACCAACAGCACCGGACGCTGGGCCTGGCGCAGGCGTTGCAGCAACCTGAGCACGGCGGCTTCGTCCGGCGCTGACGGCTGTTCGTCCGCCTCAGGCGCATAGCCGATCAACTGCTCAGGCACGATCTCGGTGGCCTGCACATCCAGCGGCACATCGAGCCACACCGGGCCCTTGCGCCCACTGAGCATCAGGTGCAGCGCCTTCTCCAGCTCGTAGCGCACCCGCAATGGATCGAGCAGGCATACCGCATATTTGGTCAGGGGCGTGACCACGCTGACGATATCCAGTTCCTGAGTGCCGAGCTGACGCAGGCCGCTGTCGCCCTTGAGGTCGGCACGCTTGACCTGGCCGGAAACGAACAGCGCCGGCGTCGATTCGAACCAGGCACCGGCCAGGCCGGTAATGGCGTTGGTCGCACCCGGGCCGGAGGTCACCAGGCAGGCACCGAACTTACCGCTGGTGCGCGCATAGCCTTCGGCGGCAATCGCGGCGCCCTGCTCGTGGAGCATGCTCACGGCAGTCAGCCGTGGTTGACGCAGCAAGGCGTTGTTGAGGTGCATGGCCCCGCCACCGGGCAGGAAGAACACATGCCCGACGCCCTGGTTGGCGATGAATTCGAAGATGTAATCAGCGACACGCATGGGTCATGGCTCACAACTGGAAATGGCGGGAACACGATCAGCCGGGACGGCATACAGCACCAGATCCCAACCATCGCTGACGTGAGGGCAGAGCCTGAAACGGTAGGCCCCGTTGTAGTTGTGCAACTGCAGCGCGATACGCCACAGATGATTCTGCTCGTGGTAGACGCTCACGGCGATCAGCGGCTGGTGCTCGCTGATCAGCTTGCGGCCGCCCGCCAGGCACTGTGGTTCGAACCCTTCGATGTCGATCTTGATGAAGGTCGGGCGCGTACCCTGCGCAGCCAGGTCATCCAGCGTGGTCATGGGTACGCGCTCGTCACCCATGCCAACCCTGGACGAGGGGCCATTGCCCGCCTCTATCAGCACCTCGCCACGGCGGTCACCGACCGCCAGACGATGAGCGTACAGACCAGGCAGCGCCAGACGCGCCAGAGTGGCCTGCAGTGCGGCGAAGTTGCGGGCCACTGGCTCGAAACAGTGGTACTCGCGAAAACTGCGTCCGCTTGCCAGGTAACCTTCGGCTGTATCGCCATTGAAAGCACCCAGATCGAAGACCACCTCATCGGCGAAATGCGTGCTGAAGGACGCGTCGAAATAGATCTGCCGCGCAGAAGAAACCGGCAGCAGATCGTGATTCAGATGCAGGCGCCACTCGATGTGATCGACGAACAGCTGGCGTGACGGCTGGTCGTCCAGCAGAGCGAATGCCCGGCGGATCGCCTCGGTCTCCTCGAGAACATGTTCGGGCAGATCCATGCAGTAATGCGGCAGCAACTGGGCCGGATAACGCCAGGCCAGGTGGCCGAACAGGGCGATGCGCTGAAAGCCCAGTTGCTGCAGGGGCATCAGGCGATCAGCCATGCAATCGTGAATGTGCCCGCTCCAGATGGTGCAGATCACGGCCGGCAATTCGCCGGTGTATTGCGCGACGAACTGTGCCGGGCTGAATACCGGCACCGACTCGATACTTTGCCCCCACAGGGCGGGATTGTTGTCGAGGAAGGCGCAGGGCGGGCAGCCCAGCTCCTTGAGCAACGCGAGCGCGCGGCGCCCCAGATGACTGGCCCCGAACAGCACCAGAGGCCCATCCAGCGAGCCGATCAGACGCTCCAGGGTATTGGCCTGACGATCACGCACGGACTCCAGGGGTTCACTCAGGAGTCGTTCCAGACGCTGGGAGATAAGATCGGCATGCATGACTGCGGCCTCAGAGTGATTGCAGATAGTGCAAGGCCGACCAGAAGCCCGCACCGTGGTCCTTGTGCCCCTGCCAGACCTCGGGGATGAAGCTGACCTGCGGGTACTGGCGAATCTGCGCCCAGGTGGCCGGCCAGTCGATGTCGCCGGTGCCCATCAGCACGCCCTCGCCGTTGATGCCCTTGGCATCGGCCACATGCAGGTGCGCCGAATGCGGCAACAGCAGCGCCAGTGCCTGCTGGAAATCAAGGCCGAAGTGGAAGCAGGTCATCTGCAGGTGCGACAGATCCAGGCACAGGCGCAGGCCATGCTCGCGCGCCTGAGCCGCCAGCTCATCGGGCATCATGAAGATGTTCTGGTGGCGCTGACCGCCGAAGTGCCAGGGGAACGGCGCCATGTTCTGCGGAATCAGCTCGGTACCGGCGAAATCCACCTGACGGCAGGCCTCGTGGAAGCGCTCGTAGAGCTCCGGGCGCATGGCCAGCGGACGCGGTTCGTCGGCGGAAAAACCGCCGATGTTGGCCACGATCAGGCGCGCATCGGCCTGAGGGAAGAATTCGCCGATCTGCAGCGTGGCGTCCACCACCCGTTGCAGGTTGTCGATGGAACGCTGGCGATAGGCCGGGTCGTCCGATGCCAGATCCAGCAGCTCGCTGTTCTCGAACAGCTCCGGCGCGTGCACCACCAGGCGCGAACAGGCGACCTCGGCGAGAAACGGCTGCGGCTCGAGGCTGAGGTCGCGGTAGGACAGGTGGAACTCGAACAGATCCGGGCTGATGCGCCCACGGTAATCGAGGAAATCGTGATAGCGCACCGGCACGCCCCAGCGAATCGGCAGCTGGAAGTGCAGCGTCTGCTCGGCCTGCTGCTCCTGCAGATCGCTCTCGAAAAGGAAATCGCCCAGGGCGATATCGCGCTGCGCCGGTTTGCCCAGCAGCTCCGGCAAACGATACGGCGGCAGGCCCTGGCCAGGGCTGGCGATACGCAGCATCGAGGCGTCCATGACGGTGCCTTCGGCGATGTCACGGGCGGCGATCACGCTCTTGCCGAGGTTCTCGCGGTTGAGCAGCTCGCCCTGGCTGGCATGGCGGCCCGGGCCTTGCCAGGGCAATGCCAGCTCCAACTGACGGATGCCCTCAACAAGCTGGCGGAACTCGCCCGGCTCCAGGCTGGCCAGGTGATCCGGCCCTTCCATGCCGCGATCCAGGGTGATATGGCGTTCGACCAGCTTGGCACCCAGCGCCACCGCACCCAGGGTAATGGCGATGCCGCGTTCATGGCCGGAATAGCCGATCAGGCCGTGCAGTTCCTGCAAGCGCCGCAGGTAACCGAGCTGGATATCCGCCTCGGGCGCGGGGTAGGCGCTGTTGCAATGCAACAGGGCGAAGGGCGTGCCGAGGGCCTTGAGCTGCTCGATGGCGCGCACGATCTCGTGCTCGAAGGACATGCCGGTGGAGAGGATCAGCGGCTTGCCCAGGCTGGCGGCCTTGGCGATCAGGTAGGGGTTGCACAGATCCGCCGAGGCGATCTTCAGCGCCGCCACGTCGAACTCGGCCAGCGCATCGACGCTGGGTTCATCCCAGGGCGTGCACAGGTAGGTGATGCCCTTCTGCGCGCAATAGGCGCGCACCTGGCGGTGCTCGTCGAGGCTGAGTTCAACCTTGTCCAGCAGGTCCTGAATGTACTCGACGCCAAGGTCTTCGGCACGCGAACCGTCTGCCTTGCGACGATACAGCGCGTCACGGTTGCGCAGCTGGAACTTGACGCAATCGGCACCAGCGTCGATGGCGGCATCGACGAGCTGCCGAGCCAGCTCCAGCGAGCCATTGTGATTGTTGCCGACTTCGGCGATGACGTAGACGCGCTCGCCGCCAAGCGGGAAGCCGTCGATGAGAAAGTGGGTCATTGGATTTTCGTTCGCCATGAGGTCACGCCGCTCGATTCGAAGCGGAAGTTCTGGGTCTGACAGCCCAGCGCGGCCACGGCGCTGACCACGCGCTGACGGTGCTGGGGCTGGACGTAGAACAGGAAAAAGCCGCCGCCACCGGCGCCCAGCAGCTTGCCGCCACAGGCCCCGGCGGCCAGTGCGGCCGCATAGATTTCATCGAGTCGACCATCGCTGATGGCCGAGGAAAAGCGCTTCTTCAACTGCCAGGCCTCGTCCAGGCAGGTGCCGAACGCCTTGAGTTCGCCGCGGATGAGGAAATGGTGCATGCGTCGACACAGGGTGACGCTGGCGCTGAGCAGCTCGGTTTGCGACAACTCGGCCTCGATCTCCTCGCGCTGCAGTTCGTGCAGGCGCCCGGAGTCATGGGAGATGCCGGTATCGCACAGTACCAGGCAGGACTCCAGCTCGTTGCGGATGGAGTCTTCCAGACGAATGGGATGGACGAGGTTGCGCTGGTTCTCGAACTCGATCAGGTTGAAACCACCGAAGGCCGAGGCGTACTGATCCTGCCAGCCACCGGCGATGCCGAAGCACAGGCGTTCGGCCTGGAAAGCCAGCTCGGCGATTTCGTAGGTATTCCAGCGATCCTGGCGCAGCTCGTTGAACACGGCGATGGTCGCGGTGGTGGCGGCCGAGGAGCCGCCCAGGCCAGAGCCCACGGGAAAGTCCGAACGCAGGTAGAGATCGAAGCCGTACTTGGGCTTGATCACCGCGACGATGGTGGCCAGCAGGCTCTTCTCCGGCGCGGCCAGCAACTCGGCCAGGGAGCTGTAGTGCTCCTCGCGGCTCAGGTCTTCGGCATAGATGCTGATACGCCCATCGTCACGCGGGATCAGGGTGGCATGGGCATACAGGCCCACGGTGCAGCTGAGCACCGCCGCCGAGTGATCGATGAAGAAGTAGGTGAGATCCGCGCCGCCACCGCAGAAGCTCATGCGCACCGGCGCACGGGCACGGGCCAGCACGGGCACCTCGGCGCTGGCGGCCATCTGCCGGGTATACACCTCCACCAGGCGGCCTTGCTCGTCCAGGCCCGGCAGGGCGTTGTGCCCCAGGTCGAAGGCCTTGAGCAGATCCTCACGCGGCGCGCCGATCCGCACCGAGCGAAACTCCTGGTTCATGCAGGCGGTCACCGCCTCGTCGGTTCTGCCGCCCTGCAGCAGATGGCGGCGCACGTCACCGTTGGTCACCACCCCCAGCAGCCGCATGCTCTCATCCACCACGAAGGCGATCTGCAGGGCACCGGCCTCGATGCATTCGACGGCGTCGAGGATGCTCTGCTGTTCGCGGATGCTGAGAGTTTGCACGAGCAGGCTCATGATCAGGGTTCCATGCGGAAATCATTGGCATATCGGTCAAGCGACTGCGGCGTGCCGATATCGATGAAGCGACCGCCGTATTCGATGACACCCACAGCTTCGCGGGCCAGCAACTCGGGCAGCAGCTCCTGCTCCATCGAGCACGCGCGCACGGTGGCGCTCGCAAAGGTTTCGCAGGTAAAAGCGTAGACGCCCGCATTGATCAGGCCCGGCCCTTCTCGGCCCTTCTCCCGCAGCGCAAGCAACCGGCCAGCGGCATCCACCTCCAGGCTGCCGTAACGGCTGCGATCATCCACCTGCACGCCCAGCAGCGCGTTGCCCTGCCCCTGCACCATCAGCCGATAACCCTCGGCGTCGAGAAAGGTATCGGCATTCAGTACCAGGTATCGGCCCGGCGCGGGTTGCTCACGCAGCGCATTGAGCAAGGCACCGCCGGTGCCCATCGCGGTGGCCTCGACCACCAGCGTCAGCCGCAGCCCGGCGTCGTGCGCCAGAGCCGCCAGTTGTTCCGCCACCTGCTCGGCCCGGTAGTGGGCGCAGAGCACCGCCTCGCTGATGCCGGCCCGCGCCAGTTGGCGCAGTACGCGCGCCAGAAAGGGCTCGCCATGCACCGGCACCAGCGCCTTCTGCGTGTCCGTCACGCTGCGCAGGCGCGTGCCGAAACCACCGCAGAGCACGTAGGCACGCATCAGCGCAGCCTCCGCACATAAGCTTCCAGGCTGCGCGCCGCATGCTCCAGATGGTCCTCGGAGAGACCTGGCCACAGACCGATCCAGAAGGTGTCGTGCATGATCTTGTCCGTCACCTTCAGCTCGCCGGACACCCGGTACTCGAGCCCCTGCATGTAAGGCTGACGCGTCAGGTTGCCGGCGAACAGCAGGCGCGTACCCACGCGCTGCTCGTCCAGATGGCGCAGCAGCCCGACCCGCTCGATGCCGCAACCGTCGCGCAGGGTCAGCGGGAAGCCGAACCACGACGGATCGCTACCGGGCGTCGCGCGTGGCAGGATCAACTGCTCGGCGCAGCCGGCCAGGCGCTCACTGAGCCAGGCAAAATTACGCTTGCGCGCATTGATGAAGTCGTCGAGGCGATCCATCTGCGCCAGGGCGCAGGCGGCCTGCATGTCGGTGATCTTGAGGTTGTAGCCCAGGTGCGAGTAGGTGTACTTGTGGTCGTAGCCTTCCGGCAGCTCGCCCAGTTGCCAGCAGAAGCGCTTGCCACAGGTGTTGTCCTCGCCCGGTGCGCAATAGCAGTCGCGGCCCCAGTCGCGGAAGGACTCGACGATGCGCTTGAGCAGCGGTGAGTCGGTGAATACCGCCCCGCCCTCGCCCATGGTGATGTGGTGCGCCGGGTAGAAACTCAGCGTGCCGAGATCACCGAAACTGCCCACCTGGCGACCCTCGTAGGTCGAGCCGAGGGCGTCGCAGCAATCCTCGATCAGCCACAGACCATAGCGATCACAGAGCTCGCGGATGACCTTGAGGTTGAACGGGTTACCCAGTGTGTGGGCGAGCATGATGGCCTTGGTGCGAGGCCCGATGGCCGCCTCGACCAGCGTCGGGTCGATGTTGTAGGTGCCCAGTTCGATGTCGACGAACACCGGCACCGCGCCGAACTGCAGGATGGGGTTGACCGTGGTGGGGAAACCGGCGGCGACCCCTATCACTTCGTCGCCCTTGCCAATCGCCCGGTCGCCCAGACGCGGTGAGGTCAAGGCGGAGAAGGCGAGCAAGTTGGCCGAGGAGCCGGAGTTGACCGTCAATACGCCACGGCGCCCCAGATAACGGGCCAGACGTTTCTCGAAGGCCTGGTTGAAACGCCCGGTGGTCAACCAGCCGTCGAGCACCGCCTCGGTCATGTTTTTCAGCTCGCCAGCACCGATCACCTTGCCGGAGGGCGGTACGGCGTCGCGGCCGGCCTCGAAGGCGGTCGGTGCCAGTTGCAGTTCGGCATAACGCTCCACCAGCTCGGCTATCTGCTGACGCAGCGCTTGCGCCGTCTGTTCACTCATGGGGTTCGCCCTGATAGGCCGCGATCTGCGCGCGGCTGAATGACTGCATGTCCTCGCCGGCCTGCCAGGCCTGGTGCCAGTCGAGGGTTCGTTCGATGGCCTGCTGCAAGGTCCAGCGTGGTCGCCAGCCCAGGCGGGAACGCGCCTGGCTGGAATCCAGCGCGAGCAAGCCCGCTTCGTGCGGCTGTCCACTCGCCTCGACGGTCCAGCGCGCCTCACCGGGCCAGCGCTGGGCCAGACGCTCGACCAGCTCGCCGACACTGACCAACCCCTCGTTGTCGGGGCCGAAGTTCCACGCCGAGGCCACCGCCTCACCCTGCTCGATCAGGGCCTGCGCCAGGCACAGATAGCCGTGCAGCGGCTCGAGCACGTGCTGCCAGGGGCGCACGGCCTGCGGATAGCGCAGCGTCAGTGACTGTCCGGCCTGCCAGGCTCGCAGGATGTCGGGCAGCAGGCGATCCGCCGACCAGTCGCCGCCGCCGATCACATTGCCCGCCCGGGCCGTGGCCAGGGCAATGCCGGATTCGCGCAGGAACGACTCGCGCCAGGAGGCGCACAACAATTCGACGCAGGCCTTGCTGCTGCTGTAAGGATCATGCCCACCGAGGCCGTCACCTTCGCGGTATGGCCAGAGCCATTCGCGGTTCTCGTAGCACTTGTCGCTGGTCACCACCAGCACCGCACGCACGCTGTCGCAGCGACGCAGCGCCTCCAGCAGATTGACCGTACCCATGACGTTGGTGGCGTAGGTTTCGGCAGGTGCACGGTAGGATTCACGCACCAGTGGCTGAGCCGCCAGGTGCAGGACGACTTCGGGTGCGAAGTCAGTGACGACATCGGCCAGACGCCGGGCATCGCGAATATCCCCGAAGGTGCCAGGCGTCAGCGCCTGCAGCTGGGCCACCTGCCATAGAGACGGTTCGGTGGACGCGGGCAGCGCATAGCCATGCACCTGCGCGCCCAGTTGCTGCAGCCACAGCGCCAGCCAACCGCCCTTGAAGCCGGTGTGCCCGGTCAGCAGGACTCGGCGACCGGCCCAGAACGCCGCTTTCACGGCCATACACACCACTCCGCCTGGCCACTCTTCCAGCGTTCCTCGAGCAGCACACGGTCACGCAGGGTGTCCATCGGCTGCCAGAAGCCACGATGCAGATGGCTCATCAATTGCCCTCGCTCGGACAAGTGACGCATCGGTTCGTATTCCCAGGTGGTGTCGTCGCCTTCGATGTAATCGAGCACACCTGGCTCGAGCACGAAGAAGCCGCCGTTGATCCAGCCACCATCGCCCAGGGGTTTTTCCTGGAAGCCCTGCACCTGCTGCCCCTGTACGTCCAGGGCGCCGTAGCGGCCAGGCGGCTGCACCGCAGTCACCGTAGCCAGCTTGCCGTGGCTGCGGTGGAAGTCGAGCAACTGCGGAATGTCGATATCGGCAACGCCATCGCCGTAGGTGAGGCAGAAGGTTTCATCGCCCAGGTAATCGCGTACGCGCTTGAGGCGGCCACCCGTGGCCGTGCTCTCGCCCGTGTCGACCAGGGTCACACGCCAGGGCTCGGCATGACGGTTGTGGATATGCATCCGATTCTCTGCCATGTCGAAGGTCACGTCGGACATGTGCAGGAAGTAGTTGGCGAAGTACTCCTTGATCACGTAGCCCTTGTATCCCAGGCAGATCACGAAATCGTTGATACCGTAATGGGAGTAGATCTTCATGATGTGCCAGATGATCGGTTTGCCACCAATCTCGATCATCGGCTTGGGCCGCAGGTGAGACTCTTCGCTGATGCGCGTGCCTAGGCCGCCGGCCAGAATGACTGTTTTCATAGATTCGCCCGGGTCGTCCTTACTGACCGACAATTCATTGACCTTAACCTGTTGGTATTACTCTCGGAGCAATATACATGCCGTATTTACAGGATAGATCTGGCGAGTGTACGACGCAGCGAAAAGTCGCGCGATGAACGCCTGCAGGCCTCCCGTCCGGGGCGTGAGCGTAACAGCCCCGAGCAGAAGGCGGCTAGGCTGGAAACTAGCGTAACTGATTGAAAAGATTGAGCCCTGCAATCTTCACGTAGCTCTGCTGCGCTGCCTCCAGCACGATGGTCTGGAACGACAGGCGCGACAGCGCCTCGGCGTAGTCCAGCTCGCGCAGTTCGGCCTGCACCGACTTGTTCACCAGGGTCACGTCCTCGTTGTCGATGCTCGTGGTCTCGATCAGGTTGAGGCGCGCGCCGATCTCGGTTCGCACTTCATCGACGTTGCCCATGCCGTTGTCTAGATTCTTCAGGGCGATGGCCACTTCGTTGCGTACCGCCAGGTTGCCTGCCGGAGAGGTCGGCGAGGACTCCAGCGCCTGGCGCAGCCGCGAGATGGTGTTGAGGATGCTGCGCTTTTCCTGGAACTGCGGCTGCACGCCGAACTGGTCGCCACCGCCGGCACTGGCAGGGCCGGACAGCGTGAACTCGGCGCCATAGACGGTGAAGCTGGCCGGATAAGGGCCGGTGACGGTACCGGTGGTCAGCACCGGGCTGTTCGGCCCGACGGGCTGGGCGAACACCTCGTAGTTGCTGTCGTCGGTGAAGCGCAGGACCACGCCGGAGGTGGGGAACTGGCTGTCGAACACCGCCTGGTTGACGATATTGCCGCCGGCCACCACCGCCGCCGAGCCATTGGTGGAAGCCCGGGTGACGGAAAACTCGGTGGGCGCCGACTGCAGGGTGAAACTGTGGGTGCCGATGCCGGGCGAACCGGCGGTAGCCGGCGGCTGGATATCGGCCAGCAGATTGTCGAGGTCCAGGGGGTTGTCCCCTTCCTTCAGCGCGACATCGAGCTGAAAGCGCATACCACGGAAGTTGATGACGTTGCCGCCATTGACCAGCGGATCGATCTTGCCGCCGCCGGGAATTTCCGAGGTCACGTCGGCGCCGCTGGCATCGTAGATGCGAAATTCGCTGCCACTGACGAAGGCCAGCGAGTACGGCTCGCCGCTGCGGAAGTTGCTGTTGAACGAGCGGTCGTCCTCCACCAGCCCCGGGGATATGAAAACCCGCTGCTGATCGGCCGGCACGGCCGGGATGGTAGTGGCTGGCAAGGGCGGAGACGGCAGCGCCGGATTGTTGATGCCGTTGGCGTTGGCCACACGATTGGCATTGGTGACGCTTTCGAACAGGCGCTTGCCGTTGTCGTTAATCGCCACGCTGGAGGAGCTGGCCACCTGCAGGCTGCGCTGGCCTTCGTCGCCGAAGTAGGAGTAGGTGCCGTCCGGGTTGCGCACGAAGGGTTCGGTCTTGCCCAGATTCCCCGCAAACAGGTACTCGCCGCGGGCGTTGCGGCTGTTCATCAGGTTGAGCAGCTCCGCCTCGCGCTCGGCCAGCTCCTTGGCGATGGAATTGCGGTCTTCGGCCGACAGCGAACCACCACCCGCGCGCACCGCCAGCTCACGCACGCGCTGCATGACCGTGTTGATCGAGTTGAGCGTGGTTTCTTCCTGGGAAAGGCTGTTCTTGGCCGCCGTCAGATTGTCGCTGTACTGCTTGAGCACGGCCTGCTGCTGCTCGAGCTGGAGCAGACGTACCGAGGCCACCGGATCGTCCGCCGGGGTGAGGATGCGGTTGCCGCTGCTGATCTGCTCCTGGGTGCGAATCAGATTGGAATAGTTGCGCCCAAGGCCGGAAACGCCGTTGTTGAATGCCTGGATGGATGAGATGCGCATGACCATGGGGCTTGCCTCTTGCAACGCCTGTCGGTTGAACAGGCTTCACCCTCCCGCCTGCGGGAGGGTGGCTATCAGAATGTATTGATCAGGGTATCGAACAGACTGCGCGCAACTTGAATGATCTGCGCCGACGCCTGGTAGTACTGCTCGAACTGGATCAGCTTGGCGGCCTCTTCGTCCAGGTTGACCCCGGAGACCGAGTCGCGGTTGTCGGTGGCCTGCTTGAGAATCGCCGCCGTGGCCTGGCTGTCGACCCGCGCCTGGCTGGTCAGCGTGCCGACCCGCTCGACCAGATCGCCATAGGCGTCGGAGAAGCTGGAGCCCGTGGTGGTCGGCGCCCCCGGGTTGACGCCGATCACCGACTTGTTCTGCAGGTTGACCAGGTTCAGCGCGTTACGGTTGTCCGACACGCCGTTGGTGTTGAACGACACCGAGAAGTTGTCGCCCGCCTGGGGCCGCCCGCTGATGGTCACCTGGTAATCGAACGCGGCCGGAACCGCCGGCGGGTTGGCCGGTACGCTGATGGTCAGGGCGTTGTCCTGTCCGGGCACGATGCTGCCGGTGTCGATCACGTTGCCGTTGATGTCGACGACGTCATAGCTTTGCGTCGCCCCGCCGCCGGCGCCCATCACGATGCGCAGCGGCGGCGCGTTGCGCAGGCTGGTTTCCAGGTCCGCCTGGGCTGCCGGATCGTAGATGTTGATCTCGGTCAGCAGCTTGGGCTGGGTGATCCTGCCGGTGCCGATGTTGGCCGGGCTGGTCTCGGCCTTGAGCGGCGCGGCGAAGGCCAGTTCCTCGGGGTTCTTCATGTCCGCACGGATATCGCGACCGGCGTTGCGGGTCGGCATCACCAGGAAACGGTCGCCGGCGGCGAAGGTGCCGCTGGATACGCCGAGCGAGAAGCCGTCCACCTCCGGCGCAGGCACCGTGGTGATGTCGAAGGTCGCCGGGGTCGGCGGGAACAGCGTGCCGTCGGACACCCTGCGCACCACGTACTCGGTGGCGCTGGTGAACTGCACCTCGTAGTCGCTGGTGGTCAGCCGCGAGGTGTCGGTCAGCGTGACGGCGAGGTTGGCCGAGGTGTCGCTGTTGCCCACCCGCGCCAGGCTGCGCTGACTGAGCAACAGCGGATCGTTGATGGAGCGGAACAACTCGTTGCCGAACTGACCGTTGAGGTCCAGGCCCTGGCCCAGCTGACGATTCATCTGGTCAGTGACCGACAGCGCCAGGCGCCCCACGGCGTTCAACGACTGGTCCAGCACCTCCTGGCGATAACGCAGCAGACCGCCCATCTCGCCGCCGGTGATCAGCGAGGTGATGCCCTGGCGCGAGTTGCCACTGACGAACTGGACCTCGCTGCGCAGCGGATCGGACTGCCCGGGGGTGACCTCCAGACGGGCGGCCTTGCTGCCCACCACCAGCGGCTGGCCGGAGCCGATGAACAGGTTGTAGGAGTTGTCGTCCTGCGGCACCACGGTCACGCCGATGAATTCGGACAGCTTGCGCACCGCCTCTTCGCGGGCGTCGAGCAGATCGTTCGGCGCCTGACCGTTGGAGGCCGCCACGGCAATGGCATCGTTGTAACCGGCGATCGAGGTGGCCAGCTGGTTGATCTGGTCGGTCACCGCCGAGAGCTGCTTGTTGAGGAAGGCGTTCTGCTCGTAGAGGCGGTCGTAGATGGTGTTGAAACGCTTGGCCAGGCCCTCGGCCTCGGACAGCGCCAGTTGCCGCGCCGGAATGTTGGCCGGGTCCTCGGCGGCGGTCTGCAGGGCGGCGAACAGCCGCTGCAGTCCGGGCGTGACCCCGGTGGTGCTGCCGGCCAGCAGGGAATCGAGCTGGTTGATCTGGCTCAGGTAGGCCTGGGTGTCGCTGTTGAGCGCGGTGCTGCTGCGTACCTGGGTATTGAGGAACTCGTTGTAGATGCGCCGTACATCCACCAGCGTGGTGCCGGAGCCGATGTAACCGGCCCCGCTGAACTGCGGTATGCGCGTCGCCTGCACGGACTCCTGGCGGGAGAAGCCGGGCGTGTTGACGTTGACGATGTTGTGGCCGGTGACCGCCAGCGATGTCTTGTTCGCTGAAAGGCCCGACAGACCGATGTTCAGAAGGTCAGCCATGGTTCAGCCTCAGCTCCTCGTGGTGGTGCCATCGGCGGCGGCGATGGTCTGGTAGGTCTGCATCTTGCGGGCGATCTGCGAGATCTTGCGCGCGTAGTTGGGGTCGGTGGCATAACCGGCCTGCTGCAGTTCCTTGACGAAGCGTTCGGGGTTTTCGGTGGCGTTCAGCGCCTTGTCGTAGCGACCGTTGCTCTGCAGGAAGCTGACGTAGTCGTCGAAGCTCTGCGCGTAGGATTCGTAGGCACGGAAACTGGCCGCTTCCTTGACCGGCTTGCCGCCCTTGTATTCGGTGGTCAGCACCCGTGCCGAGTCACCCTGCCAGCCGCCATGCGCCTTGATTCCGAACAGGTTGTGGCTGCTCTGGCCGTCGCCGGTACGGATGATCGACTTGCCCCAGCCGGTCTCCAGTGCCGCCTGGGCCACCAGATAGCGGGGATCGACACCGATCTTCTCGGCCGCGGCCTCGGCCATCGGCAGCATGGTGGCGACGAATTCCTGCGGCGAACTGAACGCCGCCTTGCCCGGCGCCAGCGGCGGCTGGGCGATGCGGCGGCCGGTCAGGGCATCGCTGTTGGCCAGGCTCAGCCCTGCCTCCCTGGGCGCAGCGCTGCTCTGCGCCGGGATCCAGTCATTACCCGCCAGCGCCTTGCCCTCGCCCTCCCCCGCCGACGGCACGATACCGGCCAGCAGACGATCGGCCAGCTTGCCCGGCACAGCCAGGCGCCGGCGATTGAGCAGCGCGACATCGTCGCGGAAGCCCTCGGATGTGGCCACCTTCTCGGCCTTGGCTTCGCTTTGCGCGGCAACCGGCTGTTCGATCTGCGCGAAGGGATTGGGACGGCTCGAGGGCTGCTTGATCTTCGACATCTGCCGCACCAGCACGTCGGCCAGGCCAATGCCGCGCCCTTCCTTGGAAAGGGTCACTGCCAGCTGCTGGTCGTGCATGTCCTGGTAGGTCTTGCTCTCGTTGCTGTTCATGAAGTTGCCCTCGCCGAACGCGGCGTTGGCCGAACGCATGGCCTTGAGCATTTCGTTCATGAACAGCGACTCGAACTCCTGAGCGACCTTGCGGATGTTCTGCTCGGTATCGCCGCCCACCTTGAACTGGTTGAGGCGGTTCAGGTCGGTAAAGGCACCGCTGTCGATGGGGCTTTTGCCGTTGCCGAGCAGACCGGCTGAGAGTCGGGAATCCATGTCGCGTGTCCTTTAGATCACGATCAGGTCGGCCTGAAGCGCGCCGGCTTGCTTGAGCGCCTCCAGGATGGCCATGAGGTCGGAAGGGGCAGCGCCCACCTGGTTGACCGCACGCACGATCTCGTCGAGGCTGGTACCGGGGCCGAACTTGAACATCGGCTTGGCCTCTTCCTCGGCGCCCACGCGCGAGCGCGGCACTACTGCGGTCTGCCCACCGGACAGTGCCTCGGGCTGGCTGACGATGGGGTCTTCGGTGATGGTCACGGTCAGGCTGCCGTGAGTGACGGCGGCCGGCTGCACCTTGACGTCCTGGCCGATGACGATGGTGCCGGTACGCGAGTTGATGATGACCTTGGCCACCGCCTTGCCGGCCTCGACCTGCAGGTTCTCCAGAATCGACAGGTAGTCGACGCGCTGATTGGGATCGAGCGGCGCGCTGACGCGGATCGAACCGCCATCGATGGCCTGAGCGACGCCAGGACCGAGCAGGTCGTTGATCTGGTCGACGATATTCTTCGCCGTGGTGAAGTCGGGACGATTGAGATTCAGGGTCAGGTAGTTGCCCTGATCGAAGCCGCTCGGCACCGGGCGTTCCACCGTGGCGCCACCGGGAATGCGCCCGGCGGACGGAACGTTGACGGTGATGCGCGAGCCATCGGCGCCGCTGGCATCGAAGCCGCCGACCACCAGGTTGCCCTGGGCGATGGCGTAGACGTTGCCGTCGATGCCCTTGAGCGGGGTCATCAGCAGGCTGCCGCCACGCAGGCTCTTGGCATTGCCGATCGAGGAAATGGTGATGTCGATGGTCTGCCCCGGCTTGGCGAAGGGCGGCAGTTCGGCATGCACCGATACCGCCGCGACGTTCTTCAGCTGCACGTTGCCGCCCGGCGGCACCTTGATGCCGAACTGCGCCAGCATGTTGTTGAAGGTCTGCACGGTGAACGGCGTCTGCGTGGTCTGGTCGCCGCTGCCGTTGAGGCCGACCACCAGGCCGTAACCGATCAGCTGGTTGCTGCGCACGCCCTGGATCGAGGCCAGATCCTTCAGGCGCTCGGCCTGGGTCGGCAGGCTCAGGAACATGCACGCCAACAGGGTCGCCAGCAGCAGCCAGTCGTTGGCGCCGCGATGGCGATAACCACGATGGGCAACCGCGAACTGGCGGCGGCATGCGCCGCCCTGCATGGATGCAGACCGGCCGGCAGCCTTGAAACCCTGCACTCGCGCGCCGCGCCCGCTGGGCGATGTCGCGGCGAAGGCCTTGCGCGCCGAGCCGCTGCCCGTGACCTGCATGTACCAGTGGGACAGGCGATCGAGCAGTGCAGCGGGAGATTGAGTCAGCCAGGTTTTCATCGACAGCACCCCGCGATCAGAACGGCCACTTGGGGCTGAGGAAGAAGCGGCTCAGCCACCCGGGCTGACTGGCATCGGCGAAGGCGCCGGTGCCGGAATAGGTGATGCGCGCATCGGCCACCCGGGTGGAGGCGACGGTGTTGTCGGTGGCGATATCGTCGGCACGCACCAGACCGGAGATACGCACCAGCTCATCGCCGGTATTGAGGGTCATCCACTTCTCGCCACGCACGGCGAGGATGCCGTTGGGCAACACTTCGGCGACGGTCACGGTGATCGAACCGGACAGGCTATTGCTCTGCCCCGCCTGGCCGGAGCCGGTGGCCGCACGCTCGGCATCCCAGCTGGCTTCCAGGCTCAGGTTGTTGTTGGTCATGCCTAGCGCGCCGAGGCTGCGCAGGGGGTTGTCCGGAGTGACCGCCATACCGAACAGGTTCGGTGCGCCGAGACTGGCGCTGCTGTTCTTCTGGATATTGCTGTTGGCGTTCTTGCTGGCCTGGGTGCGCTCGTTGAGAGTGATGGTGATGATGTCACCGACCCGGAAGGCCTTGCGGTCGTCGTACAGACCGTTCTCGAAACCGGCCTGGTAGATCGAGCCGTTGTTCTGCGCGGCCGGCAGCGGCGTACGCGGCAGCACCGGCGCGTAATAGGGATCGTCCGGCTTGGCTGTCGGCGCCATGCAGCCGCTGCTGAGCAGCAGGCCAGCCAACAGGGGGAAACAGAGAATTTGCCGGTTCATAACCACTACCTCGCGGCGTTCACAACAGAGTCAAAAGAAATCAGAGGTTCTGCGTCACGAAGGACAGCATCTGATCGGCGGTGGAAATCACCTTGGAGTTCATTTCGTAGGCGCGCTGGGTGGTGATCATGTTCACCAGCTCTTCCACCACGCTGACGTTGGAGTTCTCCAGAGTGTTCTGCAGGGTGGTGCCGAGGCCATTGAGGCCCGGGTTGCCCACCTGCGGCGCACCACTGGAGCCGGTTTCGAGGAACAGGTTGTTGCCGATGGCTTCCAGACCGGCCGGGTTGACGAAATCGGCCAGCTGGATGTTGCCGATGATCTGCGGCTGCGGGTTGCCGGCGGTGGTCACCGAGACGGTACCGTCCTCGCCGACGGTGAAGGTGCGCACCTCGTTCGGCAGCACGATCGCAGGCTCCAGGGCGAAGCCCTGCGAGGTGACGATCTGGCCATCGGAATTGAGGTGGAAGCTGCCGTCGCGGGTGTAGGAAACGGTGCCGTCAGGCTGCAGGATCTGGAAGAAACCACGACCATTGACCGCCATGTCCAGCGGCTGCTCGGTGGTCTGCAGGCTGCCGGCGGTGAATATCTTCTGCGTGCCGACCACGCGCACACCGGTACCCAGCTGCAGGCCGGACGGCAGTTCGCTGTCCTGGCTGGACTGGCCACCCGGCTGACGACGGATCTGGTACAGCAGGTCCTCGAACTCGGCGCGATCACGCTTGAAGCCGGTGGTCGCGACGTTGGCCAGGTTGTTGGAAATGGTGGTCAGGTTCATGTCCTGGGCGGACAGACCGGTCTTGCTGACCCACAGTGCCGGAAGCATATCGTTTCTCCTCGGGTGCCGGTTTTACGGCGCCGCGTGCTGGTAATTAGCTAATCTGCAAAACCCGCGCCATGGCCGACGAGTTGTCCTCGGCGGTGCGCATCATCTTCACCGACAGTTCGAACTGGCGGGACAGGGACAGGATCGCGGTCATCTCTTCGACGGCATTGACGTTGCTCGCCTCGAGGAAGCCCGAGGTCACCTGCACAGTGGCATCGGCCTCCACCTCGGCCTGACCCTTGACGCGGATCAGGCCGTCGCTGCCCTTCTCCAGGCTCCTGGGATCGGGGTTGACCAGCTTGATGCGATCGACCTCGGCCAGCACGTTGGGATTTTCGCCAAGGGCACGGATGCTGATGGTGCCGTCCTGACCGATCTCCACCTTCTGCTCCGGCGGCACGGCGATCGGCCCGGCGTTGCCCATCACCGGCAAACCGTTGCCGGTGCGCAGCACCCCGAGCGCATCGATATTCAGGCTGGCCGTACGCACATAGGCCTCGCTGCCATCAGGCGCCTGCACGGCGATCCAGCCCTTGCCGCCAACGGCGACATCGAGGTCGCGACCGGTTTCCTGCAGCGAGCCAGGACGAAAATCGGTGGCCGGTCGCTCGCTCATGGCGAACACGCGTGCCGGATAGGTTTCGCCGAACAGCGGCATGGAACGCGCCTGTTCGAAATCACGACGAAAACCCGAGGTGGAAACGTTCGCCAGGTTGTTGGCGTGGGCGCGCAGACCCAGGGTGTTGTTCTGCGCTCCGGTCATGGCGACGTACAGCATCTTGTCCATGGTGATTCTCCGAGTGGGCGACGTGCCCTTGGCTCTTTGCATGCTCTACAGCAAGCGCCGTGCCAGACTCGAAAATCAATCACAAGATGTTGATTTGAAAGAAATTTATTGAGTATTGAGAAACAGAGAAGGCTGCCGGCGGCGAGGTTTTGCCGGCCTTGGAACGGCAAAGCGGCAAGCCAGGCTTGCCGCTTCAGCCGAGCCCGACCTCATCAACGCAGGTTGATGATGGTCTGGGTGATGGCGCTTTCGGTTTCGATGGTCTTGGCGTTGGCCTGGTAGTTGCGCTGGGCCACGATCAGGTTCACCAGCTGGTCGGACAGCTCGACGTTGGAGTCTTCCAGCGCCCCGGATTGCAGAGCCCCCAGGGTACCGGCACGCGGCGTACCGACCACCGGCTCGCCGGACTGGAAGGACTGCACCCAGGCAGTCTTGCCTACCGGCGTGAGGCCCTGCACGTTGGCGAAGTTGGCCAGTACCACCTGGCCCTGCACCTTGGACTGGCCGTTGGTGTAGCGCGCGAAGATCACCCCGGTGTCGTCGATTTCCAGACCCGCCAGCTGGCCGGTGGTATAGCCATCCTGGCTGACCCGGTTGACCGCGAACGAGCTGGCGAACTGGGTGGACTGGCGCACATCGATGGTGATCCCGGCCGCATTGGCAGTGGCCCCGTTCGGGCTCCATACCGGGGGCACCGAGTTGTCCGGCGCAGCCGGCACCCAGGTGCTCAGGCTGATGGTGCCGTCGGCCGCCACGGTGAAGCCGGTGGGCGTGGAGCCGACCAACGCCGGTATGTCCAGCTGGCCGGCAGTGGTGAACTGCAGATTGACGCTCGAGGGAGTGGTCAGCGTCGGATCGTCCGGGTTGCGCCCGTCGATCAGCACGTTCATGGTCCAGTTGTTGGGCCCGGTCTTGACGAAGTACTGGGTGAACACGTGGGAGTTGCCCTGCGTGTCATAGATGTTGGTCGATGTCGACGAATTGTAGGAGGTCGGATCGGTCGGATCGAAGGGTACGGTGGTCGGTACCACGTTGTTGGAGTTGAGGTTGAAGGTCTGGGCCAGGTTGGCGGTGGCACGCGGCTCCTGGTTCGACGTCTGGATACGCAGGTCGCTGACCACACCGTTCTGCAGGTTGCCATTGGCGTCGACCGTATAGCCCTGCAGGCGATAGCCGAAGTTGTTGACCATGAAACCGTCGCGGTCCGTACCGAAGTAGCCGGCGCGGGTGTAGCTGATCTCGCCGTTGTTGCTGGTGACGAAGAAGCCGTTGCCGTTGATCGCCAGGTCCAGCGCGTTCTGCGTGTAGTTGATGTTGCCCTGGTTGAACAACTGCGAAATATCGCCCAGCAGCACACCACTGCCCTGCGGGTTGGAACCGGAACCGAGCACGGACGCGGCATAGACATCGGCGAACTCGGCGCGCGACTGTTTGAAACCCGCAGTACCGGCGTTGGCGATGTTGTTGCCGGTGACGTTGAGGTCCTTGGTCGCGGCGCGCAGACCACTCAGACCAATATTGAACGACATGGAGAACTCCTTTGCCGGAACTGCCGGCGGCAATAGTTATTGGCCGATGACTTGCACTTGCGAAAGCGGAACGCTGCCCAGCCCTGCCAGGTTGAGCATCAACTCGCTGCCACCCAAGGTGACGCTGTCGACGTTGGCCGGCAGCATTGTGTACAGACCTTTGGTCTCGGTACCGTAGGAGGCCTGGGCCTCGAACTTGTAGGTGCCTGGCGGCATCAGGTTGCCGCTGGAGTCCTTGCCATCCCAGATGAAGCTGACGTTGCCGGCAGCCTGTTCACCCAGGTTGATGCGCGACACCACCGCGCCGGCACTGTCATAGACGTTCACATAGACGTTGCTGCTGCTCACCGGCAGCACGGCGCTGGCCCTGAAGCTCTGGCTGGTGTCGACCACCGCCTTCTCGGTCGGCACGATCACCTTGCGACCAACCAGCGAAGAAGCCTGCAACGCCTGCGACGACTGATAGGACGAGAGCATCGACTCCATGCTCTTGTTGAGCTTCTCGATGCCCTCGACCTGACTGAACTGCGCCAGCTGGGCGATGAACTCGCCGTTGCCCTGGGGCTCCAGCGGGTTCTGGTTGTTCAACTGCGCCACCAGCAGGTTGAGGAACTCGTTCTTGCCGAGGTCCTTGTTCTGCCGGGTGTTCTGTTTTATCTCGTACTGGTCGAGTACCGAACTCGCGCCGCTTACTGTGCTCATCCCTAGTCTCCTCGCTACCTTACTGACCCAGGGTCAGCACGCGCTGCAGCATCTGTTTGGCGGTGTTCATCATTTCCACGTTGGTCTGGAAGGCACGACTGGCAGAGATCATGTCGGCCATTTCCTCGACCACGTTGACGTTCGGGTAGTAGACGTAACCATCGGCGTTGGCCATCGGATGGTCCGGCTCGTAGCGCGGCATCAGACTGCTCTGATCCTCGATCACGCCCAGCACCTGAACGCCACGGCCGGCTTCGTCCTGCTCGGCGAACAGCGAACCGCGGTCACTGCCCTGCGCCTGCTGGAACACGGTGGCGAACACCGGGTGGCGCGCGCGGTAGGTCTGATCCAGGCTCGAGGACACGGTCTCGGCGTTGGCGATGTTGCTGGAAATGGTGTTCAGGCGAGTGCTCTGGGCGCTCATGCCGGTTCCGGCGATGTTGAAGACACTGGCAAGGGACATGGTCGCGCTCCTTATTCGCCGCGCAGGGCGTTGGTCAGCCCTTTGAACTTGCTGTTGAGGAAGGTGAAGCTGGCCTGGAACTGCACGGCGTTCTCTGCGTAGTTCGACTGCTCGATCTGCAGGTCGACGGTGTTCTGATCCAGCGAGGCATGGAACGGCGTACGATACGGCAGCTCGGCTTCGCCGCTCTTGACGCCCTCCGCCGGGATATGGCGGCTGTCGGTACGGTTCAGAGAAACACCGCCACGCTGCATCCGATTGTTCTGCTCGGCCAGCACGCTGGCGAAATCCAGATCGCGCGCCTTGTAGTTCGGGGTGTCGGCGTTGGCGATATTGTTCGCCAGCACCTCGGCGCGCTGAGCGCGAAAGCCGAGGGCCTGCTCATGGATGCCGAGTGCCTTGCCGAAGTTGATGCTCATGTTCTGCAACCTTTGCCGCTTGGGCTGTCTGGTCTTTCCTGCCAGACATTCAGCAAAGGCTGTGCCAATTTAATTTATTCTTTATTTTCAACGAGTTACGAATAAATCAATTGCCAACCGAGCGGCAAGCGGCAAGCGCTTTCCGCTTTTCCCCCACGAGCGGCAACGCCACTTTGCCGCCTTGCCGCCCGTAGGGTGCGCCGCGCGCACCAGCGGAAATCGCATAACCATTGGTGCGCACGGCACACCCTACCCGGCGCAACGCAAACGAAAACGGGAGGCCCTGAGGCCTCCCGCTTGTCACCGATCATGGTACGTGCCGCTATTTCGCCTTGTAGATGATCCCCGGGCTGCACTGCACCATCTGGTACTTCTCCGGCAGGCCGTTGAGCGCCTCGGAAGCACCCAGGAACAGATAGCCACCCGGCTTGAGCGTGGCGTGGATGCGCGTGAGGATGTCCTTCTTCACCTCGGCAGAGAAATAGATCAGCACGTTGCGGCAGAACACGATGTCGAACTTGCCCAGGGCTGCATAGCTGTCGAGCAGGTTGAGCGGACGGAACTCCACACGGCTCTTGATCGGCGCCTTGACCTGCCAGCGCCCCGGCCCCCTGGGGTCGAAATAGCGCTGCAGACGCTCCTGCGACAGACCGCGCCCCATGGCCAGGCTGTCGTACTCGCCGGACTTGCAGTTGGCCAGCATCGAAGGCGACAGGTCGGTGGCCACGATCTGCACACCGGCCTTGAGCTGGCCGAGGTTGGTGCGCTCGAACTCGTCGATGGACATCGACAGCGAGTACGGCTCCTGCCCGGACGAGCAGGCTGCCGACCAGATGCGCAGGCGCTGGGACGGATAAGCCTTGATCAGCTCCGGCAGCACCCGATTCTTGAGCACCTCGAAGGGATAGGTGTCACGAAACCACAGGGTTTCGTTGGTAGTCATGGCATCCACCACCTGCTCGCGCAGGCCGCCACGCGGCTGGCTTTGCATGCGCTGCACCAGCTCGCCCAGGGTCTTGATGCCGTTCTGTTCCATCAGCTTGTTCAGACGGCTGGAGACCAGATACTGCTTGTTGCTGCCAAGCAGAATACCGCAGGCCTTTTCCAGGAAAGTCCGGAACTGCTCGAAATCCAAATTACCTGAAGACACTAGTGCCGCCTCTCCAACCATAACGTTTACCGAAGGACGTTCCCTCAGCCCCCATCCGATACACGAATGCGATCGACCACGCGCGCCGCCAGGTCATCTGGCTTGAACTTGGCAAGGAAGTCATCGGCACCGACCTTCTTCACCATCGCCTGGTTGAACACACCGGAGAGCGAAGTATGCAGGAGTATGTGCAGCTTCTGCATGCGTGGATCGTTACGTATCTCCGTTGTCAGGGTGTACCCGTCCATTTCCGGCATCTCGATGTCGGAAATCAGCATGAGCAATTCCCTGTCGGGATGGCGACCTTCGTCCGCCATCTTCTTCAGATAATTGAGCGCCTCGCGCCCGTCGTTCAGGGCGGTCACCTCCACACCCACCGTCTGCAGGCAGCGCGACACCTGCTTGCGCGCCACCGAGGAGTCATCGACGATCAGCACGTGCTTGGTCACCGCCTGACTCTGGACCTGATCATCGATCACACCCGCGGAGATCACTTCGGAGGTGGGCGCCACCTCGGCGAGAATCTTCTCCACGTCGATGATTTCGACCAGCTGCTGGTCGAGCCGCGTGACGGCGGTCAGGTAATGATCGCGCCCGGTCCCCTTGGGTGGCGGATGGATCTCTTCCCAGTTCATGTTGACGATGCGCTCCACCGAACGCACCAGAAAGCCCTGAACCTTGGTGTTGTATTCGGTGATGATGACGAAGCTGGTCTTGATGTCTTCCAGCGGCGCACGCCCGGTGGCGATGGACAGATCCAGAATCGGAATGGTGCCCCCGCGAATGTTGGCCACGCCCCTTACCACCCGGCTGGATTTGGGCATGATGGTGAGATTGGGGCACTGCAGCACCTCCTTCACCTTGAATACGTTGATGCCGTAAAGCTGTGGGCCTTCCAGGCGGAACAACAACAACTCCAAACGGTTCTGCCCCACCAGCTGCGTGCGCTGGTTAACCGAATCCATCAACCCGGCCATGCCCGGACTCCTTATCGTATGGGTAACGCCTACCCCTAGCAGCCTAGCAGGCGGCACGGGGCTTGCTTTACATCGTTCATGAAGCCTAGAACGTCATCATTCCGTCAGCTACTGGCAAAGTGCCTTGCCCCTTTGCCCGTTTTACTCGCTTTGCCGTTGAGCGGCTACAGCAGTACGGCGGCGGCAACCTTCACCAGTACCGAACAACTTATCGGCGCCACCGAGGCCTTTCTTGAGCAGGCGACCACTGAATATCTACAGCGTAGCGAAATTCAGGGCCGCCATGAGATTCGCGTCAATCGTCTCGACCCACGGTTGCGTCTGCCGCTGTGCGACCAGGCGCTGAGCACCGCGCTGGAAAGCCCGGCGCAGCCACTGGGCCGCGTCACCACGCGCGTGCGGTGCGACGGCAGCACACCCTGGACGGTGTTCGTCCCGGCCGAAGTACGCCTGTATCGCCCGGTCGTCGTGCTGACTCGCCCTCTCAAACGCATGAGCGTGGTCAAGGCCACGGATCTGAGTATGGTGGAACGCGACGTAGGCCCATTGGGTCAAAACTTCCTGACGGACCCGTCGCAGGCCATTGGCAAGAAATTGACGCGGCAACTGGGCGGCGATCAGGTTCTGGCGCCCAGCCACCTGCAGATCGCCGAGGTGATACGCCGTGGCGATCAGGTGGTCATCAGTGCTCGCGGCTCCACGGTCAATGTCCGCATGCCCGGTGAGGCCCTGACAGACGGGGCTCCGGGGGAACAGATCAACGTTCGCAACCTGCGCTCGCAGCGCGTGGTTCGAGCCCGTGTCGTCGGACCCGGCCAGGTGGAAGTGTCCATGTAGGCATGTTTCTTGTAGCGCAAAGGTCCGACGATTTCCTACACTGTTGAAAGACGCGATGAAATTAGTCCTAAAGTTTTCCCGGCAGCGGCCGAAAAGCCTGGCAAGCGTCCACCATATCGTCCGAGGTTCTGCATCATGGTCATCGACTTCAACCGGCTGAACAATGCCAACACGCCCGCCAACGCGGGGCGTACTGGCGCGACTCAGGCCGGCAATCGCAATGAGTCGGCACAGCCGAACAAGGCGCCTGTCACCGGTACCGATGAACAGACCAACGCCAAGAGTGGCGAACCCGTGCAACTGAGCCGTGAGGCACAACAGTTGCAGGCAATCGGCGACAAGCTGCGCGATCAGCCCATCGTCAACAAGGAGCGTGTGGCCCAGCTGAAACAGGCCATCGCCGACGGCAGCTACCAGGTCGACAGCAAGCGCGTCGCCCAGAAACTGCTCGACTTCGAATCCCAGCGCTAGTCCCAGGGCTGCGCTGGGGGTGTTGGACGCCCGACCCCCAAGAGCCCGCCATGCACGACACAGCCCTGCTTGACCTGTTCACCTCCGATATCGGCACCGCCGAGCAATTGCTTGAGCTGATCGATAACGAATTCCAGGCACTCACCGAACGCGATCTGCCTCGCCTCGACAGCCTGCTCAACGAAAAACAGCCCCTGCTTGCCCTGCTCCAGCAGCATGGCAACGAGCGCAGCCGCCTGCTGCAATGCGCCGGCCTCAGCGCCGATCGCGAAGGCCTTGGCGCACTGGCAGGCAAATCCTCGCTGGGTGATCAGTTGCTCGCTCGCAGCGAAGAGCTTGCCGCGCTGTTGCAGCGTTGCCAGCAGGCCAACCTGCGCAATGGCCGGCTGATTCGCGCCAGCCAGGCCTCGGTCGGCAGCGTCCTCGGCATCCTGCGTGGCGGCGAAACGCCCGGCCTCTATGACAGCCGTGGCTCTGCCGCTAGAATCGCGCAGCAACGGCCGCTCAGCCAGGCCTGAGCCCCGCATCAAAAAGAAAAAGCACAGGGACATGCAGGCACTCTGCCAGTATGCTGGTGCCGATGTAGTCCATGACTCGGAGAGTTCCGAACTGTGTCCAGCGCGTTCAACGACGAGAGCGGTCCTCAACCGCCCAGGCTCCTCAAGACATCCGTCGAGATCATTGCCACCCTGCGCCAATTGCAGCAAAACCACGACCCCCTGATCATCCAGTTCAAGGACCGTGGCCAGCGTTTTCAAAGTTACCTCGTCGAAATCGACAAGGACCGTGCCCGCGTAGCGCTGGATGAGGTCATCCCGAACGACGGCGAACGCTTTCTCAAGCAGGGTGAAACCTTCAACGTCGAGGCGTTTCGCGAGGGCGTGCGGGTCGCCTGGACCTGTGACCACGACGTGCAGCTCGGCGAGCTCGACGGCGCGCCCTGCTACTGGGCGCCACTGCCCAACGAGGTGATCTATCATCAGCGCCGCAGTGCCTTCCGCGCCCAGCTGAAGCAGAGTGACCTGGTCAAGGTGGTGCTCAATGGCGACAAGCTGCGCGAGCCACTACTCGGCCACATGCTGGATATCTCCGCCACCGGCTGCAAACTGCGCTTTGCCGGCAACCTCAGCCAGCAGTTGAGCAACGGTCAGGTACACGAACGTCTTAGCATCCATCTGCCCTTTGGCAACATGACCTGCGCCGTTGAGCTGCGTCACGTGCAGTATGAGGACAAGGTCGACATGACCTTCGTCGGCACTCGCTTTCACCGCATGAACGGCCTGGAGCAGCGCCAGGTCGAGCGTTTCGTCTATCAGCTGCAGCGTGAGGCGCGCCGCACCGAGAGCGACGGCCCCTTCTAGACCAACCCAGCCGACAGCCCTAACGGGCTGCGGCTTTCTCCTGATCTTCCTCGGCGGCTGCCGCAGCGGCGGCGGCAGGTTCCTGCATCTGCTCCTGCACGGTCTGCTCATCCACGCGAGGATCGAGCGCCGCCACCAGAGGCGAACTGGCGACGTTACCGGGCATGGCCATATGGTGCAGCGGCGCGTCGTCGACCTGGTGCAGATGCGTCACCACTTCCGGGCGAATGCGCCAGACCAGGATCAGCGCGCAGACGCAGACGAACACGTACAGCATGTTGGCGCCGTAGAAGCGCATCAGCACGCCGGCCAGCAGCGGCCCGATGCACGCCCCCACCCCGAAGGTGACCAGCAGCATGGCGGTCAATGACACGCGGCGCTCCGGCTCCACGTGGTCATTGGCCAGGGCCACCGCCAGCGGGTAGAGGCTGAATTGCATCAGGCTGACCAGGAAGCCGACCGCGATCAACAGGCTGAGAAACACCTCTGGCAAGGCAGCCAACGGCAGGGCCGCCAGCAGCAGCAACACCGCACAGCCGCGAATCAGCCGCACGCGATCATGACGATCCGACAGCCAGCCCAGGGGCCACTGCACCAGCAGGCCAGCCAGGATGCAGCTACCCATGAACAGACCCACCTCTTCCGTGGACAGCCCCATGCGCGTGGCATAAAGCGGCGCCAGGCCGTAGAACGAGCCGATCAGCAGGCCGGCCACCGAAATGGTGGTCAGCGACAGCGGCACGCGCCGCAGGAAAAAGCGCAGCTCCAGCGGCGCCGGATGCAGGGGCGCCGGGTGCAGACGCCGGGTCAGGGCCACGGGCACCAGGCACAGGGCAAAACACAGCGCCACCAGCATCAGCAGCTCCAGCCCCAGCGTCGGATGCACCACCAGCGTCAGCTGGCCGAGAATCAGCCCAAGGTAGGAAGCGGCCATGTAGCCGCTGAACACCAGGCCGCGCTGCCTGGCTTCGGCCTGCTCGTTGAGCCAGCTCTCGATCACCATGTACTGGCACATCATGCCCAGGCCCACCAGCATGCGCAGGAACAGCCAGAACGGCAGCCACTCCACCAGACCGTGGCCCAGCACCGCTGCCGTCACCACACCGGCACAGGCCACGTAGGCCCGGATGTGCCCTACCCGGCCGATCAGGCGATGGCCGAGCTTGCCGCCCAGCACCAGGCCGAAATAGTTGGCGGCCATCAGTGCGCCCACCCACAGGCCATCCACCGTATCGGCCAGGCGCAGCGCCAGGTAGGTGCTGAGCAGACCTGAGCCGAGCAGCATCAGCAGGGTGGCGAAATACAGCGAGCGGAATGACTTCCAGATCAGTCGCATTGGCGGGTAAAGCTCCTTGTACGCGGTGACGATGAATGGCGTCAGGCTTGGCCAGCCGCAACGCGACGCTTGCACAGCGCCAATCGATCCCGGAAGCCGGTCAGCTACGGGGCTCGCTGGCGATTTATCCTTCGATGAATTGCGCGCCGAACAGTTCGACTGCCAGCTCGCTGCGTTTCAGACGTTCACTGGCAGGGTGCATGGTACAGGGTAGCGTCAATTCCTCGAGCAGCTCACCCTGAGCCGTAACACTGGATGGCAGGTGGCGTTCCAGCCTGCGCAGCCCGACGCAGAGGCTCGGTGCAGCCGGCGCAACGCCCGAACCGGAAAGCTTACCGAGATGCGACACCGGCTTGCACCCTGTCGCCCAGATGCCTCCAGCCTTCCCGAAGCGCGGCGGGGCTGTGCTAGAGTCGCGCGCTATTTTTTCGGCTGACCGTCGAAGGTACTGCCGAAAAACCTCTCGAACCAGGCACGACGCCTCTTGCAACGCGCCCAGCAACCAGAGAACACGCGATGTCCCAAGCCCTCCACCCTGCCCTGCAGCTTCTCAACCGCACCAGCCTGGTGACGCAGATCATCATCGGCCTGCTCGCAGGTATCGCCCTTGCCGTTATCGCCCCGCAGGCTGCGCTGTCCGTCGGTTTCATCGGCAACGTGTTCGTCTCGGCGCTCAAGGCAGTCGCTCCGGTACTGGTGTTCATCCTGGTGATGTCGTCCATCGCCAACCATCAGCACGGCCAGCAGACCCATATCCGCCCGATCCTGCTGATGTACCTGATCGGCACCTTCAGCGCCGCGCTGGTGGCGGTCGTTGCCAGCTTCGCCTTCCCGTCATCGCTGGTGCTGAGCAGTCAGGCGGCCGAGCTGACGCCCCCCGGCGGCATCGGCGAGGTGCTCAAGACCCTGTTGCTGAATGTGGTCGACAACCCGGTCAACGCCCTGCTGCGCGGCAATTTCATCGGCATCCTGGCCTGGGCCATCGGCCTCGGCTTCGCCTTCCGTCATGCCAGCGCCGGCAGCAAACAGCTGCTCGGCGATCTGGCCAACGGCGTGACCGCCATCGTCAAGCTGGTGATTCGCCTGGCGCCGCTGGGCATCTTCGGCCTGGTCGCCGCGACCCTGGCCGAGTCGGGCTTCGACGCCCTGCTCGGCTACCTGCACCTGCTGGTGGTGCTGGTCGGCTGCATGCTGCTGGTAGCGCTGCTGATCAACCCGGCGCTGGTCTACTGGAAGCTGCGTCGCAACCCCTACCCGCTGGTGTTCACCTGCCTGCGCGAGAGCGGCATCACCGCCTTCTTCACCCGCAGCTCGGCCGCCAACATCCCGGTCAACCTGCAGCTGTGCCAGCGCCTGGGCCTGCACGAGGAAACCTATTCGGTGTCCATCCCGCTGGGCGCCACCATCAACATGGCCGGCGCGGCGATCACCATCACCGTACTGACCATGGCCGCGGTGCATACCCTGGGCATCGCCGTCGACCTGCCCACCGCCCTGCTGCTGAGCGTGCTGGCCTCGATCAGCGCCTGCGGCGCCTCGGGCGTGGCCGGTGGCTCGCTGCTGCTGATCCCGCTGGCCTGCAGCCTGTTCGGCATCCCCAACGACGTCGCCATGCAGGTGGTGGCCATCGGTTTCATCATCGGCATCGTTCAGGACTCGGCGGAGACCGCGCTGAACTCCTCCACCGACGCCCTGTTCACCGCTGCCGCGTGCATGGCAGAGGACCAGCGTCAGGCCTGAATCCCAGGGGCTCGTCCTTCAGGCGAGCCCTCCATCCGCCAAGTGGTGCGCACAGCGCACCCTATGGATCGGGACGCGGCAGAACGCCACGAAATTGATAACGATTAGCGTTTGAATTAGATTGACGCCCTTCGCACACCGACCGCGGACGGCTTCATGTTCGAATTGCAAAGCGTCAGTTTCAGCATTCCTGAACGCACCCTGCTGCATCCCCTGAACCTGCACATCGATGCCGGACGCATGGTCGGCCTGATCGGCCACAACGGTTCGGGCAAGTCCACCCTGATCAAATTGCTCGCCCGCCAGCAGTCGCCCAGCGGCGGCCAGATCCTGCTCGACGGCAAGCCGTTACCGGCGTGGGGGCAGCGCGACTTCGCCCGGCAGGTGGCCTACCTGCCGCAGCAGTTGCCGCCGACCGAGGGGCTGAGCGTACGCGAGCTGGTGGGTTTTGGCCGCTATCCCTGGCATGGCGCCCTTGGCCGTCTGGGCAGTGAAGACCGCGCGCACATCGAGCGCGCCCTGGACCTGACCGACACCGGCATGTTTGCCGAGCGCCTGGTGGATCATCTGTCCGGTGGTGAGCGCCAGCGCGTCTGGCTGGCCATGCTGCTGGCGCAGAACACACGCTACCTGCTGCTCGACGAACCCACCTCGGCGCTGGACATCGCCCACCAGGTGGAAGTCCTCTCACGGGTTCACGACCTCAGCCGCGAGCTGGGACTCGGCGTGCTGGTGGTGCTGCACGACATCAACATGGCTGCACGCTATTGTGATCACCTGCTGGCCCTGCACAGCGGGCGCCTGCTGGCGCAGGGCAGTCCGGCCGAGCTGATGCACGGCGAAACCCTGGAGCGCATCTACGGCGTGCCCATGGGGGTGATGGCCAATCCGGTGGACGGCTCGCCGATCAGCTACCTGCACTGACCGGCACGTCTCAGGAGGCCGAACCGGACGCCTGCGCCGGGGGCTCGTCGAGTAGCGGGCAGTTCTCGCACAGTTCGAGTTCGGGCAGCAGATAGCGAATACAGCACACCCGCCGCTGCCGCCACGGCAACGCAGCGCCCTGCAGCTCGACATAACGCACCGGCTGATACAGCGGATTGCGCCGCCCGTCAGGCTGCTGGGCCGCCTGCAAGAGGCTGAAACCATCAGCCAGCAGTGGCGCCGGCAGCACCTTGCCCAGCGCCGTCAGAATCCACTCGAAATAGTTGCCGGCATTGCTCCAGAGCACCTTGGGCGCGATCTTCACCTGCGCGGTGAAGGCCTGGATCAAGGGAGCCAGATGATCGTACTGGAGATGGGCGAAACGCTCGAAGGGATCGCCAGGGGTGAACGGCTCGCCTGCATCGCGCAGCTTGAACGCCTGTGGCAGATGCTGCTCATCGAGCACCAACTCGATGTCATCGAGGTTTAGCGGCAGGCGCCGGTTCAGCACCAGCGCGGCAGCCACCACCGGCGGGATCAGGCGCACGAAATAGTACTTCGACCACTGCGACAGCAGCGCGCGGCGGTCACCACCCGGATATGCCTCACCGAAGCGCGCCAGCAGCGCCGGCAGCCCTTCGGCGCTGAGCAGCTCGCGCAGCGGCACCGAGGGCCTTGGGTCATCGTGCAGCACCAGGGTGTCCCGGTACGAGGAGAAATCGCCGATGAACAGCGGCGCCAGTGCCTCAATCACCCTGAGCGATTCCCGATACGTTCAACACAGTACCCCGCTGTCGAAAAAGCGCTCGCGACCAATGGCCATCAGCGCGGCGCGCTTGTGAGGGAAATCGAATTCCTTTTCCCGGTAGTAACCCAGCGTTTGCATATAGCCGATCATCTTCGCGTTGTCGGCGCGCGGTTCGGCCACCACCAGGCGGGTGCGCGGATCGTCGAGAAAGGCGTAATGGGTCAGCGCCGCCAGCCAGCTGGCCACTTTGTGCGGCCCGCGATGCGCCTGCTCACCCACCAGCATGTGGATGCCGCGATCATAATCGTCTACCGCATAGAAAGGCGCAATGCGGTCTTCCTTGGCCCAGTAGAGTTCGAAGTAGGCGAAGGGCTGGTCATCGAAGCAGCCGATCAGACTGCAGACATGCGGGTCGGCAGCGATGGACTCGAGATAGCTGCGGTGCTGTGCGAGATCACCCCCCTCCTGCCAGAAATGCAGAACACGCGGCGTGTTCTGCCAGCGATTGAAGCGCTCCAGGTCCTGTTCGATGTCCAGCGTACGCAGGGATATCCAGGCCCCCAGGCGCGCATCGAAACGCCGGTAGACCTCGCCCTGGGGCTTGGCGCGGCGCCGTGGATGACGCTTGCCGTCGCTCATCACCATCTGCTGCGGATAAGGCGGTAGCGCCTGGCGCAGCCAGGGCTGCGGCAACTGCCAAAACACGCTGCGCTCGACCTGCGCGCTGGCGCTACCGGCATCGCCACGCAGCCAGTCGCCACAGGCCTGCAGCGCCTGCTGATCCAGCCCCTGCCAGACCAGACGTGGCGCCTGCGGATGAGCGGCGAGCCACCAGTAGCTGGCGCACCACAGCGCATCGGCCAGATCGGCCGTAGCCACTTCCTGCACCTGCACGGCGTTGGTTTCGCAAATGCGCAGCTGTATCAGCGGCCGACCGTCGCAGGACAGCCAGATCGCAGAGTCGCGCGACTCGCCTTGCAGCACGCGCCCATCAGGCAGTGGCAATGCATTCATTGGAAGCCCTCCTGGCCGTAGGCCTCGGCCATCGCCACCACCACCTTGCGCGGCCCCTTGAAGGGATCGCGGGCATGGGCCGTGAGCATGTTGTCGAGCATCAGGATGTCACCGTCGCGCCAGGGGAAGCGGATGGTGCAGGCGTCCAGCACGCCGCGCACATCGTCCAGCAGGCTCGCCTCGATTGGCGTGCCATCGCCGAAGTAGACGTTGCGCGGCAGCCCCTCAAGACCGACCGCATCGATCAGCACCTCCTGGGTATCGGCATCCAGGGCCGACAAATGGAACAGGTGCGCCTGGTTGAACCAGACCCAGTCACCGGTACGCGGATGCTGGGCAACCCCCTGGCAAAGCTGACGCGTGCGCAGCTCGTCATCGCCGAGCCATTCGAAGTCGATGCGGCGGGCGCGGCAATATTGCTCGACCACCTGGCGATCTTCGGTGTTGAAGACCTGTTGCCAGGGCAGATCCAGACCGTTGCCGTAGTTGCGCACGTAAAGCAGGCCGCGCTCGGCGAAGCGCTCGCGGATGGCCGGATCGATACGCCGGAACACCTCACGGCTGTCCGCAATCGGTGTCTCGCCGCCCTGCTCGGCTGCCTGGGCGCAATAGAACCAGATACGAAGCGGCCATTCGGTGGTGTAGGCCTGCTCGTTATGCAGCGGAATCGGGCGATGGGCGGGAAATTCGGTGGAGGTATATACCCCGCCTGCACTGACCCGGCTACGTGGCGTGGAGCCGAATTCGTAACTCAACAGCGGATGGCCAAAGGCGCCGGCAAACTGCTGAAAACTGGCCACATCAACATCGGCAAAGCCGCTGAACAGCAGGCCACCGCACACTTCGAGATGCTCGGCCACCAGTTGCTGCAAAGTCGGCAGATGTTCGTACAAGCCCTGCCCGGCCTGCAGCGGGCTGACGCGCATGGGCAGGCCGGCTGCGATGCTCAGGGCGGCCTGCGCCAGATCGGTCACTTGATTCATCGTCGCGCTCCCCGCAGGTCGCTGTTCACGCCATGGCCTGGCGCAGGCTCAGCGGGCGCATATCGGTCCAGACCTCTTCGATGTGGGCCAGGCAGGTGGCCTTGTCGCCGGACACGCCCACAGCCGACCAACCTTCGGGAATAGCCTTGTATTCGGGCCAGATGGAATACTGCTGCTCATGATTGATCACGACCAGAAAGCGCGCGTTCTCGTTGTCGAAGCTCATGCGATGACCTCTGTGAAAGTGACTTGCCCCTGGCCGGTAGTGATAGCCGCCAGGCTCCTCTTAAAGGACGAATGGCTAAGAGCAAAATTCAACGATTCATCGCCTCGATCGCCTCGCGCACCTGGGTCGCGATAGCAGCCGTCGAACGCGGGCCACCAAAGGTCCAGTACGGCGTGGGAAGAAAGGCGTAACGCTGCTGCTGGGCGACTGGCAGCGCCTTCCAAAGGGGGCTGGCGAAGAACGGCGCCCGCTCCTGCCCACCGATGAACAGCACGCGCAGTCCCGGCTCGCTGGCGAAGCTGCGCATATCGATGCGCCGGTGCAGGCTGTGGGCGGAGCGCAGCGTCCAGGGCGAGCGCACCTCCAGGCGGTTCATCAGGCTGCCGATCAGCGTCTGCTGGTTGAGGGCGATGAAACTGCCCTGCTGCACCAGCGGATAGAGCACGGCCACCGGCTCGCCCTGCAGATCTAGCTCACGAACGGACTGGCGCGCAGCAGCCAGCGCCTGCTGACCTTCGCGGATCACTGCGGCGGCCTGCGCCTGGCGCCCGGTAAGACGCCCGAGATGCTCCAGCATGGCCTCGCCGATGGCCACGCCGTCATAGCCTGCCGATGCCAGCGACACCTGATAGATGAGGGTCGGTGCCAGGCCATCGAGACGCTCGAACAACGGCAGGTGCAGGTAGGCCACCCCCACGATCAGGTCCGACTCGAGCCGGGCGATGGCCTCCAGATTGGGCTGCTGCGCGCTGCCCAATGCCACACTGCGCTCGAGCAGGTCGTTGCCGATACCGATGTAACGGCGATAGTTGGCCAGATTGGCCACGCCGACCGGCTCGATCCCCAGCGACACCAGCAGCTCGGTACTCAGCTCATCGAGACTGACGATCCGCTGCGGCGCTTCTCCAACGCCGGCCGACTGCCGGGCCACCAGTTGTGCATCGCTCGCCCAGGCGCCCTGCGCCAGACAGACCAGCAGCAGGCAACAGACAAGACGCATCGCCACCGCACTAGCTCCTTTTGTCACTGAAATAGAAACGGCTGAGCAGCAGCAGGAACAACGGCGCACCGATGGCGGCCGTGGCGATTCCCAGCGGGATGTCCAGCGGCGCCAGCAGCACGCGCCCGAGCAAGTCAGCCGAGGCCAGCAGGGTCGCGCCCAGCAGCGGCGCCGCCAGCAAGCGTTGGCGGGCACGATGAAAGCCCAGCAGACGCACGCCATGCGGCACCAGCAAACCGATGAATGCCACCGGCCCGACCACCGCCACGGCCGCTGCGATCAGTGCGCTGGCCAGCACGATCAGCAACACCCGCCGGCTCGGCACCGATAAGCCGAGGCTGCCGGCCACGCCGTCGCCCAGCTGCAGCAGATCCATCCAGCGCGTGGTCGCCGCGCACAGCGCCAGGCCGATCACCAGCCAGGGCAGCATGGCCTGCAGATCGCTCCAGGTACGCCCGTAGCTGCTGCCCACCATCCAGATCAGCGCCTGGGCGATATTGCTGGTGAACTGCGCCATCAGCAGGCTCACCACGGCCAGCACCACGCCGCTGATGGCAAAGCCGGTGAGCGTCACGCGCAGCGGCTCCAGGCCATGACGCAGGTTGAGGCCGATGACGATCACCAGCGCCAGGCCGGCGCCCAGCCAGGCCAGCGGGAACCGCCAGGCAACGGCCAGCTCGGGCATGAAGATTAGTGCCAGCAGCACCACCAGTGCCGCCATCTGGCTCACCCCGAGAATTTCCGGGCCGGCCAGCGGGTTGCGCGTCACCGCCTGCAACAGCATCCCGGCGGTCGCCAGCAGCGCGCCGGCGGCCATGTCCACCAGTAGCCGCGGCAGGCGCAGATCGAGCAGCGTCATGGCCAAGGGCTCGCCGGCCCACACCCGCTGCCAGAACGACCAGATGCCCGATTCGCCCTGCGCCGTGCCCGCTACCAGCAGCGCCAGGCAGATCAGCAGCGCGAGCGCGACGAACGACCACAAGGGCAGGCGCATGGCGCGGCTCTCGCCTGGCATGCTCGCCGTGACCGCCGCCACCGGCGCGCGGCGCCCGTAACGCAGCAGCAGGAGGATCGCCAGCGAACCGAGAACCGCCGACAGCACCCCCAGCGGCAACTGGAACCAGGGCTCCACCGCCGCCACCAGCGCATCGGCGAGTAACGTCAGCAGTGCGCCCCATATCGCGCACAAGGGGATCAAGCGGGAAGGCCGCACCACGGCGAAGGCAAAGCGCAGCAGATTCGGCGTGATCAGCCCGATAAAGCCCAGCGGCCCGGCCAGATGAATGGCCAGCGCCGCCAGCAGGCTGCCGAGGACGATGCTCAGCCCTTTGAGCCAGGCCGGCGAAAGCCCCAGCGAGCGCATCTGCCCGTCGCCCAGCACCGCCAGGTTCATCGGCCGCATCAGCACCAGCAGCGCCAGGGCAATCAGCGGCAACAGGTAAAGGGCCGGATGCATCGCGCCCCAGCCCAGCTGCTGCAGCGAACCGGTATTCCACAGCGACACCACCATCGCGGCCTGGTCGTTGAGGCTGAGAAACAGCGCGATCAGCGCAGCGAAGGTCTGCGCTACCGCCACCCCGGCCAGGGTCAGACGCAGCGGCGAGGTGTTCCAGCCGCCTGCCATCAGGAAGGTGAACAAGGCCGCCAGCAGCCCGCCGACGAAGATCAGCGGCAACCCCAGCGCGCCGGGCAGAAGCATGCCGAGGATCACGCCCAGTTGTGCCCCTGCGGTGATGCCGAGCAGATCCGGCGACACCAGCGGGTTGCGCGTGATCAGCTGCATGATCGCTCCAGAAACGCCCAGGCAGGCGCCCACCAGCACTCCGGCAAAGGCGCGGGGCAGTTGCGTCCACCATAGCAGCAGGCCGTCGAGCGACGGCTGCGACGACAGCGGCGCCAGCCAGGCCTCGGTCGTTGGCCAGGGGTGGCGCAACACGCCCTGCCACAGCAGCATGGCCAGCAGCAGCGCGAGCCCCAGCAGCGCCAGGCCAGCGTGACCGAACCCACGTACAGCGGCGGGCTGGCCAGGGCGACTCAAACTCGTCATCCGTTGTCCTTACCTATGCAAAAAGGCGAAGGGTTGCCCCCTCGCCTTGGTTTGCCCACTCGGTTGCCGCTTACCAGCGCAGCGACACGGTACCGAGGAAGGTGCGTTCATCGCCCCAGTAGCAGCGCCCGGCATTGTTGCAGCCTGCCACGTACTCCTGATCGAAGAGGTTCTTGGCGTTGAGATCGACCGACCAGTGCTCGTCGATGTCATAACCGATGGCGGCATCGACCAGGGTCACGTCGCCGGTGTCCAGCTTGCCGTAGAGACTTTCGGCGGTGTAGGCAAAGGTGCTGTCGAAGTGACGCACGCCGCCGCCCAGACGCAGACCGCGCAAGGCACCGTCGAGGAAACGGTAATTGGCCCAGATCGAAGCCTGATTGCGCGGCACGCCGGTCATCTGGTTGCCCTCGAGCAGCGAGCCCGGCGCATCCTTGGTAATACGTGCATCGGTATAGGTATAAGCCGCGGTGACATTCAGGTTGGCACTGATATCGCTGTTGATCTCCAACTCGACACCTTTGGAGCGGCTTTCGCCGACCTGGCGGTAGTCATTGATGCCCGCTTCGAAATAGACGTCATTTTCCTTACGCAGATCGAATACGGCAGCGGTGAACATGGTGTTCCAGCCCTTGGGCTCGTACTTCAGGCCCACCTCGTACTGCTCGGCGGTGATCGGATCCAGAGGACCGCTGGCGCTGGTGGTCTGCTGTACCGGAACGAACGAGGTGGAGTAGCTAACGTAGGGCGACAGGCCATTCTCGAACTGGTACATCACACCGGTCTGCCAGGTGAAGTCGCGGTCGGTGTAGTCCAGGTCGGAGGCGGCGTTGCTGACCGGGCTGGTCGCGTCGAATTTGTTGCGGTACTGGCTATCGACCCTGTCGAAACGACCGCCGAGCAGGAAGATCCAGTTCTCGTACTTGCTCTGCAACTGGCTGTAGAGGCCGGCCATCTGCTGGTCGAGCTGCGAGTTCTGGATGGTGAACGGCGTGGTCGGCTCGCTGGTCCAGACCGGGTTGAATACGTTGATCGACGGACCGAACCCTGCACTCCAGTCCTGATTGAAGGAAGTCCTGTCAAAACTGGCGCCGACCAGCAGCGTGTGCTGCAGGGCACCGGTGTCGAACTTGCCTTCGAGTTGGTTATCCAGCGAATAGGTGATGGACTTGTTGTGGCGGTCGTACGCCTGCGAGCTGACGTTGGTGCCGAAGCCCGCGTTGTTCAGTGCGCCCGGCCAGATCTCGTTACGCTGGATGCGCGACTGCATGTAACGCGAGTTCTGGCGGAACTGCCAATCATCGTTGAAGCGATGGGTGAACTCGTAACCCAGGGTCCAGACTTCACGCTCGAAGGTGTTCCAGTCCTTGTTACCGAGGAAGGTGTCCTTGTCGATCTTGCCGTTGGGATTCTTCAGCAGCGTGCCCGCTGCCGGCAAGCCCAGCTCCAGCTTGGTGCGATCCTTCTGGTAGGTCGACAACAGCGTCAGGCTGTTGAAATCGTCGAAGTTAAGCGTCAGGGACGGGGCGATATAGATGCGATCGTCCTGCACGTGATCGACCTGGGTATCGGCCTCGCGGCCGACCATCACCACGCGGCCCAGCACGTTGCCGCTGTCATTCAGCGGCCCGGACACATCCAGGTTGAGCTGGCGACGATCGTTGGAGCCGTAGCTCAGTTGCACTTCGCCCTGCGAAGCAGCGGTCGGGCGCTTGCTGACCAGGTTGACCAGACCGCCCGGTGCATTCTCGCCATAGAGAATCGAGGTCGGCCCGCGGAATACCTCTGCCCGCTCCAGGCCATAGGGCTCGCTGGTGGTGTCGTAGCGGTTGCCCTGCACGCGCAAACCGTCGCGCAGCAGGCCATAGCCGTAGTCGGTGGCGTTGAAACCACGAATGAAGAACAGATCACCGGCCAGGCCGTCACCGGCAGCGAAAGGTGGCGCGAAGATACCCGGCACGTAGCCCAGCACATCGGTGAGGCTCTGCGATTTCTGGTCTTCGATGCGCTTGCGGGTCACCACCGACACCGAACGCGGCGTCTCCGACAGCGGTGTGCTGGTCTTGCTGGCGGTCAGGCTTTTCTCGGCCTTGTAGCCGTAGTCCGGGCCTTGCGGGCGGTCCAGCTCGCCGGTGACCGTCTGCGACGGCAGCGTCACCTGGTCATCTTGCGCCTGAACCATCCCGTGGCATGTGGCAGCAATCACCACGGCCAGGCACTTCAGTTGAAAACGTCCGGCACCCTGCACTGCTTTCGACATCATCTTCTCCCCCGATACCGCCAGCCAATCCGCTGGCCTGTCAAAAAAACGCTGGCTAGCCTAACCAATATCAATGCAAAACTAAATAGTAATTTTTATCATTTAGATGGCAATTTGATACAACCTTGCCATCACCCATCAAAGGGGTACGTTCTGCTAGCGATTGATCAGGCAGCCGCTGAAATGGCCGTCATCCCCGCTCAGTCGGGGAGCCAGCCCACATCGAATGGGCTCCCGCCTTCGCGGGAGTGACGGTGAAGCGTTCTTAATGGTTGACCGCAGCGTCGAGCGCGCTGGCGAAGATTTCCGCTACCTGATCCACCTGCGCCGCCGCGATGATCAGCGGCGGCAGCAGACGCAGAACGCTGGAGTGACGCCCACCCACCTCCAGGATCAGGCCACGGCGCAGGCACTGCTGCTGCACGGCAGAGGCCAGTGCGCGGTTGTGCGGTGCGTGGCCCATGGCGTCCGTCCTGCCCTGTGGATCGACCATCTCCACCCCGAGCATCAGCCCCCTGCCGCGCACTTCACCGATCTGCGGGTAACGTGCCTGCAAGGCCTGCAGGTGAGCGCAGAGGCGTTCGCCCATGGCGGCGGCGTGCTGATCCAGACGCTCTTCGCGGATCAGCCGCAAGGTGGCCGCGCCTGCCGCCATGGCCATCTGGTTGCCACGGAAGGTGCCGGCATGCGCCCCCGGCTGCCAGTGGTCGAGATCCTTGTGGTAGACCACCACCGCCAGTGGCAGGCTGCCGCCGATGGCCTTGGACAGCACCAGCACGTCCGGCGTGATGCCGGCATGCTCGAAGGCGAACAGCTTGCCGGTGCGCCCTATGCCGCACTGCACCTCATCAAGAATCAGCGGTACACCAGCCTCGCGGGTGATGCGCCGAATGCCGCGCAACCAGTCGGCGGACGGAGCGATCACCCCGCCCTCGCCCTGTACCGTTTCGAGAATCATGCCGGCCGCCGGCAGCACGCCGCTTTCCGGGTCGCCTAGCTGGTTCTCGATGTAATGCAGACCGACCCGTTCGCCCTCGGCACCGCCCAGGCCGAACGGGCAGCGGTAGCCATAGGGGTACGGCAGCATCTGCACGCCACTGATCATGCCGTCCAGATACTGCTTGGGCCCCAGGCTGCCCATCAGACTCAGGGCACCCTGGGTCATGCCGTGATAGGCGCCGTGGAAGGCCAGCATCTGGTTGCGCCCGGTGGCCGTGCGCACCAGCTTCAATGCCGCCTCCACCGCATCGGTGCCGGCCGGCCCGCAGAACTGGATGCGCGCGTCGCGGGCGAACTCACCCGGCAGGCAGGCGAACAGTTCGTTGATGAACTCGTCCTTGGCTTCGGTCATCAGGTCCAGGGTGTGCAGCGGTCGCTTGCCATCGAGCAGACCGCGAATGGCCTGCAGAACGACGGGATGGTTATGCCCCAGGGCCAGGGTGCCGGCACCGGCCAGGCAATCGATGAACCAGCGCCCTTCGCTGTCCTGCACATGGATGCCCTCGGCGCGGCGCAGCTCCAGCGGGATGCGCCTCGGATAACTGCGCGCATTGGACTCCACCTCGCTCTGGTGCTGCAGCCTGGCCGTGCTGGCGAAGCGGTAGTCGGCGCCACGCAACGTCGCTTCCGGGCCGAGATCGAGCGCCACAGGCATGGGCAGCGGATCGTAATGCGGTTCAATTTGCATAATCGTGACTCTCCAGGCCCAGCGGCCGTGACGATTGATCGAGCGCGGCCAGTTGCCGGCGCAGGTGTTCGATGAAGGACGGATCGCGGACGATGCCCAGGTGGTCGGCCTGGACCCAGCTCGACAGCTGCAGCTCGCGGCCCAGGGCGCTCTGTAGCAGCGCCTCACCATTGCGGTTGTTCTCCGGCGAATGCGCGGCCCACCAGGCCTGCACCGGGCTGCGCAGCGGCTGGATATGCCGATGCTGCGCGGCCAGCGCGTGCATGTGCCGCTCCAAGGCAAGCAACTGTTGCCAGTCGTCGCCTGTGGCCGAGGCCTCTGCCACGTCAGCGCGTGGGGCGCGGGCCAGGCCGGCACCGGGGACGTAACCGTCGACCAGCCCGACGAAGGCCAGCGTCTTGCCCAGACGTTCCAGCAGACGGGCCATGGCCAGCACCAAGGCGCCGCCCATCGACCAGCCGAGCAGGTGATACGGTCCCTGCGGCTGGGTTTCCAGCATCACCCTGACGTAATCGCGGGCCATCTGTTCCAGGCTCTGATCACGCCAGGCCGGCTGCAGCAATTGCCGGTTCTGCAGGCCGAACACCTGCCAGTGCGGCGCCAGGGCGCGGGCCAAGGGGTAGTAGCCGACCAGCGTGCCGCTCACCGGATGAACGCAGAACAGCGTGGGCCGTCCGGCATCCGCCTGGTTCAGGCGCAGCAAGGGGCTGGGCGCGGCAGTCGTCGTAACTTGCTGGCTTGGAACAGACGCCTCCGGCGTGCCGTCGATCAGGGCTTGCAGTGCATCACCCACCGCCGCCAGCAACGCCTCGATACGCTGCACGCGATGGCGCTGCGCACTGAATCGACAGCTGAGGCTCAGACGACCGGCGAATACCTGGCCGTTGATCTCCAGCTCGCGGGTCAGCGCCGTGGCCGGGTCGACCAGAGTGCCCGGCGACCCACTGGCGGGCATGAAGTGACCATCGCCAAGCTGCGCATCGAACTGCCCCAGGTAGTTGAAGGCGATATCCGGCTCACCCAACTCGGCCAGGCGGCGCCGCTGTTCGGCGTTACCCAGGTAGCGCAGCAGGCCATAACCCAGGCCCTTGTTCGGTACGCTGCGCAGGCGCTGACGCACGTTGGCCAGGGTCTGCGGCAAGGTCTCCTGCGCCTGCAGGCGCAGCGGGTAGAGGCTGGTGAACCAGCCCAACGTCCGGCCGATATCCTGCTCAGCCTGTTCGTCGAGCCATTCACGCCCATGGCCTTCCAGGGCGATCAGGCTGTCGTCCAGCCCACTCCAGCGACGCAAGCCTTCGGCCAACGCGGCGAGCAGCACTTCGTCCATGCGCGCATCCTGCTGTTTCAGGGTCTCGCGCAGCAGACGCCGGGTCTGCACTTCGCTCAGCTGCCAGGTGCAGGTCTGCACCTGGGCATGGCTGGCTTCGCCGGCCGGGTCATCCACGGGCACACGCTGGCTGGCGCGCTGCGCCTGCCAGTAGCCCATCTCCTTGGCCAGTGGCGCGCCTTGTGCGTGGCGCCACAGGTGCTCGGCCCAGGTCTGGTAGCTGCCCGGCCTGTCACCGAGATCGACCGGTTGGCCGGCCACAGCCTGCTGGTAGGCGCGGGCCAGATCATCCAGCAGCACGCGCCAGGAGACGCCATCGATGATCAGGTGATGAGCGGCGAGCAGCAGGCGTTGGCTGCCATCCGCCATGTCCGCGAGCAGCACTCGCAGCAGCGGGCCGTGCTGCAGATCCAGGCTGCGCTGTGCTGCCTCGCATTGCGCCTGCAGGGCTACGTCCGAGTCGATGCGGCGCTGCCGGAACAGCCGCTCGGCCTGCTCCTCGTCCCGGTAGAAGGCCTGCCAGTTGCCCGTTCCATCCTGACGGAAGGCCAGACGCAGCGCATCGTGATGCTCGATCAGCCCCTGCAGCGCGCTCAGCAAATGGGCGGCGTGCAGCGGTCGGCGCACATCCAGCAGCAAGGCCTGGTTGCAGTGCGCACGGTTGGCCATGGGCAAGGAGAAGAAATGCGCCTGAATAGGCGTCAGCGGCAGCTTGCCACTGGCGCACGGCACCGCCACGGCTTGGGTGCCGAGCGGCGTCATCGCCGCAGCGAGATCGGCCAGACGCGGATGCTGGAACACCGCCTTGGGCGTCAGCTCCCAGCCGACCTTGCGCAGCCGCGTGACCAGGCTCAGGGACTGGATCGAATCGCCACCCAGGGCGAAGAACTGGGCATCGCGGCTGATCTGGCCAATACCGAGCAATTCGCGCCACAACTCGGCCAACAATCGCTCCTGCTCGGTGCGCGGCGCCTGGTACTCGCCCGCCTCCACCTGCGGCTCCGGCAGGCTGTGCCTATCCAGCTTGCCGTTGGGCAGCAGCGGCAGGCGCTCCAGCGCCAGGATATGACTCGGCACCATATGCCCCGGCAGGCGCTGCTTGAGCTGCGCTTTCAGTTCGCTTTCGCTCAAGCCCTGGCCGCTGACGTAGCCCACCAGGCGCTTGCCTGCGGCACTGTCCTTGACCACCACCAGCGCTTCACCCACACCGGCGCAGGCTTTCAGCGCCGCCTCGACTTCGCCGATCTCGATGCGAAAACCGCGCAGCTTGATCTGCTGATCCAGCCGGCCCAGGTATTCCAGCTGGCCGTCAGCACCGAGGCGCACGCGGTCGCCGGTGCGGTACAGGCGCTCGCCGGGGCGATACGGGTTGGGCACGAAGCGCTCGGCGGTGGCAGCCGGTCGATCCAGGTAACCCCGCGCCAGCAGGCCACCCAGGTACAACTCGCCGGCCACGCCGACCGGCAACAGGTTGAGGTCGGCATCCAGCACATAACCCTGGCGCGCGCCGACGCGATCACCAATCGGTGCATAGGCCGTGGTGAAGTCGGCCGTGGCCGCCGGCACTCGCCACAGGGTCGGGGTGACCACGGTTTCGGTCGGCCCGTAGCCGTTGATGATCCATTGCGGTTGCAGGCTGCGAATCACCTGCTGCAACAGCTCGCGGCTGAAGGCTTCGCCGGCGAAGCAGTAGGTCTTCACCCCAGGCGCTCGACCGCATTGCTCGGCCCACTCGGCCAACTGACGCAGGTAGCTGGGCGGCAAGGCCACCACGCTGATGCCTTCTGCGATCAGGCAATCGTAGGTCTGCTGCACGCTCCACAGTTGCTGGTCACGGATCACCACCCGCGCGCCATGGCTCAGTGGCGTGAGCCAGCGCTCGTGGGCGCCGTCGAAACTGACCGAGAGAAAATGCAGCTCGCGATCCTCGGCGGTCAGTTCGTAACGCTCGCCAATGGCCTGGCAATGCAGGGCAATCGCGCCATGGGCCACGGCCACGCCCTTGGGCTTGCCGGTGGAGCCGGAGGTGTAGATCAGGTAGGCCAGTTGCTCGGGGTGAAGCTCGACCTCAGGAGCGGCAATAGGCTCATTGCTCAGCGGCAGATGATCGAGGTCGAGCACCTCGATACCGGCCACTTCGGGCAGGCGCGGCAGGGCCGCCTGGTGGCTCAGTAGCAGCTTCACCCCGGCGTCTTCGAGCATGTAGCGCAAGCGTTCGCCGGGATAGTCCGGGTCCAGCGGCACGTAGGCACCGCCGGCCTTGAGCACTGCCAGCAGTGCGACAAACAGGTCGATACCGCGCTCCAGCGCCACGCCGACGCGCACCTCGGCGCCAACGCCACAGGCGATCAACTGATGGGCCAGACGATTGGCGCGGGCTTCCAGCTCGGCGAAGCTCAGGCGCTGCTGGCCGTGTACCAGAGCAATGGCCGTTGGGCGCAGACGCGCCTGCTCGGCGAGACGCTCCGGCAAGAGCTGGATGCTGTGCGGAACGGGTGTTGGGTCGTTCCAGGCCTCGACTTCGGCCATCTCCGATTCACTCAACAATGGCAGATCGGCCAGCGACGCCTGTGGCATACGGCACGCCCCATCGAGCAGACGCAGGAACTGCCCCGCCAAACGCTCAACCGTCGCGGCCTCGAACAGATCGGTGGCGTAATCCAGGTAGGCCTCGATGCGGCCATCGGCCTGTTCGAGGGTGCCCAGCACCAGGTCGAAGTGGGCGCTCTGCCCCTGGCAGTCGAGGTTTTCGCACTGCAGGCCGGGCAACGTCTGCAGTGCGCTCTGGTCCTGCCGTTGATGGTTGTACGCCACCTGGAACAGCGGGTTGTGGCTCAGGCTGCGCTCCGGCTGCAGGGCGTCGACCAGTTGCTCGAAAGGCACGTCCTGATGGGCCTGGGCACCGACCACCCGCGCCTTGACCTGACGCAGCAGGTCGACGAACGAATGCTGCGCATCCACTTCACCGCGAATCACCAGGGTGTTGACGAACAGGCCGATCAGCCCCTCGCTCTCGCCCTGGGTACGCCCGGCCACCGGCACGCCAATACGCAGGTCGTGCTGGCCGGTCAGGCGATACAGCAGGCTCTGGTAGACCGCCAGGATCAGCATGAACGGCGTCACTTCGTGCAGTTGCGCCTGCTCACGCAGTCGCTCGGCCAGGCTGGCCGGCACGCTGAAGGCATGCCGCGCCCCCTGCCCCAGACGCACGGCCGGACGCGGCCGGTCTGCCGGCAGCTCCAGCAGCGGCTGTTCGCTGCCGAGCTGCTCGCGCCACCACTGCACCTGTTCGGCCAGGCGACTGCCAGCGAGATGATCACGCTGCCACAGGGCGTAGTCGGCGTACTGGATCGGCAGTGCCGCCAGCTCAACCGGCTGTCCTTCGGCATGGCCGCGATAGAGCGCGGCGAACTCGTCGAGCAGCACCTGGATCGACCAACCGTCGGCGATGATGTGATGCAGGCAGAGCACCAGCACATGCTGCTGCGAGCCCAGTTCGATCAGCGCCACACGCCAGGGCGGGCTCTGTTCCAGATCGAAGGGGCGCCGATTGACGCCATCGATCTGCTGCCGCAGTTGCGCCTCGTCCTGCGCCTGCAGGCGCTCGATGCCAACCGCAGTCGGCTGCTGCACACATTGCAGGGGCTCACCCGCCTCGCCGCTGGTGAAGGTGGTGCGCAGGCTTTCATGACGCTGGGCCAGGGTATCGAAGCTGCGTTGCAGCGCCTGGATATCCAATGCCCCCGTCAGGCGCACGGCACAGTGCAGGTGGTAGGCCAGGCTGTCGGGCTCCAGCTGGGCGAGGAACCACAGGCGCTGCTGAGCGAAGGACTGCGGGCTGCGGGCTGCACGCTGGCGAGCCTGCAGACCGAAGCCAGGCGCGGCGTCGGCGGCCGCCAGCTGCAAGGCCTGGGCACTGAGAGAGCTGGCTTCGAAGGCGGCGCGTAGCGGCAGCTCACGCTGCAGTTGGCGACGAATCTGCGACACCAGTTGCGTGGCCAGCAGCGAATGACCGCCGAGGGCGAAGAAGTCATCCTCACGCCCTACCCGTTCTACACCCAGCAGCTCCTGCCAGATGCTTGCGAGCTGGCTTTCCAGCCCGGGGCGCGGCGCCTGGTAATCGCGCTGAACGCGCTGCGGTTCCGGCAGCGCCTTGCGCTCCAGCTTGCCATTGGGCGACAGCGGCAGACGTTCGAGCGGGACGAAGTAGCTCGGCACCATGAACTCGGGCAGGCGCTGTTTCAGACGCGCCCGCAGCTCGACCTCGTCGTAATCGCCACCGACCACATAGGCCACCAGTTGCTGGTCGCGCACCAGCACCACCGCTTCGCGTAGCGCCGGATGTTCCAGCAGTGCGGCCTCGATCTCGCCCAGCTCGATGCGCAGGCCGCGCAACTTCACCTGATGGTCGATACGGCCCAGGTACTCCAGCACGCCCTCTTCGGTCCAACGCGCCAGGTCGCCACTGCGATACAGGCGCTGGCCATCGCCAAAGGGGCTGGCGATGAAGCGTTCGGCGGTCAGCCCCGGACGACGGTGGTAACCGCGCGCCAGGCCGATGCCACCGATATACAGCTCCCCCGCCACGCCAATCGGTTGCGGATTGAGGCGCTCGTCGAGGATATGGATCTGCAGGTTGGCGATTGGCCGACCAATCGGCACGCTGCGCCGCTCCTGGCCCGTGCAGCGCCAGTGGGTCACGTCGATGGCCGCTTCGGTCGGGCCATACAGGTTGTACAGCTCGGCCTGCGGCAGCAGTTGCCGCGTGCTGCTGGCCAGTTCCGCCGGCAGCGCTTCACCGCTGCAGACGATACGTCGTAGGCTCTCGCAGCCGTGCAGCTCGCCATGACCGACAAAGGCCGCCAGCATCGAGGGCACGAAGTGCAAGGTGCTGATGCTCTCGCGCGCGATCAGCTCGACCAGCTTGGCTGGGTCGCGGTGATCGCCCGGCTGCGCCATGACCAGGCGCGCGCCCGTGATCAGCGGCCAGAAGAATTCCCAGACCGACACGTCGAAACTGAACGGGGTTTTCTGCAGCACCCGATCATTAGCTGTGAGCTGGTAAGCCTCCTGCATCCAGGCCAGGCGGTTGTACAACGCCGCATGGCTGTTGCCGGCGCCCTTGGGCTTGCCGGTGGAGCCGGAGGTGTAGATCAGGTAGGCCAGTTGCTCGGGGTGAATCGCTACCTCGGGCGCGGTCTGCGGCTCGCCGCTGACGTCCAGATGATCGAGGTTAAGCACCTGTACACCGCTCACCTGCGGCAGGCTGTCGATCACCGCGTCGTGGCTCAGCAGCAGGCTGACGCCGGCATCGTCGAGCATGTAGCGCAGACGCTCGGCCGGATATTCCGGGTCCATCGGCACGTAGGCGCCGCCGGCCTTGAGGATGGCGTACAGCGCCACCACCATTTCCACCGAACGCAGCGCCGCTACACCCACCAAGGTGTCGCGAGTCACGCCGAGCTTTTGCAGATGGTGGGCCAGCTGGTTGGCGCGCAGGTCCAGCTCGGCGTAGCTCAAACGCTGCTCGCCGAACACCAGGGCGATGGCCTGCGGCTGCGCCTGCACGTGACGTTCGAACTGACGGTGCACCGGCTCGACCGCGCCGTAATCGACACGGGTGGCATTGAAGCTCGTCAGGGCCAGACGATCCTGATCATCGTCCAGGCGATGCTCGCCAATGGCCAGTTGCGGCTGTTCCAGCAACTGCTCCAACAGGCGGATAAAGCGCTGGTGCAGGCGCTCCACCGTGGCTGCCTCGAACAGATCCAGGGCGTAGTTCCAGTTGCCACTGAACCGGCCGTGCCGATCTTCCTGGGTGTTGAGCGCCAAGTCGAACTGGCTGCCGCCATCGGCCAGGGTCAGCACCTCGGCGTGCAGATCCTGCAACTGCCCCAACGCCTCGTGGCGCACCTGCTGATGGTCATAGGCCACCTGGAACAGCGGGTTGTGGCTGAGGCTGCGCTCGGGCTGCAACGCCTCGACCAGTTGCTCGAAAGGCAGTTCCTGATGCGCCTGAGCCTCCAGGCTGGTGCGCCTGATCTGCTCGACCAGCGCCGTGAAGCTCTGCTGCGGAGCAACCTCGCTGCGCAGCACCTGGGTGTTGACGAACAGGCCGATCAGCCCTTCGACCTCGGCGCGCGTACGCCCGGCAATGGGCACGCCGACGCGCAAATCGCGCTGCCCGCTCAGGCGATGCAGCAGCACCTTGTAGGCGCCCAGCAACACCATGAAGGGCGTCGCGTTCTGCGCCTGGGCCAAGTCGCGCAGGCGCTCGCCCAGGGCTGCGCCGAGACGGAAATGCACCCGCCCACCGCGAAAACTCTGCCGCGCCGGTCGTGGATGGTCGCAAGGTAGCTCCAGCAGCGGCTGCTCGTCGCCCAGCTGCTCGCGCCAGTAGGCCAGTTGCCGCGCGCCTTCACCGCCCGCCAGCCACTCACGCTGCCAGGCCGCGTAATCGGCGTACTGTACGGTCAGCGCCGGCAGTGCAGCCGCCGCGCCAGTGCAGGCGGCGTTGTACAGCGCGGCGAATTCGGCCAGCAGAATCTGCACGGACCAGCCATCGGACAGCAGGTGATGCAAACACAACAGCAGGCGCCGCTCGCCCGGCTCCAGGGTCACCAGGGCGACACGCCAGGGCGGCGACTGCTGCAGATCGAAAGGCTTTTCCATAAATGCCCGCGCCAGGGCCTGGAAGGCATGCTCGCCCCTGGCCTGGAGCATCTCCAGATTCACCGACGCCTGCGGCTGTATGCATTGCAGCGGCTGGCCTTCGGCGTCCTGAGTGAAGGTGGTACGCAGAATCCAGTGACGCTCGGCCAGGGCTTCGAAGGCCTGCTGCAGCGCCTGTCGGTCCACCTCGCCACGCAGACGCAGCACGCCCGGCAGGTGGTAGGCACTGCTGCTCGGCTCCAGTTGCTGGAGGAACCATAGGCGCTGCTGAGCGAAAGACTGTGGCGCCTGCGCCCGCTCGCCTCTGGCCTGCAGAGGCAGGTCGACGGCACGATTGGCCTGCTCCAGCTGCCTGGCCAGATCGCTGAGCAGCGGCGCCTCGAACACGGCGCGTAGCGGCAAATCCAGCCCGTGCGCATGGCGCAGGCGGGAGATCAGTTGCGTCGCCAGCAGCGAGTGGCCGCCCAATTCGAAGAAGTGATCGTCACGGCCGATACGCGGCTGCTCCAGCAGCTCGCTCCACAGCTCGGCCAGCAGTCGTTCCTGCTCGGTGCGCGGCGCCTGGTACTCGCCCGCCTCCACCTGCGGCTCCGGCAGACTCTGCCGGTCCAGCTTGCCGTTGGGCAGTAGCGGCAGGCGCTCCAGCGCCAGGATATGGCTCGGCACCATATGCGCCGGCAGGCGCTGTTTGAGCTGCATTTTCAGCTCACTCTCGCTCAGCCCCTGGCCGCTGACGTAGCCCACCAGGCGCTTGCCGGCAGCACTGTCCTTGACCACCACCAGCGTTTCACCCACACCGGCACAGGCTTTCAGCGCCGCCTCGACTTCACCGATCTCGATGCGGAAACCGCGCAGCTTGATCTGCTGATCCAGCCGACCGAGGTATTCCAGCTGGCCATCGGTGCCCAGGCGCACGCGGTCGCCGGTACGATACAGACGCTCACCGGGGCGATACGGATTGGGCACGAAGCGTTCGGCGGTAGCAGCCGGTCGATCCAGGTAACCCCGCGCCAGCAGGCCACCCAGGTACAGCTCGCCGGCCACGCCGACCGGCAACAGGTTGAGGTCGGCATCGAGCACATAGCCCTGGCGCGAGCCGACGCGATCACCAATCGGTGCATAGGCCGTGGTGAAGTCGGCCGTGGCCGCCGGCACTCGCCAAATGGTCGGGGTGACCACGGTTTCGGTCGGGCCGTAGCCGTTGATGATCCATTGCGGCTGCAGGCTGCGGATCACCTGCTGCAATAGCTCGCGGCTGAAGGCTTCTCCGGCGAAGCAGTAGGTTTTCACCCCAGGCGCTTTGCCGCATTGCTCGGCCCATTCGGCCAGCTGGCGCAGGTAGCTCGGTGGCAAGGCCACCACGCTGATGCCTTCCGCGATCAGGCAATCGTAGGTCTGCTGCACGCTCCACAGTTGCTGGTCGCGGATCACCACCCGCGCGCCATGGCTCAGTGGCGTCAGCCAGCGCTCGTGGGCGCCGTCGAAGCTGACCGAGAGGAAATGGAGTTCGCGATCCTCAGCGGTCAGTTCGTAACGCTCGCCAATGGCCTGGCAATGCAGGGCAATCGCACCATGGGTCACCGCTACGCCCTTGGGCTTGCCGGTGGAGCCGGAGGTGTAAATCAGGTAGGCCAGTTGCTCGGGGTGAATATCCACCTCAGGCGCTTCTGACGATTCGCCGCTCAGTTCCAACTGATTGAGGTCGAGCACCTCGATACCGGCCACGTCGGGCAGGCGCGGCAGGGCCGCCTGGTGGCTCAGCAGCAGCTTCACCCCGGCGTCTTCGAGCATGTAGCGCAAGCGTTCGCCGGGATAGTCCGGGTCCAGCGGCACGTAGGCACCGCCGGCCTTGAGCACTGCCAGCAGGGCAACGAACAGCTCGATGCCACGTTCCAGCGCTACACCGACGCGCACCTCGGCGCCGACGCCACGGGCGGTCAGCTGATGGGCCAGGCGATTGGCGCGGGCTTCCAGCTCGGCGAAGCTCAGGCACTGCTGGCCATGCACCAGGGCAATGGCCGTTGGGCGCAGACGCGCCTGTTCGGCGATGCACTGTGGCAAGAGCTGGATGGTATCGGGAGCTGGAGAAGCATCATTCCAGTCCTCGACCTCGGCCACCTCGCTTTCATCCAGCAAGGGCAGTTCACCGATGCAGCGCTGCGCATCGGCGCACAGGGCTTGCAGCAGTCGTTCGAACTGGCGACTCATGCCGGCGATCTGCCGGTCGTTGAAATGCGCGCGCTGATAATGCCAGTGCACCTGCAGTTCGTTGCCGGCCATTACCGCCAGGCTCAGCGGGTAATGGGTCTGCTCGTGCGCCTGCAGATTGGTGAAGCGCAGGCCATCGCCCTGCCCCTGCAGCACCTGATCTACCGGGTAGTTCTCGAACACCAGCAGGGTATCGAACAGCTCGCGCCCGGCGTGGCCGGCCAATTGTTGCAGGCGGAACAGCGGCACCTGCTCGTGCTCGCGCAGCGCCAGGTTGTGCACCTGCAGCGCGTCGAGCCAGTCGCCGACAGGCTCATGCGGCTGCGGCGCCTGCACCACCGGCAGGGTATTGATGAACAGGCCAAGCATGTGTTCGATGCCCGCCACACTCGCCGGCCGCCCCGCTACGGTGGCACCAAAGGCCACCTGACGGCGCCCGCAATAACGCTGCAGAAGCAGCGTCCAGGTCGCCTGGATCAGGGTATTGAGGGTGATGCGTCGAGCCCTGGCAAAGGCTTCCAGTTCAGCACGCGGCAGGTTCAGGATATGCACGCCGCTGCCGCTTGCAGACAACTCGCTGCGCAGACTGCCAGTCAGTAACGTCGGCTCATCGAAGCCCTGCAGCTGCTCACGCCAGAACGCCTCGCTGCCGGCGAGATCCTGGCGTTGCAGCCAGGCCAGGTAATCCGGGTAATGCCCGACCTCGTGCGCGCCGCCCTCGCCGCGCGTGTCCTGCAGTACCTGCGCCAGCAGCGCGGCACTGCTCCAGCCGTCGAGCAGGATATGGTGCAGGGTCCAGATCAGTTGATGACGTCCCTCGCCCAGGCGTACCAGCACCAGGCGCATCAGCGGTGGCCGCGTCAGGTCGAATGGCGTCTCGCGCTCCTCACGCAGCAGTGCCTGAAGATCGAGGTCGCTCCCCTCCAGTTCGCGAATCGTCAGCTGCGTCTCGCGCTGCACCAGTTGCACCGCCTGCTGATCCGCGCCCAGACGCAGGAAGGCTGCGCGCAGCAGCGGATGGCGCTGCAGAGCAGTCGCCCAGGCCGCCTTGAAACGCGCCACCGGCAAGCCCTCGACCTCCAGGCTGAGCTGGTTGACGTAGGCGCCATCGGCCGCCTGCAGTTCGCTGTGGAACAACAGGCCCTGCTGCATCGGCGTCAGCGGATAGATATCCTCGATCTGCCGGGCCGGCAGCGGCAGGCTGTCGAGGTCGGCCTGGCTGAGCGGCACGAAGGGGAAATCGCTGGGGGTGACGGCCGCCTGCGTGCGGCAGTGCTGCACCAGCTCGACGAGCGCGCAGCGGTACGCCTCGAGCAGTTCGACGATGCGCTCGCGGTCGAAGCGCTCATGGCTGAAGGTGCAGGTGAACTGCAGGCAGTCGCCCGTGACGCGACCGTCCAGAGCAAGGGCACAGGCCAGCGGTGCGCTGGCGTCGCGTTGCGCGCCGGACGCTTCCTCGGCCAGAGCGAACAACTGCCCGCTGGTCTGCAGGCGGCCCAGGTAGTTGAACAGCAACGCGTCATCCAGCGCCGGCAGGTCCTCGCCCTGCAGGTATTTCAGCAGGCCGTAACCGATGCCGCCGCGCGGTACCTGACGCAGGTTTTCCTTGGTGCTTTTGAGGGTCGCATCCCAGTCATCACCGGCCTGCAGCAACAGCGGGTAGAGGCTGGTGAACCAGCCCAGGGTCTGGCTCAGATCCAGCTCCTCAAACAGCGCATCGCGGCCATGGCCTTCGAGGGCAATCAGGGTCTGCGCCTGCCCGTTCCAGTCACGCAGGGCATGGGCCAGTGCGCTGAGCAGCAGGTCGTTGATCTGCGTGCGGTACGCCGCCGGTGCCTGTGTCAGCAGCGCCTCGGTGGTGCTGGGGTCGAGCTGCACCTCCAGACGTTCGGCGCAGGCCGTCAGATTGCGGCCTTGCGGGTGGTCGCAGGGCAACCCGCGATCAGTCGGCAGTGCCTGCCAGTAAGCGCGTTCGGCGGCCACTTCGGGGCTGGATGCATAGGCCGCCAGGCGCTCGCTCCAGCTCTGCCAGGCACTGCTCTTGCGCCCCAGATCGGCAGCAGCGCCCACGCCCAGCTGCGCGTAGGCGCGCTGCAAGTCATCGAGCAGGATGCGCCAGGAAACGCCATCGATCACCAGATGGTGGACCACCAGCAACAGGCGTTCGCCGCCTTCGTGCAACTGCACGAGCACGGCGCGTAGCAGCGGGCCATGGCTCAGATCGAGGCTGGCCTGCACCTCGTCGCACAGCGCGCTCAGCTCGGCCAGGCTGCAGCGCTCGACGCGCAGTTCGAGCGTTTCGGCCTCGGCCGCATAGCGCTGGCGCCAGCTGTCGCCCTGCTGCTCGAAACGCAGGCGCAGGGCGTCGTGCTGCTCCAGCACGGCCTGCAGGGCAGCGTGGAGCCGCTGTGTCTGCAGCGGCTCGCGTGCACTGAGCAGCACCGACTGGTTCCAGTGCTGACGATTGTTCATCGGCTGGGTGAAGAACCAGTGCTGGATCGGTGTCAACGGGATGTCGCGCTGACTGTCGATGACGCAGCCCGACGTCTCGGCGCTGCGGGTTGCGACCTGGGCCAGCTCGGCAATGCTCTGACGCTCGAACAGTTGCCGTGGCGTCAGCTCGATGCCCTGACGGCGGGCACGGGCAATGATCTGCAGGCTGAGAATGGAATCGCCACCCAGCTCGAAGAAGTTGTCGTCGCGCCCTACCCGCTCTACACCCAACAGCTCCTGCCAGATGCTTGCGAGCTGGCTTTCCAGCCCGGGGCGCGGCGCCTGGTAATCGCGCTGGATGCGCTGCGGTTCCGGCAGCGCCTTACGCTCCAGTTTGCCATTGGGCGACAGCGGCAGACGTTCGAGCGGGACGAAGTAGCTCGGCACCATGAACTCGGGCAGTCGCTGTTTCAGCCGCGCCCGCAGCTCGACCTCGTCGTAATCGCCGCCGACCACATAGGCCACCAGCTGTTGATCACGCACCAGCACCACCGCCTCACGCAGCGCCGGATGCTCCAGCAGCGCGGCCTCGATCTCGCCCAGCTCGATACGCAGGCCGCGCAGCTTCACCTGATGGTCGATGCGGCCGAGGTACTCCAGCACGCCCTCTTCGGTCCAGCGCGCCAGGTCGCCACTGCGATACAGGCGCTGGCCATCGCCGAAGGGGCTGGCGACGAAGCGTTCGGCGGTCAGTCCCGGACGACGGTGGTAACCCCGCGCCAGGCCGACGCCACCGATATACAGCTCGCCGGCCACGCCGATGGGCTGCGAATTGAGGCGTTCGTCGAGGATATGAATCTGCAAATTGGCGATCGGCCGACCAATTGGCACGCTGCGCCGCTCCTGGCCGCTGCAGCGCCAGTGGGTCACGTCGATGGCCGCTTCGGTCGGGCCATACAGGTTGTACAGTTCGGCCTGCGGCAAGAGTTGCCGCGTGCTGCTGGCCAGTTCCGCCGGCAGCGCTTCACCGCTGCAGACGATGCGCCGCAGGCTCTCGCAGCCGTGCAGCTCGCCATGACCGACAAAGGCCGCCAGCATCGAGGGCACGAAGTGCAAGGTGCTGATGCTCTCGCGCCCGATCAGCTCGACCAGCTTGGCGGGATCGCGATGATCGCCCGGCTGCGCCATCACCAGGCGCGCGCCCGTGATCAGCGGCCAGAAGAATTCCCACACCGACACGTCGAAACTGAACGGGGTCTTCTGCAGCACCCGATCATCCGCCGTGAGCTGGTAAGCCTCCTGCATCCAGGCCAGGCGGTTGTACAGCGCCGCATGGCTGTTGCCGGCCCCTTTGGGCTTGCCGGTGGAGCCGGAGGTGTAGATCAGGTAGGCCAGTTGCTCGGGGTGAATGTCCACCTCGGGCGCGGTCTGCGGCTCTTGAGAAAGATCCAGATGATCGAGATTGAGCACCTGTACGCCGCTGACCTGCGGCAGGCCGTCGATCACCGCGTCATGGCTCAGCAACAAACTCACACCAGAGTCTTCGAGCATGTAGCGCAGACGCTCGGCCGGGTATTCCGGGTCCATCGGCACGTAGGCGCCGCCGGCCTTGAGGATGGCGTACAGCGCTACCACCATCTCCACCGAACGCTGCGCCGCCACACCCACCAAGGTGTCGCGAGTTACGCCAAGCTTTTGCAGATGGTGGGCCAGTTGGTTGGCGCGCAGGTCCAGCTCGGCGTAGCTCAGACACTGCTCGCCGAACACCAGGGCGATGGCCTGCGGCTGCGCCTGCACGCGCTTCTCGAACTGACGGTGCACCGGCTCGACCGAGCCGTAATCGACGCGGATGGCATTGAAGCTCGTCAGCGCCAGGCGATCCTGATCATCGTCCAGGCGGTGCTCGCCAATGGCCAGTTGCGGCTGTTCCAGTAACTGCTCCAGCAGGCGAATGAAGCGCTGATGCAGGCGCTCGACGGTGGCCGCCTCGAACAGATCCAGGGCGTAGTTCCAGTTGCCGGCCAGCTCCTCGCCCGGACCTTCCCAGGTGTGCAGCGCCAGGTCGAACTGCGCGCTGCCGCTGTCCAGGGCGATCAGCTCGGCACGCAGATCGGCCGTCAGTTGCAGGCTGTTCTGCGGGCGCTGCTGGTGGTTGTACAGCACCTGGAACAGCGGGTTGTGGCTGAGGCTGCGCTCGGGCTGCAATGCCTCGACCAGTTGCTCGAAGGGCAGCGCCTGATTCGCCTGGGCACCCTGCGCCGTACGCAGCACCTGCGCCAGCAGTTGCTCGAAACTCTGCTCGCCACTCAGTTCGCTGCGCAGCACCTGGGTATTGACGAAGAAGCCGATCAGCCCCTGGGTTTCGCTCTGCGTACGCCCGGCAATGGGCACGCCGACACGCAGGTCGCGCTGGCCGCTCAGGCGATGCAGCAACACCTTGTAGGCCGCCAACAGCACGGTGAACGGCGTGCAGCCCTGTTGCCGCGCCAGCTCGCGCACGCGCGCGGCAAGCGCGGGCTCCACGCGAAAGGCCAGGCGCGCGCCACGAAAACTCTGCTGCGCCGGGCGCGGATGGTCGCAAGGCAGCTCCAGCAACGGCTGCTCGTCGCCCAGTTGCTCACGCCAGTAGGCCAGTTGCCGCTCGCCTTCACCGGCATCCAGGCAGGCGCGCTGCCACAGGGCATGGTCGGCGTAGCTCAGCGGCAGCTCGGCGAGTGCGGCAGGCTCGCCCTGCACGCGCGCGCGGTAGAACTGCGCCAGCTCGGTCAACAACAGCTGGATCGACCAGCCGTCGGCGATGATGTGGTGCAAACAGACCAGCAGCACATGCCGCTGCTCGTCCTCGCGCAGCAGGCCGATGCGCCACAGCGGCGCCTGTTCGAGGTCGAACGGGCGCTGGGCGAACTCACGCGCCAGGGCGGCAAAGTCATCGCCCTGCAGCGGTTCCAGGGTCAGTGCCGGCGCCGCGTCGACGCACTGGCGCGGGTTGCCGTCGGCATCGGCGAAGAACCGCGTGCGCAGGCTCGCATGACGTTGCGCCAGATCGCTGAAGGCGCCCAGCAACGCAGCCTCGTCCAGCGGCCCCTGCAACTGCAGGGCGCCCGGCAGGTGATAGGCGCTATTGCCCGGCTGCAGCTGTTCGAGGAACCACAGGCGCTGCTGCGCGTAGGACAGCACGCTGCCCTCGGCATCGGCCGCTCCCGGCGGAATCGGCAGCGCCGAGGCGTCGAGCCCCTGCTCGCGCAGCTTGTCGAGGAAGGCTCGGCGCTGCTGCGGCCCCAGGCCGAGAAAGCGACGCGACAGCAGCAGGGCTTTGTCATGCAACAGATTCACTGAATTTCCTCCAGAGCGCTCATCAGGTCGTCGAGCGCATCCAGGCGTTCATCGTTGAGGGCCTGGCTTTCCAGGCCGCGGATCAGGCTGGCCATGCTGGCCACGGTGGTGGCCTCGAAGGCCTGCGCCAGCGGTACCGTGACGCCGCGCGTTTCGCGGATAAGGGCCAGCAGGCGGGTAGCCAGTAACGAGTGGCCGCCGAGTTCGAAGAAGTGGTCGTGACGGCCGACCTGCTCCACCTTGAGCAGGTCGCGCCAGAGCTGCGCCAGGTGCTGCTCCAGCTCGCCCTGTGGCGCCTCGACGCTGCGCACCGGCGCCTGTGGCGCCGGCAGTGCGCGGCGATCCAGCTTGCCGTTGGCGTTGAGCGGCAGGCGCGGCAACAGGATGATCTGCGCCGGCACCATAAAGGCCGGCAACTGCGCAGCGAGGGCCTCGCGCAGCGCCTGTACCTCGACCTGCTGGCCGGCCTCGGCCACGCCATAGGCGATCAGTTGCGTACCGGCTGCCCCTTCGTGGGCGACCACCACGGCCTGGCGCAAGGGCGCGCTGGCCAGCAGGCAGGCTTCGATCTCGCCCAGCTCGATGCGCTGGCCACGAATCTTCACCTGGAAGTCCACCCGGCCGACGTATTCGAGCTGGCCCTCGGCGTTCCAGCGCGCCAGGTCGCCACTGCGGTACAGGCGCTGGCCCGGTGCGCCGAAGGGGTCGGGCACGAAGCGTTCGGCCGTCAGCCCCGGGCGCGCGGCATAGCCACGGCCCACGCCGGTGCCACCGATATACAGCTCGCCGACCACGCCAGCGGGCAACAACTCGAGGTCACCCCCCAGCACGTACAGGCGGTTGTTGTCGGTCGGCAGGCCAATGGCGATGGGCTGTCGCCGTGGCGGCGACGCATGCAGGCGGTACAGCGCCACATCATCGGCGCATTCGGCCGGGCCGTAGGCGTTGATCATCGGCACCTGCGGGTAGCGGGCGAACCAGCGCGTGGCCAGCTCATGACTCAGCGCCTCGCCGGTGGGCAACAGCCAGCGCAGCGCCGGCAGCGCCACGGGCGACGCGTCGAGCATGCCGTCGATCACCGCCGGCACCGCCTCCAGCACGCTTACCCCGGTGGCAGCGACGCACGCCAGCAGCGCCTGCGGATCATGGGTGATGGCATCGGGGATGATCTCCAGCGCGCCACCGAACAGCGGCGCGGTGAGCAGTTGCCAGACCGAGATATCGAAGCCGGTGGCAGCGGTCTGGGCGATCACGTCCGCTTCACCGAGTTGCAGGTAAGGCACCTTGGCCAACTGGTTGTTGAGCATGCCGCGCTGGTTGACCATCACCCCTTTTGGCTCGCCGGTGGAACCGGAGGTGTAGATCAGGTAAGCCAGGTGCTCGGAGCCGGCGTAGCGCCCGGGGTTGTCGCGGCGGCTGTGCTCCAGCATGTCTTCATAGACCAGCACGCGCGGCGGCTGCGGCAGTTCGGCGAGCATCGCCTGAACCTGCGCCAGCTGCTCGCGCAGGGTGATCAGCACCGGCGCGGCGCTGCTGGCCAGCATGCGTGCGCTGCGCGCCGGCGGATGGCGCTCGTCCAGCGCCAGGTAGGCAGCACCGGCCTTGAAGGCGCCGATAATCAGGCTCAGCAGTGGCAGACCACGGGGTGCATACAGCGCCACCACGTCATCGAACTGCACACCACACTCGATCAGGCCATGACCGATACGGTTGGCCCGCTCGTTGAGTTCGAAATAAGACAGCGTCTGCCCCTGGCAGCGGGCGACGGTACGTGCGCCCTGCTGCTCGACCTGCGCCTCGAAGCGCGCCAGGTAACTCTGCGCATACCATTGCGGCTGCATCTCGCCCTGGCCCAGCTGACACAGGGATTCGCGCTCGCTGTCATCGAGCAGGCGCAGCTCGCTCAAGGGACGCTGCGGCGCCTCGCTCAGCTGCAGCAGCAGACGACGGAAATGCCCGACCACTACCTGCATGTCGACCACGGCGAACTGCTGGGTATCGAAGCTCAGTTGCAGGGTCAAGCTGGCACCCGGCAGCAGCACCACGGTCAACGGATAGTTGGTGTGGGTGCGGTTGGCCAGCGGCGTGATGCGGTAGGTTTCGACGGCCTCCTGCACCTCGCCACCGAGCGGCACGTTCTCGAACACGAACAGGCTGTCGAACAGCGGCTGGCCACGCGGGGTGTCGGCGAGGTTTTGCACCTCGGCCAGGGATAACTGCTCATGCTGACGCATGCCGGCGTTCTGCGCCTGCAGCGCTTGCAGCAATTGCAGCCCGGTCGCGCCCGCGCCCGGCACTCGGACGCGCAGCGGCAAGGTATTGATGAACAGCCCCAGCGCCTCTTCGATGCCCTCAAGCTCAGTGGGGCGCCCGGCCACAGTGACGCCGAACAGCACGTCGTCGCGCCCGCTGTAGCGCATCAGCAGCAGCGCCCAGGCCGCCTGAACGAAGGTGTTGACGGTCAGCTGATGACGCCGCGCCTGCTCGGCCAGCGCGCGGGTCTGCTCGGCATCGAGCGCGAGGCTGACGTCATGCATGCCCGCCTCGCCCTGCTGGCGGCGATAAGGCAGTGGCGTGACCGTGTCGAAGCCGGCCAGCTCGTCTCGCCAGTAGCGACGACTGGACGCCTCGTCCTGGCGTGCGAGCCAGGCGATGAAGTCGCGATAGGGTCGCGCCGGCGGCAGTTGCAGGCTGCGCCCAAGCAGGCGAGCGCGGTACTGGGCGAAGAACTCGGCCAGCATCAGGCCGCGGCACCAGGCGTCGATCAGGACATGGTGATGGCTCTGCACGATGCGCAGATCGGCCTCGGCGAACTTCACCAGGCGCAGGCGCAGCAAAGGCGCCTGGGTGAAATCGAAGCCGCGCTGACGCTCCTCGCGCAGGATCGCCTGCAACCTGGCCTCGGCTTCATCGCGCGGCAGCTCGCTGAAGTCGAGGAACTGCACGGGCGAAGGCACCTGGCGCAGCACCAGTTGATGCGGCGTCCCTTCCAGATTGCAGAAGGCCGTGCGCAGCGCCGGGTGACGCTGCACCACCTGCTGCCAGGCATGGGTGAAGGCCTCCACATCCAGGGCGCTGGCCACGGCGTACTGGTCCTGCATCAGGTAGATGCCGCTGCCCTGCTCCAGCTGGCTGTGCAGGAGGATGCCCTGCTGCATCGGCGCCAGCGGGAACAGATCCTCGATCTGCTGCGGCGCATGAGGCAAGGCGTCGAGTTGCGCCTGGCCGAGCGTTGCCAGAGGGAAATCGGAAGGTGTCAGGCCACCGGCTCCGGGCGCGCAGCAATGCTCGATCAACTGCCGCAGCGCCTGCTCGTACAGATCCAGCAGACGCTCGACGGTGCTCGTCTCGAAGCGCGCACGGCTGTAGGTCAGCATCAGTTGCAGGCAACCGCCACGCACCTGACCGTCGATGGCCAGGGCATTGGCCAGCGGGCCGCTGCCGTCGCGTGGCGCGCCGCTCGCTTCATCGGCCAGACGCCAGCGCCCAGCGGCCTGGTCATCGAAACGGCCCAGGTAGTTGAAGGTCAGCCCCTGGCCCGTCAGCTCCTCCAGCGGAGCCTTGGCCAGGTACTTGAGCACGCCGTAGCCGATGCCCTTGTCCGGCACCTGACGCAGCCCCTCCTTGACCTGCTTGAGGGTCGCACCGAGGTCATCGCCAGCCTGCAGCGCCACGGGGTACAGACTGGTGAACCAGCCCAGCGTGCGGCTCAGGTCGAGCTGATCGTCCTCGCGGCCATGGCCCTCGAGGCCGATCACCGTACGCCGGCGCCCACTCCACTGCCACAAGGCCTGGGCCAGCGCCGCCAGCAACACATCGTTGATCTGCGTGCGGTACGCCGCCGGCACTTCGCCGAGCAGGCGCGCAGTGGTGGCGGCATCGAGCTGCAGCTGCAATTGGCCGGCATCGGCGACCTTGGCGCTGCCTTCGGGGCGGTCGCAGGGCAGGCAGGCGTCGGCGGCGCTGAAGCCCTGCCAGTATTCCAGTTGTGCCGCCAACTGCGGGCTGCCGGCCAGGGCCTGCAGATGCGCCGACCATTGCTGGAAGTTGGTCGCAACGGCCGCGAGACTGATCGCCTGCCCGGCCAGTCGCTGCGCGTAGGCCTGCTGCAGATCCTCGAGCAGCACGCGCCAGGACACGCCATCGACCGCCAGGTGGTGAACGGCCAGTAGCAGTCGATTACGCCCGTCCGGCAACTGCGCCAGTACCGCGCGCAGCATTGGGCCGCGCTCGATATCCAGGCTGCGCTGGGCCTCGTCGCACAGCGCCGGCAGGTCGTCGTTGGCGGCCACCTGGCATACCCACAAAAGCTCCTGCGTCGGCTGCACGTCACGATAGCGCTGCTGCCAGTTGCCCTGCGCATCGCGCTGGAAACTCAGGCGCAGGCTGGCGTGGTGACGCACCACGGCCTGCAGCGCCTGCTCCAGTTCACGGGCGTCGAGCGGCTCGTCCGCCGCCAGCAGCAAGGACTGGTTCCAGTGGCCGATGCGCGCCGGAGGCTGGGCGAAGAAGCGCGCCTGAATCGGCGTCAGGGCAAAGGCGTGCGTCACCTCCGCGCTGGTATTTGCGGGTGCCGCCGACGCCTCTGCGACGACGGCAACCTGCGCCAGTTCGGCGATGCTCTGCTTCTCGAACAGCTGCTTGGGCGTCAGGCGAATGCCCTGGCGTCGCGCCCGGGCGATGATCTGCAGACTGAGGATGGAGTCGCCGCCAAGGGCGAAGAAGTTGTCGTGACGGCCGACGCGCTCGACCTTCAGCACCTGCTGCCAGAGCGCTGCCAGCTGCGCTTCGACGCCCTCGTGCGGCGCCTCGAAGCCCTGCTCTGCCGCCTGCGGCTGCGGCAGCGCCTGACGGTCGAGCTTGCCATTGGCGGTCAGCGGGAAGCGTTCGAGCAGCAGCACATGGCTCGGCAGCATATAGTCAGGTAGACGCTCGGCCAGTTGCGCCTGCACCTGCGCGGGATCGAGAGAAGAGTCCTGCGCAACCACATAGGCGAGCAACTGGCCGCGTTCGTCCAGTTGCACATGGGCATCGGCGACGCCCGCCAGGCCACGCAACTGCGCCACGATCTCGCCGAGGGCGACGCGGTAGCCGCGCACCTTGACCTGGTCGTCACCACGCCCGAGAAATTCGATACGCCCGTCGGCCAGCAGGCGCGCACGGTCGCCGGTGCGATACAGGCGCTCACCCTTGGCGAAGGGATCAGGTAGAAAGCTTGCCGCCGTCAGCCCCGGACGATCGAGATAGCCGCGCGCCAGACCAGGCCCACCCAGGTACAGCTCGCCAACCGCACCTTGCGGCAGCGGCGTCAGGGCCGCATCCAGTATCAGTGCGCGCACGTTGGGCAAAGGCCGGCCAATCGGCACCACGCCGCTCAACGCTGCCAGCTCGGCGTCCGTGACCTCGTGAGTCAGCACACCGACCGTGGCCTCACTGGGGCCGTAGTGGTTGATCACCCGGCACTGCGGGCGCAGACGCTTGACCTCCTTCACCAGCTCGGCCGGCAGCGCCTCGCCGCCAAAGATCAGGGCATGCGCAGGTATCGCACGCTCACCTGCGCCGGCCTGCAGCAGACCGGCCAGGTGGGTCGGCACGATTTTGAGGATGCCGACCTGCTGCGTGCTCAGGTAGTCCGCCAGGCTATCGGCATCGGCCACGGTTTCCGCGCTCAGCAGGTGCAGGGTACGCCCGGACAACAGCGCGCCGAACAGCACGGTATGGCCCAGGTCGGCCGCAACGGTGGACACCATCGCCATGCTCGCCTCGGGCGCCAGGGCCAGTTGTTCCAGCAGGCCCTGCACATAGTCGGCCAGGGCCGCATGGCTGATCATCGCCCCCTTGGGCTGGCCGGTGGTGCCGGAGGTGTAGATCAGATAGGCCGCCTGCTGCGGGTGCACCGGCACCGCTGGCGCCTCGCTGGTCTGCTGACGCCACGGCGCATCGGCGCTGAAGTCCAGCTGCGGGCCATTGAAGCCTTGCACCGACGCGGACTCACAGAGCAATACCACACAGGCACTGTCGGCCAGGACGAACGCCTGACGCTGCGCCGGCCAGGCCGGATCGAGTGGCACGAAGGCAGCGCCGACCTTGAGCGCAGCCAGCAGGCCGATGACGAAAGCCGGCGAACGCTGCAGGCACAGCCCGACGCGCTGCTCCGGTGCCACGCCCAGGGCAAGCAGGTGCTGCGCCAGCTGATTGGCCTGGGCTTCCAGTGCCGCGAAGCTGAAGGGCACGCCGTCGTGCATCAATGCCACGGCCTCGCCGTGCACCTGCGGCAGCCACAGATCGAGCACGGTCGCAGCGGCGAACCTGCGCTCGACGCCCACAACCTGCGCCGGCTGCGCCGCGAGTTGCAGGTTGGCCAGCGGCGCTTGTGGCTGCGCCAGCAATTGCTCCAGCAGATATTCGAAATCGGCGGCGAAACCAGCGATGCGCGGCGCTTCGAACAGATCCTGCGCATAGGTGAAGGCGGCCTCGATGCCCTCGGGCAGGTCGATGATATCCAGCCCCAGATCGAAGTGCGCGGCCTGCTCGTCCAGCTGACTCGCGCTGAGGGTCACGCCAGGCAGGGCCAGATCCTGGGCCAGGGCGAACTGCTGGGTGAACTTCACCTGAAACAGCGGGTTGTGGCTCAGGCTGCGCTGCGGCGCCAGCGCCTCGACCAATTGCTCGAACGGCAGCAACTGGTGATCCTGCGCGCCGAGGGCCGCCGCCCGCACCTGCGCCACGACATCGGCGAAGCTGTGCTCGCCACCGAACTCGCTGCGCAGCACCTGGGTGTTGACGAAAAAGCCGATCAGCGCCTCGGTTTCCCGGCACACGCGCCCGGCACTGGGCACGCCGACGCGGATATCGCGCTGGCCACTGTAGCGCTGCAGCTGCACCTTGAAGGCGGCCAGCAGCAGCATGAACAAGGTGACGCCCTGATCCGAGGCATGGGCGCGCAGGCGCTGGCTCAGCGCCTCATCGAGACGGATGGCATGGCGCGCGCCGCGGTGGCTCTGCCGCGCCGGGCGCGGGTGGTCGGCGGGCAGTTGCAGCAACGGCTGCTCATCACCCAGCTGCTGCTTCCAGTAATCCAGCTGACGCGCGCCCTCGCCCGCCTGCAGCCAGCGCCGCTGCCAGATGGCGTAGTCGGCGTACTGCACCGGCAGTGCCGGCAGGTTCGGCGCCTGGCCGAGGACATGGGCGGCGTAGAGCTCGGCGAACTCGCGGATCAGTACCTGAATCGACCAGCCGTCGCAGATGATGTGGTGCATCACCAGCAGCAGGCGCTGATCGCCCTCGCTCACCCGCACCAGAGCGAGATGCCACAAGGGCCCTTGCTGCAGATCCAGCGGCAGGTTCATCCGTTCCTCGCGCAGGCGCGCCAGTGCCGCCTCGCCATCTGCCTCGCCACGCAGATCGAAATGCGCCAGGTCGACCGTAAAGGGTGGATCGATACGCTGCAGCGGCACGCCGTCCTCTTCGCCAGCGGCGAAGCGCGTGCGCAGGCTCTCGTGGCGACTGACCAGATCATCGAAGCTGCGCTGCAGCGCCGCCTCGTCGAGCCGGCCCTGAAACCGCAGCTCACCGCCCAACCGGTAGGCGCTGGCGTCACCCTGCAGACGCTCGAGAAACCACAGGCGCTGCTGCGCATAGGATTGCGCGCACTGCGCGTCACGCACCTCGGCCTGCAGGGGTGGCACCTGCCGGGCCGTGCGCGGCTGCGCCGCGACCCAGGCACTGAAATCCCCCAGACGTGGCCGTTCGAACAGACTGTCGGCCTGCAGCTCCAGCCCCAGCTCGGCGTTGAGACGCGCCAGCACCTGCATCACGCCCACCGAGTCGCCGCCACGCGCGAAGAAGTGGTCGCCCTGCCCCAGTTCCGCGCAGCCCAGCACCTCCTGCCAGGCCTGCAGAACCTGCGGCAGCACGGCGCTGGCTTGCGGCGCCGAACTGGTCGCATCAGCCCCTTGCAGGCGCCCCTTGTACCACTGCGCGAAGGTGGCCAGGCTGCCGTTCTGCCAGCCGCTGCGGCAGGCCGAGCGCTGCAGCTTGCCGCTGGTGGTGCGTGGCAAGGTGCCCGGTTCGAGCAGCAGGATCAGCTGCGGCGCCAGCTGGAAGCGCTCTCCCATGCCGTCGGCGATGCGCTGGCAGATCATCTCGGCGCTGATCAGCTTGCGCACGTTGCGGCTGATCTCCAGCGCCAGGCCGACGCCCTCGATTCCCTGTTCGTCGGTGACAGCGAATGCGGCGATACGCCCCTGGCGCAGCAGCTCGATGTCCTGCTCCAGCGCCTGCTCGATATCCTGCGGGTAATGGTTCTGGCCATTGAGGATGATCAGATCCTTCAGGCGCCCGGCGATGAACAGCTGACGCTCGCGTACCACGCCCAGATCGCCGGTGCGCAGCCAGCGCTGGCCATCACGCTCGACGAAGGCCTCGGCGGTCGCTTCGGGGTTGCGCCAGTAGCCCTGGGCGATGCTCGGCCCGGCGATCCAGATCTCACCGACCTGATCGTCCCCCAGAACCTCCAGCGTCTGCGGCTCGACGATGCGCAGCGGGTGCTCGGCATCGCTCCAGCCACAGGCCGGCAAACGGCTGTCCGCCTGGCCCAATGTGTTGCTGGCGAATGTCTGCACCTGCGGCTCACGCTCGGCGGCATCGACGCACACATACAGCGTCGCTTCGGCCAGACCGTAGCTCGGCGCCAGCGCTTCGGCACTGAAGCCCGCCGCCGCGAAGCGCTGGCTGAAGGCCCGCAGGGTATCCAGGCGGATCGGCTCGGAGCCGGAAAACGCCAGGCGCCAGCTGCTCAGATCGAGCGCCTCCAGGCTGCTCTGCGGCACGCGCTCGGCGCACAGGCGATAGGCGAAATCCGGCCCGCCGGAGAAGGTACCGCCGTATTGGCTGATGGCCTGCAACCAGCGCGCCGGCCTGGCGAGGAAGAAGTTCGGCGCCATCAACGTCAGGGTGCCGCCATGCAGGATCGGCAGCAGCAGCCCGGCCATCAGCCCCATGTCGTGATACAGCGGCAGCCAGCTGACCCAGGACTCCTCGCGACTGGCGCTGAAGCCGCGGCTCATGCTGCGCTCGTTGGCCAGCAGGTTGGCGTGGCTGACCATCACCCCCTTGGGCGCACGGGTGGAACCCGAGGTGTATTGCAGGAAGGCCAGCGCATCGCTGCTGATCAGCCGTGGCTGGTAGCCGGCACGGTCGTGGGCATCGACGTCCTCGATGGCGATCATCTGCGCCTCGGGCGCGAGCAGCGGCTGCAGGTCGGCCTGGCAACGCCGGATCACCTCGCGCGGCGCCAGCACCACCATGGGCTGGGCATCGAGCAGAATGCCGGTGAGGCGCTCGATGTGCATCTGCCGGTTGTTCTCCGGCGGAAAGGCCGGCACCGCGATCACACCGGCGTACAGGCAACCGAAGAAGGCGGCGGCATAGTCGGCGCCGCTAGGCAGCATCAGCACACAACGCTCGCCAGCCTCACAGCCCATGCGCTGCAGCAGGCCGGCGACAGCCAGCGCCTGCTCGCGCAGCTCGGCATAGGTCGTCAGCAGCGGCTCGCCCTGATCCGCCACGATATGCCGGATGGCCACACGGCCCGGCACGCGCTCGGCGTGATAATCCAGAATGTCGGCAAAGTGCTGCGCCTGATCCACCATCGATCTCATCTCGTCACCCGTGAAAACTCGTGCCTGCACAGCGGCCCGGCAGTGGCTGCCGACCGCTTGCGGAAGAAGGAAAACTGCGTCTGTCGATCAGCTGAGCGAGCCTGCGGCCAGACGCAGCGAATCGCGCACCTGCGTGCCGGCGGGCTCGACGAACATCGAGGCGACCAACTCCTCGGAGCGCATGGCCAGCACCGACAGCAGGGTGTCGCTGAGGCCATGACTGCCCTCGCAGCCGCCCTGCAGGAAGATCTGCGCCTGACAGTCCGCCCGCAGCGGCAGACGATATTGGCGATCGACCGCATCGCCTTCGATGTAGTCGGCGAATCCCGCCAGCAGGGTGCGGTGATAGTCGCGGCGATAACCGGTAGCGAGGATCACCGCATCGAAACGCTCGCGATGCTGATCGCCACCCAGGGTATTGCGTAGGGTCAGCTCCACGCCGCCGTCATCGGCGGCAACGGCCATGACTTCGCGATGGGTAAGCAAGCGGTGAGGATGCTGGCCGCGGACCTTCTGCTGGTAGAACAGGTGGTAGATCTTCTCGATCAGCTCCAGATCGACCACCGAATAGTTGGTATTGCGGTACTCGCTGAGCATCTGTGCGCGCTGCGCGGGATCCTGGGCGAAGATGCGGTCGGTGAAGTCGGCATTGAAGATCTCGTTGACGAACGGGCTGTCGTCCGACGGCTTGAGGCTGCCGCCACGCACCAGCAGGCTGGCCTCGATCTGCGGGAAGCGGCATGCCAGGTCATGGAAGATTTCTGCGGCGCTCTGCCCGCCACCGATCACGGCGACACGGCGCGGACGACTGCCATCGCCCAGCATGGCATCGAGCGCGCCCAGATAACGCGAGGAATGCACGATGCGCGGGTCAGTCATGCCGGCGAAGGCCGTCGGAATCTGCGCCACACCGCCGATGCCCAGCACCAGGTTGCGCGCGCGGCGCCGCGTGCTCTGCCCGTCCGCACCGCGCGAAACCACCTCGACGCCGGCACAGGTGCCGGCGCTGTAGAACGGCTCGATGCTGGTCACCTCTTCGCCGTAATGCACCTGCCCGGCGAACGCATCGGCAGCCCAGCCGAGGTAGTCGTTGAACTCTTCACGGCTGGGATAGAAGGTCTTCAGGTTGATGAAATCCTCCAGGCGCCCGCATGCCTTGAGGTAGCTGATGAAGGTGAAGCGGCTGGCGGGGTTGCGCAGCGTGGCGAGATCCTTGAGGAAGGAGATCTGCATGCTCGAGCCGTCGATCAGCATGCCTTCATGCCAGCTGAAGGCAGGCTTGCGCTCGATGAAGCAGACGTTGGGCTCTCGCCCGCTGCGCTGGGCGAACTCTTCGGTGGCGATGGCCAGAGCCAGGTTCGAGGGCCCGAAGCCAACCCCGATATAGTCGTAAACGAGCCCCATAAATCCTCCCGATATCTGCGTGCTGAATGGGCGGTTCGCCAGCCGGAATGAACTGGAAAACATTCTCATTAACACTGACGAACGAGGGGAAGGAATGTTTAGGGCGATTGCCTGCGGAATGTGAAATCACTTCGGCAAAAACGACTGCGCCCGCATCATGCGGGCGCAACGAGGACAGTCAATGCTCAGGAATGAGCGGCGCCACCAATCTCCAGCAGCGCGTTGCGACTGGCGCGGGCACGATGCTCGCCCTGCAGTTCGTGGAGCTGCCCACCATCCATCTTCAGCAGGCGGTCGGCCTGGTCGAAGTAATGATCGTCGTGACTGATGGCGAATACGGTCTTGCCGGCGGCCTTCAACTGCGGCAGCAGCTCGCGATAGAACACCTGACGGAACAGCGGATCCTGATCGGCGGCCCATTCGTCGAGCAGCAGGACGTCGCGCGCTTCGAGCAACGCCAGGAGCAAGGCCAGACGCTTGCGCTGACCGGCGGACAGACGTGTATCCCGCAGGCGCCCCGCCGCCACCTGCACCTTGTGGCGCATGTGCAAACTGCCCAGCCAGTGCTCGAGTTCTTCATCCGATGCAGCCACGCCGTGCGGGCCAAGCAGCTGCGAGAACAGGTGATAGTCGGTGAACACCGATGCGAACAGCTGACGGTAGGCCGGCCACTCCTGCGGTCCGAGCACCCGGCCATCGACACGAACCTCGCCGCGCTGCGGGATGTACAGGCCCGTCAGCAAACGCGCCAGAGTCGACTTGCCGCTGCCGTTGCCGCCGACCAGAAACACCGTCTCGCCGCGCTCAAGGCGCAGGCTGACCGGGCCCACGTCGAAGCCGGGCTCGCCGTCCTGTGCCGGATAGCGATACTCCACCTCATGCAGTTCCAGCACCTGCCAATGTCCGCTCAAGGGGTCGGCTGGATGCTCGAACGCCTCCACATGCGGTGCCAGCGCCAGCGACTCGACCTTGTCCAGCGCCACGCGCCCGGCGATCTGCGTCGGAATCGCCGCCACCGCCGAAACCAATGGCGTGCGCATGAACAGAATGGTCAGCGCATAGGTCGAGGCCACCGCCGTGGAGGCCCAACCCAGGCCGTTGGCCAGGTAGAACACCAGGCCGATGGTGCCCAGCACCATGATGTTGGCCCAGTTGCTGGCCAGGCCGTGGTAACGGTCGGCCAGGGTCACGTGATCGCGATAGGCGCGCGCGCTGAGGTCGAACTCGTCCTCGTACAGCCGCTGTGCGCGGTCGCGGTTAAGGGTCAGCTCCTTGCGCCCGTCGATCACCGCCTGGTAGTCGCCGTACAGACGATCCTCGGACTCACGCAGCATGCGCAGGTGATGATTGAGCCGCCCGACCAGCAGCCAGCCTACGCCGAGGGTGAAGCTCATCCACAAAAGCGTAGTGACGAACAGCCCCGGCGAGAGCCAGGCCAGATAGGCGAACGCCGCCAGCGTCAGCACGCTGCCATAGATCAGTTCGGGCAGATGGACGAAGGCCAGGGTGATGTTGCGGATGTCGCTGGAGAGGCTGGCGATGATGTTGGAACCACCGATGATCTCCAGACGCTCGATGCTGGTGTCCAGCACCCGCTTCACCAAAGCGCGGCGCATGCGATAGACGAAGCGGTGGCCCAGCGCCGTCAGCGACAGTTGCGCTGCCGAAGCCAGCACCAGCAGCAAGGCCAGCAAGGCGACGAACTGCCCCAGCGCCGCGCCCGGATTGCTCGCCGGGGTGAGCATGCGCTGATTGATGAAGGCAATCACCGCCACGCTGAGCAATGCGCTGCCCAGGCTGAGCCCCAGCACCAGCGCGATGGACCAGCGATATTCTTGGAAAACCAGACGCAGCAGCTTCATTCAGAACCTCTTGGCCAGGGGGCAGTTGCGAGCGCACTGCCCGTCGAGACGAACACGGCAATGCCCTAGGGTATCGCGCAGAATCAGATTGATGAGCGCTGGCGAGGTACCCAGTTGAGTCGCCACCTCGCGCTGGGTGAGGCCATCGAGCTGACTGAGCTTGAACACCCGGCGCATGCGCGGGGTCAGCTCGGCCAGCGCATCGAGCAACTGGCGCACCGCCTGCTGCCCGCCTACGGTCTGCTCCGGGGAAATTTCCGAGGGCTGCAGATCGGCCAGTTCGGCGGCGGCACCATAGCGCTGCTCCAGCTGCAGGCGGCGCAGATGATCAATGGCCAGATTACGCACCAGGCGCGTCAGGTAGCGCTCGGGCGACTCGACCCGAGACAGCTTGAGACCGCCCTCCCACAACTTGAGAAAAGCATCCTGCAGCACATCCTCGGCCCTGCTGCGACAGCCCAGAACTCGCGTCGCCAGATTGAGCAACGCATGACGCTGAGCCTGATAGGCCGCCAGCAAAGCCTTGCGGTCAAGGACCGCAGCAGAATGGTCATAGGCAGGCGCATTCGCTGCAAAAGACCGCCGGGAACCTCTCCGGCCTGGCGCCGGCAATGACTGTCGAGAACATTCCATGTGAGGTCACGCTCATTGGCAAGGAGCGCCAATCGTGCATGCAAACAGTTCTCATTACAATAATGGCGAGACGCCTTGATTTGGCGAGGCCCTGCCGACAATTTGAAATGGCCGCACGGCATCATGCCGCCGTGGCATCAGCGGATGACCAACATGGCTGCAGGTGATCGAGGAATACGTGTGGAACAGCGCGTTGCGACGAGCGCTCGCTGAACGCGAAGGAAAGCAATCAGGATGGCGTCCCCTGCTGGAATCGAACATAGCCACTCAAGACCAAGCCATGTCTAGCATTTAGCGTTTCGATATTCATTGCATACCCCCAAACGTACCCCTAAAACCCGAAGTACCTCTGCTTAACTCGCAATTTCACCATCGGATGGATCGACTACTGTCTTTAGGTTGAACCCCGAATGGTGCTCACAAACCGAGGAAAGCATGAAACGCGACATGGATCTGATAAGGAAAATTGTTCTGGCCGTTGAGACCGCGCCTCGCCAGGAACTGTCCGATGTTGACCAGCAGGCCTTCAATTACCATGCAAATCTGCTGATTGAGGCCGGTCTAGCAGAAGGTGCTGTTGGTCCATTACAACGCGGTATCCCTGCAATGATCGTCCTTTGGCGGCTCACTTGGAATGGTCATGACTTCGCCGACAGCATCAAAGACGACACCATCTGGAACAAAGCCAGAGAGAACGTGTTTAAGCCGACAGCTTCGTGGTCATTCGGTGTTCTGCTGACTTACCTGAAAGCCGAGATAATTCGAAACATACCCGGGATATAGGGTATCTAGCCTCCATCAAAGCCAACGCTCTGGAAGGTAGTTTTATCAACGCGACAACCCGCGTCACTGCTGGGCTGCGACGTTTTTCTATCCGCGACAGAGTGCCCGGTGTCGCGGATAAAAAATCGCTAGAGGTCGCGCCATTGCTGGGTTGTCGCGCTGTCGCGGATGGATCACCGCTCCGGCCGCGCCAGCGGCCTAGTTTCTCGAACCAAGGTGACCAAGGAAGACCCGCCTTCTTCCCGACTATCCACTCCGCTTAGAAGCTCATCACGGATAGCGGCCATGCGTATCTCGCATGGCCGCTCCTGCACGGTTCCACGATAGTAGATCCAGAGCTCATCGCTCCGGGTGTAGCGCCCTACTCTGACGGGGCCAGCCACATCATCGAGGTATCGCTCGCCAGGGCGGCGGACTTCGTGCTCGGCTTTGATTCTTGACATGGTGACGCTCTCCTGTGTGGAAGGCTTCAGAGTGCAAGCTGTCAACCGATAGATCGACCCTACAGGGGGTCAGCGACATTCCAAGTAACTCACAGACAACTGCCCGACGCCGCCGAGCAATACACCGGCGCATAAACGCCTGTTCACCCGCATCGAGCTTGCGGTAAAACCGCAGCAACAACCGCTCCTCTGGCGTCACCCAATCCCTATCCGGCTGCGCAACCCGCTCCGCCGGTTGCTCCCCTACAGCCGTGTTCACATCGATACTCATCTGCATACTCCGTCATTGGCAGTTGTCCGCAGACCTTACCGCCACTCTGGAATATGCAAGCCAGCCCGCAGCTTGGCAGCCTGCGCCCCAGCGGGCAAACAGCCACCTTTTATCAAGGACGTTGCCCTTAAATGGATCTGCTCCAACAAGCTCAAGCCCTGATCGGTAGCCAGTACGCGCCGCTATTCACTGCAGCCGTAACAGTGCTGTCTCTCTTCCCCAAGCTGATCGCACCGCTGCTCAGCGCCTTCGAGGCACACGACAAACACTTCGTGCGTAAGCCTCTTGAGCGACTAAAGGCTCTGCGCTCCAGCGTCGCCAAAAACCCAGACTTGTCCCATTACTTGGAAACGTCCATCGAGCTGGAGGCATTCCGCATCGCGTCTGGCGTCACCACCAGCCGATCAAAAATGGAGTTCTTGTTAGCGCTGGATAAAGACGGCAATTGGACTAAGCCGCAGCTTCGCAGCCTATGCCGACACCTGGAGGTGCCGGAAGGGAGCGATAAGCCCGAGGTCGTCATCGGCGGCTTCGAGAAATTCGCCGCGATCTGGAGTGCCGTTGCCGCAATGACCATAGGTGTAGTTGGCGCGTTGTATTTCACCGTCTCGGTGTATCAATTCAACGTCGGCGATTTCATCATTGGAGTAAGCGCGTTTGCCGCATCCATCGCGTTCGGCCGCTTCATAGTGAGCGATTTCATCAGCTACCGGCTCGCCCGCCGCGCCCAGGCAACCCTCGCTCGCCGGCAAACCGCTCGCTAAAGCAGGTCGCCCACCAACATGGCCTTGCCGATATCCCCCTGGCAGTCACCCTCGCCTGGGCGCCATTCCAGCGTGGCGCCCTCGCCCACCAAGTCTACGTTAAGGATGCGATCGAGGCACTCGCCCATGCCGTCCTTGCTGATCGCCACCAGGTGCTGGTCATCCCACGCGCTCACCTCGTAGGCGAATGCCTGCGCCTCCAGATCCTGCCCCTCGGTGTGGTTCAGCAACGAGGCATGCGCCTCCAGGCAAGTCTGGCGCTCGCGGTTACAAATGATCTCAACACCGTTGGTAGTGCCGTAGGCGTCGCCCTCAACGGCGCGCCAACCGCCCCAGATGACCAGATTGTCACCCTAGGCAAAACGCAGTGGCGGAATGGTGGTGGCGGTACGTTCCAGCGGCGCAGGGCCGGCAAGCCAGATGGCCGCATAAGCGGCCACCAGGGCGGAAGCGAGGGCAACGCAGAGGTAGCGAAGAATGGGTATGGTCGAACTCCTTTTCGTGGGTGGTGCCGCCCCGGAAATCCTCAGCATAGTTTAGTATCTGATATATTCTAATAATTTAGCGCCAACCACCCAGCGCTACCTGCAAAAGCAATTAGTCACAGTCATAATAAGCAGAGAGTACAGGCGCAATAAAATAAGATGGCGTCACACTGATAGATAAATTCTGCTTTAACATGCGCCTAACCCTCTTACGATAAACCGAATAATTAACAAGAACAAGTGCTTCATTAGCATCTAAGCTCGAATACGCAAGCGTCATATAGTACTTAACCTGCTCACCACTCATGCGCGCATTCTCGATCATTTTAGTCAGAATAGAAAATTGCTCTAAAAGCATAATACTACTATCGCGAGCTTCCATATCCTCAAGAGCCGTCTTTGCCGCAGATAAACTTTTACGCCACCCAATCGCATCAGCATTTATCTTCTTTCTTTCATCATAAATAAGGTCAGCAACATACGAATACGAACTAACAATTTTTCCATCCACATCTATTTTTTGCTCTGAACGCCGCTCACGCTGCATAGAAAGCAAATTAAAAAATGAACTTTCAAAATTTTGAGTCTTAAAAATCAACTCTTGCGCACGCAGTGACTCGACTGTTGAGGATAGCTCTTTTTCCTGCAGCGATATCGAAGAAACAATAGCAATAAGAGCAAGAAAGCTAAGTATTGGATTAAGTATTCCACCAACAAAGTCACCTACCTGACCCAGATTGGTGGTCACGTCGATTTTCAGCCATAAGAGCAATACAAAAACACCAACCACAGCCACTATGGTAAAAAACGCAAAGGCCAATATAAATCTCTGTGCAAAGTTCATCCCTCCAAACAAACGACCGAGCGCCTGCCTAATTGGCAAAAAATATGCGATCAGGAACACCGTAACAACAGTCGAGTAAACAAGAAGCAACAGCACTGCATTTTTCACAAAGGCACCTAATCAACACACAATCAAGGCAAAGATACAAAGTCATTCAAGGCTATGGGAAAGATCCACCAGCGCCAGATATTGCTTCATCATTGCAATGCAATTAGGACCATTGAAAAGCCAAATCACGTGAGAGTGTAGTGTATTATGCTGATTGTCAGCATGAATCATTTCGCGCATAGACTCTGCCGTCGAGTGAAGACATGTAAAATAGCGCTTAGCAGTACTATGTACCTCCTCATTGCTACCTCCATAATACAAAGATCTGGCGGGATAGGTTTTACATATTTCCTGCCATGCATCAGGATCATTGTGCGCAACAACCCTTCTGTAGAGGTGCGGTGCCTCATCTCTCAGGACGATTAGGTAGAAAGCGAAAAAAATCTCTACAGCTGCAGGCTTAACCGAAGAGCTAATAGCTTTTAGCTGCCTAAGGCATTTCTCCAACTCACGCGGCTTTAGCTTGAAAGTAGAAGATATGGAATACAAAATAGCCTGAAGCTCATTCAGGTTATACTGCCCAGCCAGAACCGCGTCTGAGGCGGGAGCAACAAAGTTTCTATCGCCACTCGCCGAATATCTATGCCGAATATCATGAAGCCTTATAGGTGGCAAAGACACACTACCAAAATTTAACTCCTGGGCCTGCAACCACTTCTCGGTGTTATCAAAGCTTAGCGAGTACTCAGCATCAAAGAACCTTTTGAGATATTTATCACCTTCAAAACCCACCCCATAAATCGCACCTATGGAGTGCCTGAGCTGAGCAACATCGCACGCAATAATGAACTTGCAATTTTCGACATCAAAAAAATGCTTAATTCTTTCCAGTAGCTCGATGGAAAAAGTTGGTCTGCATCGATCTAACTCATCTATGAAGATGTAGAGCGGGCGTGATTCTGTCTCGTACTTAACAGCTTGATTGGCAGCTGCCTCTAAAGCTAATGCTGCAAATCGAACCTTGAAATTCTCAACGACCTGCATTGTTTCTTTATTACTTTGCAGCAGATTATCCAGGGCTTTTTCAGCAGCATCTGCAAGTGCTTCGGAGTCAATTTTCTCAGTTATTGCTGCAACGTCTACCCCTGTAAACTTCTTAATAACCCCCTTGGCCAATGCAGGTGTAGCAGCCAGAATTACGCTAGTCGCTTTACTTCTGAAATCACGTAGAGCTTCCTCAGCCTTTCCGGTTGGGATGAACTCGAGAAGCGCATCATTGATTGCTGCGGTGAGTGCTACAAAAGCATCACCTGCATAATCATGCGTCCATGCATTGAAGTAGATAACCGCACGCTCCTGAAGTAATGCGTCATGCCAGTTCTGCAAGAAGAATGTTTTACCAGCCCCCCAGGGGGCATTCACATTCAGAACCTTTAAGTCTTCGTTGGTATCCAGATAGTTGGTCAGGAACTTAGCCACGCCCTCCCTATCCATCTTATCCTTGAACCACGGTTCTTCTTGCAGCAATGCCATACAAGACTCCAAAATAAAAAGTTAGAGTTATTGCAAGAGAAAATTAATTATCGGCGGCAGCCGTAATGGCTTCACACATAGGCTTGGTGTGCGAAAACTCGCTCGCCATCCATTCCGCAGGAACGTAGTAGTGATCGTTTCGGGTATAGGTAGGCATACCATCACTAGATGCGCAGGCCCACACGAGGTACTCGGCATCGCCAGTAAGGGCTGCGGCTACGAAAACCTGGCCGGTCTCTTGATCTACGGCAAAGGTGCGCTTCCATTGCGGAAGCTTCTTACCCGGTAGCTCGAACTCATTCCATTGAAGGCCCATTGATCAACTTCCTTTCGTTCTCAATGGGAACAGATCATGCCAGCCTTTTGCCATCCTCGACAACGGCCTCAAGCCCCGAAACACACTGTTCGAAAGTATTCAAGCGTTCTTTTCCTCAGCAGCTCGCTGTACTTATCGTTAGGCACCATAGGGTTATCAGCGCCCATTCATTACCAGTGAGACCGCCGCCTTAGCCATCCCCCCAACAATCGTCGCAACCGTTCCTCGTAGGGTTCTTCATGCTCCTGCTCGTCGAGGTTGTAGGCCTGGCGCTCTAGGGTGATCAGTGTCTTCAGCGTCTCGGCCAGCTCTCGCATGATCTTGGTGCGGTTCGGTAGCGCAATGATCTTGTGGTAAAGGTCGCTCAGCCGGTCGTTCCCGAAGGCGTCCGGGCTGCGCATCATCTCGCCCAGTGACTCTGCCAGGTCGCGGTGATCCGTCAGTTGCTCCAACTCTTCCAGTAGCTTTTTGGTCAGGCCGCACGAGCACCGCATATCCGCACGGTGCGCCACGATGGCCTCGCCATACTGGCCTGAAAGCTAAGCTCCTCAAATTTTAGGAGATTTACCGCGATGACCAAGAGCAGCAACAGATCGAATACCCCATACCGCAATTGGAAGCTCAGGACAGCTCAGATAGTCCTGGGGCGCGACCATCGCTCTTCGACGAAAAATCTTGAACAGCCCAGTTTGGAAAAGCCCCAGGATCGGCGTCTGATTCGGCTCAGAGCCTGATCCATGGTCGCTACTTGTCTCCTGGTTTAGACTCCCGGACAAACCAACAGCAAGGAAGCCGGAATGGCCAAGATTTCCGCAAAAGAACAGCGTGCCCTTCTTTTCTTGGGCATCTTCGTTGGGATACCGGTATTGGTTTTCCAGAAGATCACTGACGCCGGAGCATGGCCGTTCGTGCTCGGTGCGCTGATCATTGGCGGTGTTTCCTATGTTTTCATCAAAAAAAGCCAGCACGCTGCACGGATCGCCTATCTCCGCAAGAAATACAGCAATGAGTCCACCGTGCAAGCGATCCTCAAGGGTTCGATCTGGGAGGGAATGAGTGAAGATCAGCTAATAGACTCCATTGGTCGCCCCGCCGCTGTAGACCAGAAGTACCTGAAGACGAAGACTCGCGAGGTCTGGAAATACTACCCGCAGGGCAAAAACCGGTACGGACTGCGCATCACCCTAGATGATGGCCAGGTGAATGGCTGGGACTCGAAGGGCTAACCTGCATTGTCAGGCTGGTAGGGAGTACGCTCCCATATCGAACCAACATATTCAGGCAAAAGAAAACCGGCTCGAATGGCCGGTTTGTCTTAGTTCCCGTCTTATTCGGGAGGATGTGGGAGCATCCGAGAAAAAATCGATGGCGTCCCCTGCTGGAATCGAACCAGCATCTAGCCCTTAGGAGGGGCTTATTCTATCCGTTGAACTAAGGGGACCCAGCCCAGCGAGCGGTGTCGCAAAGGCCGGGCGCATCTTAGCGGCGTCGCGCGCTTTTGTCATGCCGCAGCCAAGCTTGCAGCGCGACAAAAGCGCGACGAGTCCACATCGAGCCCATCCGCCTCGGGGGTGGGCGCTGCCTCACTCAGAACAGCCCGAGGCTGTGCAGGAACACCACCAGGATTCCCAGCGGGGTGATCACGCGCAGCACCTGCCACCACAGCGCGAACAACTGCGGCTGCTCGATGCCGATGGACTCCTGCACCAGCTTGCGGCTCAGCGCCCAGCCGGCGAACAGCACGGTGGCCAGGCCGCCCAGCGGCATCAGCAGGTTGCTGGTGAGAAAGTCCAGGCTGTCGAAGAAGGTCTTGCCCAGCAGGGTCACCTCGCTCCAGGCATTGAACGACAGCACCGTGCCCAGGCTCAGCAGCCACAGGGCGATACCGCTGAGCGCCACCGCCTTGAAACGGCTGATGCCGAACTTCTCGGTCAGCCAGGCGATGGTCGGCTCGCTCAGGGAAATCGCCGAGGTCAGCGCGGCGATCGCCAGCATGATGAAGAACAGCCCGCCCACCAGCTGGCCCAGGGGCATCTGGCCGAAGGCGATAGGCAGGGTGACGAAGATCAGCCCCGGCCCCGCGCCCGGCTCCAGGCCATTGGCGAATACCAGCGGAAAGATCGCCAGGCCGGCCAGCAATGCCACGCCGGTATCGGCCAGGGCCACCAGCAGCGCGGTCCTGGCGATCGAGGTGCCGGCCGGCAGGTAGGAGCCGTAGGCCATCATCGCGCCGCTGGCCAGGCTCAGGGTGAAGAAGGCATGGCCCAGCGCGGCCAGCACGCCCGCGGCGCTGAGCTTGCTGAAGTCGGCGTCGAAGAGAAAGTGCACCGCCTGCATGAAATGCCCGGTGGTGGCGGCGTAGCCCACCAGCACCAGCAGCAGGACGAACAGCCCCGGCATGAGGAAACGCAGCGAGCGCTCCAGGCCGCCGCGCACACCGAAGGCGACGATACCGAGGGTCAGTACCAGCACCAGGCTGCCGTAGCCGACCAACTTCCAGGGGTCGGCCAGCATGGCGCCGAACAGCGCACCACTGCTCTCCCCGTTCAGGGCCGTGAAACCGCCGGTCATGGCCGTGGGTGTGTAGGCCACGGCCCAACCGGCGATCACCGTGTAGAAACTGAGGATGAGAAAGCCGGTCAGCACCACCAGCGTGCCCAGCCAGCGCCAATGCCGACTCGCCCGCGCCTCCCTGGCCAGTGCGGCGAAGGCGCCTTCCGGGTTGGCACGGCCGCGACGGCCGATCATCACTTCGGTCATCAGCAGCGGAATGCCGATGGCCAGGATGCACGCCAGGTAGACCAGGACGAAGGCGCCGCCACCGTTCTGCCCGGTGATATAGGGGAACTTCCAGATATTGCCCAGGCCCACGGCCGAGCCGGTGGCGGCGAGAAAGAACACCCAGCGCGAGGACCACAAGCCTCGGCCGGCGCTGCTGGAGGCACCGGCGAAGGTGCCGGCGGCGATGCTGTCTTGACTCATCGGGACTTGCCCTCTTGTTGTTGTGAAAAAGTCAGAAGCCTGGGGTGGTCGGGCCACCCCGCTTGGTGCGCGCGACGCACCTCAGCTAGTAGGGTGCGCCGTGCGCACCAGCGTTATTGCCTATGCATGGCTCACAGACCGCCCTGCAGGCGCTCGCGGGCCATGCGGTCGGCAATCGCCGCGGTGGTCGCGCCTTCACGTTCGGCGCGCTGGAAGATTTCCGTCAGGGTCGGGCCGATGCCTTCGATATGTGCCTTGAGCTGGGCCGCGCTGCCACCGGTGCGCTCGTAGCAGACGTCGATGATGCCGCCGGCGTTGATCGCGTAATCAGGCGCGTACAGGCACTCGCGGCGCCGCAGCACCTCGGCCAGGCTGGCGTCGGCAAGCTGGTTGTTGGCAGCGCCGGCGATGATCGGCGCGCGCAGCGCTTCCAGCGTCTGCAGGTTGACGATGGCGCCAAGCGCGCAGGGCGCGAACACATCCACGTCGAGACCGTAGATGTCGTGCTGGCCGACGGCGGTGGCGCCGAGCTGGGCGACCGCGCGCTGCACGTTGGCGGCCTGGATATCGGTCACCCATAGCTGCGCGCCGGCCTCCTTGAGCAGCTTGGCCAGGCCGAAGCCGACCTGCCCCACGCCCTGGATGGCCACACGGATGCCGGAGAGATCCTGACGCCCCAGGCGATGCGCCACCGCCGCCTGGATACCGATGAACACGCCATAGGCGGTGGACGGCGATGGATCGCCGTCACGACTGCCGCCACCGAAGGCCTCGCGCTGGCCGGCGCCGGCGACGTGGCGGGTGCGCTCGGCCATGATGCGCATCTCGGCCACGCCGGTGCCGGAGTCCGCCGCGGTGATGTAGCGCCCGCCGAGGCTGTCGACGAAATCGCCCATGGCCTGGAACAGCGCCTCGCTCTTGCCGGTGTGCGGGTCGCCGATGATCACCGCCTTGCCGCCGCCCAGCGGCAGGCGCGCCAGGGCGGACTTGTAGGTCATGCCGCGCGACAGGCGCAGCACGTCGCGCAGCGCCTCCTCGTCGGTGGCGTAGTTCCACATGCGGCAGCCGCCCAGCGCCGGGCCGAGCGTGCTGTCGTGGATGGCGATGATGGCTTTCAGGCCGCTGGCCTTGTCGTGGCCGTAGACCACCTGCTCGTGCTGATCGAAGTCGACGTGGGCGAAGACGGACATGCTGTTTCCTCAAATCTGGGCACGCCAAACGGCTGCCCTTACTGGTGTTGTACGCACGGTTACCCCGTGGGAGCGGCTTTAGCCGCGATGCTTTTTAGGGGTTTCACAGGCCATTCGCGGCTAAAGCCGCTCCCACAAAAAGCGCTCCGTGATCATGTAAAAGGCCGCCCTCTCCCCTCAGGGGAAAGGAAGAGGACGGCAAGGGGTGATTCGTCAGGCAGCTGGTTCGAACAGCTGCACCGCGGCGATTTCGCTGACGGTCAGGCGCGCCTTGAGCTGCGTCGCCTGTTCGCGCGCCTTGGCCAGCGCCGCTTCCTTGACGTGACCGTAGCCGCGGATCTGCTCGGGAATCTCGGCCAGCGCCACCGCGGTGCGGTAGTTGCCGGCATTGAGCTCGGCGAGCAGGTAGGCCACGTTGGCCTCGTACTCCTCGATCAGCTCGCGTTCCAGACGGCGCTCGGCGCTGTGGCCGAACGGATCGAGCACGCTGCCACGCAGGAACTTGAAGCGTGCCAGTACGCCGAAGGCCTTGAGCATCCAGGGCCCGAAGCTGCGCTTGCGCGGCTCGCCGGTGGCGGCGTCCGGCTTGCTCAGCCAGCTCGGTGCCAGGTGGAACTGCAGGCGGTAGCCGCCTTCGAACTGGGCTTCGAGCTGCTTGCGGAAGGTCGCATCGCTGTACAGCCGCGCCACTTCGTACTCGTCCTTGTAGGCCAGCAGCTTGAAGTAGTAGCGCGCCACGGCCTTGCTCAGGCGCTGCTCGGCATCGGAGTCGACCTTGCGCACGCGCTCGACCAGTTCGCGATAGCGCTCGGCATAGGCGGCGTTCTGGTAGGCGGTCAGGCGCTGCATGCGGTCCCTGACGATTTCCTCCAGCGTGCTGCAATGCGGCGCCTCGACCACCTTGGGCGCGGCGACTTTCTCCACCGCGGCCAGATCGTGCGCAGCGCGACGGCCCCAGAGAAACGCCTGCTGATTGAGTTCGATGGCCACGCCATTGAGTTCGATGGCCTTGTTGATCGCCTCGGCCGATACCGGTACCAACCCTTTCTGGTAGGCGTAGCCGAGCATGAACAGGTTGGTGGCGATGCTGTCGCCGAGCAGGCGGGTGGCCAGGCGCGTGGCATCGACGAAGCGGGTCTTGCCCTCGCCCACTGCCTCGCTGATCGCCTCGCGCATCGCAGCGCCGGGCACCTGGGCATCCGGGTTGCGGGTGAACTCGGCGGTAGGCGCCTCATGGCTGTTGATCACCGCATGGGCAATCTTGTCGTTGAGCTTGGCCAGTGCCTCTTCACTGGCAGACACCACCAGATCGCAACCCAGCAACAGATCGGTTTCCCCAGCGGCGATGCGCACCGCGTAGATGTCGCTCTGCCGTGCGGCGATGCGAATGTGGGTGATCACCGGGCCGAACTTCTGCGCCAGGCCGGCCTGATCGAGCACGGTGCAGCCCTTGCCTTCGATGTGCGCGGCCATGCCCAGCAGGGCACCGACGGTGGTCACGCCGCTGCCGCCGACACCGGGCAGGAGGATGTTCCAGGGTCGGCTCAGGGCCGGTTGTTTCGGCTCCGGCAGGGCGATGAACAGCGCGCCCAGGCCAACGGCCTCGGGCTTGCGCAGGCTGCCGCCATGCACGGTGACGAAGCTCGGGCAGAAGCCTTCCAGGCAGCTGAAGTCCTTGTTGCAGGCGCTCTGGTCGATCTCGCGCTTGCGCCCCAGTTCGGTTTCCAGCGGCAGCACGGACAGGCAGTTGGATTTCACGCTGCAGTCGCCGCAGCCTTCGCACACCGCCGGGTTGATGAAGGCGCGCTTGGCCGGGTCGACCATCTTGCCGCGCTTGCGCCGACGCCGTTTCTCGGTGGCGCAGGTCTGGTCGTAGAGGATCACCGATACGCCCTTGAACTCGCGCAGCTCGCGCTGCACGGCGTCCAGCTCGCGGCGGTGATGGAAGGTCACGCCCGGCGCGAAGGTGGCGCGGGTCGGGTACTTGTCCGGCTCGTCGCTGACCAGGGCGATGCGCTTGACGCCCTCGGCGTGCACCTGCTGGCTGAGCTGGTCGATACGCAGCTCGCCGTCGATGGGCTGGCCGCCAGTCATGGCCACCGCGTCGTTGTAGAGGATCTTGTAGGTGATGTTGACCCCGGCGGCCACGGCCGCGCGCAGGGCCAGATGGCCGGAGTGGAAGTAGGTGCCGTCACCGAGGTTCTGGAACACGTGCGGCGTGTCGGTGAATGGCGCCTGGCCGATCCAGGTGGCGCCCTCGCCGCCCATCTGGGTGAAGGTGTCGGTGCTGCGATCCATCCACTGGGTCATGTAGTGGCAGCCGATACCACCGAGGGCGCGGCTGCCTTGCGGCACCTTGGTCGAGCTGTTGTGCGGGCAGCCGGAGCAGAAATGCGGGGTGCGTACGGTCTTGTGCTTGGGCGCAGCCAGGGCCTTTTCCTTGGCGTCGAGGAAGGCCAGGCGCTCCTCGATGGTGGGGCTGCTATAGATCGGCGCAAGGCGCTTGGCGATCACCCGGGCGATCATCGCCGGAGTCAGTTCGCCCAGGTTCGGCAGCAGCGAATTACCCTGTTCATCGAACTCGCCGACCACCCGTGGACGCTTGCCTACCGGCCAGTTGTAGAGCTGGCCGGTCAGTTGGTCCTCGATGACGCTGCGCTTCTCTTCCACCACCAGGATTTCGTCCAGCCCCTCGGCGAACTGGTGCACCGAAACCGGCTCCAGCGGCCAGCTCATGCCGACCTTGAGCACGCGCAGGCCGACCCTGGCGCACAGTGCTTCGTCCAGGCCTAGGTCATCCAGGGCCTGGCGCACGTCGAGGTAGGACTTGCCGGTGGTGATGATGCCCAGACGCGGGTTGGGCGAATCCAGCTTGATCTGGTTGAGGTTGTTGGCCAGGGCGAAGGCGCGCGCGGCGTAGATCTTGTACATGTTCAGGCGCTTTTCCTGCGCCAGGGGCGGATCGGGCCAGCGGATGTGCACGCCGTCTTCCGGCAGCTGGAAATCCTCGGGAATCTTCACCTGAATGCGCAGCGGATCGACATCCACCACGGCCGAGGAATCAACGTTCTCGGCGATGGTCTTCAGCGCCACCCAGCAGCCGCTGTAGCGCGACAGCTCCCAGCCGATGATGCCGTAGTCGAGAATTTCCTGGACGTTGGCCGGGTTGAGCACCGGAATCGAGGCGGCGATGAAGGCGTGCTCGCTCTGGTGGGCAATGGTCGAGGACTTGCAGCCATGGTCGTCGCCGGCCAGCAGCAACACGCCGCCATGCTTGGAAACCCCGGCCGAGTTGCCGTGCTTGAACACATCACCACTGCGGTCGACGCCCGGGCCCTTGCCGTACCACATGGCGAACACGCCGTCATAGCGGGCGCCGGGGAACAGGTTGGCCTGCTGGCTGCCCCACACTGCGGTGGCGCCCAGCTCTTCGTTGACGCCGGGCTGGAAGTGGATGTGGTTCTGCTTGAGGTACTCGCGCGCGTCCCACAGGCTCTTGTCCAGGCCGCCCAGGGGCGAGCCGCGATAGCCGGAGATGAAGCAGGCGGTATTGAGTCCGAAGGCGGCATCACGCTGCTTCTGCAGCATGGGCAGGCGGGTGAGCGCCTGAGTGCCGGTCAGGTAGAGGTGACCAGTCGCGAGGCGGTATTTGTCATCCAGGCGGATTTCGGCCAGTGACATGGAGCGCTCCTTTTATTCTTATGGCGAGCACGGGGAGCGCGACGGTAGACACGCTCCGTTGAATCCGGTCGCAGGATCGCTGCGCCGGATTTGCCTAAAGCATGACCGGAGGGTTCCGCTTTTTTCTTTCTATTTTCGGGTAGCCGAGACAATACTTCGCATGATCCTTCCAACAATCACAAGAAAATGGAAACAATCATGCAGGACAAGCTCAGTCCCATCGACCGGCGGATTCTCCGCCTGCTGCAGCACAATGCCGACCTCTCCGCCGCCGAGGTGGCCGAGAAAGTCGAGCTGTCGCAATCGCCATGCTGGCGCCGCATCCATCGCATGCAGGAAGAAGGGCTGATCGAGCGCAAGGTCGCCCTGCTCAATCACAAACGCCTGGGCTTCGGCATCACCATCTTCGTCGACATCAAGCTGTCGGCCCACGGCCGCGGCAATCTGGACGAATTCGAGCAGGCCGTGGTCGGCTACCCGCAGGTGCTGGAGTGCTACAGCATGGCCGGCGGCTCGGACTACCTGCTGAAGGTGGTAGCCAAGGACATCGCCGATTACGAGCGTTTCCTGCGCGACCACCTGCTGCAACGCCCGCACGTGCACGAAGCGCACTCGCACATCGCCATGAGCGAGGTCAAACGCACCACCGAGCTGCCGCTGGATTGAACCCTGCCCTGCAGGAAATACATGCGTAGGGTGCGCCGCGCGCACCGGGATACCGGCGCCAGCGTCACAGGTGCGCACGGCGCACCCTACAAGAGACGCACAGCCTTAAATGATCGGCATCAGGCCAGGCGCCTGCCCTTGCGCGCCCGCATTGCGGCCATCAGCGATGGGCCAAGCGCGGTGAGCGCCGAGCCCAGCACCACCACCACGGCGCCCGCGTAGGCGATCCAGTTGACCTGCTCGGGCAGCACGTGGTCCGGCCACCAGGTCGAGGCCAGGGCCACGGAGACGAAGGTCACCAGCGGCGTCAGCGCCAGGGTCGCGCTCACTCTTGAGGCCTCCCAGTGCGCCAGTGCCTCGGCGAAGGCGCCATAAGCCACCAGGGTATTCAGGCAACAGGCCAGCAGCAGCCAGCCTTGTAGCGGGCTCAGCTGCAGCACTTGCAAGGGATGCGCCCAAGGTGTCAGCAGCAGCGCGCAGGCCAGGTAGATGACCATCATCACCTGCATCGAACTCCACGAGGTCAGCAGTTGCTTCTGCGCCAGACCGTAGAAAGTCCAGACGAAGGCAGCGGCCAGCACGGTCAGCACGCCGGTGGTGTAGGCGGTGAGCGACGTCAGCAACTCGCCCAGGCGCTGATTGAAGAACAGGCCGAAGCCCAGCAACATCACCATCAGGCCGAGTGCCTGGCCCAGGCTGAAGCGTTCGCGAAAGACGAACAGGCTGCTAATCAGCAACAGGATCGGCGCCACCTGGATCACCAGTTGCGTGGTCCCGGGGCTGAGCAGATTGAGCCCGACCAGGTACAGCACGTAGTTGGCCGTCAACCCGCCGATGGCCAGGGCCAGCAGCCAGCCACCCTTGCGCCCGAGCGGGCGAAAGCTCGGCAGGCGGCGGCTCGCGGCGAGATAGGCCAGCAACAGCGAACCGGCTACGGCCAGGCGATACCAGGTGACCGTGACCGGGTCCATGACCTGGAGAACTTCCTTGAGCTTGATTGGCAGGATGCCCCAGAGCAGCGAAGTGATCAGGGCGAGCAGCAGGCCGTATACCCAACGGCCGGAGGAAATGTGCATGGCGACCTCTGGCAGGCGGTCGACAGAGCAGGTCGACCGCAGCAGGCCATTCTAGGAGAGGTCAGGACACCGACACAGCAACAGTTCAGCCTGGTAGTCGCACGCAACTGTACCGTTCGATGCGCGCAACCCGCCAATCGACCGGCGCCAAAAATCCATAAAATCGGCTAAAAAACGATAACAGGCCGACAAAATCGACCATCTGTCGTTTTGCCAAACGCGCCGCTTCGCTCGCAGTAGACTCAGATCATCCAGCCCCTTCAGATGGAGCTTTCGCCATGTTCGGCCAACGTACCGTCGACCCGCATCCCGGCACGCACTACCGCAGTTCACGACTGAGCGCCGTCAACGGCCAGTACTTCTTCGCCACCCGCGAAGGCACGCTGGAAGGCCCCTTCCTCTCCCGCCACGATGCCGAGCAGAGCATCACGCGCTACATCGAGCGCATGGCCATGGCCGACAAGCTGCTGCGCCACAGCAGCGAGCACATCGACAACCTGCAGCGCCGCGAAGCGATCAAGCACAACCAGGAGCTGTGAACTACAAGCGCGCCAGCCCCAGATCGCCCCGATGCGCTGCAAGATGCGGCAACACCGCGGCCAGCAGCGGTTCCTTGAAGGCATCCTGAAAACGATGCGCCAGCCCCGGAATCAGCTTGAGTTCGGCGCCCTTGATATGCGCGGCCACATGCACGCCGTGCATCACCGGCAATAGCGGGTCGGCCGTGCCGTGTACCACCAGGGTCGGCACTGTCAGGCGATTGAGCAGCTCGACCCGACTCGATTCGGCAAGAATCGCCAGCAACTGGCGCTGCACCCCCTCGGGGTTGAAGGCACGGTCGTAGGCCACCTCGGCCTGATGCAGGAGCAAGGCGCGGTCATCATGCACCGACGGGCTGCCCAGCGCCGCGAGCAGATCGGCCTGCTGCTGCAGGGCTGCTTCACGGCTGCCGGCCTCGCGGCGCGCCAACAGGGCAACCAGGGCATCGCTGGGCGCTGGCAAGCCTTGCGCGCCCGAACTGGTCATCACCAGCGTCAGGCTCAATACCCGCTGCGGCGCCAGATCCGCCAGATGCTGGGCGATCATCCCGCCCATACTCGCGCCCAGCACATGGAAGGCATCGACACCGAGACTGTCCATCAGCCCCAGGGCATCGCCGGCCATGTCGCGCAGGTGATAAGGCGCACCGAGCGACAGGCCCAGCCGGTAGCGCAGCACCTCATAAGGCAGATTGATGCTCGGCGCCGGCTTGCGCCAGGTGCTCAGGCCGACATCGCGATTGTCGAAACGCACCACGCGAAAGCCCTGCTGGCAGAGGCGCTCGACCACCTCGTCAGGCCAATGGATCAGTTGCCCGCCCAGGCCCATGACCAACAGCAGAGCCGGGTCATGCTCGCTGCCGACGCTCTGGTAGGCCAGGCGCACGTCGCCGACATCGGCGTATCGCGTCGATTCGGAAAGATCACAACGGTTGGCCGCAAAAGACGGCAGGCCGCACAGCATGGCGACCACAAAAATGAATGCACGCATGAAAAACACCAGAAACGCAAACCCCCAGTGGAGCGCGATTCTGGTGAAAGTCGTTCGACGGCGCTGCCACACAAGCATGACAGTTTGATGAAGGAGGACGAACGGTCAGCCGCACGGTGACGAGAAGCCCCGTGCAGAGCGTCGCGCCATGAAGCCCCTCGGGGGTTTCAGCCGCGACAGTCCGGAGCATCAGGCCAGCTCGGCACGCAACTGCCGGGCCGCTGCGACCATGTTCACCAGCGCTGCCTCGGTCTCCGGCCAGGCGCGGGTTTTCAGGCCGCAATCAGGGTTGACCCACAGCCGCTGAAGCGGGATACGCCGCGCCGCCTTGCGCAGCAGGTTGGCCATCTCGGCGCTGTCCGGCACCCGTGGCGAGTGGATGTCGTAGACGCCCGGGCCGATCTCGTTGGGATAATCGAAGCGCTCGAAGGCCTCCAGCAACTGCATGTCCGAACGCGAGGTTTCGATGGTGATCACGTCGGCATCCATCGCCGCGATGGCCTCGATCACATCGTTGAACTCGCTGTAGCACATATGAGTGTGGATCTGGGTTTCGTCACGCACGCCGCTGGCGGTCAGGCGGAAGGCCTCGGTGGCCCAGTCCAGGTAATGCTGCCAGGCGGCCCGACGCAGCGGCAGCCCTTCGCGAAACGCCGCCTCGTCGATCTGGATGATCCTGATGCCGGCCGCCTCCAGATCCATCACCTCGTCGCGAATCGCCATCGCCAGTTGCCTGGCCTGTACTTCGCGGGCAACGTCCTCGCGCGGGAAGGACCACATCAGCATGGTCACCGGGCCGGTCAGCATGCCCTTCACCACCTTGTCGGTCAGGCTCTGGGCGTATTTGATCCACTCCACGCTCATGGCCTGCGGGCGACTCAGGTCGCCGACTATCACCGCCGGTTTGACGCAGCGCGAACCATAGCTCTGCACCCAGCCGAAGCGGGTGAAGGCATAGCCGTCGAGCTGCTCGGCGAAGTACTCGACCATGTCGTTGCGCTCGGCCTCGCCGTGCACCAGCACATCCAGGCCGAGGCACTCCTGCACCTGCACCGCATGGCGAATTTCGCCGTGCATGGCCTCGGTGTACTCGGCCGCGCTGAGCTTGCCCTGCTTGAACGCCTGGCGTGCCAGGCGAATGGCCGAAGTCTGTGGGAAAGAGCCGATGCTGGTAGTCGGCAGCAGCGGCAACTGCAGGCGCTCGCGCTGTTTGCCGATGCGCTCGGCGAAGGGCGACTGGCGCTGGGCATGACGCGGAAGGATCGCTGCCAGACGCGCCTGCACCTCAGGTTTGTGAATGCGCGTCGATGCAGCACGTGCGGCCTGTACCGCACGGCTGGCTTCCAGCGCCGCCTGCACAGCGGCGTCGCCCGGCGCCTCCAGTGCCCGACCGAGCACGGCGACCTCCTGGCACTTCTGCACGGCGAAGGCGAGCCAGCTCTTCAGTTCGGCATCGAGCAGATCTTCACGGGCCAGGTCCACCGGGCTGTGCAGCAGCGAGCAGGACGGCGCCACCCACAAGCGCTCCCCCAGGCGTTCGTGAGCATGACGCAATACTTCGAGGGCCTTGTCCAGATCGCAGCGCCAGACGTTGCGCCCGTTGACCACACCCAGCGACAACACCTTATAAGCAGGCAGCCGATCGAGAATGGTCGGATACTGCTCCGGCGCCCGCACCAGATCGATATGCAGGCCATCCACCGGTAGATTGACGGCCAGACCGAGGTTGTCTTCCAGGCCACCGAAATAGGTGGCGATCAGCTTCCTGCAGGGTTCGCGCTGGATCAGGTTGTAGGCGCGCTCGAAGGCGTTCTTCCAATCCTGCGGCAGGTCCAGTACCAGGATCGGCTCGTCGATCTGCACCCACTCCACACCTTGCCCAGCCAGGCGCTGGAGAATTTCGCCATACACCGGCAGCAGGCGCTCGAGCAGCTCCAGCCTGTCGAAATCGGCGCCTTTGGCCTTGCCCAGCCACAAATAGGTCAGCGGGCCGAGCAGCACCGGTTTGACCTGGTGACCAAGGGCGTGCGCCTCCTCCACCTCCTCGAACAACTGCTCCCAGCAGAGGGCGAACTGCTGGTCAACGCCAAATTCCGGTACCAGGTAGTGATAGTTGGTGTCGAACCACTTGGTCAGCTCCTGCGCATGCGCGCCGCTGCAGCAGTTGCCGCTGCTCTTGTTTGCAACGGCCCCACGGGCCATGGCGAACAGCGTCTCCAGCGTCGGCTTGCCGCCGGTCGGGCGAAAGCGCTCGGGAATCACGCCGCAGGCCAGCGAATGGCCCAGCACCTGGTCGTACCAGGCAAAGTCGCCCACCGGCAGCAGGTCGATGCCGGCGTCCTTCTGCAACTGCCAGTGCTCGGCGCGCAAACGCTGGCCGACCGCACGCAGCCCGGCTTCATCCAGCTCACCTCGCCAATGCGCTTCGAGCGCTTTTTTCAGTTCGCGGTCGCGACCGATGCGCGGGAAACCGAGGGAATGGGACAGGGCCATGACTTTACGCTCCACTATGAATCGAGATGGCGCCATTCTCGGCATCGGCCATGAGTGAGACAAACTCAAGATTTTCGCCTTGATCTAAAGATTTACTCATGTAGGCTGTATGAAGCATTTTCATCCAGCACCGGATCTGGATGACTGAAACCTTCGCAGAGACCCGCCATGCTCGAGCTACGCCACCTGAAAACCCTGCACGCCCTGCGCGAAACCGACAGCCTGGTGGAGGCCGCCGAGCGCCTGCATCTGACCCAGTCGGCGCTGTCGCACCAGTTCAAGGAACTGGAAGAACGCCTGGGCCTGCAGCTGTTCGTACGCAAGACCAAGCCGGTGCGCTTCACCAGCGCCGGCCTGCGCCTGCTGCAACTGGCCGACGCCACCCTGCCCCTGCTGCGCAGCGCCGAACGTGACCTGGCGCGCCTGGCCGGCGGCACTGCGGGTCGCCTGCACATGGCGATCGAATGCCACAGCTGCTTCCAGTGGCTGATGCCGACCATCGACCAGTTCCGCGATGCCTGGCCGGAGGTGGAGCTGGATCTGGCCTCGGGCTTCTCCTTCGCCCCGTTGCCGGCGCTGGCCCGCGGCGACCTGGACCTGGTGGTGACGTCAGACCCGGTCGACCTGGCGGGTATCACCTACGTGCCGCTGTTCACCTACGAAGCCCAGCTGGCGGTCGCCAACCAGCATCGCCTGGCCTCCAAGGCCTATATCCAGCCCGAGGATCTGGCCAGGGAAACCCTGATCACCTATCCGGTGGAGCGCGACCGCCTGGATATCTTCACCCGCTTCCTCGAACCGGCCGACGTCGAGCCGGCGCAGGTACGCACCTCCGAGCTGACGGTGATGATGATGCAGCTGGTGGCCAGCGGCCGCGGCGTCTGCGGCCTGCCCAACTGGGCGCTGCACGAATACAGTTCGCGGGGTTACGTCAGCGCCAAGCGCCTGGGCGAAAAAGGCTTGTATTGCACCCTGTATGCCGCGATCCGCAGCGACATGCTCGACGCCCCCTTCATGCGTGACTTCCTGCTCACCGCCAAGGACACCTCCTTCGCCAGCCTGGAAGGCGTCAGCGTGGCGCGCTGACGGCCGCGCATGCGCTGTGCACATCAATCATTCACCGCCGTGCTTCCGGTGCGCACGGCACACCCTACATAAGGACACCTTCCAGCCTCGAAGGCGTCAGCTTGGCGCGCTGACGGCTGCGTGCGCTGTGCGCACCAATCATTCACCGCCGTGCCCTTGGTGCGCACGGCGCACCCTACATAAGGACCTTCGCCAGCCTCGAAGGCGTCAGCGTGGTGCGCTGACGGCCGCGCGTGCGCTGTGCACATCAATCATTCACCGCCGTGCTTCCGGTGCGCACGGCGCACCCTACATAAGACCTTCGCCAGCCTCGAAGGCGTCAGCGTGGCGCACGCAGGGTGCGCCATGCGCACCAACCATTCACCGCCGCGCCCCTGGTGCGCAGGGCGCACCCTACATAAGGACCTTCGCCAACCTCGAAGGCGTCAGCCTGGCGCGCGTAGGGTGCGCCGTGCGCACCAACTATTCACCACCGCACCCCACGACCGCATCGTCAACGCCATGGCGGACGCTCATCCACAGCAATTGCCTTGTTACAACTACCCGCTTGCCGCATCGTGACCGACAGTCATAATATGACCTCCGGTCACAACTCTCCGTGGAATGCTCATGCGCTACCAGGATCAACTCTTCCAGCAACGCGAAAGCGCCCTGCTCGATGCCGCCCGCCAGCTGTTTCAGGATGATTCCTGGGACCGCGTAACCATCGCCGAGGTGGCGCGTCATGCCGGCATTGGCAAGGGCACCGTGTACAAGCACTTCTCCAGCAAGGAAGCGCTCTACGCGCGCCTGGTGCTGGATTGCTCGCGCCAGCACCTGGCCGAACTGCAGCAAATCGCCCGCTGCGCGCCTGCGGATCAAGCCATGCGCCGCGTCATTCGCCGCGCCTTCGAACTGCTGCAGGCCGACCCGCTGCAGGCGCAGCTTTGCCTGCTGTGTGACCGCCCGGCCTTTCAGGAGCGCCTGGAGCCACCCTACCGCGAGCAGTTCATCGAACTCGAAGGTCAGTACATAAGCCTGTTCGGCGACCTGCTGCAGAGCAGCTTCCGCGACCTGCAGCTCTCCCCGGACCACTGCCAGCATCTGATCTGGGGCGTGGAGGCCTGCGTCAACGGCGTCATGACGCGCATCGCCTCCGGCGGTTTCGCGCCCTGGGCCGAATACATCGAGCTGGACGCCTACTTCGACCGCGTCACCGACTTCATCATCGCCGGCCTGCACGGCCAGGCCGCCGCGCTGCTGGCAGCGCCCGCCACCAACGAGTAAGCCATCGCCATGTTCGCGCAACTCAGCAAACGCCCCTGGATCATCGCCGTCGTCATCGCCACCCTGTTGCTGCTCTGGCTGCTCAGCGGCGACCGCTTCGTCGCCCGCGACGACACCCAAGCCGAACCCGACAGACCGGCCACGAGCGCAGAGTTAGCGCGGGTCGAGGTGACCTGGCTGGAAGCGCAGCCCATGCAGCGCCAGCACGTGGTGCAGGGGCAGATCGAGGCCTGGCGCCGCGTAGAACTGCGCGCCCAGGTCAGCGGCAGCGTGCAGAACCTGGATCAGGACAAGGGCAACCGCGTCGCCGCCGACCAGTTGCTGCTCAGCCTTTCGCCGGACGACCGCCCGGCCCAGGTCGCACGCAGCGAGGCCGATGTGCGGCAACGGCAAAGCGACGTCACCGCGGCCAAACGCCTGCGTGAGCGCAATCTGATTTCCGCCAACGAGCTGATGCGCCTGGAAAGCGAGCTGGCCAAGGCCCGCGCCGAGCTCGACAGCGCCCGCCTGCAACTGCGCAACACCAGGATAAAAGCACCGTTCGCCGGTATCTACGACCAGCGCGCGGTCGAGCTGGGCGACTTCGTTCAGCCCGGCCAGAGCCTGCTGACCCTGGTGGACATCGACCGCCTCAAGGTCAGTGCGCAGATCGCCCAGCAGCAGGTGACCCAGCTCGAGCTGGGCCAGCCGGTGAAGGTGGAACTGCTCGACGGCCGTAAGCTGAACGGTGAATTGCACTTTATCGCTGCCGCAGCCGACCCCGGCTCGCGCAGCTTCCGCATCGAGGTCAAGGTGGACAACCCGGATGGCCTGCGTCTGGCCGGCGCCAGCGCCACCCTGCATATCCAGACCGGCGAGGCCATGGCCCATCGCCTGTCTCCCGCCCTGCTCAGCCTGGACGAGAATGGCCGCCACGGCGTCAAGTGGGTCAACGATGCGCAGCGCGTTGAGTTCACGCAGGTACAGCTGATCAGCGTCGACAACCAGGGCGCCTGGGTCAGCGGCCTGCCGCCAAAGGTGGCGCTGATCACCCTCGGCCAGGGCTTCGTCCAGCCCGGCCAGCAGGTGACGACACAACTCGCGACCGAGGGCAGCTGAGATGCACGCACTGATCGCTGCCGCACTCGACCGTAGCCGTACCACCATCCTGGTCCTGCTGTTCCTGCTCTGCGGCGGGCTGGTGGCCTACATCGCCATGCCCAAGGAATCCAACCCGGACGTGGTCATTCCCATCATCTATGTTTCGGTGACCCTCGAAGGCATCAGCCCCGAAGATGGCGAACGCTTGCTGGTGCGGCCGCTGGAGCAGGAGCTGCGAAGCCTCGAGGGCGTCAAGGAAATGCGCTCGGTCTCCAGCGAGGGCCACGCTTCGGTGACCCTGGAGTTCGATGCCGGCTTCGACGCCAAGGTGGCGCTGGCCGACGTGCGCGAAAAGGTCGACACCGCCCGCAGCAAGCTGCCGGAAGAAGCCGAGGAGCCGACCGTCAACGAGGTCAACGTGGCGCTGTTCCCGGTGCTGTCGGTGGGCCTGTCCGGGCCGATTGCCGAGACCGAGCTGGTGTACATCGCCAGGCGCCTGAAGGAGAACATCGAAGGCATCGCCGAGGTGCTCTCGGTGGAAATCGGCGGCGACCGCGAAGACCTGCTGGAAATCGTCGTCGACCCGCAGGTACTGGACAGCTACGGCATCGACTACAACGAGCTGTTCAACCTGGTCAGCCGCAACAACCGCCTGGTCGCTGCCGGCAGCCTGGATACCGGCGCCGGGCGCATGAGCATGAAGGTGCCAGGCGTCATCGAAGACCTCGAAGACGTGATGCGCATGCCGATCAAGGTGGTCGGCAACAGCGTGGTCACCTTCGCCGATGTCGCCACCATCCGCCGTACCTTCAAGGACCCCACCGGCTTCGCCCGCATCAACGGCCAGCCGGCCATCGTGCTGGAGGTGTCCAAACGCAGCGGCGCCAACATCATCGAGACCATCGATCAGGTCAAGGCGCTGATGGAGCAGGCCAGGCCCCTGCTACCGCCGGGCGTTGAAGTCAGCTACATCATGGACCAGTCGCAGGAGGTGCAGAACATGCTCGGCGACCTCCTCAACAACGTGCTGACCGCCATCGTCCTGGTGCTGATCCTGGTGGTGGCGAGCATGGGCATGCGCTCGGCGCTGCTGGTCGGCCTGACCATTCCCGGCGCCTTCCTGAGCGGCATCCTGCTGATCTGGATGCTCGGCTTCACCCTCAATATCGTCGTACTGTTCAGCCTGATCCTGGTGGCCGGCATGCTGGTGGACGGCGCCATCGTCGTCTCCGAGCTGGCCGACCGCTACCTGCAGCAGGGCCAGAGCCCGCGCCAGGCCTGGGCCAACGCGGCCACGCGGATGGCCTGGCCGGTGATCGCCTCCACCGCCACCACATTGGTGGTGTTCCTGCCGCTGCTGTTCTGGCCCGGCGTGGTCGGTCAGTTCATGAAGTACCTGCCGGCCACCGTGATTCTCTGCCTGCTGGCCTCGCTGGCCATGGCGCTGGTATTCCTGCCGGTACTCGGCGCCGTCACCGGTGGCCGCGCACGCCCGCAGGCACCCAGCGCCAACCGCGCCGGCAACGCCTACCGCAACCTGCTGGCAACACTGCTCAAGCGCCCCGGCCTGACCCTGCTCGGCATGCTCGGGCTGATCGCGCTGATCTATGTCGGCTACGGGCGCTTCAACCATGGCGTGGAGTTCTTCCCCGACGTCGAGCCGGAAAGCGCACAGATCTGGCTGCGCGCCCGTGGCGACCTGTCGGTGCAGGAGAAGGACGCCCTGCTCCAGCAGGTGGAAAAGCAGGTGCTCGGCATGCGCGGGGTCAAGGCGCTGTATGCGCGCTCCCTGGCCCAGCCGGAAGGCCAGCAAGGCCAACTCGGCGCCGACGTGATCGGCACATTGCAGTTCCAGTTCGTCGACTGGCACCAGCGTCGCCCGGCCAAGGACATCCTCGCCGACATGAGCCAGCGCACCGCCGGCATTCCCGGCGTGGTGCTGGAGTTCCGCAAGCAGGAACAGGGCCCCACCGACGGCAAGCCGGTGAAGCTGCAGATCAGCGCGCTGGATCCAGCACTGGGCGAGCAGTGGGTCGAGCGCATTCGCGGCGAGATGCAGAACCTCGGCGGCTTCGTCGACATCGAGGACGACCGCGCCCTGCCCGGTATCGAATGGCGCATCAAGGTCGACCGCGAGGCCGCCGCGCGCTTCGGCGCCGACGTGCTCAGCGTCGGCAACGCGGTGCAGATGATCACCAACGGCCTGAAGCTGGCCACCTACCGCCCCGAGGATGCCACCGATGAGGTGGACATCCGCGTGCGCCTGCCCGGCAACTGGCGCTCGCTCGATCAGCTCGGCCGCCTGACCCTCAATACGCCGGCCGGCCAGGTGCCGCTGAGCAACTTCGTCGACCTGCAGCCGGCGCCCAAGGTCGGCACCCTGCGCCGCGTCGACGGCGACCGCACCATCACCCTGCAGGCCGACCTGGCCGAAGGTGCGCGCCTGGACGAACGCCTCAAGGCACTGCGCGAAGCGCTCGGTGAGGTGCCGGCCGAGGTCAAGGTGAAGTTCGCCGGCGAAGATGCCGACCAGCGTGAAGCGGCCACCTTCCTGATGACCGCCTTCGTCGTCGCCATCTTCCTCATGGCGATCATCCTGGTGACCCAGTTCAACAGCCTCTACCAGGCGGCGCTGGTGCTGTCGGCCATCGTCCTGTCCACCGCCGGAGTCTTGATGGGCCTGCTGGTCAACGGCCAGTCGTTCGGCATCGTCATGGTCGGCATGGGCCTGATCGCCCTGGCCGGTATCGTGGTGAACAACAACATCATCCTGATCGACACCTACAACCAGCTGCGCCGCCAGGGCCTGGAGCCGCGCGAGGCGGCCCTGGAAACCGGCAGCCTGCGCTTGCGCCCGGTGCTGCTCACCGCGGTGACCACCATCCTCGGCCTGATGCCGATGGTACTCAGCATCAACGTCGACCTGGTCACGCCGAGCCTCGGCTTCGGCGCGCCCTCGACGCAGTGGTGGACCCAGCTGTCCAGCGCCATCGCCGGCGGGCTGGCCTTCGCTACCGTGCTGACCCTGCTGCTGACGCCCTGCCTGCTGGTGCTCGGCGCCCGCTTCGAGCGTCGTCCGCCGCCGCTGGAAACCTACGATACCGACCTGCTCGACCTGCCGGAGCACCTCATTGCCCCTCGGCCGGATAAAGCGCAGCTGCAGCGCACCGACTGATGCACAGGCCACACCCGCGCCAGCGGATATGAACCCTGGCGCCAGCGTCTGGCCGCTCAGCCGTGACGGTCCAGGGCGGTGCAGGTGGTGCCTTCAACGAACCAGGCGCGCAATGCGACCTGCAGAAACGACAAAGCCCTCTCCTGGAGGGCTTTGTCGCTTCCGAGCGCATGCCTGCGCCCGAAGGGAATGGGATACCGAGCTAACGAAGTGTATGGGGTCGGCGTCCTGCCTGTTGGCCACTTCGTTAGCCCGGTGACTGGAGATTAATCCAGGCAATGGCATTGTGCCAAGCGCGCATTACATTGACGTGAATCACAGTTTTGAAAAGACCTTGAACTTCTCGCAAATCTGGCAAGTCACATCGTGGGTCAAATGCTAGCGAATTAACAGCATCAACTAATGGCAATGTAATAGTTACGATAATGGCAAATTAGCAGCATCTTTCTCGAATACCTTGAAACTCCTGCACGGAATTCATGCACAACTTCCGAGCAAGGCGCCGCCTGGGTGCCATAGAAGTAAGCAGAATGCGCAATATTTTTCTGACGCCATAAAAATAGCGCGAAAAGCGACAACTATTTTTTGGCGCCTAAAAAATATCGAAACTTAAGTTATTGTTTTTATTGATAAAAAAATTAGCAAAAGAAATTCATCAAGAAGCACGAACTTTTGGTTCACGTTTTGCTTGAAATACAAAAACAGCCAACTTAGTATCCGCGCCAATTGAGTGCAGCCGATTCGATTGCAGTAACGATTACGCAATCTTTAGAGCGTACTTAATGAACACGGATGTTGGTCAGTCCAAACCGACCGACTCAACTATATGAGAGAGGGACCTATGCGAATCACCATCTTTGGATTGGGTTATGTGGGCGCCGTGTGCGCCGGTTGCTTGTCGGCTCGTGGCCATGAGGTCATCGGCGTCGACGTGTCGCAAACCAAGATCGACCTGATCAACCAGGGCAAATCCCCCATCGTCGAACCCGGCCTCGCCGAACTGCTCGAAGCCGGCGTCAAATCCGGCCGGCTGCGCGGCACCACCGATGTGGCGGCAGCCGTTCTGGCCAGCGAGCTGTCCTTCATTGCCGTCGGCACGCCGAGCAAGCGCAATGGCGACCTCGATCTCGGCTACATGGAATCGGTGTGCAAGCAGATCGGTGCCGCCCTGCGCGACAAGCAGGAGCGCCACACCGTGGTGGTGCGCAGCACCGTGCTGCCCGGCACCGTGAAGAACGTGGTGATTCCGCTGATCGAAGCGGCATCGGGCAAGAAGGCCGGCGTCGATTTCGGCGTGGCCACCAACCCCGAATTCTTGCGCGAAAGCACCGCGATCAAGGACTACGACTTCCCGGCCATGACCGTGATCGGGGAACTGGATCAACAGTCCGGCGACCTGTTGCAGGAGCTGTACAGCGAACTGGACGCGCCGATCATCCGCAAGTCCATCGAAGTGGCGGAGATGATCAAGTACACCTGCAACGTCTGGCACGCGGCCAAGGTCACCTTCGCCAACGAGATCGGCAACATCGCCAAGGCAGCCGGTGTCGATGGCCGCGAGGTGATGGACGTGGTCTGCCAGGACCACAAGCTCAACCTCTCCAAGTACTACATGAAGCCCGGCTTCGCCTTCGGCGGTTCCTGCCTGCCCAAGGACGTGCGTGCCCTCTCCTACCGTGCCGGCAGCCTGGATGTGGAAGCGCCGCTGATCAGCTCGCTGATGCGCAGCAACGCCGCCCAGGTGAAGAAAGCCTTCGACATCGTCACCAACTACGACAAGCGCCGCATCGGCCTGCTGGGTCTGAGCTTCAAGGCCGGCACCGACGACCTGCGTGAGAGCCCGTTGGTGGAGCTGGCCGAAATGCTGATCGGCAAGGGCTACGAACTGCGCATTTTCGACAGCAACGTCGAGTACGCCCGTGTTTTCGGTGCCAACAAGGAATACATCGAGTCGAAGATCCCTCACGTTTCCTCGCTGCTGTGCAAGGAGCTCGACGAGGTGGTCGCGCAATCCGATGTCCTGATCATCGGCAACGGCGAACGGCGCTTCGCCGAAGTCATGGAAAGCGTTGGCGAAGACAAGCAGATCGTCGACCTGGTGGGGTTCATGGCGCATCCCACCCAGGCCAATCGGGAAGGTATCTGCTGGTAGCAAACAACTAACAAAAAACAGAGGCGGCACCGGTCGAGTGCCGCTCGGTTGGTTATGGCGTGTCGCCAGTTCACTGCCCATACGATCCGAATCGATGTTTACAAGGAGAGACAGCATGATTCCTCTGATTTTGTCCGGCGGCAGCGGTTCCAGGCTCTGGCCGCTCTCGCGCAAGCAGTATCCCAAGCAGTTCCTCGCCCTCACCGGCAACCAGACCCTGTTCCAGCAGACGCTCGGCCGCCTGGCCATCGAGGGCATCGAAAAACCCATCGTGGTGTGCAACGAGGAACATCGTTTCATCGTCAACGAGCAACTCGCCGCCATCGGCGGCGAGGCGCAGACCATCCTGCTGGAGCCGTTCGGTCGCAACACCGCACCGGCCGTGGCCATCGCCGCCATGCACCTGCTCGCCAGCGGGCGCGACGAGCTGCTGCTGGTCCTGCCGGCCGATCACGTGATCGAAGACATGCAGGTGTTCCACAGCGCGCTGGGCGTGGCACGCAAGGCCGCCGAGCAGGGCGAGATGGTGCTGTTCGGCGTGCCTGCCGAGCGCCCGGAAACCGGCTACGGCTATATCAGGACCGGCGCCCGCGCCGGGCTGCCTGGCGGCGTTCTGGCAGTGCAGCAGTTCGTCGAGAAACCCGACCTGGCCACCGCCAGCGAGTTCGTGGCGCAAGGCGGCTATGTCTGGAACAGCGGCATGTTCCTGTTCCGCTGCAGCCGCTACCTGGAAGAGCTGCAACGGCACGACCCGGACATCTACGACACCTGCCAGCTGGCGCTGAGCCGCAGCAAGGGCGACCTGCAATTCATCCGTATCGACCCCAGCGCCTTCGCCTGCTGCCCGGACAACTCCATCGACTACGCGGTGATGGAAAAGACCGATCGCGCCTGCGTGGTACCGCTCGCCGCCGGCTGGAACGACGTCGGCTCCTGGTCCGCGCTGTGGGACGTTCAGGACAAGGACGACCAGGGCAATTGCCGCTCCGGCGACGTGATGATCCATGACAGCCAGGACTGCCTGGCCCACAGCGAGAATAAGCTGGTGACCCTGGTCGGGCTGAAGGACGTGGTGGTGGTCGAGACCAAGGACGCCGTGATGGTCGCCCACAAGGACCGCGTGCAGGACGTCAAGCACGTGGTCAACACCCTCAACCGCGAGGGCCGCGTCGAGGCGCACAACCACTGCCAGGTCTACCGGCCATGGGGCAGCTACGACTCCATCGACAGTGGCAGCCGCTTCCAGGTCAAGCGCATCGTGGTCAAGCCGGGCGCCAGCCTGTCGCTGCAGAAGCACCACCACCGCGCCGAGCACTGGATCGTGGTCTCCGGCACGGCCCGGGTGACCTGTGACGACAAGTCTTTCCTGCTCTGGGAGAACCAGTCGACCTACATCCCCATCGCCGCCGTCCACCGCCTGGCCAACCCCGGCAAGATCCCGCTGGAGATCATCGAGGTCCAGTCCGGCAGCTACCTGGGCGAGGACGACATCGAGCGCTTCGAGGATGTCTACGGTCGCACCGACGCCACGGTCAGCTGACGGCCTGCAGCGCCACCCCCCTGACGTTCGTACACGGCTTCACTGGAGGAAGCATGTCACATGCCTAGGTTATTCACGTGGGTCGAAACCTCACCCGGTTTCGGCAAGCTGTGCGGTTGGCTGTGCCTGATCGCCTTGATCGCCCTTGCCTCGGAAGCGGTCGACCCGAGCTACCTCGACCCGTCGCATCAGAAATTCATTTTCCTGATCGGCGCGCTGGGCATGTGGCGTTACGGCAACGCCGCCATGCACTACCTGCGCGGCATGTACTTCCTGCACTGGCGTTTCCCGCAGATGCGCAAGGCGGTCGAGCGCATGGGGGCTGCGGCGCTGCCCGAGCACATGTTCATGGTGGTCACCAGCTTCCGCATCCCGACCCACACCACCTTCAAGGTGTACCAGTCGGTGTTCCAGGAAGTGCAGCGCATGCCGGTGCCCTGCACCGTCATCGCCTCGATCGTGGAGAAAGGCGACGAGAACTTCATCAAGGACATCATGCGTCAGGAGGTCCGTGATCGCGACGACATCAAGCTGATCATCGTGCGCGCCCGCGGCACCGGCAAACGCGACGGCCTGGCGCATGCCTTCCGCGCATTGTCGCGGCAGATGCCGCTGGAAAATGCCGTGGTGGGCGTGGTCGATGGCGACACCATGATGCTGCCCGGCTGCGTCGAACGCGCCGTCAGCATGTTCGCCTACCTGCCCAGCGTCGGCGGCATCACCACCAACGAGTTCTGCGAGGTGGAAGGCAGCAAGCTGATGCAGGAGTGGCACACCATGCGCTTCGTCCAGCGGCACATCAACATGTGCTCGATGGCACTGAGCAAACGCGTGCTGACCATGACCGGGCGCCTGTCGTTCTTCCGCGCCAGCGTGATGACCAACCCGGAATTCATCAAGGATGTGGAAGCCGACTTCCTCGATCACTGGCGGCTGGGGCGCTTCCAGTTCCTCACCGGTGACGACAAGTCGTCCTGGTTCAGCCTGATGCGCGCCGGCTGGGACACCTTCTACGTGCCCGACAGCCACACCCTGACGGTGGAGCATCCACCAGACAACAGCTTCCTGCGCGCGACCCGGCAACTGATGTACCGCTGGTATGGCAACTCGCTGCGGCAGAACTTCCGCGCCACCCGGCTGCTGGGCTTCGGGCGCCTGGGCCTGTTCACCATGTACGTGCTGTACGACCAGCGCGTGTCCATGTGGACCTGCCTGATGGGCCTGAGCGCCTCGGTGGTGGCCGGCCTGCTGTTCGGCATCCAGTACCTGCTGCTGTACCTGTTCTGGGTGCTGTTGTCGCGCACGCTGGTAACGCTGTTGTTCTTCTTCGCCAAGCACCCGGTGCATCCGATGTACCCCTTCGTTCTGTATTACAACCAGATCGTCGGCTCGGTGATGAAGGTTTACACCATGTTCCACATGGATCAGCAGAGCTGGACCCGGCAAAAGACCACGCTCAGCAATGGCAGCGTCAGCTTCGATGCGGCCCTTAACCGATGGACGTCGAAGACGATGCTGTTGTCCTCCATCGCCATCTTCTTCGGGGTCATTTCGGTCCTGCTAGAACTCACGCAACCTTAAGTAAAGGCGCGAATGCTATGAGTAGCACCACTGTCTTACCTGTAAACGTTGTTCACGAAGCGATCGACGAGCGCCAGTTCGTCCGCGCCAAGATTCCCGCCCGCATCACCCTGGACGGCCACGGCCTCAAGGGCGTGGAGTGCGAGATCCTGGACATTTCCCTGGGCGGCATCGGCCTGTCCCTGGAGCAGCCGCTGAAACTCGGCAGCCTGCTCCACGGCTCGATCAAGCTCAAGCTCAACACCGTCGACCTGCACATCGACACCAAGCTGAAGATCGTCTCCCAGCGCGGCCATGAAGTAGGCGCCGAGTTCGTCGAGCTCGATCGGCAGAAGCGCGACATCCTGCGCTACATCATCTCGGCCTACATGTCCGGCGACATCGCCGACATCAACGGCCTGTTCAACGTGATGCAGCGCGAGAACTACATCAAGGAGCGCAAGACCAAGCACGCCAGCTCGCGCACGCCCACCGAACGCCTGAAGGCGGCGCTGGGTTCGATGCTGTTCCTCGGCGCTGGCCTGGCGGCGCTGAGCCTGATCGTCTACAAGAGCTACCTGCTGTTCTTCCACATGACGGCCGCCCAGGCGGTGGTCAGCGCCGAGGCCTACGTGCTCAGCATGCCGGAGAACGGCAACCTCACCTACCTGATCGGCCCCGAGCAGACCAGCGTGAGCACCGGCCAGCCGCTGGCCAGCGTGTCCACGCAGCTGGCCAGCAGCCTCACCAGCCCGTCCGACATCGCCGCCCTGGCCAACCTGTCCGAGCAGGATGCCGCCGCCCTGCTCGGCCGCGTCACCGTGGAAACGGTGATCGCCAGCCCCTGCGACTGCAGCCTGTACTTCCCCCGCCCGCGCATGGACGGCTTCGCCTACAAGCAGGAGCAACTGATGCATCTGCTGCCGCAGGAGCAGCCGCTGCACGTCAAGGCCAGCGTACCCTTCGATCGCATGGACAAGATCGAGCGCGTGCGTGCGGTCGAGATGCGCGTGCTGGGCAGCGACGACATCTACGCCGGCGAGATCGTCGGCAGCCGCGTCGACGACCAGCGCCAGATGGTCGAGCTGACCATCAAGCCGGAGCAGGAGTTGCCGCGCAGCGCCTACCAGTTGCCCACTGCCGTCGACTTCAAACTCGGCCTGCCCCTGCGCTGGACGTTCTGAGGTCGCCATGCCGGTCAGACATCTTCTTTGCACAACCGCACTGACGCTGGCACTCGCCAGCTCGGCCCACGCCGCGCGCAGCCTCGAGCAGGTCCGTTATGCGCTGTTCCAGGACGGCCAGGCGCAAGTCGAGGAAGACCTGCGCCATCTGTCCGCGCGCGGCGACCTGGCTGCCACGCGCCTGCTCGGCGAGGTGCTGGCCAGCCGCAGCCCGGCGAACACCTCGCAGGCCATCGACCTGTTCAAGCAGGCCTTTGCCGATGGCCGCGGGGACGTCGGCGCGCTGATTCCCCTGGCCCGCCTGGTGGACAACAAGCCGCGCTGGCGTGAAGCCAACCGCGCCTTCATGCGCCAGGCGCTCGGTCGGTTCACGCCCGGGCGCGATTTCGTCGCCGTCGACACGCGCCTGGAAGTGTTCCTGGTCTACCCCGAGCTGTTCACCGAGGACGAGGTCACCCGCCTGGTCGAACTCTATGACCGCGCCTGCCTGGTCTACTGCCACGCGCCGCTGTACAGAGCCGTGGCGGCGGCCCGCTATGGTGAACGAAGCGAAGCCGAGAAATGGTTCCAGCTGGCCGTGGAAAGCGACCCGCGCGCCGTGCAGCGCTATTACGAGTTTCTCGGCGAGCAGCGCAACGTGCAGTTTCGCGCCTTCGCCGAAGGCCTGGCGCCGCGCATGAACGCCCTGCCGGTCGACCTGGTGCACCGCATCGCCCAGCAGGTGGCGAACATCCGCAACATCGAGATCAGCACCTTCAACAACAACCGCCCGACCACCCGCGCACAGACCGACGAAGAGAAGGAAGCCCGCGAACTCCAGGCCAAGGCCCATGCCAGCAAGGTCGAACAGCTCGACCGGGAAGTGCTGCAGTGGCTGGACAACGCCGTCGACCGCGATTTCGGCCCGGCCATGCTGAGCAAGGCCAGTTTCCTCATGACCGCGCCGGACCGCTACAACCCGGAGCCCGTGCTGGCCCTGATCCAGCGCCTGGAACAACGCCAGGGCGACACCCAGTCGCTGAGCATGGTCGAGCGCGAAAACCCGATCACCCCGCAGCGCATCAAGGCACTGCGCGCCAGCCTGCACATGGTCCTGTGGCGCACCCTCGATCCGCAGTTGAGCCAACGCCTGATCGCCGAGCTGCAGGCCGAGCAGTACCCCGAGGCGCTGTTGCTCGAGGGCGACCTGTACAGCCAGGGCGGGCTCGACGAGCCCGATCAGGATCGCGCCCTGGCCCTGTACATGGAAGAGGCCCGCCGGGGTTCGGTGAACGCCCTGCTGCGCATCGCCCGCCTCTACACCTACGGTCGCGCCATCTGCCGCGATAACGGCAAGGCCTACGCCTTCGCCTATGCCGCCCACGAGCTGGGCGACCAGCGCGCTACCGACCTGATGCACTCGCTCAGCACCCGGCTCACGCCCGAACAGCGCGATATAGCCGCTGCCGAAGGCAACCGTCTTATCGAGGAATCCACACTGTGAGTGCCCCCAATACCCTTGGCCGTGCAGCGCTGCTGCTCGCCTGCCTGCCGCTCGGACTGCTGCACGCGGAAGAAACCAGCGTCACCTCGCCCGAGCTGGAGCCGGTCACTTCGCTGCTGACGCACAAGCTGTTCCTGCGCACCGGCTACGGGCCGGATGAAACGCGCCTGGGCGAAGACCGCCGTACCTTCTTCAGCCTGCGCTACGAGCCGTCCTACCGCTGGTATTCGCCCGAGCAGCGCTGGGCCAAGTGGGAGGCCTTCGGCCGTCTGTGGCTCAACTACGACACCGATCCCAATGCCCTGCAAAGCGACGAGGGCAACGACGAGACCCTGGCGAGACGGCGCCACGCCTACAGCGAGGCCCGCGAGTTCTACGTGCGGCGCAACCTGCTGGGCGACGACCCGAGGTTCTCCGCCACCTTCGGCCGCCAGCGCTTCAGCGATCGCTTCGGCATCTGGTGGGACGACAGCATCGAAGCCCTGCGTCTGGACTACAACGACAGCTTCGCCAGCGGCTTCGTCGCCGTGGCCGAGAAGTTCTACTACTATAACTCCGACGACAACCGCCTCGACCCGCGCGACAAGAAGATCCGCTACCTGATGGCCGAGTACGCTTGGCGCTGGCACGCCGATCACTGGGTCGGTGCGCGCCTGCTGCACGAGGACGACTACTCGGGCAGCTCGCCCGATGATCGCCAGGACTTCGACGGCCTGCGCTACGGTGTGTTCCTGCACGGCGATACCCGCCATCTGACACCGCTGGTCAGCGACTACCACCTGGAATTCGCGGCCCTCGATGGCCGCCTGGAAACCACCCAGCGCAACGGCCTGCGCGACAGCGGCGACAAGACCGGCTGGGCCGTGGTGGCGGATGTCGGCAAGCGCTTCGAAACGCTGCCCTGGACGCCACGCGTGGGCATCAGCGCCGGCCTCACCGATAAACCGGACGACAGCGGCACCGACGGTTTCACCCTCAACCGCATCCAGTCCGACCGGCGCAACGACCCGCTGGGCTACAGCAGCCGCCTGGTCAGCAACCTGGTCAGCGTCAACCTGAGCAACCTGGCCTTCTACGGCATCGTGCTGGAAACCCAGCCCACCGACCGCAGCGCCCTGGATCTGCGCGTCAGCGATCTGCGCCTGCGCAACCGCACGGCGCAGTTGCCGCTGCGCACCACGGACGAAGGCGTGGTGCGCGATACCGGCTCGTCCCGGCTGGGCCAGGTGCTCGACATCAACCACTACTGGCGCATGTTCCCGCTGGCCTACGACGGCAAGCGTGTGCAGCTCAACACCCTGACCAGCCTGAGCTACTTCAAGGCCGGCAGTGCGCTGGAAATCGGTGATGACTACCAACTGACGCTGGGCATAACCCTGACTTACTGACCGAGAGCAGCGCTAGCATGATCTTCGCCTCCAACGTCTTCCTGTTCCTGTTCCTGCCGGTATTCCTGCTCTGTTACTACCTGGCCAGGGACCACTGGCGCTCGTACGTGATCGTGCTCGGCAGCTACCTGTTCTACGCCTGGTGGCGTCCGGACTTCCTCCTGCTGTTCGTCGCCATCTCGTACTGGAACTACTGGTTCGGCCTGCGCATCAAGGCGCGGGTCGATGCCGGGGAGAAGAAGATCGCCTTTCGCCTGCTGACCGTCGGCGTGATCGGCAACCTGGCCACCCTCGGCTACTTCAAGTACGCCAACTTCGGTGCCGACGTGCTGGTGGCGGTGCTGGAACCGCTGGGCATCAATACCTTCACCCTGGAACACATCATCCTGCCGCTGGGCATCTCCTTCTATGTGTTCCAGGCGCTGAGCTACATCGTCGACATCTATCGACGCAATGCCGAACCCACCCATCGCTTCGTCGATTTCGCCGCCTATATCGCCCTGTTCCCGCAACTGATCGCCGGGCCGATCCTGCGCTACAGCCTGATCGACAAGCAGCTGAAGAACCGCACCCACTCGCTGGAGCTGTTCTCCCTCGGCGCCTGCCGCTTCATGCTCGGCTTCATCAAGAAGGTGCTGATCGCCGACTCCCTGGCGCCGATGAACACCCTGTTCATCAGCGGCGGCGGCGACCTGCAGATGGCCGACGCCTGGTTCGGCCTGTTCATCTCGGCGCTGCAGCTGTACTTCGACTTCTCCGGCTACAGCGACATGGCCATCGGCCTGGGCATGATGATGGGCTTTCGCTTCGCCGAGAACTTCAACCAGCCCTATATCGCGCAGAGCATCACCGAGTTCTGGCAACGCTGGCACATGACCCTGGCCGACTTCCTGCGCGACTACGTGTACATGCCGCTGGTGCGCAAGCGCCTGGTCGGCATGCTGGTCGGACTGGTCATCACCATGGTGCTGTCGGGACTCTGGCACGGACCGAGCTTCGCCTTCATCTTCTGGGGACTGTTCTTCGGCATCGCCATGGTGATCGAGCGCAAGCTGGACATCGCCACCAAGGTCAGTACGCCCTACAACTTCTGGCGCAACGCCCGCTGCATGTTCCTGCTGGCGTCCTGCATGCCGCTGTTCTTCACCGGCAACCTGCCGCACGCCCTGCAGGTCTACCAGGCGCTGATCGGCCTCAACGGCATCGGCTCGCTGGATCTCTACTGGTTCGGCACCTCGGCCATGACCATGACCTTCACCCTGATCGCCCTGCTGTGGATCGTCATCGCCGGCGGCATCAACATCCGCTACTACGCCGGCACCGGCAAGGACCGGTACTTCATGCAGCACGTCGGCGGTTTCAGTGCCCTGCTGCTGTGGGTCGGCTTCCTGCTGACGCTGACCCGCCTGGCGGCGAACTCCTTCTCACCCTTCCTGTATTTCCAGTTCTGAGGATGCCTGCATGTTTCCGGTGATGAACTCGGCCAGCAAGATCAACGGGATTCTCTTCTGCGTGATGCTGTGCGGCATGTTCCTGTACTCGCTGCCGGCGGTGTTCGCCTTCGCCGGTACCCAGACCCAGGCCCTGTCGCTGTTTCTCGACGGCAAGCTGGTGCGCAAGTTCGAGCAGTTCTATGACAAGCAACTGTTCCTGCGCGACCCGTCCGTCGAGCTGTGGGCCAATATCCAGCACGCGATCTTTCGCGAAGGCGCCAGCGGTGTGGTGCTGGGCCGTGACGGCTGGCTGTTCACCAACCAGGAATACCTGCAGCCCAGGGACCTGGACGGCAACCTGGAGCGGCAGCTGGAGCTGATCGACAAGGTGCGCGCGCAGTTGGCGCAACAGGGTGCGCGGCTGATCGTCCTGCCGGTCCCGATGAAGCTGGACACCTACGCCGCCCACTCCACCTATGCGCCTTCGCCACGGATCAGTGGCCTGTACGAGCAGTTCCGCCAGCGCCTGAGCGAGCACGGCATCGATGCGGTGGACCTGCGCAGCGCCTACCTGAGCGCCGCAGCCGATGAACCGCTGTTCCTGCGTAACGACACCCACTGGAGCCCAAGGGGCGCTGAACTGGCCGCGCGGACCCTGGCAAGGCAGTTTCCCGAACTGATCGGCGAAACCCCCTACCTGACTCAGGCCGTCAGCGAGAAAACGGTGACCGGCGATCTGCTCAACTACCTCAAGTTCGACCCCAGGCTGGCGCCCAGCTATTTCGAGCCGGTGCATATCCAGCTCTACGAAACCCTGCAGCAGAGCCGCGACGACCTGGCTGCCAGCCTGTTTGGCGACGAGGCCGTGTCGCTGGCGCTGGTGGGTACCAGCTACACCCGTATCGATGACTGGAACTTCGTCGGCTTTCTCAAGGAGGCCCTGCAGCGTGATCTGGTCAGCGTCGCACTGGAGGCCCGCGGCCCGTTCCAGTCAATGACTGAATTTCTCGCAGGCCCGGCCGCTCAAAGCGGTGAGCTGCAGACGGTGATCTGGGAGTTCCCCCTGCGCACCCTGCTCGCTCAACGCCAGATTCCCTCAGCCCTGGCCACGCCAGAAACAGCCCAACTTCAATAAAAGAGGTACCCGTCGTATGCCTGCCTTTCTTTCCCGCGTACTGCTCATCCTGCTGACGGTCGCCAGCGCCGCCGCCCAGGCCCAGGATGCCAATGCCGATCTCTATGACCCGGTAGCCCCGGCCAACTCGGCCTTCGTGCGGGTGCTCAACCTCAGCGAACGCAACATCGAGGTCACCCTCAGCGGCAAGAACAAGCCTCAGGTGGTCACCAGCGGACAGTTCGGCGGCTATCGCTTCGTCGCACCGGGCAAGCAGCGCATCGCCGTGGCCAACCAGGCGGTGGAACACGAGCTGAAGGCCAACACCGCGAGTACGGTGATCTACCGTGACGGCCAACTGCTGCTGATCGCCGACCAGTTCGTCAACGAACCGCGCAAGGCGCAGATCGCCTTCTACAACTTCACCGACAAGCCGGCGGCGTTGAAGACCCTCGACGGGCAGCACGTGGTGGTCGACACCATCCAGCGCGACCAGACCGGCAGCCGCATGGTCAACGAGCTGAAGATCGCCTTCGCCGCCTACGCCGACAACCAGCAGCTGATCGGCTTCGACGAGCTGTTCCTGAAAAAGGGCCGCTCCTACAGCTATGCCCTGCTACCCGCGGCGAACGGCTACCGCGCGATAACCCTGGCCAACAGCGTCGACCCCAGCGAATGAACCCTGAACGGCAGGCCAAACAAGTGAGCGGACGATGACCCCAAAGAGCATGAAGCACTATTTTCTACTGGCCATCGGCAGCCTGATCGCAGCGGGTGCACACGGCGCCTACGCTGCGCCGCAGGGCGAAAGGGCCGATGAATGCAAGGATTTGCAATGCCTGATCTGCCCGCAACTCAGCGCACCGGAGGAATACGCCGAAGGCAACATGAAGGCGCTCAAGCAGATCGTGCCGGGGCGCGATCGCTGGCTGTTCCGTTCCGAGGTGGACCTGACCAACGACTTCGGCATTCCGCCGGCCGTGCAGCCGGAGTTCGCCCGTCTGATGCGCGCCTTCGCCAGCCATGGCACCCAGGTCGCGGTGGCCGTGCAGCCGACTCGCGGCCTGATGCACCGCGCCCAATTGCAGCCTGGGCAGATGCATGGTTTCGACTATGCGCGGGCCAGCGCCAACCTGCGCAGGTTCCTGCAGCAGATGCGTGACGGTGGTGCCATCGTTCCGGACATCATGACCCTGGTGGAGCAGCCACCGAAGGATTTCTTCTTCCGCCGCGACCACCACTGGACCCCCATAGGCGCAGAGGCCGTCGCCCGGCTCACTGCCGACACCATTCGCCAGCACCCGGTCTACGCGCAACTGCCGCGCAAGGGCTACACCACCGAGCAAAGCCTGACCCTGTACAAGGACGGCACGCTCAACCTCGGCCTGGCGGCGATCTGCGGCAACCACTTCGGCTATCAGTTCGTCCCCGGCTACCGGACCATTCCGGAAGATAACGACGCAGCCCTGCTGTTCGAAGACCAACCCGACCCGGAAATCGTTCTGGTCGGCACCAGTAACTCCGCCGCCCGTGAAGACGAGACCAAGCAGTTCAACTTCGACGGTTTCCTCAAGCAGTACCTGGGCAGCGACCTGATCAACTACGCCCTGCCCGGGGCAGGCCAGGACGGTTCGCTGCTGGAATACCTGCTGTCGTCCAACTATTCCCCGGACAAGGCGCCCAAGCTGATCATCTGGGAGCTGCCGGCCAACTACCGGCTCGATGGCGAGCTGACCTACCGCCAATTGATCCCGGCGGTCAACGGCGGCTGCAAGGCCAGGCAAACCCAGCTCGAAACCCGCGTCGAGCGCCCCGCCATGGGCCTCAATGATCGCCTCGAACTGCTCAGCAACGCCGGTGCGCAGCGCAGGGACCTCAAGGGCCGCGATGCGGTGCTCGACATCCGCATCAGCGATCCCAACATCAAGAACTTCTACATCATCACTTACTACGACAACGGCACGCGCGACAAGGTGTGGTTCCGCCGTGAAGCCATCGTCACCGGCGGGCAGTACTACCTGGAGCTGAGCCGCGCCGCGGAGTTCCGCGACGCCAACCTGCTGTCGGTACTGCTCGAGCCCACCCAGGTCGTGGAGCAGCCCTTCCAGATCGAGACCAAGCTATGCCTGTGAGGATTTCGCCCAGCCGCCTGGCCGCCATGCTGGTGCTGCTCGCCGGCCCCGCGAGCGCCAGCGCCACGCAGTCGATCTGGAGCAGCCACGCGACGAACATGGCGGCGCAGACAGCCAGCGACTACCGCCAGGAGAGCTGCCCGAAGAAACCGCCTGCCGCCTATACCGGGCACCTGCAACTGGACAGCAAGTACGACCAGAGCGACGCCAGCAAATCGCGTCTGGTGGCGCGCCAGAGCAAGGACACCGAGCGCATCCGCGAGCAGGTGAAGCACTATATCGGCGGCCTGGTGAAGGCGACGCAGGTGTACCAGCGCACCGGCAAGGCCAGTGATGCCTCCACCGCCCTGGCCTGCCTGAACCAGTGGCTCGACGCCTGGGCCAGCAAATCGGCGCTGCTTAGCGACGACGCCAGCAAGACCGGCGTCGCCTCGCGCAAATGGGCACTGGCCGCCATCGCCTCGACGCTGCTCAAGGTGCAGGCCTTGAGCGATGGCCGCTATCAGCTGAGCGCGGTTCAGGCGCGCTGGCTGGGCCAGCTGTCGGCCAAGGTGATGGCCGAATACGAACCACGCCGCTACGACCGCGGCATCTACTTCAACAACCACGACTACTGGGCCGCCTGGGCCGTGGCCGCCACGGCCATGCTGCTCGACGACGAACGCGGCCTGGCCTGGGCCGATGTCGCGCTGCGCCGCGCCTTCACCCAGCTCACTCCGGGCAAAGGCGACTACCAGTACCTGCCGCTGGAGGTTGCCCGCGGCCGCCTGGCGGCCGACTACAGCCATTACGCCCTGGTGCCCCTGATGCTGCTGGTGGAAGCAGCCGAACACAACGGCCGCCCGCTCACCGATGAGGAACGGGCGAAACTCGCCGGCCTGGCCAACTTCGCCGCCCGCGCCGTGCTGGAGCCCAGGACCCTGGCGGAACTCAAGGAACGCCAGACAGAGGTCGGCCCGCACAAGATGGTCTGGGTGCTGCCCTTTCTCAATCGCTATCCGCAGCACCAATGGGCCAGACGCCTGTACCAGGCGCAAGGCAAAGCAATCAATCACTACAGCCAGGTGGGCGGCGATCTGAAACCGCTGTACCCCCAGCTCAACTGACGCAGGATGCCACCATGTCCCAGGCACTGACCCTCTCCCGCGCGCTGCTGCTGACGGCCTGCACAGCCTGCAGCCTGAGCGCCCTAGGCGATCCGGCGGCGCTGCATGCGCTCGACCCGCAATGGCAACAGCAGCAGCAACAGCGAACCAGCCAGCAGATCGTGCAGCACAGCCAGCCGCCGGCCTTCGACCTGCCGGCACCGGCGCAGCGCGGCAACGCCAGCCTGGAGCCGATGTATTCCGCGCAGGCGGGCAGCTGGCCCTTCGAGCCGTTCGTGCACAACGGCCTGTTCCGCGCCATCGCCGGCTACCAGGCGCAACACCCGCGCGCCGTGGTGATCCGCGGCGGCAGCATCACCCTGGCGCAGCTGCAGGCCCAACTGAACGACCCGCAGGTCCTGCGTCGCCATGAAGACGGCTACCTGCTCAGCTACCCGCTGATGATCGCCGAGGATGGCGCCCTGCTCGTCGAGGATCAGGTGCTCTACCTCTTCGGCCCGTCGGGCACCGCGCTGATCAACCAGGGCCTGCTGCAGATAAAGGGCTCGCGTCTGGAAAGCTGGAGCGACGGCCGCGCACTGGCCACCGACCGCCCTACCCGCCCCTTCATCATGAACTGGGCCGGCAGCCGTCTGCAGGTGGCCGACTCGCACCTGGTCAAGATCGGCTACAACGCCAATTTTTCCCGCGGCATCAGCAGCGGCCTGAGCGCGCAGCAATCGGCCACCCGGCCGGCAGCGCGCATCCAGATCGACAACAGCCGTTTCGACAGCATGGCCAGCGCCCTGGAGCTGCGCCACAGCGAGGCCCTGATCCGCAACAACCAGTTCAGCCACCTGCAGCAGTACGGTATCGACCTGGGCAACAGCCGCTTCCTGATCGCAGGCAACCGCATCGACGGCGTGCAGCACAACAGCGGCATCCGCATCGGTGGCAGCAGCAGCGGGCGTATCGAGAACAACCTGATCCTGCACACCGGCAAGAGCGCCATCGAAGTTAGCGAGCAGAGCGGCGCCCTGCTGATCCGGGACAACCGCCTCGGCGCCTCCAGGGGTTACGGCATGATGCTGCGGCAGATCAACGGCGGCGCCGGGCTTCTGATCGAGAACAACCTGATCGCCAACAGCCGCCTGAGCGCCATCGACGCCGGCGGCCTCGGTGGCGCGCTGATCGTCGACAACCGCATCCAGTCCACGCCGGAATACGCCATCAGCCTGCGCAACGAGCAGCTCACCGCAGGCCAACTGGTGATTACCGGCAACACCCTGGAAGGTATCGGCAAAGCCATGATCCGCGTGGAGGGCATGCAGAACACCGTGCTGGGCAGCAACCAGTACCGCGCCAACCCGCTACTGCAGAACCTGCTGATTGGCGACCTGCTGCCGCTGCAAAGCCAGATCCTCGACAGCACCGTGCGGCGCAACTGCCACCTGCAGATATCCCAGCCGCTGAGCGACAACGCCGGCAGCAGCGACGTCACCACCTGCACCAACTGACCGTCCCGGTCGCGGCGCAAAGCCTGCACCCTTGCAACGGGATGCAGGCTTTGCGGCATCAGCGGTGCTCGACCTGCAGGTTTGAAAACACCGCAGCGCCGGCACTGGTTTCGTTGCCGCTGTTGTCGAGCGTGTAGACCCCCGCCTTGAAGTACAGACCGTGGCTCGCCCATGCGGAATTGAGCACGCCGCTCCAGCTTCTGAAGGTCCCATCCGGCTCGACCAGACCGATAGTCAGCCTGCCGTTCTTCGCCAGAAAGACTTCATAACTGAATTCCTGGTTCATCTTGATCCTGCTCGACAGCAGGATCTTGGTGGAATTCTCGCTGGCCGGATTGCCCCGAAACGAGATCACCACATTGCCGTAGCCATTGGCCAGGGCCTGATAGCCCAGCATCAGCAGCGGCGAAACACTGTTCTTCGAGTGGATCTGGGAGAAGGTCACCAGCCCGTTCGAAGGTACCTGAGCGATCTTCGCCGTGGCCGTCAGCACGTTATCGGCAGCAGTGTAGGACCAGTTGCGCAAAGTGCCGTTGGCGAAGGTTTCGCGCAACTCGCTGCGCGGGTAGACCGAGTTGGCGGTGGTGGAACCGTTGACCGGTGCCCAGAAGAAAATCCTGCCGTCCTTGCACTGAAAGTAGTGATCCTGATAGCCCCCGGCCAGAACGGGGGTAGAAATGACAGCAGCAGGAACACCTACGGGGAGAGTCAGGTTCCAGGTGGACAGGTCGATCATGGGGCGGTACTCCAAGGGTAGAACGGCGGTCGTACGCCCGATCTATCCGTGATGGTGCTACCTCCCTTGGCGAAGCCTTGCAGCATCGCGTCGAGCGTGGGTGCGGAGGATATCGGCAGTTTCAGCCACAGTTAACGACCATCCGTCACCTTGCTGACGCTATTTTTTTGACGATAAAAATCAGAGGGTCTAGAAAAATCTATCCAACGGCTCACCGCCAAGGAATTTCTCCAGCACCACGCCGCGCAAAGCCCCGCAACAGAAGCGCTCGGAGCCAAATGGCGTCTTGCAGAAATGTGCGTCAGCTCGCGCTTTGCGATGCGGCGAAGCACTTCGAATGCACCAGCCATTCGTCGCCGTCCCAGACGGACCACCCGGAAACGACAAAGCCCCGAACCGCAATACGATTCGGGCTTTGGTTTGGATATGACTATGCGCTACACGCCTCTAGCGGCGGATCATTTGCGGTCCGCTTCAATCCCATCGATACCTTTGAAACACTCCTCAAGGGTTGAGCGCAAGGGCTTAACGCCGCTGAGCTCGGCTCATGCCTTCTCTGATCGCTTCTTCAGCTAAGCCCGAGCACACAATCAAGCCCAGGCCTTCAGATAGGCATCTGTAGCGCTTTTCATCCATTCCAGAACTGGTTATGCAGTTTTGAAAGGTTATGCGCTCCTCAATCCCTTTGAAGTTTTTCTGCCCCTCCACATAGTCCGCAGCAGAAATCTTTTTAGCCAGCATCTGCTGTTTCGCTATGTCTCTCAGGTTCTCAATGTCCTCTATTGTCCACCGTATTGCACTGGTGCACATCTGCTTCTTCGAGGCCTTGAGCGGGTTTGTTGAGGTGCTAAAGGACGGCGGTGGAGGCGGCGCGACATTGCCTTCTCCTATGTAGCCGTGATTGATTTTTACAGGCTCGATATTTGGCTGGGCTACAGGAGGCTGGCTGCTGAAATGCTTCCGCCCATTTTCATCAACCCAGGTGTACACCTGTCCATGTGCAAATGTGGCAAGAAACGCCACTACCAGCGGAACCATCCTGTGTCCGAGCATGCATAAAGTCCCTTTAGCGCGGTTAATTCGCGAACTAAATCTAATGCTCTGAAACAAGAAGCGCCAGGGGTTCGGCGTTTTTTCAATTTTTAATACCTTGCCCCCCCCCCCCGATCCGATGACGCGTGCTTTACAGTGCCGCGAGCATCGCTTAGCACATACATAACGTATATGCGTTGCAGTTACGAATTGACCGATAGGTGACGACCATGGCCAAAGAAGCCGTTTTCAATCTGAAGCTTGAGCCCGAACTGCGCGAAGACTTCATGGCAGCCGCTCAAGCCGCACACCGGCCGGCCTCCCAAGTCATGCGCGATCTTATGCGCGACTTCATTCGCCAACAGCAACAGGCCAAAGAGCATGATGAATTCGTGCAACGCAAGGTTGCTGCCGCCAGGACATCGATTGAGGCTGGCCGGGGCCGCGCCAATGATGATGTAGAAGCTGAATTCGCCGCTCGCCGAGCCAAGGCTCTGGGTCACTGATGCAGGTCATTTGGACACCCGAGGCACTGCCGGATCGTCTGGATATCTGGGGATACATCGCAACCGATAACCACGCGCTGCCGTGCACATGGACGAGCTATTCAGTGCTGCGGCAGCCAGTCTGGCTGACTCCCCCGACAAGGGCAGGCTGGGAACGGTGGCCGGGACTCACGAGCTGATTCCCCACGAAAACTACCGCCCTGTCTATCAGGCTGAGCCTGACGCCGCCTGGATTCTCGCCCTGATGCACGTCGCCAGGATGTGGCCGCCGATCCAGAGCTAGCTGTCACGCAACGCAATTCCCCCAAGATTCCCCCAAACGAAAAAGGCTCCAGACCGTTACCAGTCTGGAGCCTTTAAAATGGCGGGAAGATAGGGATTTGAACCCTAGGTGCCATTGCTGACACAACGGATTTCGAATCCGTCCCGTTCGACCACTCCGGCATCTTCCCAAGCGGCGCGCATCATAACAGCTGAATGCGCTTTGGCGAAGCTTATTTTGAAAAATTTTCGTGTTCTATCAGGCGCTTGTGAAAAGGCCGGAGTATGCCCGGCCCTCTTTCGCCAGGATCAGGCGGTCAGCCGGGTCAGCGCTTCGCGGTACTTGTCGGCAGTTTTCTGCGCGACGTCCGCCGGCACGGCCGGGGCCGGGGGCTGTTTGTTCCAGCCGGTGGACTCCAGCCAGTCGCGCACGAACTGCTTGTCGAAGCTTGGCGGGTTGCTGCCTTCTGCGTAGCTGTCGGCGGGCCAGAAGCGGCTGGAGTCCGGGGTCAGCACCTCGTCCATCAGGGTCAGGGTGCCGTCTTCGTCCAGGCCGAATTCGAACTTGGTGTCGGCGATGATGATGCCGCGAGTGGCGGCGTACTCGACAGCCGTGGTGTACAGCTTGATCGCGGTGTCACGCACCTTGGCGGCCAGCTCGGCGCCGATGATGGCTTCGCACTGCGCGAAGCTGATGTTCTCGTCGTGATCGCCCACGGCGGCCTTGGTCGAGGGGGTGAAGATCGGTTGCGGCAGCTTGGCCGCTTCCTTCAGACCAGCCGGCAGGGCGATGCCGCACACGGTGCCGCTCTTCTGGTATTCCTTCCAGCCGGAGCCGACGATATAGCCGCGCACGATGGCCTCCACGGCGACCGGCTTGAGGCGCTTGGCGACGACCGCGCGGCCTTCGACCAGTGGCAGCTCGGCTGCCGGCACGACGTCTTCGACCTTGTCACCGGTGAAGTGGTTGGGCACCACGCCGGCCAGCTTGTCGAACCAGAAGTTGGAGATGGCAGTGAGAATCTTGCCCTTTTCCGGAATCGGTTGTTCGAGGATCACGTCGAACGCCGACAGACGATCGGTGGCCACCATCAGCATGCGCTTGTCGTCGATTTCGTAGAGGTCGCGGACCTTGCCCGAGTAGATCTTCTTCAGGCTCAGGGTGGTGGGTGTGCTCATGTCGGCATTTCCGTTTCTGGCAAACAAAACAGGCGAAACCTTTGCGGGTTTCGCCCATCGATTAGCGGCTGGAGCGCAGTGCGCTGATCAGCCGAGATTATCCTGGATCAGGCTCAGCACGCGGCGCGACACGTCGGCCGGGGCTACGGTGTTGAGATCCTTCTCCACGGTGACCTGCACGCCATCACCCACCGGGGTCAGACGCACCTGGTAGCGCTCGGCGCGGGCTTCGATCTCTTCCTTGCTCGGCGCGCTGCCGAACATGCGACCGAAGAAGCCGGGCTTCTGTTCGTTGACCTGGGCGCCTTCGGCCAGGTTGATGTAGTACAGGCCCAGGCTGCGGTTGAGGTCGTCGACGCGCACGTCGCCCAGCTCCAGCGAACGGCCAACGCCGGACCAGGCGCGGTCGAAATCGGCGCCGAGGTTGAGTACCGGGTTGCCGTTGCCGTCTTCGCTCAGGCTGACGCGGCTCGGCGCATCGAAGTCGCGGGCAGCGAGCAGCGATACGGAACCGCCCTGCTCCACGCCGCGCGCCATGCTTACCAGCATTTCGTCGAGCAGTGCCGCTTCCAGGCTGGCGTTGCCGCCTCGGGCGGCGAAATCGACATCGGCCGTGCTGCCGGCAGGACGCTCGACACTGGTGACGAAGACTTCACTGGTGTTGCGCTGCACGCCGGGCTCGATACGCACGCGCACGCGGGTCTCGGCGTCCGGCGCAACGCCGGAAACGCGACTGCTGAGGCGGCGCGCCATACCGGCGGAAAGCTCGTCGAAACGCTGCCAGCTGGTGGTGAACTCACCGACCTGCGGGCGCTCGCTGGCAATGCGGAAACCGTTGTCTTCGAAGAACTGACGCGCCAGCGGCCAGACTTCGGCCGGCACACGCTGAGCCACCACCCAGCGCGAGTCACCGCTGCGCTGCAGGCTGAACTCGCGCTCGTCGGCGCGCACCTGCAGGCCTTGCGGACGCGGCACTTCGAACTTGCCGGAGGTTTCGGTGCTGTTGGCCACCTGCGCAGGCACCGGCAGCAGCGGGTCGAGGCGCTTGGCCTGGACGTCGGCCGGCAGGCGCATCGGCGCGGTCTGGCGCGCCTCGAGGTAATCGCTGCCGCGATCACGGAAGTAGCCATTTTCACCCCAGAGCCAGCCGCAACCGCTGGTGCTGGAAACGATCAGAGCAAGGGCGGAGAATCCGGCCAGTCGCTTCATGCGTAGAATCCTTGAGTTAAGCCAATACACCGCACTGGCGCATGGCCTGGCGCAGCGGTTCGTGACAGCGCGGGCTGAGCCAGGTCAGCGGCAGACGGATACCGTCGCCCATCAGGCCCATTTCGTGCAGCGCCCATTTCACCGGAATCGGGTTGGATTCGAGGAACAGCGCCTTGTGCAGGGGCATCAGACGGTCGTTGATGGCGCGGGCGATGGCAGCCTCGCCACGCATGGCCGCGGCGCACAGATCGCTCATGGCGCGCGGCGCGACGTTGGCGGTGACGGAGATGTTGCCCTTGCCGCCAAGCAGCATCAGCTCGACGGCGGTGGCGTCGTCACCGGAGTAGACGAGGAAATCCTTGCTGACGCGGTCCAGGACTTCCTGGGCGCGCTGCAGGTCGCCGGTGGCTTCCTTGATGCCGACGATGTTGGCGATCTTCGACAGGCGCTCGACGGTTTCCGGGAGCATGTCGCATACAGTGCGGCCGGGGACGTTGTAGAGAATCTGCGGAATGGCCACGGCTTCGGCGATATGGCGAAAATGCAGGTACAGGCCTTCCTGGGTCGGCTTGTTGTAGTACGGGGTCACCAGCAGGCAGGCATCGGCGCCGACTTCCTGGGCGGCGCGGGTCAGCTCGACCGACTCGCGGGTGGAGTTGCCACCGGTACCGGCGATCACCGGAATACGGCCGGCGACCTGTTTGACCACGCGCTTGATCACTTCGATGTGCTCGGGCACTTCCAGCGTGGCGGACTCACCGGTGGTGCCGACCGCGACGATGGCATTGGTCCCCTCCTGCAGGTGGAAATCCACCAATCTGCTCAGGGCCTCCCAATCCAGACCACCCTGCGCATCCATGGGCGTGACCAGTGCCACCATACTGCCCGCAATCATGCAACCGCTCCTGCCGGAAAAATTGAGCCGTAATGGTACTGGTGCCACCAATCCGGCACAAGCAACGGACAAGGGCTTATCCGGTCGTTCAAGAAGTATCCGGGTTGGCGGGACCGCCTCGAAAACCAGCGCAAGATGCTCATGCGCAAGGCGCACGCTGCGCTTTGCCGGCCGCGCCATCCGCCGGGCCGTACTGCGGCAGTGACTCACACTGCTCGTTGCGCCCTGTCCTGCCTGCCTCGCCCATGTTCGAGCGGCCGGCCGTCGTCCGATGGGCGAGGTTCCGCCATTCCCCTGCGCGGTGCTTTTCGCTAACCTGCTGCCTTTGGTCTGCGGCCACTCGTGCGCGGACCGTTCATCGCTTTAGGAAGGCTGCATGTCCACCCCCCCCGTTCGCGAACAATTCCTCGTTATCAGCGCTCTCGGCCGCGATGCCATGGCCCTGACCAACCTGCTCAGCCGCACCAGCCACGAGAACCGCTGCGCGGTGATCAGCACCCGTTTGAGCCGTCACGGAGAGTTCAGCGCCCTGGTGCTGCAGGTATCCGGTAGCTGGGATGCCCTGGCGCGCCTGGAGTCGAGCCTGCCGCTGCTGGCCAAGAAGCATGACTTCAGCGTCGACCTGGTGCGCAGTGCCGCTGCCGAGGCGCGCCCGCAGGCCCTGCCTTACGTGGCTTACGTCAGCGCGGTGTACCGTCCGGACATTCTCAACGAGCTGTGCCAGTTCTTCATCGATCACCGCGTCGAGCTGGAAAGCCTGACCTGCGACACCTACCAGGCGCCGCAGACCGGCGGCACCATGCTCAACGCGACCCTGACCGTGACGTTGCCGGCCGGCACGCAGATCAGCTGGCTGCGCGACCAGTTCCTGGATTTCGCCGATGCGCTGAATCTTGATGCCCTGATCGAACCCTGGCGCCCGCAGAACCCCTGATAGCCGCATACAAGGAGTTTCCATGTCCGTTGAACTCGACAAACCCGTTGCCGACTTCCAGGCCCAGGCCACCAGTGGCCAGCAGGTCAAGCTGTCCGCTCTCAAGGGGCAGCAGGTGGTGCTGTATTTCTACCCGAAGGATGCCACGCCGGGCTGTACCACCGAAGGCATGGACTTCAGCGCTCGCTTCGAGCAATTCAAGGCCGCCGACACGCTGATCTTCGGCGTGTCGATGGACAGCCTGAAGAAGCACGAGAGCTTCAAGTGCAAGCAGGCCTTTCCCTTCGAGCTGATCAGCGACGAGGAGCACCAGCTGTGCGAGCAGTTCGGCGTTTATCAGCTGAAGAAGAACTACGGCAAGGAATACATGGGCATCGTGCGCAGCACCTTCCTTATCGACAAGGACGGCGTTTTGCGTGAAGAGTGGCGCAACGTGAAGGTCGCCGGCCATGTCGACAAGGTGCTGGAAGCCGCCGAAGCGCTGAACAAAGGCTGAACTCCTGCACCGCAAATGAAACGCCGCGAAGGCCAATGGCCGTCGCGGCGTTTTTGTTGGGAGGTAGCCTGGTTTGAGCGGCGCATAACCCGGCGCTCAGCCAAGCAGCTACACGTCACATTGGTAGGAGCGGCGCCCCGCCGCGAACATGGGTGGCGCGCCATCGAAAAGCTTCGCCCCGGGGCGGGGGCTCCTACGAAAAGCCGCGTCGGAACCCGGGCATGGCCTCTGCCGTCGACGCCTTATTCGGCGGACACCGGCTCGGCGCGCGGCCAGGCGTTGAGCACGGCCTTGAACAGGGTCGCCAGGGGGATGGCGAAGAACACGCCCCAGAAGCCCCACAGCCCGCCGAACAGCAGCACGGCGCAGATGATCGCCACCGGGTGCAGGTTGACCGCCTCGGAAAACAGCAGCGGCACCAGCACGTTGCCGTCCAGCGCCTGGATGATGCCGTAGATCACCATCAGGTAGAGGAACTGGTCGCTCCAGCCCCACTGGAACAGGCCGATCAGCGCCACCGGCACCGTCACCACCACCGCGCCGATATAGGGCACCACCACCGACAGGCCGACCAGCAGCGCCAGCAGCGCGGCGTAATTGAGCCCGAGGAAGGCGAAGGCGATGTAGGTGACCACCCCGCAGATGATGATCTCGATGAACTTGCCGCGGATGTAGTTGGCGATCTGCTGGTTCATCTCCTGCGCGACCTGGGTGATCAGCGCACGCTCGCGCGGCAGGTAGCTACGGAACCACTGGCCGATCTGCTCACGGTCCTTAAGGAAGAAGAACACCAGGATCGGCACCAGCACCAGATAGATCATGATGCTGACCAGCATCGGCAGGCTCGATAGCGAGAACGACAGTGCCCACTGGCCGAACTTGCCGGCCTCCCCGCGCATGCTGTCGATCAGCTGCACCACCTGCTCGTCGGTGATCAGGCTCGGGTAGCGCTCCGGCAGCAGCAGGAACACCGCCTGCCACTCAGCCGCCATGCGCGGCAGTTCATTGAAGAGAGTGCTCAACTGATGCCAGAGCAGCGGCATCAGCACCAGCATGAACATGGTCAAGCCGCCCAGAAACAGCGCGAAGACCAGCCACACGGCGAGAATCTGCGGCACTTTCAGGCGCTCCAGGCCATTGACCAGCCCCTGCATGAGGAAGGCCAGCACCAGACCGGTCAGCACCGGCGCGAGCATGCCGCCGAGCGTGAGCACCACGGCGAATCCCAGCACCAGCAGCACCGCCAGCACCACCGCCTGCTCATCGGAGAAGTAACGATGCAGCCAACTACGCAAAACCTTGACCATAGAATTCCTTAACGCGGAGAAATACCGGCTCTTTCACTACGCCAGCCATGTGAAAAATGGCGCACGTCGTGAATGAATGACCACCGGGATGTGTTTCAAGCTGCGACAGCCGCTCAGGCCTTGCGCAGCCAGTAGCGGTAAACGCCTGCCTCGACTTCTTCATGCAGCAGCGCATGCCCGGCCAGACGGGCGAAGGCACGAAAATCGCGCTGCGAACCGGCGTCGGTGGCGCTGACCTTGAGCACGGCGCCGCTGGCCAGGCGGTTGAGTTCGAGCTTGGCCTTGAGCAGGGGCAGCGGGCAACTGAGCCCACAGGCGTCGAGTTCGGCATCGAAAGCCGGTAGGTCTGTCATCGTCTACTCCATAAAGAGGGCTAGGATACCCAAGCCGCCGCAACCCTGGCCAGCGCGGTAGCTGGCCGGCTACAGTATCCGCTTTACCGACCGAGAGCCCTGAGTGCATGACTTTTCTGCGCCCCACCCTGCTGACGCTGGCCTGCCTGTTCGCCGCCCATACGGGTGCCAGTGACCTGCCGTCGCTTGGCGACGCCAGCTCCTCGATCGTCTCGCCGCAGCAAGAACACCAGCTAGGCCGCGCCTGGCTCGGCCTGCTGCGTGGTCAGGTTTCGCAACTGGACGACCCGCAGCTCAAGGACTTCGTCGAGTCCAGCGTCTATCGCCTGGCAGAAACCAGCCAGTTGCAGGACCGTCGCCTGGAGTTCGTACTGCTCAACAGCCCGCAGCTCAACGCCTTCGCCGCCCCCGGCGGGATCGTCGGGGTCAACGGCGGCCTGTTCCTCTATGCGCAGACCGAAGCCGAGTACGCCTCGGTCATGGCGCACGAACTGGCGCACCTGTCGCAGCGGCACTTCGCCCGTGGCGTCGAGGCCCAGCAACGCATGCAGCTGCCGGTGATGGCCGCCATGCTCGCCGGCATCGTCGCTGCCGCGGCCGGTGCCGGCGATGCCGGCATGGCCACCATCTTCTCTGCCCAGGCCGCCGCGATTCAGGAACAGCGGCGCTTCTCCCGGCAGAACGAACAGGAGGCCGACCGCATCGGTCTGGTCAACCTGGAAAAGGCCGGCTACGACCCGCGCGCCATGCCGCTGATGTTCGAACGACTGATGCGCCAGTACCGCTACGACGCCAAGCCGCCGGAGTTCCTGCTGACCCACCCGGTTTCCGAGTCGCGTATCGCCGACACCCGCAACCGTGCCGAGCAGTACCCCGCCCGGGGGCGTGAAGACAGCTTGCGCTACCAACTGATGCGCGCCCGTGTGCAACTGACCTATGAAGAGACGCCGGGCGTTGCCGCCAAGCGTTTCCGCGCCATGCTCGACGAGAACCCGGGTCTGGATGCGGCCCGCTATGGCCTGGTCCTGGCGCAGATGAAGACGGGCCAGCTGAACGAGGCTGGCGAAACCCTGGCACCGCTATTGAGCAAGAGCCCGGACGACATCACATACAACCTGGCGCAGATCGAACTGGACATGGCAGCCAATCGCCTGGACGCCGCCGAGCGCCGCCAACAGCGCATGTTCACCCTCTACCCGAGCAACTACCCGCTGCAGCAGACGCATGTCGACCTGCTGCTCAAACGGCAGCGCGTTGCCGATGCCGAGCGTGCCCTGGACAACCTGCTCAAGACCCGCGCCAAGGACCCGGACGTCTGGTATCAGGTCGCCGAGGTACGCGGCCTTAGCGGCAATACCATCGGTCTGCATCAGGCGCGCGCGGAGTTCTTCGCCCTGGTCGGCGATTACAACCAGGCCATCGAGCAGCTGGACTTCGCCAAGCGTCGCGCCAGCAACAACTTCCAGCTGGCCTCGCGCATCGATGCCCGTCAGCGCGAGCTTGCCGAGGAGAAGCGTCTGGTCGAACAGATGCTGCGCTGACCCGGAGCTTGGCGGTGCGCACGGCGCACCCTACCCCACGACAGTCCGTAGCCCGGATGAAATCCGGGGGCATTCTTGAGACTGATCCCGGATTGCATCCGGGCTACGGGTTTCCGTCTGGCGAGACAGGCAGGCGATTCGCGGCG
>NZ_FNJJ01000011.1:186061-226337 GCF_900104265.1 Ectopseudomonas guguanensis
GGAGAGGGGAGCACATTTGCGTAGAACCTGGATGTGTAGCCCGGATGAAATCCGGGGCGTTCCTGAGCCTGACCCGGATTGCATCCGGGCTACGGATTTCCGTCTGGCGAGACAGGCGGACGACTCGCGGCGCTACCGCCCTCTCCCCCAGCCCCTCTCCCATGAATGGGAGAGGGGAGCACATTTGCGGAGAACCTGGGTACGTAGCCCGGATGTAATCCGGGGCAGCGGCGGAAAATTCCCCGGATTTCATCCGGGCTACGTAGGCCTGTGAATACCGCGCCAAAAAACAAGCCCCGCACTTGGCGGGGCTCTTTCATTTCAGCGGACAGCTCAGGCGCTTTGCGCCAGGTCCATCAGCTCGCGGTTGGCCACCGCGTACATGGCGTAGTCGGTGCCGGTGGCCGAGCGCAGCTCGGTCAGCATCGCCTTCCAGCGGTCGACCAGGCGTTGATGCTGGTCGAGCCACAACGCCACGCGCGCTTCGATCTCCTGCGGACCATCGACCATCTGCAGCACCGATACGGTGATCGCGCGCTGCTGCCAGTCCAGGTCATCGCGGAAGGCCTCGCGGGCCAGCGCCTGCCAGTTGCTCTCCACCGGCAGGTTGGTGATCTGCTGAAGGTACCAGGACAACTCCAGCGCACCGCCGACGGCGAAGTAGGCGGTGGCCACCTCGCTGGCGTCCTTGCCGGTGACATCCGCCGCTTCGATGATCGGCAGCAGGGTATACAGGTGGCTGGTGCCGGCTACCACGCGCGCCAGCTCTTCCGGCGTGCCGGCCTCGACGAAGCTCTGGTAACGCGCCAGCCACTGTTCGCGGGCCGGGCCTTCGAGCAGCTCGTCCAGACGACCAACCAGCGCCTCGATGCGCGGCGCGAAGTGCGCCACGTCGCGAGCGGCGTCCAGCTCGTTGCGGCGGCTGCGCAGGAACCAGCGGGTGGCACGACGGCCCAGACGCATCAGCTCGTCCATCAGCTGCAGCTGCAGTTCGGCCGGCACCTTGTAATCCAGCGCCTCGATCTGCGCCCACCAGTGCGGCAGGCGGAACAGGTCACGCACGATCACGTAGGCGCCGGCGACGTTGGCCGCGCTCATGCCGGTGGACTCCTTCAGGCGCTGCACGAAGGTGATGCCCATGTGGTTGACCAGATCGTTGGCGATCTGCGTGCTGACGATCTCGCGCTTGAGGCGATGACGGCGCATGGCGTCGCCGAACTTCTCGGTGAGGATCGCCGGGAAGGCGGTTTCCATCTCGCGCGCCAGGTAGTCGTCGTCCGGCACCAGGGACTTGAGCAAGGATTCCTTGAGGTCGATCTTGCTGTAGGAGATCAGCACCGACAGCTCCGGACGGGTCAGGCCCTGGCCGTTGGTGGCGCGCTCGTTCAGCTCCTCGTCCGAGGGCAGGAACTCCAGGGCGCGATCCAGCTTGCCGGCGCTCTCCAGCGCGTTCATCAGGCGCTTGTACTCGCCGACGCGCTCGCGGGCGCGGCGTTCGGCCAGCGACAGCGCCTGGGTCTGCTTGTAGTTGTTGGCCAGCACCAGTTCGGACACGTCATCGGTCATCTCGGCCAGCAGCTTGTTGCGCTGCTTCTCGGTCATGTCGCCACCGGAGACGATCTCGCCCAGCAGAATCTTGATGTTCACTTCATGGTCGGAGCAGTCCACACCACCGGCGTTGTCGATGAAGTCGGTGTTGCTGGCGCCGCCATGCAGGCCGAACTCGACACGACCGAGCTGGGTCATGCCCAGGTTGCCGCCCTCGCCCACCACCTTGGCGCGCAGTTCACGTCCGTCCACGCGCAGCGCGTCGTTGGCCTTGTCGCCGACGTCGGCGTGGCTTTCCTTGCTGGATTTGACGTAGGTGCCGATACCGCCATTCCACAGCAGGTCGACCGGTGCCTTGAGCAGCGCGTTGAGCAGCTCGGTGGGCGCCAGCTTGTCGGCGGCGATATCGAAGCGCGCCTTCATCTGCGGGGTGATGGTGATGCTCTTGGCGCTGCGCAGGAAGATGCCGCCGCCTTCGGAGATCAGCTTGCTGTCGTAGTCGGCCCAGCTCGAACGCGGCAAGTCGAACAGACGCTTGCGCTCGGCGAAGCTCTTGGCCGCATCCGGGTTCGGATCGATGAAGATGTGCATGTGGTTGAAGGCGGCCACCAGCTGCAGCTTGTCCGACAGCAGCATGCCGTTGCCGAACACGTCGCCGGCCATGTCGCCGATGCCGATCACGGTGACGTTGTCCTTCTGCACGTCGATGCCGCGCTCGCGGAAGTGGCGCTGCACCGAGACCCAGCCGCCCTTGGCGGTGATGCCCATGCCCTTGTGGTCGTAACCGGCCGAACCGCCGGAGGCGAAGGCGTCGCCGAGCCAGAATCCGTACTCGGCAGCGATGCCGTTGGCGATGTCGGAGAAGGTCGCGGTGCCCTTGTCCGCCGCCACCACCAGATAGGGGTCGTCGGCATCATGGCGCACCACGTTCTGCGGCGGCACCACCTCGCCGTCCTTGAGGTTGTCAGTGATGTCCAGCAGGCCGCTGATGAAGATGCGGTAGCAGGCGATGCCCTCGGTCATCACCTCGTCACGCGAGCCGCCGACCGGCATCTTGCGCGGCACGAAGCCGCCCTTGGCGCCCATCGGCACGATCACCGCGTTCTTCACCTGCTGCGCCTTGACCAGACCAAGCACCTCGGTACGGAAATCCTCCTCGCGATCCGACCAGCGCAGGCCGCCACGGGCGACGTCGCCGAAGCGCAGGTGCACGCCCTCGACGCGCGGGCTGTAGACGAAGATCTCGAACTTCGGCACCGGCCGCGGAATTTCCGGAATCAGGCGCGGGCTGAGCTTGAAGCTGAAATAGGACTTGGCCGCGCCATTGGCATCGGTCTGGAAGAAGTTGGTACGCAGGGTCGCCTTGATCAGGTCCAGGTAGCGACGCAGGATGCGGTCTTCGTTGAGTACGGCGACGTTGTCCAGCGCAGCCAGGATGGCCTGCTCGAGTTTCTGCTGCTTGTCCTCCAGGTCCTCGGCGGTGAGCTTGCGCGCGAGGTAGAAACGGGTGCGGAACAGACGCACCAGCTCCTTGGCGATATCGGCGTGGTTGATCAGCGTCGAGGCGATGTAGCTGAGGTCGAAACCGAGGCGGATCTGCTTGAGATAGCGCGCATAGGCACGCAGCAGGGCCACGTCGCGCCAGGGCATGGCGGCGGTCAGCACCAGGCGGTTGAACGCATCGTTCTCGGCATCGCCACCGACGATATGGATGAAGGCGTCCTGCAGGGTGTCGTTGAGCTGCTGGATGTCGACGTCCAGGCCTTCGGCGTAGGTGAAGGCGAAGTCGTGAATCCAGAACTCGCGGCCGTCATTGCGGCGCAGCTTGTAGGGGAACTCGCCGAGCACGCGCAGGCCGAGGTTCTCCAGAATCGGCAGCACGTCGGACAGCGGCAGCGGCGTGTCGGCATGGTACAGCTTGCAGTGCAGCTGCTGGTCGCCCTGCGCCAGCGGCTGGTAGAAGCTCATCACCAGCGGTTTGTCGTTGCTCAGGCTGAGCAGGTGCTGCATGTCCACCACCGCCGAATGCGGGGCGAAACGCTCGCGGTAGCCGGCCGGGAAACCGCCGGGGAATTCGGCCAGGACGTTGGTGCCCTGCGCCTCGCCGAGGCTTTCCACCATCAGCCCGACGTAGTCGTCCTTCCACGAACGGCAGGCCTGGATGACTTCCTTCTCCAGGCGCACGGGGTCGATCTGGGTCTTGTTCTTCGGATCGACGCGCAGGATGAACTGCACGCGCGCCAGTACCGACTCGGAGAAGAAGGTCCAGAACTCGCAATCGGTGGCCTGCAGACGATCCATCAGCACCTGCTGAATCTTCATGCGGGTTTCGGTGGAGTAGACGTCGCGTGGCACGTAGGCTAGGCAGTAGCAGAAGCGGCCGTAGGGATCGCGGCGCAGGAACACGCGAATCTTGTTGCGCTCCTGGATCTGCACGATGGCCAGCGCGGTGTTGAACAGGTCGTCGACCGGGGTCTGGAACAGATCATCACGCGGCAGCACTTCCAGCACCTGGGCCAGTTCCTTGCCCAGGTGGGCGCTGCTGTCGAAGCCCGAGCGCTGCTTGATCACGTCTACCTTGCGGCGGATGTAGGGGATGTTCCACACGCTCTCGGCGTACACCGCCGAGGTGTACAGGCCCATGAAGCGGCATTCCTTGACCACGTTGCCCTTGGCATCGAGTTCGCGGATGGAAACGAAATCCGGGTAGGCCGGGCGATGCACGCGGCTCGGTACCGCGGCCTTGGCGAACGACAGCAGCTGCGGCTCGCGCAGGTAGGCCACCGCCTCCGGCTCGATGTGCAGTTCCTCGGCGGACAACCCGGTGCGCAGGCGCTTGGACAGGCCGAGCAGGGATTTCTCGTCGTAGACCATGGTGCCGCCATCGGCAGTCGGCGCGACGGTGAATTCCTCGTAGCCGAGGAAGGTGAAGTGGTTGTCCAGCAGCCAGTTGAGGTAGACCTTGATTTCATCCAGCTCGGGCTTGTCCACCTTGAGCTTGGCGCGATCGAGCCAGGCCAGCAGTTCGCGCGCCTTGGCCTTCATCGGCTGGAAGTCGGCGACGCTCAGGCGCACGTCACTGAACACTTCGTGAATGGCTCGCTCCAGCGTCTTGAGCTCGGTGCTGCTGGCGCAGCGGTCGATCTCCAGGAACATCAGCGCTTCCTGCAGCACGCCCTCGCCCTGGGTGCCCTTGGGCAGGATTTCCAGCAACTGGCCGCTCTTGTCGCGGCGCACGCTGAACACGCTGTTCTGCAGGGTATGGATGCTGTAGCCGTGGCGATTGAGTTCCATGCGTACCGAGTCGACCAAAAACGGGATGTCGCCATGCAGGATCTCCACCGCGGTGTGGGTAGATTGCCAGCCATGCTTCTCGTAATCGGGGTTGAAGGTACGCACCTGCGGCTTGGCGTGATCGAACTGCTCCAGCATTCGCCAGGCCGACAGGGTGCAGCCGACCAGGTCGGACAGACGTCGCTGGGTCAACTCTTCGAGGGCGATGATGCCGAAGAACTGTTCGGCGAACAGGGCTACTTGTGGCAGCGCCTGCTCACTCACGTGCTGTGCCAGGGCCGCTTGCAGTTGCTGCTGGAAGTCGGCTTTGCTGGCCGCCGTAAAGAACGCCATGGGTTTTGCTCCATTGGGCTGGTGGTTCGACAGGAAGTCTGGATCGCTGTCGCGAAGTGTTAGTTCAACGTTAGTCCATGAAGCGACAATGACACTTGGAAGTCGCAAGCGGACCGGCGTGAGGGAGCGACCGGGTGGTCACACATGGCCGACGAGCTTAACGAGGGACGCCCCACGCCCGCTTGCGGCGCTGCGACATTTTCTTTCAAGGCTGCACCGACACGGTGCAAAAAAGACAGGCCATGGCCCGCCAGCGCAGCGCGAGGCGGGCCATGGCGAGCGCTCAGGCGCCGCGCATGGCTTCGGGCAGCGCCAGCCAGTTCCGCCTGGCCTGAGCCTCATCGACTTTCCTATATCCGGCGCACGCTTTAATTAGTTGGACGCCTCCGGCAGACCATTGAAAAATGGCGACAAGTGATGACGGCCCCGGCCACAACGGCTTATCGGCTGCCTGCCAGAGGAGCTCCCGCGTGAACGACCTGCTTCTGAACTGCGACATCGGCGAAAGCTTCGGCGCCTGGACCATGGGTCTGGATACCGAGGTCATGCCCTTCATCGACTGCGCCAACATCGCCTGCGGCTTCCACGCCTCCGACCCCAGCGTGATGCGCAAGACCGTGGCCCTGGCCGTGGCCCACGACGTACGCATCGGTGCACACACCGCCTACCAGGACCTGGTCGGTTTCGGCCGCCGCTCGATGGACTGCACGCCGCAGGAAGTCGAAGACCTGATGCTCTACCAGATCGGCGCGCTGGAAGGCATCTGCCGCAGCCAGGGCGCCCGCGTCAGCTACGTCAAGCCACACGGCGCGCTGTATCAGGACATGATGCGCAAGCCCGCCACCCTGCGCGCGGTGATGAGCGCCGTGGCCAAGTACGACCGCCAACTGCCGCTGATGCTGATGTGCACCCGCGACAACAGCGCGGCACAGACCCTGGGTGAGGAATTCGGCCTGACCCTGTGGTTCGAAGTCTTCGCCGACCGCGCCTACGATTCGCAAGGTTTCCTGCTCAGCCGCAGCCTGCCGGGCGCCGTGCATCACGACAGCGAGGTGATCGTCAGCCAGGCGCTCGCCCTGGCACGAGGCGAGGCGCTGCAGGCCAGCGACGGAAGCGCGCTGCACCTGAATGCGCAGACCCTTTGCGTGCACGGCGACAACGCCAGTTCGGTGGCTGCCGTGCAACGTATCCGCCAGGCCCTCGACGGCCTGGCCCGGGCATGAAGGCGCCCGAGGCCCGGCTGGAGGTCGCCGGCATCGACAGCCTGATCCTGCGCCTGTTCGAACATATCGATGAAGCCAACATGCCGTGGATGCTGGCCGCACGCATGCGCCTGCAGGAGGCTTTCGGCACTGCACTGATCGATCTGGTGCCCTCCTACACCACGCTGCTGCTGCATTACGACCTGTGCCAGCTCGACGGCAACCAGGCGCGGGCGAAGGTCGCCGAGGCACTCGACGGCCTGCAGCCTGCCGATCTTGAAGGGGGCCGCGAACACCAGCTGCCTACCTGGTACGACCGCAGCGTAGGCCCGGAGCTGCAACTGCTGTCACAGCGCAGTGGGCTCAGCGAGGCCGACGTGATCGAATGCCATAGCCGGCATGCCTATCAGGTATTCGCCCTGGGTTTCGCTCCAGGCTTCGCCTTCATGGGCCTGGTCGAGGAAATCCTTGCCACGCCGCGCCTGAGCACGCCGCGCAAGCGCATCGCCGCCGGCAGCGTCGGCATCGCCGAACGGCAGACGGCTGCCTACCCGGTGGTCTCGCCCGGCGGCTGGAACCTGATCGGACGCACGCCAAGTCGACTGTTCGGCAGCGATATCGAGGGCTACAGCCTGCTGCAACCGGGTGACCGTGTGCGCTTCGTGCCCATCGACCGTGCCGAATTCATCCGCCTGGGCGGTGACGACAGTCCCCTGGAGGCCAGCCAATGAGCGCCATCGATGGCGGCCTGCGGGTAGTGCGCAGCAGCCCCTTCATTCAGTTGCAGGACGCTGGCCGCTTCGGCGTGCGCCACCTCGGCGTGACCCAGTGCGGCGCCCTGGACTGGATTGCCCATCGCTGGGCCAACTGGCTGCTGGGCAACCCACTGACTGCCGCAGTGGTGGAGATCACCCTGGGTGACGCCGAGTTCGAATGCACTCGCGACGCCACGCTGGCGCTGACCGGGGCCGACCTCGGCGCACGGCTGGACGACCAGCCGCTGATGCCCTGGCGCAGTTTCAAGGTACTTGAAGGCCAGCGCCTGAGCTTCGCTCAGCCGCGCCAGGGCGCGCGCGCCTACCTGGCCGCGCCGGGTGGATTCCAGGCGCCACAGGTACTCGGCAGCTGCGCCAGCATGCTGCGCGAGGGCCTCGGTGGGCTGCACGGCGATGGCCGCGCCCTCGCCGTCGGCGATGCTCCGGGCTGGAGCGGCAGCGCCGATGCAACGCGGCAGATGCCCGCCGAGTTCATTCCCGAGTACCAGACCACGCCGTGCCTGCAGCTGATTCTGGGCGCGCAGATCGGCGACTTCCGCGGGCAGAGCCTGTTCGATGCCTTCAACAGCGAGTGGCTGATCGATCAGCGCGCCGACCGCATGGGCATCCGCCTCCAGGGGCCGCAGCTGCAATGCCAGCGTGGCGCGATGATCTCCGAAGGCATTCCCCTGGGCGCCGTGCAGGTGCCGCCGGACGGCCAGCCGATCATCCTGCTCAATGACCGCCAGACCATCGGCGGCTACCCACGCCTGGGCGCGCTGACGCCACAGGCCGTGGCCCGGCTGGCGCAGTGCCTGCCGGGCCAGACGCTGCGCCTGACGCCCACCACGCAGGACGGCGCCCTGCTCGCCCAGCGCCGGCTTCTGACGCAGTGGCGATAGCCGCGCGCCTGCCCGGCCATGGTCGATATCAGCGTCGGCGACCTGCCTCGCATTTCTGTTGCCGGCCCTTTCATGACCCGCGCCGCAGATAGCGGCTGAAGCGGCAAATGCATTAAAGTCGGCGGTCTGCACGCGCGGCTTCGCAAGCCCGCTCATCCGCCAGAAGAGCCCGACGATGGAACACCGTGAAGCGCTGGTCGCGTTACGCCAATTTCTCTCCACCCAGATTCTCGGCCAGGACAAGCTCATCGAGCGCCTGCTGATCGCCCTGCTCGCCGACGGCCATCTGCTGGTCGAAGGCGCCCCCGGTCTGGCCAAGACCAAGGCGATCAAGGAGCTGGCCGAAGGCATCGAGGGCGAGTTCCATCGCATCCAGTTCACCCCGGACCTGCTGCCGGCCGACATCACCGGCACCGAGATCTATCGCCCGGAGACTGGCAGCTTCGTGTTCCAGCAAGGGCCGATCTTCCACAACCTGGTGCTGGCCGACGAGATCAACCGCGCCCCGGCCAAGGTGCAGTCGGCGCTGCTCGAGGCCATGGCCGAGCGCCAGGTCTCGGTGGGCCGCTCGACCTACGATCTATCGCCGCTGTTTCTGGTCATGGCCACGCAGAACCCCATCGAGCAGGAAGGCACCTACCCGCTGCCCGAAGCCCAGCTCGACCGTTTCCTGATGCACGTCAAGATCGGCTTTCCCGATGCGGCGGTGGAGCGCAAGATTCTCGCCCAGGCCCGTGGCGATGCGCTCAATGGCGAGGCCAAGCCCGAGCACCGGGTCAGCCAGCAGGCGGTGTTCGCCGCACGCAAGGAAATTCTCGGCCTGTACATGGCCGATGCCGTGGAGGAGTACCTGGTGCAACTGGTGATGGCCAGCCGCAGCCCGGCCAAGTTCGACGCCGAGCTGGCCGACTGGATCGCCTATGGCGCCAGCCCGCGCGGTTCCATTGCCCTCGATCGCTGCGCGCGCGCCCACGCCTGGCTGGCCGGGCGCGACTTCGTCAGCCCGGAAGACATCCAGGCGGTGCTGTTCGACGTGCTGCGCCATCGCATCATCCTGTCCTTCGAGGCCGAAGCCTCGGGCGTCGATCAGGACCGTGTGATCCAGCGCATCCTCGACGTGGTGGCGGTGGCCTGATGCAGCGCAATAGGCTTGTCTCCCCTCTCCCGCTTGCGGGAGAGGGGCCGGGGGAGAGGGCAGCGAAAAGCCCCACCCTCTCCCCAGCCCTCTCCCATGAATGGGCGAGGGAGCTCGGCAGGATGGCGTGAGATCAATATGTCCAGCCAGCCCCTGTCACCCGGCATCCATATCACCCTCGGCGAGCTGATCGACATGCGTCACAAGGTGCATGAAGTGCCGCTGTTCTCCACCCCGGCTCGGCGCAGCCCGCTGGCGGGCCTGCATCACTCCAAGCTGCGCGGCCGTGGCGTGGACTTCGACCAAGTGCGCGTCTATCAGGCCGGCGATGACGTGCGCACCATCGACTGGCGCGTCACCGCACGCACCCAGGAGCCGCATACCAAGCTGTTCCACGAAGAGCGCGAGCGCCCCATCTTCATCATCGCCGAACAGAGCCAGCGCCTGTTCTTCGGCTCCGGCCTGTGCTTCAAGTCGGTGCTGGCTGCCCGCGCCGCGGCGCTGATCGGCTGGGCCGCGCTGGGCCACAACGACCGTATCGGCGGCCTGGTGTTCGCCGACAACGAACATCACGAGGTCAAACCCCGACGCAGCAAGCAGAGCCTGCTGCAACTGCTCAACCTGCTGGCCCGCGCCAACCAGGCGCTCGGCCCGGAGAGCCAGGCCAACACCGCCCGCGACAACTTCGGCCTGGCCCTGCGCCGCGCGCGCGAAGTACTGCGCCCGGGCAGCCTGGTGATCGTGCTGTGCGACGAGCGTGCCCTCAGCGACAACGCCGAGCAACAGTTGACGCTGCTCGCGCGCCACACCGACCTGTTGCTGCTGCCGCTGTCCGATCCTCTCGATCACGCCCTGCCGGCAGCCGGCCTGCTGCGCTTTACCCAGGGCGGCGCGCAGCTGGAGCTGGACAGCCACAACGGCGACCTGCGCCAGGCCTATCGCGCCCAGGCCCAGGCGCGTGAGGCGCGCTGGCAGCGTCTGGCGCAGAAGCTCGGCGTGCCGCTGCTACCCTTGAGCACGCAGTCCGAACTGGTCGAGCAGTTGCAGGAGCAACTCAGCACCCTGCATTCGAGAAAATCCCTGTGAACCCCATCGACCAGTTGCTACCGCTGATCGACCCGCCGCCCGTACCCTGGTGGCCGCCGGCCCCGGGTTGGTGGCTGCTCGCCGTACTGCTGCCGCTGCTGGGTTGGGGGCTCTGGCGCCTGCTGCGCAACTGGCGGCGGCGCCCACCCAAGGCGAAGGTGCAGCAGGCACTCGACCCACTGCGCCAGGCGGCGCTCGACGAGCTGGCCACCTTGCGCAAACCCTATGATGGCGCACCCGCCGGGCCCTGGCTGCAGCAACTCAACGCGCTGCTCAAGCGCCTGTGCCGCGAACGCTACCCGGACAGCGCCAGCCACACCCTGAGCAGCCGGGCCTGGCTGGCGTTTCTCGACAACCGCTGCCCGGCGGCCGGCCTGACCCGCTGGATGATCCTCGTCGATGGCAGCTACAGGCCACAATGCACGATGAGTGACAAGGCCATCGCGGAACTCGATCAGGCCGTCGCTACCTGGATTCGCAAGCATGTTTGAGTTCGCCTGGCCCTGGGTCTTTCTGCTCGCGCCGCTGCCCTGGCTGCTGCGTCTGCTGCTGCCCCCAGCCGACAGCGGTGACGCCGCATTGCGTGTCGGCTTTCTGGACGAGCTGCAGGCCCTGAGCGGTCGCCGCGCCCGCGCCGCCCTGCCCAGCTGGCGTCAGCAGGCGCCGCTGGTGCTGCTCTGGGCGTTGCTGCTGTGCGCCGCGGCACGGCCACAATGGGTCGGTCAGCCCCTGCCGCTGCCGGCCAGCGGCCGTGATCTGCTGCTGGCCGTGGATGTCTCCGGCTCCATGGATTACGCCGACATGCAGTGGGACGGCGAGCCGATCAGCCGCCTGGAGCTGGTCAAACGCCTGCTCGGCGATTTCATCGAAGGCCGCCGTGGTGACCGTGTCGGCCTGATCCTGTTCGGCAGCCAGGCCTATCTGCAGGCGCCGCTGACCTTTGACCGTCACACGGTGCGCACCTGGCTGGACGAAGCCATGATCGGCATCGCCGGCAAGAACACCGCCATCGGTGACGCCATTGGCCTGGCGGTCAAGCGTCTGCGCCAACGTCCTGCGCAAAGCCGGGTGCTGGTGCTAATCACCGACGGTGCGAACAACGGCGGCGAAATCGACCCGATGGTGGCCGCGCAACTGGCCGCCGACGAAGGCGTGCGCATCTATGCCATCGGCATCGGCGCCGATCCGCAGCAAGGCGGCGCATTCGGCAGCTTCGGTTTCAGCGCCCTGGATCTGGACGAAACCAGCCTGCGCGCGATCAGCGACGCGACCGGTGGCGAGTATTTCCGCGCACGCAATCAGGCCGAGCTGGAGCAGATCGAGCTGACCCTCGATCGCCTCGAACCGGTCGCCCAGCAACCCACCCTCGCCCGCCCGGCTCAGGCGCTCTACGCCTGGCCCCTGGCACTGGCGCTGCTGGGCTCGCTGCTGCTGGTCAGCCAGGTGCTCTGGCCCGACCTGCTACAGCGGCTGAGGAGGCGGGCATGATCCTGTTCTGGCCGGAATGGCTGCGCCCATTGTGGCTGCTGGCCGTGCCCGTGCTGGCCTGGCTGCTCTGGCGCCTGTGGCATCGCGAACGGCAGAGCGGGCGCTGGCAGCTGTTGTTGCCGGCGGCCTTCCATCAGGCACTGCTCAAGGGCGGCAGCGGCCGCTCGAGCAAATTGCCCTGGCTGGCGCTCGGCCTGGCCTGGCTGCTGGCCGTGCTGGCGCTGCTCGGCCCCAGCTGGCAGCGCGTCGAGCAAAGCAGCCAGAAGCCTGCCGATCCCTTGGTGGTTGTGCTCGAACTGACGCCGCAGATGCTCGCCACCGATGGCAGACCCAACCGCCTGGAACAGGCCCGGCGCAAGCTGCTCGACCTGCTCGAGGCACGCCGCGACGCGCAGACGGCGATCATCGTCTATGCCGGCAGCGCCCATGGCCTGGTGCCGCTGTCGGACGACCTGGCCACCAGCCGCAACCTGCTCGAAGCGCTGAAACCCTCGCTGATGCCGGAGCCGGGGCGTCGCGCCGACCTGGCCGTGGCGCGTGCGCTACAACTGCTCGACCAGGCGCAACTGGGCCAGGGTCGCCTGTTGCTGGTCACCAGCGACCTCGGTGACGAGGAACGCAACGGCATCCAGCAGGCCCTGGGCAAGCGCTCGGTACCACTGCTGGTGCTCGGTGTGGGCAGCCGCGAAGGCGCCCCGGTGGTGCAGGAGGACGGCAGCTTTCTCAAGGACTCGCGCGGCGCCATCCTGATTCCGCGCATCGATGCCCGCGTCCTGCGGGAAACCGCCGAGGCCCATGGCGGCCGCTATGCCGCGATACGCCTGGACGACGAAGACCTGAGCCGCCTCGGCCTGCTCGACGGCCCGCAGGCCATGCGCGCGGCGACCGAACCGACACGGCTCGACAGCCGTATCGACCAGGGCTACTGGCTGCTGCTGCCCTTGCTGCTGCTGGCCGCCTGCGCCGGACGCCGCGGCTGGCTGTTCTGCCTGCCGCTGTTGCTGATGCTGCCGCCGCAAAGCAGCCAGGCCTTCGAATTCAACGATCTGTGGCTGCGTCCCGATCAGCAAGGCCAGCGCCTGCTGCAGGCGCAACGCCCGGCCGAGGCGGCGCAGCGCTTCGTCGACTCGCAGTGGCAAGGCAAGGCGCTGTTCGAGGCCGAGGACTATTCCGCCGCCGCAGAGCGTTTCGCCAAGGGCGACGGCGCCGCCGATCACTACAATCGCGGCAACGCCCTGGCCAAGGCCGGCGCGCTGGAGGCGGCGCTGGACGCCTATGAGCAGGCCCTGGAACGCCAGCCGGAGCTGGCCGCCGCGCAGCACAACAAGGCCCTGGTGGAAGAAGCACTGCGCCAGCGCGAGAATCAGCAGCAGTCCGGCGAGGGCGATTCGGACCAGCAACAGGAATCCGACGAGCCGGCCGAGCCGAGTGAATCCGCCACCTCACAGCCCGCCGAGAGCACTGCTGCACAACCCGCGCAACCCGCTCAGCCCGCCGCTGCCGGCGACAACAGCGAAAGCGGCGAAGCCCAGGGCACGGCCGATGGCGCCGGGCAAGACAGCCAACCCGCCAGCGTCCATGAAAGCCCGGACGATGCCGAACCCGTGGGCCAACCCCGCACGGAAGCCGATCTGGGCACCGCGGCAGAGCGCAGGCAAGCGCTGGAACAATGGCTGCGGCAGATCCCGGACGATCCGGCCGAGCTGCTGCGGCGCAAATTCTGGTATGAACAGCAACAGCGTCAGGACTCGAACCGATGAAGCGTCTGGTCTTCCTGCTTCTTCTCATGCTCGCCGGGCAGGCCCAGGCCGAAGCCTTTTTCGCCAGCGTCGACCGCACCCGCCTGAGCGAAGGCGAGACCGTGGTGCTGACGCTGGAATCCACCGACCCGACCCGCTTCGGCCGCCCCGACCTGAGCCCGCTGGAGCGGGATTTCGAGATTCTCGGCAGCCGCCAGGTCAACCGCCTGAGCAGCATCGGTGACACGCCACGCGCCAGCACCCGCTGGATCCTCACCCTGCAGCCGCGCCGCAGCGGCGAAGTGACGATCCCGGCGATTCGCCTGGAAGATGCCGAAACCCTGCCGATCACGCTCAACGTCGAGGAAGCCGTCAGCGCCGGTGACGGTGACAGGCTGGCACCGGTGTTCATCGATGCCAGCCTCGACCAGCCAAGCGTCTACGTACAGGCCCAGGCCATACTGACCCTGCGCATCTACCACTCGGTTTCCATGTATGACGACAGCAGCCTGACGCCCCTGCGCATAGCCGATGCCCGCATCGAGCAACTGGGCGAGCCGCGTACCTACGAGAAGAGCATCGGTGGCGTGCTGCATGGCGTGATCGAACTGCAATACGCCATCTATCCGCAGCGCAGCGGCGAACTGCTGATCCCCGGGCAGACCTTCAGCGCCACCCTGGTCGACCGCTCGCGCAACAACGACTTCCTGCCCTTCGGCCCGCGCACCGGCAAGGTCACGCGGGTCAAATCACCGGACATTCCGCTGCAGGTCAAGGCCAAACCGGCCGACTACCCGCCTGACGCCCCCTGGCTGCCGGCACGGGCCCTGGGCCTGGCGGAAACCTGGAACCCGCAACCGCAGCAGAGCCAGGTTGGCGATTCCCTGACCCGCCGCCTGATTCTCAAGGTCGATGGCCTTTCCAGCGCGCAGCTGCCGCCGTTGCCGGCAACCCAGGTCGAGGGCCTGCGGCGCTATCCGGACCAGCCGCAGATGAACGACCAGAAAAGCGAGAGCGGCATCATCGGCACCCGCGAGGAGCGCGAGGCGCTGGTGCCCAGCCGCGCCGGCAGCTTCGACCTGCCGCCGCTGGAAGTGCTGTGGTGGAATACCCAGACCGACACGCTGGAGCGCACCACCCTCGCCGCCCGCACCCTGCAGGTTGCCGAGAATCCGCAACTGCAGAACGACGAACAGCCCAACACGCCGATGGTGACCACCCAGGTGATCGAGGGGCCGGAACTGTGGCCCTGGCAACTGGCCTGCGCCCTGCTGAGCCTGACCACCCTGCTCGGTTTCGGCCTGTGGTGGCATGCACGCCGGCAACCGGCGATCCAGCGCGCAGCGCAGGCAGGCCCGAGCCCGCGCACGCTGCTCGACGACCTCAAACGCGCCTGTCAGGCTGGCGACGCCCAGGCGACCCGTCACGCCCTCGATGCCTGGGCGCGGCAGCAGCCGGAAACCCTCGCCGATATGGCGGCGCGCTACGTGCCGCTGTCGGATGCGCTGGACGGTCTCAACGGCGCCTTGTACAGCGAAACCGGCCAGCACTGGCAGGGCGAAGATTTGTGGAAAGCCATTCGCAACCTGCCCGCCGCGCAGGAGCCGAGCGCCGCACCGCAGGAAAGCAGCGCGCTGCCGCCGCTATATCCGCGCTAGGCGCGCGATGGGCGTGCAGGATATGCAATCCGAGGCGTGCAACTGGTAGCAACGTAGGGTGGGCTTCAGCCCACCGACAGCGGCTGCCCCTGGTGGGCTGAAGCGGATCGCCGCCCGGCCCACCCTATGCACTACACCCTACGCACTGATTGGCGACACGTAGGGTGCGCCGTGCGCACCGCAGCTACAGCGGTTCTCCGCCTATACCCCGCCCCGCGGCGACAGCTCGACGGGGTATGGGAATATGCGCCGATCCGGCAGATCAACGTTCATCCCCGGTGCGCGCGGCGCTCCCTACGAGGCGCTGGGTAGGGTGCGCCGTGCGCATCAACTGCCGCGATGGCGAGCACTTCTCGTCACCGCCATAAAAACAAAAACCGCGGCACTCGGCCGCGGTTTTCGTTTTACGCATAGGCCATCAGGCTTTGGCGCGCAGCTTCTCCGGGTTGATCAGGAAGCGGGCCAGGGCCGGCAGCAGCCAGATCGCGCCGATCATGTTCCACAGGAACATGAAGGTCAGCATCAGGCCCATGTCTGCCTGGAACTTGATCGCCGAGAAGATCCAGGTCGCCACGCCGATGGCCAGGCAGACGCCGGTGAACAGCACCGCCTTGCCGGTGGACTTGAGCGTCTCGTAGTAGGCGTCCTGCAGCGACATGCCCTGACGCAGGTAGGTTTCCAGACGGCTGTAGATGTAGATGCCGTAGTCGACACCGATACCCACGCCCAGGGCGATCACCGGCAGGGTGGCGACCTTCACACCGATGCCCATGAAAGCCATCAGCGCGTTACCCAGCACCGAGGTCAGCACCAGCGGCAGGATCACGCACAGGGTCGCGGCCAGCGAACGGAAGGTCAGCAGGCACATGATGCTCACCGCTGCGTACACCGCGATCAGCATGGTGGTTTCGGACGCCGCGATCACCTCGTTGGTGGCCGCTTCGATACCGGCGTTACCGGCCGCCAGTACCACCTGCAGTTCGTCGGTGTTGTGCTGTGCGGCGAATTCTTCGGCGGCAGCCACGGCACGCGACAGGGTCTCGGCCTTGTGGTCCTCGAGGAAGATCAGCACCGGCGCCACCGAGCAGTCGGCGTTGTACAGGCCTTCGGCACGGGCGATGGAGTTGTTCAGCACGTCCTGGTTGCGCGACAGGGTCTCCCATTTCAGGTTGCCCTCGTTCATGCCCTTGATCACCTGCTTGGACACGGTGACCATGGAGATGGCCGATTGCACGCCCTCGGTGTTCTCCATCTTCCACATCAGCTCGTCCATCGCGGCCAGGCTGTCATAGGTCGAGCAGCCTTCGGGGCCGGTCTTGATCATGACTACCAGCACGTCGGAGCTGGTCGAGTAATTGCGGATGACGAAGTCGTTGTCCAGGTTGTAGCGCGAATCCGGGTGCAGCTCCGGCGCGCCCTGGTCGAGGTCGCCGATCTTCAGGTTCTGCCCGTACCAGACGCCGCCAGCCAGCGCCACCACGGCGATCACCACGGAAATCGGCGCCACCATCGGATGAGCGAAGTTGGAAATCGCGCGCCAGATCGGGTGATCCTTGGCGGCCTCCTCGCGGCTCTTCTTCACCGCGCGCTTGCCGATGCCGATATAGGAAATGACGACCGGCAGCAGGATCAGGTTGGTCAGGATGATTACCGCCACGCCCATCGAGGCGCCGATGGCCAGTTCGCGAATCACGCCGATATCGATCAGCAACAGGGTGACGAAGCCGACGGCATCGGACAGCAGCGCCACCAGGCCGGGGATGAACAGCTGACGGAAGGCCATGCGCGCGGCAGACAGGGCATCGGTCGCATCGCCCGAGGCCATGGCGATGCCGTTGATCTTCTGCACCCCGTGGGAGATACCGATGGCGAACACCAGGAACGGCACCAGCATCGAGTAGGGATCGAGACCGAAGCCCAGGGTGTGCAGCAGGCCCAATTGCCAGATCACCGCCACCAGGGTGGTGATCACCACCGCCAGGGTGCTCTTGAAGCAGTGGGTGAACCACAGCAGCAGCACGAAGGTGATGCCGATGGCCACGGCGAAGAACAGCGCCACGCCGATCAGGCCGTCGATCAGATCACCGACCTTTTTGGCGAAACCGATGATGTGCACTTTCACATCGGGGTTTTGCGCCTCGTACTTGTCGCGGATCTTCTCTTCCAGCTCGTGGGAGAACTTCTGGTAGTCGAGCTTGATCAGCTTGCTCTGGTCGTTGGGGTCCGGGTAGGACTCCAGCAGCGGGATGTCGACGATGCTGGACTTGAAGTTGTTCGCCACCAGGCGACCGATCTGCCCCGACTTGAGGATGTTGCTGCGCAAATCCTCCAGGCTGTCGGCGGAACCGTCGTAGGTCTGCGGGATCACCTCGCCACCGGCGAAGCCTTCTTCGGTCACTTCGGTCCAGCGCACGCTGGGGCTCCACAGCGACTTCAGGCCGGAACGGTCGACGCCGGGAATGTAGAAGGCCTCGTCATGGATCTGCCGCAGCGTCTCCATGTACTCCTTGCTGAAGATGTCGCCGTTGGTGGCCTCTACCGAGATGCGCACCGTGTTGCCCAGGTTGGCCAGGTCATTACGGTGTTCGAGCATCTTCTGGATATAGGGGTGCCCCAGGGGAATCATCTTCTCGAAGCTGGTCTGCGGACGTACCTGTGCAGCCTGATAGAACAGGAAAATGCTGATCAGCAGGCAGATGAGGATCACCGCCGGGCGATTGTTGAAAATCAGCCGCTCGAGGAAGGAGGCGGGCTGTTGTTGATGCTTGGTCATGCAAAGGCTCCCGGCTTGTTATTGTTGGCCCAGATCGGCGCCAGTCGAGGCGGCGAGGTGAACGCCGCCCTGCCCCACCAGGATCAGGTTGCCGTTATCCAGTGCAGTTACCCCGGCCAGCGAAAGGCGGTCGGGACGATTGTTCAGGGTAAAGGTCTGGCCGTGATCGTTGCTGCGCAGCACGGTGCCGCCGTGGCCGACCACCGCAACGCTGCCATCGCGCAGCAGGGTGCCATCGGCCAGGCCGAACTCCAGCGGGCCATTGTTAGGCGTGTTGAGACTGATCTGCTGCCAGCTGTCACCGAAGTCGGTGGAGCGGAACAGGTGACCACGCAGGCCGTAGACGAGCAGCGTGCCGGCTTCGTCGGTGCCCAGTGCGCCGAACAGCGAGCCCTCGTAGGGCTTGTCCTCGACGGTCTCCCAGGTCTCGCCCCAGTCACGCGAACGGAACATGCCGCCCAGCTCGCCGACGATGAACAGACCGGTATCCTTCACCGCGGTGATGGCGTTGAGGTGATAGGCGTCCTCGTTGTCGAGACGATCACTGACGTCTTCCCAGTTCTGGCCGCCATCGGTGGTTTCCAGCAATGCGCCATAGGCGCCCACGGCGTAGCCGGTTTCGAGATCCTTGAACCAGACGTCGAGCAGCGGCGCTTCGCGCTCCAGGTCTTCGTATTGCTTGGTCCAGGTCAGGCCGCCATCGGTGGTGGCAAGAATCTGCGCGTCGTGACCGACCACCCAGCCATGCTGGGCGTCGACGAAAAACAGCGACGTCAGCATCTGCCGGGTCGGAACCTTCGCCTGCTGCCAGCTTTGCCCCTGGTCGTTGGAATAGAGAATGTGGCCACGGTCGCCGACGGCAACCAGACGCTCGCCGGTATTGACCACATCGAGCAGCAGGCTGTGTACGGCCTTGGGCGACTCGATGGCGTAGACGGCATCGGCTGCAGCCGAGGTTTCGGCCTGCAAGGGTGCGGCAGCGAAAGCCAGAATGGAAAGCACACTGCACAGCGAGAGCGCTTTAGCCAGCGGCGAATGGACACGGAGCGCCGATTTGCGCGCCTGCTTGGGCGCCAGACCGGACTGGGTGCGCCGCATGACGGGCTCACTCATATACCTTCCCCCTTTCTTGTTATAGGCGGTACTACTGATTCCGCCCATCCTAGCGAGCTTCGGAAAGCCCTGACAATTGGCGCGACGTTATGTTTTGTTAAGGCAAAACCCGCGTTATAGAAGCCTATTCGCCAAGCTGATACGAAAAGGCCGCTACTACTGTAGCGGCCTTCGCTTGAAGCTACACGACTATTATCGAGTGCCGCGGCGACGCAGGGCGGCCGGTTTGAAATAACCGTCGTCCGGAACCGCCTGGGTGAAGTCGATGGTGTTGCTCTCTTCGTTGTCCAGGTTCTGCACGTGGTAACGACGCGCCTGCAGGTCGTGGAACACGTCGAGCGCAGACCAGGTGGTCGGCAGGTCGTAGTAATTCTTCAGGTAGGCGATGGAAACGCGCCACAGCTCGCCACGGCCGTCGTACTGATCCACCACCGCCGCTTGCCAGCTGTCCTCGTCGAGGAACAGGGTGCGCTTGGAGTAGATGTGGCGGGCGCCGGACTTTAGCGTGCCCTCGACCACCCAGACGCGGTGCAGCTCGTTACGGGTCAGCGCCGGATTCAGGTGACCGACCTGCAGCAGATCCTTGTACTTAACGTCCGGGCTGGTGACCTTGTAGTTGTTGTACGGGATGTAGATTTCCTTCTTGCCCACCAGCTTCCAGTCATAGCGATCCGGAGCACCGTTGAACATATCGGTGTCGTCGGCGGTGCGCAGGCCGTCGGCGGCGGCGATCGGCGTGTCGTAGGCCAGGTTCGGCGCACGACGCACGCGGCGTTGGCCGGCGTTGTAGCCCCAGGCCTGACGCGGCTCCTTGACCTGATCCAGGGTCTCGTGAACCAGGGTCGCGCCACCGGCCAGACGCGCCGGGCTGGTGGTGAACGACAGGTAATAGAACATGATGTTGTTCAGGTCGGCGAAGGAGCCGTTCTGCAGGTAGTACTTGAACAGCGCTTCCTGCTGCGAGGTGACCAGCGAGTAGGAGCCGTTGCGCTGCACCGCCACTTCCGAGGCGCGACGCACGATGTAGGTGCCGCGGTAGCGGGCGATGTGGTTCCACAGCGCTTCGACGCCGTTCTGCGGAATCGGGAACGGAATGCCGCCGTAGGCGTTGGTGAAGCCGTTGCCGCCATCGACCAGCTTGGCGCTGGTGGCGTTCTTGATGGTGTTGTCATAGACCCACTGCGGCGCGGAGCCGGAGCGGCGGGTCTGGTACACCGGCATCTGATAGGTTTCCGGATACGCCTTGAACATGGCGATCTGACCCGGGGTCAGGTTGGCCTCGTACTGGCTCAGATTGGCCGCGGTGATGGTGAACAGCGGCTTGTCTTCCGGGAACGGGTTGACGTGGTGCTGGCCCGAGCGGGTGTAACCGGCCGGCGCCTGGGTGATGCCACCGGTCCAGGCCGGGATGGTGCCGGCGGCATTGCCGGCCTTCTCGGCGCCGAAGGGAGTCAGGGTATCGCCGAGTTTGGCGGCTTCCTGCGGGGAAACGCCGGCCAGTGCAGAACCGGCGGAAAACGCCAGTGCAACGGCTACGGCCATCAGCCTGTGCTTGTTCAGCATGGGTAATTCTCCGTGAAGAGTATTGCCGAGCGCCCGAGAGCGCCCGGCGTTTTTCTGATTATGGGTATTAGAAGGAGTACTTGACGTTCAGGCCGATGTTGTCGCGATCACGCGCACCATTGTTCTGGCCCGCGCCATAGAACTCGGTGTACTGGATCTCGGCTTCCAGGCTGTTCAGGTAGCTGGCGCGCATACCCAAGGTGTAGGCCTTGCGACCTTCGATGAAGTTGCCGGTCTGGTGCGAGTTGCCTTCGAAGTCATGCTTGAACACGGCGAACGGCGACAGGTTCACGCCAGCGTAGACATCGTTCCAGGTACCGGAGAGCACCAGGGTGTAGCCGTAGGCGTTCTTGTTGACCTGGTCGTCGCGGTCGTAGCCGGAAATGTAGGAGCCGTTACCACGACCGGCGTAGTAGCGAGTGCCGTTGCGAGAGTTGTACTGCAGGCTGTCGCCACGCAGATGTTCGGAAGCCAGCTCCGCAACACCGAACAGCGAATCGAAGCCCAGGCTCGGTCCGAAGTTGTAGATGGTACCCAGAGAGGTATTGAAGGCTTCGACACGGGTGTAGTTGTGGATCTGGTCGCCCAGTTGCACTTGCTGGCCACCGATGTTGACACGACCGCCACCTGCAAGCTGAGGCGCTTGGGTCAGCAGGTCACCGAGCAGGTCGTTGGTGGCGGCGATACCAATCGGCAGGTTCGGACGGTAGGCCAGCTCACCGAATACCGACGCGTTGCCGACGGTGGTGTTGAAACTGAAGCCGTACATGCGGATGTCTTCGGCGTATTCGCGGCGGGCGTTGACCTGGTTGGCAACATCGATGGTGGCGAGGCCGCCAGTCGCACTGGTTACAGCGCTAGTAAGAGCATTCGAATAGGCTGCCGCCAGCGCCGGGTTGAGAGCCGGGTTCGCGATTACGGCTTGTAACGTTGGGACCGACACGCCAGCCTGAGCAGCCACAGCTTGCTGTACCTGCGGAGTCAATGCCCCTTGCGCCTGCGCGGAAATGGCAGCCAGATCAAGCCCCTCGTAGGCTCCCAGATCCGCATAGATAGTCGGTTCTTTGGCATGGTAGTTGACGAAGTAGAAACCGAACTCTGTCGAGTTCAGCTCTTCGGCGATATAACGGAAAGCAACGCCAAATTGACCATCGTTCTTGGCATTGATGTCCGGACCGACGCTAGCCACCTTGATATTGCCGCTCGCATCGACGGTACGACCACCCTGCAAGCCACCAACCCCTGCAGCGCTTAACCCCGAGTAGAGGCCGCCCAGCGGAATCAGGGCACGCTGGGTCGAGTAAGCGGTATTGCCGCCGTCTGCGAACAAATCGGTCTCGGAGAAATAGGTACCTACCGGGTCAATGGCGGTTTCCTTCCAGTTCCACTGGTAGAACGCTTCCATGGACAGGTTGTCGGTCAGCCCGAGGTTGAAGCTCAGCGCCTCGACCGGCACCAGTACTTCCTTCACTTCGGAACCCGGCAAACGGAACTTGGCGGCATCCACCGGGTTGGTGGTGTTCACGCCGCCTCGGTAGAACAGGCCCTCGCCCCAGTTGAATACCTGCTTACCCAAACGACCGGAAACTGGCATATCGGCCACGTCCCAGTTGCCATAGACATAGGCATCGAGGATCTGCGCATCGCGACCAGCCTTGTGGCGGGTTTCACGGGTGAAGGTATTGTCCCGCGGAAAGCTCTGGCTCGGCTGCGCCGGAGAGTTGTTGTCCAGATAGTCGTTGCGCTTGTCCATGATCTGGGTGTCATAGAAAGCGGTGCCGCGAATGAAGACGCCGTAATTCTGGTAGGACGCCTCGAGGTCCGAGGTGATCTTGAACACTTCGGAAACCAGACCGGTATCGAAGCTACGGTTGCCGTCGTTGGTGTTGATGTCGTCGTTGGTCTTGTCCTGGCCCTGCACGCGCCACAGCTGGCCGTAGGAAACGGTGGTATCGAGGGAACCGGTGATTTCGTTGTCGGCGAAGCTGAACTCCACCGCTTGAGCCTGGGCGGCGACCAGCAACGGCAGAACGCCAGCGAACGCAAAGCCGGCCTTGGCCGGAGCAAAACGTAGAACGGGCTTGCGGGACTTAATTTCCATCGAGACTCACTCCGTGGACAGATCATTCTTTCGGGCGATCCCGTAACCGGATCGCGATATGCCGTACTGGCGACGGCTTCTGTTTTTATTTGCAGCGACGTGTTCCAACGACCAGCGAGCGCTCGCACGCGGTCAAATCCTGCTCGGCTTTGCAACCATGGTGCCAATTCAAACAGCTGTATCAGCGCAAACAGGCTTGGGAGAGCCATTGGCGGGTTTCTTTTCGTGACTGATCAGCCACTGACCAGTACGTCAGAAAAACTGGCGCATCTTGTCCTACGATCCGACGCTTTATGTCGCCCACCACAGGCCTTGCAGCGTCGCGGAGCAACGAAGATCGTCTCGCTGTCAAGCAGCGAAGCCCGAACTTAAGTGTGCAAGCGCATAAAGAATTGCTGGCATATTTCATTGGGTAACAAAAAAGTGTTACCAGCTAGAGACCGGTAACACTTTTCTGAACGAAAGCCGCCCTATCAAGCATCGAATCTGTAGGAGCGGCGCCTCGCCGCGAACCTGAAAAGCTTCGCCCCGGGGCGGGGCTCCTACGAAAGACGGTTGCGGGAGCCTTATCTGATCGGCATCAGTCTCAGGCCAGGCTCTTGCTCACTACCTCATAGACGTCGCTGGACAACTCGCCGGAGGCGAGAATGCGTTCCAGCTCGGCCTTCATCAGAACCTGCCGGGCAGGGCCGTACTTGCGCCAGCGGGTCAGCGGCGCCAGCAGGCGCGAGGCGATTTGCGGGTTGAGGGCGTTGAGGGTGATCACCTGATCGGCAAGAAAGCGGTAGCCCGCCCCGTCCGCGCGGTGAAAGTTGATCAGGTTCTGGTTGGCGAAGGCACCGATCAATGCGCGCACCTTGTTCGGGTTCTTCAGGGTGAAGGCTTCGTGCTGCATCAGCGCATGCACACGCTCCAGACCACCCGGCAGCGGGCAGCCGGCCTGCACGCTGAACCACTGATCCATCACCAGCGGATTGTCCTTGAAGAAGTCGGCGAACATGGCCAGGGCCTTGCCCTGCTCTTCCTGGAACGGCGAGTTGACCAGCACGGCCAGGGCCGCGAGACGCTCGGTCATGTTGTCGGCGTTCTCGAACTGCTCGACGCAGGCCGCCAGCACTTCGGTTTTCTCGCTGAGCATCAGATAGGACAGCGCGATGTTCTGCAGGCTGCGGCGGGCGAAGTGTGCCGCCTCGGCCACGTAAGGTGTGGCCTTGGAGACTTCACGGTTGGCCTGGTAGCGCGCCCACAGCGGGGCGAACAGCGCGCTAGCCAGCGCCTTGCGGGCGAACTCGCGTGCGGCGTGGATGGCTTCGACATCCGCCACTTCGCTGATCTCGGTCAGATACGCCTCGCCCGGCAACGAGAGCATCTCGGCGACCATCGCCTGATCCAGCGACTCGTCTTCCAGCAGGGTGCGCAAGGCAGTGACCAGGCGCTGATCCAGCACCAGAGCCTCGCCGCGCTGGTGCTGGCCGATCAGCTCCTGCAGCACCTGCACCGACAATTGCTGGCCCGCTTCCCAACGATTGAAGCCATCGCTGTCGTGCTGCATGAGGAACATCAGCTGATCGCGGTCATAGGGGAAGTGCAGCTTGACCGGCGCGCTGAAGCCGCGCAGCAGCGACGGCAGCGGCTTCTCGGCGACGCCTTCGAAGGTGAAGGTCTGCTCGGCCTCGGTCACCGACAATACGCGACTGGCGCCCTGCGCCGCGCTTTCGCCCTGCAGGCGCAGCGGCAGCTCGTTGCCCTGGGCATCGAGCAGGCCGAGTGCCACGGGAATCACGAACGGCAGCTTCTCGCTCTGCCCCGGCGTCGCCGGGCAGCTCTGGCGGAAGGTCAGGCTGTAGCTCTGCGCGGCGGCGTCATAAGCCTCGCTGACCTCCAGGCGCGGCGTGCCGGCCTGGGTGTACCAGCGCTTGAACTGGGTCAGGTCGATGCCACTGGCATCCTCCATGGCCTTGACGAAATCGTCGCAGGTCACGGCCTGGCCGTCGTGGCGCTCGAAGTACAGGTCCGAGCCCTTGCGGAACAGTTCCGGGCCGAGCAGGGTGTGGATCATGCGCAGCACTTCCGAACCCTTCTCGTAGATGGTCAGGGTGTAGAAGTTGGAGATTTCCATGTACGCGTCCGGGCGCACCGGATGGGCCATGGGGCCGGCGTCTTCGGCGAACTGGTGGGTGCGCAGGTAGGCCACGTCCTCGATGCGCTTGACGGTGCGCGAGTGGGTATCGGCAGAGAACTCGCTGTCGCGGAACACGGTGAAGCCTTCCTTGAGCGACAGCTGGAACCAGTCGCGGCAGGTCACGCGGTTGCCCGACCAATTGTGGAAATACTCGTGCGCCACCACCGCCTCGACGCGCTGGTGGGCGGCGTCGGTAGCGGTCTCGGCCTTGGCCAGCACGCAGCTGGAGTTGAAGATGTTGAGGCCCTTGTTCTCCATGGCGCCCATGTTGAAATCGTTGACCGCGACGATCATGAAGATGTCCAGATCGTACTCGCGGCCATAGACCTCCTCGTCCCACTTCATCGAGCGCTTCAGGCTGTCCATGGCGTGCTGCACCTTGTCGATGTTCTCCGGCTCGACATAGATGCGCAGCGCCACCTCGCGCTGGCTCATGGTGGTGAAGCTGTCTTCCACGCACCAGAGATCGCCGGCAACCAGGGCGAACAGATAGGCCGGCTTCTTGAACGGGTCCTCCCAGGTCGCCCAATGACGGCCGCCCTCCTCCGCGCCGCTGGCAATCGGGTTGCCGTTGGACAGCAGCACCGGGTACGCATGCTGCTCGGCGCTGACCGTGGTGGTGAACTTGCTCATCACGTCCGGGCGGTCGAGGTAGAAGGTGATCTTGCGAAAGCCCTCGGCCTCGCACTGGGTGCAGAACATCTTGCCGGACTTGTACAGGCCTTCCAGCGCGGTGTTGCTCTCCGGGTGGATGCGCACGCTGCTGTCGACCACGAAGCGCTCCTGAGTGGGCTGCAGGGTCAGGTGGCTGTCGGTCAGGGTGTAATCGCCCGCACCCAGCTCGCGGTCGTCGAGCTTGAGGTGCAACAGTTCAAGCTGCTGACCATCGAGCACCAGCTTGGGCAGGCCGACGCCAGCTTCGGGGTTACGCCGCATGACCAGCTGCGCATGCACCAGGCTGTGATCCTCGAACAGCTCGAAGGTCAGGTGGGTCTCGTCGATCAGGTAATCGGGAACCTGATAGTCCTTCAGATAAATGGTCTTGGATTGTTCGGTGCGCATGGCGAAGCCTCTTCGAGGCAGCTGCAAGCTTCAAGCCGCAAGCTGCAAGTGGTGGTCAGGCGGCAATCTCGTGGATGGCCAGCTGGTAGGCGGTGTATTTGCGGATATTGATCACGCCGGTGTCGAACATCAGGTACTGGCCCTTGATACCGAGCAGGGTACCCTCGGCCAGGGGCTGCTTGTCCAGATTGAAGCTGGTGATCTTGGCCGGATAGGCCGCGATGGGGTAACGAATTTCCAGCACTTCGGCTGCGCTCAGCGGCTGGACGGCCTGCAGGCCGAAACGCTGCTGCAACTCGGTGACGCCTGCTGCGCAGGCGGCGAACAGCTGCTCGCGGATCGCGATCAGGTCGACCGGCGCGGCGTCGCCCTTGAGCAGCGCACGCCAGTTGGTCTTGTCCGCCACCTGACTGCGCAGCAGATCCTCGACGAAGCCGGACTGCTGCCGGGTGGCCACACGCAGGATGGGCAGCGCCTGGGTCGCGCCCTGGTCGATCCAGCGCGTCGGCACCTGGCTGGCACGGGTGATACCCACCTTCACGCCGCTGGAGTTGGCCAGGTACACGACATGATCGGTCATGCAGAACTGCTCGCCCCAGCTCGGTTCGCGGCAGGTGCCCTGATCGAAATGGCACTTCTCCGGGCTCATGATGCAGATGTCGCATTGCGCCAGCTTCTGCATGCAGGGGTAGCAGTAGCCCTGGCTGAAGCTGGTCTTGGTTCTGCGCCCGCAGTGCGTGCAATGAATGGCGCCGAGGTATTCCAGGCGCAGGTGCTTGCCCACCAGCGGGTTGACCGGCACCTCCTCGTCGCCCAGGCGAAAGGCGTACTGCACCGGCGCATCCAGGTGCGCCTTCATCTTGCTCAGCGAGCCACGTCCAAGCTCAGCCATCAATGCAGGGTATCCGAAGACTTGAACAGCAGGTTGGGTACCGGCTCGGACTTGGACTTGCACTCCTGCGGGCCCATATAGCCGGTGCGCTCTTCTTCCGGCAGGTTCTGCATTTCCCAGGCGATCATCGCCTGCAGGCTCAGCTCCTTCTGCTCCTGGGTCAGCTTGCGGCCATCGGGCCATTTGCCGATTTCCACGGCCAGCTTGAGGCTCTCGTAGATTTCCGGGGTGATGTTTTCAATCGCTTCGAGAAAGGACGACATGAAGGTCTCCGTTGAATCGTAGGGCGGGTGAAACCCGCCGAAACGCTGAGATGGCGGGTTTCACCCGCCCTACAGGCCAAAATAGTCAGATTAAGCAGTTCGTCGAGCCAGCATACCGCCAAGCAGCCCGGTCAGGCAGCCGGCGAGCAGCCCGCCGACATGCGCGGCATTGGCGATGGCGCCGAATTGCAGCAGTTCGAAGATGCCGGTCATGCAGATCGCCAGCCAGGCCAGCATCATCACCAGCACACCGGGCGGCAGGCGATACGCCGGGTTCGGCGCCAGGCGCTGGTAGATCCAGCAATGCCCGAGCAGGCCATAGAGCACGCCGGACAGCCCCCCGAACAGCGAAGGTCCGGCCCACCAGTATTGGGCAAAATTCGAGGCGAGGCCGAACAGCAGGGTGAGGCCCAACAGGCCTATGGCGCCCTGGCGAAACTCGATACGCCGGCCCAGCTCCCAGTACCACAGACTGTTCATCGCCAGGTGCAGCCAGCCGAAGTGAATCAGCATCGGCGTGATCAGGCGCCACCACTGCCCGCTATCGAGCGTGGCATCCAGATAGGTCAGGTAGATGTGCTCGCCTTCGATACGAAAGTCGACGAAGCTCAGCCAGCGAATGGTGGAAAAATTCTCGCCCGCCAGGGTCACGGCGAAGACGATGAAGGTCGCCAGCAGCACCAGTACCGTGACCGGGCTGCGGCGCAATTGGGTGAAGAAGCTCTCCCGCGCAGGAGCAAGATTTACCGGCACTTCTGCGCTGGCATCGCCCTGCGGGTGACGCGCATAGAGCTCGCGCACCTGCTCGGCGAGTTCCTGCCCCGGCACCCAGAGCACCTGCTGCCCACCCTCTTCCGCCACTCGGTGCGGCACGCGCAGGCGCTGCAACAGGCCGACGAACCCGCTCAGGTCAGTCTCCAGCGGCAGGCGCAGTACTTCCACTGGTGTCATCGCGGCGCCTCCTGCGGGTCGACATCGACCCAGACGAACTTACCCGCGTCCAGACGCGTCTCCTGATCCAGGCGGTAAGCCACCAGACGACCGCCGACTACCGCGCTGTAGTCCAGGCAGGCCAGGTTCGCCCGAATCGGCGCCGGCTTGCCACGCCGCCAGTAGTGCCCGACGAACAGCAGCGGCTCGTGCGCGCCGTACTTGAGCAGCTCGTCCTTCTGCAGCTCGGTCAACGGCGTCTGCGCCGCCAGTTCCGGCAAGGCATCGGGCTGGAAGACGATATCGCCATAGGTCTTCGGGTCCTCCTCCCAGAACTTGGTGCGGAAATAGGAACGGGTGAAGCCGTCACCGCTGGTCAGGGTCAGGCCGTGCGGCAGGCGCATGTCGGTGCCGCGCAGCAGGCGATCGAGCGCCATGTTGGCGAAGCTGCCTGGCACGGCCGAGGCCTGCAGGAAGTGCTCGTCGATGCAGCCATCGGGGAACTGCGCCTTGAGCGGCGTGATCAGCTCGTCATCCCAGCAGGCATGCACCACGCGGAAACGTCCGGCATCGATGAACAGTGGCATCTCGTAGAACCAGCGGAGGAATTCGCGCCACTCCTGCGGATGGTCTTCGAACTGCGCCAATGTCTCGCGCATCAGGCGCTGATGGCGCGGGCTGTGCTCGCGCACGTACTGGCGGCCGCTGCCCGGCGGCGCCGGCGTGCTCCAGCCCAGTGCGTTGAACTCATGGTTGCCCATGATGCACAGCGCCTGACCGGCACGCACCATGTCGTGCACCAGATGCAGGGCCTCGCGAATGCCGGGACCGCGGTCGACCAGGTCTCCGAGGAAGATCACCATGCGCGTCGGATGGTGCCACACGCCACTGTGCCGGCTGTAACCCAGGCGTTCGAGCAGGCGTTCGAGGGTGCGCGCACAACCGTGGATATCACCGATCAGGTCATAGCCACGATGGGGGTCGAGGGACATTCAGTCCTGCCCTCCCAGGCGGCTGCCCCAACCGAGCTTGGTACGGCAGACCTCGTAGTAGTTGTGATCCAGCGGATGGATCAGGCGCAGCTTCTGCGCCTTCTTCGCCACGTGCAGGGTGTCGCCCGGCGCGCAGGTGAAGTGGTTCTGGCCGTCGCAGGACACCTGCGGGTAGATGGTCATGTCCGGCGACACCACCACCTTCAGCTCGCTGTTGCCGTCGACCACGATGGGCCGGCTGGACAGGGTGTGCGGGTACATCGGCACCACCACGATGGCATCGAGCTTGGGATGCATGATCGGCCCGCCGGCAGACAGCGCGTAGGCGGTCGAGCCGGTCGGCGTGGCGACGATCAGGCCATCGGCCTTCTGGCTGCAGACGAACTGGCCATCGATGTACAGCTCGAACTCGATCATCCGCGTCGACTTGCCGGGGTGCAGCACCACGTCGTTGAGCGCATCGCCCTGGCCGATGGCCTCACCCTGGCGGCGCACCTCGGCTTCCAGCAGGAAGCGGTTCTCGGTCAGGTACTGGCCTTCCAGCACCTGCGCCACCTTCAGTTCCAGTTCGTCGGGACGGATATCGGTGAGAAAGCCCAGGCTGCCGCGGTTGATCCCCAGCACCGGCACCTTGTGCCGCGCCAACGCACGCGCCGCACCGAGCATGCTGCCGTCGCCGCCAACGACGATCACCAGATCGCAAACCTCGCCGAGCATCTTGCGCGAGGAGGTCTGCAGGCCGTGGCCCGGCAGCAGATCGGCGATGGTGTCCTCGAGGATCACATGCAGGTGGCGGTCGATCAGAAAGCGCTTGAGGCGGCGCACGGTTTCCAGCACCCGCGTGCTACCCAGGCGCCCGATGATGCCGACATTGCGAAACTGCTCCATGGGACTCCCGCCAGACAGATAAGAAACGAAGGCTGATTATCGGCCAAAGGTCTGGGCCGCAGCAAACCAGCACTGTTACTGGGCTATGCTCGCGGTCATGACTGCTCCCAACTCGCTGCACGATCTACTGCTGAACTTGCGCACCCCGGCGGTACGCGACCTGGCCTGGGCACTGCTCTCGCCGCCCCTGCTGGGTGAGACCACGAAAATCCAGCGTCATCCCCTGCAAGCCAGTCGCTGGAGCCGGCAACCGCAGTGCCTGGCAGACTGGCTGATGCAGCAGGAGCGCGACGCCAGCGCCCTGTACGCCTGGCTGGCTGAAAGGCCGGTACGACGCCTAGGCCTCTACTACGAGCGCCTGTGGCAGTTCGCCCTGCACGCTGCACCGGATGTCGAAGTGGTCACCGCCAATCTGCCGATCCGTCACAACGGCCAGACACTGGGCGAACTGGATCTGCTGCTGCGCGACGACGAGGGCGAACACCATCTGGAGCTGGCGGTGAAGTTCTACCTGGGTACCGGCGGCAGCGAGGCCGCGGATTGGCTGGGCCCCGGCAGCCATGATCGACTCGACCTGAAGCTGAGCCATCTGGCACACCATCAACTGCCCCTGTCGTCACGACGCGAAGCACGCGGGAGCTTGAACGAGCTGCAATTGCGCGAGGCGCGCGCGGCCTTCTGGCTCGGCGGCTATCTGTTCTATCCCTGGCCCGATGGCTGTCCGTCGCCTCGTGGCGCCATGTCCGGGCACTGTCGCGGTGGCTGGCTGCATCGGCGCGACTGGGAGGCTTTCGCCGCGACGAGGCCGGATGCTCGCTGGCAACCGCTGCCCAGGTTGGCCTGGCTGGCGCCGGCGCGGATGAACGCAGACGAGGCCTGGTCTGTTGAAGCGTTCCGGCAATGGCTGAATACGCTGCTGCCCGAGGCGAATGCGCAATTGCTGGCGAGACTGGAGCAGGATCAGACGGGAGACTGGCGCGAGGTCGAACGGGTATTTCTGGTCAACGACCAGTGGCCGACGCACTCGTAGCCCTTGTGCGATCCGGAATGCATGCATCTGCAAACCCCGGATTTCATCCGGGCTACGCTTACCCCAAAGCCGGCGCTGCTCAACGACTGCGCTCGGTACGCCCACCGGAACGCGCCAGATACCCGGCCCCGCTTTCGCAAAGCAGCGCATCGCGTTGCACCGCCGGCAGGCCATCGAGCCCCTCACGCAGGGCGTAAACGCTGTAACCCAGTTGCGAGAGCAGGAACACCGCGCTGCTGCTGCGCTTGCCGCTGTCGCAGTAGCACAGATAGGTGCGTGACCGATCCAGCAGACGCGCCTTCAGGCGCAGCAGCTGCAACGGCATGTGCAGGGCCTGCGGCGCATGCGCCTTCTCGTACTCCTCCAGCAGCCGAACATCGAGCCACTGCGCGCCCTGCGCCAGCAACCTGGCGGCCTCGCCCAGCGATACCTCGGCCACCACGGGCGCCTTGAGCAGGGCGAAGAAATCCTGACGATCCAGGCGCAGTACGCTGCCAGCCTCGACCATGGTCACCGTGGCATTGCGTGGCCGGTCGGCAAGCAGCGCCTCCTCACCGAAACAGGCGCCCACGTCCAGTTCCGCCAGCACCTGACGATCACTGCCGGCACTGCGGATCACCTCGGCGCGACCGCTTTCCAGGAAATAGCAGCAATCGCCACTGGCGCCCTCCTCCAGTACCTGACTGCCAGCCGCAAGCTCGACCCGCTGCAGGCGAGCGAGCATGCTCTGCACATTGGCCGGCGGCACCTTGGCGAACAGCGGGTTCTCCAGCAATCGCTCCAGCCACTCGATATCGGCTCCGCCCTGCTGCAGCGCCAGCAACAGGTCCTGATGCGCCAGGCGCCAGGTCAACAGGCGATCGAGGGTGGCACTGTCGATCGTCAGCACGCTGGCATCGGTCAGGGCGCGCGCATCATGCAGACGCGGCAAGCCGGGCGACAGCGGATGACAGCTGATCTCGCTGCCGGCCCGCACCTGCTGGACACGCCCTTCGGCGTCCTGCAATTGCAGCTCACCGGCCAGCAGATAGCAGGTCAGTCGTGCCTGATCCCCCTGGCGAAACAGCAACTGCCCGGCCAGCAGGGGCTGCGGCACCAGTTGGCTGCGCAACTCGCGCCATTGCTGCTCGGAGAGCACGTTGAGCGGCGTCAGGCTGCGCAATTGTTCGGGAGTGAGGGGTTCGCTCATTGAGGTTTCCAGGCTCCGCTGGTCAGACCTGAGTGTAGTTGGCGTCTGCGCCCATCAGCGCCCGACGTCCCTGCAGGCCGCCAGTATGAATGAAGATCAGCCGGCTGCCGCGTGCTAATTGACCGCGCTCGCAGAAATCGCGCAGGGCCATGAGCGCCTTGCCGGTATACACGGGCTCCAGCGGCAGGTGGCCGATCTGTTCGGTTTGCAGGATGAACTGGCGCAGCGGCTCGTCGAGCCGGGCGAAACCGCCACGCGCCGCGTCGATCAAGCGATAGCGCCGCTGCGCCTCACCCGCCTCGTCCAGCAGCATGGCGACCTGTTCGGCGACGCCATGATCGCGCGGCACGGCCAGCGCTCCGAACACCCTGCGCCGTCCGTCTCCCAGCACCAGCCCGGCCAGGGTGGTGCCGGTCCCGGCAGCCAGCCACCAGGCATCGAAATCGTGCCAGCCGATTCTCGCAAGTTGCGCCTCGGCCATCGCCACCAGAGCGCTGCAACCTCGCGCCCCCTGCAGGCCCAGACCGCCTTCTCCTATAGCCTGAAAACCGCTGTAGCGGGCCAGCCAGGGCGTCCAGAAATCCGGCCGATGGCGCGCACGATAACCGCCATAGCCCAGCCAGTGCAGCGCCATGCCCATGTGCTGCAGATCATCGGTGGTCGGCGTGCGCCGAGCCTCGCCGCGCAGCAGGCCGACGGTGGCGAAGCCGAAACGCTGCCCGGCAGCGGCCAGCGCATGCAGGTGATTGGAGTGTGCGCCACCGAGGCTGATCACGCCCTGCGCGCCAGCTGCTGCGGCCTGCTCGAGGTAGGGCGCAAGCTTGAACCATTTGTTGCCGGACACCAGCGGGTCGACGAGATCGAGGCGCAGACAGGCAAGCTCGACGCCGGCTGCCTCGAGCCAGGGTAGCTCCAATACTTGCAGAGGCGCCTGAGGGCGCCAGTGGGCAATGCGGATCGGCAAAGTCAGCTGACGGTACGCAGACGACCGCTTGCCTTGTGCCGTGAACAGCAGTTCGAGTCACCCAGCGTGAAACGACTGGGCGTATCGATGCGGTCGATGGGGATGGCGCAGCGTTCGCCGCTGGGCAGGGTCGCCTCGCAGCTGGGCTGCTGGTAGTGCGCCAGCCAGTGACGGTACTGCTCCTCGGAAACGAAGCATTTGCTTGCGGCGTAAGCCATGGGGTTGTCCTGATAACGGGCAACGTCCTGCAACGGAATGGTCAGGTGTCCGGCACCGGGATGGTACACCACGAACACCACGCCGAGCTTGGCCAGCCGCTCCAGCACCTGATCGCCACCCTGGCTGGCGAAGGCATCGCGCTCACGCTTGAGGCGCTCGATCTCCGCCTGCAACTGCGTGTCCAGCTCGTTGCGATAGGCCAGCTCGACATCGCGCACGGCGATCTGCTCCTTGTACTCGGCCACGGCCGCGGCGACCTTGGCGCGCACCTCGCCGTCGAACTGCGCGCGCAGGATATCGCCCTCGGTACGCCCATGGCGCTCCAGGGCACGCAGTTGCTGGGTCATTTCCTCGCGGCTGCTCTGGAAGCTCTCGGCCTGGGCCGCCAGTTGCGCCTTGAGACTGGCGTTGAGCTCCTCCTGCTGGCGCAGCGCCTGATGCAGGCCGTGCAACTGCGCCTGCAGGTGCTTGCTCTGCTCCTCACTGGCCAGCTTGAGCTTGGCCACCTCTTCCTCGTGCTGCTGGGTCAGGCTGGTGATGCGCAGGCGCTGCTGAATCAGCTGCGCGGTCTTGGCGCGGTGTTCCTGATCCATCTTCTGCGCCAGCTGGTCGGCCACTTCCTTGGCCGGATCGGGGGCGTACCATTTGTCTTCGGAGGCCACCTGCAAACGCTCGGCAACCACCGCCTGGGCGCTATCGTCCTCGACCAGCAGCCCGAGCTGATTGCGCTTGACAGCATCGCGCAGCAGCACCAGATCGTTCTGCCCGGGCGCCAGGCTGGGGTCCCAGAGGTGCATCTGGTGCCAGGACACCGGGCACTGGCTGCGACAGGCCAGGCGTATCGGCCCTGCGCCGAGATCCGGGCCACGGCCTGCGCGCTCGGCCAGATGCTGCAAGGGAATGTTCCAGCCCTTATCGGGGCGACCGTCCTCGTCGAAGTCCAGAAAGAAGAACACCGCCGCCCTGACCAGCAGCCGTGGGTTGATCACCACGAATACCGCGCGCATCTGCTCGTCGGCGAACTCCGGCATGTTCACCACCCCGTCGAGCAGGGCTTCGAATTCTGGGAACATCATCTGTTTGCAGATACCGCGTTCACTGAAGAACATCACGGCTTCCACCATCTGCGGCTTGTTCTGCATGCTCATCGGGTTCCCTCTGGACCAACGCGGGTGGAATCTGCGCGCGCGAAAGGCGCCCGCAGCCCCTGCCGGAGCTGGCTGCGGGCACCTTCCTTGTTTCAGCCAAGTCTAGGGGAAAAACCCGCCGCAGCAATGTGACGGGTTTGGCAGTCACCGGTCGTCGAGCAGAGTGAGACGGACCGCAAAACGAAACTGTGATGAGTTTGGTATCGGCGCTCAGCCCTTGCCGGCCGCCAGGAAAGGCGCCAGGCGCTGCGCCATTTCCGCGCCGAGGGCCTGCAGCCCGCTCATCGGGCGCACCATGACCTCGAACTCGACGATCCGCCCCGACTCGTCGAAACGGATCATGTCGATGCCCTTGAGTTCGCGCTCGCCCACCCGCGCCGAGAACTCCAGCACGACATTGAGGCCGTCGGCCGAGGCTAGCTCCCGGTGATAGGCGAAATCCTCGAACACCTTGAGCACAGTATTGAGGATCAGATTGACCGTCTGCGCGCCCGGATAAGGCGTATGCGCCATGGGCGAGCGAAACACCGCCTGCGGGTGCAGCAACTCGGGCAAGGCGCTCAGGTCCCTGGCGGCGATGAACCGGTGCCAGCGCGCCAGGCTGGCGGCGGCGGATGGGTTGAGTTGAGCATCGAGCGACATGGGCTTCTCCTTGTTATTGTCAGCCACTAAGCAGACGCCCCGCTCAAGGCGGGGCGTCGGTTCGATCAGAGCTCGGCCGCCAGGCGCGAGCCCTGGTTGATCGCGCGTTTGGCATCGAGCTCGGCGGCGACATCCGCGCCACCGACCAGGTGCACACGCTGACCGGCGTTCTCCAGCCCTTGCTGCAACTCACGCAGCGGATCCTGGCCGGCGCAGACGATCACGGTGTCGACCGGCAGCACCTGCGGCTCGCCACCAGCGATGCGGATATGCAGGCCGGCATCGTCGATCTTCAGGTACTCGACGCTGTTGAGCATCTGCACGTTCTTGTTCTTCAGACCGGTGCGATGGATCCAGCCGGTGGTCTTGCCCAGACCATCGCCGACCTTGGACTTCTTGCGCTGCAGCAGGAACACCTGACGCGCCGCCGGATGTGGCTGCGCCTGCACGCCTGCCACACCGCCACGGGCCTCAAGCGCGGTGTCGATGCCCCACTCCTTCCAGAACTCGTCACGGTCGAGGCTGGTGGCCTTGCCCTGGTGGGTGATGAATTCGGAGACGTCGAAGCCGATGCCGCCGGCGCCGATCACCGCGACTTTCTGGCCGACCGGCTTGCGCTCGAGAATCGCATCCAGGTAGCCGATCACCTTGGCATGATCGATCCCCGGAATCTCCGGGGTACGCGGGGCGATACCGGTGGCCAGGATGATCTCGTCGAAACCACCCTTCACCAGATCGTCCACCGACACGCGGGTATTGAGACGCACGTCGACACCGGTGGTTTCCAGTTTGCGCTTGAAGTAGCGCAGGGTTTCATAGAACTCTTCCTTGCCCGGCACGCGCTTGGCCACGTTGAACTGGCCGCCGATCTCACCGGCCGCATCGAACAGGGTCACGCTGTGGCCACGCTCGGCGGCGACGGTGGAAGCCGCCAGCCCAGCCGGGCCGGCTCCGACCACGGCGATCTTCTTCACCGTGGTGGTGGGGATGTAGTTCAGCTCGGTCTCGTGGCAGGCGCGCGGGTTGACCAGGCAGCTGGTCAGCTTGCCGCCGAAGGTGTGGTCCAGGCAGGCCTGGTTGCAGCCGATGCAGGTGTTGATCTCGTCCGCGCGGCCTTCGGCGGCCTTGTTGACGAAGTCCGGGTCGGCGAGGAAGGGGCGCGCCATGGACACCATGTCGGCATCGCCCTCGGCCAGCACCTGCTCGGCCACTTCCGGGGTGTTGATGCGGTTGGTGGTGATCAGTGGAATCGACACCTCGCCCTTGAGCTTGGCGGTGACCTTGGTGAAGGCCGCGCGCGGCACCTTGGTGGCGATGGTCGGGATGCGCGCCTCGTGCCAGCCGATACCGGTGTTGATCAGAGTGGCGCCGGCCTGTTCGATGGCCTTGGCCAGCAGCACGATCTCGTCCCAGGTGCTGCCGCCTTCGACCAGATCGAGCATCGACAGGCGATAGATGATGATGAAGTTCGGCCCGACCGCCTCGCGCACGCGGCGCACGATCTCCACCGGCAGGCGCATGCGGTTCTCGTAGCTGCCGCCCCAGCGGTCGGTACGGTGGTTGGTGTGGGCCACCAGGAACTGGTTGATGAAGTAGCCTTCCGAGCCCATCACCTCGACGCCGTCGTAACCGGCCTGCTGGGCCAGCGCGGCGCAATTGACGAAGTCGGCGATCTGCTTCTCGATGCCCTCTTCATCCAGCTCGCGCGGCTTGAACGGGTTGATCGGCGCCTGGATGGCGCTGGGCGCCACGGACTTCGGGCTGTAGGCATAACGGCCTGCGTGGAGGATCTGCATGCAGATCTTGCCGCCGGCCTCATGCACGGCCTGGGTAACGATCTTGTGCTTCTCCGCCTCCTCGACCGTGCTCAGCTTGGCCGCGCCGGCGTACACGCCGCCCTCCTCGTTCGGGCCAATGCCGCCGGTGACCATCAGGCCAACGCCGCCACGCGCGCGCTCGGCGAAGTAGGCCGCCATGCGCTCGAAGCCGCCCGGCTTCTCTTCCAGGCCAGTATGCATGGAACCCATCAGGGTGCGGTTCTTCAGCGTGGTGAAACCGAGGTCGAGCGGGGCCAGCAGGTGCGGGTAACGAGCAGTCATGGAATTCTCCACATCGCGGTGCAGTTCACGGATTGCCGCGGTCTCATGGGCACGCGGTCGGTTATGCAGCCAGACGATAAAGAGGCTTCCAGTCAGTCTCAATGATCAAAACTGACAAGATAATGATCAAAAATAGCAAGATGACTTGGCAGCCCGGCCCTGCCGACCTAACCTGCACGCAAGGAAACCGAACGCCCTCGACATGCGCCGACTGATCACCCTCCTGTTCTCGTTCGCACTGCTGGCCGGCATCGCCAGCTACGCCCACTGGATCGAACAGCGTCCGGGCAGCCACTACCTGTCCGACCTGCGCAGCCAGGTCGCGCTCGATCTCGGCCAGCCTGGCCCGCACGGCAATCTGCTGGGCATCCAACCGGAGCTGTTCGCCGCCGACTACCAGAGCCTCGCGCGCCTGCGCCTGAAACTCGCCGCCTATCTGGATCACGCCCGTGACCAGGGCCTGCTCAACGAACGCACCATCGTCGTGCTGCCCGAGCACATCGGCACCTGGCTGCTGGCCGTGGGCGAGAAGCAGGAGCTCTATCGCGCCAGCGAGCGCCGCCAGGCCATGCACTGGCTGGCGGCGCGCAACCCCCTGGACTTTCTCGGTGCACTGCTGAATGCCGGGAGCGACGCGCGTCTGGACGACGCCCTGCTGCGCACCAAGGCAAGAACGATGGCGCGTGATTATCAGCAGCTGTTCGGCGACCTGGCCCGCGACTACCAGATCACCCTGGTGGCCGGCTCCATCGTCCTGCCCGAACCACGGGTGCAACTGGGACGCCTCGAAGTCGGCCGCGGGCCTCTGTACAACACCAGCCTGGTATTCGACCGGGCCGGCAACCCGCTGGGCCAGCCGCAACGCCAGGCCTTCGATGCCGGCGCACTGGCCAGCCAGGCAGCAGAGCGCCTGCAGGTAGTGGATACGCCCGCCGGGCGGCTCGCCGTACTGCTCGGTGGCGACATCAGCCAGTTGCCACAGACACATGGCCGGGACGGCGAAAACATGGAACTGCTGGCCATGCCCAGTGACCTGGACGGCCAGCCGGACGATGCCGGACTCGACGAGCGACTGCAGGCAGAGGGCATTCGCGCTGGGCTGAAAGTCCATCTGCGCGGCAGGCTGTGGGAGCGCAGCGGCCAGCTCCAGGCATTCGCGTTCCAGGCCGGCAGCAGCGAGCGAAGCGCCAGCGAACGCGGCGCGCAGCTGATCAATCTGTGGCTATGAAAACCTCTCGCGTTCGCCTCGGCGACCTCTCCGTCGGCTTCACCCAGGCCCTGGCAGATGCCTTGCGCGAACAGGGGGTGCGGCCCGAGCCGCTGCTCGAGCAGTTCGGCCTGGATACGGCCCGCCTGAGCGAGCCACGGGCGCGCCTGTCGATCCCGCGCTTCATGCGCCTTGGCCACAGCGCCATCGTCCTCAGCGGCAATCCGGCGCTGGGCCTGGACATGGGCCGTCACAGCCACTTGAGCCAGATTGGCCTGGCCGGCATCTGCGCCGCGCAAGCGCCTGATCTACGCGAGGCGGCGCGCACCCTGACCCGCTTCGAGCCGCTCTATGCCGCCAACTACCGCGGGCGCTCGGGCTTTCGCGAGGATGCCCGCGGCGCCTGGCTGCATTTCTATTCCATCAGCCCGTACAACGCCTACAACCGTTTCGTGGTGGATTCGGTGCTGGCCGGCTGGCAGAGCAACCTGGGCCAGGTGGTCGGCCGCCCCATCACTGCGGAAAAGGTGGAAATCGAGTTTCCCGCGCCGGACTATGGCGAGCGCTACGAGGCGCTGTTCGGCTGCCCAGTGGAGTTCACCGCCGGCGCCAACCGCCTGCGCCTGAACAGCGAAACCCTGGCGCTGCGCAATCGGCAGCACTGCCCGGGCACCTGGCGCCATCTACTGGAATTGTGTGAACGCGAACTGGAACAGCTGACCCGCACGCGCAGCCTGCGCGAGCGGGTGATCCAGCTGCTCGGCCCACTGCTGCACGGCCACGAGCCGGACCTCGAGGAGGTCGCGCGCAGCCTGCACCTGCCGAGCTGGACGCTGCGGCGCAAGCTGGCCGAGGAAGGCACGCAGTTTCGCACCATCCTCAACGACACCCGCCGCGACCTGGCCACGGCCTACATCCGCGACACCGAACTGGCCTTCGGCGAAATCGCCTACCTGCTCGGTTTCGCCTCGGCCGAGGCCTTTCAGCGCGCCTTCAAGCGCTGGCTCGGGCAAACGCCCGGCGACTATCGCCGCGCGCAGCGCAGGGCCGGCGGCGAGGCTCAAAGTTCGGTGGCGTCGTCTTCCACATCGGCATTGGACGCATCCTGAACCAGGGCGTCACGCTCGAGCAGCTCTTCCTGATAGTCATCCATCTGGCACCTCGCGGGGTCATCTCGTCAGTTTCATAGCAAGCTAGGTTGCCGGCATGAAGGCAAGATGACGAAAGGCCGCAGGCGGACGAACTGCCGAGCAAAGGTGACAGGCAATAAAAAGGCTCTTCGCATTCTCGCGGGGAAGATACGCTTGACACCGGACTGGCAATAACGTGTTCAGCTGTCGCTGACTTGGCACTATCCGTTAGCGTGTCGTCTGATCTGCTGGGTTTCGCCCCTTACGGGCGACTTACTTTCTTTGCTTGTGCAAAGAAAGTAAGCAAAGAAACACACCCCTGCATACGGCCCCGGCTGCGCCGGGGTTCCCTCGCTCCATCACCGTTCCAGGGGCACGCCGTGAAGGGCCATCCCTGGCCCATCACGACTCTCGCGGCATCCATGCCGCTCAACCCCTTCCACGGTGATTCCACTCGGCCTCCTGAAGGGGACTTGGGCGTCGTCTGTTCCATCGCAGTTGAAGAGCAAGGGCAAAGGCAAAAGCAAAGGCAAAGGTCAGACGCCGCCAATTTCAACTTCGCAAAGATTATGCAAGCTCGCGCCTCGGTCCCGTCAGGAGGCCGAAACGTAGCGCAGCGGAGTAACAAGCCGCAGGCAGACCCGAAGGGTGAGCGCAGCGAATCAAGGTGTGGCGCCCGTAAGGGGCGCAACCCAAACGCTCAGTACACTCGGTAATGGATAGTGCTAAGTCAGCAAGCGATACGCAAA
>NZ_FNJJ01000025.1 GCF_900104265.1 Ectopseudomonas guguanensis
GCAGCGCTGGTGTAATAAAGCCCCTCCCCACGACTGGAAACCGCGTCGTTAAACCGCTCACTAAGTGAGTAGCTAAACAAGCCACTTTCCTGAAGAGAAAAGGGGACAGATTTATTTCTTCAGGCCAAGCACAGCCCCGAAAATAAATCTGTCCCCTTTTCTCACACATGCTTCTTTGCTTGCTCCATCAATACATCCAGATAAAAAAGATAGTCCTCGTCAGCGTAAAAACAGGCTGAGCGATTGTTCCCTCTCTGAATCAGATGAACTGAAACGCCTGGCAATGATATGCGTGCTCGACGTGGCATACAGACCTCCTTCCATGGAATTCCATAACCCTAGACCAATAAACGTGGTCTGTCCCCTATTGTTACCTCCCCCTTTTGGACCAAAGAAACAACCCCAACTTAACGGCTAGAGCCCCCCTCAGAATCCATGAATGAGCGATACTTATTAAACACATCAACAGCCGCTTTATCGCCCTCTACAAGCCTTTCATAAAAGACAGGATCCTCTGCCCACTCCTTAAAGACCAAGGAGCTAGAAGACTCTTTAGTCCCTTGAGGAGAATATGAAAGCATCCAACACTTGGAGAGCCCACCATCAGATAATTCAAAAAAATCCATAGCTACTGGCTTAGGATAATCATCCCCCTCATCTAAAAAAATATAAACCAGAGGAGCATTATCCCAAAAAACAACCCCATAAACAGTATATTCCTTACCCAAGACAAGACCAAACTCGCCATCAGGATAATGAATATACTCTTTGAGCCTGCTCAAAACATCCGCATCTTTTATGTCGTACAAATTATCTATCCTGCAAATAACTTTCATAATCAGTCAGACCCGGGATGCTTATAAGGAGGATTTATAGGAGGAACTGATGAATCATTTCCCCATGGCTTAATATTTTCCACGCTATGCTTTTTGAACTTAAAATCCATTAGCTCGCCGGTTTTTGGATCACGAACATAGTGCACCACAGAGTCCTGACCATTTGCTGATTTTACTTTCAGCTCAACCTTTTCCATTCCCTTAAATTTAGGATCGTTAAGGTTTTTTATGATCACTACTCCTTGACCTTCCTTAGCCGCTTGAAGGGCCATCTGATCCTGAATACTTTTAGGGTGTCGACTCCATTGATCTATATGAGATGCTGAACTCGCTGCATTTTCTTTTGCACCTAGAGACTGATTCAGCGGAGGTGTCATTTCACCAGCCGCCGATCCTGTCTTCGCCGGCCCTGCAACCTTCGGCGTATCGGTTGATGATGACTTGCCGCCCGCTAACCCTCCCAGAGCAGTAGGATTTATACCAAACGGATTAAACCCTTGCTGATCAAGAAAGTGACCAATCTCCGACAATGCCCCTGGCTTGCCCTCTAGCGCCGCATTGGCAACCTGAGTTGCAACCCGTGGCCCGGAGCTTGACCATTCATTTATGTTGTTTCGTAGGAACTCATCTGTAATGCCGGTATTGTCGCGCTGCCACAGCTCGCTTAGTGCGCGGGACCCCATATCCAGTTCGTCACGAATTTGCGCGCAATCCGTTGTACAGGCCTTCAACCGAGCACGATTTGCTGCGTCTCGCTTCCGGAATTCTGCTCGGACCTCCTCACAGTCCCCCTGACATCCTTCCAGCGCCTCTCCTAGGTCATCTACATCCTGATGATTGAGGAAGTTGTACTGCGTAGCATTCCCCGCCACCTGCGCCCCCACTTGCAGCGCCTTCTCCTCCCCTCCCTGTGCAGCAGCAGCCAGCACTCCAATCACCTGCGAGTTCATCACCAGCAGCGCTTTTCTGTCCTCAATGCCCATTTTCTCGTACTGGGCATCCAACTCAGCAACCAGCAGCTCGTTCACACCGGCTGCCAAGGCTCCTGTCTTGAAGCCACCGCCCATGGCCTCAGCGGCGAGACCGCCCATCACAGAACAATAGGGGACAGACCACGATTTACGAATTAATCGTGGTCTTTCCCCTATTGCCTATAAACGTGGTCTGTCCCCTATTGTTCTCTATTACGGCGGAGTGAAATAAATAGCCCCGGCAGTGCCGGGGCTATTTATATTCAGGTGAACTCTATTTTGCATTCTGACAGCGGAAATGAGCGACCATCCGAAATAACAAATTGATCCCCCTCTATTCGAGCAAGGAGTAAACCAAGCCCCTTGCCCCCCTCTTCCATGTCCTTTCGCCAGCCGGCAAGATCGCCGTGATATATGGCAGCATGAAAAAGCGGGCCACCTGGAGGTGTAATATCGCACCCAGCCTCATTGATGCCGCCACAAGTTGCATTAGGTGGCTCAGTAAAGCAGGTTATGTTCTTAAACTGCTTTCTGAACTTGTTCTTCCCGTCATCGGAGAAATAAATAGCCTCGCGAGTAGATGCACCATCAGTTCCTGGAACAACCCTGGCATCTGCTCTTTCCAGCTTTCCACCAAGTATCCGCTCTAACCCTTCAAGTTGATCGCTCATGACGCAACCTCAATTCTTCACTGGGGTAATCACAAACTTAAAGTTCGTAACACCCGCCTCTGTAAACACTTTCGAATACTGACTAGCCAGCTCTGGGCTATTCGTATGATAAATAACGCCACCCTCAAAACCTGACGAATATTTCTTTGCCTGATCCACCATCTTGGTTTGCTCTGCAACCGACCAAGGTTTCGAACCTGAGGAGCTAGTCGGGTTCCGAATGGAACTCCCCCAATCCTCTACAAACTTAGCCTCAACAGCAGTTCGCTTTCCATCAATAATCGTTACGTTATCAGCGACACCATTTACTCGCTTTCCGTTTATGACTGTTGTGTACTGACGTTCAGCATATGGAACACTTCCATATATATCTCGCACACCACTTTCATAGCTCTGTGCCTTGTCGATGGCTCGACCGCCGCTGATGGTCACGGGCTTGGTGGTTTCTAGAGCCTGACCAGTTCCTTTTGCACCATTCCCCCCCACAGCACCAGAGTCCGTTTTGGGGACATTCAGCTTCCCGTCAACGGCCTTGGCAACACGATCAACAACC
>NZ_FNJJ01000004.1 GCF_900104265.1 Ectopseudomonas guguanensis
GATAGCGGTGATGCAATTGCACCACCGCTTGCTCCAGCCTCGGATCGCTGCGCCCTGGGCTGCTCAGGGGACGCCGGGACCGGTCCTGCAAACCGGCATCGCCATGCTCACGGTACCGATCCAGCCATTTGTAGCCAGTTCTAGGACTGATGCCATATCGCCGACAGAGCTCCCGCACATTACTTTCGGGCTGCCCCGCCAACAGAACAAACTCTCGCCTTATCGACATAGTGCTGCGCTCCGGCCACGGCATCTCTCGATCTCCCGATTCGATGAACACCGGTAGCCTAAATGCGTTACCTATGTCTCCCGACACCCGTTACCTATGTCTCCCGGCTGAACACGTGGCGCACCCTACGGATCTGGTTGCCATCCATCTAGGGTGCGCTGTGCGCAACGGCCAGGGCGGTGGAGCATTGGTGCGCGCGGCGCCCCCGGACCTGGAGTCGCCATCCGCCCGTGCGCCTATGGACAGCGATCAGCTGCCGATCACTCCGCCATCGATGCGGGTCACCAGCACGGTGGTCGAGCGCGGGCGGCTGTGGCCGTCGCTGGCCGGGTAGCTGAGGGTCGGGTGCTGGATATTGGCCCACATCGCCTTGCCATCCGGGCTCCAGGCCAGGCCGGTGATCTCGCAGCCACGCGGGCCGACCATGAAGCGGCGCACCTCGCGGGTGGCGGGGTCGGCGCAGAGCATCATGTTGCAGCCCATGCCCTGCATCGGCGCCTCCTCGTCGTCGTAGTCGGTCTGGATCCACAGCCGCCCGGCGGCGTCGAAGGCCAGGCCGTCCGGCGAGGAGAAGACGTCGCCATCGATGGTGCCGGTGAGATTGGCCGGTACCGGCCCACCCTCGGCAGTCCGCGCGCCCCTGGCCTCGCCGGCGAGGAGGAACAGCTCCCAGGTGAAGGTGGTGGCGGTCGGGTCGCCGCCCTGCTCGTTGAAACGCAGGATCTGCCCGTGCAGGTTGTGCGGGCGCGGGTTGGCGGCGTCCGTGGGCTGCTTGTCGCCACGGCCGTCGTTGTTGGTCAGGGCGACGTAGACCTCGCGCGTTCTGGGGTGCACTGCCGCCCACTCCGGGCGATCCATGGGCGTGGCGCCAGCGCGGTCGGCGGCGGCGCGGGCGTTGAGCAGCACCTCGGCCTGGCTGGCGAAGCCGTGCTCGGCGCTCAGGCCGTTATGCCCGTGCACCAGGGCCAGCCACTGGCCGCTGCCGTCGGCATCGAAACGCGCGGCGTACAGCGTGCCTGCATCCAGCAGATCGCGGTTGGCGCGAGGATTGGCGGCGTCGAAGCGCCCGCTGGGGACGAACTTGTAGACGTACTCGCCGCGGGCGTCGTCGCCCGAATAGAAGGCCATGCGCCCGTCCTCGCCAAGGGCCAGGGCCGCGCATTCGCGGCTGAAGCGGCCGAAGGCGGTGCGCTTGATCGGCTGCGCGCCGGGATCGAAGGGGTCGATCTCCACCACCCAGCCGAAGCGGTGCGGTTCGTTGACGTGGCCGCCGTGGGGCTGGTCGGCATAGGGCGTAGCGTCGAAGCGCGGGTCGGCGGTTTCCCAGGCGTAGTTCTTGCTGGTGCCGGTGCTGGCCAGGCCATAGCGCTTGTGCGACACACGCTGCTGATAGTCGGCGGGATCGCGGTTGATGAAGTAGTTGTGCCAGTTCTCCTCGCAGGTAAGGAAGGTGCCCCAAGGCGTAACGCCGGTGGCGCAGTTGTTCAGGGTGCCGAGCACCGTCAGGCCTGCGGGGTCGCTGGCGGTCTTCATCATCTCCAGTCCGGCCAGCGGCCCGGCCAGACGCATCGGCGTGAGCATGCTGATGCGCCGGTTGTAGGGCGAATCCATCACCCTGTGCCACTGGCCGTCCGAACCTTTTCTCACCTCGATCACCGAAACGCCATGGGCGGCCTGCTCCTTGCGCACCTCGTCCAGAGGCCGCGGTCGCGACTGGTCGATCACCCCGGACGGATGCAACGGCGGGTTGACGTACTCGTGGTTCATCACCAGCAGACCGCGATCCTCTTCGCCCTCGAAGGGGAAGAAGTTCATGCCGTCGTGGTTGTCGCCGGCCTGCTTGAGCTGGGCCGGCCAGTCGTCGCTGGCGTCCGGGTGCCAGTCCGGCGCGCCGGGCTCCACCGCATCGCCCCAGGAGAAGAACGGCACGGCGCGGTAGCCCGGCGGCACCAGCACCTGGTCGAACTGGGGATCGAACTGCAGCGGCACGCTGGTGAAGTTCAGCAGCGGGCTGGCCGAGGCCTTGCTGCAGGCGGCCAGGCTGCCGCCGAACAGGCCCAGGGCGGCCAGGCCGAGGCCGCCCTTGAGCAGGTTGCGCCGGGTGGGGTCGATCAGCGTCGCCAGCGGTGGGTTGGCGCTGGGGTTGATCGACTGGTCGTCGTGAGCTTCGAGGCGTTGGTGAAAGTCCTGCGGATCGTGCTTCATCGGGTTCTCTGAACTGGCTGGTTTTCCCGGATTGCATCCGGGCTACGGAGGGATTGAGGAGCGGCGTCATTCGATGCGGTAGGTAAAGGTGTTCCTGACGCTCTCCACCGCCACGGCGCGGCCGTCGATCACCCGTGGCTGGTAGCGAAAGCTTTTCGCCGCGTTCAGCGAGGGGCGGACGAACAGCGGGTGGCAGTCGGGTTCGGCCTCGGGGTTTTCCACCCGGCCCTGCTCGTTGACCCGGTAGCGCACCGTGCACTGGCCTTCGAGGCCCTTGTCCAGGGCGCGCTGTGGGTAGGCCGGGGCCTGCTTGGCAATCGGCAGGAACTCGCGGCTGGCGGCTGCTGCTGCCTCGGCCTGGCGTGCGCGTTCGGCTGCCGCGGCCGCCTGCTGACGCTCGGCCTGTTCGCGGGCCTCGGCCTGGCGCTGCTGCTCGAGCTGTTCGCGGGCCTCGGTCTCGCGGCGCTGACGCTCCTGCTCACGCCGCTGCGCTTCGCGCTGGCGTTGCTGCTCCTGTTCCAGGCGCTGCTGCTCGGCGCGTTTGCGCGCCAGGGCGGCCTGTTCCAGACGCTGGCGTTCGATGGCCGGATCGGGCTGTACCGGCTGCGCCGGCGCTGGCGGTTCGGCAAGCGCCACGGGCGGCGGTGGCGGCGCCGGCGGGGCCAGGGTCAGCAGTTGCAGCTGCACCGTGCTGATCTGCGGTGCGGGAGGCTCGCCGACCTGCCAGTGAGCGAGCAGCAGTGCGCCCAGCCCCAGGTGCAGCGCGACGGTGGCCGCCAGCGCGCCACAACGACGGCGCCAATGCACCGGGGCCACGAGCGGGCGTCGCATGGCGTACTCGGCGGGCAGGGTCAGGCTGCTCATTGCGGCGCCTCGGTGACCAGCCCCAGACTCCGCACCCCGCCCTGCTGCAGGGCGGCGATGCCGGCCACCACGCTGGCGTAGTCGGCGGCCTGGTCGGCGCGGATGTACACCTGGGTGTCGCCCTGCTCGGCGACCAACTGAGCCACCCGCGCGCTCATCACCGCCAGGTCCACCGCCTGCTCGCTGGCCGCGCCCAGTTCGGTGTCCAGCTCGCTGCCGAGGTTCCAGTAGTAGCTGCCGTCGGCCTGCACCGAGAGGGTGAGGATGCGCTGCTGGTTATCGCTGGGCAGCGCCTCGGCGGCGACCTTGGGCAGCTCGATCTGCACCCCCTGGGTGAGCATGGGCGCGGTGACCATGAAGATCACCAGCAGCACCAGCATCACGTCGATGTAGGGCACCACGTTCATCTCGGCCTTGGGGCCATGCTTGCTCTGCGGCCTGCGCATGACGTTCCCCTCAGGCCGCTGCGGCGACGCGGCTGGCGCTGCTGTGCAGCCGGCGCTGCAGGCGTCCCTGCAGTTCATTGGCGAAGCTGTAGTAGCGCGCGCCGAGGCCTGCCACCCGCGCGGAGAAGCGGTTGTAGGCGATCACCGCGGGAATCGCGGCGAACAGGCCGATGGCGGTGGCGATCAGCGCCTCGGCGATACCCGGGGCGACGGTGGAGAGGGTCGCCTGCTGCACCTGCGACAGGCCGATGAAGGAGTTCATGATGCCCCAGACGGTGCCGAACAGGCCGACGTAGGGGCTCACCGAGCCGACCGTGGCGAGCAGCGGCAGGCCCTTTTCCAGGCGCTCCTCCTGTTCGGCGATGGCCACCAGCAGGCTGCGCTCGACCCCTTCGATCACCGCGTCGGCGGCGATGCCGGGCTCGCGCTGCAGCTGCAGATACTCGCCGTAACCGGCCTGAAACAGCTGCTGCACGCCGGCGTCCTGATCCGCGTCGACGGCGCATTCGCGCTGCAGCTGGGCCAGCTCGGCGCTGCCGCGAAAGCGCTGCAGAAAGACTTTCGCCTCGCACTCGCTGCGGCGCAGCACGGCGCTGCGCCGGACGATCAAATACCAGCTGACCAGCGACGCCAGCACCAGGCTGAGCATCACCGCCTGCACCAGGACGCTGGCCTCGCTGACCAGACCCCAGACGGTCATCTGTTCGAGTGAACTGTGCATCTTCGACTCCTTGTTTGCTGCGCCCGCCATGGGTGGCAGGCGCCCTTTCTATTGCGGTTACCGGCGAAATTGCCTCGCCGCCGTGGGAGGGGCTTTAGCCGCGAGCTTTGCGCCCCTCATGCGTCTATTCCAGGCCCAGGGCCTCGGCCACCGCGCTCCAGGGCAGGTACTTGTAGTTCTGCCGGCCTTCGGGCATGCGCTTGCGGCCGTCCTGCACCACCAGCATCCCCTGGCTCCAGGGGCCGCCAAGGTTGGCCGAGGTCACTTCCAGGCCGTCGGTTTCCGACACGCCGTCGATGCCACGCGCGGCGTCCAGGCCGATGCGGAAGGCGCCGCGCACGGTGTAGGGCGCCTGGCCGTCGAGCACCACGTAGCTGTCGTTGCCCTGGCTGGAGATCACCAGGTAGTCGCGCTGCTCGCCCTGGTAGAAGGCCAGGCCCTCGATATCGGCCCGTACCCTGTCGCCGGCGGCGATCACCTGCTGCAGCTCGGCCGGCGCCTCGGCGCGGGCATCCAGGGTCCACACCGCGACGTCCTCCTCGCCGACGAACAGGCGCTGGTTGCGGTCGTCGGCGACGCAGCCTTCCGGCTGGCTGGCGACCTTGAACTGGCGCGCCAGGGTGGCCTGCACGCGGCCGCTGCTGCCGTCGAGGCGGTACTGCACGAAGGTGCCGTCCTTGTCGTTGGCGATCGCATGGATGACCCCATCGGGCTGCTGGAACAGGCACAGGCCATAGATGTCGCTCAGCGCCGTCGGCGCCAGGCCGAGGTCGCTGAGTTCCCCACTGGCGCGGTCGATGGCGAAGAACTGCAGGGCGTTGCCGTCGCGGTGGCTGGCCACGGCCAGGTCGACGCGCTGCCCACCGAGGTCGAAGCCGGCGCGCAGATCGACGTTGTTCAGGCGACCGACGCGCAGGTCCTGCAGCTGCCTGCCCTGCAGGTCGTAGACCAGCAGGCCGCCCTGCTTGTCGGTGCCCAGCACGCGGCTGCGGCTCGGCTCATCCGGGTGCAGCCAGATCGCCGGGTCGTCGGCGGCATCGCCCAGGCTCGGCACCTCGTCGGTCTGTACCAGCGGCGTCAGCACCGACAACGGCTCGGCCAGCGCCGGCGCGTCCGGCGCCCAGTCGAGCTGGGCGCGGTACAGGCCGCTATCGCCAGCGATCAGCAGTTCCAGGCCACCCTCGAGCGGCCGCGCGCTGAGGCGCTCCGGCTCCTGAAGCCCGGGCAGCGACAGTGGCGCCTCGGCGCGCCAGCCCTTGCCCTGGCGGGCGTAGCGGTGCAGCACACCGGCCTCGGGATCGAGGGCGAGCACCCCGCCCGGCACCACCGCCATCCCGCCCATGGCCTCGGCGATATCACCGAACGGCTGGCGCAGGCCCACCGGATGGCGGATCAGGTCATCCTCGGCGCCGGCGGCGTAGGCCCACAGGCCGACGTTCTCCTCGTTGATGTAGAGCAGCTCGGCGTCATCATCCACGCGGCAATGCTCGCTGGCCGGCGGCAGGCTCAGGCGCCGCACCAGGCGCGGCTCGGCCAGCGGCTGCAGGGCCTGGGCCACCAGCCACTGCTCGCCGATGCCTTCTTCGCCGACCAGGAACAGGAACTGGTTGTCGGCCGCGTCACGCGACAGGCACAGGCCGTCGACCTTGAAGCTGGCACGCGGCAGGAACACCGGCTCGCCCCAGCGCCGGTCGGCGCCGCGCAGCGCTACCAGCATGGGCTGCTGGCGGTCGATGTCGACGCTGGCCAGCAGCAGGCCCTCGGCATCGCTGCGCTGATCCAGGGCGCCGAAACGCCCGGGCAGATGGGCCAGGCTGGCGCCCTGCTCGTCGAGCAGGTAGAGGCCCTGCTTCTCGCTGCTGAGCAGGTAGCGCGCGCCTGGCCAGAAGGCGGCCTGGTCCAGCAGGTGCAGGTCTTCCACGGCGATCCGCTCGGCCGGCTGCCAGGGCTGCGCCGTCAGCGCCGCCGGGGTCGCGGCGGCCGCCTGCACGGCCGAGGTCTGCGCCTCGCAGCCGCCAAGGGCGAGCAGGCCGGCAAGCAGGGCGACGGCCAGGGGAGCGGGAGAAAATACAGCGTTCATCAAAGGGGCGATCCTTGTTCGGGTCGCCCTGCGCTGCCCGGCGGGCGCGCAGGGCAGTGCATTAGAAGTGGGTGAAGGTCAGGCCGAGGCTGTAGGTCGGGCCGTATTCCTCGTACTGGGCGTTGTAGCGACGATTGCCGGTGTAGACGTAGTAGGACTCGTCGGTGAGGTTCTGCGCCTCGAACTTCAGCTGCAGGTTGTCGCTGAGGAAGTAGCCGGCGCTGAAGTCGACGAACAGCTGCGAATCGGCGTAGAGGTCGTGGGCCTTGTCGTCCACTGCCGCCACTTCGGCCAGGTACCTGGATTTGTAGTTGGCCGCCAGGCGCAGGCTGAGCTTGTCGTTCTCCCAGCCCAGGGTCAGGTTGCCGACCTGGTCGGACTGATTGGGCAGGTCGATGCTGCGCCTGCTGCCCTGGCCTTCGATGCGTGCGTCGGAGCGGCTGAAGGTGGCGTTGGCGCCCAGCAGCAGACCGTTCCAGGGTGCCGGCAGCCAGTCGAACTTCTGCGAATAGGCCAGCTCGATGCCGTACAGCTTGGCGCTGCTGCCGTTGGCGAAGGTGTTGGCCTCGCTGAAGTCGACCCAGGCGCCGCTGCCGGCCAGGTCCGTGGCATAGACGAAGTTGTCGATGTCCTTGTAGAAGGCGAAGGCCGAGACCACCCCGGCGCGGCCCAGGTAGCGCTCGATGCCGAGGTCGAAGTTGCTCGACTCCAGCGGTTTGAGGTCCGGGTTGCCGAAACTGGCCTCGTCGCCGTCGATGACGAAGCCCGGCGCCAGCTGGCCGAAGGTCGGGCGCACCACCGAGTGGGTCCAGGCGGCGCGGATCTGCGTGTGCTCGTCGAGCTGGTAGCGCGCATGCAGGCCCGGCAGCCAGTGGTCGTAGCGCTTGCAGCTGTCGATCGACTCATAGACATCGTCACGCAGGCCGGTGCCCTTGGCCTCGAACTCGGTGCCCTCGTAGCGCACCCCGGCGATGAAGCGCCAATCGTCGACGTCGACGCTGTTCATCAGGTAGGCGGCGTTGATGTCCTCGCTCATCTTGAAGTCGTTGATGCGCGACTCCTCCTCGTCATAGAAGTCGGACTTGTTCAGCCCGGCGAGCAGGCGCTCGATGGCCTTGGCGCTGATGCCCGGCCCGAAGCGGCCGAGACCGTAGTCGAGCTCACCCCTGACGAACTGACCGAGATTGAGCTGCTCGTCCGTCAGGCCGAAGTCGCCCAGGTCTTCGTAGACCCAGGCCTCCAAGTCGTTGTCCTTCTTGCGCCGGCTGAGCTTGCCACCGAACTTGGCCTGCGCCGCATAGCCGCTCATCTCGTAGTCGCGGGCCAGATCGAGCTTGATGTTCTTTTCGGTGTCGGTGGTCTTCTGTTTCTCCCACTCAACCTCGTCGAGGGTGAAGTTGGCCGGGTCGTAGAAGGCCGAGCCAACGCTCAGCTTAGGCTTGCGCGTGCCGCCGAAGCCGACACCGGCAAAGTCGTCGTTGCCCTCGAAAGTGGCGCCAGCGATGCCCTCCGGGGTCTTTTCGCTGGCCTTGCTGTAACCAAGCTGGCCACTGACCGTCCACAGGCCCAGGCTGCGCTCGCCGCCGAACACGTAAGACTGGATCTGCTGGGTTTCCTCGCGGCTTTTCAGTTCACGCCAGCCTTCGGCCTCGCCGGTCTCACCGGGCAACTGCGCGTCGGCGAACTCGACGCCGGCAGCGTTGCGCGTTTCCGTGTCCTTGTAGCGGCTGTAGAGCGTGCGCAGGTAGTAGCTGGACTCGTCGTCCGGCTTGTAGTCGAAGTTCAGCCCCAGGCCGGTGCGCTCGCGGCGGATGTCGTAGGCGCGCTGCTCCAGCTCCTCGAGCCGGGCGCCGTCGCTGAAGTCCCAGGCGCCACCGGTTTCCAGGTTGTCGGAGACGAAATCGCGCTGCTGCCAGCTCAGCGCCGCGGCCACGCCGAAGTTGTCGATGCCGTCGCCGAGGCTGAAGCGCTCGCTGATGGCGCCGGAGAATTTCGGGCTGGTCTGGTCGCTCTTGTCGTTGTAGCTGGCCTCGCTGCTGAGGCTGTAGAACAGGCCGTCGTGGTCGAAGGCCGACAGGCTCTCCACCTGTACGGTGCCGCCGAGGGAGTTGGCGTCCATGTCCGGGGTCAGGGTCTTGACCACCGACAGCGACTGCACCAGCTCGGCCGGCAGCACGTCGAGGGCCACCGCGCGGCGATCACTCTCCGGCGCCGGCACCAGGGTGCCGTTGATGGTCACGGCGTTGAGATCCGGGCCGATGCCGCGCACGCTGACGAAGCGCCCCTCGCCCTGGTCGCGCTCCACCGACAGGCCGGGAATGCGCTGCAGCGCCTCGGCGGCGTTGTCGTCCGGCAACTGGCCGATGCCGTCGGCGTGCACCACGCTGGTGACGCTGTCGGAGCGCCGCTGATCCTGCAGCGCCTTGTCGATGCTGGCAGCCTGGCCGACCACCTCGACGTGTTCGAGTAGCACCGGCTCCTCGGCCAGGGCGACGGCGCTGGCGGCGATGGCCAGTGCCAGAGTGCTGATACGAAAGCCCGCGTGGCGGGTCCTGCTGTGACCTAGGCGCATGGCCTGCTCTCCCCAAGAGTGAAATCCACCGGCACGGGGCCGGCTCGATGGAGGCGCAAGCTAGGTGCGGCGAATGACGCTTCTGTGACAGCACAGCGGCGAAGGCCACCAGATACGGACTTTTCGCCGCGTTTTCCCGGCGCTATGAGCCGAAAAGACCCGATGCGGCACGCTCTGGCAGCGGGGAGTGAAGGCTGCCGACCAGCGTGGTGGGTGCGCGCGGCGCGCCCAACGGTCGTGCGCAGCAAAAAATTCTGCAATTGCCCTGAGCCGAATCGACCTCCCCGCTGCAACCAAAGTGTCACGGGCATCTGTTCTGCTGCCGCCATCGAAGCCCGCGGAGTCCCGCCAATGCCGCCCCTGTTGAAACTGCATGCCTGGAAACTCGCCGGCCTGTTGCTGCTGGCCAACCTCGGCCTGCTCGCCCACCTGATCGCCGGCAGCATCAAGCCAACCAGTCTGTGGAACTGGACCGACATCCTCGGCGAGGGTGGCTCGGCGCTGCTGGTGCTGCTGTGGATCGGCCTGCTGCTGAAGAGCCGCCCGGCCGGCAGCGTGACCAACCTGCTGTTCTTCGGCCTGGCCTGCCTGTTCTTCTCGCTGTGGATGGACTCGGTGGACGAGTTCGTCCAGTTGCCGGCCGGCGTCGGCTGGGACAAGTGGCTGGAGTCCGGGCCGATGCCGGTGGGCTTCGTGCTGATGACCCTGGGCATCTATCACTGGCACCGCGAGCAGCTGGCCATCAGCGCGCAGATGGAAAAGCGCGAGCGGCTGTTTCGCGAACACCGTCTGTTCGACAAGCTCACCCCGCTGGGCACCGCCGACTACCTGCGCCTGCAGGTGCAGCAGGCCCTGCAGCAGAGCCGCGAAGAGGGCCAGCCGCTGGCCCTGGCGATTCTCGACCTGGACGGTTTCGGCCGTCTCAACCGCGAGCATGGCCACGCCGAGGGCGATCGGGTGCTGCAGAGCCTGACCCAGTTGCTGCTGCTCAACCTGCGCCGCCAGGATCTGCTCTGCCGCCTGGCCGGCGACCGCTTCGTCGCGCTGCTGCCAGCCACCGGCGCGCAGCAGGCGCAGCAGATCGCCGGCGAATTGCAGGAGGCGGTGCGTCACCTGGCCTACCGTAGCAGCCGCAACGGCGAGCGCCTGCGGCTGTCAGCCTGCGTGGCCAGCGTGCTGGCCCAGGACGAGGATGGTGAAAGCCTGCTCAGACGCCTCAACCTGGCCCTGGCGCACGCCAAGCAAGCCCCCGCCGTCAAGCGCGCCTGAGGAATCCGCCATGGCCATCAAGGGCAGTTGGTACGAACGCGACAGCCGCTTCATCGCCGCCCACCATCAGCCGGCGCTGTTGCTCGACCTGGCGCTGGCGCGCGATCTGGACAGCCACCGCCTGCTGCGCGGTAGCGGCCTGTTCCATGAAGACATCCTCGGCGGCCAGGCCTGCATCAGCCCGCAGCAGTTTCTACAGATGATCGACAACGCCAGGCGTCTGCTCGATGCCGACGACAGCAGCTTCCTGTTCGGCCAGCGCCTGCTGCCAGGGCACTACGGCGCGGCCAGCCAGGCCCTGCAACAGGCCGGCAACCTGCAGCAGGCGCTGGAGCTGCTGGTGCGCCTGCGCGCGCTGCTCAGCCCGCTGCTGGCTCCGCGCCTGCTGCTCGACGAGCAGCGCGCCTACGTGGTGTGGCTGGACGCCTGCGGTTGCGGCGAGCAGCGGCGCTTTCTGCTCGAGGCGAGCATGACCGCGCTGGCCTCCTGCAGCCGCTGGCTGGCCGGCGAGCGCCTGCCCTGGCATTTCGAATTCGCCCATGCGCAGCCGCGCTACATCGAACAGTACTGGGCGCACCTGGGCGAGGACGTGGCGTTCGCGCGCCAGGTGGACGTGATGAGCCTGCCGCGTGAATACCTGACGCGGCCCTGGCCGGGGGCCTCGCTCACCGCCGGGCGGGTGGCCGAACAGCAGAGCCTGGCGCAATTGCAGGCGCTGGGCTTCTCCGCCAGCCTGCTGGATCGCCTGTATGCCCACCTGCGCAGTCATATCCGCCAGACCCCGAACCTGGACAGCGTGGCGCAGGCCTTCGGCATGAGCCCGGCCACCCTCAAGCGCAAGCTGGGCAAGCACGACAGCCATTTCCAGGAACAGCTCGATCTGGTGCGCAAGCACATCGCGCTGTACCTGTACCGGGTCAAGGGTTACAGCAACGAGGAAGTGGCGGCCTATCTGCAGTTCAACGACAGCACCAACTTCCGCCGCTCGTTCAAGCGCTGGACCGGCCTGTCGCCCAGCGCGCTGCGTCAGCTGCTGGGTTGAGCGAGCGGTTGGCTGAGTCGGTGGGGTAATGCGAAATCGGGCGACCGCCCAAAAAAGAAAACCCCGCGATTGCGGGGCCTTGCAGACTGTTGTCCTGACATCCTTGATCTGCACACCGTCCTGGTGGCTGTCCAGCGGGTCCCTGTTTCTCTAGGCGCTTCCTGCGCTGAATCCATGCACGGCAGAGTACGCCGCTGCCGGTACCTGCGACAGTGGCGATAGACAGCAGCCTTTGTAAGCCATGGCTTACACGGGCTGTGCCCGACGTTTTTTTGTGACGGACGTCTTGCTAGACTGCGCCTTGTCCTACAAAAACAACAGACCCCGTCAACGGCGGTCATTGGGGCCGATCATGCGCACTGCCATCCTGCTTCTCGGTTGCCTGGCAACCTGTATCAGCCTTCCCGCGGTCGCCAGCGGGCAGAATCAGCTGGGCGACCCCAAGCAGGCCATCGAACAGGCCTTCTGGAAAGACCTCTACGGCGCAGGCGGAACTTCGCTGTACTGCGGCCAGACGTTCACCACGCCCGGCAGTACCTTCACCGCCAGCCCCATCTACAGCAGCAAGCAGCTCAAGAGCGCGCTGCGCTGCGTCACCGACCGCCAGTGCACCATCATGAATCCGCGCTACCCCTTTATCGCGGCGGACCTGCACAACCACTACCCGGCCCTGACCCGCGTCGAACTGGCACGCCGCAACGCCCAGTTCGCCGAGCTGGCCGACGACGTGCCGAGCAAGTTCGCCGATATCGGCTGCGACATGAAAGCCAGCTTCCAACTGGTGGAACCGCGCGACGAAGCCAAGGGCAATATCGCCCGGGCGATCTTCTACATGCACGTGGAATACGGCCTGCCCATCGTCGGCCTGGTGCCCATGTACAAGGCCTGGCACCGCATGGACCCGCCGGATGCCGAAGAGAGGGCGCGCAACGACAAGATCGAGGTGCTGCAGGGCACGCGCAACCGCTTTATCGACGATCCCTCATTGGTCGATCAGCTGATCGCCGATTGAAGTCTCGCTGCGTTCGATATCGCGACGCCGCTCCGTAGGGTGTCGCGGGGCCGCCCAGGCTGTGCGCACCGATCTGTCTGCTGAACTACAGCGTGCTTGGTGCGCACAGCGCACCCTACAAATCGCGCGCACCCTACGCTCTGCGTTTATGCAGCGAACGCAGCTTGTAGCGATCGCCGGGGTGGATCAGCCGCGCGTAGCTGATCAGGTGATCGTCCGACCAGGTACGGCGGATCACGCTCAGGCAGGGCATGGCCGGGTCGATCTGCAGCAGCTCGGCGGTACGCGCATCCACCAGCACCGCTTCGACCACATGCTCGACATCCGAGATCGGGCAGCTGGCGACCAGCACCTCGTTGGGCGTCACCTGAGTGAAGTCGCTCTGCAGGTAATGCGGCACCCAGCGCGGGTTGACGAAGCGGTCCTCGAGCTGGATCGGCAGGCCGTCCTGCAGGTGCACGAGGATGCTGTGAAACACCTCGGCGCCCAGACGCAGGCCCAGGCGCAGGGCCACCTCGTCATCGGCGGCGATGGCCTCGCAGCGCACCACTGCGTTGCTGTAGGCATGGCCGCGGCCGCGCACTTCGCTGGCGATGTTCATCACCTCGTGCAGCGGCGATTCGGCCTTGCGGTCGGTGACGAAGGTGCCGAGGCCGGCCTGGCGCACCAGATAGCCCTTCTGCACCAGGTTCTGGATCGCCTTGTTGGCCGTCATGCGGCTGACCGAGAAGTCCCGCGCCAGTTGCTCCTCGGGCGGAATCTGGTGATTGACCGGATAGGCACCGCCGTGAATGCGCTCGAGCAAGAAATCCTCGATGGCCTTGTAGCGCGGGGTGGTACTGGTCACGGCGGCTCCTTGGAAATGCCCGGTGCGCGGATGATAGCGGAGCGAAGCGCTCGGCTCCCAGCGCCGTAGCCCGGATGAAATCCGGGAGCCTCGAAATCAAGGCCCCGGATTGCATCCGGGCTACGCTATCGCCGTTCTCAGCCCACCGACGGCAGCATCCCGGCGGGCAGCAGCGGCGTCAGCACGCGCTCGGCCAGCAGTTCGTCGGCGGCGGCGATGTCCGGGGCGAAGAAGCGGTCCTCGACGTAGTACGGCACCTTGGCGCGCAGCGTCTGGCGCGCCTGCTCCAGCGCCGGCGTGCTCTTCAGGCCTTCACGGAAGTCCAGGCCCTGGCAGGCGCCCAGCCATTCCACGGCGAGGATGCCGCGGGTGTTGGCGGCCATTTCCCACAGGCGCTTGCCGGCGCCGGGTGCCATGGAAACGTGGTCTTCCTGGTTGGCCGAAGTGGGCAGGCTGTCGACGCTGTGCGGGTGGGACAACGCCTTGTTGTCGCTGGCCAGCGCCGCCGCAGTTACCTGGGCGATCATGAAGCCGGAGTTGACCCCACCATTGGCCACCAGGAAAGGCGGCAGCTGCGACATGTGCTTGTCCATCATCAGCGAGATGCGCCGTTCGGACAGCGAGCCGATCTCGGCGATGGCCAGGGCGATATTGTCGGCGGCCATGGCCACCGGCTCGGCGTGGAAGTTGCCACCGGAAATCACCTCGCCTTCGGCGGCGAACACCAGCGGGTTGTCCGATACGGCGTTGGCCTCGACGCCGAGCACTTCGGCGGCCTGGCGCAGCTGGGTCAGGCAGGCGCCCATGACCTGCGGCTGGCAGCGCAGCGAGTACGGGTCCTGCACCTTGTCGCAGGCGGCGTGGGAACGGCCGATCTCGCTGCTGTCAGCCAGCAGGTGACGGAACGCCGCTGCCGCGTCGATCTGCCCGCGCTGACCACGGGCGGCATGGATGCGCGCATCGAAGGGCGAGCGCGACCCCAGCAACGCCTCGACACTGAGCGCGCCGCAGACGCTGGCGGCGGCGTACAGGTCCTCGGCCTCGAACAGCCCGCGCAGGGCGTAGGCGGTGGACACCTGGGTGCCGTTGAGCAGGGCCAGGCCCTCCTTGGCGGCCAGGGTCATCGGCTCCAGGCCGGCGATGGCCAGCGCTTCGGTGGCCGGCAGCCATTCACCCTTGTAGCGCGCCTGGCTTTCGCCGAGCAGCACCAGCGACATATGCGCCAGCGGCGCCAGGTCGCCGGATGCGCCGACCGAGCCTTTCAGCGGGATATGCGGATAGACCTCGGCGTTGACCAGGGCGATCAGTGCGTCGATCACCTTGCGGCGGATGCCGGAGAAGCCGCGCGCCAGGCTGTTGATCTTGAGCAGCATGATCAGGCGCACCATTGCATCGCTCAACGGCTCGCCGATGCCGGCGGCGTGGGACAGCACCAGCGAGCGCTGCAGCTTTTCCAGATCGGCGTTGGCGATGCGGGTCGAGGCCAGCAGGCCGAAACCGGTGTTGATGCCGTAGGCGGTGCGGCCCTCGGCGATGATCTGGTTGACGCAGGCGACGCTGGCGTCGATGGCCTCGTGGGCGCTGGCGTCCAGGGTCAGGTGCACGGGCGCCTGGTAGGCGGCGCGCAGGTCGGCCAGGGTCAGCTGGCCGGGTTTCAGGTTCAGGGTGTTCATGTTCTGTTCTTCCACGGGTGAGATCGCGCCTGGCGAAGCAGAGCCGAATAATGGCTGAAGTCGCGGTACGTACAGTGATTGATGCGCCGGCCCATCGGGCCGACGGCGAACTTGTCTTAACCGATCATCGGCAGCTTCAGTCCCTGCTCCTTGGCACAGTCGATGGCGATCTGGTAACCGACGTCGGCATGACGCATCACCCCGGTGCCCGGGTCGTTGGTCAGCACGCGGGCGATGCGCGCGGCGGCTTCGTCGGTGCCATCGCAGACGATGACCATACCCGAATGCTGGGAGAAGCCCATGCCGACGCCGCCGCCGTGGTGCAGCGAGACCCAGGTGGCGCCGCTGGCGGTATTGAGCAGGGCGTTGAGCAGCGGCCAGTCGGACACGGCGTCGGAGCCGTCCTGCATGGCCTCGGTCTCGCGGTTGGGGCTGGCCACGGAGCCTGAGTCCAGGTGGTCGCGACCGATCACGATAGGCGCGCTCAGCTCGCCGGAGCGGACCATCTCGTTGAAGGCCAGGCCGAGCTTGGCGCGCTGGCCCAGGCCGACCCAGCAGATACGCGCCGGCAGGCCCTGGAAGCTGATGCGCTCGCGGGCCATGTCCAGCCAGCGGTGCAGGTGGGCGTCGTCGGGGATCAGTTCCTTGACCTTGGCGTCGGTCTTGTAGATGTCCTCGGGGTTGCCGGACAGCGCCGCCCAGCGGAACGGGCCGATGCCGCGGCAGAACAGCGGGCGGATATAGGCCGGGACGAAACCGGGGAAGTCGAAGGCGTTGTCCACGCCCTCCTCTTTCGCCATCTGGCGGATGTTGTTGCCATAGTCGAAGGTCGGCACGCCCATCTTCTGGAAGTCGAGCATGGCTTTGACGTGCACGGCCATGGACTGCTTGGCGGCCTTGACCACGCCCGCCGGATCGGTGGCTGCACGATCCTTGTATTCGGCCCAGGTCCAGCCGATGGGCAGGTAGCCGTTGAGCGGGTCGTGGGCGCTGGTCTGGTCGGTGACCATGTCCGGGCGCACGCCACGCTTGACCAGTTCCGGCAGGATCTCGGCGGCGTTGCCCAGCAGGGCGATGGAGATGGCCTTGCCTTCAGAGGTGTACTTGGCGATGCGCGCCAGGGCGTCGTCCAGATCGGTGGCCTGCTCGTCGACGTAACGGCTGCGCAGGCGGAAGTCGATGCTGCTCTGCTGGCATTCGATGTTCAGCGAGCAGGCGCCAGCCAGGGTGGCGGCCAGCGGCTGGGCACCGCCCATGCCACCCAGGCCGGCGGTCAGCACCCAGCGGCCCTTGAGGTCACCGCCGTAGTGCTGGCGACCGGCTTCGACGAAGGTCTCGTAGGTGCCCTGGACGATGCCCTGGCTGCCGATGTAGATCCAGCTGCCGGCGGTCATCTGGCCGTACATGGCCAGGCCCTTGGCATCCAGTTCGTTGAAGTGCTCCCAGCTCGCCCAGTGCGGCACCAGGTTGGAGTTGGCGATCAGCACGCGCGGCGCATTGCTGTGGGTCTTGAACACGCCGACCGGCTTGCCGGACTGCACCAGCAGGGTCTCGTCGTCGTTCAGCTCCTTGAGGGTCTTGACGATCGCATCAAAGCACTCCCAGTTGCGCGCGGCGCGGCCAATGCCGCCGTACACCACCAGTTCCTTGGGGTTTTCGGCCACGTCCGGGTCGAGGTTGTTCATCAGCATGCGCAGCGGCGCCTCGGTCAGCCAGCTCTTGGCGGTGAGCGTGGTGCCGCGCGGGGCGCGGATTTCGGTGTCGCGGTATTTGGTGGTCACAGCGGTTTCCTCTTGTTGTTCGGGGCTCAGAGGCTGAGCAGATGAATCAGCCGCGCCGCCACCTTGGCGGTGCGGTTGTCGATGTCGTATTCGGGGTTGATCTCGGCCAGGTCGGCCAGGCGCAGCTTGCCGCTGGCCTTGAGCCGCTCGATCAGCGGCTCGAGCAGCTCCAGGCGCACGCCACGGGCGGCCGGGGCGCTGACGCCGGGCGCCTCGCAGGCCGGCAGCACGTCGATGTCGATGGTCAGGTAGAGCGCGTCGCAGCCGGCGGCGAAGGCGTCCAGCTCGGCGCCGATGGACTCCAGGGTGGCCTCGCGGATTTCCCGGTCTTCGCGCACCAGCACGTTCAGCTCGGCGGCGCGAGAAAACAGCGCGCGGGTGTTGCTGGCGCGACTGACGCCCAGGCAGGCGTAGCGGAATGGCCAGCCGCGCGCGGCGCACTGCTCGGCGATCTGCGCGAAGGGGGTGCCGGAGGAATGCACATGGGCCGGGTCGCGCAGGTCGAAATGGGCATCGAAATTGACGATGCCGATCTGCGGCGCAGGGTTGCCGGAGAGGTGCTCGGCCAGACCGGACCAGCTGCCGAAGGCCACCTCGTGGCCGCCGCCTATCACCACTGGTAGGTGGCCGGCATCCAGCAGCGCGCAGACGTTGCGACCGAGGCGGGCCTGGGCCGCTTCCAGGTCGCCGTCTTCGCAGGTGACGTCACCGGCGTCATAGGCCGGCGCCTGACGATGCCAGGCCAGGTTGGCCAGCGCCTTGCGCACGCTTTGCGGCGCGCCGGCGGCGCCGACGCGGCCATGGTTGCGGCGCACCCCCTCGTCGCAGGCGAAGCCGAGCAGGGCCAGGCCCGGCTCGCTGGCTTCGTTGAGCGCGCGGATGCGCTGGTGCCAGCGCGCGCTGTCGGCTTCAGGATCGGTGCGGCCGGTCCAGGCGCTCATGCAATGACGGTCAGCGTGCATAAACCACTTCTCCCTTGAAAACGCGCTGGCGCAGGCGCCCGGCCTGCACTGCGTAGGCCAGTTCGGCCGGCTGCTGGATATCCCACAGACACAGATCGGCAGGCGCGCCGACAGCGATGCGGCCAAGGTCGGGCAGACCGAGGGCACGGGCGCCGTGGGCGGTCATGCCGGCCAGCGCTTCGCGCGGGGTCAGCCGGAACAGGGTGCAGGCCAGGTTGGCCATCAGCGTGGGCATGCAGATCGGCGAGGTGCCGGGGTTGGCGTCGCTGGCCACGGCCATCGGCACGCCGTACTGACGCAGCAGCTCGATGGGCGGCAGCCGGGTTTCGCGCAGCACATGGAAGGCGCCGGGCAACAGCACGGCGACGGTGCCGGCCTCGGCCATGGCGCGCACGCCGGCCTCGTCGAGGTATTCGATATGATCGGCGGACAGCGCGCCGTAGCGCGCGGCCAGGGCGCTGCCGCCGAGGTTGGACAGCTGCTCGGCATGGGCCTTGATCGCCAGACCATGGGCCTTGGCCGCCTGGTAGATGCGCTCGCACTGCGCCGGGGAGAAGCCGATGCCTTCGCAGAACACGTCCACCGCATCGGCCAGGCCTTCGGCTGCGGCGGCCGGAATCATCTCCTCGCAGACCAGGCTCACATAGTCGTCGGCGCGACCGGCGTATTCCGGCGGCAGCGCGTGGGCGCCGAGCAGGGTGGTGAGCACCCGTACCGGGCGCAGCTGGCCGAGGCGGCGGGCCACGCGCAGCATCTTCAGCTCATCGGCGACGGTCAGGCCGTAGCCGGACTTGATCTCCACCGTGGTCACGCCATCGGCCAGCAGCGCATCGAGGCGCGGCAGGCTGGCGGCGATCAGCTCGTCCTCGCTGGCCGCGCGAGTGGCGCGCACGCTGCTGAGGATGCCGCCACCGGCACGGGCGATCTCCTCGTAGCTGACGCCCTCCAGGCGCTGCTCGAACTCGCCGGCGCGGTTGCCGGCGTAGACCAGATGGGTGTGGCAATCGACCAGGCCGGGAGTCAGCACCCCGCCGCGGCCGGCGCAGGCGGCGCCCTCGGCACATGCCTCGTTGAACTCGCGCGCCGGCCACAGACCGGCGATGCGCCCGTCCTCGACCAGCACATTCATCGCCTCGCTCAGCTGCACCAGGCCATCGAAGACCTGCACGTCGCGCCACAGCCGTTTCGAAGTTGATTGTGTCGGCATGGGCTTCTCCCTGCTTGTTTTGTATATACAATATGAGTGGTTCGGTCGACCGTCAAGCCATGCCGGCTTGCCTGACCGGATGGTCATCCGACGGTGAAAGCCGCCGCTCAACCAGCGAAGCACCTGATACGGAGCCGATTCGCCCGTGAGATAGAGACTGCGCGCCGGCGCCATCGACAGCTGCCATTCGTCGGCTTACGTCTATGTATATACATTTGGAGAAAGCATGCCCTGCACCCTGCTCGACCTCGCCTCCGCCCGCGCCATGCCCTGGAAGAACGGCGGCGGTGAAACCCTGGAACTGGCCATCGCGCCAGCGGGCGCCGGGCTGGAGGATTTCGCCTGGCGCATCAGCAGCGCGCGGGTCGGCACGGCGGGCCCCTTCTCGAACTTTGCCGGCGTCGATCGCAGCCTGGCGCTGCTGAGTGGCGCGGGGTTGCGCCTGCAGCGTGGCAACGGACGGATCGAGGAGCTGCACGCCGGCGGCGCGGTGGCGCAGTTTGCCGGCGAGGAGGCGATCACCGCGGCGCTGCTGGACGGCGCGGTCGGCGACCTCAATCTGATGACCCGCCGCGGTGCCTGGCGCCATCGCCTCGTCCCGCTACCGCTGCATGGGCAGCAGGAGGTGGAGAACGATGCCGAGGTGATGCTGCTCTGGTGTCAGGCTGGCGCGGCCGTGGAATGCCGGCTGGCGGAAGGTGAAATGCGCTCGCTGGAAAGCGGCCAGGGGTTGCTGCTGGAAAGCCTGCCAGGCGCGCTGGCGCTGCATGCCCGGCAACCCGCCCTGCTCTATCTGGCCTGGCTGTGGCGCGAGACCAACGGTAGCTGAGCGGTCATCAAAACTTAACCCCGCGCCACCAGCATCGAGCCATTGCTGCCACCAGGGAGAATGGCCGATGACCACCAATGCCGATGTCTTGCCCGTCGAACCCTCGCTGCCGGCCACGCGCCAGTGGCTGTCCTGGATGCTGGTGGTGGCGCTGATCTACCTGCTGCTGGCCGGCGTTGGCGCCATCGGCGACGGCTTCAAGGCCGCCACCGGCAACAACGCCCGCGAACTCTTCGCCTTCGCCACCAACCCGCTGGTCGGCCTGATGATCGGCCTGGTGGCCACCGCACTGATCCAGAGCTCCAGCACCGTGACCTCGATCATCGTCGGCATGGTCGCCGGCGGCCTGCCGATTCCCATCGCCATTCCGCTGATCATGGGCGCCAATATCGGCACCTCGCTGACCAGCACCATCGTCAGCCTCGGCCATATTCGCAGCGGCGAGGAGTTCCGCCGCGCCTTCTCGGCAGCCACGGTGCACGACGCCTTCAACATCACCGCGGTGGCCATCCTGCTGCCGCTGGAGCTGCTGTTCCAGCCCTTGCAGCGCCTGTCCGAATCGCTCGCCGGCCTGCTGGTCAGCGATGCCAGCGTCGACATGAAGAGCGTCAACTTCATGAAGACCCTGCTGTCGCCGGCCTCCGACCTGCTCGCGGGCAGCGTCAGCTGGCTGCCCGGCGCGGTGTGGAGCGGCGTCGCGCTGATCCTGATCGGCGTGGCGATGATCCTGTTCGTGGTCACGGCCATCGGCAAGGTCCTGCGCAAGGTGGTGGTCGGCCGCGCCAAGGACATCATGCATGCCAGCGTCGGCCGCGGCCCGCTGTCCGGCATCGCCTCGGGCAGCGTGATCACCGTGCTGGTGCAGTCGTCCTCGACCACCACGGCGCTGATCGTGCCGCTGGCCGGCAGCGGCGTGTTCAGCCTCAAGCAGGTCTACCCCTTCACCCTTGGCACCAATATCGGCACCTGCGTCACCGCGCTGCTGGCTGCCACCGCGATCACCGGGCCGACCGCGGAGGTGGCCATGCAGATCGCCCTGGTGCACCTGCTGTTCAACCTGCTGGGCATCCTCATCATCTACGCACTGCCCTTGCTGCGTGGCGTGCCGCCGATGATCGCCGAGGGCCTGGCCACGCTGGCGCAGCGCAGCAAGCTCTACGTGGCCGCCTACATCGCCGGTGTGTTCTTCGCCCTGCCCCTGCTGCTGATCGGCGCCAGCCAGATCTGAGCCCTGCCAAGGAGTTGCCATGAGACGCGAACAGAGTCGCCACGAAACTCAGCAGCGCATCCACGAGCTGCGCGAAACCCTCAACGAGCTGGAGATGCAACTGGCCGGGATGGAGGAGCAGGAGCAGGCCCAGCACGAGCAGATCGAGCACCTCGACGACTATATCGATGCCGTCGATACCAAGCTCAGCAGCCTGCAGCTGTTCTGGAATTCGCTCAAACAGGAATGGCGCAAGCCCAAGGCGTGATCCCATGACGACCCGACTCTCTCTCGCCAAGCCGCTGCTCGGCGGCCTCGCCGTCAGCCTGCTCAGCGCCTGCTACGAAGCGCCACCGGTGACGTTGGCCGAGGCCGACCTGCACATCGATGGCTCCAGCACGGTGTTTCCGCTGACCCGCGAGGCGGCGCGACGCTTCGAGCGCGCGGCCGTGGGCAGCCGTATCGCAGTGGACTTCTCCGGCACCGCAGCCGGCTTTCGCCGCTTCTGCGCCGGCGAGACCGACATCAACAACGCCTCACGGGAAATCAATGCCGAGGAACTGGCCCAGTGTCAGGCCAGAGGCATCGACTTTCGCGTTGTGCCGCTGGCCATGGACGCCATCGCCGTGGTGGTCAACCCGGCCAACACCTGGGTCGATGCCATCAGCGTCGAGGAGCTGAAGAAGCTCTGGTCACCGGCTGCCGAGAAGAAGCTCAACAGCTGGCGCGACCTGCGGCCGGACTGGCCGGATGAGCCCATCGTGCTGTTCGGCCGCGGCCAGGACTCCGGCACCTACGACGTGTTCACCCAGGCCATCGTCGGCACCACGCACAGCAGCCGGCAGGATTACCAGGCCAGCGAGGACGAGGAGTTTCTCGCCAGGGCCATCGCCGCGCAGCCCAATGCCCTGGGCTTCTTCGGCATCGGCGCCTACCACCGGCACTGGGACGAGCTGAAGCTGGTGGCCGTCGACGCCGGCAAAGGCGCGGTCTTCCCCACCCTGGAGACGGTCGCGCAGAACCGCTACCAGCCGCTGACCCGGCCGCTGTTTCTCTACGTCAGCCAGCGCAGCCTGGCGGACAAGCCGCTGCTAGACAGCTTTCTGCGGCACTACCTGGACGGCCTGCCCGGCTGGATTCACTTCACCGGCTATATGCCGCTGGCCCGCGACAGCTACCGCAGCAGCCTGGAGGCCCTGAGCAAGACGCCCTGAGCGCGCGCAGGGCAAGCCGTACGCACCGCAGCGACCCGGTGCGCGCGGCGCACCCTACCATCGACACATGGTCGCGGAGGCTAGTAGCGCGACGGCACCAGCATGCTGTCCGGCACCGGCATGCGCAGATAGTCCGGGTTGTAGACCCGCGCCGGCAGTTGCACCTGTGCCCGCGGCACCGTCTGGTAGGGAATCTGGCTGAGCAGGTGGGCGATGCAGTTGAGCCGTGCGCGCTTCTTGTCGTCGGCCTCCACCACCCACCAGGGCGCCTCGGGGATATGGGTGCGCTCGAGCATCACTTCCTTGGCCTGGGTGTAGGCCTCCCAGCGTCGCCGCGACTCCAGGTCCATCGGGCTCAGTTTCCACTGCTTGAGCGGATCGTGAATGCGCGCCAGAAAGCGGCGGTTCTGCTCGTTGTCGGTGATGGAGAACCAGTACTTGATCAGCAGGATGCCCGAGCGCACAAGCATGCGCTCGAACTCCGGCACCGAGCGGAAGAACTCCTCGTACTCGGCATCGCTGCAAAAGCCCATGACCTTCTCGACGCCCGCGCGGTTGTACCAGCTGCGGTCGAACAGGACCATTTCCCCGGCGGCCGGCAGGTGCGACACGTAGCGCTGGAAGTACCACTGGGTGCGTTCGCGGTCGTTGGGTGCCGGCAACGCCGCGACCCGGCAGATACGCGGGTTGAGGCGCTGGGTGACGCGCTTGATCACCCCACCCTTGCCGGCGGCGTCGCGGCCCTCGAACAGCACCACCACCTTGAGCTGGTTGTGCACCACCCAATCCTGCAGCTTGACCAGCTCGCCCTGCAGACGCAGCAGCTCGGAGAAGTAGGTGCGCCGCGACAGATCGCCCGGCTGCAACGGAACGCCGCCTTCGGCGCGGGCGATCAGGCCATCCATGCGCGCATCGTCCAGCTCCATTTCCAGTTCCTCGTCGAGGCTGTCCTGGAATTCGGCCTGCAGCAGCTGCTCGTAGGCCTGTAACGAACTGTACATCTGATCGGTCATGACCGCTCCTCGCTGACTGGATTGCCCGGCTGGGTCACCCCAGGCTAGCGAGCAGCAATGACAGCGGCGTGACCGGCAAAAAGGCGCAGCCCCTTGCAAAGCTGCGCGTCGGTCCTACCAAGCTGGGCGCTAGAGCACGCCGATCTCCCGTGCGGTCTGGTCCACCGCCAGCTTGGTCTTGCTGACCAACTCGTCCAGGTCGGTGCGCGTGGCCACCAGCGCCGGGGCCATGATCATGCGCCCTCCAGTGGCGCGGATGATCAGGCCGTTGTCGAAGCCAATGCTGCGGCAGCGCCAGGTCAGGTCGGTTTCGTTGGCGAAGCGCTTGCGGCTGGCCGGGTCCTCGCTGAACTGCAATGCCGCGACCAGACCGCTGCCCTGAATCTCGCCGATCAGCGGGTGGCCGGCGAACACCTCGCGCAAGCACTGCTGCAGGTAGGGGCCGGTATCGACCTTGACCCGCTCGACCACGCCCTCGTCGCGCAGCGCCTTGATATTGGCGATGGCCACTGCCGCCGCCACCGGGTGGCCGGAGTAGGTCAGGCCGTGGGCGTAGACGCCGCCCTGCTCCACCAGCACCTCGGCGATGCGTTTGGACAGCACCAGGCCGCCCATGGGGATGTAGCCGCTGGTCAGGCCCTTGGCGATGGACAGGGTGTCGGGCTGGAAGCCGAAGTGCTGGTGGGCGAACCATTCGCCGGTGCGGCCGAAACCACCGATCACCTCATCGGCGCACAGCAGCACGTCGTACTGGCGGCAGATGCGCTGGATCTCCGGCCAGTAGCTTTGCGGCGGGAAGATCATGCCGCCGGCGCCCTGGAATGGCTCGGCGATAAAGGCGGCGACATTCTCGGCGCCCAGCTCGAGGATCTTCTCCTCCAGCTGCAGGGCGCAGCGGCGGCCGAACTCGGCCGGGCTCAGCTCGCCGCCGGCGGCGAACCAGTAGGGTTCGTCGATATGGGCAATATCGGGAATCAGTCCTCCCATCTCGTGCATAAATTTCATCCCGCCCAGCGCGGTGCTGGCCAGGGTGGAGCCGTGGTAGCCGTTCCAGCGGCCGATCATCACCTTCTTCTGCGGCTTGCCGAGAATCTGCCAATAGCGGCGCACGGTGCGGATCAGCACCTCGTTGGCTTCCGAGCCGGAGTTGGTGTAGACGGCGTGGCTGTAGTGGCTCGGCAGCAGGCTGAACAGCTGCTCGGAGAGTTCCACCACCGCCGGGTGGGTGGTGTGGAAGAACATGTTGTAGTACGGCAGCTGCTCCAGCTGGCGGCTGGCGGCGGCGGCCAGGTCCTTGCGGCCGTAGCCGAGGTTGGTGCACCACAGGCCGGACATGCCGTCGAGGTAGCGCTTGCCGTCGTTGTCCCACAGGTGCAGCCCCTCGCCGCGCACCATCACCCGCGGGCCCTCGGCGTTGAGCGCCTTCTGGTCGACGAAGGCATGGATATGGTGGGCCGCGTCCAGTTGCTGGTAGTCGCGGGTGGAGCGGGTGGGAGTGTGGGGGACTGTCATGGCAGTGACCTCGCCTCGATGGGTTGTCGGGTACCGGGCCGGGCCCCGGCGGAAAATCGGTTATTCGCGTAGGGTGCGCTGCGCGCACCGATACCTGCGGAGATGCTGGTGCGCACGGCCTAGGCGGCCCCGCGACACCCTACCGAGCCAGCACCTGCTCCAGCGGCTCGGGGGTGAACAGCGGCTTGCGCATCACCAGTTTGATCCACAGCACGGCGATCAGCGACACTAAGCCGAGCACCGCGCCGGCGCTGTAGAAGATGCTCGCGGTCATCTCCGGGCTGGGCGACACGTAGTAGATCGACACCAGCATGCCGGCGATGCCGAGCACTTGCGGCAGCGGGTAGAACGGCGTCTTGAACGGCCGCGCCAGGTCCGGATAGCGACGGCGCAGGGCGATCACGTCGAGATGGCAGATGATGTACGCCAGCAGCCAGGCGATGGCCGCGGCCAGCAGCAACAGGCCGATGGCGTCGGGCCGATCGCCCATCAGCAGCACCGGCGCGCCGGTGATCAGGGCGACGAACAGCACCGCCACCCAGGGCGTGTTGAAGCGCTTGCTGAGCAGCTTGAACTGCGGGAAGGCCTGGCCGTTGACCGCCATGCCGAACAACATGCGCGGGATGGCCGCCAGCGAGGTATTGAGCGTGCTGCAGGTGGCGGTGGCCGCGGCGATCACCAGGAACAGCTTGCCGCCTTCGCCGAGCAGCGCAGTAGCGAACAGGTAGTGCGGCAGCGCGGCGCTGGCCAGCTCCTCCTGCGGCACGTAGAACAGCGCGCCGATGGAGTACAGGGCGATGGTGACGAAGATCACCCCGACGCCGAGCATCATCGACCAGGGAATGTTGCGTTCCGGCTGCTTGGACTCCTCCACCAGCGGGCAGACGAACTCGGCGCCGACGAAGCCCCAGATGGCCAGCGCCACCAGGGTCAGCACCCCGGCGCCGAGCGGGTTCCAGTCGTGGGTCAGGGCCTGAGTCAGCGCCGGCTGGCTGCCGCTGCCGGTCATCGCGGTCAGCCCCAGGGCCAGCAGCACTATCACCATCACCAGCGCCAGGGCCGACTGTAGGCGGGCGAACAGGTCGATGCCGAGCAGGTTGAGCAGGGTGAACAGGATCAGCACGCCATAGGCGATGCTCATGCTGGGGACCACCCCGGGGTAGACCTCGGCGATGATCAGATCGAGCAGCAGCAGCTCGGCCGACAGGGCGAACATTGCCACCACCACATAGCCGGAAAAGGTGGCGAGGATCGCTGGGAAGTGCCCCAGGGCCACCTCGGTGTAGCTGCTCAGGCTGCCGGCGCGGGGAATCATCAGCGCCAGCTCGGAGAACGACATGACGTAGGTCAGGGCGAGGAAGAAGGCCAGGGTCAGCGGGATCAGAAAGCCCAACCCGGCGATGCCGGCGCCCTGCAGCATCAGCACCATCACGCCTTGCGACACCACCAGGCCAATGGCCACGGCGAGCAGGGCGCCGAGGCCGAGGCGGGCCCTGGGCTTGGCGACGGGCCGCTCCGTGGCCAAGGTGGAAGCGAGGCTGACATCGGGATCGATCATGGTGGTTCTCCTGCAATCTTGTTGTTGTGACAGGTGGAACGACGGGCCCGCGCGCGACTCAGCCGCGCAGTTGAACCCAGGTGGTTTTCAGGTGGTTGTACTTGTCGAAAGCGTGCAGCGACAGATCGCGGCCGAAGCCGGACTGCTTGCAGCCGCCGAACGGCACGCAGACGTCGAGGGCGTCCACGGTGTTCACCGACACGGTGCCGGCGCGCAGGCGCCGGGCCACGCGGTGGGCGCGGTTGAGGTCGTCGGTCCACAGCGAGGCAGCCAGGCCATAGACGCTGTCGTTGGCCAGGCGCAGGGCCTCGTCCTCGCTATCGAAGGCGGTCACCGACAGCACCGGGCCGAATACTTCCTCGCGGGCCAGGCGCATGCTCGGCTGCACGCCGGTGAAGATGGTCGGGGTAATGAAGTTGTCCGAGCCGCCAACGCGCAGGCGCTGGCCGCCGCAAGCCAGCCGCGCGCCCTCGCCCTGGGCCTGGTCGATAAAGGCCATGATCCGCTCGGTCTGCCGCGCCTCGACGATGGCGCCCATGCGGCTGTTTGGATCGAGCGGGTCGCCCGGCTGCCAGTCGCTAGCCTTGGCCAGCAGGCGCTCGACGAACTCGTCGTGGATCGAGCGTTCGATCAGCAGCCGCGAATTGGCCGAGCACACCTCGCCCTGGTTGAAGAAAATGGCGAAGGCGGCCTTCTCCGCCGCCAGGTCGAGGTCCTGGCAGTCGGCAAACACCAGATTGGGGCTCTTGCCGCCACACTCCAGCCAAACTTGCTTCAAGTTTGATTGAGCTGCGTAGGCCATAAAGTACTTGCCCACCTCGGTGGAGCCGGTGAAGGCCAGGCAGTCCACGTCCATATGCAGGCCGAGGGCCTTGCCGGCGCTCTCGCCGAGGCCCGGCAGCACGTTGAGCACGCCCTCCGGCAGGCCGGCCTCGAGCGCCAGCTGGCCCAGGCGCAGGGCGGAGAACGGCGACTGTTCGGCCGGCTTGAGCACCACGCTGTTGCCGGCGGCCAGTGCCGGGGCCAACTTCCAGGCGGCCAGGTCGAGGGGGAAGTTCCAGGGCACCACGGCGCCGATCACCCCCAGCGGCTCGCGGCCGATGGTGGCCAGGACGTTGCCGGCGGTAGGCGCGACCTGGTCGTAGAGCTTGTCCAGCGCCTCGCCGTACCAGGCGAAGACGCCGGCGGCGCCGGGCACGTCGACGTTGTAGGCATCCATCACCGGCTTGCCCATGTTCAGCGAGTCGAGCAGCGCCAGCTCCTCGCGGTTGGCCAGGATCAGCTCGGCCAGGCGCAGCAGCACCGCCTTGCGCTCGCGCGGCGCCATGCGCGGCCAGGGGCCCTGCTCGAAGGCGCGGCGGGCGCTGGCCACGGCGGCGTCGACATCGGCGCCGTCGCAGGCGGCGACATTGGCCAGCAGCTTGTTGGTCGCCGGGTTGATCGACGCGAAACTGGCGCCGGATGCGGCCGGGCGCAGCCGCCCGTCGATCAGTGCGCCGGTGGGGAAAGCCTGGGCGGCAGCCCGCTGCTGCCAGTCGGAGAGTTGCAACATCGCCTCGATCCTCGCCACGGCCGTCATGGGCGGCCCTTGTTGTTGTCGAGGTCGATGGTGGCGCAGGGGGGAAAACAGCGAAATTAGTAAATATATGTTCGCGACTTACGAAAAAACTGGGCTGCTGGCGGCGGGCGCTGGAGTATGTTGAGGCCTCGAAATCCATCACAAGACGGGTCTGCAGATCCGCGCCGGAGGAGCCCAATGGCCACCTACACCCTGCGTCAGCTCAAGTACTTTGTGACCACCGTGGAATGCGGCAGCGTGGCCGAGGCCTCGCGCAAGCTGTATATCGCCCAGCCGTCGATCTCCACTGCGATCAAGGGCCTGGAGGACAGCTTCGGCCTGCAACTGTTTATCCGCCACCACGCCCAGGGCGTGTCGCTGACGCCGGGCGGCGCGCGCTTCTACAAGAAAGCCCAGGAACTGCTGCGCATGGCTCGCGAGTTCGAGCAGAACGCCCTGGCCGACAATGACGTGATCGCCGGGCAGATCGATATCGGCTGCTTCGAGACCGTCGCCCCGCTCTATCTACCGCGTCTGATCGCCGGCTTCAACGCGCTCTACCCCGGGGTGGAGATCCGCATCCGCGACGGAGAGCAGCAGGAGCTGGTGCAGGGCCTGACCGCCGGGCGCTTCGACCTGGCCATCCTCTACGCCCACGACCTCGACGCCACCATCGACAGCGAACCGCTGATGCCGCCGCAGAAGCCGTACGCCCTGCTCCCCGAAGGGCACCGCTTCACCGGCCAGGCCCTGGTGTCGCTACGCGACCTGTGCCTGGAACCGATGATCCTGCTCGACGTGCTGCCGAGCCGCACCTACTTCGTCAGCCTGTTCGAGGAGCTTGGGCTAAGCCCCAACATCGTCTTCAGCTCGCCGTCGATCGAGATGGTGCGCGGCATGGTCGGCCAGGGCTTCGGCTTCTCCCTGCTGGTCACCCGCCCGCACTCGGAATGCACCTACGACGGGCGAAAGGTGGTGATGGTGGACATCGCCGAAGAGGTCAGCGGCTCCGGCCTGGTCGCCGCCTGGCTCAAGCGCGCGCAACTGACCAAGCCGGCGCAGCTGTTCGTCGAGTACTGCAAGGAGCAGTTGGCGGCGGGAGACAGGGGCTAAGGGCTGGAGCATACGGCCCGGGCATCGGCGCCAGCGTTCTGCGTCCAACTGTAGATGGTGATTGCGAAGGCTCCCGGATGCCATCCGTGGGCGTTTCAGGCGTCCTGCTGCAGCCACTGCGCCAGCCGCGCCAGCAGCACGTCGCAGGCGTCCAGCTGTTGCAGGCTGACGAACTCGTCGGGTTTATGGCCCTGCTCCATGCTGCCGGGGCCGCAGATCACCGTGGCGATGCCTGCTTCGTCGAACAGCCCGCCCTCGGTGCCAAAGGCCACGGTGCTGAAATCCCGCGAACCGCTGAGCAGTGCCAGCAGCTCGGCGGCTTCGCCCTGCGGGTCGGTGGCCAGGCCCGGGTAGGCCGACAACGCCTGGAACTCGATGGCGCTGGCCGCGCTCACCGCGCGCATCTGCGGCAGCAGCTCGGTTTCGGCGTAGGCGCACAGATCACGCGCCACCTGCTGCGGATCGTCGGCCGGCAGCGCGCGCACCTCGAAGTCGAACTGGCATTCGGCCGGGACTATGTTCAGCGCCCGGCCGCCCTGGATCAGGCCGGTCTGCACCGTCGAATAGGGCGGGTCGAAGCGTGCGTCGCGGCGCGCCGGCGCGGCCAGCTGCGCACCGATCTCGCCGAGCTTGCCGATCAGCTTGGCGGCGTACTCGATGGCGTTGACCCCTTGCGGCGCATAGGCCGAGTGGCAGGCGGCACCGTGCACCTGGCAGCGCATCGCCAGCTTGCCCTTGTGGCCGAGCACCGGGCGCATCTCGGTGGGTTCGCCGATCAGGCAGATGGCCGGGCGCTCGGGGCTGGAGCGCAGGCGTTCGACCAGGCTGCGCACGCCGAGACAGCCCACTTCCTCGTCGTAGGAGAGGGCGATATGCAGCGGTCGGCGCAACGGTCGTTTGAGCAAGCGCGGCACGGCGGCCAGCACGCAGGCGATGAAGCCCTTCATGTCCGCCGTACCGCGGCCGTACAGCAGGCCATTGCGCTCGGTCAGCGCGAAGGCCGGCACGCTCCAGGCCTGGCCGTCCACCGGTACCACGTCGCTGTGCCCGGAGAGCATCACCCCGCCGCCGCCGGCCGGGCCGATGCGGGCATGCAGGTTGGCCTTGCTGCGCTCGGCGTTGTAGTCCAGCTCGCAACTCAGGCCGAGGCCCTTCAGGTAATCGCGGACGAAATCGATCAGTGCCAGGTTGGAGTTGCGGCTGACGGTGGGAAAGGCGATCAGGCGGGCAAGCAGGTCGCGGCTGGTGAGCATGGGGGTGTCTCCTGGGATGGTTGCAACACATTGCCACCCTCTCCCCCAGCCTCTCTCCCATCGGTGGGAGAGGGCTGGGGAGAGGCGCTGCCGTTATCTACTCGTCGCCCGGCACGCCATAGCTGGGCGCAGCGGTGGGGTCGAGGGCGCGGATCAGGTAGTCCTGCATCTGCGGGGCATAGGCCTGCCAGAGTTTGTCCAGCTCGCCGATTGGGTCCTGCTCAGCCCAGTCGACGCGCAGGTCGACCATCGGCCAGGTCAGGTCGCCGACCACCTTGAGCGCCGCCGAATGCACCGGCCCGGCTTCGCCGCCGGCGGCTATGGCCGCGTGCATGGCCGCCAGCAGGCGCTCGGCCAGTTGCCCCGGGCTCTGCTCGAAGGCGCTGACCAGCGCCTCGATTACCGCCGCGGAGGCCAGCAGGTTGCCGGCGGCCACGCATTGTTCGCCGGCCAGGGCTTTATGCACGCCGAGCGCCTGGCTGCCGGAAAACAACGCGCTGCGGCCCTGGCCGTCGAGCAGCGCGACCTGGCGGTACTGGCTGTAGCCGTTGCGGGCCAGGGCCTGGTCCAGCGCCGCGGCAGGCTCGTGGCCGGCCTCGAGCAAATCGAGAATCTGCGGGCCGAGGGCCGGCAGGGTGACGTTCTGCGATGCCACCGCGCCGACCCCGGCGCGCAGCCAGGGGCAACGCGCGCCGACGGCGATGCTCGACGAGCTGATGGCGATGCCCAGCTGGCCGGTTTCACTGCAGCGGCCGACGATGGAAAAGGTCATAAAGCCTCCTTGACGACAAATTCTGAAAGCGTCGCGAGCGAAGGACAGGCAAGGCGAAAACGGCTGAGGAAGCGGAGTTTACAAACTGTAAATGAGCATTCCGAAGCCGTTTTCAACACAGCATGGCCGAGCGCAGTAGCTTTCAGTCCGGGATCACCGCGATCACGTCGATCTCCATCAACCACTGCGGCTGGCCGAGGGCCGAGACCACCAGGCCGGTGGAGATCGGGAACACGCCCTTGAGCCACTTACCGACCTCCTGGTAGACCGCCTCGCGGTAGCGCGGGTCGATCAGGTAGGTGGTGGTCTTGACGATATGCGACAGGTCGCTGCCGGCCTCTTCCAGCAGCTGCTTGACGTTCTTCATCGCTTGCTCGGTCTGCGCGCGGGCGTCGCCGAGGCCGACCAGACGGCCCTCGAAGTCGGTGCCGACCTGGCCGCGCACGTACACGGTGTTGCCGGCGCGCACCGCCTGGCACAGGTCGTTGTCCAGGCTCTGGTTCGGGTAGGTGTCTTTGGTGTTGAACATGCGGATGCGGGTATGGGTGGGCATCGACTTACTCCCAAGAGGCGGTTTGTTGGACGGTGCTGGCCTGACGCTGCCCGGCGTCACGGTACTCGGCGTACGAGCGCTGGATGGCGATGTGGTCGGCGATGTGCTTGGCGTCGTGCCACACGCCCCAGATAAAGGTGGAGCCGCGGCGCGACAGCCAGGGCAGGCCGACGAAGTACACCCCCGGCTCGCTGGACACGCCGCGCTGGTGCGCAGGCTTGCCCGCCGCGTCGAAGGCATCGACCTGCAGCCAGCTGAAATCCACCGCGTAGCCGGTGGCCCAGATGATCGAGGCGATACCGGCGGCGGCCAGGTCGAGTTCGCGAATCGGCTGACGGATGCACTCGGCATCCGGGTAGATCCGCCGCGCCTCGGGCTCTTCCGGCAGGTCGAGGCCGTTGCGCGCGACATAGGCGTCGGCGGCGTCGAGCAGCGCCAGGTAGTTCTCGTCGCCACGTGCCAGGTTCTCCGCCAGGTCGTCCTGGAAGCGCACCACGCCGCCGTCGAACGCCTCGGTCAAGCCGACCAGGGTCATGCCCTGCTGGGCCAGGCGGCGGAAATCGATGGTCTCGCCGCCCCGCGCGCCGCTGACGGCGATGGTCACGTGCTCCCTGCCCGGCTGCGCCGCCTCGGCGTCCCACAGGCCGAGCACGCCCAGCCACCAGCAGAAGTCGCGGTTGCGGTAGCGCCGCGGCGGGCGGTCGTGCGGGCCCACCGAGAGGTAGACGCGGCGCCCGGCACGCATCAGCTCGTCGGCGATCTGCACCCCTGAGGAACCGGCGCCGACCACCAGCACCCCGCCCTCCGGTAGCTGCTGCGGGTTGCGGTAGGCGGCCGAGTGGATCTGGTAGAGCGATTCGTCCTTGGGCGCGATGGCCGGGATCACCGGACGCTGGAAGGGGCCGGTGGCGGAGACCACACGGTTGGCCTGGATCACCCCGGCGGAGGTCTCCACCGTGAAGCCGACGCGGTCGGGGTTGCGCCGTACGCGGCGGACCTCCACGCCGGTGCGGATCGGCGCGTCGAACTGGCGGGCGTAGGCCTCGAAGTAGTCCGCCACCTGATCCTTGCCGGCGAAGGCGTCGGGGTCGAGGTCGAACTCCAGGCCGGGGAAACGGTCGTGCCAGGCCGGGCCGTTGGCCACCAGCGAATCCCAGCGCCCACTGCGCCAGGCTTCGGCGATGCGGTTCTTCTCCAGCACTAAGTGCGGTACGCCGAGCTTGCTCAGGTGCTCGCTGACGGCCACGCCGGCCTGGCCGGCGCCGACCACCAGAGTGTCGACTTCGCCGGGCAGGGCCGCCGCATCCCGGTAATGCTGAAAGGCGGTTTGATTCAGGTCGTTCATGGCAGAGTTCCTCGGACGCTGATCGTTGTTGTTGTGCTGTCGCGGCTAGCCGCTGGGTGTTGGCCGCATTCTGTGCAGCGCGAGAGATTCGCGAAATTATGTTTTTTGTCGTCGCTGGCGAGGAAAAAGCTGCAGGCACGGCAAGTCCGCGGCCTGGGCGGCCGAATCCGGGGGCTATAGGATTTTTAGGATCGCAAGCGACAGATTTGCGGGGTTGATGCGCGCCCGGTTGCCAGCTCACGTAGGGTGCGCCGTGCGCACCAGGGGGCCCAAAATGCAAAAGCCCCAGGCCGTAGGGTGGATGACGCTCTTTTCATCCACCACAGCGATGCGATGGCAGCCCTGGTGGATGGATAAAGCGCCATCCACCCCTACCCCGCCGGCAATTGGTGCGCACGGCGCACCCTACGGTTGTCGGTGTTCACGCGCACCAGAGACGCCAAAACGCAAAAGCCCCGGCACTGGGGCCGGGGCTTTCGGGTGTTGCGGGAGACGCTTAGAACTGCGCGGCGTCGAGCAGATACAGCGACTCGCTACCGGCCTTGACCGACGCACTCAGCGAGTGAATGCGCGGCAGCAGGCGGGCGAAGTAGAAGCGTGCGGTACCCAGCTTGCTGGCGTAGAACTCGTCCTGCCCTTCCTTGCCCAGCGCGGCCCTGGCCATCAGCGCCCACATATAGGCATAGGCGGTGTAGCCGAACACGTGCAGGTACTCCACCGACGCCGCACCGATCTCGTTGGGGTTGCTCTTGGCACGGTCCAGCACCCAGGCGGTCAGCTCATCGAGGTTCTGCACGGCCGCCGCCAGCGGCTTGGTGAACTCGGCGAGGCTGGCATCGGCCGAGGCGACGAAGGCCTTGATCTCGTCGGCGAAGTGCTTGTAGTAGCTGCCGCCGCTGCCGACGATCTTGCGCCCCATCAGGTCCAGCGACTGGATGCCGTTGGTGCCTTCGTAGATCTGGGTGATGCGGCAGTCGCGCACCAGCTGCTCCTGGCCCCACTCGCGGATGAAGCCATGGCCGCCGAAGATCTGCTGGCCATGCACGGTGGTCTCCAGCGCCATGTCGGTGAGGAAGGCCTTGGCCACCGGGGTCAGCAGCGCCACCAGTTCGTCGGCGCGCCTGGCGGTGTCCTTGTCCTCGCTGTACTTGGCGGTGTCGAGCTGCATGGCGACGTAGCTGGAGAAGGCGCGACCGCCCTCGTTCAACGCCTTCATGGTCAGCAGCATGCGGCGCACGTCCGGGTGCACGATGATCGGGTCGGCGGCCTTGTCCTTGGCCACCGGGCCGGTCGGCGCGCGGCTCTGGATGCGCTCGCGGGCGTACTCGATGGCGCTCTGGTAGCTGCGCTCGCCCAGGGCCAGGCCCTGGATGCCGACGCCCAGGCGCTCGTAGTTCATCATGGTGAACATCGCCGCAAGGCCCTTGTTCACTTCGCCGACCAGATAGCCGGTGGCGCCGTCGAAGTTCATCACGCAGGTGGCAGAGGCCTTGATGCCCATCTTGTGCTCGATGGAGCCGCAGCCCAGGGCGTTCTTCTCGCCCAGCGAGCCGTCGGCGTTCACCATGATCTTCGGCACCAGGAACAGCGAGATGCCTTTCGGCCCGGCCGGTGCATCGGGCAGCTTGGCCAGCACCAGGTGGATGATGTTCTCGGTCAGGTCGTGTTCGCCGCCGGTGATGAAGATCTTGGTGCCGCTGATCTTGTAGCTGCCATCGGCCTGGGGTTCGGCCTTGGTGCGGATGATGCCGAGATCGGTGCCGGCATGCGGCTCGGTCAGGCACATGGAGCCGGCCCAGACGCCGGCATACATGTTCGGCAGGTACTGCGCCTTCAGCTCTTCGCTGGCGTGGTTGAGGATCGACAGGCAGGCGCCGGCGGTGAGCATCGGGTACAGGCCGAAGGACAGGTTGGCCGAGTTGACCATCTCCTCGACCTGCGCGCCGATCACCTTGGGCATGCCCATGCCGCCGAACTCCGGCGAACCGCCGACACCGACCCAGCCGCCTTCGGCGTAGGTGCGGTAGGCCTCGGGGAAGCCGGCCGGGGTCTTCACCACGCCGTTATCCCAGCTGCAGCCTTCCTCGTCGCCGCTGCGGTTCAGCGGGGCGATGCTGCCGGCAGTGACCTTGCCAGCTTCTTCCAGGATGGCGCTGGCAGTCTCTGCATCCACCACCTCGGCCAGGGCCGGCAGCTCGGCCCAAAGCTTGGAAACTTCGAAAACTTCATTGAGCACGAAGCGCATGTCGCGCAGGGGGGCTTGGTAATCGGCCATGACACATCCTCGAAAAACGGACTTACGTGAGAGGGCCGAGTTTACTTGAACAACTTTACAGACACATAGGGTCGTGTTGTGACCAATTATTCGATAAAGGTCACTAACTATCTGATTGATGAAGAGCGGAGGAAAAACCTCATTGACCGCTCGTCGCCGACTCGGCTATTCGCCCCCGGAGGCCAGCTTGACGGCGCCACGACGCTGGCCGGCGCTGCGGATGCAGTTGCGCCCGGCGGCCTTGGCGCTGTACAGCGCCTTGTCCGCTTCCTTGATCACTTCCTGAGGGTTGCGCTGCTCCGCCTTGCGCTCGGCCACGCCAATGCTGACGGTCACCGACACCTCGCTGGCCCCCTTGCCGGCGCGGCGCGGCTTGCCCTCGCGATCGTCGCGTGGCCGGTTCTGCTTGTCGCGCAGTTGCATGCGGTACTGCTCGATGGCCAGGCGCACGGCCTCCATATGCGGCAGACACTGCTCCAGGCTCCTGCCGGGGAACAGCAGGGTGAACTCCTCGCCGCCGTAGCGATAGGCCTTGCCGCCACCGCCGACCTTGCGCAGCTGGCTGGCGACCAGGCGCAGCACCTGATCGCCGACATCGTGACCGTGGGTGTCGTTGAATTTCTTGAAATGATCGACGTCGACCATGGCGATCACGTAGTCACGCCCCAGACGCTGCAGGCGCTCGTTGAGTGCGCGCCGACCCGGCAGCCCGGTGAGCTCGTCGCGGAACGCCATCTGGTAGGCCTCATGAGCCACCGAAGCCACCAGCATGAGCATCACCATGCTGATCATCACCTGCAGCGCGTTGGCCAGGATGAATACCTGCGGCAGCATCCAAAGCAGGCCGCACAACCCCAGCAGTTGCGCCGCGTGCAGCGGTCGAGGACGACGCAGGTACTGCACCAGCAAGGCGACGAAGGCCAGCAGGAACATCAGATAGGCCAGCTGCGCCAGGTTCATCCAGGCGCCATGCAGCGCCGGCCAGTGAATCTGCGCCAGCCACTCGGCGATGCCCTGCGGATAACGCCGCGCCAGGCCGAAGGCCACCGCACCGATCGCCAGCAGTACCAGCGCGCGAGCCAGCATGTCCTGCGCCAGGTGCGAGCGTTCTTCCCAGCAGCCGTACAAGGCGTAGAGCAGCGGCAGCAGCAGGCAGACCAGGTGAAAGACCAGCGCGGCATCGTCGCGTACCTGACCGCTGTCACGGAAGTGATCGACCTGGATATCCAGCAGGAAATAGCCGACATACAGCGCCAGCAGCAGGAACACCTCGCGCTGGCGGCCATAGACCAGACAGAAGGCGCCTCCCAGCAGCAGCAGGAGGGTTGGCAACACGTTGAACAGGGACAGGAAGAAGTCGCCGAGCGCCGGCAAGCGTGCAGCCACCAGCCCACCGACCAGCAAGGGCAGCGAGGAGAAGAAGTGACTGAGGCGCAGATTGGCCGGACGAATCACGCTGGCATCCCGGACGGTAGATGCAGGCATTCTGCCTGCTTCAACTCCTGAAAACAGCGACAGGATGCGACATTCGCTTCAATGCACGGCGCAAAAACGACAACGCCGCCCCGAGGGCGGCGTTGTGATTCAACCTAACCGGATTAGAAACCCAGAGCGAAATGCTCTTCGTCCATCTCCATCAGGTTGTTGGCGCCGGACAGCATGGCTTCGACGTGCGCGCGGGTGCGCGGCAGGATGCGTGCGAAGTAGAAGCGCGCGGTCTGCAGCTTGGCCTTGTAGAAGGCCTCGTCTCCGGTACCGGCAGCCAGCTTCTCGGCGGCCAGGCGCGCCATGTCGGCCCAGAAGTAAGCCAGGCAGGCGTAGCCGGAGTACATCAGGTAGTCCACGGAGGCGGCACCGACTTCCTCGCGATCCTTCATCGCAGCCATGCCGATCTTCATGGTGACGTCGCCCCACTCCTTGTTCAGCTTGGCCAGCGGCTCGATGAACTCCTTGACGGAGTCGTTGCCTTCGTTGGCCTGGCAGAACTTGTGCACGATCTTGGTGAAGTTCTTCAGCGCGCCGCCCTGAGTCATCAGCACCTTGCGACCCAGCAGGTCCAGCGCCTGAACGCCGGTGGTGCCTTCGTACATCATGGAGATGCGGCAGTCGCGCAGGTTCTGCTCCATGCCCCACTCGCTGATGAAGCCGTGGCCACCGTAGATCTGCATGCCGTGGGAAGCGGCTTCGAAGCCCACTTCGGTCATGAACGCCTTGGCGATCGGAGTCAGGAAGGCCAGCAGCTCGTCGGCGGCCTTCTTCTCTTCTTCGTTCTGGCTGTACTTGACGATGTCCACTTGCTTGGCGGTGAAGTAGACCATGGCGCGGTTGCCTTCGGCGAACGCCTTCATGGTCAGCAGCATGCGACGCACGTCCGGATGCACGATGATCGGGTCAGCGGCTTTTTCCGGGGCTTTCGGGCCGGTCAGCGAACGCATCTGCAGACGCTCGCGGGCGTACTTGATACCACCCTGGAAGCCGACTTCGGCGTGGGCCAGGCCTTGCAGCGCGGTCCCCAGACGAGCGGTGTTCATGAAGGTGAACATGCAGTTCAGGCCCTTGTTGGCCGGGCCGATCAGGAAGCCGGTGGCACCGTCGAAGTTCATCACGCAGGTGGCGTTGCCGTGGATGCCCATCTTGTGCTCGATGGAGCCACAGGAAACGGCGTTGCGCTCGCCTACGCCGCCTTCGGCGTTGGGCAGGAACTTCGGCACGATGAACAGCGAGATACCCTTGGTACCGGCCGGGGCATCGGGCAGGCGGGCCAGAACGATATGGACGATGTTGTCGGCCATGTCGTGCTCACCAGCGGAAATGAAGATCTTGGTACCGGTGACCTTGTAGCTGCCGTCGGCCTGCGGCTCGGCCTTGGTGCGCAGCATGCCCAGGTCGGTGCCGCAATGCGGCTCGGTCAGGCACATGGTGCCGGTCCACTCGCCGGAAACCAGCTTGGTCAGGTAGGTGTGCTTCTGCTCGTCGGTGCCGTGAGCGCTCAGGGTGTTCATGGCGCCGTGGGACAGGCCCGGGTACATGCCCCAGGACCAGTTGGCCGAACCGACCATCTCGCTGATGGCCAGGCCGAGGGATTCCGGCAGGCCTTGGCCGCCGTGCTCGACGTCATGGGCCAGGCTCGGCCAGCCGCCCTCGACGAACTGCTGATAAGCCTCTTTGAAGCCGGTCGGGGTCTTCACGCCGGATTCGCTCCAGGTACAGCCCTCGGTGTCACCCACACGGTTCAGCGGAGCCAGAACCTGCTCGCAGAACTTGGCGCCTTCTTCGAGGATGGCGTCGACCATGTCCGGAGTGGCGTCCTGGCAACCTGGCAGGCTCTGATAGTGAGCTTCATAGCCCAGCAGCTCGTCACGAACGAAACGAATGTCACGCAAGGGGGCCTTGTAGTCAGGCATAACGGTAAACCTCTGCGGTGGATTCCTAGTAGTTGGGGTGACCGGCTTTGGCGGTCGCTCTCGGGATCACTCCCGGCTGCCTCGCACGCGGCTGCGGCCAAAGCAATCAAACAGGCGTTTGAAACATACGTTTACGCCAACCCCTTGTCAAGCGCTGCCAATCGGCCCGCTACGCGACCAGATCGACACGCGGCTCAGGCGCGGGCAATTCACCCAGACGCCGATACAGATCAAGATTAGGCGCTGACTGCGCGGCCTGCTGCTGGCCCGTCTGTTGCTGCTCGTCGCGCCGGGCCTGGGCACGTTCGTCGCGCGCCTGCTCCGCTGCCGCAGCCTCCTCACGACGCAGCTCGGCCAGCTCGACGCGTGCCTGGGCGGCCTGCGCCTGGGCCAGCGCAGCCACACGCAGGTCCTGCGCAGAGGGTTCAACCGGGGCCAACGCCGCACGCAGGACGATCTCCATCTTGCGCAAGGTGGCCTCAGGGTCGTTGGGAACGGGCGCGGTATCGATGCTGACTTCGCCGGACACGGCGTAACGCTGGCCATCGGGCCCGCGCTTGAAGCTGTAGGTGGGAGCTCCGGCGTACTGGCCGCCCACGGCCGCGTGTGCCTGCTCGTGCGCACGGACCTCGCGGTCGCGCTGCACCAGTTCGGCGATTTCCAGCTGTTCCAGGCGCTGCTCCTGCGGGCTGGGCTCGCTGTCGGCGGCACGCCCTTCGGTGGCAGGGCGATCGGCCTCCTCGCGTCCCGAGGCGGCCGAATCCGCCTGCTGTTCCTGAGCAGCGGCCACCGGCGACAGATCGGCGCGGAGCATATCGGGGGAGACATCGGACGAAAGCGGGCGGGCCGGCGCGGCGGAGGGCGCAGGTGCGAACGACGGCAGACTGTTGCCGATCAGCATGTGCTCCCTCCTGCCCCGTTGCTGGCCGCTGCAGCGGCCGGGGCGGAACTACCTATGCACGGGTGTCGATCAGGGTGCCCAGCACTTCGTCGGCGGTTTCCACCACCCGTGCGTTGGCGCGCACCTCGTTCTCACCGACGCGCAACGCCACCAGACTCTCGGCGAGGTCGGGACGGGTCTGCTCGGCAGCGCGTGGCGCCTGGTTGACCTGATTCTGTGCCGGGGTCTGCTGGCTCGCCGGCTGCTGCGCTGGCTGGCTGACGGAATTGCTGGCGATCTCGACGGCAGCCTGCTCGACACGACGCTGCCCGGCCTGAATGCCGCTCAGACCCGAGTTGAATGCATTGGCGGAGATTTCCATCGACAGCTCCCTGGGGGAAATAGAACCTGACGTCCTGTATTGAAGCAGAAGACGGCTAAAAAATGTACAGACAAAAGGCTATCGTCTGTTTGCTGTTTATTACCAGTCTGCCAGCCGCTCAAGGCTGAGATGCCCCGCCACCGCCGCGGCCTGTGCGCTCGCCAGCCGTGGCACCTGACCCAGGCAGGGTGCTGGCAAGCGCTCGGCGAGGGTCGCCAGGTTTTCCTCCAGGCGCGAAGTCTGCGGGTCGACCACGTTGGCCACCCAGCCCGCCAACTGCAGACCATCGCGGGCAATGGCTTCGGCGCTCAACACGGCGTGGTTGATGCAGCCAAGGCGCACGCCAACCACCAGAATCACCGGCAGCCCGAGTGCCACGGCGAAATCGGAAAGGTTCTCGGTGCCGGCCAGGGGCACACGCCAGCCGCCGGCACCTTCCACCAGAGCGAAATCCGCGCCCTTGGTCAGGATCGCCCTTACCGGCCCGAGCAGACTGGCGACATCCAGCTGCACCCCGGCCTCGCGTGCCGCCAGGTGCGGCGCGATGGCCGGTTCGAAGGCCAGCGGGTTGACCTCCTCGTAGCGCAGCGGCAGGGAGCACTGCGCCAGCAGCGCGAGGGCATCGTCATTGCGCAGGCCGTCGGTGCTGGCGACGCAGCCGGAGGCCACCGGTTTGGCCGCCGCCGTGCTCAGCCCGTGCAGACGCGCGGCATGCAGCAGTCCGGCAGCGATGGTGGTCTTGCCGATTTCAGTATCGGTACCAGTAACGAAGTAGGCGTGAGTCATCGGTCGAATCCTATGCCGGGGTGGTCTTGCCGGCTCCTTGGAGCAAGCCGGGTATCGGTGCCGGTCGCGAAGTAGGCGTGGGTCATCGGTCGAATCCTATGCCGGGGTGGTCTTGCCGGCTCCTTGGGGCAAGCCGGGTATCGGTGCCGGTCGCGAAGCAGCCGTGAGTCATGTTGCTTTCCTCTGCGACATCCGAATGCATTCTGCCGCGCCGCGAAACCGCGCTAGCGGGGTTTGCCCAGCACGCCGTAGACCACCTGGTAAGTGGCGGGCAGCCCGGCTGGCTGGCGGAACGTCTCATAGGCCTCGATCAGCGCGCGAATCCGCGCGGGACCGGTCAGCCCGCCCGGGCGGCCGGGGTTAAGGTTGTGCGCGCCGAGGTCCTTGAGCGAACGGGTCAGGCTACGCACATCGGCAAAATGCAGGGTTTCGGCCCGGCGCTGCAGCGCCAGCACCTGCATCTCGCTGCCTGCACAGAGCTGCTGATAGTCCTCGAAGCGGCGAAAGCGGTTGACGTGGACGAAGCCATCGACCGCCTGCCAGCTGTCGCGCAGCTCCTGCAGGGTGCCGACGCACAGGCTGGAAAAGGCCATCATGCCGCCGGGGCGCAGCACGCGCCGGGCCTCGCTCAACACCCGCTGAAAATCTCCGCACCACTGCAGGGCCAGGCTGGAGAACAGCAGATCGACGCTGGCGCCTTGCAGCGGCAGGGCTTCGGCATCACCGGCGATGAAGTGCAGCGCGCCGCCCTGAGGCCTGGCATGGCGCAACATGCCCTCGGCGATATCCACCGCCACGCCCTCGCCTGAGGGGTAACGCTCGGCCAGGGCGCGGGTGAAAAATCCCGTGCCGCAGCCCAGATCCAGCCAGCGCTGCGGTTGCAGCGACGCGGGCAGACGCGCCAACAGCTGCTCGCCGACACTGCGCTGCAACTCGGCCACGGCGTCATAACTTTCGGCAGCGCGGGAAAAGGAGGCGGCGACCTGGCGCTTGTCCGGCAGACCGCCGTACTCGGCTTGCTCGCTCATGGGCGGCCCTCGCAGACGGTGGCCTGTACGCCGGGGGATACGCACAGCTGGTGCGCGCGGCGCACCCTACGAGTGCTCGGCATCCCCGGAAAGCGGGGGTGCGACGCCTCTACGTAGGGTGCGCCATGCGCACCAGAAAATTCCGGCAGCTGGTGCGCGCGGCGCACCCTACGGGCACTCGGCATACCCGGAAAGCGAAGGTGCGACGCTTCTACGTAGGGTGCGCCATGCGCACCAGAAAATTCCGGCAGCTGGCGCGCGCGGCGCACCCTACGAGCACTCGGCATACCGGGAGAGCGAGTACGCGACGCTTCTCCGTAGGGTGCGCCATGCGCACCAAAAAATTTCGGCAGCTGGCGCGCGCGGCGCACCCTACGGATGCTCGGCATCCCCGGGAAGCGAGGGTGCGATCCCCCTGCGTAGGGTGCGCCATGCGCACCAAGGGATTGCGGCAGCTCGCGCCAGCAAGCCAGCCCCCTACACGCCACCATCGTTGGCCTCACGGATAAAGTCGAGCAACAGCGCCGCCAGCATGTGTGGCTGCTCCAGGACGAAGGCATGACCGCACCCCTCCAGCACGTCCACCTCGCCAGCCGGCACAAGCCCCAGCAGGTCATCGCTGACGGCAGCCGGTACCAGAGCATCCTGCTCGGCCAGCAGGTGCAGTTGCGGCCCAGCGAACGCGGCCAGCGCCGCGCGATTGTCCAGGCTCGCCAACAGACGCAAGCCGGCCAGCAGGGCAGGCTCGTCGCTGCGAGACAAATGGCTGTGCAGCTGTCGCGACAGGCCTCGGGCGTCGGCGCCGCCCTGTGCGCAGAGCATGGCGAAGCGCTTGAGGGTAGCGCCTGCATTGTCCTGGCAACCCTGGTAAAAGGCGGCGTAGGTGGCCGCCGGCATCGCTTGCGGCCAGCTGTCGCTGGCCACGAAACAGGCGTTGCTGGCCAGGGTGATCAGGCCCCGACAACGGTGGCCGCGGCGAGCAGCCAGGGCGCTGGCGAGCATGCCGCCAAGCGACCAGCCGGCCAGCCAGCAGTCATGCGGCAGGCGTGTGTCCAGTTCGTCGAGCCAGTCGCCTGGCGCCGCGCCGGTCAGCCGTGGCAGGGCCGGCACCTGAACTTTCACCTCGCTCCCCAGCGCATCGACCAATGGCTGCAGCACGGCTCCCTCCAGGCCCCAGCCCGGCAACAGCATCAGCGTTTCACGCATTGTTTTGTACCTGCGGCCAGCAGTCGGCCAGAGCGTCCAGCAGCAGCTCGAGCTGCGCCTCGCTGTGCGCGGCGGACAGGGTCACGCGCAGCCGCGCGCTGCCCGCCGGTACGGTCGGAGGGCGGATGGCGCCGACCAGCAGGCCGCGGTCCTTGAGCAGGGCCGAGAGTTTCAACGCCCGGGCGCTGTCGCCAACCAGGATCGGCTGGATCGGCGTCGGGCTGTCCATCAGGCTCAGGCCGATCTCGGCCGCACCCTGGCGGAAGCGCGCGATCAGCCGCTGCAGGTGCTCGCGGCGCCAGCTTTCGCTGCGCAGCAGCTCCAGGCTTTTCAGCGTGGCGCAGGCCACCGCCGGCGGCTGGCTGGTGGTGTAGATGTAAGGGCGGGCGAACTGGATCAGGGTCTCGATCAGCTCCTCGCTGCCGGCAACGAAGGCACCGGCGGTACCGAAGGCCTTGCCCAGGGTGCCGACCAGCACCTGCACATCATCCTGGCCCAGGCCGAAGTGCTCGACGATGCCGCCGCCGGTGGCGCCCAGCGGGCCGAAGCCATGAGCGTCGTCGACCATCACCCAGGCCTGGGCGGCACGCGCCTCAGCGCACAGTGCGGGAAGGTTGGCGAGGTCACCGTCCATGCTGAACACGCCATCGGTGACCACCAGGCAGTTGCCGCTGACCTTGCGCAGGCGATTGGCCAGGCTCACCGCATCGTTGTGCAGGTAGCGCGAGAATCGCGCCCCCGAGAGCAGGCCGGCATCGAGCAGCGAGGCATGATTGAGGCGATCCTGCAGCACGCTGTCGCCCTGCCCCAGCAGCGCGGTGACGACCGCCAGGTTGGCCATGTAGCCGGTGGAGAACAGCAGCGCCCGCGGGCGCCCGGTGAATTCCGCCAGCGCCTCTTCCAGCTCGTGGTGCGGCGTGCTGTGGCCGATTACCAGATGCGAGGCGCCGCCGCCGACGCCCCATTTTTCCGCGCCCAGCTGCAGGGCACGGATCACCTCGGGGTGATTGGCCAGGCCCAGGTAGTCGTTGGAACAGAAGGCCAGCAGCTCCTGATCGTCGGCGCGCACCTGCGGCCCCTGCGGGGTCTGCAGCAGCGGGCGCTGGCGGAACAGATCGGCGGCCTGGCGCTTGGCCAGGCGGCTAGCGAGATCGAAACTCATGCACGTTCCCCGTAGGAGCGAAAAGCCAGGACAGGGTGTCATTCGCGAGCGGAGCTCGCTCCTACATACAAAGGAATCAGGCCGAAGCGGCGTTGTAGAACAACCTGGAATCGCGCTGCTCGACCAGCGCCTGCTCGATGGCCGCCTGGTGCACCTCGTCGGCATGTTCCTCGCGCTCTTCCGGCTTGATACCGAGGCGCCTGAACAGGGCCATGTCCTTGTCCGCCTGGGGGTTGGCGGTGGTCAGCAGCTTCTCGCCGTAGAAGATCGAGTTGGCACCAGCCATGAAGGCCAGGGCCTGCATCTGCTCGTTCATCTGCTCGCGGCCGGCGGACAGGCGTACATGGGATTTCGGCATCATGATGCGCGCCACGGCCAGGGTGCGGATGAAGTCGAACGGGTCGACGTCCTTCTCCTCAGCCAATGGCGTGCCCTTGACCTTGACCAGCATGTTGATCGGCACGCTTTCCGGGTGTTCCGGCAGGTTGGCCAGCTGGATCAACAACCCCGCGCGGTCGTCCACCGACTCGCCCATGCCGAGGATGCCGCCGGAGCAGATCTTCATCCCCGCCTCGCGCACGTAGGCCAGGGTCTGCAGACGCTCACCGTAGGTGCGGGTGGTGATGATGTTGCCGTAGAACTCCGGTGAGGTGTCGAGGTTGTGGTTGTAGTAGTCCAGCCCCGCCTCGGCCAGCGCCTGGGTCTGCTCCTGGTCGAGGCGGCCGAGGGTCATGCAGGTTTCCAGACCGAGCTTCTTCACGCCCTTCACCATTTCCAGCACGTAGGGCATGTCCTTGGCCGACGGATGCTTCCACGCCGCGCCCATGCAGAAACGGGTGGAGCCGATGGCCTTGGCCTCGGCGGCGGCCTTGAGCACCTTCTCCACCTCCATCAGCTTTTCCTTGTCCAGGCCGGTGTTGTAGTGGCCGGACTGCGGGCAGTACTTGCAGTCTTCCGGGCAGGCGCCGGTCTTGATCGACAGCAGCGTCGAGACCTGCACACGGTTGGGGTCGAAGTGCTGACGATGGACGCTCTGCGCCTGGAACAGCAGGTCGTTGAACGGCTGCTCGAACAGTGCGCGAACCTCGGCGAGAGTCCAGTCGTGACGGGTGGTGGTTTCAGCGGTTGCGCTCATCAGAGAAGTCCTTCGACGCTTGGCGGCATCTGTTGTCGGGTCCACAGCGGGGCATTCAGGCTTTGGCCATCATAAGTGGCGATTGGATGCTGTCAACCAGCACAAAGACACAGGTTTACATCTGATCATTTATCGATCAACAGAACTTCTCACATGGCATAAGGCCAAATGCCTAACCCCTCAACAGGATGCTCTGCATGCAAGTAGAAGGTTTTTTCGAAGGACTCGGCGAAGCGCTGGGCCGCGCCATCCGTTTCATCGTCGACATGCTGTCCGGCGTGCTGGGCGCGATGGCCGATGCCATCGACGACTTTCTCCATGGGTTGGCCAGGGCCATCGGCATGGACGTGTCGATCTTCAGCATCATTCTGCTGATCATCGGTCTGCTGTTTCTCTTCAACGGCGTGCGCTCGTTCCTGCGCGGCTCGATCATCGGTGGGGTGATCTGGCTGTTTCTCGGTCTGATCGTCATGGGCTGGCTGATCCGCTGACGCTGGCTACACTTCCGGTATCCTCGCTCACGGATGAGCCGCCATGCCACTGTTCGACCTCACCTCGCTGCGCCGCCTGCCCTGGCTGCAACCACGCCGCCATTGCCAGCTTTGCGATGAAGCAACCGATCACCCCACGCACAGCATCTGCACCGCCTGCGAAGCCGAGCTGCCCTGGCTCGGCGCGCACTGTCAGGTCTGCGCGGTGCCGCTGGCGGCTCACGGGCTGATCTGCGGCGCCTGCCAGAACAAGCCGCCGAGCTTCACCCGCGTGGAAGCGCCCTGGCGCTACGCCTTTCCGGTCGACAATCTGATCACCCGTTTCAAGCACCAGGCGCAGTGGCCCCATGGTCGTCTGCTCGCCGAACTGCTGGCCGAGCATCTCGGCCACGCCTACGACGAAGGTCTGCCAAGGCCGCAGGCCCTGCTGCCGGTGCCGCTGGCACGCAGGCGACAACGGCAGCGCGGCTTCAACCAGGCGCAGATGCTCGCCGACTGGCTGGGCGCCAGCCTGAAGCTGCCAGTACACAATGACTGGCTGCAGCGCCGTCTCGATACGCCCGCCCAGCAGGGTCTGGATGCCGCCACGCGCAAGCGCAACCTGCGCCAGGCATTCAGCCTCGGCCTGCAAGCGCAGGTTGCCGGCGCTCACCTGGCGCTGGTCGACGACGTGCTTACCACGGGGGCGACGGCCGGGATGCTCGCTCAGTTGCTGCGACGCGCTGGCGCCCTGCGGGTCGACGTCTATTGCCTGGCACGTACGCCGCGGCCGGGCGATGGTTGACTTGACGCACCTGGCACAGTCGCGCACCGTGCCGACATCCTTTTTGCCATGCCCGAACCATGTCGCAGCTCGATCCCCTCGCCCAACTGCTCAGCCGTCGACCGAAACGCCTGGCCCTGCTCGAACAGATCGCCGAACAAGGCTCCATCACCCGTGCCGCCAAGGCTGCCGGGCTGAGCTACAAGGCGGCCTGGGATGCCATCGACGAGCTGAACAACCTGTCCGAACAGCCTCTGGTCAGCCGCAGTGTCGGCGGCAAGGGCGGAGGCGGCGCACGTCTGACGCCCGCCGGCGAGCGACTGCTGGCACTGCAGCGACGCCTGCAGGCGTTGCAGATGCAGTTGCTGCAGGCCGCCGGTGACGATGCCGACCTGGAGCTGCTCGGCCGCCTGATGCTGCGCACCAGTGCGCGCAACCAGCTGACCGGCCGCGTGCATGCGATTCATGCGCAGGGGCACAACGACCTGATCACTATCGAACTGCCTGGTGGCTGCCACCTGCAGGCGCTGATCACCCATGACAGCACGGAGAACCTGCAGCTGAGCGCTGGCAGCAGCGTGGTTGCCCTGATCAAGGCCGGCTGGCTGGAGCTGCAACCGCTGAGCCAGCCGGCAGACGTCGAGCGCAACGCACTGGAAGGCCGCATCGAGCAGATCCTGCCGGCCAGCGATGGCCCCAGCGAAGTGCGTGTGAGCCTGGCCAACGGTCAGACGCTGTGCGCCTCGGTCGAGCCGCAACACCTGGCGACGCTGGGCCTGGTCGACGGCGACCCGGTGCGCGCGCAGTTCGCTGCCAGTCAGGTGTTGCTGGGCACGCAGCTGTAGAAAGGGTGCGACCCGGCATAACCCTAGCGCGGATGAAATACGGGAATTTCGCAGGGGCTTGCCCCGGATTTCATCCGGGCTACAAGGCTGGGCACGCAACTGTAGGGCGGGTGCAACCCGCCAGCCATTTCAGCGGCGTGTTGCAACCGCCCTACGGCCAGACCATCCGCCAGGTACACTGTGCGTCCACCTTTGCGGAGCCGCTCATGAGCCATCCCTTTTCCACCCTCACCCCGGATCTGGTGCTCGATGCCGTGGAGAGCCTTGGCTACCTCAGCGACGCCCGCGTCTTGGCGCTCAACAGCTACGAGAACCGCGTCTATCAGGTGGGCATCGAAGACGAAACGCCGCTGATCGCCAAGTTCTATCGCCCGGACCGCTGGAGCGATGCGGCGATCCGCGAAGAGCACGCCTTCAGCCTGGAACTGGCCGAACACGAAGTGCCGGTGGTGGCGCCACTGCTGCGCGATGGCGAGACGCTGTTCGAACATGGCGGCTTTCGCTTCGCGTTGTTTCCCCGCCGCGGCGGACGCGCGCCGGAGCCGGGCAACCTCGACCAGCTGTATCGCCTCGGCCAGTTGCTCGGGCGCATGCATGCCATCGCCGCCAGCCGCCCCTTCGCGCATCGCGAAAGTCTGACGGTCAGCGGCTTCGGCCACGCCTCGCTGGCCGCCCTGCTCGATGGCGGCTTCGTACCGCGCAGCCTGCTGCCCGCCTACGAGTCGGTGGCGCGCGACCTGCTCGCCCGGCTCGACGAGCTGTTCGCCCGCGTGCGCTACACGCCGATCCGTCTGCACGGCGACTGCCACCCCGGCAACCTGCTGCACCGCGACGACGCCTTCCATATGGTCGACCTCGACGACTGCCGCATGGGCCCGGCGGTGCAGGACCTGTGGATGATGCTGGCCGGCGAGCGCCACGAACGCCTCGGCCAGCTCGCCGAGCTGGTCGACGGCTATCAGGAATTCCACGACTTCGCCGCCCGTGAACTGCCGCTGATCGAGGGCCTGCGCGCCCTGCGCCTGATGCACCACAGCGCCTGGATCGCGCGGCGCTGGGACGATCCGGCCTTCCCCCTGGCCTTCCCCTGGTTCGCCGGTGAGCGCTACTGGGGCGACCAGATTCTCTCTCTGCGCGAACAACTGGCGGCGCTGGACGAGGAGCCGCTGCGGCTGTTCTGAGGCGTCGGTAGGGTGCGCCGTGCGCACCGATGCGGGCGATGCCGAACGGTGAGCAGGTGTATCCGGAACGGCTGGTGCGCGCGGCGCACCCTACCTGGACGGCGACCCGCAACGCCAACAGTGGAATAACCCCGGATGGCACCGGGCTACGTGCTGGGTCGACCGATACAGTTATGCACGCCGCGTAAACTTTGCCTTACGACTTTGCCGGCACTTCGGTATGTGGAAAAAGCTGAACGAACAGACAAGGCAGCGGACAGAACGCTAGAATTTCGCGGCAACCGTTAGCTGCCTAACCAAGGATTTCCAATGGCCACCGCCAACCCGCAACGCGGGTACATTCTGGGCCTTACCGCCTACATCATCTGGGGTCTGTTCCCGCTCTACTTCAAAGCTCTGCAAAGCGTGCCGGCGATGGAGATCATCGTCCACCGGGTACTCTGGTCGGCGCTGTTCGGCGGCCTGCTGCTGCTCGTCTGGAAACACCCGGGCTGGTGGCGCGAGCTGCGCGACAACCCCAAGCGCCTGGCGGTGCTGGCCGGCTGCGGCCTGCTGATCGCCACCAACTGGCTGGTGTACGTGTGGGCGGTGAACAGCGAGCGGATGATCGAAGCCAGCCTGGGCTACTACATCAACCCGCTGATCAACGTGCTGCTCGGTCTGCTGATCCTTGGCGAGCGCCTGCGCCGCCTGCAGTGGCTGGCGGTCGGTCTGGCCGCGCTGGGCGTGCTGCAGCAGCTTTGGCAGGTTGGCAGCCTGCCCTGGGTATCGCTGGTACTGGCGCTGACCTTCGGCTTCTACGGGCTGATCCGCAAGCAGGCGCCGGTGGCAGCGCTGCCCGGGCTGGTGGTGGAAACCTGGCTGCTGCTGCCGGTGGCACTGGCCTGGCTGGTGCTGCACCCTGCGGCGATGAGCAGCCAGGCGAGTTTCTGGACTAGCAGCCAGGCGCTCTGGCTGGCGGCAGCCGGCCCCATCACCCTGGTACCGCTGGTGTGCTTCAACGCCGCGGCGCGGCATCTGCCCTACACCACGCTGGGCTTTCTGCAGTACCTGGCGCCGACCCTGGTGCTGCTGCAGGCCATCCTGATCTTCGACGAGCATTTCTCGCCGAGCACCCTGCTGGCCTTCGCCTGCATCTGGGCCGGGCTGTTTGTATACAGCCTGGATATCTGGCTGAGCCTGCGCAAGCGCTCGAACGCTTAACTCGGCGGTGCGCGCAGCGCACCCTAGGATTCCGCGCCGAGCATCCTCGTAGGGTGCGCTGCGCGCACCGGCTCTCTTTCACTGAACAAAAAACACCCATCCGGCGCCAGGCCTCGCCAGCCCTGGCGCTGCGCCTGTCACCCCCGGCTTATCCACAGTTCCATCCCCGGCATTTGTGCACAAGCCCTTGATCCTGCTGCATTTTTGGCCAGCCAACGAAAAGCCCCGGGGCACTAGGCAGTGCGCCGGGGCTCCCCAGTTTGCCCACAGGCCGATCCACGCCAGCCGTGGATATCACTCCTCTGCACGCAGATTCAGCTCCACCATCAGATCGTCGGCCAGGGTCTCCAGGCGCGCCTGCAGTTGCTCCAGGGCCAGCGTTTCCGGCACGGCGAGCAGCGCTTCGGCGGTGAACAGCAACTCGCCGCTCATCGGCGCCGGCGCCACCTCGGTGAGCAGGCTCTCCAGGTTGACGCCCTGCTCGGCCAGCACGCGGGTGATGTCACGGACGATACCGGGGCGGTCGTTGCCCACCAGTTCCAGACGAATCGCGGTGAAGCGCCCGCCCGGTTCGCTACCGCTGGCCGCCAGCTGCACGCGAATGCCGTGCGCGCTCAACGCTTCGAGTTCCTTGATCAGGCCGCCATGGGCCTCGGCCGGCACATCCACCCGCACGATCCCGGCGAATTGCCCAGCCATGCGTGCCATACGACTCTCCAGCCAGTTGCCGCCATGATTGGCCACGCAGCCAGCCAGACGCTCGACCAGCCCCGGTTGGTCCTGGGCAATCACAGTCAGTACCAGATGATCCATGTACTACCTCACTCGTTCACAGGATGGAAAAGTCAGCCGCGCAGCGACAGCCAGTAGGTGAAGAACTGTTCGTCACGCACATAACCGAGCCGCTCATAAAGACGCTGGCCGGCCAGGTTGGTCTTTGCCGTCTCCAGTTGCAGACCGCAGGCCCCGGTTGCCTCGGCATAGGCGCGGGCAGCGTTCATCAGCGCTTCGCCAACGCCGCAGCGGCGCGCGCTTTCGTCGACATACAGATCGCTGAGCAGCCAGGCCGGTTCCAGCGCCAGCGAGGACAGAAAGGGATACAGCTGCACGAAACCCTGCGCGGCGCCCCGCCCGTCACGGGCGATGAACAACTGCGAATCCCCGCGCTCCAGGCGCGCACGGAGGAAGGCGGCGATATCCGCATCCGCCCGCGGCACCTGATAGAAACGCAGATAGCCGGCAAAGAGCCGGGTGAGATCGACAAGATCGGCAGCAGAGGCAGCGGAAACCGTCATGGCAGGCTCCAGAAGGCGTGTCGGGCAGTATAGGCGAGGGACGCGTAGGCCATATTGGCTCGGTTGTCAGTAGCCAGGCCAATTAATCGTGTACGTTTTTACAGATTTTATGGAACAATAGATAAGTTTTTTGCGCACAAGACGCATGAGAAATGACCCAAATTAGTCTTTTGGTCGCAGTCTGACGCGCACCCACTGCATTTCCCCGAAATCTTGATGTAGTATGCCGCGCCACGGACTACAAGACGGCCAGCCCGTCTCCGACGAGCCTCTCTGAAAGCGCAGGCGGTGACCCGCAGGTCGTTTTCAGAGGTGCCCGAAGCGGCGATTGAGTAAAGCTCAGAGAGTGAGGCAAGTGATGACTGAACGCGTTCAAGTCGGTGGCCTGCAGGTCGCCAAAGCCCTGTACGACTTCGTGAACAACGAAGCCATTCCCGGTACCGGCATCGCTGCCGACCAGTTCTGGGCCGGTGCCGCTGCGGTCATCAAGGACCTGGCACCGAAGAACCGTGCCCTGCTGGCCAAGCGCGACGAGCTGCAGGCACAGATCGATGCCTGGCACCAGGCGCGCAAGGGTCAGGCCCATGACGCCGCTGCCTACAAGGCCTTCCTCCAGGAAATCGGCTACCTGCTGCCGGAGCCGGAAGACTTCCAGGCCACCACTGCCAATGTCGACGAAGAGATCGCCCGCCTGGCCGGCCCGCAGCTGGTGGTGCCGGTGATGAACGCGCGCTTCGCCCTGAACGCCTCCAACGCCCGCTGGGGCTCGCTGTACGACGCGCTGTACGGCACCGACGTGATCAGCGAAGAAGGCGGCGCCGAGAAGGGCAAGGGCTACAACAAGGTGCGTGGCGACAAGGTCATCGCCTTCGCCCGCGCCTTCCTCGACGAGGCCGCGCCGCTGACTGCCGGCTCGCACGTCGACTCCACCGGCTATGCCATCGTCGACGGCAAGCTGGTCGTCGCCCTCAAGGGTGGCAGCAACAGCGGCCTGCGTGACGACGCGCAATTGGTCGGCTTCCAGGGCGAGGCCGGCGCGCCGATCGCCGTGCTGCTCAAGCACAACGGCCTGCACTTCGAAATCCAGATCGATGCCTCCAGCCCCATCGGCAGCACCGACGCCGCCGGCGTGAAAGACGTGCTGATGGAAGCCGCGCTGACCACCATCATGGACTGCGAAGACTCCGTCGCCGCCGTCGATGCCGACGACAAGGTGGTGGTCTACCGTAACTGGCTGGGCCTGATGAAGGGCGACCTGGCCGAAGAAGTGTCCAAGGGCGGCCAGACCTTCACCCGCACCATGAACCCGGACCGCGTCTACACCAAGCCGGACGGCTCCGAGCTGACCCTGCATGGCCGCTCGCTGCTGTTCGTGCGCAACGTCGGCCACCTGATGACCAACCCGGCCATTCTCGACGCCGAAGGCAACGAGATTCCGGAAGGCATCCAGGACGCCCTGTTCACCAGCCTGATCGCGGTGCACAACCTGATCGGCAACACCACGCGCAAGAACACCCGCACCGGCAGCGTGTACATCGTCAAACCGAAGATGCACGGCCCGGAAGAAGTCGCCTTCGCCAGCGAAATCTTCGCCCGTGTCGAGGATGTACTGGGCCTGGCCCGCAACACCCTGAAGGTCGGCATCATGGACGAAGAGCGCCGCACCACCGTCAACCTCAAGGCCTGCATCAAGGCCGCCAGCGAGCGCGTGGTATTCATCAACACCGGCTTCCTCGACCGTACCGGTGACGAGATCCACACCTCCATGGAAGCCGGCGCCGTGGTGCGCAAGGCCGCCATGAAGAGCGAGACCTGGATCGGTGCCTACGAGAACAACAACGTCGATGTCGGCCTGGCCACCGGTCTGCAGGGCCGCGCGCAGATCGGCAAGGGCATGTGGGCCATGCCGGACCTGATGGCCGCCATGCTCGAGCAGAAAGTCGCGCACCCGCTGTCCGGCGCCAACACCGCCTGGGTCCCCTCGCCGACCGCCGCCACCCTGCACGCCCTGCACTACCACAAGGTCGACGTGTTCGCCCGTCAGGCCGAACTGGCCAAGCGCACCCCGGCTTCGGTGGACGACATCCTGACCATCCCGCTGGCCAAGGACACCAGCTGGTCAGCAGAAGAAATCCGCAACGAGCTGGACAACAACGCGCAAGGCATCCTCGGCTACGTAGTGCGCTGGATCGACCAGGGCGTCGGCTGCTCCAAGGTGCCGGACATCAATGACGTCGGCCTGATGGAAGACCGCGCCACCCTGCGCATCTCCAGCCAGTTGCTGGCCAACTGGCTGCGCCACGGCATCGTTACCGAGGCGCAGGTGGTCGAAAGCCTCAAGCGCATGGCGCCGGTGGTGGATCGCCAGAACGCCAATGACCCGCTGTACCGCCCGCTGGCTCCGGACTTCGACAACAACGTCGCCTTCCAGGCCGCGCTGGAGCTGGTGATCGAAGGCACCAAGCAGCCCAACGGTTACACCGAGCCGGTGCTGCACCGCCGTCGTCGCGAGTTCAAGGCCAAGAACGGTCTGTGATGCGGACGCTGCGCGAATGAATAAACCGCCCTCCGGGGCGGTTTTTTATTGGGCAGTCGCGGCTGAAGCCCCTCCCACGGAAGCTGAATGTTTGCTCTTTACGGAATACATGGGCGGGTGCAGTCTGCCCGGGCACAAGTCAGAATTTCGTCAAGACCACGCGCCCGGCACCCTACTTAGGTGCAATGGGCAACGCGGACAGTCGCGACCACACTGACACCATCCCGAAACTGCGAGGCGCACGCCCATGAGCAAGGCCGACGCGATGGCCGATGCGGGCAAAACTGCGGTGCTGCAGAACATCCACGGCACCATGGAGTTCCTGCAGAAGTTCCCGCCTTTCAACCAGATGGACACCGCCCACCTGGCGTTTCTGGTCGAGCACTGCCAGCTGCGCTTCTATGCCGAGGGCGACTCGATCATCAAGCCCAGCGATGGCCCGGTCGAGCACTTCTACATCGTCAAGCAGGGCCGCGTGCACGGCGAGCGCCCACACAGCGCGAGGCGCGGCACCGAGACCACCTTCGAGATCACGGCCGGCGAATGCTTCCCGCTGGCGGCGCTGATCGGCGAGCGCGCCACGCGCACCGAACACCTGGCCGCCGAAGACACCTTCTGCCTGCTGCTGGCCAAGCACGCCTTCATCAAGCTGTTCGCCGTTTCCAACCCGCTGCGCGACTTCGCCCTGCGCGGGGTCAGCAGCCTGCTCGACCAGGTCAACCAGCAAGTGCAGTTGCGTGCGGTTGAAACCCTCGGCGCGCAGTATTCGCTGGACACCCGCCTGGGCGAACTGGCCATGCGCCAACCCATCGGCTGCGCGCCCGACACGCCGCTGCGCGATGCCGTGCGACTGATGCACGAACAGCACGTGGGCAGCATCGTGGTGCTCGACCCGGCCGACAAACCGCTGGGCATCTTCACCCTGCGCGATCTGCGCCGGGTGGTCGCCGACGGCGTCGACCTGGCCCAGCAGATCAGCAACCTGATGACGCCCAACCCCTTCCATCTGGCGCCGGATGCCAGCGCCTTCGATGCCGCCATCGCCATGACCGAGCGACACATCGCCCACGTCTGCCTGGTGGAACACGAGAAACTCTGCGGGGTGATTTCCGAGCGCGACCTGTTCAGCCTGCAGCGCGTCGACCTGGTGCATCTGGCGCGCACCATCCGTCACGCCGGCAAGGTCGAGACGCTGGCCGGGCTGCGCAGCGACATCCGCCTGCTGGTCGATCGCATGCTCGCCCACGGCGCCAGCTCGACGCAGATCACCCATATCGTCACCCTGCTCAACGACCACACCGTATGCCGGGTGATCGAGCTGACCCTCGAGGACATGGGCGATCCAGGCATCCCCTTCACCTGGCTGTGCTTCGGCAGCGAAGGCCGCCGCGAACAGACCCTGCACACCGACCAGGACAACGGCATCCTCTTCGAGGCCAGCGATGCCGCCGAGGCCGCGGCCATTCGCGAGCGCCTGCTACCCATCGCGCGCGAGATCAACCAGCGCCTGGCACAGTGCGGTTTCACCCTGTGCAAGGGCAACATCATGGCCGGCAATCCCGAGCTGTGCCTGTCGCGCCAGGAATGGTCACGGCGCTTCGCCGGCTTCGTCCTCGAAGCCACGCCGGAGAACCTGCTGGGCTCGTCGATCTACTTCGACCTGCGCACCATCTGGGGCCCGGACGAAGGCTGCGAGCAACTGCGCGAGGAGCTGCTCCGCCGCGTCGCCAGCAACAGCCTGTTCCAGAAGATGCTGGCCGAGAACGCCCTGCGCCAGCGCCCACCGGTCGGGCGCTTCCGCGATTTCGTGGTGGCACGTTCCGGCGCCGACAAGGACACCCTGGACCTCAAGGTGCAGGGCCTGACGCCTTTCGTCGACGGGGCGCGCCTGCTCGCGCTGGCCAATGGCATCGGCGCGGTCGGCACCCTGGAGCGCTTGCGTGCGCTGATCGCCAAGGGCGTGATCGATGCGCTGGACGGCGCCGCCTATGAAGAGGCCTACCACTTCATTCAGCAGACGCGCATGCAGCAGCACCAGCTGCAGGCACGCGATGAGCTGCCCTACTCCAATCGGGTCGACCCCGACCACCTCAACCACCTGGACCGGCGTATTCTGCGCGAGTCGTTCCGCCAGGCGCAGCGCCTGCAGAGCAGCCTGGCCATGAGGTATCAGCTATGAGCAAGTTCACCTGGTTCACCGGCCGTGGTCCGGCCCTGACCCAGCAGCAGTTGCAGCGCCGCGACGAGCTGAGAATGCCGGCGCCCTTCGACGAGCGCCCGCTGCATCAGCAGCGCTTCGTCGTGCTCGATCTGGAAACCACCGGCCTGAACATGCGCCGTGATCAGGTGCTGGCCATCGGCGCGGTGGTGATCGACAACGGCGCCATCGACTTCGCCGAACAGTTCGAATGCACGCTGCACCAGCCCGATCATCAGGCCAGCGCCAGCACCCTGATTCACGGCATCGCCCCCAGTGAAGTGGCCCGCGGCGTCGATCCCGCGGAGGCGCTGCTGGAATTCATGGAGTTCGTCGGCAGCAGCCCGCTGCTGGCCTTCCACGCGGGCTTCGACCAGCGCATGCTGGCCCGCGCACTCAAGCAGCACCTGGGCTATCGCCTGCAGCACAGCTTCTTCGACGTAGCCGAGATCGCTCCGCTGCTGTGCCCGCAGTCACGCATCCGTCAGGGAGGGCTGGACGAGTGGGTCGCCGAATTCGGCCTACAGGTACACCAGCGGCACAACGCCAGCGCCGACGCCCTGGTCACCGCCGAACTGGCGCTGATGCTGTTCAGCAAGGCGCGCCGTCAGGGTATCGACAGTCTTTGCGAGCTGGAGCGTCAGCTGGCCAGCCGGCGCAGGCGCCAGCAGGCGATGTGACCAACGCGCACCACGGCGTAATTGCAACGCTTCCTTGGCCCTGACCTCTTCTGCAATAGAGCAATTCACCATCCCCGGTACGCACGGCGCACCCTACGGATTGGCGCCCACGTAGGGTGCGCCGTGCGCACCAGCGCCCTCGCGCGCTACAGATCGCGCATCAGCAGACCGTATTCCAGTTGCACATCCGCCGGCAGCGGCAAATACAGGACGTGGCCGTCGCCAGGCGCCACCGGCTGCGCCTGCCCTTGAGCGTTCTGCAGGTGCTCCAGACTGAAACGCAGGTTGCCCTGCGGCGTCATCAGCTCCAAGCCATCACCCACGGCGAAGCGGTTCTTCACCCGCACCTCGACCAGTTCGCCACGGCGCTCGCCGGTCAGCTCGCCGACGAACTGCTGACGCTCCGACACCGAGCTGCCGCGCTGGTAGTTCTGATACTCGTCATGCACATGGCGGCGCAGGAAGCCCTCGGTGTAGCCACGGTGCGCCAGTGACTCCAGGCTGCCCAGCAGACTCGGATCGAACGGCTTGCCGGCCAGCGCATCGTCGATGGCGCGGCGGTAGACCTGCGCGGTGCGCGCCACGTAGAAATGGCTCTTGGTGCGCCCTTCGATCTTCAGCGAATGCACGCCCATGCGCACCAGGCCCTCGACGTGCTGCACCGCACGCAGGTCCTTGGAGTTCATGATGTAGGTGCCGTGCTCGTCTTCGAAGGCGGCCATTTCCTCGCCCGGCCGGCCCGACTCTTCGAGCACGAAGGCCTGGGTGGTCGGCGCACCCCGGCCCAGGGTCGGCTCGACCACACGGACGATCTCGCCCAGTTCGTTCTCGCTCGCAGGCGTGGCCTGGTACTGCCAGCGGCAAGCGTTGGTGCAGGTGCCCTGGTTGGGATCGCGGCGATTGATGTAGCCCGACAGCAGGCAGCGCCCGGAGTAGGCCATGCACAGCGCGCCATGGACGAACACTTCCAGCTCCATGCCGGGCACCTCGCTGCGGATCTCCTCGATTTCCTCCAGCGACAGCTCGCGCGACAGGATCACCCGCGTCAGCCCCTGCTGGCGCCAGAACTCGACGCTGGCCCAGTTCACCGCATTGGCCTGCACCGACAGGTGAATCGGCATCTGCGGATAGTGCTGACGCACCAGCATGATCAGGCCGGGGTCGGACATGATCAGCGCATCGGGACGCATCTCGATCACCGGCGCCAGGTCCTTGAGGAAGGTCCTGAGCTTGGCGTTGTGCGGGGCGATGTTGACCACCACGAACTGCTTGCCCTGCGCGTGCGCCTCATCGATGCCGAGGGCGAGGTTGGCGTGGTCGAACTCGTTGTTGCGCACGCGCAGGCTGTAACGCGGCTGCCCGGCATACACCGCATCGGCGCCGTAGGCGAAGGCGTAGCGCATGTTCTTCAGGGTACCGGCTGGCGACAACAGTTCGGGAAAACGGGGCATGACCGCAGGCTCGAAAAATCAGGGGCTGGCGATTCTATGCAGGTGGCAGGCGTAGATATTGACCTGGGTCTATCGGGCGCTGAAAAGCGGCCGAGTCAGGCACCATCAGTGAAGGGGCGGTGCGCACGGCGCACCCTACAGTAAGAGGCATCAGCAAATAGGGCGTGGTCGCCCAGTTCACGCGCACCGATGCTGCGCTTTCGCGTAGGGTGCGCCGCGCGCACCACTGCCGCGACGCAAGAATGAAAGGCTAGCGACACACCTGCCGGTAGAGCAGGTCGTCCTTGCCGATGCGCTTGAGCTGCGCCAGCTGCGGCTGCTTCTGCGCATCCAGCGGCAGCAGTTCGGCGGTCGTGCAGTTGAGCAGATGCGCCTGGTGCGCGACGTGATCGATATGCTGCTTCTCGAAGCGATAGAGCATGAACTCGGCTACCTGCGCGTCCGCCACCTGCTCGCGCACGACGCTCTTGCTGTCGAGCACGGTGAAGGCGGTGACCATCGGCACGAAGTAGCTCCACGGGCGCCAGAACACATGGCCCGCCTCGGTCGCCACCACGACCGACTCCGCGGGCTGGCGCGCCTGCTGATGCTCGAACCAGGAGTACTCGTAGAACACCTGATAACCCAGCATCCCCAGGCCACCGAACAGCGGCACGATCCACTTCGGCAGTTTGTTGCGCGTCAGTTTGCGCAGCAGCAGGGCGATACCGGCAGCGCCGAGCCCCGCCACCACGATGGCAAGCAAAGTCCACAACATATGACTGTTCCCGAAAAAAGACGGGCCTCCACTGGAGGCCCGTCTGTCAGACCCTGGACCATCGACCGATGGCGTCAGGCCCGGATTATGCTCAGTGGCTCAGAGCGGCACCAGCACCTTTAGGGGTACGCACGCTTTCCACCAGGTCCTGGATTTCCTGCGGCGGCTCGGCGGTGACCATCGACACGGCGTAGGCCACGGCGAAGTTGATCAGGGCGCCGACGGTACCGAAGGAAGCCGGGGAGATACCCATGAACCACTGGTCCGGGGTGTTTGGCAGCATGTTGGTCCCCGGAACGAAGAACCAGCCCAGGTAGGTGAAGATGTACAGCAGGGTGATCACCAGGCCGGCGACCATACCGCAGATCGCGCCCTTGTCGTTCATGCGCTTGGAGAAGATCCCCATCATCAGCACCGGGAACAGCGTCGCCGCGGCGATACCGAAGGCCAGCGCCACCACCTGCGCGGCGAACCCTGGTGGATTCAGGCCGAGATAGGTCGCCAGCAGGATCGCGCAAGCCATGGAGATCCGCGCTGCGCGCATTTCCCCCCTCTCGCTGATCTTCGGATTGATCAAGGTCTTGATCAGGTCATGACTGATGGCCGAAGAAATCGCCAGCAACAATCCCGCAGCCGTCGACAGGGCCGCCGCAATGGCGCCCGCCGCGATCAGGCCGACCACCCAGCCGGGCAGGTTGGCGATCTCCGGGTTGGCCAGCACCAGGATGTCGTTGTTCACGGTCAGCTCATTGCCGTTCCAGCCACGCTCCTGAGCGGTCGGCGTGAAGGCCGGTGCGGCATCGTTGTACATCTGGATGCGACCGTCGCCATTCTTGTCTTCCCACTTGATCAGGCCGGTCTGTTCCCAGTTCTTGACCCACTGCGGACGCTCGTCATAGGACAGCGCCGGAGCAGAAGCGCCTTGCGGATAGATGGTGGTCACCAGGTTCAGGCGTGCCATGGAGGCCACGGCCGGAGCGGTGAGGTACAGCAGGGCGATGAAGATCAGGGTCCAGCCAGCCGACCAGCGTGCGTCGGAAACCTTCGGCACGGTGAAGAAGCGGATGATCACGTGCGGCAGACCGGCGGTACCGATCATCAGCGACATGGTGAACAGCACCATGTTCAGCTTGTTGTCGACATCGGCGGTGTAGGCAGCGAAGCCCAGCTCACGCACCACTTCATCGAGCTTCTGCAGCAGCGGCACGCCGGACTCGACGTGGTCCCCGAACAGGCCCAGCGGCGGGATCGGATTACCGGTCAGTTGCAGGGAGATGAAGATGGCCGGAATGGTGTAGGCCACGATCAGCACCACGTACTGCGCCACCTGGGTGTAGGTGATGCCCTTCATGCCGCCGAATACGGCGTAGGCGAACACCACAGCCGCGGCGATCCAGATACCGGTGGAGTTGCTCACCTCGAGGAAGCGCGAGAAGGCCACACCGGCGCCGGCCATCTGACCGATCACGTAGGTCACGGAGATGATCACCAGGCAGATCACCGCAGTCAGGCGTGCGCCGCGACTGTAGAAGCGATCACCGATGAAATCCGGCACGGTGAACTTGCCGAACTTGCGCAGGTAGGGTGCCAGCAGCATCGCCAGCAGCACGTAGCCGCCGGTCCAGCCCATGAGGAAGGTGGAGTTGGCATAACCGCCGGCGGCAATCAGGCCCGCCATGGAGATGAAGGAGGCTGCGGACATCCAGTCAGCGGCCGTCGCCATGCCGTTAGTGACCGGATGCACACCACCGCCGGCGACGTAGAACTCTTTGGTGGAGCCGGCACGCGCCCAGATGGCGATGCCGATGTAGAGCGCGAAGGACGCACCTACGAACAACATGTTGATGACGAATTGGCTCATGACTTACTCCTCGACGCCAAATTCTTTATCGAGTTTGTTCAGTCTCCACGCGTAGTGAAAAATGAGCCCGATGAAGAAGAGGATTGAGCCTTGCTGCGCGAACCAGAATCCGAGGTCGGAGCCGCCAACGGAGATTCCCGCGACCATCGGGCGCAGAATCATGGCGAATCCGTAGGAAACCAGCGCCCAGACAACCAGGCTCCAGGTGATGAGCCGCACGTTGGCCTTCCAGTAGGCCGCGGCATTTGCTTTTTCAGAAGTCATAGACGCCTCCGGTTATTGTTATTCTGATGCAGCTTCAAGCTAGCAGCAGGCCAGCTCCGGCCGACAGCTAGACATTGGTATTAGCCGCCGTGCCACGTTTCGGACAGGGGTCGGAAACGCTGGAAACTGTAGAAGAAAAACGATGGCTGCCAAGGCGAACCCTGCAATAAGCATGCATTTGATAATGATTCTCTGAATCACTGGAATCCCGGGTCCTCACCTACCCTCCGCCCCCAAGGATTCACACCATGCGACGCCTGGTCGTCCCGCTTCTCGCCCTGCCCGCTCTCGCTGCTCCCCCTCCGAACACAGCCTGCCCTGACCCATTCCAAAAGGAGCGAGAGGGCTGGTTGTGCCCGACCGGGATTTGCTCCTGGCGGACGATGCAGGAGCCGCAGGTAGGGTGCGCCGTGCGCACCACCGGCGACAGGGAAAAAGCGGTGCGCATGGCCTGGGCGGCCCCGCGACACCCTACGGTTTCCACTGCGTAGGGCGGGTGCAACCCGCCGGATTTCCCGCAGCTTCGCGCGGCGCAAATAGCGCCGCGATCCGCCGTGCCAGGCGGCGCCCGACACGCGCATCCTCGCGCAAACCGATATGCCCGCTCATGCCCGATACCACAGGCGCATAAAGCCCAGCGCCAGCAGCAGGCCAACCTGGCCCAGCGCCGCGCACAGCGACAGGAAGGAGCGCAACGTGCTGTTTTGCGCCGCATCCTGAATGCCGGTCAGGGCACTCCAGAAGCCCTCCGGCAGTACCATCAGACTCAGGCTGGCCAGCGGCTTGCCGGTCAGCAACAGGCCGTCGATCAGGTTGAACCAGCCAAAGAACATCAGGCCGATGAGGATCATCACCGCCACCACCAGACCGAGGCCCAGGCAGGCGGAAAACTGCATGAAAAGACGCATGGGATCACCTCCGGTAAAAAGGGCGCGGCCTGCACTGACCGCGCCGAACAGATTCAGGCTTGCGGGGCAATGCGACCGACGCCGTACCAGTCCAGCTTGCGGGTCAGCACCATCACGCTACCGAGCACGCCGAACACCAGCAGCGAGCCCATCAGCAGGGCGTAGTCCTCGGCGCTGAGCAGGCCATAGAGCATGGCGTATAGCGCGGCCAGCAGGCTGCCGAAGCCCAACCCGCGCCGCCAGCTATGCAGCACGAAGCTGACGTAGAAGCCGATCAGAGCGACGCAGGCACTGGCGGACAGCGCATAGGCCAGGGCGAAATCCAGGTGCTCGGAGAGCGACAAGAGCAGCAGGTAGAACAGCGCCAGCGACAGGCCGACCAGGGCGTACTGCACCGGGTGCACGGCCAGGCGCTTGAGCACCTCGAAGAGGAAGAAGGTGGCGAAGGTCAGGGCGATGAACAGCAGCGCATATTTGATCGCGCGGTCGGTCTTCAGATACTGATCCACCGGGTCGACGAAACTCACCCCGAAGTTGCGCCCGAACAGGTCCTGGCAACGGTCAGCGCCCACGCAGCCGCGCAATGCATCCTCCAGGTTGGTGGCGAAGAAGCTGGTCTGCCACTCGGCCGTGAAACCCGCAGCGCTGATCTCGCGACTGCTCGGCAGGTATTCGCCGACGAAGCTCGGATGCGGCCAGTCGGAGTGCAGCTTGACCCGGCTATCGCGCCCGACCGGCACTATCGAGAGCTGCTCGGTGCCCTGCAGTTTCAGATCGAAGGCGAACTCCAGCGTCTGCCCGCCCTGCGCATCCAGAGCTGGTAGCGGCGCATGCACACCGGCGCCGAAATTATCGTCGCCGCTGCCCGGTGCGAAACTCAACGTCTGGCCATTCAGGCGCAGTTGCAGGTCGTTGCTGATGCCACGGATATCGCTGATGCCGACGGCGAGGAAGGGTTTTTCGAAGCGGTAGAAGCCCAGGTCGTCACCCAGGCCCAGGCGCGCCGGCAGGCGGAATTGACCGCTGATCTGGCTGTCGCTGCGGTACAGACGCGCTTCGTAAATGCCGCGCGCTCGCAGCTCGGTACAGACCTGCCCTTCGAGCACGAAGCGCTCCGGCAGGAAATACAGGCGGCCGCGGCGCTGACGCTCCTCGCTATAGCGCTCGCCAGTCTTCTCGTTGGTTTTCCACTCGTGAGTGGTCTTGATGTAGGGCAGCACCAGGATCGGCCCGGTGATCTGCTGGCGGTAGCTGGAACTGCGGGCGATATCCTGCAGCACCTGATAGCGCAGGCCCTGACGCTCATCGACCAGCCCGTCGATCATCAGCAGGGGAATCATCAACAACAGCATCAACAGGGCGATGGCGCCCAGCTTGAAACCCAGGGAACGGCTCATGGCACGGCTCTCCGTAGCGAGTGAAGGTACGGCAGAGTCTGGGCGGCGCGGATGGTCGCTTTATGGAGCGCCGATGGAGGGCAGATGGAGAATGTGTGGAGTTCTAGACGTCACAGACACGCGTGATTGCACGCCTACAGCGGCAGTGCGACCGTTCGTCAATTCCACTGGAATACAGAGATTTTTGCACTAAGGTACTAACTCACTTGTTGCTCACAAGGCGACCGGTAACCGGTTTCATCACGATTTATCCAATCTGATAAGGGACAGACATGAACGAGCGCCAATGGATTTGCGTGGCCAGCGCATGCTTGCTGCTGGCCAGCACCAACCTGTTCGCCCACGGCTATATCAAGCAACCTGAAGCACGCGGCTACCTGTGCAAACTGGGTGAGAACAGCGGATGCGGTGCAGTGCAATGGGAACCGCAAAGCCTGGAAGGCTACTCCGGCTTCCCGCAGAGCGGCCCCGCCGATGGCCAGATCGCCAGCGCCGGGCTGGCACAATTCGCCCCCCTCAATGAACAGACCGTCAGCCGCTGGGCCAAACGCCCCATTCAGGCGGGACCGACGAACTTCACCTGGCGCTTCACCGCCAACCACGTCACGCGCAACTGGCGCTACTACATCACCCGCCCCGACTGGTTGGCCAATCAGCCGTTGAACCGCGCCGCGTTCGAGCTGGTGCCGTTTTGCGTGGTCGATGGCGGCATGCGCCAGCCGCCGCAGGAAGCCACCCACAACTGCGATGTACCGCCGCGCGAAGGCTATCAGGTGATCCTGGGCGTCTGGGAAGTGGGCGATACGCCGATGAGCTTCTACAACGTGATCGACGTGATGTTCGGCGATGTGATGACACCGCCCGATCCGTCCGCCTGGCACGTCAAGGGCATGCTCTACCCCTCGGTGGATCTGCAAGTCGGCGACCAGGCGCTGACCCGCGTATTCGATGCCAGCGGTGAGCGCAGTGACTTGCAGACTCGCCTGCAGATTGAAACCAGCGAGCAGGGCCAGCGCAACCAGTGGACCTACCTGCTGGCCAGCCGGATCAACCAGCAACAGAGCCAGCTCAAAGCCGGTCAGCGCGGCAGCAACGGCGCAATTGAGCCGGTGTACGGCCAGAACAGCCTGTATGCTCGCGCCGACAGCGGCATCCAGCGCATCGAGGTGCAGATCGACAAGGCCACTGCACCTGACCACGAACTGTTGGTCGACGGCCTGCAGCCCAGCTATCGCATCCGCGGCAGCCAGCTGCGGCTTGACTTCAACGTCACCGCCGTGGGGGCGCTGCAGATCAGCAGCTACCTCTACGACCACGACGGCAATGCCAAAGGCTTTGCCGCCGCCGAGCTGACCAACAGTAGCCAGCCCTTGAGCATAGAGGTCGACAACCCTGCGCCCGGCCATCACCAACTGGTGATCAGTGCCAGAGTGGCCGGCGGCGAGGAGCTGTTTCAGAAAACCTTCGACATGATGTTCGTCGCAGACGACGAGAGCGCCACCTACGACTTCACCTTCCCTGACGGCCTGCACAGTTACACGGCCGGCACCCGGGTGCTGCAACCCAAGACGGGAAGGCTGTATCAGTGTCGTCCCTTTCCGCAGAGTGGCTATTGCACGCAATGGTCAGCCGCCTCGACCCAGTTCGAGCCCGGCATCGGCAGCCATTGGCAAGACGCCTGGATAGCTGACTGAGCCAAGCACCGCGCCAGCCGAACTGCCTGGCTGGCGCGACCACCCCAATACCCCTGAAAACACCTACGGCACAGGCGCATCCGCTGCGCCTTGGCGTACCTCTTTGTGGAGCCACAGGCATGCCCAGGCACTGACCCATACCCCCTGACCGCCAGCGTTGCGTGGATCACCCCCTCCCTTTTCCGGTGTAACCGCAGATCTGGGCCAGGTACCAGCAGCAGTGTTTCCCCTCTCCTTTCGGGCGCCCAAAGGCCGCCTTAGATTTGCTATAAGCTTTTGATTTTATTGATTTTTTAACACCTTAAAAACGACGAACGGCCTTGGCATTTCGGCACAGTCTCCTAGGGTTCTGACAGCTGCACTACGCGGCACACATTTGGGAGATAACCATGCAAGGATTTCAACGCACCACCGTCTTACTGCTATTGCTCAGCGCAGGCTGCTCGGTCCAGGCCGACGAGAAACCCAGCTTCGCGGCCCAAGCGCAGATCGCTGTGGACGATCAGCAATCACCGCGCTACATCATCAAATACAAGGAGCTGGCCCCCTCACCGATGAGCCAGGCCAATCAGCCGCAACCCCTGAGTGCCGGCCGATTCGAAAGCCGCGCCGCCCAGCGCCTGCTCAGCCAGGCCCAGGTGCAACCGCTGATGCATCTGGACAGCCAGGCTGCCAGCGTGGCGCACCTGAGCCCGGCGCAACTCAAGCAGCTGCAGGCAAACCCGGCGATCGACTATATCGAGCTCGACCCACGCCGCTACCTGATGGCCGAGCAGGTGCCCTACGGCATCCCCATGGTGCAGGCCGACCTGCTACCGGACAACGCCATTTCCAACATGAAGGTGTGCATCATCGACTCCGGGTACGACCTCGGCCATCAGGATCTGCCCTCGGCGGGCATCACTGGCAATGACGGCTATGGCAGCGTCAACAGCGGCAACTGGTATGAGGATGGCGATGGCCACGGCACCCACGTCGCCGGAACCATCGCCGCGCTGGGCGGCAACAACCTCGGTGTAGTCGGCGTCAGCCCCTCGGGCAATCTGGGGCTGCATATCGTCAAGGTGTTCAACAACAGCGGCAGCTGGGCCTATGGTTCGGACCTGGTGATGGCCATCCAGCAGTGCCGCGCGGCCAGCTCGACGGTGATCAGCATGAGCCTGGGCGGCGGCGCTTCTTCGATAACCGAACGCAATGCCATGGATGCGGCCTACCAGAACGGGGTGCTGGTCGTTGCAGCTGCCGGCAACAGTGGCAACAGCACGCTCTCCTATCCTGCATCCTATGACTCGGTCGTGTCGGTCGCAGCGGTCGACAGCAGCGGTAATCACGCATCCTTCTCGCAGTACAACAACCAGGTCGAAGTCGCCGCCCCCGGCGTTGGCGTGCGCTCCACCCTGCCTGGCAACCGCTACGCGAGCTATAACGGCACCTCGATGGCCACACCGCATGTATCGGCGGTTTACGCTCTTGTGTGGAGCCAGCACCGCCAGTGCACCCCTGCGCAGATTCGCAGGGTGGTCAACATCACCGCCGAAGACCGCGGCACGCCAGGCCGCGACCCCTACTACGGCTACGGCATCGTCAAGGCCAAGCGGGCCAGCGACCTGATTGCCCAGCGCGGCTGCGATGTCAGTGATGGCGGCAGTGGTGAAGAGCAGACCTACCCCAACCTCTCCGGCGCGCGGGGAGCCTGGGTACGCCACAGCGTGGCGGTACCCAGCGGTGCCCGGCGTCTGACGGTGCGGATCAGTGGCGGCAGCGGTGATGCCGACCTTTACACCCGCCTGGGCAGCCAGCCCACTACCAGCCAATGGACCTGCCGGCCCTACCTGGAAGGCAATCAGGAAACCTGCATTCAGGAAAATCCTGCCGCCGGCACCTGGCATATTGGCGTTATGGGCTATTCCAGCTTCTCTGGCGTGACCCTCTACTGGCGCTACGAGTAGTTCGCAAGGTCCCGAGGCAGGTAACTGCCCGGGGCCTTTCCCTGTCTACCTGTACCGAACGCACCTGCAGGGTTGCAGGCCATCCGTCCCGCCGCCATTGCGTGGCAGCACAGGCACTGGTATCTGTACAAAAAACCAGTACCATGCTCCTCCTCATGCTCGCTCTCGACGCCCCCGAACTCTATTACCTGGCCAACTTCCGCAAGGCTCTCGACTGGCTCGACGCCCATCACCGCGACCTGATGGACGACGCCGAGCGCGCCTTCGTCGTGGATTTTCTCCAGCTCCCCCTGCCCGCGCAGGCGCTGTTGGTGCGCCTGGTGATGCGCAAGGGCGTCCACTTTCGTGTCAGCAAGCTGCGCTATGTGGAGATCGGCGATATTCCAACCGCCGCCGCGCCCTTGCTGGAACTGGGCTGGCTGATTGATTGCGCCGCACTGAGCTTCGACGAACTTGGCGCCCTGCTGCTCAAGGACGAACTGGCCACGCATTTCGCGGGCGACCTACCTGGCGGCAACCTGAAGAAAAGCGAAGTGCTCGACTGCCTGCGCGAGCTGCATGTCGAAGCGCGCAGCCTGAGCGACTGGTGCCCGCAACTGGACGAGTGCCTGCTGAGCCTGGCCATCGGCCCGCTGTGCGACCGCCTGCGCCTGATGTTCTTCGGCAACCTGGCGCAGGACTGGTCGGAGTTCGTCCTGGCCGATCTGGGCATCTTCCGCTACGAGCAGGTACCGATCACGCCGGGCTCGCGCGGCTTCCGCGACCGTAAGGACGTGGACGATTACCTGCACCTGCGCGCCTGCCGCGAGGCCTTCGACGCAGGCATGGCGGTCACCGAGGTGCTGCGGCAGCTTGGCGATTTTTCCAGTGACAACCCCCATATCGGTGAACGCCACCAGCGTCTGCTGCTGCAACTGGCGCAGCATCTGGAACGCGCCGGTGAACTGGAATCAGCACTGACGCTGTACCGCGATACCCACGCAGTAGGCTCGCGGCAACGACAGATCCGCGTGCTCGAGCGACTGCATCGGGATGGCGAAGCGCTGGCCCTGGCCGAGCAGGTGATCGCAGCGCCGCACAACGCCGAAGAAGCGCAACTGGCCGAACGGGCGCGCACCCGCCTACGCAGGCGTCTCGGCCTGGCACCTGCGGCCAGGGCGGCGAAGCTGATCGAAGATCGCCTCGACCTGTGCCTGCCGCGCGCCGCCAGTGTCGAACTGGCCGTGGCCATGCACCTGGCCGAACCCGATGCCCCCGTGCATTACGTGGAAAACACGCTGATCTGCGGGCTGTTCGGCCTGCTCTGCTGGGAGGCGATCTTCGCTCCGCTGCCCGGCGCCTTCTTCCACCCCTTCCACGCCGGCCCGGTGGATCTGCACCGCGCCGACTTCCACGCACGGCGCAGCGAACTGTTCGCCGCCTGCCTGGCGCGCCTGGATGATGGCAGTTACGTCGAGGCCATGCGCCGCACCCACGCCGAGAAGTTCGGCATCCAGTCGCCGTTCGTATTCTGGGATCTGCTCGACGCAGAGCGCCTGGAACAGGCACTGGCCTGCCTGCCGCCCGCGCACCTGAGTGCCTGGTTCCGCCGCCTGCTCGCAGACATCCGCGAGAACCGCGCGGGCATGCCCGACCTGATCCAGTTCTGGCCCAGTGAGGCGCGCTACCGGATGATCGAGGTGAAAGGCCCTGGCGACCGCCTGCAGAACAACCAGAAACGCTGGCTGGCCTTCTGTGCCGAACACGGCATGCCGGTCAGCGTCTGCTACGTGGAGTGGGACGATTGAGCCTGCGCGTCGCCGTACGCGAACTGTGCGAGTTCACCGCCAAGGAGGGTGACCTCGACCTGCGCTTCACCCCCTCGCCCACCGCCGCCGAAGGTATGGCCGGACACGCCACCGTGGTCGCCCGGCGCGGCCCGGATTACGTTTCCGAGCTGCCGCTGGTCGGCGAGTTCGAGGGGCTGACGGTAAGCGGCCGCGCCGACGGCTTTGACCCCGAGTTTCGTCTGCTGGAAGAGATCAAGACCCATCGCGGCGACATCTCGCGCATCCCCGCCAACCATCGCCTGCTGCACTGGGCGCAGGTCAAGGTGTACGGCTGGCTGCTGTGCCAGGAGCTGGGCTTCGAGGAACTGGATCTGGCGGTGGTCTACTTCAACGTCATCACCCAGCAGGAAACGGTGTTCCGCGAACGCCATAGCGCCGCCTCGCTGGGCGAGTTCTTCGCCCTGCACTGCCGCCGCTATATCGATTGGGCGCGCCAGGAACAGGCGCACCAGCAGGCGCGCAACAAGGCATTGGAGAGTTTGAGCTTCCCCTACGGCGAATTCCGTCATGGTCAGCGGCAACTGGCCGAAGCCGTGTACCGTGCCGCGCGCGACGGCCACTACCTGCTGGCGCAGGCCACCACCGGCATCGGCAAGACCCTCGGCACCCTGTTCCCGCAGCTCAAGGCCATGCCCGGCCAGCAGCTCGACCGCCTGTTCTTCCTCAGTGCCAAGACACCGGGCCGGCGCCTGGCGCTGGATGCCCTGCAACGCCTGCGGGGTCCGGACACCCCACTGCGCGTGCTGGAACACGTGGCCCGCGACAAGGCCTGCGAACACCCGAGCAAGGCCTGCCATGGCGACTCCTGCCCATTGGCCAAGGGCTTCTACGACCGCCTGCCAGCGGCGCGCAGTGCGGCGCTCAAGGAACGCTGGCTGGATCAGCAGGCCGTGCGCAATATCGCCATCGCCCACGGCGTGTGCCCCTACTACCTGAGCCAGGAGCTGTGCCGCTGGAGCGACGTGGTGGTGTGCGACTACAACTACTACTTCGACCTCGGCGCCCTGCTGCACAGCCTCACCCTGATCAACCAGTGGCGCGTCTGCCTGCTGGTGGACGAAGCGCACAACCTGGTGGAGCGCGGGCGTGGCATGTACAGCGCCGAACTGGATCAGGCCCGTTTCAAGGCCATGTGCCGCGACGCGCCGAAACGCCTGAAAAGCGTGCTGGAACGGGTCGACCGCCACTGGGAGCAACTGCACCGCGAGCAGGAGGTGCCCTATCAGGTATACCCGCTGGCGCCGGACTTGCTGCTGGCCGCCCTGGGCAAGGCGGTCAGCGCCATCACCGACCTGTTGACCGATCAACCCGAAGGCAATGGCGGCGAGCTGCTCAGCTTCTACCTGGACGCCATGCTGTTCTGCCGCCTGGCGGAAAGCTTCGGCCCGCACTCGCTGTTCGACATCAGCCGCGTCGAGGCTGGCAATGGGCGCAGCTACTCGACCCTGTGCATCCGCAACATCCTCCCGGCGCCCTTCCTCGGCCCGCGCTTCGAGGAGGCCCACAGCGCCACGCTGTTCTCCGCCACCCTCAGCCCCAGCCACTACTATCTCGACCTGCTCGGCCTGCCGGAAGAGACCCAGTGTCTGGATGTCGCCTCGCCGTTCAGCGCCGAACAACTGCACGTACAGGTGGTGCGCAACCTGTCCACCCGCTACCAGCACCGCGACGCCTCGCTGGCGCCGATCAGCCAGTTGATGGCGCGCCAATACGCCGAACGCCCCGGCAACTATCTGGCCTTTTTCAGCAGCTACCAGTATCTGGAGCAGGTGCTGCAGCAACTGCGCCGCGACTACCCGCAGATTCCGGTGTGGACGCAATCCCGGCAGATGGACGAAGCGGCGCGTCAGGGCTTTATCGAGCGCTTCCAGATCGGCGGACGCGGCATCGGCTTCGCCGTGCTCGGCGGCGTATTCGGTGAGGGCGTGGATCTACCCGGTGAACGCCTGATCGGCGCCTTCGTCGCCACCCTCGGCCTGGCCCAGCTCAACCCGATCAACGAAGAAATCCGCCAGCGCATGGACACCCTGTTCGGCAATGGCTACGACTACACCTACCTCTACCCCGGCCTGCAGAAGGTGGTGCAGGCTGCCGGCCGGGTAATCCGCACACCCGAAGACACGGGCGTGCTCTACCTGATCGACGACCGCTTCGCCCGCCCGCAAGTGCGCAGACTGCTGCCGAGCTGGTGGCAGGTGGAACTACTGCGCTTGCCCGCAGAAACGACGAAGGCGCCCGAACGGGCGCCTTCAGTCGAAAGCTGAGCGAGGCGGTATCAACCGATACGGCTGGCGCCAACGCGATCCGAGCCATCAGCAGCAACACGATTGGCGCCCACACGATCCGCACCATCAGCAGCGATGCGATTCACGCCCACGCGGTCCGCACCATCGGCAGCGATGCGATTCACGCCCACGCGGTCCGCACCATCTTCGGCAACCACCGGGGCATCGAGTTGTTCAACGGAAACCTGCGGCAGGGCGAAAGCGCTGGCGGACAAGGCGGCGATAACGAAGCTGGCGAGGATTTGCTTTTTCATGGTCAGGCTCCTGAGCGGGCTGGAAAGTGGCTACGGAACCTATGCTACTCATATAAATTTGATTAAAAATCGCAAATAAACAAACAAAACAATCGTATTAATCGATTAATATCACAACAACACGGACCGTAGGGTGCGCCATGCGCACCAATGCACCAATCAGCCAAGCATCCCACCACTGCGCGATGGATCGACAACCCCGTACAGGCGGTGCGCGCGGCGCACCCTACGGGTTTCCAACAAGACGGAGGGGGCAGGCCGTAGGGTGCGCCGTGCGCACCAATGCACCAATCAGCCAGGCATCCCACCGCTCGCGCTAATGATCGACACCCAATACAAGCGGTGCGCGCGGCGCACCCTACGGGGCTCCAACAAGACGGAAAAGATCAGGCCGTAGGGTGCGCCGTGCGCACCAGCACCATTCGAGCTTGCCATCCACGGTGCCCTAGGCCGGCAGTATCAGCCGCACCTCCACCCCACCTTCAACATTGCCGATACGCAGCTCACCGCCATGCAGTTCGGCCACTTCCTGGACGAAGTTCAGGCCCAGCCCGGTACTCTTGCGGCCGCCATTGGGGCGCGGCAGGGAGTAGAAGCGTTCGGTCAGTCGATCCAGCGCGTAGTCGGGAATGGCTTCACCCTGGTTGAACAGGCACAAGACGATGCGCTCGCCCTGGCGCTCGGCGGCGATGCGGATGCGCCCGCCAGGCGGGGTGAAATCCAATGCGTTGTCGAGCAGGTTGGCCAGCGCCTGGCGCAGCAGGAAACGCTCGCCGCGCAGGTTGAGGCCTGGCGACAGTGCCTGCTCGATTTGCAGATCAGCAGCAGTGATGCGTGCCTGCTGCGCCTGCAGCAGTTCGTCCACCAGTGGCGCCAGCGGCACCGCCACACGCTCCTCCAGGCCCTGGCGCTGTTCCACCTGGGCCAGGTGCAGCAGGCGTTCGATCAGGTTCTGCAGGCGCGCACTTTCCTGCTGGATATTGGCCACGAAGCGCTGGCGCTGCTCGGCCGGCATATCGCCGTCGAGCAGCTCGGCCGCGCCGCGAATGGCGGCCAGCGGGCTTTTCAGCTCGTGGGTCAGGGTATGCACATAGCGCTCTACATACGCCTTGCCCTCCAGCTCGGTGCGCATGCGCTCCACCGCCACGGCCAGTTGCCGCAGTTCGCCGCCACGTACCTGCGGCGCCTCGGCGCGCTGGCCCTCGCTGACCGCCTGGGCGTAGCGGGTAAGCTTGCCCAGCGCGGCGCTGAGCCACCAGGACAGCAGCGCGCCGATCAGCAGGCCAAGGCCGATCAGCCCGGCGCCAAGCCAGCCCAGGCGCGTCTGCGAACGTTCGATATAGGGCTGCAGGGTACGATTGGGCTTGGCCACCGAGACCACGCCGATGATGCGCTCGCCATCCCTGATCGGCGCGGCCACGTACATCACCGAGGAATCCGGGTCGTCCGGGTCCTCGCGGGTCGAACGCGCGCCGTACTGACCGCGCAGGGTCAGCAGTACGTCGTTCCAGCGCGAATAGTCCTGGCCAACCGCCAGACCGGTGGAATCGAGCAGGACGATGCCCTGGGCGTCGGTAACGTAGATGCGGTGGTTGACCTCGGCCTTGGTCACGCCCCAGATGCTCGCCTGCGGCTGACGCCGGCCATAGGCCTCCAGCGCCTCGTGCAGACGGCCCTGGCCAAGGGTGCCGGCCTTGACCTCGTCGCGCAGGATCTCGGCCAGCAGGTTGGCGGTGTCGACCAGGGTCTCCTCGGTGCTCTGGCGCACGCCGGGGCGGATCTCGTCCATCACCGTACTGAGCACGAACCAGCCGGCCAGACCGACGAAAAGGAAGTAGACGAGAAAGATGCGTACGCCCAGCGGCATGGTAAGAGCCTCTCAGGTTTCTGGCTCGTAGCTGTAGCCCAGGCCGCGATGGGTCTGGATCGGCTCTTCGCTCGGGGCGATGGCGCGCAGCTTGGCGCGCACACTCTTGATATGGCTGTCGATATTGCGCTCGTAGCCGGCCTCGCTGGCCACCCCGAGGGCGTCGAGCAGTTGCTCGCGGGAAAAGACCCGGCGCGGCTGGCCAAGCAGGGTGCGCAGCAGACGAAACTCGTGCCGGGTCAGGCTCAGCGCCTGGCCGTGGTAGTGGATGCGAAAGGCGGCATCGTCGATCTGGAAGGCGCTCGGCGCGGCGGCTTGCGGCGTTTCGCGCGGAGCCACGCGTTTGAGGATGGCCTTGACCCGGGCGGCCACCTCGCGCGGGCTGAAGGGCTTGACCACGTAATCGTCGGCACCGATTTCCAGGCCCACCACGCGGTCGATTTCCTCGCTGCGCGCGGTCAGGAAGATCACCGGCACCTCGGAGAAACGGCGCAGGCGTTTGCACAGTTCGAAGCCGCTGATATCCGGCAGGCCGACATCGAGGATGGCCAGGTCGAAGGCGCCGTTTTCCAGCAGCGTCAGCGCCTCGCCGGCAAGGCTCGTCCACCGCGTGACGAAGCCTTCGGCCTGCAGGGCATAGACCAGCGTATCGGCAATCGCGGCTTCGTCTTCGACTATGAGTATCTGCGGCATCGGGCGTCCTGCACCTTTGGGGCGACGGCGGCAGACTGCCGGGGGGCGGTTCGTGCGTCAAGCGAGCGATAACGCAGGAGGGGCAGGTCGTCGGGGAGATTGGCGGGTTACACCCGCCCTACGCGACGATCGCCGCTGCCACTGCATGGATGCAGGAGATGGAACGAAGCCGGATGCCGGAGTCGAAAGCGCCTCCCACAAGGCTTGCCGGTCGCCGCAACCGGATGCAACACGACTTCCCGGATTGCATCCGGGCTACGCGCTTACGGAATCTCGCCGCGGATGTACTGTTCCAACTGGCGGATCAGGTCAGCCTGTTCGGCGATGGTTTCCTTGACCAGGTCACCGATGGACAGCAGGCCGATCAGCTCGCCTTCGGCCAGCACCGGCAGGTGGCGCAGGCGGCGCTCGGTCATCAACTCCATGCAGTGCTGCACGCTATCGCGCGGGCCGACGCTGATCACTTCGCGGGTCATGATTTCGCTGATCTTGGTGTTGAGCAGGGAGCGCTCGGCCAGCGCCACCTTGCGCACGTAGTCACGCTCGCTGACGATGCCGACCAGGCGCCCACCGGAGAGCACCACCAGCGCACCGATGCCCTTCTCGGCAAGGATACGCAGACCGTCGAGCAGCGAATCCTCACTGTCGACGCTGTAAACGTAGGCGTGGGCCTTACTGCGAATAACTTCTGCGACGGTTTTCATGCGGGCGGCTCCTTATCGTTGTTATCCGTTTTTAGCAGAGTTGGCCGCCGCGGTCAGCCTCAGTCGAGGCTGAATCGCCCGGTATTGCGCGCCAGCCCCTCGCTGCCCCTGCGCAGTTGCTCGGCGGCACTGCTCACCGCCTGGGCGCCATCGAGCAGTTGCCCGGCAGCCTGATCGACCTGCTGGATATTGCCGCTGACCTCGTCGGCCGTGGCCGCCTGCTGCTCGGCGGCAGTGGCGATCTGCGCCAGACGGTCGCTGACGCGCTGCACCGAGTCGACGATGTTCTGCAGTTCGTCGCCCATCGCCAGCACGCTGCCGATGTCGCCATCGGCCTGGTTGCAGGCTTCCTCCATCAGGGTGACCGACTGGCCGACCACGCGCTGCAGGTTCTCCACGGTCTGGGCGATTTCCTGGGTAGAATCCTGGGTGCGCCTGGACAGCGAGCGCACCTCGTCGGCGACCACGGCGAAGCCGCGCCCGGCCTCGCCTGCGCGTGCGGCTTCGATGGCGGCGTTGAGCGCCAGCAGGTTGGTCTGCTCGGCGATGCCCTTGATCACCTCGACCACGCGGTTGATCTGCTGGGTCTGTTCGCGCAGCTGCTGCAGGGCCGCGGCGCTGTCGCCCAGGCGGCTGCTGAGCTGGCGCATGCTGGCGCTGGTGCGCTCGCTGCGCTGGTTGCTGCCGAGCGCCACCTCGCGGGTCTGCTGCGCCTCCATGGCGGCCTGCTCGCAACTTTGCGCGACGCTCTGTGCGGTCGCGGCCATCTGCGTCGCCGCGGTGGCAATCTGGCTCATCTGCGCCTGCTGCTGCTCGACGGCGTCCAGCGCATCGCGCGCCTGGCCACCCAGCAGCTGCACCGTGGCGTCGAGTTGCCGGCTTTCATGATTGACGCCTTGCAGCGAGTCGCGCATCTGCTCCACCGCGGTATTCAGTGCCTGGGCGATGGCAGCCAGGTCGTCGCGGCCGTTGACCTGCATGCGCACGCGCAGGTCGCCGTCACGCAGGCTGCGCGCTGCATCTATGATGTTGCTGGTACCGATGCGGATCGAGGCGTTCAGGCACAGCAGCACGTACATGGCCAGCAGGGTGAGGGCGACGAAGGCACCGATCACCTCGATCATCGCCTGCAACGCCTGCTGCCGATAGTCGTCGAGGCTGGCGCCGAACTGCTGATAGAGCGCCTGCTGCAGGGCCTGCAACTGGCCTTCGAGGGCTTCGACGCGCTGCACGAACTGCTCGGGCGACAGCCCCATGGGGCTGGCCTCGAACATGTCCCGATCGATCTGCGCGAGGAAGTCGTCGAATGCCTTGAGCGAGGCGTCGAACGGTGCACTCAGCTGGCGCATGGCCTGCGGCGCTTCGCGCGACAGGGTGGTTTGCGCCTTGACCAGCTGCGCGCGCTGTTCGTCCAGGCCGCGCCGCAGGTCGCGGATCAGCACGCGGCTCTGCAGGGTGAAATGCTGCGAGACCACGGCGCCATGGCCCTGCGCGGCGAAGGTGCCGAGCTGTTCGAGCAGCCGCGGCATGATGTAGGTGATCTGCTCCATCATCAGGTAGGTGTCGAGGCGCGGATCGAGAATCAGCGTGCTGTCGGTGGCCACCTGCTCGCGCAGGGCGATCAGGTAGAGCAGCGCCTTCTGGTAGCGCTCCAGGGCATCGGGCAGCGGCACCCTGGTCAGACCGGCCGCGCGCAGGCCATCGCGCTCGCCCTGCAGGGCCCGGAAGTGCTGCCGTGCCTGATCGCTGATCAGGTTGCTCTGCAGCGGCTCGGCCGCCTGCTGCAGGGCCTCGTCGAGCTGCGCCTCGCGCTGCAGCAGCAGGCCCTCGGCAGCCTTGTCGGTACCCTTCCAGCGCGCCAGCAGGGTGCGCTGGGCGATCAGCTCGTGCTGCACGCGCGCCATGCGCTCGAGCGCTTGCGCGCCTTCCACCTCATGGTCGATCGATTGCAGGCGGGACAGGTAGTCGGTGCCGATGATCCACAGCGCGTAACCGAGCGGCAGCGCGAACAACAGAAACACCAGCTGGAACTTGTGGGCAAAACTGAAACGCTGTAGCAGCCGTACACCCGGCTTGAGTACTCCCGTCATAGCGACACCTCAGCGACCTAAAGGGCCTACAGGCCTGGCAAAGAATTGCACGTAGCAAAAAGCAGGCCCGACGCCCCTGTCGGCAGGAAGTCGTTACTGGGCACTCTCCACGAGTGTAATGGCCAATGACTATCAGCCTTTTCTGAAATGCGACAATTTACTCAGCATTGCGGACGATCACGGGTGTAGCGCTCGGCCGGATCCACCGCTGCACCAAGATCGCGCATGGCACTGGCACCGATCAGCAGCGGATAGCGGAAGGTGCTGCGGTCGGTCAGGTTGACCTCGATGGTGCGCTGCTCTGCGCCCAGGCAGATCGGCATCTCGATCACCGGACGTTGCGAGTAGGCGACCTCCTGAACCTCGGCGTCGCTCTCTTCGGCGCGTTTCTTGATCTCGGCGATGCGCACCAGGGGGTGTTCGTAGACGGTGTCTTCGGCGCCCTCCACCGCCAGGCGGAAACGTACCCAGTCTTCGCCATCGCGCTTGAAGGGCTCGATGTCCTTGGCCGACAGCGACGCGGTCATGGCGCCGGTGTCCATCTTGGCCTTGAGGGTCTGGCCGAGGGCGGGGAGCTTGATCAGCTCGTAGCGGCCATAGAGATCGGGTTGCTGGTTGGCCATGGTCGGCAGGCTGATTGCAGCGGCCAGCAGAAACAGGGCGTATTTCAAGGTCGGCACTCCTGTGCAGGGAAAGTCCCGTTATCCGACTGCCCCAGCCCGGTGGTGTTCCCCCTCAAGGATGACAAAGCGTTACCGCCGGGGTCGCTGCTGGGGCATGCCGCTCCAGAGTTCATCGAGGTGTTCGAAGCCCCAGGCTGCCGCCGACTCGCGACCGACAATGCGGTCCTGAGCGGTCGGTTTGCTCAAGTCGATCACCACCGGCGGAATCTGCACCCTGGACTTGGCCAGGAAGAAGGCCTTCACCTTGGGCACGAGCAGGGATTTGGCATTCTGCTCCAGCACCACCGCCAGACGCCCGCTCTCCAGACGCACCAGCGCGCCGACCGGATAGATGCCTACGGCCTTGACGAAGGCCTGGAACACCGCCTCGTCGAAATGCCCCTTCCACTCGGCCATCTTGCGAATCGACTCGGCCGGGTCCCAGCCCGCCTTGTAGGGGCGATTGGAGGTGATGGCGTCGTACACGTCGCACACTGCGCCCATCCTGGCGAACAGGCTGATCTGCTCGCCCTGCAGGCCATGCGGGTAACCGCTGCCGTCGACCTTCTCGTGGTGGTGCAGGCAGACATCCAGCACCAGCGCGCTGACCTGCCTGCCGGCCCGAAGAATCTCGCCGCCCGCCTCAGGATGGCGGCGTACCGCCGAGAACTCGGCGTCGCTGAGCTTGCCGGGCTTGTTCAGCACGTCGTGATCGATGGCCATCTTGCCCACATCGTGCAGCAGCCCGGCCAGACCGGCCTCGCGCACCACCCCCTCACCCAGGCCAAGCTGGCGGGCCAGGGCGATCATCAGCGCACAGACCGCCACCGAATGCATGTAGGTGTATTCATCGGCATGCTTGAGCCGCGCCAGGCTGATCAGGGCATTGGGATGGCGCATCACCGAGTCGGAGATTTCCGCCACCAGCGACTCGGCCTGTTCGAAATCCAGCGCCTTGCCCATGCGCGCATCGCTGAACATGCTGATGACCGCCTGCTTGGAGCGAGCGCACAGCTTGGCGGCGCGCTCCAGTTCGAGATCCATCGGGGCGCTCGGCGCAGGGCTGCGCGGCTGTACCGCCGCCATCAGCGTGGCCTCGACCTCCTTCTGTGCCTCTGCCTCGCTACGGGCAACGGCACCGGCCTCGACATCCAGGCCCTTGCTGACGTCGATCCACAGCTCGCTGATGCTGCTGGCCTGGATGCGCCGCAGGTCCTGGGGAGAATCGAGAAGGAATTTCGACTTCCAGAACGGATGATCCATCCATGACCCGCAAAACTCCTGGATGTACATGCCGATGCGCAGATCGGCCACCGCAATGCGTTTCAACATCGAAATCATCCAGATCAGATTGGCAGGGGTTCGACCGCGACGCCTGTGCATCGTCGAACGCCCCCCTTACATTGCACACCGATCAGCATCGACCCCTTCGAGGAAAATGGCCATAGGCCAGTAGTCGCAATTTTGAGACAAAACCTTCAGGTGCTTATGATGGCCGCTTCGCGCCCGCCAAGGAGTTGATATGCGTCCCGTGCTGACCGGCCTGTTCAATATAGCCCTGCTGCTGAGCAACACCCTGCTGCTGATCGGCCCGCTGCTGCTGATCGCCCTGGCCAAGTTCGTGCTGCCAGGCCAGGCCGCGCGCGACGCCTGTTCGCGCGGGGTGATGTGGGTGGCCGAGTTCTGGGCGGAGAACTGCAAACGCATCTTCGCCCTGCTGACCCCGACCCATTGGGACATCCGCGGTACTGCCGAGCTGCGCCGCGACCGCTCCTACCTGGTGATCAGCAATCACCAGTCCTGGGTCGATATCCCGGCGCTGGTGCAGGCCTTCAACCGCAAGACGCCCTATTTCAAGTTCTTCCTCAAGCAGCAGCTGATCTGGGTGCCCTTTCTCGGCCTGGCCTTCTGGGCGCTCGACTACCCCTTCATGAAGCGCTACTCCAAGGCCTTTCTGCAAAAGAATCCGCACATGAAGGGCAAGGACCTGGAAATCACCAAGGCCGCCTGCGAGAAGTTCAAGCGCCTGCCGGTGACCGTGGTCAACTACCTCGAAGGCACCCGTTTCACCCCGGCCAAGCAGGCGCAGCAGGCTTCGCCCTACCGCTACCTGCTCAAGCCCAAGGCCGGCGGTGTGGCCTTCGTGCTCGCTACCTTGGGTGAGCAGATCGACGCCGTACTGGATGTCACCCTGGTCTACCCCGGCGAGCAGGTGCCGGGCTTCTGGGCGCTGCTCAGCGGCCAGGTGCCGAAGGTGATCATGGATATCCGCACCCTCGCGCTCGATCCGGCGCTGTATCAGGGCGATTACGAGAACGACCCGGCCTTCCGCCTGCAGATGCAGGACTGGGTTTCCGACCTCTGGCTGGCCAAGGACAAGCGCATCGAACAGCTGCGCAGCGAGGCCGACTGAGGCCGGGCAGAAAAAAGGGAGCCCGAGGGCTCCCGAAGAGAAGGCGCGGACCAATGCGCCTGGCAATAAACCTGTCTGCGACGCGCACAGCGCGCCGCCAGCGCAACTGCTGGCCCGCAACAGCGCCGGGCCATGCAGCTCGGCATCACGCCGCGCTGAACATCTTGTGCGGGTCGATGACGAATTTCTTCGGCACGCCGGCGTCGAACTCGCCGTAACCACGCGGTGCGTCGTCCAGGCTGATGACCTGTACGCCGACGATCTCGGCGATGTTGAGGCGATCCCACATGATGGCCTGCATCAGCGCGCGGTTGTACTTCATCACCGGGGTCTGGCCGGTGTGGAAGCTGTGCGACTTGGCCCAGCCGAGGCCGAAGCGGATGCTCAGGCTGCCCATCTTCGCCGCGGCGTCCACGGCGCCCGGGTCTTCGGTGACGTACAGACCGGGGATGCCGATCTTGCCGGCGACGCGGGTGACCTGCATCAGCGAGTTGAGTACGGTGGCCGGGGCCTCGTGCTTGGCGCCTTCGTGACCATGACCACGGGCCTCGAAGCCCACGCAGTCGATGGCGCAGTCGACTTCCGGCTCGCCCAGCAGCGCGGCGATCTGCTCGTGCAGCGGCGTGTCCAGCGACAGGTCGGCGATCTCGAAGCCCTGCGCCTTGGCGTGCGCCAGACGTGCCGGGTTGAGGTCACCGACGATGACCACGGCAGCGCCGAGCAGACGCGCCGAAGCAGCAGCGGCCAGACCGACCGGGCCGGCACCGGCGACGTAGACGGTGGAGCCCGGGCCGACGCCAGCGGTAACGGCGCCGTGGTAGCCGGTGGGCAGAATGTCGGACAGGCAGGTCAGGTCACGGATCTTCTCCATGGCCTTGTCGCGATCCGGCAGCTTGAGCAGGTTGAAATCGGCGTAGGGCACCAGCACGTATTCGGCCTGGCCACCGGTCCAGTCGCCCATGTCGACGTAGCCGTAGGCGCCGCCGGCACGCGCCGGGTTGACGGTCAGGCACACGCCGGTGTGCTGCTCCTTGCAGCTGCGGCAGCGACCGCAGGCGACGTTGAAGGGCACGGAAACCAGGTCACCGATCTGCAGACGCTCGACGTCGCGGCCCTTCTCGATCACCTCGCCGGTGATCTCGTGACCCAGCACCAGACCGACCTGAGCGGTGGTGCGACCGCGCACCATGTGCTGGTCGGAGCCGCAGATGTTGGTGGAAACGACTTTGAGGATGACCCCGTGCTCGATCTTCTTGCCGCGCGGGTCCTGCATTTTCGGGTAGTCGATCTTCTGCACTTCGACCTTGCCCGCGCCGAGGTAAACCACACCACGATTATCAGACATGCGTAACTCTCCTTTCTTGTTGTGGATACAAGACGCGACCGGCGGCCGCGCGGCCTTGCACTGGAGCTTTTCGTCTGTTGCCGGACACCGCCGGTACAACCTGGCAGGGCGGGTTCCGTAGGGTGAGCCGGGCGGTGATCCGCTTCAGTCCACCAATAGCGTTTTACGTTGAGACTGGTGGGCTAAAGCCCACCCTACGAGTCGCATCGTTAACGTTGGGTGGGCTTCAGTCTGTAGGGTGGGCTTCAGCCCACCGAAAGAGTCTGTGGGCTGAAGCCCACCCTACGCGACTGCGATTACCCTCACGCGTTGAGCACCACCGTACGATTGGCATTGAGGAACACGCGGCGGTCGAGGTGGTAACCGACTGCACGCGCCAGGGTCAGGCATTCGATGTCGCGGCCCTTGGCGATCAGGTCCTCGGGGTAGTGGGCATGGTCCACCGCCTCCACGCCCTGGGCGATGATCGGGCCCTCGTCGAGGTGGTCGTTGACGTAGTGGGCGGTAGCACCGACCAATTTGACGCCCTTCTGGTACGCCTGATGGTAGGGCTTGGCGCCCTTGAAACCGGGCAGCAGCGAGTGGTGGATATTGATCGCCCAGCCGTCCAGCCTGCGGCATAGCTCGGGCGACAGCACCTGCATGTAGCGGGCGAGCACCACCAGCTCCGCGCCGGTCTCTTCGATCACCTGCAGCACCTTGCGCTCCTGCGCCGGCTTGTCGGCCGGGTCGAGCGGAAAGTGGTGATAGGGAATGCCATGCCAGCGCGCCAGCGGCTCCAGATCCGGGTGGTTGGACACCACCGCCACCACGTCCATGGCCAGCTGGCCGATGCGCTGGCGATAGAGCAGATCGTTCAGGCAGTGGTCAGCCTTGGACACCATCAGCACCACCTTGGCGCGATAGCCTGGCGGCGTCAGCTCGACCTGCATGCCGAATGGTGCCAGCCGCTCGGCCACGCCGGCACGGAACGCTGCCTCGTCGAAACCCTCCGGCTGGCGGAACTCGACGCGGATGAAAAAGCGCGAGGACAGCCGGTCATCGAACGAATGGTGCTCGGTGACGTAGCAACGCTGCTCGAACAGAAAGCGCGTTACCGCATCCACCGTGCCGAGCACGCTCGGGCAGTGGGCGGTGAGAATCCAGGTGTCGGGGGTGCGGCTCATGGTAGGGGCTCCGCTTAATGGCCCCCCTCTCCCATTTATGGGAGAGGGGCTGGGGGAGAGGGTAAAGCGGCCCTCTCCCTAACCCTCTCCCGCAAGCGGGAGAGGGGACGGTTCGCGTGCGGCTCAGGCCTCGACCGCCAACCCATACTCGGCGCTGGCATCCTGCAGCCACAGCCAGAAGTAGTCGGAGAAGCTGCGACGAATCAGCAGCTCCCAGGTGTCCTCGCCCGTGTGGCGAATCACCAGCTGCGACTTGGCGAACACCGTGCCGACTGCCTTGCCCACCGGGAAGTTGCTCGGATGCACGTCGTAGCTGCTGGATTTCATCAGCAGTTCACGCACCTTGGGGCCACGCAGTTCGAGCAGGGTCTGCCCGCCGCTGACGTTGACCACCGAAATGTGCTGCCCCTCCAGCGCCTCGCGCAGCTTGCGCTCGACCTCGAACTCGGTACCGCCAGGCACGATCAGCAGCCACTCGTCCGGGCCCAGCCACTGCAGCGAGGTATCGCCGTTGGCCACCAGGGTCAGTGCCACCGGCAGCTCCAGGCCCAGGGCCTTGTGCACGCCGCCGGCGAAGTTGGCATCGTCGGCGTGGCCACGCAGGACCAGGTGGCCCAGCAGCTTCTTCTCGCGCAGGGTTACCCCGGCGCCCTTGCGGCCCTTGCCGGCCAGCTCGTGAAGGCCGGCGTGGTGCAGCGGCGATTGCCCGGCGACATCGTCGGGACGTTGCTTGTAGACATTGACGTTAGACATTCTGGCGGTCCCCTTTCGGGTCATAGAACACGGGGCTGACGATTTCGGCTTCGATCACGCTGCCATCGGCCAGCGGCGCGAACACGCGCTCGCCGATACGCGACAGGCCACCCCTGACCAGGGCCATGGCGAAGCTGTAACCCATGGCTGCGCTCATGTAGCTGGAGGTGACGTGACCGACCATGGTCATCGGAATCGGCTGCTTGGGATCGAACACCAACTGCGCGCCTTCCGGCAGAACCTTGTTCGGATCCAGCGGCTTGAGGCCGATCAGCTGTTTGCGGTTTTCCTTCAGGCAGTCCTCGCGGTTCATGCCGCGCCAGCCGATCCAGGAGAACGGCTTGGTACGACCGACGCACCAGCCCATGCCCAGATCGTCCGGGGTGACCGAGCCGTCGGTGTCCTGGCCGACGATGATGAAGCCCTTCTCGGCGCGCAGCACGTGCATGGTCTCGGTGCCGTACGGGGTCAAGCCATATTTCTTGCCTGCCTCGATGAGCTGCTCCCACACGCCCAGGGCGTAGTCGGCCTGTACGTTGACTTCGTAGGAGAGCTCACCGGTGAAGGAGATGCGGAACACGCGGGCCGGCACGCCACCGACCTTGCCTTCCTTCCAGCTCATGAAGGGGAAGGCATCCTTGTCCAGATCGATGTCGGTGACCTCGGCCAGCAGCTTGCGGCTGTTGGGGCCGGACAGGGTCATGGTCGCCCAGTGGTCGGTGACCGAGGTGAAGTACACCTTAAGCTCCGGCCATTCGGTCTGGTGGTAGAGCTCCAGCCACTCCATCACACGGCCGGCGCCGCCGGTGGTGGTGGTCATGACGAAATGGTTGTCGGCCAGACAGGCGGTGACGCCGTCGTCGAAGACCATGCCGTCTTCCTTGCACATCAGGCCGTAGCGGGCCTTGCCCACGTCCAGCTTGGTCCAGGCGTTGGTGTAGACGCGGTTGAGGAACTCGCGCGCATCCGGGCCCTGGATGTCGATCTTGCCCAGGGTCGAGGCGTCGAGGATGCCCACCGCGTTACGCACGGCCAGGCACTCGCGGGCCACGGCGGCGTGCATGTCCTCGCCATTCTTGGGGAAGTACCAGGGACGCTTCCACTGGCCGACGTCCTCGAACTCGGCGCCGTTTTCCAGGTGCCATTTCTGCAGGGCGGTGTAGCGCTTGGGCTCGAACAGCTCGCCACAGTGGCGGCCGGCGATGGCGCCGAAGGTCACCGGGGTGTAGTTCGGGCGGAACATGGTGGTGCCCATCTCGGCAATGCTGATGCCCAGCGACTTGGCGGCGATGGCCAGGCCGTTGATGTTGCCCAGCTTGCCCTGGTCGGTGCCGAAGCCCAGCGCGGTGTAGCGCTTGACGTGCTCGACCGACTCGAAGCCTTCACGGGTGGCCAGCTCGATGCCGGCGGCGGTGACATCGTTCTGCTGATCGACGAACTGCTTCGGCGCACGGGAAGTGCCCTTGTCGTGCGGCACCTGGAACAGCGCGACCGAGGCTTCCTCGATACGCTTCTCGGCCTTCGGCAGGCTGCCGGTGACGGCCTTGAAGCCGACTTCGGCTGCGGCCTTGGCGCCGGCTTCGAAGCCATCGGCCAGGGCGTCGCCCAGACCGAACACACCGTTCACGGCACCGGCGCAGTGACGCTTCTGGAAACCTTCACCCGGGACGAAGGCGAGGATGTCCTCACGCCAGATCGGACGCCCGCCCAGGTGCGAAGCCAGGTGCACCACCGGGCTGTAGCCGCCGGAGCTGACGATCAGGTCGCAGTCGAGCACTTCGCCCGGGCTGGTGACCTTGTGCTTGGCCAGATCGATGGCGCAGATGCGCGCACCGGTGACGCGCTTGCTGCCACGCGCCTCGACCACGGCACTGCCGGTAAGTACGCGCACGCCACGCCGGCGCGCTTCTTCGACCCAGCTGCCACGCGGGTTACTGCGCGCGTCGGCCACGGCCACCACCTGGCGCCCGGCGTCGAGCCAGTCGAGCACCACGCGGTAGGCGTAATCGTTGTTGGTCGACAGCACCAGCTTCTGACCGGGCGCCACACCGTAACGACGCACGTAGGTCGACACGGCATCGGCCAGCATGTTGCCGGGCACGTCGTTGTTGGCGTACACCAGCGGGCGCTCGTGGGCACCGGTGGCCAGCACCACGCGACCGGCACGCACACGGTGCATGCGCTGGCGCGGCTGGCCCATCGGCGCGACTTCGCCGAGGTGATCGGTCAGGCGCTGGTGAATGGTGAGGAAGTTGTGGTCGTGGTAGCCGTTGACCGTGGCACGCGGCAGCAGGGTCACTTCCGGCATCTTTTGCAGCTCGGCGATGGCCTTGGCAGCCCAGTCGGCGGCCGGCTTGTCATCGAGCATCTCGCGGGTGGACAGCAGGCTGCCACCGAACTCTTCCTGCTCGTCGGCGAGGATCACCCGTGCACCGCTGCGCCCGGCGGCCAGGGCCGCGGCCAGACCGGCAGGGCCGGCACCGACCACCAGCACGTCGCAGTGCTGGTTCATGTAGTCGTAGATATCCGGGTCGTTTTCCTTCGGCGAGCGCCCCAGACCTGCCGCCTTACGGATGTACTTCTCGTAGGTCAGCCAGAGGTTCTGTGGGTACATGAAGGTCTTGTAGTAGAACCCGGGCGGCATCATGCCGCCGCCGACCTTGCCGAGAATGCCCATCAGGTCGGTGTTGACGCTCGGCCAGCCGTTGGTGCTGGTGGCGGTCAGGTTCGCGTACAGCGCCTGCTGGGTGGCACGCACGTTGGGGATCTGCGCCGCCTCGGTGGAGCCGATCTGCAGCACGGCATTGGGCTCTTCGGCACCGGCGGCAACGATGCCGCGCGGACGCGAGTATTTGAAGCTGCGGCCGACCACGTCGACACCGTTGGCCAGCAGCGCGGCGGCCAGGGTGTCGCCGGCGTAACCCTGATAGGTCTGGCCATTGAAGCTGAAGGTCAGGGGCTGGCTGCGGTCGATGCGGCCACCCTGGGCAAGACGATTGACCTGGCTCATGCCGTTACTCCTTGGTCAGCGGCCTTTTTCGCGGCGACGGTGGCCTCAGTGACGCTGGGGCGCTCGCCGATCTTGTAGGTTTCGAGAATCTCGTAGCTCACCGTGTGGCGAGTGACGTTGAAGTACTGGCGGCAGCCGGCGGCGTGGATCCACAGCTCGTGGTGGATGCCGCGCGGGTTGTCGCGGAAGAACAGGTACTCGCCCCACTCCTCGTCGGTGCAGGCGTTCGGGTCCAGCGGGCGGGCGATGTGCGCCTGACCGCCAACATGGAATTCTTCTTCGGAACGCAGTTCGCCACAGTGAGGGCAGAAGATGTGCAGCATGGTTGCTACCTCCGGTAAATCTTCAAACCCGCTCGGATAACCGCGCGGGGCAAGCTTGTCTCCCCTCTCCCGCGGGAGAGGGGTTGTGGGTGAGGGGTGCGGTGTCCACCGCTCTACCCTCTCCCGCCCTTCGGGCACCTCTCCCATCAATGGCAGAGGGCGTTTGTTCTCCCCTCTCCCGCTTGCGGGAGAGGGGTTGTGGGTGAGGGTACGGTGTCGACCGCACCACCCTCTCCCGGCCCTTCGGGCCACCCTCTCCCATCAATGGCAGAAGGCTTTTGTTCTCCCCTCTCCCGCGAGCGGGAGAGGGTCATCGGATGTCATCCCTGCGGGATGAATGTTTAATGGGCCACACCGGCTGCGCCGTGCTCGTCGATCAGCGCACCGTTGTGGAAGCGCTCGATGGAGAAGGCCTTGGCCAGCGGGTGCATCTCGCCCTTGGCCAGGCTGGCGGCGAACACGTGGCCCGAACCCGGGGTGGCCTTGAAGCCGCCGGTGCCCCAGCCGCAGTTGAAGTACAGGTTCTTCACCGGCGTCTTGGCGATGATCGGGCAGGCGTCCGGCGTGGTGTCGACGATGCCGCCCCACTGACGGTTCATGCGCACGCGCGAAAGCACCGGGAACATCTCGACGATGGCCTGCAGGGTGTGCTCGATGGTCGGGTAGGAACCGCGTTGGCCGTAGCCGTTGTAGCCGTCGATACCGGCGCCGATGACCAGGTCGCCCTTGTCCGACTGGCTGATGTAGCCGTGCACGGCGTTGGACATGATCACGGTGTCGATGATCGGCTTGATCGGTTCGGACACCAGCGCCTGCAGCGGGTGCGATTCCAGCGGCAGGCGGAAACCGGCGAGCTTGGCCAGGTGCCCGGAGTTACCGGCAGCGACCACACCGACGCGCTTGGCGCCGATGAAACCCTTGCTGGTTTCCACGCCGATCACCGCGCCGTTTTCCTTGCGGAAACCGATCACTTCGGTCTGCTGGATCAGGTCGACGCCCAGGGCATCGGCGGCACGGGCGAAGCCCCAGGCCACGGCGTCGTGACGGGCCACGCCGCCACGGCGCTGCAGCGAGGCGCCGAGAATCGGGTAACGGGTGTTCTTCGAGCAATCCAGGTAGGGGATCATCTCCGCCACCTGCTTGGCGTCCACCACCTCGCCGTCGATACCGTTGAGGCGGTTGGCGCTGACACGGCGCTCGATGTCGCGCATGTCCTGCAGGGTGTGGCCGAGGTTGAACACGCCGCGCTGGGAGAACATGACGTTGTAGTTCAGGTCCTGGGACAGGCCTTCCCACAGCTTCATCGCGTGCTCGTACAGGTGCGCGGACTCGTCCCACAGGTAGTTGGAACGCACGATGGTGGTGTTGCGCGCGGTGTTGCCACCGCCCAGCCAGCCCTTCTCGACCACGGCGACGTTCTTCACGCCGAACTCCTTGGCCAGGTAATAGGCGGTGGCCAGGCCGTGACCGCCACCGCCGACGATGATCACGTCGTAAACCGGCTTGGGCGTTGGATTACGCCACATGCGCTGCCAGTTCTCATGGTGACTGAACGAGTGCTTGAACAGGCCGAAGCCGGAATAACGTTGCATGGGCATGCTCCAGGGTTCTACTGCCCTCTCGCGACTGCGCAAGAGGGACCGAGCGAGAGGTTTGGCTTAGCGATAGACCGGGTAATCCGCGCACAGCCCGGCCACCAGCTTGGCCACCTGCGCCTCGACATCGGCATCGCCGAGGTGGTCGAGGATGTCGCAGATCCAACCGGCCAGCGCCTGGCACTGGGCGACCTTGAAGCCGCGGGTGGTCACCGCCGGGGTACCGATACGGATGCCGGAGGTCACGAACGGCGATTGCGGGTCGTTCGGCACGGCGTTCTTGTTCACGGTGATGCCGGCGCGGCCAAGGGCGGCGTCGGCCTCCTTGCCGGTCAGGCCCTGCTTGATCAGGCTGAGCAGGAACAGGTGGTTGTCGGTACCGCCGGACACCACCTCGTAGCCGCGCTCGATGAACACCTTGGCCATGGCCTGGGCGTTGTCGATCACCTGCTGCTGGTAGGCCTTGAACTCAGGCTCCATGGCTTCCTTGAAGCACACCGCCTTGGCGGCGATGACGTGCATCAGCGGGCCACCCTGGGCGCCGGGGAACACGGCGGAGTTGAGCTTCTTCTCGATCTCTTCGTTGGCCTTGGCCAGGATCAGACCGCCACGCGGACCACGCAGGGTCTTGTGGGTGGTGGTGGTGACCACGTCGGCGAAGGGAATCGGGTTCGGATACAGGCCAGCGGCAACCAGACCGGCGACGTGCGCCATGTCGACGAACAGCAGCGCACCGACCTTGTCGGCGATGGCGCGAAAGCGCGGGAAATCCAGGGTCTTGGAATAGGCGGAGAAGCCGGCCACGATCATCTTCGGCTTGTGCTCGACAGCCAGACGCTCGACCTCGTCGTAGTCGATCAGGCCGGTGGCGGGGTTCAGCCCGTACTGCACGGCGTTGTACAGCTTGCCCGAGGACGACACCTTGGCGCCGTGGGTCAGGTGGCCGCCGTGGGCCAGGCTCATGCCGAGAATGGTGTCGCCGGCATTGAGCAGCGCCAGGTACACGGCGCTGTTGGCGGACGAGCCGGAGTGCGGCTGAACGTTGGCGAAGTCGGCGCCGAACAGTTGCTTGGCGCGATCGATGGCGAGCTGCTCGACCTTGTCGACGTACTCGCAACCACCGTAATAACGCTTGCCCGGGTAGCCTTCGGCGTACTTGTTGGTCAGGCCGCTGCCCTGCGCTTCCATCACGCGCTGGCTGCAGTAGTTCTCCGAGGCGATCAGCTCGATGTGCTCTTCCTGACGGCGTTCTTCCTGATCGATCGCCGCGAGCAACTCGTCGTCGTAACCCTGAATCTGATCCTGCTTGCTGAACATCTCGGCTCTCCTGCGGCGCCTGTGCGGCGGTCTTGGACGGACGGGCCGGCAAGGCCCTGTGCAGCGATGGTAGGGCCGCCCCTGCCCCCTCAGATGCCTGCCAACGCCGCGAGAGCATTCGTTTGCGACATGCCCCTGTCGCAAACAGGCGCGTCGCCAAAAGCGGGTCGCTTTGCGCACAAATGACGGGGATCAAGTTGTGGATAAGCGGTGCATAGGGTACGCCGCTCCAGAGCACCCGGGGCCTGCCGCGAAAAGGTCATTTCCTGATCGATATCAATCAGTTAACAACCTGCTCCATGCACAGAAAGGGTGGATTAACCTGTGGACAAGCTGTCGATCGATGGCTGCAGGGCCGGTAGGCTCTGAGGCTGCCGGCATTGAGTGCCTAGCGCACAGCCGAGCGGCAGCGCGGCTTATCCACCCGCGACAGCAGGAGCGCAGAGACGGCGTCTGGGGATATGCACAGAAGGTGTGGATGAGCGTGTGCATAGCCTGTTCGAGGCGGGCGCAAGGCCAATGCCGCCGGGGCCTCCCGGGATGCGTGCAAAAATCGAACAGGATCAAGGAGATAGGCTAGGCTTGTGCACAAATGTTGTGGGCGGGATTGTGCACTACCTGTGGAAATTTCGCGCCAGGCCAGAGCCAGCGGGGCTCCGACCTGAATGCGCGCTATTTGCTCAGCGGACGATCAGGGCTTGAGCTTGCTGCTGCAACTGCCCGACGCATTCACCAGGCGTTGCTGCATGGTCGGGTCAGGCGGGGACTGGCGGCTGATTTCCTGCAGCTCGGCCTCACTGAACTCCTGACTGACCTTGGTTGCAGCACAGTCGCAATAGGCGCGCAATTGTGGCTCCTCGTAGCCCGCCGGTGCGCCAGCGATGCACTGCTGAACGAACTCGGTCTTGGCGTTATCCGACCACTCGGCAGCGGAAACGGGCAGCGCCACGGCCAGAGGCAGGGCAAGGGCGAGCAGGTGACGATAGGTCATATGACACTCCTTCTCTTGATTGCGTAGGGCGGATCGAGTGCCGCCCTCTGTTAGGTGTGAGCCCCACGACACGCCTCAAGTTCCATCTCCAGGCCGGACGGCCGTCCACGAACGGACCAGGCAGTACGCATCGGCGCAACAACTCGTCGCCGCTACGGACGCATGCCAGACGCGTCAGGAGTACAGTGGGGGCTTTGCCGGCAGACCTGCCGCCAGGCTTTTCAGAAGGAACGCGCCAATGCCCGACAATGCCCAGCAATTCGCCAGTGACAACTACTCCGGCATCTGTCCCGAAGCCTGGGCCGCCATGGCCGAGGCTAACCAGGGCCACCAGCGCGCCTACGGCGATGACGAATGGACGGCGCGCGCCGCCGATCACTTCCGCCGCCTGTTCGAGACCGACTGCGAAGTGTTCTTCGCCTTCAACGGCACCGCCGCCAACTCCCTGGCCCTGGCCTCGTTGTGCCAGAGCTACCACAGCGTGATCTGCTCGGAGACCGCTCACGTCGAGACCGACGAATGCGGCGCGCCGGAATTCTTCTCCAACGGCTCCAAGCTGCTGCTGGCCAGAACCGAGAACGGCAAGCTGACGCCGCAGGCCATCCGCGAAATCGCCCTCAAGCGCCAGGACATCCACTATCCGAAACCGCGAGTGGTCACCCTCACCCAGGCCACCGAAGTCGGCACCGTGTATCGCCCGGAAGAAGTCCGCGCCATCAGCCAGGTCTGCAAGGAGCTGAACCTCAACCTGCACATGGACGGCGCGCGTTTCTCCAACGCCTGCGCCTTCCTCGGCTGCAGCCCGGCGGAACTGACCTGGAAGGCCGGCGTCGACGTGCTGTGCTTCGGCGGCACCAAGAACGGCATGGCGGTGGGCGAGGCGATCATCTTCTTCAACAAGGCGCTGGCCGAGGACTTCGACTACCGCTGCAAGCAGGCCGGCCAGCTGGCCTCGAAGATGCGCTACCTGTCGGCGCCCTGGGTCGGCATCCTGCAGGATGACGCCTGGCTGAAATACGCCAACCACGCCAACCGCTGCGCGCAGCTGCTGGCATCACTGGTGCAAGACGTACCCGGCGTGAGCCTGATGTTCCCGGTGGAAGCCAACGGCGTGTTCCTGCAACTGTCGGAACCGGCCATCGCCGCCCTCACCGCCCGCGGCTGGCGTTTCTACACCTTCATCGGTGCCGGTGGCGCGCGCTTCATGTGCTCGTGGGATACCGACGAAGCGCGTGTACGCCAGTTGGCCGCCGACATCCGTGAAGTCATGAGCGCCTGAAGACGCCATGACGCGCCTGTGGGAGGGGCTTTAGCCGCGCCCCTGGCCCGGATGCAATCCGGGAAAAAGGATCAACCACCCCGGATTGCATCCGGGCTACGAACCTTCGTGGCGATCAATAATCGATCGCCACGTCTCCTTTCGGCACGCTGCAGCACGACAGGATGTAGCCCTCGGCCACGTCCTCGTCGGTGATGCCGCCGTTGTGCTCCATGTCCACTTCGCCTGCCGTTTTCATCACCTTGCAGGTGCCGCAGATGCCCATGCCGCAGGCCTTGGGAATATGCAGGCCGAGCTTGGCGGCAGCGGCATGCACGGTTTCGCCGGGGGCGACGCGGATGCTCTTGCCGGTGCTGGTGAACTCCACCTGGTTGAGCTCGCCGATCGGCAGCTCCGGGGCCTCGGCGGCTTCGGCAGCCAGTTCCTTGACCTCGGCGCGAATCTCCGGCGGCGTCGGGCCGAAGGCCTCCTCGTGATAACGGCTCATGTCGTAGCCGGCTGCCTCGAGCAGACGCTTGACCGCGCTCATGTAGGGCGTCGGGCCGCAGCAGAAGATCTCGCGCTCGAGGAAGTCCGGCGCAATCAGCTCCAGCATCGGCTTGTTCAGGTAGCCGCGATAGCCGGCCCAGGCCTCGCCCAGACCATGCTTCTCGCAGATCAGGTGCAGGCTGAAGTTGGTGATCCGCGACGCCATGTGCTCCAGCTCGCGGTGGTAGATGATGTCCTTCGGCGAACGGGCGCTGTGCACGAAGACCATATCGACGTTGGCGTTGGTGTCGAAGAACCAGCGCGCCATCGACATCACCGGGGTGATGCCGACGCCGCCGGAAAGGAACAGCACCTTGTCGGCCGGGAAATCGATGGCGTTGAACAGCCCCACCGGACCGTGCACCGGCAGCTCGTCACCCTCCCTGAGGTTGTCGTGCAACCAGTTCGACACCTTGCCGCCCGGCACCCGCTTGATGGTGATGGAGAAGCTGTAGGGCACCGAGGGCGAACTGGAGATGGTGTAGGAGCGCATGATCGGCTGACCGTCGATCTCCAACTCCAGGGTGACGAACTGCCCCGGCTTGAAGAAGAACAGCACCGGCTGATCGGCCATGAAGCAGAAGGTGCGCACGTCCCAGGTTTCCTGGATCACCTTGACGCAACGCACCAGGTGGCGGCCATTGGTCCAGGTCTGGGTGGTAACCGGGTTGAGGAAGGCGTTGGTGGTCATGAACAGCTCTCCACGCGGCCGGATATCGGCCTATATGTCGCGGATTGTGCGAAAGGCCGCCGGTCGTCATTTATCTGCCAGCGACATCCGCATGCTTATCGCGACCTGCCTGATGGCACGGGGCCTGGCGCGTCGGAAACGCATCCGGCCATGTCGCCCATGGATAAGGTTTGCCCCTCTGCCGGCTCCACACTCCGCCTCACCAAGCATGTGCGCCCTTTGCAGGCGGCAGCGATTGATCCAGACCTTGCGGCACATACCGTATCAGCCACTTTTTCCGGCAGGCGCGCCGCGCCGCCAATGAGGAGCCAACATGGACTGCACCCAAAACCTGAGCCTGGGCGACCCACTGGAGCCCGTCCGCAAGGCCACCGCCCAGATGCTGCACGAGCGCGACCACAGCTTCTCGCTGCCGCAACCCTTCTACAACGACGAACGCCTGTTCCAGGTCGACATGCAGGAGATCTTCCACAAGGAGTGGCTGATCGCCGGCATGACCTGCGAGATTCCGACCAAGGGCAACTTCCTCACCGTGCAGATCGGCGACAACCCGATCATCGTCATCCGCGGCGCCGAAGGTCAGATCCATGCCTTCCACAACGTCTGCCGCCATCGCGGTTCGCGCCTGTGCGTCAGCGACAAGGGCAAGGTCGCCAAACTGGTGTGCCCCTACCACCAGTGGACCTACGAGCTGGACGGCCGCCTGCTGTTCGCCGGCACCGAGATGGGTGAAGGCTTCAAGCTGTCCGACTACAACCTCAAGCCGGTCAACTGCAAGACCGCCGGCGGCTTCATCTTCATCAGCCTGGCGGACAATCCGCCGGCCATCGACGAGTTCCTCGCGACCCTGGCTCACTACATGGAGCCGTACGATATGGAGAACACCAAGGTCGCGGTGCAGAGCACCATGCGCGAGCAGGCCAACTGGAAGCTGGTGATCGAGAACAACCGCGAGTGCTACCACTGCAACGGATCGCACCCGGAGCTGCTCAACACCCTGCTGGAATGGGACGACGTCACCGACCCGCGCGCCAGCCAGGCGTTCAAGGACCAGGTCGCCGAGTGCACCACGCGCTGGGACAGGGACAACATCCCCTACGCCCACGCCAGCTTCGGCCTGCGCAACCGCATCGTGCGCATGCCGCTGCTCAAGGGCACCGTGTCCATGACCATGGACGGCAAGCAGGGCTGCAAGAAGCTGATGGGCCGCATCACCGACCCGGACCTGGGCTCGATGCGCATCCTGCACCTGCCGCACTCCTGGAACCACTGCATGGGTGATCACCTGATCAACTTCACCGTGTGGCCGGTCAGCGCCCAGGAATCGATCGTCATCACCAAGTGGCTGGTACACAAGGATGCGGTCGAAGGCGTCGACTACGACGTGGCGCGCCTGCGCGAAGTCTGGGACGCCACCAACGACCAGGACCGTCGCCTCGGCGAGGAAAACCAGCGCGGCATCAACTCCACCGCCTACCAGCCCGGCCCGTACTCCAAGACCTACGAGTTCGGCGTGATCAACTTCCTCGACTGGTACAGCGAGCGCATGCTCAACAACCTCGACGACACCCCGGCGCAAACTCTGCGCCAGGTAGCAGGCGAGTGATGACGCTCAGCCTGCTGCTGGTGATCGGGCTGGCGATCTACGGGCTGCTGGCCTGTCGGCCACAGCGCGGCTGAAGGAGAACAGCCCCGGTGTCCCCGCGGACACCGGGGCCTTGTTGCGCAGCAACTCAGCGGGGCCGAGGCTCGCCCCGAGGAACCTGCATGCTCAAACGGCCTCCAGAGCCCCGCCGGAAAGGCCGCGCGCCCGGTCGCGACGCCTCTTGTTGGCCAGACTCAATCTGCGCACCAGATGCCTGAGCCGCCAGCTCAGGGGCTTGTCGATGGCGGCCAGCAGCAAGGGCACCTCTTCGACGAAGTCGACATCATCCGTTTCGTCGTGAATATCCACGAAGACCCGGCGCTCGATGGCCTTGCTATCGGACAATGGCAGTCCCGCCATCAATCGATAGAACGACCAGAAGCTCTGGTTTCCCGTGTCCTGGTAAAACCTGATGGCACGCTCCAACGCGTCGCGCGCACGCCCACGGTCAGCATCGGCGATACGCACGGCGAACAGCTCGCCATAGTCCTTGAAGGTATAGGCACTGCGCCCGTCGCGCCCGTAGAAGCGAGTTCCCTGGCTGGCCAGGATGGTGTCGATGGCTGCCTCGGAGTAATACACATCGCTGTAGAGCACCAGCAGATCCCCGGCGGCCGTCACGGCTTCAGCCGCAAGCAGGCTGTGAGCCTTGGTTTCTCGCTGCAGCGGGCACCAGCTCGGCACCGGATAACTGGCCAGCGCCTCACTCGCCGTCAGCAACCAGGGCGCCTGCACCCCGCGCTCGGCGAGCAGACGCAACGTGCGTGCGAGAAGCGCCTCACCACGCACCTGGATCAATTGCTTGGGGACTGCAGACTCAGCCCAACGCGTCTGTTTTACACCACTCTCCGCAGCCAGAATCAGCACTGCCAGACCATTCATTGGTTTACACCTTCCTAGACGCAATCATGCAGGCACCGAACCGAAGCGATCAGGCCCCGCCCCTCGATACCAACTCGTTATTCCGCACGGATAAAGAGCCTCCGTGCCTCCCTTCAACCCAACACGCAAGGCTGGAGATGAAATGCAAAGGCCCCGCCAGATCGCTCTGACGGGGCCTTGCTTTCGCTTCTAGCTTCTAGCTTCTAGCTTGCAGCCTAGACGCAGCCGCCTTAGACCTTGCTACGCTCGTAGCGCTTGCGGTCGTTCTCGTTGAGCAGCTTCTTGCGCAGACGAATGGACTTCGGCGTCACTTCCACCAGCTCGTCCTCGTCGATGAACTCCAGCGCCTGCTCCAGGGTGAACTTCAGCGCCGGGGTCAGCTGGATGGTCTCGTCCTTGCCGGAAGCACGCATGTTGTCGAGCTTCTTGGCCTTGGTCGGGTTGATCACCAGGTCGTTGTCGCGGCTGTGGATGCCGGCCAGCTGGCCTTCGTAGACTTCATCGCCCGGGGAGAGGAACAGCTTGCCGCGATCCTGCAGGGTTTCCAGCGAGTAGGTCAGCGCGGTGCCGGTGGCCATGGAAACCAGCACGCCGTTCTGGCGGTGGGCGACGTCACCGGCCTTCACCGGACCGTAGTGGTCGAAGGTGGAGGTGAGGATGCCGGTGCCCGAGGTCATGGTCAGGAAGGCGTTGCGGAAGCCGATCAGGCCGCGCGCCGGGATCACGTACTCCAGACGGATACGGCCCTTGCCGTCGGGGATCATGTTGGTCATGTCGCCCTTGCGCATGCCCATCTGCTCCATCACCGGGCCCTGGTGCTGCTCTTCGATGTCGATGGTGACGTTCTCGTACGGCTCCTGCTTCTCGCCGTCCTTCTCGATGATCACCACTTCCGGACGGCCCACGGCCAGCTCGAAGCCTTCACGGCGCATGGTTTCGATCAGCACCGACAGGTGCAGCTCGCCACGGCCGGAGACCTTGAACTTCTCGGGCGAATCGCCCTGCTCGACGCGCAGCGCGACGTTGTGCAGCAGCTCCTTGTCCAGGCGGTCCTTGATGTTGCGGCTGGTGACGAACTTGCCTTCCTTGCCGGCGAACGGCGAGTCGTTGACCTGGAAGGTCATGCTCACGGTCGGCTGGTCGACGGTCAGCGGCGGCAGGGCCTCGACGTTGGCCGGGTCGCACAGGGTGTCGGAGATGAACAGCTCGTCCATGCCCGATACGCAGACGATGTCGCCCGCCTCGGCCTCGGCGACTTCGACGCGCTGCAGGCCCGAGTGGCCCATGATCTTCAGCACACGGCCATTACGCTTGCTGCCGTCGTCGCTGATGGCCACCACCGGGGTGTTGGTCTTGATGCGGCCGCGGGCGATGCGGCCGATGCCGATCACGCCGAGGAAGCTGTTGTAGTCCAGCTGGGAAATCTGCATCTGGAACGGGCCGTCGACGTCGACGACCGGAGCCGGCACGTGGTCGATGATGGCCTGGAACAGGGCGTCCATGTTGTCGTCCATCTTCTCGTGATCCATGCCGGCGATGCCGTTCAGGGCCGAGGCATAGACGATCGGGAAGTCCAGCTGCTCGTCGGTGGCGCCGAGATTGTCGAACAGGTCGAAGATCTGGTCGATGACCCAGTCGGGACGCGCGCCCGGACGGTCGATCTTGTTCACGACGACGATCGGGCGCAGGCCGGCCTTGAACGCCTTCTGGGTCACGAAACGGGTTTGCGGCATCGGGCCGTCCTGGGCGTCGACCACCAGCAGCACGGAGTCGACCATGCTCATCACGCGCTCCACTTCACCGCCGAAGTCGGCGTGTCCGGGGGTGTCGACGATGTTGATGTTGTAGCCGTTCCACTTGATGGCGGTGTTCTTCGCCAGAATGGTGATACCGCGCTCTTTCTCCTGGTCGTTGGAGTCCATCACGCGCTCGGATTCCGCTTCTTTGCGGTCGAGGGTGCCGGAGAGCTTCAGCAGTTTGTCCACCAGGGTGGTCTTGCCATGGTCAACGTGGGCGATGATGGCGATGTTGCGCAGTTTTTCGATCACTGTGTGTATCTCGATCAGAGGATTCGGTGTGCCGTCCAGCCTGGACGACGAATATGAAGAAAACTGTTTCAGCGAACCAGACAGGGCATCGCTTGAAGCGCTAGGTCGGGAGGGCGATGGCGGATACTCCCGCCATTGAGCCCCGGCGTCCTATGCCGGACGATAAACGCGCACATTGGCATGCCCCTCGCTCAGCAGGTGATGGGCATGCAGGCGACTCATGACGCCCTTGTCGCAATAGAGCAGGTACTGGCGGTTCTCATCCAGTTCCTTGAATTTGTTGTTCAGCGCGTAGAACGGCAGCGCCTGCACCTCGACGCCAGGCACGTCCAGCGGCTCGTCTTCGGCGGCATCGGGGTGGCGGATGTCGATGACGATCTGCCCGGCCAGGGCCTCGCGCACTTCCTCGACCTGCACGTCCTTGCCCAGCTCGTCGATCACCCGATCGATGGGCAACTGGGTGGCGCGCTCCAGGGCGCGATCGAGGATGGCCATGTCGAACTGCGCCTCCTCGTGCTCGATGCGGTAGCCACGGGCCCTGGTAGTCGGGTTGACCGAGATCACGCCGCAGTACTCGGGCATGTTCTTGGCGAATTCGGCGGTGCCGATCTGCGTGGCGGTGTCGATGATGTCCTGCTTGTGGCTGGCGATCAGCGGGCGCATCACCAGCATGTCGGTGGCCGAATCGATCACTGCCAGGTTGGTCAGGGTCTGGCTGGATACCTGGCTGATCGCCTCACCGGTGACCAGCGCCTCGATCTGCAGATTTTCCGCCACACGAGTGGCGGCACGCAGCATCATGCGCTTGAGGATCACGCCCATCTGGCTGTTGTCGACCTTGGACAGGATCTCGCCGACCACCTCCTCGAACGGCACGCTGACGAACAGCACCCGCTGCGAGCGGCCGAACTTCTGCCAGATGTAGTGCGCCACTTCCATCACGCCCAGCTCGTGGGCACGGCCGCCGAGATTGAAGAAGCAGAAGTGGCTGACCAGGCCGCGACGCATCATCTGATAGGCCGCCACGGTGGAGTCGAAGCCGCCGCTCATCAGCACCAGGGTCTGTTCCAGCGAACCGAGCGGGTAGCCGCCCAGGCCTTCGTGGCGGTTGTGCACCACGAACAGGCGCTGGTCGCGGATCTCCATGCGCACTTCGACTTCCGGCTTCTTCAGGTCGATGCCGGCGGCACCGCACTCCTGGCGCAGGCGCGAACCGACATGGCGCTCGACGTCGATGGAGGAAAACGCGTGCTTGCCGCCGCGTTTGCAGCGCACGGCGAAGATCTTGCCCGGCAACTGGTCGGCGTAGTGGCGCTTGCAGTGCTCGGTGATCTCGTCCAGATCGCCCAGCGGGTATTCGTTGACCTCGAGGAACAGGCCGATGCCCGGCGTGTTGCGCAGGCGTTCGGTCATCTCGGCGAGCAGCTTGGGATCGTTCTGGTCGGTCTCGACCTCCAGGTTGTCCCAGACACCGGTGACCCGCAGCTCGGGGTCAAGATCGCGCAGCACGGCGCGGATGTTCTTCCCCAACTGGCGGATGAACTGCTTGCGCACCGGGCGACTCTTGATGGTGATTTCCGGGAAAACTTTGACGATCAGCTTCATGAATAGGCCGCCCGCTTGGGGGACGAAAAAACAGGGGCGCGGATTATAGCGGAAATTGCTCAAGCTTTGACCAAAAATACTTCAACACTCACACAGCGCACCAAAATAGGTCTTTGCGATATTTTGCAGCCCTCAAATGGTGCAAATATCCATGCGAATTTGCCGTCCAGGCGGCGTAGCGCCTGAGTTTCGCGGCTTCTGCCCAATAAAGGGCACTGGCATGCAATTTGCTCCCTTGTGAGGCAGGTCGCCCTGAAGGACTATCCCGCCGGGCTTCACCGCATATATCGGGGCTCCACGAAGCGAGCCTTTTCCACCTGGAGGACAACATGTCTAAGGCTGTTCAACTGATCAAAGAACACGACGTGAAGTGGGTAGACCTGCGCTTCACCGACACCAAGGGCAAGCAGCACCACGTGACCATGCCGGCCCGTGACGCCCTGGACGAAGATTTCTTCGAGCACGGCAAGATGTTCGACGGCTCCTCCATCCATGGCTGGAAAGGCATCGAAGCCTCCGACATGATCCTGATGCCGGTGGACGACACCGCCGTGCTGGACCCGTTCACCGAAGAACCGACCCTGATCCTGGTCTGCGACATCATCGAGCCGAGCACCATGCAGGGCTACGATCGCGACCCGCGCTCCATCGCCAAGCGCGCCGAAGAGTTCCTGAAAACCACCGGCATCGGTGACACCGTATTCGTAGGCCCGGAGCCCGAGTTCTTCATCTTCGACGAAGTGAAGTTCAAGTCCGACATCTCCGGCTCGATGTTCAAGATCTACTCCGAGCAAGGCTCCTGGATGACCGACGGCGATGTCGAAGGCGGCAACAAGGGCCACCGCCCGGCCGTCAAGGGCGGTTACTTCCCGGTTCCGCCGTGCGACCACGACCACGAAATCCGTACCGCCATGTGCAACGCCATGGAAGAGATGGGCCTGGTCGTCGAAGTGCACCACCACGAAGTGGCCACTGCCGGTCAGAACGAAATCGGCGTGAAGTTCAACACCCTGGTGGCCAAGGCTGACGAAGTTCAGACCCTGAAGTACTGCGTGCACAACGTCGCCGATGCCTACGGCAAGACCGCTACCTTCATGCCGAAGCCGCTGTATGGCGACAACGGTTCGGGCATGCACGTGCACATGTCGATCTCCAAGGACGGCAAGAACACCTTCGCAGGCGAAGGCTATGCCGGTCTGTCCGAGACCGCTCTGTACTTCATCGGCGGCATCATCAAGCACGGTAAGGCCCTGAACGGCTTCACCAACCCGTCGACCAACTCCTACAAGCGTCTGGTTCCGGGCTTCGAAGCACCGGTCATGCTGGCCTACTCGGCTCGCAACCGCAGCGCCTCGATCCGCATCCCCTACGTTGCCAGCCCGAAAGCCCGCCGTATCGAAGCGCGCTTCCCGGACCCGGCTGCCAACCCCTACCTGGCCTTCGCTGCCCTGCTGATGGCCGGTATCGACGGTATCCAGAACAAGATCCACCCGGGCGATGCAGCCGACAAGAACCTGTACGATCTGCCGCCGGAAGAAGGCAAGCTGATCCCGCAGGTGTGCGGCAGCCTGAAGGAAGCCCTGGAAGAGCTGGACAAGGGCCGTGCGTTCCTGACCAAGGGCGGCGTGTTCTCCGACGACTTCATCGATGCCTACATCGAGCTGAAATCCGAAGAAGAAATCAAGGTGCGCACCTTCGTGCACCCGCTGGAATACGACCTGTACTACAGCGTCTAAGCCAGTTTGCGCCGCCTCATGCGGCGCGTTCGAAAGCCCCGCCCGGCTCTGCCTGGCGGGGCTTTTTTCATTTCCCACCTGCAGGGTGCGCCGCGCGCACCGATAGCCACAGCGCCAGAGAGCCAGAGCGCCGGAGAATCTGCAGAATAGGATGCGCACAGCCTGGGCGGCCCCATGGCCCGAACCGATTTGTAGCCAAACATCACAGCCACGGCGCCCCGCGCTTGCCAGGAACCCATAGCAGTGCAAGGCTTAGGGCACCACCCGAGGAAGGACCGGCCCATGCGCCCATTACTCGCCTGCCTGCTGCTCGTCCTGGCCCTGCCGGCCAGCGCGCAGATCTACAAGTACACCGACGCCAACGGCAATACGGTGTTCACCAACCAGCCGCCGGACGGTACGGCGGCCGAAAGCGTCGACCTGCCGCCGACCAATACGGTCGAGATGCAGACCCCCAAGATGCCGGCCGATGCCCCTGGCAACAGTTCGACGCAGAGCGAGGCGCCCTATTCGGTGCTGCGCCTGACCGGCATTCCGGACGAGGAAGCCATGCGCGCCAACAACGGCACCTTCATCGTCAGCGTCAGCATCGAGCCACGCCTGCAGCCGGGCCATCGCCTGCGCCTGATCCTCGACGGCGAGCCCTACGGCCAGGCGAGCAACGTACCCAGCCTGCAACTGACCAATGTCGACCGCGGCGAGCACAGCCTGGCGGTGGCGGTCGTCGCCGGCGAACGCATCGTCCAGCAGAGCGCCACCGAGACCTTCACCGTGCAGCGCATCAGCGTCAACAGCCCTGCCCGCCCCCCTGTAACGCCACCGCGTCCGACCCCAAGGCCTGCGAACTGATCACGATGCGTACATTGCTGCTCTGCCTGCTGCTCATCACCCAAGCAGCTTCGGCTCAGGTCTACACCTACATCGACGCGGAAGGTAACCGCGTATTCACCGACAAACCCCGCAGCAGCAATGCCGAGCGGGTAATGCTGGCGCCTTCCAACAGCGTGCAGCTGAACCAGCCCAAACCCACGGTGCACATGGCCCCGCCTGCCGTGACCAAACCGACCGTGCACTACCAGCTGCTGCGTATCCTCGTGCCTGAGCCGGACGCCTCGATCCACAACGGTTCCGGGGACATGATCGTCACCCTCAGCAGCGAGCCGGGCCTGCTGCCCGGCCACAGCTACCGGCTGCTGCTCGACGGCGAACCGCAGGGTGAAACCAGCCGCAGCCCGGTGTTCTCCCTGCGCCATGTCGATCGCGGCACGCACCAACTGGTGGCGGAAATCATCGATTCGGCGGGCCTCATCGTCGAGCGCACCCCCGCGCAGCCCTTCCACATGCACCGCATGACCCTGGCGCAGAAGCGCAAGATCAATCCCTGCAAGAAGGACGACTACGGCGTTCGCCCCGAATGCCCGCTGAAGGACAAGCCCAAGGAAGACGTCAGCATCCTTCCGTTCTTCTGAAACAGTCGATTGCACCTTAATGGTGCAATCGAACGCACCACCTCCTAAGCTCTCCCTGTTTTGGGTCGCTTTTCGCCGCCCAGCCTTGTCGCAGCACCCGCAAGACCCGAGCAGGTCGCGTCACAAATAGCCGCAAGCCATTTTTGGCGCCCCGTACGACGGCCCAAAGAAGGGCCGCCAGGGAGGCAGATCACAAAAAATGCGTCTTTTCGGGGCCTTGGTTTGCTTCTTGCATTTTCCTGCCCATCGCCGGAACGCACTGCCTATGACCATCAACGACGCGCTGCACCGCCTGCTACTCGACAACCTGACCACCGCCACCCTGCTGCTCAACAGCCAGTTGTGCCTTGAGTACATGAACCCGGCGGCGGAAATGCTCCTGGCCGTCAGCGGCCAGCGCAGCCACGGTCAGTTCATCAGCGACCTGTTCACCGAATCGCCCGAAGCACTGTCATCCTTGCGCCAGGCGGTGGAGCAGGCGCATCCGTTCAACAAGCGTGAAGCGGTGCTGACCTCGGTCACCGGCCAGACGCTGACCGTGGACTACGCGGTGACGCCGCTGTTCAGCAAGGGCGAGACCCTGCTGCTGCTGGAAGTGCACCCACGCGACCGCCTGCTGCGCATCACCAAGGAAGAGGCGCAGCTGTCCAAGCAGGAGACCACCAAACTGCTGGTGCGCGGCCTGGCCCACGAGATCAAGAATCCGCTCGGCGGCATCCGTGGCGCCGCCCAGCTGCTATCGCGCGAGCTGCCCAACGAAGAGCTCAAGGACTACACCAACGTCATCATCGAAGAGGCCGACCGCCTGCGTAACCTGGTCGACCGCATGCTCGGCTCGAACAAGCTGCCGTCGCTGGCGATGACCAACGTGCACGAGGTGCTCGAGCGCGTCGCCAACCTGATCGAGGCGGAAGCGCAAGGCAGCATCACGTTGGTGCGCGACTATGACCCAAGCATCCCGGACCTGCTGATCGACCGCGAGCAGATGATCCAGGCCGTACTCAACATCGTGCGGAACGCCATGCAGGCCATCGCCGGGCAGAAGCACGACATGGGGCTTGGGCGCATCAGCCTGCGCACCCGTACCCTGCGCCAGTTCACCATCGGCCACACGCGCCACCGCCTGGTGGTCAAGGTCGAGATCATCGACAACGGCCCCGGCATTCCGCCGGAGCTGCAGGAAACCATCTTCTATCCCATGGTCAGCGGGCGTGCCGACGGCACCGGCCTGGGCCTGGCCATCACCCAGAACATCATCAGTCAGCACCAGGGCCTGATCGAGTGCGAGAGCCACCCCGGCCACACCGTGTTCTCGATCTTCCTGCCGCTGGAACAAGGAGCGCCCACGCCATGAGCCGCAGTGAAACCGTCTGGATTGTCGACGACGATCGTTCCATCCGCTGGGTCCTGGAAAAGGCCCTGCAACAGGAAGGCATGACCACCCAGAGTTTCGACAGTGCCGACGGTGTACTCGCCCGCCTGACCCGCCAGCAGCCGGACGTGATCATCTCCGACATCCGCATGCCCGGCGCCAGCGGCCTCGACCTGCTGGCACGCATCCGCGAGCTGTACCCGCGCCTGCCGGTGATCATCATGACCGCGCATTCGGACCTGGACAGCGCGGTGGCCAGCTACCAGGGCGGCGCCTTCGAATACCTGCCCAAGCCGTTCGACGTCGACGAAGCCGTGTCGCTGGTCAAGCGCGCCTTTCAGCACGCCCAGGAACAGCAGAGCCTGGCCGCGCCCGCTGCGCAGGCACGCACCCCGGAAATCATCGGCGAGGCGCCGGCGATGCAGGAGGTGTTCCGCGCCATCGGCCGCCTGTCCCACTCCAATATCACCGTGCTGATCAACGGCGAATCCGGCACCGGCAAGGAGCTGGTGGCCCATGCCCTGCACCGCCACAGCCCGCGCGCGGCCGCGCCCTTCATCGCGCTGAACATGGCGGCCATTCCCAAGGACCTGATGGAATCCGAGCTGTTCGGCCACGAGAAAGGCGCCTTCACCGGCGCCGCCAACCAGCGCCGCGGCCGCTTCGAACAGGCCGATGGCGGCACCCTGTTCCTCGACGAGATCGGCGACATGCCGGCCGACACCCAGACCCGCCTGCTGCGCGTATTGGCCGACGGCGAGTTCTACCGCGTCGGCGGCCACACCCCGGTGAAGGTGGACGTGCGCATCATCGCCGCCACCCACCAGAACCTGGAAACCCTGGTGCAGGCCGGCAAGTTCCGCGAAGACCTGTTCCACCGCCTCAACGTCATCCGCATCCACATTCCGCGCCTGGCCGACCGCCGCGAGGACATCCCCACCCTGGCTCACCACTTCCTCGCCCGCGCCGCCCAGGAGCTGGCGGTGGAACCCAAGTTGCTCAAGAGCGAAACCGAGGATTACCTCAAGCACCTGCCCTGGCCGGGCAACGTGCGCCAGCTGGAGAACACCTGCCGCTGGATCACCGTCATGGCCTCGGGCCGTGAAGTGCATGTCGACGACCTGCCGCCGGAGCTGCTGACCCAGCCGCAGGACGCCGCACCGGTGACCAACTGGGAACAGGCGCTGCGCCTGTGGGCCGACCAGGCCCTGGCCCGCGGCCAGTCCAACCTGCTCGACAGCGCCGTGCCGGCCTTCGAACGCATCATGATCGAGACCGCGCTCAAGCACACCGCTGGCCGCCGCCGCGACGCCGCCCTGCTGCTGGGTTGGGGCCGCAACACCCTGACGCGCAAGATCAAGGAACTGGGGATGAAGGTCGACGGCGCGGACGACGACGACAGCGACGACTGATCCCGCCAGCATTACGAAAAAGGGCATCCCATGGGATGCCCTTTTCATTTCCCCGGATTGCATCCGGGCTACGACGCGACGCCCGTAGGGTGCGCCGTGCGCACCGCCAATTGTCGCCGCCCGATCAACCGCGCTGCGCGTTCTTGATCGAGATCTGCGTATTGAGCGTCCAGAAGTCGTAGAGCACGCCGATCAGGAACAGGCCGCCGGTCAGCAGGTAGAGGATCCCGGTGATCCACTTGCCCTGATACATGCGGTGCACCCCGAACACGCCGAGGAAGGTCAGCAGGATCCAGGCGACGTTGTAGTCGGTATCGCCGGCGGTGAAGCGCAGGTCCGCCTCGCGATCCATCGAGGGGATCAGGAACAGGTCGATGATCCAGCCGATGAACAGCAGACCGAGGGTGAAGAACCAGATGGTGCCGGTCACCGGCTTGCCGTAATAGAAACGGTGCGAACCGAGAAAACCGAAGATCCACAGCAGGTAGCCGATCAGCTTGCTATGGGTGTCCTGTCGTTGCATGGCGAACTCCTTGTGCGAGATGCAGCTATGACGCTGCGCGCCGAGTGAAGGTTTCATCTGCGGCGAGGCGGTGCAACTCAACGAATGGCTTGATAGCTGTACGACGCCCATATACTGTATAAAAAAACAGTATAGATATCGCCTGCCATGCAATTGATCGACAAGCTCACCATCCTCGCCGACGCCGCCAAGTACGATGCCTCCTGCGCCAGCAGCGGCGCGCCCAAGCGCAGCTCCAAGGGCAAGGACGGCATCGGCTCGACCAACGGCATGGGCATCTGCCACAGCTACACGCCGGACGGGCGCTGCGTGGCGCTGCTGAAGATCCTGCTGACCAACTTCTGCCTGTACGACTGCCAGTACTGCATCAACCGCCGCTCCAGCGACGTGCCACGGGCGCGCTTCACCCCCGAGGAAGTGGTCACCCTGACCCTGGACTTCTACAAACGCAACTGCATCAGCGGCCTGTTCCTCAGCTCAGGCATCATCCGCTCGGCCGACTACACCATGGAGCAGCTGATCCGCGTCGCCAAGCTGCTGCGCCAGGAGCACCAGTTCCGCGGCTACATTCATCTGAAGACCATCCCCGATGCGGCACCGGAGCTGATCGCCGAGGCCGGGCTGTATGCCGACCGCCTCAGCGTCAATATCGAACTGCCCACCGAGACCAGCCTGGTGCGCCTGGCGCCGGAAAAGAACGTCGACAGCATTCACCAGGCCATGCACAGCATCCACCAGGGCGAACGCGAGGCCCAGGAAGAACGCCGCGCGCCGCGCTTCGCCCCGGCCGGGCAGAGCACGCAGATGATCGTCGGCGCCGACGCCACCGACGACAGCACCATCCTGCACAACGCGCAGAGCCTGTATCAGGACTATCGCCTGCGCCGCGTCTACTACTCGGCCTTCAGCCCCATCCCGCAAAGCCCGAAAACCGTGCCGTTCGAGGCACCGCCCCTGCTGCGCGAGCATCGCCTCTACCAGGCCGATTTCCTTATGCGCGGCTACGGATTCAGCGCCACGGAGCTATTGGCCGGCCCCGGCAACCTGGCGCTGGATATCGACCCCAAGCTGGCCTGGGCCCTGGCAAACCGCGAGCAGTTCCCGGTGGACCTGAACCGCGCCGACGAGTCGCTGATCGCCCGCGTGCCCGGTATCGGCGTACTCAGCGCCAGGCGCCTGGGCGCGCTGCGGCGAGAACGGCGCATCCGCTATGAGGATCTGACCCGCCTGCGCTGCGTGCTGGAAAAGGCCAAGCCCTTCATCGTCACTCAGGATTACCGGCCACCGCGGGCCGAACACGAATCCCAGGTGCTGCGCCAGCAGTTGCGCGACACCCCGGCGCAGATGGCCCTGTGGTGATGCACAGCCTGCGCTTCGACGGCACCTTCGCCACCTGGCGCCAGGCCGCGCGCCGCGCATTGTTGCAAGGCCTGGCACCGCATCAGCTGCAGTGGCTGGACGAAGAAGCGGCGCCCGGCCTGTTCGATCAACCCGCCGAACGCGCGCCGGAACCCAATGGTCGCCTGCGCGTATCGCCCGAACTGCTGGAGCTGCTGGAAAGCGCCGCGCAGTACTGCGGCGAGGAGCGCTGGAGCCTGCTCTACCGCGTGCTCTGGCGCTTCGTGCAGGGCGAGCGCAGCGCGGTGCTGGCCGGCGATCCCGACGGTAGCGAGCTGCATCGGCGACTCAAGGCGGTGCGCCGCGAGGCGCATCACCTGCATGCCTTCGTGCGCTTTCAGCCAAGCAAGGCGCAGGGCGCGCCGGATTTCGTCGCCTGGTTCGAGCCGGCGCACGACATCCTGGCGTCGGCCAGCGGCCATTTCGCCGAGCGCCTGGGCAAGCACAGTTGGCTGATCGCCACGCCGCGCGATGGCGTGTTCTGGGATGGCCAGCGTCTACAGCACGAGCGCCACTGCCCGGTGCAGTGGCAAGCCTGGGCACGGCAGCCCGAGGATGATGGCCAGGCCCTTTGGCGCGCCTATTACGGCAGCACCTTCAACCCGGCGCGCCTTAACCGCACGGTGATGCAGCAGCATTTGCCAGTGCGCTTCTGGAAGCACCTGCCGGAAGGCCCGCTGATTCCGCAACTGATGAGCGAAGCGCGCGCCGGCGCGCAGCGCGATGGCCAGGCATTGGTGCTGGCCGGCAGAAAGGGCAAACGCATCGCCCAGATAAACGAAGGGGACGCAGTGCGTCCCCCGTCAGGCAGCGTCAGCGGAAGCGACGCCCCGGATCTTCCTCGCTGACCTCCAGCGCCAGGCCCTGGGCCATGCTGGTCAGGTGATCGCCGTCGGTTTCCGAACCGAGCTTGATCATCAGGCGCAGGTCGTTGGCCGAGTCGGCGTAGAGCAGCGCGTCTTCATAAGTGATCTCGCCCTGGGTGTAGAGGTTGTACAGCGCCTGGTCGAAGGTCTGCATGCCCTGCTCGGTGGAGCGTTTCATCAGGCCCTTGAGCTCGTGCACCTCTCCCTTGCGGATCAGGTCGGCGGCCAGCGGGGTGTTGATCAGCACCTCGATCACCGCGCGACGGCCCTTGCCGTCCGGGGTCGGCACCAGCTGCTGGGCGACGATGGCCTTGAGGTTGAGCGACAGGTCCATCCACACCTGGTTCTGCCGGTCGGCCGGGAAGAAGTTGATGATGCGATCCAGCGCCTGGTTGGCGTTGTTGGCGTGCAGGGTGGCCAGGCACAGGTGACCGGTTTCGGCGAAGGCCACGGCATGGTCCATGGTCTCGCGGGTCCGCACCTCACCGATGAGGATCACGTCCGGCGCCTGACGCAGGGTGTTCTTCAGCGCCACCTCGAAAGACTCGGTGTCGATGCCCACCTCGCGCTGGGTGACGATGCAGTTCTGGTGCTGGTGGATGTATTCGATCGGGTCTTCGATGGAGATGATGTGGCCGCTGCTGTTCTTGTTGCGGTAGCCGATCATCGCCGCCAGCGAGGTGGACTTGCCGGTACCGGTGGCACCGACGAACAGCACCAGGCCGCGCTTGGTCAGCGCCAGCTTCTTGAGAATCTCCGGCAGCTTGAGGTCGTCGATGGTGGGGATGTTGGTCTCGATGCGGCGCAGCACCATGCCCACCAGGTTGCGCTGGTAGAAGGCACTGACGCGGAAACGACCGATGCCACGGGCGCTGATGGCGAAGTTGCACTCGTGGTTCTCGGCAAAGTCGCGGCGCTGCGCTTCGTTCATCACACCCAGCACGGTTTCGCGGGTCTGCTCCGGCGACATGGCGTTCTTGGTCACCGGCATGATCTTGCCATTGACCTTCATCGACGGCGGCACGCCGGCGGTGATGAACAGGTCGGAACCGCCTTTTTCGACCATCAGGCGCAACAGTTTTTCGAATTCCATCGTCGTTCTCGCAGCTTCGTGTGCAATGCCGTTCGGCAGCCGTCTGCCTAATCGTAGGAGCGAGCTCTGCTCGCGAACAGGGTGAAGCCAAAAGCTTCGCGAGCAGGGCTCGCTCCTACACCAGTTCCTAGAAGTTTTCCGGGCTCTTGGCCTTCTCGCGCGCACTGTCGCGGCTGATAAGACCTTTGGACACCAGCGTCTTCAGGCACGCATCGAGGGTCTGCATGCCCAGGGCGCCGCCGGTCTGGATCGCCGAATACATCTGCGCCACCTTGTCCTCGCGGATCAGGTTACGGATGGCCGGGGTGCCGATCATGATTTCGTGCGCCGCCACGCGACCGCCGCCGATCTTCTTCAGCAGGGTCTGCGAGATCACCGCCTGCAGCGATTCGGAGAGCATCGAACGGACCATGGATTTCTCTTCGGCAGGGAACACGTCGACGACACGGTCGATGGTCTTGGCCGCCGAGGTGGTGTGCAGGGTGCCGAATACCAGGTGACCGGTTTCCGCGGCGGTCAGCGCCAGGCGGATGGTTTCCAGGTCGCGCATCTCGCCCACCAGGATGATGTCCGGGTCTTCACGCAGGGCCGAGCGCAGCGCTTCGGAGAAGCCGTGGGTGTCGCGGTGCACCTCACGCTGGTTGACCAGGCACTTCTTCGACTCGTGAACGAATTCGATGGGGTCCTCGATGGTGAGGATATGGTGGTACTTGTTGCTGTTGAGGTAGTCGAGCATCGCCGCCAGGGTGGTCGACTTGCCCGAACCGGTGGGGCCGGTGACCAGCACCAGGCCGCGCGGCACGTCGGTGATCTTGCGGAACACCTCACCCATGCCCAGGTCTTCCATGGTCAGCACTTTCGAGGGAATGGTACGGAACACCGCACCGGCACCACGGTTCTGGTTGAAGGCGTTGACCCGGAAGCGCGCCACGCCCGGCACCTCGAAGGAGAAGTCGGTCTCGAGGAACTCTTCGTAATCCTTGCGCTGCTTGTCGTTCATGATGTCGTAGATCAGCGCGTGTACCTGCTTGTGATCCAGCGGCGGCAGGTTGATGCGGCGCACATCGCCGTCGACGCGGATCATCGGCGGCAGACCCGCCGAGAGGTGCAAATCCGACGCACCTTGCTTGGCGCTGAAGGCGAGCAGCTCAGTGATATCCATGGGACTCCCCAATTACAAGCAAGCAGGTAGAATGCCGCGAACCCTCTAAAGGTCGGGCTTTGTAGAGCGCAGGTAATGTCCACGATAGCAGAGAATATTGCAAAGGTCGGAGCGCGTATCCGTGAGGCGGCGCAAGCCTCGCAGCGCAATTTGGCTGACATCGGCCTGCTGGCGGTGAGCAAGACCAAACCGGCCGACGCCATCCGCGAAGCGCACGCCGCCGGCCTGCGCGATTTCGGCGAGAACTACCTGCAGGAAGCCCTGGAAAAGCAGGCTGCGCTGAGCGACCTGGCCTTGATCTGGCACTTCATCGGCCCCATTCAGTCGAACAAGACCCGGCCCATCGCCGAGCACTTCGACTGGGTGCACTCCGTGGATCGCCTGAAAATCGCCCAACGCCTGTCCGACCAGCGCCCCGCGCACCTGGCGCCGCTGAATATCTGTCTGCAGGTCAACGTCAGCGCTGAGGACAGCAAATCCGGCTGCAGCCCGGAGGAACTGCCGGAGCTGGCCAGAGCCGTTAGCGCCCTGCCCAACCTCAAGCTGCGCGGGCTGATGGCGATTCCCGAACCCACCGACGACGTCGCCGCGCAACATGCCGCCTTCGCCCGCCTGCGCCAGTTGCGCGATGACCTGGCGCTCGACCTCGATACCCTGTCCATGGGCATGAGTCATGACCTGGAAGCCGCCATCGCCGAGGGTGCCACCTGGGTGCGCATCGGCACTGCCCTGTTCGGCGCCCGCGACTACGGCCAGCCCACTCACTGAATGAAGGAATTCCCGTAATGAGCAACCCGATCATCGCCTTCGTCGGCGCCGGCAACATGGCCGCCAGCCTGATTGGCGGCCTGCGCGCCCAGGGCGTGGCGGCCAGTGCCATCCGCGCCAGCGAGCCTGGCGGCGAGCAGCGCGCGCGCCTGCAGCAGGAGCACGGCATCGCCACCTTCGCCGACAACGGCGAGGCCATCAAAGGCGCCGAGCTGATCGTGCTGGCGGTCAAGCCGCAGGTGATGAAGGCGGTGTGCCTGGATCTGGCGCCGCACCTGTCCGCCAACCAGGTGATCATCTCCATCGCCGCCGGCATCAGCTGCGCCAGCCTGGAAAACTGGCTGGGCGAACATCCGGTGGTGCGCTGCATGCCCAACACGCCGGCGCTGCTGCGCCAGGGTGTATCCGGCCTGTTCGCCAATCCGCGCGTCAGCGCCGCACAGAAGGCCCAGGCCGAACAGGTGCTGAGCGCCGTCGGCCTGGCCCTGTGGCTGGATGAAGAAGCCCAGCTCGACGCCGTTACCGCGGTGTCCGGCAGTGGCCCGGCCTATTTCTTCCTGCTGATCGAAGCGATGACTGCGGCCGGCGAGCAGCTCGGCCTGCCGCGTGAAACCGCCGCCCGCCTGAGCATCCAGACCGCACTGGGCGCCGCGCGCATGGCCAGCGAGAGCGATGTCGATGCCGCCGAATTGCGTCGCCGTGTGACCTCGCCGAACGGAACCACCGAAGCGGCGATCAAAACCTTCCAGGCCGGCGGCTTCGAAGCGCTGGTACAACAGGCGCTCAACGCCGCCGCCAATCGCTCGGCCGAACTCGCCGAACAACTGGGTCAATAAGGAAGCACACATGTCCGGACTCATCGAAGCCCTCATCTATATCATCCAGACCCTGGGCAGCCTGTATCTGCTGATCGTGCTGCTGCGCTTCATCCTGCAGCTGGTGCGCGCCGACTTCTACAATCCGCTGAGCCAGTTCATCGTCAAGGCCACCCAGCCGCTGCTGACGCCGCTGCGGCGCATCATCCCGGGCTTCGCCGGGCTGGACCTGGCCTCGCTGGTGCTGGCCATCCTGGTGCAGCTGCTGCTGATGGTCGTCACCCTGACCCTGATGGGCTACAACGTCGGCGGTTTCATTGCGCAGTTGCTGGTGTGGTCGGTGATCGGCGTGACCTCGCTGTTCCTCAAGGTGTTCTTCTTCGCCCTGATCATCAGCGTGATCCTCTCCTGGGTCGCCCCAGGCAGCTACAACCCTGGCGCGCAACTGGTGAACCAGATTTGCGAGCCGCTGCTGGCACCGTTTCGCAAGCTGCTGCCGAACCTCGGCGGCCTGGATATCTCGCCGATCTTCGCCTTCATCACCATCAACCTGATCGACCGCTTCGTCATCGGCGCTCTGGCCGCCTCCACCGGCCTGCCGCCGATGCTCAGCCCCTTCCTTTGATAGCGTGAGCTACTTTCGCTGGGACGGCGAGGACCTGATCCTCGACTGTCGCCTGCAGCCCAAGGCGAGCAAGGACGAGTTCGCCGGGCTGCATGGTGAGCGGCTGAAGATCCGTCTCACCGCCCCGCCGGTCGATGGCAAGGCCAACGCCCATCTGCTGGCCTTCCTGGCCAAGGCGTTCGGCGTGGCCAAGAGCCAGGTGAGCCTGGAAAGCGGCGAACTCAATCGGCAGAAACGCCTGCGCATTCGCGCCCCACAGAGCCTGCCGCCGATTCCCGGCCTGCAGCGCCTATGACGACCATTCAGCCACCACAGCCGACCATAAGGCGGGACTGTAGAAGTGGCCAATTGACGGCCGCCTTGCAGCTCGCATAATGCAGGCTGTTCTCGCGCAATGCCGTGCTTCCTGGCGGCACACCCAACCCAACCGTCATGCAACCCCAGCAAGTGGATGAACTTGCCGAGAGGAGAGCCAGGATGAGCATGGAACGTCTCAGCCAGCAGGTTGACGCCTACGTCGCCTGGAAACGCGAACTGATGCGCGAAATCACGCGCTATCGCAGTTGGCTGGAGCACAACCGACTCAACTCCGAGGCGGTTCAGGCCAAGCTCGAACGCGCACTGAAGATCCTCCGTACCGACCACATCACCCTGGCCTTCGTCGGCGAGTTCTCGCGCGGCAAGACCGAGCTGATCAACAGCCTGTTCTTCTCCGAATACGGCCAGCGCATGCTGCCTTCGCATGCCGGGCGCACCACCATGTGCCCGACCGAGCTGTTCTTCGACCCGCGTTCGGAACGCCCCTACATTCGCCTGCTGCCGATCGAGACCCGCACCGCTTCGGCCAGCGTCGCACAGTTCAAACGTATTCCCCGGCACTGGGTGAACATTCCGCTGGATACCAGCGACCCAGCCAACATGGCCCTGGCCTTCAGCCAGGTGGCCAAGACCAAACCCATGGCCGTGGAACAGGCGATCCAGCTCGGCTTCCACCCGGATATGCTCGAAGGCACCGGCAAGCGCGGCCAGGTGCTGGTGCCGGCCTGGCGCCACGCCATGGTCAACTTCGACCACCCGCTGCTGCGCCAGGGCCTGCGCATTCTCGACACGCCCGGCCTCAACGCGCTGGGCAGCGAGCCGGAGCTGACCCTGTCGATGCTGCCCAACGCCCAGGCGATCATCTTCCTGCTCTCCGCCGATACCGGCGTGACCGCCAGCGACATGAGCATCTGGCAGCAGCACATTCGCCAGCTCGACGAAGACACCCAGACCTGCCTGTTCGCCGTGCTGAACAAGATCGACGTACTGTGGGACGACCTGGCCGGCGAAACCTTCGTGCAGAACGCCATCAGCCAGATCCAGGGCGCCACCGCCAAACAGCTGGGCATCGCCAAGCAGGACGTGCTGCCGCTGTCGGCCAAGCAGGCGCTGCTGGCCAAGGTGCGCAAGGACGAAGAACTGCTGGCACGCAGCCAGATGGCCAACCTGGAGAACCTGCTGTGCGAGCGCATCGTCGCGCAGAAGGAACGCCTGATCGAAGATCAGGTGGTGCGTCAGGTCCTGGCGCTGCTGAACAACAGCCAACACGTACTCAACCTGCGCCTGGAGAAGGTCAGCGAACAACTGGCCCTGCTCGGCAATCACCAGCAGGACAACGGCCAGTTGCTGTTCGAGCTGACCGCCAAGACCAAGGAAGACCACACTCAGCATCACAAGCGCCTGCTGAGCCTCAAGACCAACCAGCGCCTGCTGCAACGCCAGGGTCAGCTGCTGCGCCACGCCGCGCGCGCCGAGCGCCTGGAACAACACCTGAGCGAGGTGCGCCGCAACCTCACCGGCAGCTGGACCACCCTCGGCATCAACCAGGCCATCCTGCATTTCTTCCGTGCCGTCGAGCAGGACCTGCACAACCTGCAGCACGAAGCGGAGATGGCCAACAAGATGGTCGCCGCCATTTATCGCCGGCATAACGAAGACAACCCGCTGGGTGGCGTCGATGCGCCGCAGTTCAGGATCCAGCGCTATTTGCGCGAGCTGAAGAAACTGCAGGACAAGGGCGATCAGTTCCGCCTGCATGTGAAGACCCTGCTCACCGAACAGCGCAGCCTGACCCGACGCTTCTTCGCCACCCTGGCCCAGGAAGTGATCGGCCTGCACCAGCGCCTGCGCCTGGACGCCGAGCAGTGGGCCGCCGATGCGCTGATGCCGCTGATGCAGCACACCCTGGAGCACAAGCAGATGCTGGAAAGCCACATGCTGCGCCTCAAGGCGCTGGCCCAGGAAACCCAGCAGACGCGCAAACGCAGCCAGCAACTGGCGCGCTACCGCGAAGAGCTGGAGCAACAGCTGGCCCTGGCCAGCGACATGCTCCGCGTGCTGCGCCGCCCGGCTCCAGTGCAACGCCAGGGCAAGGTGGTCAGCCTGCCGGTGGCGGCGCGCCCGCAAAGTCTGTAAATCCTATATTCATGCACGCTTTGCCCCCTCTCCCATTCATGGGAGAGGGCTGGGGAGAGGGTGATTCGGGCGACTCGGAGACGCCAGGTAGATAGACCCTCTCCCCTGCCCCTCTCCCGCAAGCGGGAGAGGGGAGACCAGACCGCTCGCTTGCCGCTCGGGTCACCGCTCTTTAGACTGGCGCCCTCCTCCGATTCGTTAGCCACGTCCATGCCCACTGCCTTTCCCGAAGATTCCGTCGGCCTGGTCAGCCCCCAGGTATTTCGTTTCAGCGAGCCGCTGGCGCTGGCCTGCGGGCGCAGCCTGGCCGAGTACGAACTGGTCGTCGAAACCTACGGCGAGCTGAATGCCGCGCGCAGCAATGCCGTGCTGATCTGCCACGCCCTGTCCGGCCATCATCATGCCGCCGGCTACCACAGCCCGGATGATCGCAAGCCCGGCTGGTGGGACAGCTGCATCGGCCCCGGCAAGCCCATCGACACCAACAAGTTCTTCGTCGTCAGCCTCAACAACCTCGGCGGCTGCAACGGCTCCACCGGCCCCAGCAGCACCAACCCGGCCACCGGCAAGCCTTATGGCGCGGATTTCCCGGTGATGACCGTGGAAGACTGGGTGCATAGCCAGGCACGCCTGGCCGATGTACTCGGCATCGAGCAATGGGCGGCGGTGATCGGCGGCAGCCTGGGTGGCATGCAGGCCCTGCAGTGGACCATCAGCTACCCCGAGCGCGTGCGCCACTGCCTGACCATCGCCTCGGCCCCCAAGCTGTCGGCGCAGAACATCGCCTTCAACGAGGTGGCGCGCCAGGCGATTCTCACCGACCCGGAATTCCATGGCGGGCATTTCCAGGAGCAGGGCGTGATTCCCAAGCGCGGGCTGATGCTGGCGCGCATGGTCGGCCATATCACCTACCTGTCCGATGACGCCATGGGCGAGAAATTCGGCCGCGGTCTGAAGAGCGAGAAGCTCAACTACGACTTCCACAGCGTCGAGTTCCAGGTGGAAAGCTACCTGCGCTACCAGGGCGAGGAATTCTCCGGACGCTTCGACGCCAATACCTACCTGCTGATGACCAAGGCCCTGGACTACTTCGACCCGGCCGCCGCCCACGATGGCGACCTGGCCAGGACCCTGGCCGTGGCCAAGGCGGACTTCTGCCTGATGTCCTTCACCACCGACTGGCGCTTCTCCCCCGCCCGCTCGCGGGAGATCGTCGACGCGCTGCTGGCGGCGAAGAAGAACGTCTGCTACCTGGAGATCGACGCACCGCAGGGTCACGACGCCTTCCTCATGCCGATCCCGCGTTACCTGCAGGCATTCGGCAGCTACATGAAGCGAATCGAGGTATGAGCATGCGAGCGGATCTGGACATCATCCAGGAATGGATCGCCCCGGGCAGCCGCGTGCTCGACCTGGGCTGCGGCGACGGCGAACTGCTCGCCTGGCTGCGCGACAACAAGCAGGTTTCCGGCTACGGCCTGGAAATCGACCCGGACAAGATCGCCCTGTGCATCGAGCGCGGCGTCAACGTCATCGAGCAGAACCTCGACCTGGGCCTGGGCAACTTCGCCAGCAACAGCTTCGACGTGGTGGTCATGACCCAGTCGCTGCAGGCGCTGCACTACCCGGACAAGGTGCTGGCCGAGATGCTGCGCGTCGGCAAGACCTGCATCATCACCTTCCCCAACTTCGGCCACTGGCGCTGCCGCTGGTACCTGACCACCAAGGGCCGCATGCCGGTGTCGGACTTCCTGCCCTACACCTGGTACAACACGCCGAATATCCACTTCTGCACCTTCGAGGACTTCGAGCGTCTATGTCACGCCCAGGGTGCGCGAGTGGAGGAACGCCTGGCCGTGGACCGCGACCACCGCCATGGCTGGGCCAGCCGTGCCTGGCCTAATCTGTTGGGTGAGATCGGCATCTACCGCATCCGCGGAGCGGATCTCGCAGCCCACCGCGTCGCGGTCTGAACCTGCCCGAGGAGAACCATCATGCGTCGCATCATCCCCTTTCTGATCGCCCTGTGCCTGGCCCTGCCGGCCGCCGCCGAACGCAAGCAAAGCTTCGGCGACCTCGACGTGCACTACAGCGTGTTCAATTCCAGCTTCATCCAGCCAGACATCGCCGCAGCGGCCGGCCTGGTGCGCAGCAAGACCCAGGGCGTGGTCAACGTCGCCGTGCTCAAGGCGGGCAAGGCCAGCACCGCGCAGGTCAGCGGCCAGGTGAAGAACCTGCTGGGACAGAGCACCGCGCTGACCTTCAGGCAGGTCACCGAGAGCGGCGCCATCTACTACCTGGCGCAGTTCCCCTTCTCCAGCCGCGAGATAATCAGCTTCACCCTCGACGTGCGTCAGGGCGACAACACGCAGCGCATCACCTTCAACCAGGAAATGTTCCCGGATGACTGATGCCGCAAGCGCTGCCGGCGTCTTTGCGTAGGAGCCCCGCCCCGGGGGCGAAGCTTTCATCCTGATTCGCGGCGGGGCGCCGCTCCTGCAGGTTCTGTAATTCAACGCTCAACCAACAGGCAATATCCGCATGATCGACTTCAAGGAACTGGTGCTGGCCAGCCATAACGCCGGCAAGCTCAAGGAACTGCAGGCCATGCTCGGCGACGCCGTGCGCGTGCGTTCGATCGGCGAATTCTCTAGCGTCGAGCCGGAGGAAACCGGCCTGTCGTTCGTCGAGAACGCCATCCTCAAGGCGCGCAATGCCGCACGTATCTCCGGGCTGCCGGCGCTCGCCGACGACTCCGGTCTGGCGGTGGACGCCCTCGGCGGCGCGCCGGGTATCTACTCGGCGCGCTACGCCGATGGTCAGGGCGATGCGGCGAACAATGCCAAGCTACTCGCGGCGCTCAGGGACGTACCGGATGCCGAGCGCGGCGCCCAATTCGTCTGCGCCCTGGCACTGGTGCGCCACGCCGACGACCCGCTGCCGATCCTCTGCGAAGGCCTGTGGCACGGCAGCATCCTGCACGAGGCGCGCGGCGAGCACGGCTTCGGCTACGACCCGCTGTTCTGGGTACCGGAAACCGAATGTTCCAGTGCCGAACTGCCGGCCGAACAGAAGAACCGCCTGAGCCACCGCGCCCGCGCCATGGCGCTGCTCCTGCAGCGCCTGGGGCTATGAAAGCGTCCCCAGGCAGGCCGCAGGCCACAGGCTCGAACCTGCAGCCTGCAGCCTGCAGCCTGCAGCTACCGCCTCTGGCGGCTTACATCCATATCCCCTGGTGCGTGCGCAAATGTCCTTACTGCGACTTCAACTCCCACGCTGCCGGGCCGAGCCTGCCTGAAGAGGAATACGTCGACGCGCTGCTGGCCGACCTCGACGTCGACCTGCAACACGTGCACGGCCGGCCGCTGACTTCGATTTTCTTCGGCGGCGGCACCCCAAGCCTGTTCTCCGACCGCGCCCTGGGCCGTCTGCTGGAGGGCATCGAACGGCGTGTGACCTTCGCGCCGGATATCGAGATCACCCTGGAGGCCAACCCCGGCACCTTCGAGCAGGCCAAATTCAAGGGCTATCGCAGCCTCGGCATCAATCGCCTGTCCATCGGCGTGCAGAGTTTTCAGGAAGCCAAGCTCAAGGCGCTGGGGCGCATCCACGATGGCAACGAGGCAATCCGCGCTGCCGATATGGCGCGCGCCGCCGGCTTCGACAATTTCAACCTCGACCTGATGCACGGCCTGCCCGAGCAGAGCATCGAGGACGCCCTGTTCGACCTGCGCACCGCCATCAGCCAGGGCCCGACGCACCTCTCCTGGTACCAGCTGACCATGGAGCCGAACACGGTGTTCTGGAGCCAGCCGCCGGTGCTGCCGGAGGACGATCTGCTGTGGGACATCCAGGAGGCCGGCCAGGCCCTGCTGGCGGCCGAGGGTTACCTGCAGTACGAGGTGTCCGCCTACGCCCGGCCAGGCAAGCAGGCGCGGCACAATCTCAACTACTGGACCTTCGGTGATTTTCTCGGCATCGGTGCCGGCGCCCACGCCAAGCTGAGCACGACTGACGGGCGCATCCTGCGCACCTGGAAGACCCGCCTGCCCAAGGACTATCTGGACCCGGCCAAGCCCTTCCAGGCGGGTGAGCGCGTGCTCGGCGCCGACGAGCTGCCCTTCGAATTTCTCATGAACGTGCTGCGCCTGACCGAAGGCGCACCCGTCGAGCTGTTCAACCAACGCACCGGCCTGCCGCTGCAGCAGCTCGAGCAGGCACGCCGCGAAGCCGAACGCCAGGGCCTGTTGCAGGCCGATCCGGCGCGCCTGGTGGCCACCGCCAGGGGCCAGCTGTTCCTCAACGACCTGCTGCAGCACTTCCTGCCCTGAGGCGCGCCCGGCTGCCGGCTGGAAGGCCGGCGTCCGCCTCGCGCGTGGCGCGCTGGCGTCGTGCCCCGCCACTCGGGTGCCATGTCCGCCCGCTCCAACAGAACCGCACCGGCAAACGACCAAACGAGACGCAATAGACCCTGCAGGTGAGACAGGCGTCCAACTTAGCGCCCTCGCCTCGCGCCGCTCGGCCTGGCTGTGAAGTGCATAGCGATTTTCTGGCACCCGCGTACCTAGACTGCCCCCTTTCGCCTTACCAGAGGAAGGAGCAATGGCATGTCAAAACGCTGGATAACCGCCGTGGTCGCCACGGTAATAGTGGGCGGCACCCTGGGCTTCGTGCTGTCGGAAGCCCTGCAGCCAGAAGGCGACACGGCGCAGAAGCAACCGGCAGGCTCGCCGGCCAGCCCCGCTGCTCCGGCCCTCGCCACCGCCGCCGCACCGGCCACGCTGCCGGACGCTGAGGGCAGGACGCAAGCGCAACCGAGCGCCAGCACACCGGCAGCGGCGCAAGTGACGCTGTGGCAAGCCGCGTCGCTGCAGGAAGAGGAAACGGACGGCATCGTCCGTCACCTCACCCAGCTCGATCCTCAGCAGCTGACAACCCTGCATACCGGCCAGGTCGTGGCCTTTGCCCTGCCGGGACGCCAGCACCCCGTGCGTGCGCGCCTTGGCGAAACCCGCAATACCGCCGGCAGCGCCGTCTGGCATGGCGCCCTGCTCGACGGCGATGCGATGGAAAGCATGACCCTGGTGCGCGGCACGCTGGAAACCCACATCACCCTCGCCACCCTCGACGGCAGCCTGTCGATCATCGTCGACAACGCCACCGGCAAGACCGTGATCACCGACGAGAACCAGCTGGTGTTGCGCGCCGACCCCAACGATCACCTGCATTACCAGCACAAGGAACTGCCTCCCCTGCCGCCGCCCGCCCAGGGCTGATGCACCTCTCTTACCCCCCCGCACAAGGATCGCAGACATGAAGAACGTGCAATGGTTATCCGCTCTGGCCCTGGCTCTGGCCGCCCATCACGCCCAGGCCAGCCCCGAGACCGTCGATATCATGGTGCTCTACACCAAGGACGCCCAGGCCCTGCCCAATGGCCGCGACATCGACGCGCGCATCGCCAGCTACATTGAGTACACCAACAACGCCTACGCCAAGAGCGGGGTCAACCTGCGCCTGCGCCTGGTGCACAAGCAGCTGCTCGACTGGGCCGACTACTACGACGTGTCATCGGCCAACCTCAACAAGTTCACCTACGACACCCGCGTGCAGCGTCTGCGCGAGCAGTACGGCGCGGACCTGGTGCAGCTGATCAACCGCACCACCCAGGGGCAGGGCTACGGCGTCTGCGGCATCGCCTGGATGGGCACCGGGCCGAAGAACAGCGACCGCTTCAACAGCGGCGCCAAGGAGATGGCCTACGGCCTGACCGGGGTCGACTGCAGCCTCAGCACCTTCGCCCACGAGGCCGGCCACAACATGGGTCTGCGCCACTCCTACGAGCAGGATCTGCAGGAAGGCTACTACAACGCCAACGGCCACAACGGCACCCATGAGTGGAGCCGCGGCTACGGCGTGCAGGGTCAGTTCAGCACCATCATGGCCTACCCCCAGGTGTTCGGCGCGCGCCGCCAGGCGCCGGTGTTCTCCAACCCGCAGCTGCGCGACAGCGAATGCGCCAATCAGGCCTGCGGCCAGCACGAGCTTGCCGACGCGGTGCGTGCGCTGAACGCCATGGCCAGCCAGATCGCGGCATTCCGCCCGACTCTGGTACCCATCACCGGCAATCCGGGAACCACCAACCCCGGTACGCCGCCGGCCGAGCTGGCATGGTGCAGCAAACCGGCGCTGCAGGGGCTGGTACGCAATGGCGAATTCACCAACAGCGAAGGCTGGCGTGGACTCTTCGGCCAGTCCGACCTGAGCCTGGTCAACGTGGCCCTGAACTGCCGCGACAATGCCCTGCAGATGGACGCGCGCGGCTTCGACATCCTGGCCACACCGGTCAGCGGCCTGCGTGAGGGTGTGCAGTATCGGCTGAGGGCCAACAGCATGCTCAAGGCCCGCAACAGCCGCGAAGACGTGCGCCTGGCGATCCTCCAGGAGGGCGTCGACGGCCGCCTGACCTACAGCGCGGAGCAGTCGACCAGTCTCTCGGTCAGCGGCAACGAGTTCAGTCGCCTGGAAAAAACCTTCACCTACCGTGCGCCCGCCAACGCGCGCGAGCTTTATGTGGCGGTCTGGAGCGAAAGCGGCAGCAGCCTGCTGATCGACGAAGTGGAGCTGCAGGAGGTTCAGAGCAACACGCCGCCAGCGGCACCGGCGCAGTTCGGCTGGGACTTCGAGAGTGGCATCGGCGGCTGGTCCGGTTACCACGGCAGCACGCGAATGAGCACCTACGCCAGCAGCGGTCGCCAGGCGCTCGAGGCCTACCAGCGCGAGTACGAAGGCTCCGGCGCCAGCGTCAGCCTGCTCGGCAACCTGGAGGCCGGCAAGCGCTACCGCATCGAAGCGGACCTGAGCATCGGTCGCAGCGCCTCGGTCAGCGCCGTCGCCTATGCCTACCTCTACGTGGAGGACAGCAGCGGGCGCGGTCAGTACCTGCCGCTCGGTCAACGCAACACCCGCGGCGGCAGCTGGAGCAGGCTGCAGCATGAAGTGCAGCTGCCTGCCGGCCCCCTGCGCCGTGCCGAGCTGTTGCTGCTTGGCACGCAACGCAGCCAGTCGCTGTTCATCGACAACGTCAGCGTGACCCGGCTGTAAGCCAGCGCGCCCGTGGCCCACGCAAACACGGGCGCGTCAGCGCCGAATGCGCCCGGCTCAGGCCGGGTGCGGCCTGGATAGCCGCGCACACGAGACCGGCCCGCGCGGGTGCACACAGGTCGATACGAATCCGTTAGTCTATGGCGCCGGAACGTGCGCCAACAGAGCTCGCCCGCGCGCTAGCCGCACGCAGGCACCTCGACGCCCGCCAGTGCGGCATCCCCTTTCGTTTGCCCGGCACCGGCCAGCTGCGCAGAGACGGCCAATGCCGTTCATGCCCCTTCGCCGTGCGGTCGGCCAACCTGCTGCGCGACCCGTTCTGCGCCGCGTCAACAAGGAGCCCCAATGGATTTGCTACTGGACCTGATCGTCACCCTGTCGCGCTGGAGCCGCAGCCACCTTGGCGACATTTCCCTGGCCATCATGGCCACCCTGCTGGTGCTGTTCGGCCCGGCCATCAACGCCTGGGTTCAGCGCACCATCGGCAACCTCAACTTCGTGCTGCGCACCCTGCTGTTCGTGGTGTTCTGCGCGGTCGGCTACGGCCTGGCGATCGTCTTTCTCACGCCCTGGCTGGCCAAGGGCCTGGCGCACTTCAACAACTACACCCTGGCCCCGGTGCTGATCCTGATCTTCGTGGTGATCGGCATCATGGCCGACCGCAATTAGGGCCTGCCGCCAGCGGCAGGTGCTCACAGCTGCCGCGCGCAAGGTGCAGCGTGCGCAGCACATAACGAGTTGCCGGCGGTTCGCACGGCGCACCCTACGCAGCCACCGGCCAATACCAGAGCCCCCATGAAAAACGCCGCGCTCCGGTGAAGGAGCGCGGCGTTTCGCTTGTACCAGCGCCGCTGGCCGCCTGGCTCAGTTACCTTCGCGACGCAGGGCCTGCGGGGTGAAGTCGCGCGGGCTCAGCCGGGCGTTGAAGTCGTACATCTTCTCGTTGTTGTCCAGGCCGTCAGCGAAGTAGCGGCCACCCTTGAGGTCGTAGATGGTCTCCAGGGTCGAGCCAAACATCGGTACGTCGTAGTAGCTGATCGGGTGCGCTTCCTGCAGGCCGATCAGCGCGCCGCTGCGGTCATACAGGTCGACGGCGAGGATCTGCCAGCTGTCCTCGTCCAGGTAGAAGCGGCGTTTGGCGTAAGGGTGGCTGAAACCGGTGCGCAGGTCCGCCTCCACCACCCAGACGCGATGCAACTCGTAGCGCAGCAGCTCGGGGTTGATGTGCCTGGCCTGCAGGATGTCGGCATAGGGAATGCCCTGCTGGTGCACCGCGTAGCTGTTGTAGGGCACCAGCATCTCGCGTTTGCCCAGCAGCTGCCACTCGTAGCGATCCGGCGCACCGTTGTAGGCGTCGACCTGGTCGGCAGTGGCCATGCCGTTGGTATCGGGCTGCAGGGTGTCGTAGGCGAGCATCGGCAGGCGGCGCACGCGACGCTCGCCGCGGTTGAAGCGCCAGGCCTTGCGGATCGCCAGCACCTGATCGAGGGTTTCCTGCACCACCAGGGCAGAGCCGGCCAGCTTGGCCGGCGCCACCACCTTGTACTTGTAGTGGAACAGAGTGTTGTCCAAGTCCTGCGGAGCTATGCCCTCACGGCCGTAGACGAAGTAGATGTCACGCTCGAGCTTGAGCAGGTTGTAGCTGCCGTTGGCGAGCACCGCCGCCTGGTTGGTGGCCATGCTGATCTGGTCGCCGCGGTAACGCATGACGTGGTTCCAGATCGCCTCCTGGCCGTTCTGCGCAATGGGGAACGGCACGCCGGCCGCGGCGCCCTGCACGCCATTGCCGCCGGAGATCAGCTCGGCATTGAGCGCATTGAAGCGCGTGGCATCGTAGATGCGCTGTGGCGCGGCGGCGCTGCGACGAGTCGGGAACACGCGCAGGTAGAAGCTGGGGTTCTGCTGCAGCAGGGCCTTGAGGCCGACCGGCAGTTGTTGCTCGTACTGCGCCAGGTTCTGGCCATCGACGCGATACAGCGGCTTGTCGCCTACGTAGGGGTCCGGGTGGTGCATGCCTGGCTGGTAACCGGCTGGCGGCGTGGACAGGCCGCCTGACCACGCCGGGATGGTGCCCGCCGCATTGCCCGCACGCTCGCCGCCCAGTGGGGTCAGGTCCTGCTCCAGGCGTGCAGCCTGGCTGGCGTCGACCTTGGCCTGAGCCTGAAAGGCCAGGGCGGTCAGCAGAAGAATGGAAACCGATCTCAACACAATGCTCTCCTTGCGGCGCCATGGCAGCGGCGTCGCCAATATCTACAGGCCTTGCAGGCATGCTTATCGTTGTTGTGTATTGAGAGCCTTTTCACGATCTCGCGAGCTAGCGCGATACAAGGCAAAAGCAAGCGAGGAAGCAGAGTTTACAAGTGGTAAAAGAGCATCCGAGCTTGTTTTTAACGCAGTAGCGCCGACGCGCAGCAGATCGTGAACAGGTTCTGAGGTGAGGCGCCATCCTGGCCGTCGGTTTATCCCGATCTAGTCATGCATCCTTCAGGTTCTAGCCTAGGCGATCCCTGTCGACAGGGATCGCCCGGTCATCATTGCTGGCGCTGGAACTTGAGGTCCCATACGCCGTGACCGAGGCGTTCGCCACGGCGTTCGAACTTGGTTACCGGGCGCTCCTCGGGGCGCGGCACGTAGGTGCCATCGGCAGCCAGGTTGCGATAGCCCGGTGCCGCGTTCATCACCTCGAGCATGTGCTCGGCATAATTCTCCCAGTCGGTGGCCATGTGCAGCACACCGCCGATCTTCAGCTTGCTGCGCACCAGCTCGGCGAAGGCCGGCTGCACGATGCGGCGCTTGTGGTGGCGGGACTTGTGCCAGGGATCAGGGAAGAACAGCAACACGCGATCGAGACTGGCATCGGCGACGCAATCACGCAGCACTTCCAGCGCATCGCAGCTGTACACACGGATGTTGCTCAGGTTCTGCGCCATGGCGCCATTGAGCAGCGCACCGACACCGGGCTTGTGCACCTCGACGCCGATGAAATCCTGCTCGGGCGCGGCGGCGGCCATCTCCAGGGTGGAATGGCCCATGCCGAAGCCGATCTCGAAGGTGCGCGGCGCGCTGCGCCCGAACACCTGATCGAAGTCACGCAGGCCGTCTTCCAGTTCCAGGCCGAACAGCGGCCAACCCTTGTCGATGCCACGCTGCTGGCCTTCGGTCATGCGCCCGGCGCGCATCACGAAGCTCTTGATGGTACGGCGCTGGCGACCGTCTTCGGTCAGTTCGGGCTGTTGGGTATCGGTCATGTGAAGCTCGTTAGTTGATCAGGCCGGTGAGGGGCGACGACGCACTGGCATAAAGTTTCTTCGGCATACGGCCGGCCAGGTAGGCCAGGCGACCAGCCTCGACGGCATGCTGCATGGCACGCGCCATCAGCACCGGGTTCTGCGCTTCGGCGATGGCGCTGTTCATCAGCACCGCCTCGCAGCCCAGCTCCATGGCGATGGTGGCATCGGAGGCCGTGCCCACGCCGGCATCGACCAGCACCGGCACCTTGGATTCCTCGAGGATGATGCGCAGGTTGTAGGGGTTGCAGATGCCCAGGCCCGAGCCGATCAGGCCGGCCAGCGGCATCACCGCGATACAGCCGATCTCGGCCAGCTGGCGAGCAATGATCGGATCGTCGCTGGTGTACACCATGACGTCGAAGCCGTCCTTGACCAGCACTTCGGCGGCCTTGATGGTTTCGATCACGTTGGGAAACAAGGTTTTCTGGTCGGCCAGCACTTCCAGCTTGACCAGGTTGTGGCCGTCGAGCAGCTCACGCGCCAGGCGGCAGGTGCGCACGGCCTCGACGGCGTCGTAGCAGCCGGCGGTGTTGGGCAGGATGGTGTACTTGTCCGGGCTGATCACGTCGAGCAGGTTCGGCTCGCCGGGATTCTGGCCGATATTGGTGCGGCGCACGGCCACGGTGACGATCTCGGCGCCGGAAGCGGCGATGGCGTCACGGGTTTCGTCCATATCCTTGTACTTGCCGGTCCCCACCAGCAGGCGCGACTGGAACGTACGACCGGCCAGGGTGAAGGGCTTGTCGCTGCGAACTTGGCTCATGGAATACTCCTCGTGAAGTCAACCGCCGCCGATGGCGTGCACCACTTCCACCTGATCGCCTTCGGCGAGCTGGGTGCTGTCGTGCTGGCTGCGTGGAACGATGTCCAGATTGAGCTCGACCGCCACACGGCGCCCGGTCAGGTCGAGGCGAACCAACAGGTCGGCGACGCTCTGGTTATCCGGCAGTTCGAAGGGTTCACCATTCAACTGGATACGCATGACGACTCGGTCACAACTAGGAAGAGGGCCGGCATTCTAGCCCGACAGCCGTCTGCGACCAAGGCTAAAAGGCGCCATTCGTCCTCATTTCTGACGCCAGGGTCAGGTCGGACACAGTAGGGTGCGCCGTGCGCACCGCCAGTCGTCCCAGCGCCTGAACAGCGCACGCGGCCTAGGCCAGCCTCCAGGCCGCCAAACCCAGGCACAGCCAGCCGATCAGGAAGGCGACGCCGCCGAACGGGGTGATCATGCCGAGCTTGCCGATGCCGCTGAGGGTCAGCAGGTAGAGGCTGCCGGAGAACAGCAGGATGCCCACGGCGAAGGCGCCGCCAGCCAGGTTTATCAAACGTCCGGGCATGTGCAGCGCCAGCAGACCGACGCCGAACAGGGCCAGCGCGTGGATCAGTTGATAGTGCGTGCCGGTCTGGAAGACGGCCAGATACTCAGGCGTCAGACGATTCTTCAGACCGTGAGCGGCAAAGGCGCCCAGAGCGACGCCGGTAAAACCGGCAAAAGCGGATAACAGCAGCCAGAGACGAGCCATGCAACCTCCAGAAGGGATCGAGCTGGCTCAGTTTAACCACTGAAAGCACAGGCGAGAGAGGCACTATTGTCACACCCGGAGCTTATCCGGAAGTGTTGGCGGCAATGTCTGCGGATTTTCTTGTGAAACCATCCCGGACAGAGCCGACGCCATCCCTGGTGGCAACCCTTCGGGCCGTCGGCAGAGCCGACGTCAAAAATCGCTCCCGGCGATTTTTTGTTTTAATAGCGCCTCGCCCAATCATTGCGAGAACCCATGCTGCGAGCCCTGACCCGTCGCCTGCTGAAACTGCTGCTCTGGCTGATGCTGGCCAGCGCCCTGCTGGTGCTCGTGCTGCGCTGGGTGCCGCCGCCCGGCACGGCGCTGATGATAGAACGCAAGATCGAGTCCTGGGGCAGCGGGCAGTCGCTGCAACTCAAGCGTCAGTGGCGCCCGTGGAACGAGCTGCCGGATCACCTGAAGATGGCGGTGATCGCCGCCGAAGACCAGAAGTTCGCCGAGCACTGGGGCTTCGACATGAATGCCATCCAGGCGGCACTGGCACACAACCAGAGCGGCGGCTCGCTGCGTGGCGCCAGCACCCTCAGCCAGCAGGTAGCCAAGAACCTGTTCCTCTGGTCCGGGCGCAGCTGGCTGCGCAAAGGGCTGGAAGCCTGGTTCACCGCGCTGATCGAGCTGTTCTGGTCGAAAGAACGCATCCTTGAGGTCTATCTCAACAGCGTCGAATGGGGCGATGGCATCTTCGGCGCCGAAGCCGCCGCACAGCATCATTTCGGCGTCGGCGCCCCTTACCTCAATCGCCAGCAGGCCAGCCAGCTGGCGGCCGTGCTACCCAACCCGCGGCGCTGGAGCGCAGGTCGGCCGAATGGCTACGTGATCCGCCGCGCGGCCTGGATTCGCCAGCAGATGAATCAGCTCGGCGGCAGCCACTACCTCAACCAGCTCAAGCCCAGGTCACCGGAGTGGTGGCCACGCTGGCTATAGAATCCGCCCCGGGACGCTGCTGCAGTCGCTACGCGCGGCGAACGCCGTAGGGTGCGCCGTGCGCACCAGGGATATCGATCGGCGCGCCTCAACCCCTAGCGCTGTGGCGCGAACGCGCGCCTGGGCACCGCGTGCAGCAACGCGACATCATCGCCCTGCAGATGCACGGTCAGCCCCCATTGCGGATAGACCCAGGCCCGCCCGTCGGCAAGCTCCAGGGTCAGGCGTGGCTGGCCGAAACTGGCGGCCAGGCGCTCGCTGGCCAGCGCCTGCGGTGCACCCAGATTGAGGCTGGCAATAGTGAACGCGGCCATCTGCTCGGCCAGTGACTCATCCAGTGCCACACCGGCGTCGCCGGGCCTGAGCCCTTGCGCGGCCATCAGACTGTCGCGCTGATTCTTGCTCAAGGCCAGTTCAGCCTGCAGCGACCACTCGCCCTCATCCCCTTCGAGCGTCGCTCGATAGGACAGCCGTGCGCCGTCCAGACGCGGCTCCAGCCACAGCTCGCCCGCGGCCAGCGCCTGCACATCACGCAACGTCAGCCCATCTTCGGCCAGCGGCTGCAACAGCGCATCGCGCCACTGCTGCAGGTTGGCCACCGGCTGAACCTCGCTGCTGCGCATCAACCAGGCGCCCCAGGCGAAGAACAGCACGGCAACGATCGCGAATATCAGCCAGTGCTGCGCTTTCAGCGGGGTTTTGTTCAAGGCGGTTGCTCCAGACAGCAAAAAGCCGCACCAGGGTGCGGCTTTTCGGGTTGCGGCAGACTCAGGCGGCGATACAGCCCTTGAGCTTGTTCATCGCGTTCTTCTCGAGCTGGCGGATACGCTCGGCCGAGACGTTGTACTTGGCAGCCAGGTCGTGCAGCGTCGCCTTCTCTTCGGCCAGCCAGCGCTGGTAGAGGATGTCGCGGCTACGCTCGTCCAGGCTTTCCAGCGCTTCGTGCAGGTTGCTGCTGGAGCTGTCGCTCCAATCGGCATCCTCGAGCTGGCGAGCCGGGTCGTAGCGGTGATCTTCCAGGTAATGCGCGGGCGACTGGAAGGCGCTGTCGTCGTCGGCATCGGCTGCCGGGTCGAAGGCCATGTCCTGGCCGGTCAGGCGACTTTCCATCTCGCGCACTTCGTGCGGCTCGACGCCCAGGCTTTCGGCTACCGCGGTGACTTCATCGTTGTTCAGCCAGGCCAGACGCTTCTTCTGGCTGCGCAGGTTGAAGAATAGCTTGCGCTGCGCCTTGGTGGTGGCCACCTTGACGATGCGCCAGTTCTTCAGGATGAACTCGTGGATTTCGGCACGAATCCAGTGCACCGCGAAGGAAACCAGACGCACGCCCATTTCCGGGTTGAAGCGCTTGACCGCCTTCATCAGGCCGACGTTGCCTTCCTGGATCAGGTCGGCCTGGGCCAGACCATAACCGGAGTAGCTGCGGGCGATATGCACCACGAAACGCAGGTGGGCCAGCACCATCTGGCGGGCGGCCTCGAGGTCCTGCTGGTAGTAGAGATTTTCGGCCAGTTCACGCTCCTGCTCGGGCGTCAGCAGCGGGATGCTGTTGACCGCATGCACGTAAGCTTCCAGGTTGGCGCCTGGAACAAGGGCATGAACAGGTTGCAAGGAAGTGGACATTCGAATCCTCCGATTCACGAAACTCGTGCAGTGTAGCACTGCGCTATCTGATTAAGAGCCTGTGGATAAGTTCCCTGTCAGATAGTCAATATCAACCAAAACAATGACTTGTCAGCTGGCGTTCAGCCTTGCCGAAAGGCGCCTCAACGGGGCGCCAGTTCGTTCAGATGACGCGCCACTGCCAGCCAGGCGCCAATATAGCCCAACAGCACGGCGCCAAGCAGCAGCGAAAAACCGTCGGACGAAGGTACGCCACCCAGGGCGAAATCGCTACCGTAAAGTCCGGCCAAACGTACTACGGCATCGTTCAGCCAATCCAGCCCGAAGGCCAGCAGCAACCAGGCGAAGATGCCTGCGCCGAAACCATACAACGCGCCCATATAAAGGAAGGGACGTCGCACGTAGCCATCGGTTCCACCTACCAGCTTGATCACCTCGATCTCGGCGCGGCGGTTCTCGATGTGCAGGCGGATGGTGTTGCCGATCACCAGCAGCAGCGCCAGGATCAGCAGCAGGCTGAGGCCGAAGACGAAGCGATCGCCCAGTTTTAGGATGGCAGTCAGACGCTCGACCCAGACCAGATCGAGCTGTGCCTGCTCCACCTTGGGCAGCTCAGCCAGACGCTGGCGCAGGGCTTCGAGCTTGGCCTTGTCGACTTCCTTCGGCGTGACCAGGACCACGCCCGGCAGCGGGTTCTCCGGCAGTTCCTTGAGCGCCTGGCCCAGGCCGGAGAGCTGCTGGAACTCTTCCAGCGCCTGCTCACGGCTGATCCACTCGGCATCGGCCACGTCATCCATCGCCGCAATCTGCTCGCGCAGCGACTGGCCTTCACGCTCGCTGGCCGACATATCGAGGAACAGGGAAATCTGCGCCGCGCGCTGCCAGGAGCCGCCGAGCTTCTCGACGTTGTCCAGCAGCAGCGACAGGCCCATGGGCAGGCTCAGCGCCACGGCCATCACCCAGCAGGTGAAGAAGCTGCCGATGGGCTGGCGCGCCAGGCGACGCAGGCTGTCCACCAGGCTGGCGCGGTGACTTTCCAGCCAGGCATGGAACAGCGTGCGGAAATCCGGCTCGTCGGCCGGGCCGTCCACCACCTTGTTGCGCGGCGCCGCGCCGACCCGTTCGGCCGGTTGCGGGGTGGGCATCTTCGATGCGCTCATCAGGCAGCCTCCCCGTCACCGATCAGGCGACCGCGTTGCAGGGTGAGCATGCGCTGGCGCATGCGCGCGATCAGCGCCAGGTCGTGGCTGGCGATCAGCACCGTGGTACCCAGCTGGTTGATGTCCTCGAACACGCCCATGATCTCGGCAGCGAGGCGCGGGTCGAGGTTACCGGTGGGCTCGTCCGCCAGCAGCAGGGCCGGCCGGTGGACAATGGCGCGGGCGATACCGACGCGCTGCTGCTGACCGGTGGACAGGTCCCCCGGCGCCTGCGCGGCCTTGTCGCTGAGGCTGACGCGCTCCAGCGCAGCGCCGACGCGCTTGGCGATCTCCGGCTTGGACAGACCGAGAATCTGCAGCGGCAGGGCGACGTTGTCGTAGACCGTGCGATCGAACAGCAGTTGGTGATTCTGGAACACCACGCCGATCTGCCGACGCAGGAAGGGAATCTGCGCGTTGGTGATGGTCGACAGGTCCTGCCCGGCCAGCAGCAGCTTGCCGCTGGTGGGCCGTTCCATCGCCAGCAGCAGGCGCAGCAGCGTGCTCTTGCCGGCACCGGAGTGGCCGGTGACGAAGAGAAATTCGCCGGGGCGAACGCGGAAAGTCAGCTCGTGCAGCCCGACATGGCCATTGGGGTAACGCTTGGCGACCTGCTCGAATCGGATCATCCGCGCTCACGCTCCTCGAAGAGTGCCTGGACGAAAGCCTGCGCCTCGAACGGACGCAGATCATCGATACCTTCACCCACGCCAATGTAGCGAATCGGCAGGCCGAACTGCTTGGCCAGGGCGAAGATGACGCCGCCCTTGGCGGTGCCATCGAGTTTGGTCAGCGCCAGGCCGGTGAGGTTCACCGTCTGGTTGAACTGCTTGGCCTGGCTGATGGCGTTCTGCCCGGTGCCGGCATCGAGCACCAGCAGCACTTCGTGCGGCGCCGTCTCGTCCAGCTTGCCAATCACCCGACGGACCTTCTTCAGCTCTTCCATCAGGTTGTCCTTGGTGTGCAGGCGCCCGGCGGTATCGGCGATCAACACGTCGATGCCGCGCGACTTGGCGGCCTGCACCGCATCGAAGATCACCGAGGCCGAGTCGGCGCCGGTGTGCTGGGCAATGACCGCGATGTTGTTGCGCTCACCCCAGACCTGCAGCTGTTCCACGGCGGCAGCGCGGAAGGTGTCGCCGGCGGCGAGCATGACCTTCTTGCCGTCTTGCTGCAGCTTCTTGGCCAGCTTGCCGATGGTGGTGGTCTTGCCCACGCCGTTGACGCCAACGACGAGGATCACATAGGGCTGCTTGGCGCCGTCGATCACCAGCGGCTGCTCGACCGGCTTGAGCAGGCTGACCAGCTCTTCCTGCAGGGCCTTGTACAGCGCGCCGCTGTCGGCCAGTTCCTTGCGCGCCACGCGCTTGGTCAGGTTGCCGATGATGGTGGTGGTCGCCTCGACACCGACGTCGGCAGTGAGCAGGCGGGTTTCCAGATCGTCGAGCAGGTCGTCGTCGATGGCCTTCTTGCCGAGGAACAGGCTGGCCATGCCTTCGCCGAGGCTGGCGCTGGTCTTGGACAGCCCCTGCTTGAGACGGGCGAAGAAGCCGGGCTTGTCCTGCGTGGCCGGCGCGGCGCCAGGCGCCGGCTCAGCCGCCACCGCAGCGGCCTCGACCACGGGCTCGGCTACGACGGGCGGCGGTTCGATGACCGCAGGTGAGGCAACCGGGGTGTCGGCAGCTGGCTGCTCGGGCTGCGGCGCTGGAGCAGGTGCAACTTCAGCCGTCGCGGGCGAGACTGCCGGCACGGTTGCAGGCACAGGCTCGGAGGCCGGCGCCTCGACAGGAGCCTGAACCGGCGCGGATGGCTCGACAGGCGCGGGCTGCGTCGGCTCGGTAGCACTCTCTGCCGGTTTCTTGCGCCACCAGCTGAACAGGGATTTCTTTTCTTCACTCACAGGCTGGGCCTGATTACCGGCCTCGGCCGGTGGATTCTTGTCGTCTTTGGAACCGAACATGGGTCATCTCAAAGGGGCGAGCAGTCATCGCAGACAGCCGGTGCCGCGTGCCGCATCCAGAAAAATTCGCTTGCCGGGAACGTCCCGGGGCAACCGCCCGCACGGGCACATCAAAAGGGCTTGCGCTGTAGAACAGCGCGAGACTTTACCACTTTAGAGCGTTGCCGCGCAGCGTTGCAGCGGGCCAGTTGCCTGCCGCCGATCAGGCGCCCGCAGCAAGCGGTACGCCAGCAGGGTGTCGGTAGCGATGGCGCCCAAAAACCTATACAAAATTTGTACATTCTGGCGCACAATCGTCCAACTTCTCTCAGTCCAGCCTTGCGGGGTCGCCAGCATGCTTGTTCGCCTTACCTATGCCAGCCGTGCCAGCCATGGCATCACTTCGCAGCTGATCCGCGACATTCTTGAAAGTTCGCAGCGCAACAACCCGGCTCGCGGCCTCACCGGCATCCTGTGCTGCAATGCCGACACCTTTCTGCAGGCCCTGGAGGGGCCGCGAACGGCGATCAACTCCCTGTACAACCTGCTGGCCGAGGATACACGCCACAAGGATCTGACGATTCTCGACTACGAAGAGATCGACGTACGCCGCTACGCCAACTGGAGCATGGGCTGGGCCGGTGCCAAGCAGGCCAACCGGGAACTCTTCCTGAAATACTCCTGCAGCGATCGCCTCGACCCCTTCAGCATGAGCGCCGAGCAGATCAGAGGCCTGCTGCTGGAACTGTCGGCCACCGTCAGCACCATCAGCGCACCGATAGTCGACTGAGCACTCTTCGCCAGCGCGCAGAACCTAAACACCTGCGCCGATGTCGGAACGGCGGGCGGTGCCTCGTCGCATGGATGGGGTATCCTGACGCCCTTTCGTCAACGGCGGCTCGACCGCCTCGGCCATCCAACAGGACGACACCTGATGATTGTCTCTGCACGCCGCACCCTCGGTCTGATCATGGGGGTGCTCTGCCTGCCAATGGCGGCGCTCGCCGCCGCGCCGCAGCCCACCCACGAATTCACCCTCGATAACGGCCTCAAGGTCATCGTCCGCGAGGATCACCGCGCGCCCGTGGTGGTCAGCCAGCTCTGGTACAAGGTCGGCTCCAGCTACGAGACGCCCGGCTCCACCGGGCTTTCCCATGCGCTGGAACACATGATGTTCAAGGGCAGCCGCAAGTTCGGCCCCGGCGAAGCCTCGCGCATCCTGCGCGAGCTGGGCGCCGAGGAAAACGCCTTCACCAGCGACGACTACACCGCCTATTACCAGGTGCTGGCCAGCGACCGCCTGGGCGTGGCCCTGGAGCTGGAAGCCGACCGCCTGGCCAGCCTGCAGCTGCCGGCAGACGAGTTCGCCAAGGAGATCGAGGTGATCAAGGAAGAGCGCCGTCTGCGCACCGACGACCGCCCCTCCTCGCTGGCCTTCGAGCGCTTCAAGGCCATGGCCTACCCGGCCAGCGGCTACGGCATTCCCACCATCGGCTGGATGGCCGACCTCGACCGCATGCACATCGACGAGCTGCGCGCCTGGTACCGGAAGTGGTATGCGCCGAACAACGCCACCCTGGTGGTGGTCGGCGACGTCGGCGTGGATGAGGTCAAGACCCAGGTGCAGCGTTACTTCGGCGACATTCCGCGGCGCGAGGTGCCGACCGCCAAGCTGCCGCTGGAACTGGGCGCAGCGGGCGAGCGCCGCACCACCCTGTATCTCAAGACCCAGCTGCCAAGCCTGCTGATGGGCTTCAACGTGCCTGGCCTGGCCACCGCCGAAACGCCGCGCCAGGTCTATGCCCTGCGCCTGGCCGCCGCCCTGCTCGACGGCGGCTACAGTGCGCGCCTGTCGACTCGACTGGAGCGCGGCGAGGAGCTCGTTTCCGGCGCCAGCGCCTGGTACAACGCCTTCACCCGTGGCGACAGCCTGTTCGTCCTCACCGCTACGCCGAACGTGCAGAAGGGCAGAACCCTGGAACAGGCCGAAGCCGGCCTGTGGCGCGAGCTGGAAGAGCTGAAGAAGACCCCGCCGTCCGCTGCCGAACTGGCGCGCGTACGCGCCCAGGTCATCGCCGGCCTGGTGTTCGAGCGCGACTCGATCACCAGCCAGGCCACCAGCATCGGCCAACTGGAAACCGTCGGCCTGTCCTGGCAACTGATCGACCAGGAACTGGCCGAGCTGGAAGCCGTGACCCCGGCGGACATTCAGCAGGCCGCCCGTACCTTCTTCGTTCGCGACCGTTTGAGTGTCGCCCACGTTCTGCCCGAAGAGTCCCGCCATGAGGAGTCCCGCCCATGAAGACTGAGCAACGCCGCCTGGGCCTGCTCGGCCTGATCCTGTCCAGCGCCCTGGCACTGGGTGCCTGCGCCAGCCTGTCCGCTCCGACGCTGAGCGGCGATGCCGCGAAACTGCAGTCGCTGGCCGAGCTCGATGGCCAGGCACCGACCCGCCGTACCCTGGAAATCCAGACCTGGACCACGCCACAGGGCGCCAAGGTACTGTTCGCCCCGGCCCATGAGCTGCCGATGTTCGACCTGCGCCTGACCTTCGCCGCCGGTAGCAGCCAGGACGGCGGCGTGCCGGGTCTGGCCACCCTGACCAACGCCATGCTCAATGAAGGCGTACCGGGCAAGGACGTCGGCGCCATCGCTGCCGGCTTCGAGGGCCTCGGCGCCGAATTCGGCAACGGCGCCTACCGCGACATGGCCGTGGCCAGCCTGCGCAGCCTGAGCGCCAGAGAGCAGCGTGACCCGGCACTGGCACTGTTCGCCGAGGTACTGGGCAAGCCGACCTTCCCCGAGGACTCGCTGGCGCGGATCAAGAACCAGCTGCTGGCCGGTTTCGAGTTCCAGAAGCAGAACCCCGGCAAGCTGGCCAGCCTGAAGCTGTTTGAGCGCCTGTACGGCCAGCACCCCTACGCGCATCCGAGCGACGGTACCGCGCAGTCGATCCCGGCCATCAGCCGTCAGCAACTGCAGGCCTTCCACGCTCGCGCCTACGCCGCCGGCAACACGGTGATCGCCCTGGTCGGCGACCTCTCGCGCAGCGAAGCCGAGGCCATCGCCAACCAGGTGTCCGCGGCCCTGCCGCAGGGACCGGCACTGCCGCGCATCGCCCAGCCGCAAGCGCCCAAGCCGGGGGCTAGCCACATCGAATTCCCCTCCAACCAGACCCACCTGCTGATCGCCCAGCTCGGCATCGACCGTCGCGACCCGGACTACGCCGCGCTCTATCTGGGCAACCAGATCCTCGGCGGCAGCGGCTTCGGCACCCGCCTGATGACCGAAGTGCGTGAGAAGCGCGGCCTGACCTACGGCGTCTACTCCGGCTTCAGCGCCATGCAGGCGCGCGGCCCGTTCATGATCAACCTGCAGACCCGTGCCGAACTGAGCCAGGGCACCCTGGCCCTGGTCAAGCAGCTGCTCGCCGACTATCTGCGCGAAGGCCCGACCCAGCAGGAGCTGGACAATGCCAAGCGTCAGCTGGCCGGCAGCTTCCCGCTGTCCACCGCGAGCAACGCCGATATCGTCGGCCAACTGGCGTCGATGGGCTTCTACGACCTGCCGCTGAGCTATCTGGACGACTTCATGCGTGACGTGCAGGCGCTGAGCATCGAAGAGGTCAAGACCGCTATGGCCAAGCACCTCGACCCCGAGGCCCTGGTGGTGGTCAGCGCGGGTCCGACGGTAGCGCAGAAGGAACTGCCACCGCCCACCGACCGCCCGGCCGAACTGCCCAGCACGGTGCCGCACTGATGCGCGGTCGCGCTCCGCAGAAACCCGCCGCGGGCAAGGCCCACGGCGGCCAGGGCCAGTTGCGCATCATCGGCGGGCAGTGGCGTTCGCGGCGCTTCGCCTTCCCCGATGGCCCGGGCCTGCGCCCGACCCCGGACCGGGTGCGCGAGACGTTGTTCAACTGGCTGGCGCCCTATGTCGAGGGTGCTCATGTACTCGACCCCTTCGCCGGCAGCGGCGCGCTGCTGCTCGAAGCCTTGTCGCGCGGCGCCGCCAGCGGCCTGGCCTGCGACCTCAACCCGGCCTCGGTGAGCGCCTTGCGCGGGCATCTGACGACGCTGCAGTGCAGCACCGGCGAAATCCAGCTGGGCGATGCCCTGCAGCTGCTGGCCCGGCCGGCGCCGCGGCGCTTCGATATCGTCCTGCTCGACCCGCCGTTCCACAAGGATCTGCTGCAAGGCGCCTGCACGCTGCTGGAAACCCAGGGCTGGCTGGCCGACGACGCCTGGATCTACACCGAAAGCGAGACAGCGCCCTCGACGCTGGGCCTGCCCGGCAACTGGCGCCTGCATCGGGAGAAGCACACTGGTCAGGTGCATTACGCGCTGTGGCAGCGTGGATGAAGGACTTTATCTACGCCCACCTGCCCTACCTGCTGCTGATCGCACTGGCGCTGCCGGTACTGTTCAGCCAGCAGGAAATTCCGCTGAATTTGAATCGCACGATACTGTTGGAGCATCAGCAAGGTATCGTCATCGGACTTACCAATCAGCGTATCGTCGCGTTACTGGTATTGGCCTGGTGCGCTTGGCGCATACTCCGCAAGCGCCGACGCTGAATAGCTCCGTAGCCTGGATGAAACCAGGGCCACCATTCCCGGATTGCATCCGGGCTACGTCTACTGCCGACGATCGACTGCACCATGAACACTGAATTTCGCCCTGCCTGGTGGCTCCCCGGCCCGCATCTGCAGACGCTGTGGAACCCCTTCTGCCGCAAGCCGCCGCAACTGCAGCGGCAGCGCGAGCGGCTGTGGCTGGACGATGGCGACTTTCTCGACCTCGACTGGTACGGCCCGCATGACGCCCATGCGCCTCTGGTGCTGGTGCTGCATGGCCTGACCGGCAGTTCCAATTCGCTCTACGTGCTGGGGCTGCAACAGGCCCTGGCCGCACGCGGCTGGGCCAGCGTGGCGCTGAACTGGCGTGGCTGCTCCGGTGAACCGAACCTGCTGCCGCGCGGCTATCACTCCGGCGCCAGCGAGGATCTGGCCTCGACCGTGGTGCATCTGCGCGCGCAACGACCGATGGCGCCGCTATACGCCGTCGGCTATTCGCTGGGCGGCAACGTGCTGCTCAAGTACCTGGGCGAAAGCGGCGCGCAGAGCCAGCTGCAGGCCGCGGTGGCGGTGTCGGTGCCGTTTCGTCTGGATCAGTGCGCCGACCGCATCGGCCTGGGCTTCTCGCGGGTGTACCAGGCGCATTTCATGCGCGAGATGGTCGCCTATGTCAGCAACAAGCAGCGCCTGTTCACCGAACAGGGCCACAGCGAGCGCCTGTCCGTGCTGGAGCGCCTCGGCCCGCTGGATGGCATGCGCACCTTCTGGGACTTCGACGGGCGCATAACCGCGCCGCTGCACGGTTTCGCCGATGCCCACGATTACTACCGGCGCGCCTCCAGCCGCTTCTACCTGGGCGACATTCGCACGCGCACGCTGATCATCCAGGCCGAGGACGATCCCTTCATCTTCCGTCACAGCCTGCCCGAGGCCAGCGAGCTGGCCCCCGGTACCGAGTTCGAGCTGCATGCCAAGGGCGGCCATGTCGGCTTCGTCGAAGGCAGCCCGCGCCGCCCCGTCTACTATCTGGAGCGGCGCATTCCCGAGTGGCTCGGCGCACTCACCTGAATCAGCCGGCCGCAGGCTGCTCCGGCATCGCCGAGGAGTGGTGCTTGAGGATTTTCCACTCGCCATCGACCTTCTGGTACACGAAGGTGTAGCGCGCCTGCACCTGGCGTACCGCATCGCCCTGGGTCAGGGCGAAGGTGTAGACCCCCGAGTCCACCGCCGCATCCGGGCCGATCTGGCGAATTTCACGCATGTTGATCGTGCCCACCGGCTTGGCCTGTAAAAAATGGTCGAAATAGTCCTGGATCGCCTCGTGGCCTACGCGCACCCGATTCGATACCGTGGGCTGCAACACGCCGTTGTCGGCATAGAGCGCAGCCACCTTGGCCGAATCGCCCGTCTGCAGGGCGGCGTTCCAGCGCTCGAACAGGCTGGCGATCTGCTGCTCCTGCGCATCGCTCGGGGCGGCTGCGGTTTCTTTGTAGACATAAGGCGCATCGGCCGCCTGAACCAGCGGCACGGACAGGGCGAACACCAGGGCGCAGCCGCTGAACAAGGGTTTCAACATGGTCGAATCTCCGGCTATTGAAGGACGCCGTCAGCATGCAACCGGCGCGGCGCCGGCACATCGGCCGGATGGAGGCGGCGGCCTATGCCAGGTGGCAGATGCCAGACGCGCTTGGAGCCATTAGCCTGCGCCGTCCGATGACGCGCACTTCGTGGAGGCGTAGATGCAGCACACCCCACCCGACAGCGTGCTGGCCCTGCGCGCCGATTACCGCCAGGCGGAAAGCCGCGCCGCGCGCCTGCGCCTGCTGGTGGAGAGCGGCCGCGCCCTCAGCGCCTTGCCGGCCACCGAAAGCGGCGCACTGGCCCTGCAACGGGCCTGCAGCTTCTGCGCCATGGATGGCGGCGTGCTGCTGCTCAGGCAAGCCGATGGCAGCCCGAGCCTGAGCGCCGGCTTCGGTCCAGCCGCCCTGCAACAGCAGCTCGCCACGCTGCCCTGGCCGGGCGCCGCCCAGGTGCTCGAAGCGCCGCTGGCGCAGGTTGCCCTGGCGCTCTGCCTACCCTTGCATGCGGCCTCGGGTGAAGCATTCGGCGCCCTACTGCTGGGCAACGCCAGCGCCATGCGCCGTCCGGACGAGGAAGACCTCGAAGCCCTGCAGCTGCTCGCCACCCTGCTCGCCGCCCACCTGCACAACAGTCAGCTGCTGGAGGCGCTCAGCCTGCGCGAGCGGACCATGTCCGAGCTGGTGCACCGGCAGATGAGCGCCCAGGAAGAGGAACGCGCGCGCGTGGCCTATGACCTGCACGACGGCCTGGCGCAGACCCTGGCCGGGCTGCACCAGCGTCTGCAGGGCTTCGCCCAGCATCGCCAGCTCAATGACGAGCTGCGCGCCGCCCTGGCGCCCATCCTGCAACTGGCGCAACGCAGCATGGGCGAGACGCGCCAGGCCATCAGCGGTCTGCGTCCGACCCTGCTGGACGACTTCGGTCTGGCGCCGGCACTGGACCGCGAGCTCGACCGCCTGCGCGGCCGGGGTCGCCAGGTGCAATGGCTGCGCCGCGATACCCAGCGCCTGCGCCCGGCGGTGGAGATCGCCCTGTTTCGCATCGGCCAGGAGGCCATCAACAACATCTGCAAGCACACCGCCGAGGGCGCGGTCAGCCTGGATCTGCACCTCGATGGCGAGACCGCCCACCTGCAGATAGAGGATCGCGGCCCCGGCTTCGCCGCTACGCATAAACCAGCAGCAGGTGGAGGCGGCATGGGCCTGGTGGCCATGCGCGAACGCTGCCGGCTGCTCGGCGGTCAGTTCGCCTGCCACAGCCAACCCGGCCACGGCACCCGCGTGCTGGCCAGCATTCCACGGGCCCTGCCGGATGAGGAAAACGCATGAACGAACCCATTCGCCTGCTGCTGGCCGACGACCACGAGGTGACCCGCGCCGGTTTCGCCGCAATGCTCGCCGACTGCCCGGAATTCAGCATCGTCGGCCAGGCGGTGGACGGCCGCCAGGCGCTGGAGCTCTGCCAGCGCCTGAATCCGGACATCGCCATCCTCGATATCCGCATGCCGCAGCTCAACGGCCTGGCTACCGCGCGCCTGCTGCGCGAACAGCAGCCGTCGATCAAGGTGCTGCTGTTCACCATGTACGACAGCCCCGACCATCTGGAAGCGGCGGTCAACGCCGGCGCCGTCGGCTATCTGCTCAAGGATGCCAGCCGCCAGGAGGTCATCGACGGCCTGCGCCAGGTGGCGGCCGGCCAGTGCGCGCTCAACGGCATGGTCAGCGCGCAGCTACTGCGCCGCGTGGTCCAGCGCAACCAGGGCGGTGCGCCGGGCAGTGCGCTGACGCCGCGCGAGCATCAGGTGCTCGGCCTGATCGCCGCAGGGCTCACCAATCGCGAGATCGGTGAAGAGCTGGGCATCGCCACCGGCACGGCCAAGGCGCACGTCGAACGGGTAATCGGCAAGCTGGGGGTCGCCGACCGTACCCAGGCCGCCGTGCAAGGCATTGCCCTGGGCCTGGTGGCGCCGCTGGAGCACAGGGCATGAAGGGCCTGATCACGCGCTGGACCGACCGCCCGCTGCGCAGCAAGAGCCTGGTGATCATCGCCCTGCCGCTGGCGGTGCTGCTGATCTCCCTGGTGCTGGTGTACGTCACCGAACGCCAGACCTCGCGGGTCGAGGACGACGTGCGCCGGGCACTGCGCGTGCAGGGCGACGTGCAGGCGGTACACAGCCTGCTGGCCGAAGCAGCGGCCAGCGTGCGCGGCTACCTGCTGATCCAGCGCAGCGACTTCCTGCCGTCCTACCGCAGTGCGCTGGAGCGCATCGACAGCACGCTGCGGCGCCTCGATGCGGACATCCGCGACCCGCAGATGCGCGGCAGCCTGGAACGCCTGCGCCCGCTGATCGTGATCAAGCTGGAAGGCCTGGAACAGCTTATGGCGCTGGCCAGCAGCGACGACCGCGCGGCGATGACACGCATCCTGGTGGACAACAAGCACGTGCTCGACGCGCTGCGCCAGGAGATCCAGCAGATGCTCGAGCGTGAGCAGACCCTGCTCGACGAGCGCAACGCAGAAGCCAGCGCGGTGCGCTCGCGCATGCTCCTGGCCACCGGCCTGGCCGCCATGTTCGGCGTGCTCGGTGCGCTGTTCGCCGTGGTGCTGCTGTCCACCGGCATCGTCCATCGGGTGCAGCAGGTCGAGCGCAATGCCCGGCGCCTGGCCCTGGGCCAGCCGCTGATCCCCCAAGGCCCGGCGGCCGACGAGATCGGCCAGCTCGCCGCCAGCCTGGAAGAGGCCGGGCAGCTGCTGGCCGAACGCGAGCGCGCCCTGCGCGACAACGAGGAGCGCCTGCGCCTGATCATCGACGGGGTCAAGGAATACGGCATCTTCGGCCTCGACCCCAGCGGCCACGTCACCTCCTGGAACACCGGCGCCGAGCGCATCAAGGGCTACAGCGAGGCGGACATCCTCGGCCGCCACTTCTCCCTGTTCTACCCGCCGCAGGCCCGCGACACCGCCCCCTACCTGGCCCTGCAGGCAGCCACCCGCGAAGGGCGCTACGAGGAAGAGGCCTGGCGCCAGCGCCGCGATGGCTCGCTTTTCTGGGCCAACGTGGTGATCACCGCGCAGCGTGACGCCAGCGGCACCTTGCGCGGCTTTTCCAAGATCACCCGCGACATCACCGACCGGCGCAATGCCGAGGCCGCCCTGCGCACGGCGCGCGAAGAGGCGGAGAACGCCAGCCGGGCGAAAAGCGAGTTTCTCTCGCGCATGAGCCACGAGCTGCGCACGCCGCTCAATTCCATCCTCGGCTTCGCCCAGCTGCTGGAAATGGACCGCGGCACACCGGCGCAGCAGGCCCAGGTGCGTCATATCCTGCGCGCCGGCCGGCACCTGCTGGGGCTGATCAACGAGGTGCTGGACATTGCCCGCATCGAATCCGGGCGGCTGGCACTGAGCCCCGAGCCGTTGGCGTTGCGCCCGCTGCTGCAGGAGGTCAGCCTGCTGCTGTCGCCCCAGGCCGACAGCGCCGATATCCGCCTGCGCCTGCCGGAGGAGCTGCCAGCCGAACTCTGCGTGCAGGCCGACCGCCAGCGCCTGGTGCAGGTGCTGCTCAACCTGCTCTCCAACGCGATCAAGTACAACCACCCTGGCGGCCATGTCGAAGTGCGGGTGCAGGCCGACAGCGACACCATCACGCTGAGCGTGATTGACAACGGCCCCGGCATCGCCGCCGAGGATCTGGAGCGCCTGTTCATTCCCTTCGAGCGCCTCGGCGCCGCGGCCAGCGAGGTGGAGGGCACCGGCCTGGGCCTGGCCCTGAGCAAGAGCCTGCTGGAGCAGATGGATGGCAGCCTCGGCGTGCACAGCACGCCCGGCGAGGGCAGCACCTTCAGCCTGACGCTACCACGGGCGCAGGGGCATGACGGCCTGCTGCCGGCGCCGGCCGCGGCGCCACCACCCGCGGCCAGCGACATCGCCCCGCCGGAGCGGCCGCTGCGCGTGCTGTGCATCGAAGACAACCTGTCCAGCCTGGCGCTGATCGAGACCCTGCTGTCGCGCTGGCCACAGGTGCAGGTGATCTCGGCCATGCAGGGCCAGCTCGGTCTCGATCTGGCCTGGCAGCACCGCCCCGAGGTGATCCTGCTGGATCTCGACCTGCCCGACCTCTCAGGCCAGGAAGTGCTCAAGCGCCTGCGTCTGAACCCCAGCAGCAGCGATACACCCGTGCTGCTGATCACCGCCGACGTCAGCGCCGGCACCCGGCGCGACCTGCAGCAGGCCGGCGCCACCGCGGTGCTGAGCAAACCCCTGCACGTGCCGACCTTTCTCGCCGCCCTGCGCCAGCATCTGGATGCCGCCACGCCCACCCCGCCTCTCGGAGCCTGACCATGAACCACCCAGCGCCCGCCGACGATTTTCGTATCCTGGTGATCGACGATCAGCCCGCCAACCTCGAACTGGTGGAACAGCTGCTGGCCCGCGAGGGCCTGCACAACGTGCTCAGCTGCACCGACCCGGCCCAGGCGCTGGCCCTGTTCAGCAGCTTCGAGCCGGACCTGCTGATTCTCGATCTGCATATGCCCGGCCTGGACGGCTTCGCCGTGCTCGAACAGCTGCAGCGGCGCATTCCCGCCGACGATTACCTGCCGATTCTGGTGCTCACCGCCGACGCCACCCGCGAGGCCCGGCTGCGCGCCCTGGCACTGGGCGCACGCGACTTCATCAGCAAGCCGCTGGATGCCATCGAGACCCTGCTGCGGGTGTGGAATCTGCTGGAAACCCGCGCGCTGTATCGCCAGTTACGGCGCCTGCAACCCGATCAGCAGCCCTTGCGGGCCAGACCCATGGCGCTGGGCAACAGTAGCTGATCGCCTCAGAGCACCTGCTCCAGCGGCACGTGCAGGCGATCGTACAGCGCCTCGACCGCCGCGCGCGCCGAAGGCGCGATATAGCCGCCCTCCAGCGCCAGCACCTGGTAGATGCCGCGGCGCAGCATGTCCTGGCTGAGGTTGTCCGGGCTGGCGCCCGCCGTGCAGAGAAAGCGCACCCAGGAGGTCATGATGATCCAGGCATTGAGCGTCAGCGCCTCGATCTGCGCCGGCGTCATCAACAGGATGCCGGCCTCGACGAAGCCCTGGTAGATCGACTGCGCCCCCACCAGGCAGCGCTGGGCGAAGGCGCGGTAACGCGCGGCCAGCTCGGCGTCGGACTCCAGCAGGTGCTCCAGGTCGCGGTGCAGGAAGCGGTAGTGCCACATCGCCGCCAGCAGCGCCTCCAGATAGAAGGTCTTGTCTTCCACCGTCAGCGCGCGGCCTTCGGGGCGGCGCAGAAAGCTGTCGACCTGCGCTTCGTACTGGGCGAACAGCTCGGCGATGATCATCTGCTTGTTGCGGAAGTGGTAATACAGATTGCCCGGCGAAATGCCCAGGTGCGCGGCGATGTGGTTGGTGGTGACGTTGCGCTCGCCCTGGCCGTTGAACAGGGCCAGGCTCTCGGCAACGATGCGGTCGCGGGTCTTGGGTGGCGCCATGACGCAGCTCGATCTCGACTTCAAAAGTGGCAAAGGTACAGGCGAAACAGCCGAAGTGTTACCCCTCGACGCACCCAAGAGGTTGCTGCTGGCCTTTGGTTAGGGTGCGACACGGGCAGTGACGCGGCATCCTATTTGACACATTAGAGTAATTGCTCTAAAAATCCAGCGCAGTCCCAAGCAGCCCGCTGGAACGTCGAGGAGAAACCCATGGTCGCCGACATCGCCTACCTGCAGCAGAGCCAACAGCAGATCAACCAGCTGGACGCCACCTTCGCCCTGCAGCGCGCGGCCTTTGCCGCCAACCCGATGCCCTCGGCCGAGCAGCGTATCCAGTGGCTGAAATCCCTCAGCGAACTGCTGACCGAGCAGCAGGATGCGCTGATCGCAGCGATTTCCCGGGACTTCAGCAATCGCTCGGCCGACGAGACCCTGCTCGCCGAGCTGATGCCCAGCCTGCATGGCATCCATTACGCGTCCAGGCGCATCAGGAAGTGGATGAAGCCCTCGCGGCGCAGCGTCGGCCTGCAGTTCATGCCCGCCGCAGCCAAGGTCATCTACCAGCCGCTGGGCGTGGTCGGCATCATCGTGCCGTGGAACTACCCGCTGTTTCTCGCCATCGGCCCGCTGACCGGCGCGCTGGCCGCCGGCAACCGGGTGATGATCAAGATGAGCGAGTCCACCCCGGCCACCTCGCAGCTGGTCAAGGACCTGCTGGCGCGCGTCTTCCCCGAGGACCTGGTCAGCGTCGCCCTGGGCGAGGCGGAAGTCGGCATGGCCTTCTCCAAGCTGCCGTTCGACCACCTGCTGTTCACCGGCGCCACCAGCATCGGCCGGCACGTGATGCGCGCCGCCGCCGAGAACCTCACTCCGGTGACTCTGGAGCTGGGCGGCAAGTCGCCGGCCATCGTTTCCGCCGACGTGCCGCTGGACCACGCCGCCGAGCGCATCGCTTTCGGCAAGACCCTCAACGCCGGGCAGACCTGTGTGGCGCCTGACTATGTGCTGGTGCCCAGAGACCGGGTGGAGGGCTTCGTCGCCGCCTATCGCCAGGTGGTGCAGCGCTTCTACCCACAGCTCAAGGACAACCCCGACTACACCGCGATCATCAACGAGCGCCAGTTGGCGCGCCTCAACGGCTACCTGCAGGATGCCCAGACCAAGGGCGCCCGGATCATCCCGCTGTATCCCGAAGCACAGGGCCGACGCTTGCCGCAGAGCCTGCTGCTGGACGTCAACGACGACATGAAGCTGATGCAGGACGAGATCTTCGGCCCGCTGCTGCCGGTGGTGCCCTATGACCGCATCGAAGACGCCTTCGCCTACGTCAACGCCCGGCCGCGCCCGCTGGCGCTGTACTACTTCGGCTACGACAAGCGCGAGCAGCAACGCGTGCTGCACGAAACCCACTCCGGCGGCGTATGCCTGAACGACACCCTGCTGCACGTGGCCCAGGACGACATGCCGTTCGGTGGTGTCGGCCCGTCGGGCATGGGCCACTACCACGGCCACGAAGGCTTCCTGACCTTCAGCAAGGCCAAGGGGGTGTTCATCAAGCAGCGCTTCAACGCCGCGCGGCTGATCTACCCGCCCTATGGCAAGACGATCCAGAAGCTGGTCTACAAGCTGTTCGTACGCTGAACAACGCGGGCAGCGCCCGTTTTACGCCTGGTGACAACAACAATGAACGACACCACCCTCAACGCGCCGCAACTGTCGCGGCGCAATCTGCTCAAGGTCGGCCTGCTGGGCACGGCGCTGCTTGGCACCGCCGGGCTGACCGCGACGCTCAGCGGCTGTTCGGCCAGCACGCCGGCCAATGGTTACCTGATCCTGCGCAGCAGCGACCTGCCCTTTCTGCGCGCACTGATCCCGGTGATGCTCGACGGCGCCGTCAGTGCCGAGCAGATGCCGCAGGCCATCGACGGCACGCTGAAGAGCCTCGATACCAGCCTGGCGCACCTGTCGCCGGAAATGCTGAAACTCACCGTGCAGCTGTTCGACGTGCTCGCTCTGCCCCTCACCCGCGGCCCGCTGACCGGGGTCTGGGGCAGCTGGGACAACGCCAGCGCCGATGACGTGCGCAACTTCCTCGCACGCTGGCAGAACAGCAGCCTGAGCCTGCTGCGCATGGGCCACGCCTCGCTGCTGCAACTGGTGATGATGGCCTGGTACAGCCGCCAGGAGGCCTGGGCGCATTGCGGCTATCCGGGGCCGCCCACCGTATAACGGCGCAACTGGAGAGATTTGTAGGGTGGGCTTCAGCCCACCAACCAGAGGACAGCTTTGGTGGGCTGAAGCCCACCCTACCCACTGTCGCGGATGCCGTAGGGTGCGCCTGCGCACCACCAAACGACGCGGGTAATTCGGTGCGCGCGGCGCACCCTACCCGCCCCGTCTCGCTCGCTGTGAATGACAAGAAGAGAGCCTGAAATGCCCGTACCCGATCTGTTCAAGCAAGGCCTGGCCAGGGGCTGGAAGACATACGACGGTTCGCGCCTGGAAAACGACCTGACCCTGGAAGCCGATGTCGCCATCGTCGGCAGCGGCGCCGGTGGCGGCACCACGGCGGAAATCCTCAGCGCCGCCGGTTACAAGGTGCTGCTGATCGAGGAAGGTCCGCTCAAGACCAGCGACGACTTCAAGATGCGCGAGGCCGATGCCTACCCGACCCTCTATCAGGAGGGCATCGGGCGCATGAGCAAGGACGGCGCCATCACCATCCTACAGGGCCGCGCCGTTGGGGGCACCACGCTGGTCAACTGGACCAGCAGCTTCCGCACACCGCCGCAGACCCTGGCGCACTGGGCCGAGGTGCATGGAGTGAAGGGCCATGACGTCGAGTCCATGGCGCCCTGGTTCGAGAAGATGGAGCAGCGCCTGGGCGTGGCGCCCTGGGCGGTGCCACCGAATGCCAACAACGAGGTGCTGCGCAGCGGCTGCGACAAGCTCGGCTATCACTGGGCGCCGATCCCGCGCAACGTGCGCGGCTGCTGGAACCTCGGCTATTGCGGCATGGGCTGCCCGACCAACGCCAAGCAGTCGATGCTGGTCACCACCATCCCCGCCACCCTCGACGCCGGCGGCGAGCTGCTTTACCTGGCGCGCGCCGACAAGCTGCTGATCGAAGGCGACAAGGTGGTCGGCATCGACTGCCTGGGCATGGACGAACGCTGCGTGGCGCCCAGCGGCAAGCGCATCCGGGTCAAGGCGCGGCATTACGTGCTGGCCGGCGGCGGCATCAATACGCCCGGCATCCTGCTGCGTTCCAATGCGCCCGACCCGCACCAGCGCGTCGGCCGGCGCACCTACCTGCACCTGGTGAACTTCTCCGCGGCGCAGTTCGAGCAGGTCATCAACCCCTTCTACGGTGCGCCGCAGTCGGTCTATTCGGATCATTTCCAGTGGGACGACGGCACCGACGGACGTCTCTCCTACAAACTGGAAGTGCCGCCGCTGCAACCGGCACTGACCGCCACCCTGCTCGGCGATTTCGGCCGCGAGAACGCCCTGCGCATGGCGCAGCTGCCGCATACCAACGTGATGCTCGCCCTGCTGCGCGACGGCTTCCACCCGGATTGCGCCGAAGGCCGCGTGGAGCTGCGGGGCGACGGCAGCCCGGTGCTCGATTACCAGATGACCGATTACACCTGGGACGGCGTGCGCCGCGCCTACCTGACCATGGCGGAAATCCAGTTCGCCGCCGGCGCCAGGGCGGTGATGCCGACCCATGCCGATGCGCGTTACGTCGGCAGCTGGAAGGAGGCCCGGGACATGATCGAGAACCTCGACCTGGCGCTCTATCGCACCCGCCTGGGCAGTGCCCACGTGATGGGAGGCTGCGCCATGGGCGAGGATGCGCAGCAGGCGGTGGTCGACAGCCTCGGCCGCCACCATCACCTGGCCAACCTGTCGATCCACGACGGCTCGCTGTTCCCCACCAGCATCGGCGCCAACCCGCAGCTGTCGATCTATGGCCTGACCGCCAAGCTCGCCACCCTGCTGGGCGAACGCCTGAGGGCCTGAGATGAGCAAGCTGATCGCCGTTCTGCTGCTGGTGGCCGGTGTCATCCATCTGCTGCCGCTGGTCGGCGTGCTCGGGGGTGAACGCCTCAATGCGCTGTACGGCATCGCCCGGGACGAGCCCAACCTGCAGATCCTCATGCGCCACCGCGCCGTGCTCTTCGGTCTGCTCGGCGCCCTGCTGGTGGCCGCTGCCTTCCTCCCGGCGCTGCGCAGCGCGGCGCTGATCGGCGGGCTGATCAGCGTGCTCGCCTTTCTCCTGCTGGCATGGAGCGCGCCTGTCTACAACGAGGCTCTGCGCCGTGTGGTGATCGCCGACTGGATCGCCCTCGCCTGCCTGCTGCCCGCGCTGCTGCTGCATCTGCGCGGCAACTGAGCTTTCGTCGCGCTTGGCCGCAAGGGAAACGCTGCGCTACCATCCGCGACTCTTGCCGCCTCGAACAGGACGAAGCGATGAATCGAGTGTTGTACCCGGGTACCTTCGACCCCATCACCAAAGGCCATGGCGATCTGGTCGAACGCGCCGCGCGACTTTTCGATCACGTCATCATCGCCGTCGCCGCCAGCCCCAAGAAGAACCCGCTGTTCCCGCTGGAACAACGCGTCGAGCTGGCCCGTGAGGTGACCAAGCACCTGCCGAATGTCGAAGTGGTGGGTTTCTCCTCGCTGCTGGCGCACTTCGTCAAGGAACAGGGCGCCAATGTGTTCCTGCGCGGCCTGCGTGCGGTATCCGACTTCGAGTACGAGTTCCAGCTGGCCAACATGAACCGCCAACTGGCGCCGGATGTGGAAAGTCTGTTCCTCACCCCGTCGGAAAAGTACTCCTTCATCTCCTCGACCCTGGTGCGCGAGATCGCGGCCCTGGGCGGCGATATCTCCAAGTTCGTCCATCCGGCCGTCGCCGACGCGCTCAACGCGCGCTTTCGCAAAAGCTGAAGAGCACTTGTGGGAGGCGCTTCAGCGGCGACTGTCGCGGCTAAAGCCCCTCCCACAGATGCAGTACGGGCGCATGACACAAGCTGCACCAATCCGGCACAATTCGCGCATCGTTGTCTGCCAGTGTCTCGGCGTCGCCGCGACAGGAGTTACCCATGTCCCTGATCATCACCGACGATTGCATCAACTGCGACGTCTGCGAACCCGAGTGCCCCAACGGCGCCATTTCCCAGGGTGAGGAGATCTACGTGATCGACCCCAACCTGTGCACCGAGTGCGTCGGCCATTACGACGAGCCGCAGTGCCAGCAGGTCTGCCCGGTGGACTGCATCCCGCTCGACGAAAACAACGTCGAGAGCAAGGATGAACTGATGCAGAAGTACCGCATCATCACCGGCAAGGCCTGACGCTTCCGAGGAGGCCGGCGGCCTCCCGCTTTCTCCGCGCCCGTTGTGCCCCCTCGCCCGAGCGAGGCTGTTAAGCTGCAAGCTTCCTTCAGCCGCCTCTGGTAGATCGCATGTTGCGCAAACTCCTGCTATCGACCCTGCTGCTCGGCGCCAGCCTGCTGGCCCATGCCGCCCCGCAACAACCCGCCATTGCCACCGCTCACCCCGCCGCCACTGCCGCCGCGCAGCAGATGCTCGACGCCGGCGGCAATGCCTTCGACGCCGCCGTCGCCGCCAGTGCGGCCCTGGCCGTGGTCGAGCCCTACGGCTCGGGCCTGGGTGGCGGTGGTTTCTTCCTCCTGCGCAGTGGCGGTGACACGCCTGTCTACGATTTTCTCGACGCCCGCGAGCGTGCGCCGCTGGAAGCCAAGCCGGATCTCTACGTACGTGACGGCAAGGTGCAGCGCGAGCTGTCGCTCAATGGTGCGCTGGCCGCTGCCATTCCGGGGCTGCCGGCAGCCTTGGTCGAGCTGGCCGAGAAGCACGGCCGCCTGCCGCTGAAAAGCAGCCTGGCACCGGCGATTCGCCTGGCCAACGAGGGCTTCGCGGTCGATCGCGTCTACCGTGAGCGGGCGACCTGGCGCCTGGCAGCGCTGCGCGACGACGCCGAAAGCGCCCGCCTGTTCCTCGACCAGGGCGAGGTGCCGGCAGAAGGTTACCGGCTGCGCCAGCCGGAGCTGGCGACCACCTTGCAGGCGCTGGCCGACCACGGCCGCGCCGGGTTCTATGGCGGCGAGCTGGGCAAGCGCCTGATCGCCGGCGTGCGCAAGGCAGGCGGCATCTGGAACGAGGACGATCTGGCGGAATATCGCGTGCAATGGCGCGCACCGCTGCGTTTCGCCCTCGAAGACGGCCGCGAGCTGATCAGCGCCCCACCACCTTCGGCCGGCGGCATCGCGCTGGCGCAGAGCCTGGCGATGCTGCAGCAACTGCCCTGGCGCGAGGCCGAGCCGGTGCAGCGCGTGCACTACGTGGTCGAGGCGCTGCGTCGTGCCTACCGTGACCGCGGCCTGCTCGGCGACCCAGACTTCGTCAAGAACCCGGTCGAGCAACTGCTTTCGCCGGGGCATCTGGCGGTACTGGCCGGCAGCATCGACCCCGAGCGCGCCACCCCCAGCGCCAGCCTGCCGACTGCCGGCACCTGGCACGAGGGCGACCACACCACGCACTTCGCCGTGCTCGACACCGAAGGCAACGCGGTGGCCGCCACCCTGTCGATCAACCTGCCCTTCGGCGCCGCCTTCACCGTGCCCGGCACCGGTGTGCTGCTCAACGACGAGATGGACGATTTCGCTGCCGACGTGCAGGGCGCCAATGCCTACGGCCTGACCGGCAGCCAGGCCAACACCATCGCAGGCGGCAAGCGTCCGCTGTCATCGATGAGCCCGAGCTTTATCGAAAGCGTGGATGAGTTCGCCGCCTTCGGCACACCGGGTGGCAGCCGCATCCCCAGCATGGTGCTGCTGTCGATGCTGGAGTACCTGGACGAACAGCCCATCGCACGCTGGCCGACCGTGGCGCGCTATCACCACCAGTTCCTGCCGGATGTGATCGAGCACGAGCCGGATACCTTCAGCGACGCGCAGATCGCCGAGCTGGAGAAACGCGGCCATGAACTCAAGCGCCTGGACCGGCAGTACGGCAATCAGCAGGTGCTGCTGTGGGACAAGGCCAGCGGCGAGGTGCAGGCGGCCAGCGATCCTCGCGGGATTGGCGAGGCGACGCCCTGATGCGCACCGACCGCATGTGACCGTAGCCCGGATGCAATCCGGGGAAATTGCCCAACCGCTGCCGGATTTCATCCGGGCTACGTCTTGCGTCAGGTGAGCCGGATCAGGCTCTCCTGCTCGTCACCGAACTTGCGCAGCTCGCGGAACAGCGCCTGTTCGTTGCCCAGCATCAGCACGTTGCGCAGGCTCTGGAAGATGCGGCTGACATAGCCCAGATCGTTCATCAGCGAGCTGGTCTGCAGGCCATCGAGGTGGCCGTAACGCACCTCGCTGAACAGACGCTGGCGGAACTGCGCATCGAAGGTCGCTGCCTGCTCGTCCAGCCAGGCCAGACGCGAACGCCAGACCTCATCCTCCAGTTCGGCGCGAGCCAGCTCGCGCAGCTCATGCAAGGCCAGCAACAGGTGACGGCGCAATTCGACATAACAGGTGCGCGCGCCCGACGGCGGCTGCTCCAGGTAATGGCCGAGGTTCTTCTGCAGATGCTTGGCATCCTTGACCGCGTCCACCAGCTGCAGTGCCGCCAGCTGGCAACTGACCCAGAACTGCTGGTGCGCTTCGTCCATGGGCAGTTCCATACGCCCCATGAAGCTAAGCAGATCGCCGTACACGCCCTTGATATGACGGCGATAGAGCTGGTCGGCGTCGAATCCCGCCTGCGCGGGTCTGGCCTGCAGCAACTGTTCGTCCGCCCTGGCCTGCGCCAGCTGCTCCACCGGCAGGTAGAGCGCATGGCAGATCACCTCCACGCTCAGGCGGCCAAGATGCCCCAGCTCCTGCACCACCGCGACGGACGCCGACTCCACCGAGTCCAGCGCACGCTCGTTGAGATAACGTGCCCGGGTCGGCTCGGGTTCGGCCACTTGCGCAGGCGCCACCTCGGCGATCAGCACCTGCGGCTCGGCCCGCTCCGGTAGCCAGCGGATCAACAACTGCGCCAGGCGCCCCTGCAACGGCCAGAACAGCGCCACGCCCATGGCGTTGAACAGGGTGTGGAACATCGCCAGCTGGATCAGGCTGTTCTCGCCCAGGCCCAGTGGCTCGGCCAGCGCATGCACCAGCCAGGTCAGCGGCCCCAGCAGGCAGAAGGCGATAAAACCGGTGGTGATGTTGAACAGCACATGGGCAAGCGCCAGGCGCTGGCCGCTGCGATTGCCGCCGAGCGAGCCGACGAAGGCGGTGGTCACGCTGCTGCCGATGTTCGAGCCAATGGCGATGGCCAGGCTCTGCCCCAGCTCCAGTTGGCCGCTGGCCAGCGCGGCCAGGGTCAGCATCAAGGTGGCATGGCTGGACTGCAACACCACGGTAATGGCCATGCCGATGGCGGTGAACAGCAGCGCACCACGCCAGCCGACCTCCTGATAGCCGGTCATGTCCAGGCCGTCGCCGAAACTGGCGAAGCCATCCTTGATCTGGTCGATACCGAGAAAGATGAAGGCGATACCCAGCACGATGCGCCCGGCCGCCTTGCTCCTGGGCCCGAAGAAGCCGGCCAGCACGCCGAACACCAGCAACGGCAACGCCAACGGGCTGAGGCTGAGGTTCTGCCCTGCCATTGCCAGCAACCAGATACCGCTGGTGGCACCGAGATTGGCGCCGAAAAGGATGGCGATACCGCCGGCCAGCTGGATCAGCCCGGTACTGATGAAGGCAATGGTTAGCAGCGACACCAGGGTGCTCGATTGCAGCAGCAGGGTGCCGCCGACGCCGAACAGCAGGCTCTTGAAGGGGGTCGAGGTGCTGTGTCCGAGTATCTGCTCCAGCTTGCTGCCGGCCAGCTGGCGCAGGCCCTCTTCCAGGCACTGCATACCGAACAGAAAGATCGCCAGGCCGGCGCACAGCTGCAACCAGCCCTGACTGAACCAGAACGAGGCGATCAGCCCCGCCGCCACCAGCAGCAACATCACCCAGCGCAGGTACTTGATTACCACCGCTTCTTCCTTTTCCCGGCGTTCAAACGCAAGCGGCCCCTCGCCTCATGAGGAGGCGAGAGGCCGCAACGAACCGATTAGCGAATCAGTCTTGCTTGTAGCCGCTGCTGGTGCAGCCCAGGCAGCGCACGAAGGCTTCGCGCCCCGGCTCGACCACCAGCGACTGGGCGGCCTCGCCGACGTTACCGCCCAGTGCGGTGAACGGCAGGCTGACGATGAAGGCAGCGGCGCCGATGGCGGTTGCGCCGATCAGCAGCGGGCGGGCGATGACCAGATCGCCGACCATGGCATAGCCCTTGGGCGCCTCGACGGTGTAGAGCGGGTCGCCGCTGGCGTTCTGCTGAACCACTTCCGCCTGCGCCGAGAGCGCCAGCAGGCCAGAGGTCAGCGCCAGGACAGCAGCGGAGGTGCGCAACGCTTTCATGGATCGATCCTTCAGGTTATTCGGGAAAGTGTCAGTAACTATAACAGCGCATTGGTAATTGTCAGCGTGACGGACGTCAATCGCCATGAAAGGCGTATTCCGGCTTTTTCGGCACGTAGGGCCGGAAGAACGCCAGCATGGCGGCCAGATCGGCCTTCTCGTCACCGGTCGGCTGGAAGGTCGGGCCGATCACTACACGCCGGTTCCGGTAATCCAGCGCGCCCAGCACTATGGGTACGCCGGCACCCAGGGCGATATGGTAGAAGCCCATCTTCCAGCGCTCGACCTTCTTGCGCGTGCCTTCCGGCGACAGCACCAGGATGAACTGATCATGCTCGCGAAAGGCCTGAACGGCCTGTTCGACGGTGTTGAGCTTGCGATTGCGACGGATCGGGATGCCGCCCCAGCTGCGCATCAGGCCGCCGAAGGGCCAGCGAAAGATGCTGTGCTTGCCGAACCAGCGAGCGTTGAGGCGTAGCACGAATTTCAGCGCGATGAAGATCACGAAGTCCCAGTTGGAGGTGTGGTGAGCGCCAATGGCTACGAACTTGTCGAGCTTCGGCAGCTCGCCCTCGATTCGCCAGCCCATGAGTTTCAGCACGCTGCGCCCCAGCCATTCGGCGGCCGGATAGCGTGGCAGGTAGTTACCGGACATCGATCAACCTCGGTATTTCTTGTTGTTTTCTTACCAGAACGTGTTTTACGAGCTCGCGAGCTAGAGCCATACAAGGCAAAAACAGGCGAGGAAGCGGAGTGTACTTTTGTACATGAGCATTCCGAGCCTGTTTTTAACGCAGTAGGGCCGACGCGCAGCAGATCGTAAACAGGTTCTCAGCGTTGGCACTTGGGACAGTACACACTCGCCCGCTGCCCCAGCTTGACCTCACGCAGCGTGCTGCCGCAGACCTTGCAGAACTCGCCGCCGCGGCCGTAGGCGAACAGTTCCTGCTGGAAGTAGCCGGGCTGGCCATCCCCGCCGACGAAGTCGCGCAAGGTGGTGCCGCCACGCTCGATGGCATGGGCGAGGATGCGTTTGATCTCCTCGGCCAGGCGCAGGTAGCGGGCCCGCGAGATCGACCCGGCTTCGCGGCGCGGATCGATACCGGCGGCGAACAACGCCTCGGTCGCATAGATATTGCCCACGCCCACCACCACCGCGTTGTCCATGATGAAAGGCTTGACCGCCATGCTGCGCCCGCGCGAGAGCTGGAACAGCCGCTCGCCATCGAACAGGCCACCCAGTGGCTCCGGCCCAAGCTTGCTGAGCAGCTCATGGCGCAGCGGGTCTTCGCTCCAGAGCAGCGCGCCAAAACGGCGCGGGTCGGTATAACGCAGCGCCAGGCCGGACTCCAGCTCGATATCCACATGTTCATGCTTGGCCGCCGCCAGGCCGCACTCGACCAGACGCAAGCTGCCGGACATGCCCAGATGACCGATCAGACTGCCGACTTCGGCCTTGATCAGCAGGTACTTGGCGCGCCGTTCGACGCCCTCGATGCGCTGGCCGGACAGGCGAATGTCCAGATCTTCGGGGATGGGCCAGCGCAGGCGGCGCTCGCGCACGATCACGCGGCTGACGCGCTGGCCTTCAAGATAGGGGGCAATACCGCGGCGGGTGGTTTCGACTTCAGGTAATTCGGGCATGGCAGTACGGCAGAAGAACGGCGGTGCGCCACCTTAGCAGGAGCGGCGCGCAAAACGGTAGCACGCAGCGAAGCCCGCACGCGGGCACCGCCCGGCACAGGGATCAGAGTACGGCCAGGTCGCGAATGCTTTCGCGCAGGTTCTCGAAGTCGTACTCCGACAGCCCGACGTATTCGAGAATCGGCTGGGCGATGTACTGCCATTCCATGTCGACGGCCTGGGCACCCAGCACGCGGTGAGTCTCGCAAATATGCTCGGCCATCTTCAGGATGCCCAGCAGCGTCTTGAGCTGGGCATCGCGCCCGGAGTCGTCGCTGAAGATCGACAGGGCGTTGTGGTGGTTGGCGATGACCTCGCAGAGGTGCTCCGGCAGGCGCCAGGAACGCGCGGTGAAGTACCCGACTACCGCGTGATTGGTAGTCAGCAGGCGGTTTTCCGTATCGACCACGCGACACTGGTCGCTGGCGCTGGCATAGGCTTCCTCGAGCACCTGCATGTAATTGGGGAAGCGCTTGAGCATCAGCGGGATGCCGCAATTGTGGAACAGCCCCAGGCTGTAGGCCTCGTCCGGCGACTGGTAACCCAGACGCTTAGCCAGGGTCAGGCAGGTCATGGCCACGTCCTGGGCGCTGTCCCAGAAGCGGTTGAGCACCAGGATGGCTTCGTCGGTCAGCTCGCCCTTGATCGACTGCGCATTGATCAGGTTGATCACCGTGTTGCAGCCCAGCAGATTGACCGCCTGCTGGATCGAGGCGATGCGGTTGGCCAGGCCGAAATGCGGCGAGTTGACGATTTTCAGCAAGGCGCCGGACAAACCCGGGTCCTGGCTGATCAGCCTGGCGATGCTGCGCAGATCCGGGTTGGGCATGATCTGCTCCATCTGCAGGTCGACCATGATCTGCGGTTGCGGCGGTACGCTGATGCCCTGCAGGACTTGCTGAATCTGTTGGGCGGTGAGTTCGTAGGTCATGGAAGCGCGATCGTGCAGTGTGAGAAGTAGCGCACAGTCTAGCCAATGCAGGGGCAGGCCCGCAGTCGACTTTTGTAACCGCCGGGCCGGCCTGCAAACCGCTATAATCCCGCTCTTTTCCCCGCGGAGCCCGAACTCATGTCTTCCCTGCCCAGTCTGCGCCTGAAAGCCAACGCCGACCGACGCCTGCGCGCCGGCCATCTGTGGGTGTACAGCAACGAGATCGATGTCGCCGCCACCCCGCTGCATGGCTTCAAGGCCGGCGACCAGGCCGTGCTCGAAGCGGCCGGCGGCAAACCGCTGGGCATCGTTGCCATGAGCCCGAACAACCTGATCTGCGCCCGCCTGCTGTCGCGCGACGTCAAGCACGTGCTGGACAAGTCCCTGCTGGTGCATCGTCTCAACGTCGCCCTGAGCCTGCGCGAGCGCCTGTTCGACAAGCCCTGCTACCGCCTGGTGTACGGCGACTCCGACCTGCTGCCGGGCCTGGTGGTCGACCGCTTCTTCGACATCCTGGTGGTGCAGCTGGCCTCGGCCACCATGGAGGCGCACAAGGACGACGTGCTCGCCGCGCTGATCCAGGTGCTCAAGCCCAGCGGCATCCTGTTCAAGAACGACTCCAGCGCACGCGATGCCGAAGGCCTCGAGCGCTACGTGGAAACCGCCTACGGCGAGGTGCCGGAGTGGGTCGCACTGGAAGAGAACGGGGTGAAGTTCGAGGCGCCGGTGATCGAAGGGCAGAAGACCGGCTGGTTCTACGATCACCGCATGAACCGCGCGCGCCTGGCGCCCTACGTCAAGGGCAAGCGCGTGCTCGACCTGTTCAGCTATATCGGCGGCTGGGGCGTGCAGGCGGCCGCCTTCGGTGCCAGCGAAGTGTTCTGCGTGGACGCCTCCGGCTTCGCCCTCGACGGCGTGGAGCGCAACGCCACGCTCAATGGTTTCGCCGAGAAGGTCACCTGCGTCGAAGGCGACGTGTTCGCCGCGCTGCGCGAACTGAAATCCGCCGAAGAGCGCTTCGACGTGGTGATCGCCGATCCACCCGCCTTCATCAAGCGCAAGAAGGACATCAAGAACGGCGAGGCCGCCTACCGCCGCCTCAACGAAACCGCCATGCGCCTGCTCAACAAGGACGGCATCCTGGTCAGCGCCAGCTGCTCCATGCACCTGGAGGAGGACAACCTGCAGAACATCCTGCTGACCAGCGCACGCCATCTGGATCGCAACATCCAGCTGCTCGAGCGCGGCGCCCAGGGCCCGGATCACCCGGTACACCCGGCCATCGCCGAGACGCGCTATATCAAGAGCCTGACGGTACGGCTGCTGCCCAATAGTTAAACCCGCGAACCAAGACGGTTGCAGCCGTAGCCCGGATGCAATCCGGGAATGGCCTGGCGCCAGGCACCGCCCCGGATTGCATCCGGGCCATGGACTGACGGTGGCTCGCGGCGCAACGGCCATGTGATCGGCAACCGACGCCCGCCCCAGGCTCGAGCGACACGCACCAGCCCAGTGCGTGTCGTCAGGTGCCTTCCCTCCTCCCGCCTGTTACTTCCTCCCACACCTGCTCTGCACCTGCGCCCAGGCTGAACTAGGCTGTAACCGGCGAAGCAGAGCACCATCGGCCGAGCAACGGTCGAGTGGCGTGCTTATTGCTTTTGGCTATTTACATAACGAACGGCCTACACGATAGGGCCGCATCGATTCAGGATGTTGGCGCCGGCCACGAGCTGGCTCCAGATTGCGGGTGATGGGGAGGACTATGACTGCACAGGCTGGGAACGACGCGTTCCTGCGATTCACCAACGTCAAGAAGACCTACGACCACAAGACCCTGGTGGTCAAGGACTTCAACCTCAACGTGGCCAAGGGCGAGTTCATCACCCTGCTCGGCCCCTCCGGTTCCGGCAAGACCACCTGCCTGATGATGCTCGCCGGTTTCGAGGACGTGACCAGCGGCGAGATCCTGATCAACGGCCGCAACGTCACCAGCATCGCCCCCTACGACCGCAACATCGGCATGGTCTTCCAGCAGTACGCATTGTTCCCGCACATGACCATCCGCGAGAACCTGGCCTACCCGCTGAAGATCCGCAAGCTGCCCAAGGACGAGATCCGCGCCAAGGTCGAGGACTACCTCGCCCTGGTCGAGCTGCAGGCCTTCGGCGGCCGCTACCCCGGCCAGCTCTCCGGCGGTCAGCGCCAGCGCGTGGCCCTGGCCCGCGCGCTGATCTTCGCCCCGGACATCGTGTTGATGGATGAGCCGCTCGGCGCGCTGGACAAGAAGCTGCGCGAGCAGATGCAGTTCGAGATCAAGCGCCTGCACGAACAGCTCGGCTTCACCGTGATCTACGTCACCCACGACCAGACCGAAGCGCTGACCATGAGCGACCGCATCGCCGTGTTCAACAACGGCGTGGTGCAGCAGTGCGCCGCGCCGCACGTGCTCTACGAACGTCCGGCCAACCTGTTCGTCGCCGACTTCATCGGCGAGAGCAACAAGCTGGCCGGAGTGATCGAAAGCGTCGCCGACGACAGCGTGCAGGTGCGTCTGGACGATGGCGGCCTGGTCCGGACGCTGAAGGCCAACTGCACCGAAGTCGGCCAGCCGACCACGGTGTCGGTGCGCCCGGAGAAGCTCAACTTCACCGACCGCCTCGGCGGCAGCGGCAACCAGGTCAAGGCGCGCTTCGTCACCCGCCACTACGTCGGCGAATACATCCGCTATCACTTCGAGACCGCCAGCGGCAGCGAGCTGGTGGTGAAGAACCTCAACGACAGCTCGGCCCCGCACCTCAACGCTCATGACGAAGTCGCCCTCGCCTGGCTGCCGGAAGACAGCCAGGCACTGGATCGATCGGAAGTCCCACCCCACAACTAGTAGAAGCAAATGGAGCACAGCAATGGCTAGATCACTGACTACCAGCGTTTCCACCTTCGCCCTGGTGGCGGCGCTGGGACTCACCGCGAGCACCGCAACGGCCCAGGACAGCCTCACCGTGGTGTCCTGGGGCGGCGCCTATGGCGCGGCGCAGAAGAAGCACGTCATCGACCCCTACCAGAAGGAAACCGGGGTCAAGGTACTGTTCGAGGACTACTCCGGCGGCGTCGCCGAGATCAAGGCGCAGGTCGAGTCGGGCAACATCCAGTGGGACGTGGTCGACTTCGAGGTGATCGACCTCGAGCGTGCCTGCTCCGAAGGCCTGCTGGAAAGCCTCGACCACAGCGCCCTGCCGCCCGGCATCGACGGCACCCCGGCCGCGCAGGACTTCATCCCCGAAGCCCTGGCCAGCGAGTGCGCGGTGGGCAATATCGTCTGGTCGGTGGTGTTTGCCTACAACCAGAACACCATCGGCGGTACCAAGGCTGCCAGCATTGGCGACTTCTTCGACACCGCCAAGATTCCCGGCAAGCGCGCCATGCGCAAGCGCCCGCAGGTGAACATGGAATGGGCGCTGATGGCCGATGGCGTCGCGCCCGCCGAAGTCTACGAGGTGCTCGCCACCCCGGAAGGCCAGCAACGCGCCTTCGACAAGCTGGACAGCATCAAGAAGGACATCGTCTGGTTCGACTCCTGGTCGCAGGCGCCGCAGCTGCTCAATGACGGCGGCGCCGTGCTGGTGCAGTCGGCCAACGGCCGCTTCTACGACGCCATCGTGCAGGAGAAGAAACCCTTCGAGATCGTCTGGGACGGCCACGTCTACGACCTCGACGCCTGGGCCATCGTCAAGGGCTCGAAGAAGAAGGACCTGGCGATGGAGTTCATCAAGTACGCCACCGGCTCCAAGCCGCTGGCCGGCATGCCGGACGTGGCCTACGGCCCGACCCGCAAGTCGTCCATGCCGCTGGCCGACCAGAGCGCGGCGCCACACCTGCCCACCGCCCACCTGGACAAAGGCATCCAGGCCGGCTCGGAGTTCTGGGCCGACTACGGCGAATCGCTGGGCGAGAAGTTCAACGAGTGGCTGTTGAAGTAAAGGCCATCGGCTCCCCTCTCCCACTTGTGGGAGAGGGGTTGGGGGAGAGGGAGAGTCTGCCACCCTCTCCCCAGCCCTCTCCCCTAAACGGGAGAGGGAGCTATTTAGGCATTCGCTCTACGCCCTGCTTTACGGAGTAACACCTTGTCATCGCTCACCACCAGCGAAGCCGGCCAAGCCGCCAGCGCCCGCCGCAAGAAGCGCCTCACCGCCTTCCTGTTCGTGGCGCCGCTGCTGCTGTTCATCCTCGTCACCTTCGTCGCTCCCATCGGCAGCATGCTGTGGCGCAGCGTGTATCACCCGACGGTGGCCGAGCTGATTCCCCTGACCCTGGCCGAACTGGAGCGCTGGGACGATCACAAGCAGTTGCCCGACGAACGCACGCTGAGCGTGTTCGTCAGCGAACTGCACGCCCTCGACAAGCAGCGCCTGTCCGGCAAGCTGTCCGAGGAGTTCAACCGCGCCTTCACCGGCATGTCCAGCGTGGTCAAATCCACCGCGCGGCGCATCGGCCGGATGGATGCCGAAGCGTTGTCGAGCCAGGGCGTCGAGACCCTGCTCGAGAGCCACCGCAACTGGAGCCGCCCCGAGCTGTGGTACGCCATCGAACGTGCCGGCAAGGTCTACACCTACGACTACTACCTGACCGCCCTGGACCTGGAGCTGCATCCCGATGAAGGCATCCAGGTGCGCCAGGACACGCAGATCTATCTGCAGCTGTACTCCAAAACCCTGAACATGGCGCTGGTCATCACCCTGCTCTGCGCCCTGCTCGGCTACCCACTGGCCTATTACCTGGCCGGCCTGCCGTCGAACCGCGCCAACCTGCTGCTGGTGCTGGTGTTGCTACCGTTCTGGACATCCCTGCTGGTGCGCACCACCTCGTGGATCGCCCTGCTGCAGACCAACGGCGTGATCAATTCCACGCTCATGGGCATCGGCCTGATCAGCCAGCCCTTCGAAATGCTCTACACCTCGTTCGCCACCGTGGTGGCGATGACCCACATCCTGCTGCCGTTCATGATCCTGCCGCTGTACAGCGTGATGCGCGGCATCGACCCCAGCTACATGCGCGCCGCCCTGAGCCTGGGCGACAAGCCGATCCCGGCCTTCGCCCGCATCTACTTCCCGATGACCCTGCCCGGGCTCAGCGCCGGAGCGCTCCTGGTATTCATCATCTCCGTGGGCTACTACATCACCCCGGCGCTGGTGGGCGGCACGGACGGGCAGATGATCAGCAACATCATCGCCTTCCACATGCAGCGCTCGAACAACTGGGAGCTGGCCGCCGCGCTGGGCTCGCTGCTGCTGGGGCTGATCCTGCTGCTGTACTGGGTCTACGACCGCTTCGTCGGCGCCAGCAATATCAAGTTGGGATGAACATGGCCGTATCAGCATCGCAGCAACACGGCGTAGCCCGGATGCAATCCGGGAAACTCGTGACCTCTTGGTTCCCGGACTGCGTCCGGGCTACAGGCGGCAGCGGCCGTCACCTCGCCCCGGGCACGGCGCCATGAAAATCCCCGCCTACTACGGTTTCTGGCACCACCTCGGCAACTGGCTGCTCAAGGTCAGTTCCTGGCTGGTGCTGCTGTTCCTGATCCTGCCGATCCTGGTGATCGTGCCGCTGTCGTTCAATGCCGAGCCGTTCTTCAGCTTCACCGAAGGCATGCTCACGCTGGACCCGGAGGCCTACTCGCTGCGCTGGTATCGGGAGATCCTCAACGACCCGAAATGGATCCTGGCGATCAAGAACAGCTTCGTCATCGGCATCTTCGCCACCATCCTGGCCACGGTGCTCGGCACCTGCGCCGCGGTGGGCCTGGCACGCGACGACATGCCGTATCGCCGCTTCATCACCGCCCTGCTGCTGTCGCCGATGATCGTGCCCCTGATCATCACCGCCGCCGGCATGTTCTTCTTCTACTCCAACCTCGGCCTGGCCGGCAGCTACCTGGGGGTGATCCTCGCCCACGCCGCGCTCGGCACGCCCTTCGTGATCATCACCGTCACCGCGACGCTCACCGGCTTCGACTACAGCCTGGCGCGCGCCGCCCTCAACCTCGGCGCCACACCGCTGCGGGTGTTCTTCGACATCATCATGCCGCTGATCCGCCCCGGGGTGATCAGCGGCGCGCTGTTCGCCTTCATCACCTCGTTCGACGAGGTGGTGGTGATCCTGTTCATGGCCGGCCCGCAGCAGCGCACCATTCCGCGGCAGATGTTCTCGGGCCTGCGCGAGCAGATCAACCCGAGCATCCTGGCCATCGCCACCCTGCTGATCCTGGTGTCCATCGCCCTGCTGGTGACCCTCGAACTGCTGCGCCGTCGCGCCGAACGCCTGCGCGGCATCGAGCTTCCGACCTGATGCCCCGCCCCGCAGGGCGGAGCATCACGCGCCGCTAGAAACCGCGACGGTCCACCGACCACAGCAGGCTGCTGCACAGGCTGCACAGCGCGCCGTAGAAGGTGCCGCGCGCGCCCTGGTCATCCATCAGCTGGAGGCGGAACCAGGCCGTGCTGGGGCCGCGGTAGGCACCGCCGTCGCCGACCGGCTCGAAGTGGCTGACGTAACGCCGCTCACCCCAGAACACCGGCACGTTGGCGCGCAGGTAGACCGGCTGGGCGTTGAGGTAGGGAATGGCAATGGTGTCGCCGCCGCCGGACATCAGGAACATCGGCCCCTGCTGGCGGCGCTGCGAGGCGCTGTCGTGCCCCAGACCGATGGTGTAGGGCTGGATTGGCGCCGTGGTACGCACCCGGGTGTCCTGCCCGGCCATGATCGAACCGCCGCCGCCCTGGGAATGCCCGGAGGTGCCGACGCGCCCGGTATTGAGCTTGCCGGCGTAGGTGCCGTAGGGGTTGTTGTTCTCCCGCACCAGATAGTCCAGGCAGGCCAGCATTTCCCGGCCGGTGCCGGCATTGGAGGTTTCCGCTGCAGCCACCACGAAGCCATGGCTGGCCCAGTGCGACAGCAACCCGGCGTAGGTGCTTGGCCCGGTGCCGGTGCCATTGCCCCAGAGAATAACCGGATGACGCACGCCGCCCTGCCCCAGGTTGCTGGGCCGGTAGATGCGACAACTCGGCCCCTCGCTCTGGCTACTGGTGGCGTACGGGCCACTGCGGTCGAAATTGGCTACGGCCGGAAATGGCGCTCCCGGCGTGTCCGGCAGGGGAGCGGCCAGGGCGGTGGAGCAGAGCAGCAGGCAGGCGGCCGCCAGGCCACCGAATTTCAAGTCGAACATCGAAGCTTCCTCGTTCCATTGTTGTTGTACGAGTCGCCATCGCCCTGCGAACCACCACATCGGCAGAGCGGCGCAGCACACATCCTTGCGCTGGCGAGTGCGGGCGCCGATGGAGCAGAGCACACCCTCGCGCAGCCTAGCTGACCGACCGGTCAAACCGGCAATCCCCCAAAGGGTGCAACCGGATGAATGGCATCGCACCAAGGAATGACGGCCACCTGCACCGACAATCAGCCGCGCCTTGGCGCTGTGCCGGTGGCGGGCGTAGAATCGGGGGCATTCCTCGCCACCCATCCCCTGGCGGGCCCTGAGCACGGGCCAGACGCGCGGCCACCCCGCGGCGTCCTGCGGCCCCACCGAACGCGCGGCCACCTTCCGTTTGCATCCGGTCCAGTCGACGCTCACCATACGAACATCACCTGATCAGCCGCAGGAACCGTGTCATGCCCGATTACCGCTCGAAAACCTCCACCCACGGCCGCAACATGGCCGGCGCCCGTGCCCTGTGGCGCGCCACCGGGATGAAGGATGAAGACTTCAAGAAACCGATCATCGCCATCGCCAACTCCTTCACCCAGTTCGTGCCCGGCCACGTGCACCTGAAGGACCTGGGTCAGCTGGTTGCCCGCGAGATCGAGAAGCACGGCGGCGTGGCCAAGGAATTCAACACCATCGCCGTGGACGACGGCATCGCCATGGGCCACGACGGCATGCTCTATTCGCTGCCGAGCCGCGAGATCATCGCCGACTCCGTGGAATACATGGTCAACGCCCACTGCGCCGACGCCATCGTCTGCATCAGCAACTGCGACAAGATCACCCCCGGCATGCTGATGGCTGCCCTGCGCCTGAACATCCCGGTGGTGTTCGTCTCCGGCGGGCCGATGGAAGCCGGCAAGACCAAACTGGCCAACCACGGCCTGGACCTGGTCGACGCCATGGTCATCGCTGCCGACTCCTCGGCCAGTGACGAAAAGGTCGCCGAATACGAGCGCAGCGCCTGCCCGACCTGCGGCAGCTGCTCCGGCATGTTCACCGCCAATTCGATGAACTGCCTGACCGAAGCCCTGGGCCTGTCGCTGCCGGGCAACGGCTCGACTCTGGCCACCCACGCCGACCGCGAGCAGTTGTTCCTGCGTGCCGGGCGCCTGGTGGTCGAGCTGTGCCAGCGCTACTACGGCGAGAACGACGAGTCGGTGCTGCCGCGCAACATCGCCAACTTCAAGGCGTTCGAGAACGCCATGATGCTCGACATCGCCATGGGCGGTTCGACCAACACCATCCTGCACCTGCTGGCCGCGGCCCAGGAAGCCGAGCTGGCCTTCGACCTGCGCGACATCGATCGCCTGTCGCGCAAGGTACCGCAGCTGTGCAAGGTGGCGCCGAACATCCAGAAGTACCACATGGAAGACGTGCACCGCGCCGGTGGCATCTTCTCCATCCTCGGCGAGCTGGCCCGCGGCGGCCTGCTGCACACCGACGTAGCCACCGTGCACAGCCCGAGCATGCGCGATGCCATCGCCCAGTGGGACATCACCCAGACTCAGGACGAAGCGGTTCACCACTTCTTCAAGGCTGGCCCTGCCGGCATTCCGACCCAGACCGCGTTCAGCCAGAGCACCCGCTGGCCGAGCCTGGACGACGACCGCGAGAATGGTTGTATTCGTAGCGTCGAGCACGCTTATTCCCAAGAGGGTGGGCTGGCGGTGCTGTACGGCAACATCGCCCTCGATGGCTGCGTGGTGAAGACCGCCGGCGTCGACGAGTCCATCCATGTGTTCGAAGGCACCGCCAAGGTGTTCGAGAGCCAGGACAGCGCGGTCAAGGGCATCCTCAATGATGAGGTGAAGGCTGGCGACATCGTCATCATCCGCTACGAAGGCCCGAAAGGCGGCCCGGGCATGCAGGAAATGCTGTATCCGACCAGCTACCTGAAGTCCAAGGGCCTGGGCAAGGCCTGCGCCCTGCTCACCGACGGCCGCTTCTCCGGCGGCACCAGCGGCCTGTCCATCGGTCACGCCTCGCCGGAAGCCGCATCGGGCGGCGCCATCGGTCTGGTCAACGACGGCGACAAGATCCTCATCGACATTCCCAACCGCAGCATCAACCTGCTGGTCAGCGATGAAGAACTGGCCGCCCGCCGTGCCGAGCAGGACAAGAAGGGCTGGAAGCCGGCGCAGCCGCGCGCGCGCAAGGTCTCGACCGCGCTCAAGGCCTACGCCCTGCTCGCCACCAGCGCCGACAAGGGCGCGGTGCGCGACAAGGCGATGCTCGACGGTTAAACCTGTTCAGTAGTTTAAAAGCGCCCCGCAATAGCGGGGCGCTTTGCTTTCTGCGCCACTGATCAGCCCTGTATTCTGCTAGGTATGCGGCTTTGAGGGATAAGGACGATGCTGGTAGCCAGGCGAGTGCAGAAAGTTGCGGAAACGCAGGATAAAGAACAGAGGCTAGAAGAGTTACCACTCAACAACTTTCGCATGACGCCTGCATGGGTTCTGCTGGGCGAGCCCGGAGCGGGCAAGAGTGAAGCCCTGAAGCAGGCCGCTCTGGAGGTCGAGGGCGTATATGTCACAGTGAACGAACTTATAAACACGACACCACCGCTAGAGGAGTGGCGCGAGAAAACTCTGTTCATCGACGCACTGGATGAGGCCCGCTCCGCAGGTGCTGACAGCCTACCTCTACGCATCCGCCAACAACTACTTCGGCTTAGCAAACCTGCTTTCCGACTCTCCTGCCGCGCAGCTGACTGGTATGGCTCGACCGACGTCGCTGACCTGCAAGGCGCCAGCCCCGATGGCCTGTTGATGATATTGCAGCTGTGTCCGCTGAGCGGTGAGGACATCCAGCAAATCCTGCACAGCAATTACAACGTCAACGACCCCAAAGCGTTTATGGAACAAGCCGAGCGTCACGGTATTGCCGCGCTGCTGAGTAACCCTCAGATGCTCGGTCTGATGGCTAGGGCCGTCAGCGGTGAAAAATGGCCGGAAAGCCGCAGCGAGGTCTATCGAATCGCCTGCGAGAAACTGGCGGAAGAAAACAATGTTCGCCACCGGCAAACCAGTGAAGCCAAAGCAGTCGATAACGACACCATGTTGAAAGCGGCAGGGCAGTTGTTCGCTGTGCAGCTGCTTTCTAGCAAGGCAGGCATTTCCAGCGACTCAGACTCCAGTGACAGTAACTACCCAGAACTCAACCAGTTCAAACCAGAGATTCCTGCTGCAGCCAGAAGAGCACTACAGTCAGCTTTATTCACCCCCGCCCCTGGCAACACCGATCATCTAATCCCTCACCACCGCAGCATCGCCGAATATCTGGCAGCAAAATGGCTGGCGGACAAGCTGGATCGGGAGAGTCTTCCCCATGGCCGGCTACTTAACCTGTTACTCGGCTTCGACGGAGGAGTAGTCGCGGACTTGCGGGGGCTACTCGCATGGCTAGCACAACAAAGCACGTCAATACGCAGGCGCCTGATAGAAGCAGATCCTCTTGGCATTGTGCTGTATGGCGATGTCGGCCCATTCAGCACCGCAGACAAGCGCTACCTGCTGCAGGCTCTGCGCCAGCAAGCGGAGAGATTCCCCGGATATCGCTGGCACCTTTGGCAAGACATGTCTGGATTCAGAGCCTTGGCAGACGAGTCGCTGCTCGGGGACTTTCAACGCATTCTGCTGGCTTCCGAGCGCGATGATGGGGCCCAGTCAGATATGGACTGTGTGCTGGATATTCTTAAATACGGGCATGCTGATGTCACCTTAGCAGCACCGCTGCTCGCGATGATCAAAGACGCTTCGCTTTGGCCACGACTCAGAACTAGCGCACTCAGTATCTGGCTTAAAATGGCCTCTCCTGTTGAGACCAAGGATTTGCTGTCGCAAATCTGCAGCAGTCAGGTTGACGACAACGATGACCAGCTACAGGGAAAACTGCTGGATTTTCTATACCCCGAACATCTGTCGCCCACTGAGTTACTTCTGTGTTTCCACTCTCCCAAAGACTCTCGACTGATCGGCAGCTACCGAATGTTCTGGGAGCGCTGGCTGCCGGAGCGAGCGCCACAGGCACATCTGCCAGCGCTGTTGGATGGACTTTGCGGCAAACAGGAAGTTTTCAACAAGTACAGATCCGATTGGATGATTTCTCGATCTATTGGTCGTTTGCTTGCTCATACCCTCGATGAGTTAGGTGAATCGACCACGAGCGAGCAACTATTTAACTGGCTGGGCGTCGGAGCAGATCAGCATGGCTACTTCAACCGGGATCACGACTCACAGCTGAAGATTCAAAATTGGCTTGAACGCCACCCACAGCAGTACAAAGCCGTGCTTGAGCAATGCATCAAAGCTGAAGCCTTTCCTTATCAATCCCTTCGGCTACATGGCGCCAAGCCAGCAGAAGATATAGGGCTTTGGCATCTGCATTTGGCCGGAACCACAGATGAGGCGGAAGCAAGAGTTCATTTACAGCAAGCTGTTTACGCTCTTTTGCAGGATCGCGGAGCCAGGGGACTATCGCTGGAAGTGCTGGATGAATGGGGTCAGAAATTTCCAAGCAGGGCTGATTGGCTTAGTGAATGGCTCACTTGCGATTTAGAACAAAGTTACTGGCGCTTAAAAGATGCAGCACAAAGCCTTACTGACAAGAAGCAACAAGCCGAGGAACGACACCAACGAACCCAGAGCCTTCGCCCCGAACTTCACACAATTGCTACTGGTACAGCCACTGCCGGCCTTCTTGACGAACTGGCAACCGTTTGGCTGTTCGGCTTCTGGGATATCAATGGAGAAACCGCGAGCGAGCGCTTCGCCAACTATAGCGATCTAGGCAATGAGCTCATGCAGGCCGCCGAATCTGGGTTTCGTAAATCCCTACAGCGCTCTGACTTGCCTTCTGCTGCAGAGATCATAGCTCTGAATCAAACCGGAGAGCGTTATTACATTAGCCTGCCGTGCCTGCTTGGCCTGCAGCTGAGCTGGATCGATACACCCGCACAGGTAGCTGAACTACCAGATGACCAAGTCGAAAGACTGTTGGCTATGCATCTCTGCACACCATACCCTGGGCTGGATGAACTGAACGCTTGGCGCGCACAAGTCGCACAGCAGCGCCCCGAACTATTTAGCCGCGTACTATTGCTCCACGCTGCCAGCGTTTTTGCTACAGGCAATTCCTCGGCCGGCATGGAGTACGCGTTGAGTGAGGATAGTTCCTATACAAAAGTTGCCCAGCTCGCCAGTTCAGAATTGCTGCGGCAATTTCCCGAAACAGCAGCGGCCCAGCAGCTCCATGACCTGCGCCAGTTGCTGAAAGCAGCTCTAGCTTTTGCTCCGGAATGTCTCGCTGCGCTGACACGGCAAAAGCTGAAGTCGCCACAACTCCATGCTGAACAGCGCCTTCTGTGGCTGGCGCTACAGGTTCTGACTGGCAGCGCAGACGAATCAGAGGAGTTCTGGCAACGCCTCGGCGAAGCAGAGGCGGCCGATGTAGCCATGCAGCTAGCGGTGGAAGTCCTGATGCAAGGCATTCAGCTACAGGCCCTACGCCCCTCCCAACCCGAACATATTCTGGGCCGCTTGATCGAGACACTTATCCGTCACGCTGATATGGAGCGGGGTCGAGGAGGCTTCGTCACAGCCGCGATGGATCTGGGTGAGGAACTGCGCGGGATGATCGACTGGTTGGGTACGCAAACTACGGCAGAAGCCCGCAATGAGCTTCAGCGCCTGCTTGATATCCCAGTTCTGGCGTCTCAGCACTACCGTATTCGGAGCACATTGGAGCAGCAGCAAGCACGCAAGAGAGAAGCTGAATTCCACTTCCTTGGTTTGGAAGCGGTCGCCGATGTGTTAGCCAACCAGGCGCCAGCAAATGTCGCCGATCTAATGCACCTGACCTTGTGTCATCTAGACGACATCGCCCATGAACTACGCCACGCTAATGACGACGGCTATCGGATGTTCTGGAATATCCCCACTAGGCAGCCGCGCAGCCGCCGCGGGGAGAACCTATGCCGCGATGTCCTACTGGCCCGCTTGCGCTCACGCCTGGATGCGCACGGCATTGGCATTGCTCCGGAATATGACCATGCAGGCGACAAGCGCGCCGATCTTCATCTCGACTACCGCAACCTATCCGCACTGCCAATTGAGATCAAGCGTGACGATCACGAAAAGCTATGGACAGCTTTGCGCGATCAACTCATTACCCAATATGCACATGCACCGAAGTCTGCAGGCCACGGGATCTATTTGGTGCTTTGGTTTGGCGACAGCAAGAAACTGAAAAGCCCTCAGAAAAGGAAGCCAAAACCCTCGACACCCAATGAACTAAGGGCTCAATTGGAAAGCCAACTATCGGAGGAGGAGCGGAAAAGGGTTTTCGTACGCGTGCTGGATGTCAGCTGGCCCTGACGTACATTAGCGCTGGGCCTAACTGGTATAGGTGAATACCTACAGAGCCCTGCTCTACGCCTTAACTTGCACGGAGCGGATGTAATGAGCACCAATGATTATCAGCCTATGCGCATCGGCCTGATCGCCGATACTCACAACCTGCTGCGCCCCGAAGCGCTGGCAGCGCTGCATAGCGTCGATCATCTGATCCATGCCGGCGATATCGGTGGGCCGCATATCCTTGCCGAACTGCAGCGCATCGCGCCGCTGTCGGTGGTGCGCGGCAACAACGATGACCAGGCCTGGGCCGACGCCATTCCTGAGCAATTGGTCCTGCACTTCGACGCGGTCAGCATTTATGTACTGCACGATCTCAAGCAATTGGCCATCGATCCCAAGGCCGAAGGCATCGACGTGGTAATCGCCGGGCATTCGCACAAGCCGCAGCAGGAAGAGCGCGACGGCGTGCTCTATCTCAACCCCGGTAGCGCCGGACCGCGACGCTTCAAGCTGCCCATCGGCGTGGGCATCCTGCATATCGAGGATGGCCGGGTACGGGCCGAACTGATCACGCTGCAGGTCTGATGCGGGAGCTGGAATTGGTGGGCTGAAGCGGATTTCCGCCCGGCCCACCCTACTCGATCGGGCATGGCTGTAGGCTGGGCTTCAGCCCACCAGTCAAAACACCACGCCAGAAAGGCAGATGAAAGAGTCCCATCCACCCTGCTGTGACATTCGACCTTGAAAAACGCCATGGGCGAAGCCATCTAGGCAGATACGGCCTTTCAGCGCCGACCCCATTCCCGCCTGATGGAGAACCCCATGACCCTCGACGAGCTCAACGCCATTCCCGGCGTGACCGCCAAGCCCGACGTCGCCACCGCCGACTTCGTCTACAACCACACCATGATCCGCGTGAAGGATCTGCAGAAATCCCTGGACTTCTACACCCGCGTGCTGGGCTTCACCCTGCTGGAGAAGAAGGACTTCCCCGACGCCGAATTCAGCCTGTACTTCCTCGCCTTGATCAATGACAAGTCGCAGATCCCGGCCGATCCGGCCGCCCGCCATCAGTGGCGCAAGTCCATCCCCGGTGTGCTGGAGCTGACCTATAACTACGGCACCGAGAAAGACCCGGAGTTTTCCTACCACAGCGGCAACAGCGACCCGCGCGGCTTTGGCCACCTGTGCGTGTCGGTGCCGGACATCAAGGCGGCCTGCCAGCGTTTCGAAGACCTCGGCGTGCCCTTCCAGAAGCGCCTGACCGACGGGCGCATGCGCGACATCGCCTTTATCAAGGACCCGGACGGCTACTGGGTGGAGATCATCCAGTTCACCGAAGTGATCTGACGCTCGAACCTAGCGAGGGGCTGCCTCCCGCGAGGCTGCCCCGCGTTCGTTGCAGGGATCAACTGACGCCGACGTAACGATCGGCCCGGTGATTGATCGCCAGCACCAGATTGAGCATCACCGCCCCCAGCACCGAGAGCAGCACCTTGTCTGGCGACACCACGAAGATGGCCGCCAAGACGATGCTCGCGTCGATGGCCATCTGCACCGCACCCGCACGAAAGCCGAAGCGTTCCTGCATGTACAGGGCGAGAATGTTCACCCCGCCCAGGCTGGCGCGATGGCGGAACAACATGAGCAACCCCAGGCCCATCGCAGCGCCACCGAACAATGCGGCATACACGGCGTTGAGATGGGCGAAAGCGACCCAGTGCGGTGTCGCCTCGGCCAGCAGCGAAACCAGCAGCACCGCGCAACCGGTACGCAAGGTGAAGCCCCAGCCCATGCGCCAGATACCGAGCAGGTAGAACGGCAGGTTGACCAGGCAGAACACCAGCCCGAACGACCAGCCAGCCTGATAGTTGGCCAGAAAGGCAATGCCGACGGTGCCGCCGGTCAGCAGCCCGGCATGGGCATAGAAGGCGATGCCCAGGGCCACCAGGGCGGTGCCGAACAGCAAGGCCAGCGCATCCTCCCACAGCGGGTGACGCACGAAGAGTGCAGCGACGGCGCCCGGGCGTTCGTCGACGGGTGATTGATCGGTCATCGAAATACCTGCAGCAACATTCAAATTACGGCAGAGGCAAGGCAATGGCCGTCTTGCGCGCTGGTGGGATCAGGCGGCAGAGACGGCCGGAAAGGTCGTTATGCTTATGCGCCGCGCCGTTCCCACACCTCGAAGGCATAGAAGGGCGTCTCGGCAGAGGCTGGATGCTCGACGCTGGAGGTCATGTGCCACAAGGCCTCGTCGATTTCAGGAAAGAAGGCGTCACCATCGGGGTCGAGGCCGACACGTGTCAGATACAGGCGATCGGCCTGGGACAGGCCCAGTTCGTAGAGCTGCGCGCCGCCGATCAGCATCAGTTCTTCGGCGTCCTCTTCACGCGCCCAGGCATCGGCGCGCTCAATGGCCGCTTCCAGGCTGGCGAACACCTCGGCGCCCTCCAGGGTGAGGCCCGGCTGGCGGCTGACCACGATATTGAGCCGGCCCGGCAGCGGCCGACCGAGCGAATCCCAGGTCTTGCGCCCCATGATGATCGGCTTGCCCAGGGTCAGGGCCTTGAAATGCCTGAGGTCCGCCGGCAGGTGCCAGGGCAGTTGGTTGTCGCGGCCGATCACGCGGTTGTGCGCGAGCGCAGCGATGAGGGAAAGAGGCAGTGTGGTTTTCATGGCCGCGAGCATAGCAGAGCACCCGGCGCACCCGCAGCCCACCTTTGGCTTTGCCGAATGGCGCACAGAACCGTCTAGGCTTGGACCTCTGTAGCAGAATCGTCACCCTTGCCGGTGCAGGCTTGGGTTTCCATCCCCTGTGCAAGGAGGTACCACCATGTTGACCAAACCGCTTCGCAGCTGGCTGCTCTGCGCTGGCCTGTTGCTACCGACCCTCGGCCTCGCCGCGCCAGCCAAGCCCGACAGCGTGCAGGCCGCCATCGACTGGGCGCAGCAGCAGCCCCTGGCGCACAAGGGCAAGCCTCATGGCGACGCCAAGCCGCTGGTCATCGCCCACCGCGGCGCCAGCGGTTACGTCCCGGAACACACCCTGGCCGCCTACGCCCTGGCCATCCTGCAGGGCGCGGATTACGTCGAGCCGGACCTGGTGATGACCCGCGACGGCCAGCTGGTGGCCCGTCATGACAACGAGCTGGGGCTGACTACCGACGTGGCGCAGCGTCCGGAGTTCGCCAGCCGCAAGCGCACCCAGACGGTGGATGGCGTCAGCCTGGAAGGCTGGTTCAGCGAGGACTTCAGCCTGGCCGAACTCAAGACCCTGCGCGCCATCGAGCGCATCCCGCAGGTACGTCCGGCCAACACCCGTTTCGACGGCCAGTTCGAGATTCCCACCCTGCAGGAGATCATCGACCTGGTTAAGAGCCTGCAGCTCAGCCAGCAGCGGGTCATCGGCCTGTATCCGGAAACCAAGCACCCGACCCACTTCCAGCAGATCGGCCTGGCCATGGAGCAGCCGCTGGTCAAGGTACTCAAGCGCAACGGTTACAACAGCGCCAAGGCGCCGGTGTACATCCAGTCCTTCGAGGTGGAGAACCTCAAGACCCTCAGCCGTCTGACCCAGGTGCGCCTGGTGCAACTGCTGTGGACCGAGGGCCAGCCCTATGACCAGCAGGTGCTCGGCAGCGGCCTGAGCTACACGCAGATGATCACGCCCAAGGGCCTGAAGGCCATCGCCCGCTACGCCAGCGGCATCGGCCCGGAGAAAGGCATGGTCATCCCGCGCGATGCCGCCGGCAATCTGACCACGCCCACCAGCCTGGTGCGTGACGCTCATGCGGCCAAGCTCAAGGTCCACCCCTACACCTTCCGCGCCGAGAACGCCTTCCTGCCCACCAGCCTGCGCAACGGCAGCGAGCCAGCCGAGCGCGGCGATATCGAGGCCGAACTGCGCGCCTTCCTCGCCACCGGCATCGATGGCCTGTTCATCGACCAGCCGGACATCGCCGTGCGCCTGCGCGAGCAGCGCTGAGTCGCGCCATGACGGATCAGGGGTTATCCTCAACCCCTGATCCGCACGACGAGACGCCGCGTGACTGACGCCTCCTCCCCTACGCCCCTGCAACGCCTCTGGCTCAGCGAGACCATTCGCCTGCGCGAGGAACACGCCGGCCCGCTCGAAGACGCCGAGGCCAATCGCCTGGCCCGCGCCGAGAACGGCGACCTGGCCGAGCGCATCCAGCATCGCGCCCTGCTGCTGGCCCGCCGTGACGGGCAGTGGCAGGCGCTGCTGCACTGGCTGCAGGGCGCCCGCCTGGCCGGCTTGCTGCTGGCCCTGCTGGCCCTGCTCAGCGGCGCAGGACTGGCCTTGACGGCGCTGGGCGACGGGCGTCAGCCGGTCAATGTGTTCTGGGTCCTGGGCAGCCTGCTCGGGCTCAACCTGCTGATGTTGCTTGGCTGGCTGCTCGGCCTGCTGCTGACCCGCGACCACCCCGGCGCACTCGGTCGTCTGTGGCTATGGCTCAGCGAGAAGCTGGCGCGCGACGCCAGCGCCGCGCAATTGGCCCCGGCCCTGCTGCTGATGCTGCAACGCCAGCGCCTGACTCGCTGGGGCCTGGGCCTGCTGGTCAACGGCCTGTGGACGCTGGCCATGCTCGCCGCGCTGACCACCCTGTTGCTGCTGCTCGCCACCCGCCGCTACGGCTTCGTCTGGGAGACCACCATCCTCGCTGGCGACACCTTCATCGCCCTGACCCAGGCCATCGGCGCCCTGCCCGCGCTGCTCGGCTTCAGCCTGCCGGACATCGACGTCATTCGCGCCAGCGGCGACGCCGCCATCGCCAGCGAAGCCGCCCGGCAGAGCTGGGCCGGCTGGCTGGTCGGCGTGGTGCTGGTCTATGGCCTGCTGCCACGCCTGCTGCTGGCGCTGCTGTGCCTGTGGCGCTGGCAGTCGGGCACGCGCAGGCTGCGTCTGGATCTCGACCTGCCGGGCTACAGCCTGCTGCGACAGCGCCTGCAACCGGATAGCGAACGCCTCGGCGTCTGCGACCTGGCGCCAGCCGCTCTGCACCAACCGCAAGGCGGCGTCAGCGCACAACCCGGTAGTGGCGCCCTCCTGATCGGCCTGGAACTGGACGAGCGCCGCCCCTGGCCACCGCTGCCGCTACCGAAGGGCGTGGCCGATGCCGGGGTGATCGACAGCCGCGAACAGCGCCGCCAGTTGCTCGAACAGCTGACCCGTTTCCCGCCCCAGCGCCTGGCCATCGTCTGCGATCCACGCCGCTCGCCGGATCGCGGCACGCTGGCGCTGCTCGGCGAACTGGCACGCTCGTCTTCTGCCACACGCATCTGGTTGCTGCCGCCAGCGCCCGGCGAATGCCTGGACAGCGCCCGCCTGGCGGACTGGCACCAGGCCCTCGGCACGCTGGGACTGCCCCATGGCGACACCGCGCCGCTGAACTGGCTGGAGACAGGGCATGACTAGAGAGCCGCAGGCACACGGCCTTCATGTAGGAGCGAGCTCTGCTCGCGAACCATGGCAAACGGCAAAAGCTTCGCGAGCAGAGCTCGCTCCTACCCCAATGCCCACTCTGTTGCCTCCGAGCTACCCGGCCGAGACCACGCCATGAGCCCACCACTGAAACTCGCCCTGGTCGGCCATACCAACGTCGGCAAGACCTCGCTGCTGCGCACCCTGACCCGCGACGTGGAGTTCGGCGAAGTCTCGCCGCGCGCCAGCACCACGCGCCATGTCGAGGGTGCGCGCCTGTCGGTGGATGGCCAGGCGCTGCTGGAGCTGTACGACACCCCCGGCCTGGAGGACGCCATTGCCCTGCTCGATTACCTGGAGCGCCTCGACCGCCCCGGCGAGCGGCTGGACGGCCCGGCGCGCCTGGCCCGCTTCCTCGAAGGCAGCGAGGCGCGCCAGCGCTATGAGCAGGAGGCCAAGGTGCTGCGCCAGTTGCTGGCCTCCGACGCCGGCCTGTACGTGATCGACGTGCGCGAGCCGGTGCTGGCCAAGTACCGCGACGAACTGGCGGTGCTGACCATGTGTGGCCGCCCGCTGCTGCCGGTGCTCAACTTCGTCGCCAGCGCCAGCCACCGCGAAGGCGAGTGGCGCGAGGCCCTGGCGCGTCTCGGCCTGCACGCGCTGGTGGCGTTCGACAGCGTGGCGCCGCCGGAGGATGGCGAACGGCGTCTCTACGAAAGCCTCGCCCTGCTGCTGGAGCGCTCGCGCCCGCAGTTGCAACGCCTGATCGAGGATCACGAAGCGCAGCGCCGCACGCGGCGTCAGGCCGGTCAGCGCCTGATCGCCGAGCTGCTGATCGACTGCGCCGCCTGCCGCCGCAGCGTCGCTGCTCAGCCGTTGCTGGAGCAGGCCGCCGTGAACGAGCTGCGTGCAGCCATTCGCCAGCGCGAACAGCGCTGCGTCGAGGCCCTGCTGCGCCTGTACGCCTTCCGCAGCAGCGATGCCAAGGCGGCCGACCTGCCGCTGCTGGACGGTCGCTGGGGCGACGATCTGTTCAACCCGGAAACCCTCAAGCAGCTGGGCATCAAGGTCGGCGGCGGCATGGCCGCAGGTGCTGCCACCGGCGTAGGGGTCGATCTGCTGGTCGGCGGCATCACCCTCGGCGCGGCTGCCGCATTGGGCGCGGTGATCGGCGGCAGCGCGCAGACACTGCGCAATTACGGGGAACGACTGAAGGGAAAACTCAAGGGCCAGCGCGAACTGACCGTCGACGACGCCGTGCTGCGCCTGCTCGCCCTGCGTCAGCAGCAACTGCTGGCGGCACTGGATAAACGCGGCCACGCCGCGATGGACGCCATCACCCTCCACGCCCCGCAGGAAACCCTGTGGCGCCAGGGCAAGCTGCCCGCCCCGTTGAACGTGGCACGCGCCCATCCCGAATGGTCGTCGCTCAACCCCGGCGCACGCCTGGAAGAGGCCGAACGCGCCGAGCAGGTAGAGCGTTTGTGCAGTGAAATCGCCTTGCAAGCGGTGGGCTGAAGCCCACCCTACAGGCGTATATCGAAGCCCCGCGTAGGGTGGGCTTCAGCCCACCTCTTCACCGCCAACACACAAGCAACTGCTACTCCCCAAACTCCCCATCACCATCATTCCACCCACCCCAATCTGCCGGCAGCAGCCCACGCGCGACATAACGGTGGAAGCTCGAATAAGGCCAGTCACCAACCTGGCTCACCAGCCCATGCTTGACAGGGTTGAAATGGATGTAATCGACGTGCCTCGCGAGATCATCCTCATCTTTAATGCGGTGCTCCCAGAAGCGTCTCTGCCAGACGCCCTTCTCACGCTTTCTGGATTTGCTGGCGCTGACGCTAGCCATGGCGGGTAGCGCACGCGAGAACTGGCTTTTGATCAATGCCCAACGCAGGGAATAGTCGCGGTCATCCTCAGGCAGCTCCCAAACAGCATGCAGATGGTCGGGCAGGACGCAGATGGCGACGGTCTTGAACGGCATGCGCTTGCTGGCCTCGCCGTAGATCTGGCGCAGCAGCGCAATTTCTTCCACCAGTATGCGGGAACGACGATCAGCGAGAGTGACCGTGAAGAAGTAGGTTGCACCGGCAATCCGTTCGCGGCGGTAGTGGGGCATGGGCAATCCTTTGCCTGTTGGGTGTCGGTGAAGGGGCAGGCGGCATGGTGGATCGGTGGGCTGAAGCCCACCCTACATCCTGGCCGGTAGGGTGGGCTTTAGCCCACCAGAGCCCACCCAATTCCATCTCAGACGGCCACCGGCGCCTTGATATGCGGGTGCGCCTCATAGCCGACCAGCTCGAAGTCCTCGAACCTGAAGGCCAGCAGGTCCTTCACCTCGGGGTTGAGCTTCATGGTCGGCAGCGGCAGCGGCTGGCGGGTCAGCTGCAGGTCGGCCTGCTCGATATGGTTGGCGTACAGGTGGCAGTCGCCGCCGGTCCAGATAAACTCGCCCGGCTGCAGGTCGCACACCTGCGCCACCATCAATGTCAGCAGCGCGTAGCTGGCGATGTTGAAGGGCACGCCAAGGAAGATGTCCGCCGAACGCTGATACAGCTGGCAGGAGAGCTTGCCGTCGGCCACGTAGAACTGGAACAGCGCATGGCACGGTGGCAGGGCCATCTGGTCGACCAGCGCCGGGTTCCAGGCCGAGACGATCAGGCGGCGCGAGTCCGGGTTCTTCCTGATCATCTCGATCAGTTTGGCGATCTGGTCGATGGACTCGCCATTGGGCGCCGGCCAGCTGCGCCACTGGTAGCCGTAGACCGGGCCGAGTTCGCCGTTCTCGTCGGCCCACTCGTCCCAGATGCTGACGCCGTTGTCCTTGAGGTACTTGATGTTGGTGTCGCCCTGCAGGAACCACAGCAGCTCGTGGATGATCGAGCGCAGGTGACACTTCTTGGTGGTGACGATGGGGAAGCCATCGGCCAGGTCGAAGCGCATCTGGTAGCCGAACACGCTGTATGTGCCGGTACCGGTGCGGTCTTCCTTGAAGGTGCCGTGCTCGCGCACGTGGCGCATCAGGTCGAGGTACTGTTTCATCAGGCGGCTCCTTGTACGGGCTGGCGCTTGTAGGCGTAGGCGATCAGGCCGATGCCGCCGAGAATCATCGGCAGGCAGAGGATCTGCCCCATGGTCAGCCAGCCCCAGGCCAGGTAGCCCAGCTGGGCATCCGGCACACGGACGAACTCGACGATGAAGCGGAACACGCCGTAGCAGGCGGCGAACATGCCGGACACGGCCATGGTCGGCCGCGGTTTGCGCGAATAGAACCAGAGGATGGTGAACAGCGCCACGCCCTCCAGGGCGAACTGGTACAGCTGCGACGGATGGCGCGCCAGTTGCTGCGGATCGGTGGGGAAGACCATCGCCCAGGGCACGTCAGTGGCCTTGCCCCACAGCTCGGCGTTGATGAAGTTGCCGATGCGTCCGGCGCCCAGACCGATGGGTACCAACGGGGCGATGAAGTCCATCAGCTCGAAGAAGCTCTTGCCGTTGCGCTTGCCGAACCACCAGGTCGCCAGCATCACCCCGATCAGCCCGCCGTGGAAGGACATGCCGCCTTCCCAGACTCGCAGGATCTTCGCCGGCTCGGCGACATAGGCGGCAAAGTCATAGAAGAACACGTAACCCAGGCGCCCTCCGAGAATCACCCCCATGGCCACCCAGAACACCAGATCGGACAGCTTTTCCTTGCTCCAGCTGGCGTCGAAACGCTCCAGCCGGCGCGAAGCCAGCCACCAGGCACCTCCAATACCCACCAGGTACATCAGGCCGTACCAGTGGATTTTCAGGGGGCCGAGGGCAATGGCCACCGGGTCGATCTGCGGATAAGGCAGCATCAGGAACTCCTTAGATCAGAAAACTCAGGCCCACACTGAACAACAGCAGGGCGAACAGACGTTTGAGCAGACGCGGCGACAGGCGATGAGCCAGACGCGCGCCGAAACGGGCAAAGAACATGCTGGTCAACGCAATCCCGAGCAATGCCGGGAGATAGATGAAGCCGACGCTCCACTGCGGCAGATTCGGATTCCCCCAGCCGGTAAACATGAAACTCAGCGCGCCGGCGATGGCGATCGGCAAACCACAGGCTGCCGAGGTGGCCACCGCCTGCTGCATCGGTACGCTGCGCCAGACCAGAAAGGGCACGGTCAACGAACCACCGCCGATGCCGAAGATGGCCGAAGCCCAGCCGATCACCCCGCCAGCCACCGCCAGCGTCGGCTTGCCTGGGACATCGCCACTGGCCTTGGGTTTCAGGTCCAGCGCCATCTGCACGGCGATGACGATGGCGAAGGTGCCGATGATCTTCTGCAGCAGCGGCCCCTGAATCAGCGCCGCGGTCAGCGCCCCCAGCGCCGCACCGAGCAGGATACCCAGGCTCAGCCAGCGAAACAGCGGCCAGCGCACCGCGCCCTTGCGGTGATGTTCGAGCAGCGAATTGATCGAGGTAAAGACGATGGTCGCCAGCGAGGTGCCTACAGCCAGATGGGTGAGGATCTCGCTCGGCATGCCTTGCGAGGTGAAGCTCAACACCAGTACCGGCACGATGATCAACCCGCCACCCACGCCGAACAGGCCAGCCAGCACACCGGCGGCCGCACCCAGCACCAGGTAGAGCAGCAGTTCCATCGACACCCCCAAAAACAAAGCGGCATGGTAACGGAATTGCCTGGGCAACGGCAGGCTCCGGGCGTCGGGGACAGGCGATTGCGCCCCCTGCGGCTTGCGAAGCGATGGCGATACTGAGAATGAATGTGCATCTGATAGCTAGAACGCCAGCTTATCGCTCGTGCTAGCCTGCTAGGCGACACTCACACCAGGATCGCCCCATGTGCCTGATCGTTCTTGCCTGGCGCCCCGGTCATCCGCAGCCGCTGCTGCTGGCCGCCAATCGTGACGAATTCTACAGCCGCCCAGCCTGGCCCCTGCGCGAATGGGAGGACGCCCCCGGCCTGTTCGCCGGGCGTGACCTGCAGGCAGGCGGCACCTGGCTGGGAGTAACCGCGGACGGGCGCTTCGCCGCGCTGACCAATATCCGCGACCCCAGCCAGCCGCCCGGACGGCGTTCGCGTGGCGAGCTGCCGGTCGACTTCCTGCGCGGCACGCTGGAGCCCCAGGCCTACCTGCAGCGAGTGGCGAGCAAAGCCGCGGATTACGCCGGTTTCAACCTGCTGCTCGGCGATAGCCGACAGCTCTGGTACTACAACAGCCAGGAAGACCAGCCGCGCCCCCTGGCGGAAGGCCTCTACGGCCTGTCCAACGCCAGGCTGGACAGCCCCTGGCCCAAGCTACAACGGGCCAAGGCCGCGCTGGAGAACTGCCTGGACGCACCGCACAGCGAACGTCTGCTGGCCCTGCTGGCGGATACCACGCAGCCCGCCGAACACCTGTTGCCCGACACCGGCGTCGGCCCGGCGGTGGAACGCCTGCTGGCCACCAGCTTCATCGCCAGCGCCAACTACGGCACGCGCGCCAGCTCCGCGCTGCTGCTCGGCGCCGACGGTAATTGGGAAATGGTCGAGCGCAGTTTCGGGCCACATGGCGCGCCACTGGGCGAGGTTGCCGTGCGCAGATAGGTGCGGATGATGCCTGCCCCGGACGGGGCAGTGCGAGCGGGCGTGGGCAGAAGGGCCGCTGGTGCGCACGGCGCACCCTACGATCTGTTCAGCCCTGCGGCTGCTTTTTCAGGCCTGGATATTCGAGGCGGGGTTGATCACCCGGCCCAGGCCGAGGTTGCGCAGCGCCAGGTGCAGGGTGCTGTAGATCAGGTGCGGGTTGTCCATGGTCATCACCTGGCCGAGCAACTCCTTGGCCTTGCTCTGGGTGATCTGGCGCAGCAGCCATTTCACCTTGGGCAGGTTGGTGGCGTTCATCGACAGCGAATCGAAGCCCATGGCCAGCAGCAGCACGGCCGCGGCCGGATCGCCGGCCATCTCGCCGCAGATGCTCACCGGCTTGCCTTCGAGATGCGCGTCGTTGACCACCTTCTGCAGCGCCTGCAGCACCGCCGGGTGGAGGAAGTCGTAAAGATCGGCGACCCGCGGGTTGTTGCGGTCGACCGCCAGCAGGTACTGGGTCAGGTCGTTGGAGCCGACCGAGAGGAAGTCCACCTGGCGCGCCAGCTCGCGGGTCTGGTAGACCGCTGCCGGAATTTCGATCATCAGGCCGATGGGCGGCAGCGGCACGTCTGTGCCCTCGTCACGCACCTCGCCCCAGGCGCGGTGGATCAGGTGCAGCGCCTCTTCCAGCTCCTGGGTGCCGGAAATCATCGGCAGCAGGATACGCAGGTTGTTCAGCCCTTCGCTGGCCTTGAGCATGGCGCGGGTCTGCACCAGGAAGATTTCCGGGTGGTCGAGGGTGACGCGAATGCCGCGCCAGCCGAGGAAGGGGTTCTCTTCCTTGATCGGGAAGTAGGACAGCGCCTTGTCGCCACCGATGTCCAGGGTACGCATGGTCACCGGCAGCGGGTGGAAGGCCTGCAACTGCTCGCGGTAGGTGGCGAGCTGCTCCTTCTCGCTGGGGAAGCGCTCGTTGATCATGAACGGCACTTCGGTGCGGTACAGGCCGACGCCCTCGGCGCCGCGCTGCTGGGCACGGGCCACATCGGCGAGCAGGCCGGTGTTGACCCACAACGGCATGCGCTGGCCGTCGAGCGTCTCGCAGGGCAGCGCGCGTAGGGCATCGAGCCCTTCGGTGAGCTGGCGCTCCTCCTCGACCACGTCGGCGTACTGCTTGCTCAGCAGTTCGCTGGGGTTGGTGAAGACTTCGCCGTGGTAGCCATCGACGATCAGCTTGATGCCGTCGATCTTCGAATACGGCAGGTCGACCACGCCCATGACCGTGGGAATGCCCATGGCGCGGGCGAAGATCGCCACGTGGGAGTTGCCCGAGCCGGTGACCGAAATCAGGCCGACCAGCTTGCCTTCGGGGACCTCGCCGAGCATCGCCGGCGACAGCTCCTCGCTGACCAGGATGGTGTTGTCCGGGTAGACCAGCGAGGTCTTGCGTTCTTCCTGCAGGTAGGCGAGCAGGCGTCGGCCAAGGTCGCGCACGTCGCTGGCACGCTCGCGCAGGTAGGCATCGTCCATCAGCTCGAAGCGCGCCACGTGATCCAGCACCACCTGACGCAGGGCGCCCTGCGCCCACTGCCCGGTACGAATGACCTTGCGCACCTCGTTACCCAGGGCGGCATCGTCGAGCATCATAAGATAGACGTCGAACAGCGCGCGTTCTTCCTTGCGCAACTGCGTGGCGAGTTTCTCGGACAGCTCCTGCATGTCCTCGCGCACCCAGCCCAGCGCCTTGTCGAACAGCTCCAGCTCGGCGTCGATGTCATCGACGCTGCGATCCGGTACCACGTTCAGATCCGCCGGGGGCAGCACCACCACCGCAGTGCCTACGGCCGCCCCCGGCGCACCCGGCACGCCGACGAACTTGGCCTCCTGCACACCCTTGCCCTGGCGCCCCAGACCGCGAATCGAACCGGTGGCCTCGGCGTGGGCGATAACCCCGGCGAGCTGCGCGCTCATGGTGACCAGGAAGGCTTCTTCGCCCTCGTCGAACTGGCGGCGCTCCTTCTGCTGCACCACCAGTACGCCCATCACGCGGCGGTGGTGGATGATCGGTGCGCCGAGGAAGGAGGCGTAGCGCTCCTCGCCGGTCTCGGCAAAGTAGCGATAGCGCGGGTGATCGGCGGCATTTTCCAGGTTCAGCGGCTCCTCGCGAGTGCCGACCAGGCCGACCAGACCTTCGCTGGGGGCCATGCTGACCTTGCCGATGGAGCGCTTGTTCAGACCCTCGGTGGCCATCAGCACGAAGCGGTTGGTCTCGGGGTCGAGCAAATAGACCGAACACACCTGGCTGCCCATGGCTTCCTTGACACGCTGCACGATGATCGACAGCGCCGCCTTGAGATCCTTGGCGGCGTTCACTTCCTGGACGATCTTGCGCAGCGTATTGAGCATGCTCGATTGGGGTCCGTATCAGTCGCGCACTATCAGGCGCGGGGCAAGTTCCTTGAGCGCTCGGCGATAGACCTCACGCTTGAATGTGACCACCTGGCCCAGCGGGTACCAGTAGCTGACCCAGCGCCAGCCATCGAACTCCGGCTTGCCGGTCAGGTCCATGCGCACGCGGTCCTCGGCACCGGTCAGGCGCAGCAGGAACCACTTCTGCTTCTGGCCGATGCACAGCGGCTGGCTGTGGGTGCGCACCAGGCGCTGCGGCAGACGATAACGCAACCAGCCGCGGGTGCAGGCGAGGATCTTCACATCCTGCTCTTCGAGCCCGACCTCTTCGTTCAGTTCACGGTAAAGCGCCTCTTCCGGCGACTCACGATCGTTGATGCCACCTTGGGGAAATTGCCAGGCATCCTGATTGATACGCCTGGCCCAGAGTACCTGGCCGACATCATTGGTCAGGATGATGCCGACATTCGGGCGGAAACCATCAGAATCGATCACGGCAAGCAACCTCGTACACGCAAGTTCCGGCATTGTTCCACAAAGCCGACAACAGCAGCAACGCGGGTTTGGGGGCAGTGGGAAAGCCCGGCCAAAGCGGCTATTCTGGCGCGCCCCGAACATGCAAAGAACAGGTAGAGAACCGTGCGCTTGGCCCTTTTCGATCTCGACAACACCCTGCTGGCTGGCGACAGCGATCACAGCTGGGGCGAATTCGTCTGCCAGCGCGGCCTGGTCGACGCGGCCGAGTACCTGGCGCGCAACGACGCCTTCTATGCCGACTACTGCGCCGGCAAGCTGGACGTGGTGGCCTATCAGAATTTCAGCCAGGCGATCCTGGGCCGCAGTGAGATGGCGCAACTGGCGCAGTGGCACCGCGAGTTCATGGCCGAGGTGATCGAGCCGATCATCCTGGCCAGGGGCGAGGCGCTGCTGGCCGAGCACCGCGCCGCGGGCGACAAGCTGGTGATCATCACCGCCACCAATCGCTTCATCACCGCGCCCATCGCCGAGCGCCTGGGTGTGGAGACCCTTATCGCCACCGAATGCGGCATGCAGGACGGCCGCTACACCGGGCAGATCACCGGCACGCCGTGCTACCAGGGCGGCAAGGTGACGCGCCTGAACCAGTGGCTGGCCGAGACGGGGTACAACCTGGACGGTGCCTACTTCTATAGCGACTCGCGCAACGACCTGCCCCTGCTCGAAGCCGTGGCCAACCCGGTGGCGGTCGATCCGGACGAGGTGCTGCGCGCCACCGCCCTCGAACGCGGCTGGCCGGTGATTTCGCTGCGCTGAGCGCACGCCGCGCAACGCCGTAGGGTGCGCCGCGCACACCGCAGGTTCCGGCATCAGCAGCCGGTGCGCACGCCTCGGCGGCCCCGCGACACCTACAGGGCTGGGCAATCGAGAGTCATCGAGCCACAAGCCCACTCCCGCCCTTCGGGCACCCTCTCCCAGCGGGAGAGGGTCATCAGAAGCCGCTCTGCGGCTGCTTTAGACCGGCTTGGCGCCCATCAGCGCCATGATGGCGATCAACAGCAGCAGAATCAGCCCCGCATAGATCAGGCACAGACGCTTGAGCGACGTCGGTGCCGGCGCATCACCCAGCGCACGCCAGGCCGCCAGGCGGCCGGCCAGAAGCAAACCGAGCAGCATCATCAGCGCATAGAGAATGCTGCCCAGCAGCAGCCAGGTCTGCCCCAGCGGCCAGCCGGCGGTATCCACCAGCCAGTAGCCGGTCACCGGCAGGCTCAGCGCCAGCAGGGCGAATGCCGGGAAGCTGAACAGCAGGGTCACGCGCAGCTTGCGCGCCAGCACCGCGGCATCAGGGTTGCGCTGTGCCTTGAACAGCATGACGCCGTGAGCGATCAGGCCGAGCAGCAGCAACACGCCCGGGGCGCTGTGGAGAATGCGAACCAGCAGGTAGTGTTCCATCAGGGGCTTCCTTGGTTATCAGGCAATTGCGTAGGGCGGCTGTAACCCGCCAGCGCGCTTTGGCGGGTTACACCCTCGAAAGCAGTGCTCAGCCGAGAAACAGGCGGTAGGCCGGGTTGTCGCTCTCGTCCCAGTAGGGGTAACCGATGGCATCCAGCGCCGCCGGCACCAGATGGCGCTCGCCTTCCGGCACCTGCAGCGCGGCCAGTACGCGGCCATCGGCGGCGCCGTGGTTGCGGTAGTGGAACATCGAGATGTTCCAGCGCCCGCCGAGCTTCTGCAGGAAGTTGAACAGCGCGCCGGGGCGCTCGGGAAACTCGAAGCGCAGCACCATTTCGTCGCTGACCTGCGCCGCATGGCCACCGACCATATGGCGGATATGCAGCTTGGCCAGCTCGTTGTCGGTCAGGTCCAGCACCGGGAAGCCCTGCGCGCGCAGGCCCTCGACCAGCGCCTGGCGCGGGTCGTTCTCCGGATGGGTCTGTACGCCGACGAAGATGTGCGCCTCGCGGTCCGTGTGGTAGCGGTAGTTGAACTCGGTGATCTGGCGCTTGCCCACCGCCTCGCAGAAGGCCTTGAAGCTGCCCGGCTGCTCGGGGATGGTCACGGCGATGATCGCCTCGCGCTTCTCGCCCAGCTCGGCGCGCTCGGCCACGTGGCGCAGACGGTCGAAGTTGACGTTGGCGCCGGAATCGATGCCCACCAGCACCTCGCCGTTGGCGCCCTGGCGTTCGACGTACTTCTTGATCCCGGCCACCGCCAGCGCGCCGGCAGGCTCGGTGATCGAGCGAGTGTCGTCGTAGATGTCCTTGATCGCCGCGCAGATTTCATCGGTGCTGACGGTGATCACCTCGTCGACATGCTGCTTGCAGATATCGAAGGTGTGCTGGCCGATCTGCGCCACCGCCACGCCGTCGGCGAACAGCCCGACGCTCGGCAGCACCACACGCTCACCGGCGGCCATGGCGGCCTGCAGGCAGTTGGAGTCGTCCGGCTCGACGCCGATCACCTTGATTTCCGGGCGCAGGTATTTGACGTAGGCGGCGATACCGGCGATCAGGCCGCCGCCACCGACCGGCACGAAGATGGCGTCGATATGCCCCTGGTGCTGGCGCAGCACCTCCATGGCCACGGTGCCCTGGCCGGCGATCACCAGCGGATCGTCGTAGGGGTGGATATAGGTGTAGCCCTTCTCCTCCACCAGCTTCAGCGAATGCGCCAGCGCCTCGGGGAAGGCATCGCCGTGCAGCACCACCTTGCCGCCACGCGAACGCACGCCCTGCACCTTCAGCTCCGGCGTGGTGCGCGGCATGACGATGGTCGCCTTCACCCCCAGGTGCTTGGCCGCCAGTGCCAGACCCTGGGCGTGGTTGCCGGCCGAGGCGGTGACCACGCCGCGCGCCAGCTCTTCGGCGGGCAGTTGCGCCAGCTTGTTGTAGGCGCCACGAATCTTGAACGAGTACACCGGCTGCAGATCCTCGCGCTTGAGCAGAATCTGGCTGCCCAGCCGCTCACTGAGCTGGCGGGCGGGTTGCAGCGGGGTTTCCACCGCGACGTCGTAGACGCGCGAGGTGAGGATCTTCTTCACGTACTGTTCGAGCATGGCGATTTCGCAGGCGTTCGGGCTTGAAAGGGAGCTGCCGAGTCTACCCCATGCGCGAGCACCCGGGCACCCGACCAGCGGAGCGGAATCTCCGGCCACTTCGCCAGTCTGCTTTCATGAGCCGAGCAGTGCACCGTCAACCAGAGGACTTCCCCATGCCCATAGGTATTTCCCGCCTGCTCGTGCAAGGCACCCCAGCCGACGACCTGCTGGTCGCCCATCCCCAGCCCAGCCGCCTGCTCGGCGGCGCCGGCAACGACGTGCTGATCGACGGCCCCGGCAGCGACTCGCTGCTCGGCGGCAGTGGCATCAACCGCCTGTATGGCGGGCTCGGCGACGACTACTACACCTACGACATCAACGCCGACGGCCGGGACGTGATCCTCGACTTCGACCCCACGCCCGGCAACATCGACACCCTGATCATCAACGAGAGCCTGGAAGAGTTCGGCCCGTTCGAACGCTATCAGGACGATTTGCTGATCGGTCTGTACAGCACCCCGGCAGTGGTGACCATACGCAACTTCTTCCTCGACCCCGCGTTTCGCATCGAACGCTTTCGCTTCGGCGCCGTACAGGTCACCGACAAGGATATTCTGCGCAGCTTCCACATCGACCCGCTGGCCCCGCCCGGCCGTACCGCGGACGATCCGCCCAGCTACACCGGCGAGCGCATCCGCCTGACCGGCAAGCAATGGGCCGACAGGCTGGTGGCCGGTGACCAGCCGACCTACATGCTCGGCCGCGGCGGCAACGACCTGATGATCGGCAGCCGGCACAGCGACGTGCTCAACGGCGGCACCGTCAAGCCGATGTTCTTCGGCGACAATCAGTGGAACCAGCTCTACGGCGGACCCGGCAACGACTACTACCAGGTCGACTACAGCTGGGATTTCAGCAACCACCGCATCTACGACTACGACACCACCCCCGGCAACATCGATACCCTGCAGATCCGCGGTCCAGTGAGCGCCGACCAGGTGCGCCTGTATGGCGCACAGGGCGGCTCGCTGTATATCGAGCTGGATACCGAGCAACGCATCGTCATCGTCAACTACCTGCTGGACAAGGCCTTCGTGGTCGAGAGAATCCGCTTCGACGATGGCTCCGAACTGACCGAGGCCACCATTCGCCAGCGCCTCGGCCTGCCCGCCCCGACCCAGGCCAGCCTGCTCACGCCCGCACCAGCCTGGGCCGGCGAGCCGCCGGCAGCGGCGCCGGATGGCGTCGGCCTGCTGCTGGCGGCAGCCGCGCTATGGGGCGGATGACAGGCGCTGCGGGAAGCGGGGGTGGATGGCTATAATTGCGCTTTTCCCGTCCGGCAGAACTCCATGACCCAGAATCAGCTCAAGCAGGCGGTGGCCCAGGCCGCCGTCGACCACATTCTCCCGCGCCTCGACAGCAAGAGCATCGTCGGCGTCGGCACCGGTTCCACCGCCAACTTCTTCATCGACGCGCTGGCCAGGCACAAGATGGACTTCGACGGCGCCGTGGCCAGCTCCGATGCCACCGCCGCACGCCTCAAGGGCCACGGCATCCCGGTCTACGACCTCAACAGCGTCAGCGAACTGGAGTTCTATGTCGATGGCGCCGACGAGAGCGACGAGCGCCTGCACCTGATCAAGGGCGGCGGTGCCGCGCTGACCCGCGAGAAGATCGTCGCCGCCGTGGCCAAGACCTTCATCTGCATCGCCGATTCCAGCAAGCTGGTGCCGGTGCTCGGCGCCTTCCCGCTACCGGTGGAAGTGATCCCCATGGCCCGCAGCCACGTGGCCCGCGAGCTGGTGAAGCTGGGCGGCGACCCGGTGTACCGCGAGGGCGTGCTGACCGACAACGGCAACGTCATCCTCGACGTGCACAACCTGTCGATCACCGACCCGGTGAAGCTGGAGGCGGACATCAACGCCATCGTCGGCGTGGTCACCAACGGTCTGTTCGCCGCGCGCCCGGCCGACCTGCTGCTGCTCGGCACCGCCGAAGGCGTGAAAACGCTCAAGCGCTGAAACGCCAACGCTCGCGTCAATCGTAGCCCGGATGAAATCCGGGGCAGGCGCACTGGGCTTTCCCGGATTGCATCCGGGGCTACGTAGTTGAACCGCTTCGTAGGGTGCGCCGTGCGCACCAGAGCTAGCGCAAGCTGTGGTGCGCACGGCCTAGGCGGCCCCGCGACACCCTACTCGAGCAGGCGGCGCAGCTCCTCGCTGATCGGCATCGGCCGCAAGGCGCTGACCCGCGCCCGCCCGGTGTTGCCGAGCGGCACCCAGATCCGCGAGAACAGCAGCGCCGCCAGAATACGCGGCATCTGCCCCAGCACCTCGCGCCTGTCACCCGACTGCCAGCCGGCACGCAGCATCAGCCAGTGCGAACGGGCATGCAGCAGCGGGTGGCGCTGGGTCAGGATATGCGCCCGCTCCAGCCAGACCAGCGCCTCGCTGGCGCGCCGGGCCCGTAGCTCCAGCAGCGCCTGAGCAAAGGCCTGGTCGATGGCTTTGCGCAGCTCCATTCGCATGCTCGACTCCTTCACTTGCGCAGCAGGCGCAGGCCGTTGAACACCACCAGCAGGCTCACGCCCATGTCGGCGAACACGGCCATCCACATGGTCGCCTCGCCAATCAGGGTCAGGGCCAGGAAGATCGCCTTGATGCCCAGCGCCAGCACGATGTTCTGCACGAGAATGGCATGGGTCTGGCGGGACAGGCCGACGAAGGCGGGAATCTTGCGCAGGTCGTCGTCCATCAGCGCGACATCCGCCGTCTCGATGGCCGTATCGGTGCCGGCCGCGCCCATGGCGAAGCCGATCTGCGCCCTGGCCAGCGCCGGCGCGTCGTTGATGCCATCGCCGACCATGCCGACCACCCTGCCGCGCGCCTGGCTCGCCTCGACCCAGGCCAGCTTGTCCGCCGGCAGCAGGTCGCCGCGCGCCTCGTCGATGCCGACCTGCTCGGCGATGGCCGCCACGGTATGGGCGTTGTCGCCGCTGAGCATGCAGGTACGCACGCCCAGCGCGTGCAACTGCTGCACCGCCTCGCGACTGGTCTGACGCAGCGTGTCGGCCACGGCGAAGAGCATCAGCGCACGCTGCTCGTCGCACAGCAGCACCACGCTCTTGCCCTGACGCTCCAGTGCCTCAAGGCGCTGTTCCAGTGCCGGCGAGCACAGCCCGAGGTCCTCGACCAGGCGGTGATTGCCCAGGTGCAGCAGGCGCCCGTCGATACGGCCGCGGGTGCCGCGCCCCGGCAACGCCTCGAACGCCTCCACTTCGGCCAGCGCCTGGCCCTTCAGGGTACGGGCCAGCGCCTGGGAGACCGGGTGATCGGAACGCGCCGCCAGGCTGGCAGCCCACAGCGCGAACTGCTGCGCATCGCCATCGCCCAGGCTCAGGCAGTCGGTCTGCACCGGTTTGCCATGGGTCAGGGTGCCGGTCTTGTCCAGCGCCAGCAGCGCCAGGTGTCGACCGCTTTCCAGGTACACGCCGCCCTTGATCAGGATGCCCTTGCGCGCTGCCGCGGCCAGGCCGCTGACGATGGTCACCGGCGTGGAGATCACCAGCGCGCAGGGGCAGGCCACCACCAGCAGCACCAGGGCGCGATAGACCCAGTCGAGCCAGGCGCCGCCGATAAGCAGCGGCGGCAACACGGCCACCGCCAGGGCGAAGGCGAAAACCGCCGGGGTATAGATGCGCGAGAAGCGATCGACGAAGCGCTGGGTCGGTGCGCGCGAGCCCTGCGCCTCCTCTACCGCATGGATGATGCGCGCCAGGGTGGTGTCGCGCGCCGCCGCCGTCACCCGGTACTCCAGCGACCCCGCCTGGTTGATGGTGCCGGCGAACAGCGTGTCGCCGACGCCCTTGTCCAGCGGCAGGCTCTCGCCGGTGATCGGCGCCTGGTCGACCGTCGAGGCTCCGGCGATCACCTCGCCATCCAGGCCGATGCGTTCGCCCGGCCGCACCCGCAGCACATCGCCGACCGCCACCGCCTGCACGTCCACCTCCTGCCAGCTGCCATCGGCCTGGCGCCGCGTGGCGCGCGGCGGCGCCAGGTCCATCAGGCTGGCAATGGCGTTGCGCGCACGCTGCAGCGAACGCGCCTCGATCAGCTCGGCCAGGGTGAACAGCACCATCACCATCGCCGCTTCCGGCCACTGGCCGATCAGCACCGCGCCGGTGACGGCGATGCTCATGAGCGCATTGATGTTGAGGTTGCGGTTCTTCAGGGCGATCCAGCCCTTCTTGTAGGTGGTCAGCCCGCACAGGCCGATGGCGGCGAGCGCCAGCACGGCTACCAGCCAGTCGGGACCGAGCGCCATGAAGTGCACCAGCTCCGAAGCCGTGGCCAGCACGCCGGCCAGCGCCAGCGGCCACCAGGGCTTTTTCGCAGGCGCGGCGACCGTCTGTCGAGCGGCGCCTTCATCCTCCACCCGCGGGGTAAAGCCCAACGCCCGAATGGCAGGCACCACCTGGGCCAAAGCCCCTTCGTCATGGCTGACGGTGAGCACGCGCTGCAGCAGGTTGAACTGCAAACCCGCGACACCGGGCAGGCGACCCAGGGCGTCGCGAATCAGGCGCTCTTCCGTGGGGCAATCCATCTGCTCGATATGGATGCGCGTAGTGAACGCACCGCCCAGCGCCTCGTCAGAGTGCAGCTGGGGAGCAGCGTGGTGCTCATGCCCGACGGGCTGCCCGCCCCCGGCAACGGGTTCGTGCGAATGGTCGCAGCAACGGCTCATGGAAATCCTCCTTCAGATCACTGTTGCCGAGTACACACCCTGTAGTCACTATAGGGTCAAGCACTGGGGAGGACATCGCATGAAAATCGGTGAACTGGCGAAAAAGGCCGGCTGCCAGGTGGAGACCGTGCGCTACTACGAGCGCGAGGGCCTGCTGCCGGCGCCCGCGCGCAGCGAGGGCAACTACCGCCTGTACGGCCCGGAGCATCTGGAACGGCTGGTATTCATCCGCAACTGCCGCACCCTGGACATGACCCTGGAGGAAATCCAGCGCCTGCTCGCCTTGCGCGATCTGCCCAGGGAAAGCTGCGCCGACATCAACGACCTGGTGGACGAGCACATCGAGCATGTGCAGGCGCGGATCAACAGCCTGCAGGCGCTGCGCGACCAGTTGCTGGAACTGCGCGACCGCTGCAACGGCACGCAGGAGGCGCAGGCCTGCGCGATTCTGCGCCAGCTCAATGCCAGCGGCGGCGTGCAGCCGTTACCGGACGATGGCCATACCCATGTCGGCAAGAGCCACTCGCACTAGCAGTGCCGCTGAAAAACTACCTACGTTGCCATTACTGCGTTAAAAACAGCCTCAAAATGCTCATTTACAGCACGTAAAGTCGGGCGCGACCCCGGTCGTTTTTCGGCTGTTTTTGTGGGGCCGCCATCGGTATTGCACTGGCTGCCTCGCCTACGTTTTTCAACGGCCTGCTAGCAGCCGCGCCTACTGCGCCTTGCGAAAGACATAGAACAGGTTCGGCTCGCTGATCAGGTAGAGGGTGCCTTCATCGTCCGTCGCCACACCCTCGGCCTGCGGTACGCCGCGCTTGAGGCCGTGCTGGCCGCGCAGCAATGACAGCGTGCTGATCGGCTTGCCCTCGGCGTTCAGCTCGATCACCAGCCGCGACTCGTCCGACAGCGCCAGCAGGTGGCCGGTGGCGGCATCGAAGTCCAGGCTCGACAGATCGCGCACGAACAGCCGCGCATCACGCTTGGGGTCGGTGTTGACCTGCAGCGCCAGCGGCTTGCTTTCATCCACATGGGGGAAACCCAGGACCTCGAAGATGCGCACCGGGTCGCGCTCCTTGGCCACCTGCAGGCGCTGGTTGGCGGCATCGAAGGCCAGTCCCTCGAAGCCCTTGTTGCCGTTGCGCCCGATACCCAGCGAGAGCTGCTGGAAGTCGGCCGCATCGAGCACGCGGGTGGCGTCGTCGATACGTACCTTGACCAGACGCTGCTCGCGCTCGTCGGCGATCACGTAGGTACCGGGCGCCACGTATTCGATGGCCTCGGGATCGCCGAAACCCTCGAGGTCGATGGTGCGCTTGAGATCGCCTTCCAGGCTCAGCTCGATGACCTTGGCCGGCTTGTTGGTAACGCTGAACAGGCTGCGCCGGTCCGGATCGTAGGTCAGCGCCGAGACGTCGCTGATATCGGCAATCGGCTTGGCCTCGATCACCACGCGGTAGTCGCTCAGCCACAGCGACTGCTCGCGCCACTGCGCGCCATGCCGCCACTCCTGCACGGAAAACCAGACCCGCTCGAACACTCGGTATTGCTGGCCGAGAACGGCGCCGACCAGCAGCACGAAGCACAACAGATACAGCCAGGGGTTGAAGGTAAGCAGGCGACGCATGGCGAAGATTCTCTAACGGACACGGAAAAGCCCGCCACGCATCAGGCGCGGCGGGCATACGGACACTTCGATCAGTTGATCAGTTCGACCCGATCGACATCGATCTCGCGGCTGTTGAAGTCCTTGTCGACCTCACCGGTCAGGCGCACCTTGGCGTTTTCCGAAACGCTCTGGCCCGGCCAGTCTTCGTCGTCGATCTCGACCTGGATGGTGCCGGTGGCGTCCTTGAACTCGTAGAGCTCGTCCTGCAGGCGCTTGACGATCTGGCCTTCCAGCACGACATGGGTATCGTCGGCAGCTTCCAGCGCAGCAGCGACGGTGGTGACCTGCGGCGTGGCCCCCGGGCCGGTGTAGCCGGTGGCGAAGGCGGCGGTGCTGAGCAGTGGCAGAACCATCAGAGCGAGAGCGGTACGTTTCATGGCGTGAACCTCGTTGTTCGTAAGTGACGAGGTCAGATTAGTGCCGCTAGCTGAAGCCAGACTGAATCGCCGCTTAAGCCAAGCTGAATTGGCCATCACCCGGCGTCAGCCGGTTCCTTGCTGAAGACGTAGAACAGGTTCGGCTCGGCCACGATATAGATATTGCCTTCTTCGTCCATGGCCACGCCCTCGGCCTGTTCGATGCCGTGCTCCAGGCCGTTGAGGCCGCCGATGAGACTGAGAAAGCTGACCGGTTGCCCGCTGCGGTCCAGCTCCAGCAGCATGCGCGACTCGTCGGACAGCACCAGCGCGTGGCCGGTGCGCGCATCGATGCTCAGCGAGGAGATATCGCGCATGCCCAGGTTGCCATAGCTGAACGGCTGCATGACGCCGGCGGCGCCGTCCTCACCGGGAAACGGCAGGCTGAACAGCCCCATCGGGCCTCGCTCCTTGCCCAGCACCAGACTGCTGCTGCGCGCATCCCAGGCCAGGGCCTCGAAGCCCTTGTTGCCAGCATCGGCGAAGCCAAGGTCGAAACCGGGAAAATCCGCAGCGTCCAGGCTCAGATCATGATCGCTCAGGGTGATGGTGGTCAGCTGCCGGCGGCGCTCGTCGACGATGGCCAGGCGCCCGTCGCCGAGCACCTCGACGCCTTCGGGATCGGCGAAGCCCTTGAGTTCAATGCGCCTGAGTACCTCGCCCTGACGCGACAGCTCCAACAGCAGCGGGTTCTTGCCGGTGACGGCGAACAGCGTACCGGTGGCCGGGTTGTAGGTCAGACCGGAGGTTTCATCCCGCTCCAGGCCCGGCAGGGCCTTGGCCTGAATCACCGCGCGATAGCCGGGCAACCAGACGCTGGCCAACTGATCGACCAGTGGCGTGCGGCTCTCCTGCCACCAGAGCGTGGCGCGATCATCCAGATGCTGGGTCTGCACCACGGCGCCCAGCGCCAGCACGGCGACGCCGGACAACCAGTAGCGGGGGCGAAACAGGCGGAAACGGGGAAGGGACATCGGCGACGGCTCGGCTGCTTGATGGCAATCCGACATCCGCTGTCGAAAGGAGTTCCGCCGCCCCTCGGGCGGCGGTCAGGCGTTATAACACGCGGCTGGTGAAACTACTGTGACCGACCAATTCCAGCACCAGCTCGTCACCCTTGTTCAGCGCACCGACACCCACCGGCGTGCCGGTGAGGATGACGTCGCCCGGCTGCAGGGCGAAATGCCCGGCCATATGCTGGATCATCGCGATGATGGGGTTGAGCATGTCGCGGCTGTTGCCGTCCTGGCGGGTGTCGCCATTGATGCTCAGGCGGATGCCGATATCGGCCAGGTCCTCGATGGCATCGCCGGGCACGAAGCGCGCCAGCACGCAGGCGCCGTCGAAGCTCTTGGCGATTTCCCAGGGGTAGCCCTTTTCCTTGAGTTTGGCCTGCACGTCGCGCAGCGTCAGGTCCAGAGCCGGAGCGAAGCCGCTGATGGCGTCGCGCACTTCTTCGGCATCGGGCTTCGATGACAGCGGCTTGCCGATCAGCACGGCGATCTCGGCCTCGTAATGCACCGAGCCACGGTCTTCGGGAATGGCGAAACCACCATCGAGCGGCACCACACAGGAACCCGGTTTGATGAACAGCAAAGGCTCGCTGGGCACCGGGTTGTTCAGCTCCTTGGCGTGCTCGGCGTAGTTGCGACCGATGCAAACGACCTTGCCGAGAGGGAAGTGGACGGTGGTGCCGTCAACGTACTGGTGCTGATAGCTCATCGGGGGACTCCTGTAGGGTGCGCCGTGCGCACCAGGGTGCGTTTGGTGTCTGGTCGCTGTTGCGCGCAGCATGTAGGGCGGGCACCAATCGGCGCTGGCGGGTTTCACCCGCCCTACGCAGGTCTCAGGCGAAAATCTTGCCGGGGTTCATGATGCCGTTGGGGTCGAACACCGCCTTGACCGCCTTCATGCAGGCGATCTCCGCCTCGCTGCGGCTGTAGTGCAGGTAGTCGCGCTTGGTCATGCCCACGCCGTGCTCGGCGCTGATCGAGCCGTTGTACTTCTGCACGGTCTCGAACACCCATTTGTTGACCACCGCGCACTTGGCGAAGAACTCGTCCTTGCTCAGGTTCTCGGGCTTGAGGATATTCAGGTGCAGGTTGCCGTCGCCGATATGGCCGAACCACACCACCTCGAAGTCCGGGTAGTTGGCCTCGACGATGGCGTCGATGTCCTTGAGGAAGGCCGGCACCTGGCTGACAGTGACCGAGATGTCGTTCTTGTACGGCGTCCAGTGGCTGATGGTCTCGGAGATGTACTCGCGCAGCTTCCACAGATTCTGCAGCTGCTGCTCGCTCTGGCTCATCACGCCGTCGACCACCCAACCCTGCTCGACGCAGTGCTCGAAGGTTTCCAGCGCCTGGTTGGCCACCTCCTCGGTGGTCGCCTCGAATTCCAGCAGGGCGTAGAACGGGCACTCGCTCTCGAAGGGGGCCGGCACGTCGCCACGGCCGAGCACCTTGGCCAGGGCCTTGTCGGAGAAGAACTCGAAGGCGGTCAGGTCGAGCTTGCCCTGGAAGGCATGCAGCACCGGCATGATCGAGTCGAAATCGGGCGTGCCGAGGACCATCGCGGTGAGGTTCTTCGGCGCGCGATCCAGACGCATGGTGGCCTCGACCACGAAGCCCAACGTCCCTTCGGCACCGATAAACAGCTGGCGCAGGTCGTAGCCGGTGGCGTTCTTGATCAGGTCGCGGTTCAGCTCCAGCAGCTCGCCGGTGCCGGTGACTACCTTCAGGCCGGCCACCCAGTTGCGGGTCATGCCGTAGCGAATCACCTTGATCCCGCCGGCATTGGTGCCGATATTGCCGCCAATCTGGCTAGAGCCCGAAGAGGCGAAGTCCACCGGGTAGTACAGGCCCTTGTCCTCGGCGAACAGCTGCAGCTGCTTGGTCACCACGCCCGGCTGGCACACCGCGGTGCGGTCGTACTCGTTGAACGAGAGAATCTGGTTCATATAGTCGAACGCCACCACCACCTCGCCGTTGGCCGCCACCGCGGCAGCCGACAGCCCGGTGCGGCCGCCGGACGGCACCAGGGCGATGCGATGCGCGTTGGCCCAGCGCACGATGGCCTGCACCTGCTCGATGCTCTTGGGGAAGACGATGGCCGAAGGCGCCGGGGCGAAATGCTTGGTCCAGTCCTTGCCGTAGGCCTCCAGGGAATCGGCGTCGGTCAGCACCTTGCCGGGTTCAACCAGGGTCTTCAGCTCTTCGATCTGGGCAGGGGTGGTCATCTACGGAACTCTCAAAGGATTCATGGTCGCCCTGAGAACCATTCAGGTCGCAACCGAGCATTGAAAAAGGCGGACATGCTAGCATACGCACCCCGTGAATCGAGCCATGCGGTGATCTACGGGCGCTGGCTGAATTTCTCAGCCCTTCCCTGCCAACATCCCTGGGACAACAGGTACTCCGATGAGCAAGACCTCTCTCGACAAGAGCAAGATCAAGTTCCTTCTTCTCGAAGGCGTCCACCAGAATGCCGTGGACACTCTGAAGGCCGCCGGCTACAGCAACATCGAGTATCTCAAGGGCGCGCTGTCAGGCGAAGAGCTGAAAGAAAAGATCGCCGATGCCCACTTCATCGGCATTCGCTCGCGCACCCAGCTGACCGCCGAAGTCTTCGACTGCGCGAAGAAGCTGGTCGCCGTCGGCTGCTTCTGCATCGGTACCAACCAGGTCGACCTGGACGCCGCCCGCGAACGCGGCATCGCCGTCTTCAACGCGCCCTACTCCAACACCCGTTCGGTGGCCGAACTGGTGCTGGCCGAGGCCATCCTGCTGCTGCGCGGCATTCCGGAGAAGAACGCCTCCTGCCACCGCGGCGGCTGGATCAAGTCGGCGGCCAACTCCTTCGAGATCCGCGGCAAGAAGCTGGGCATCATCGGTTACGGCTCCATCGGCACCCAGCTCTCGGTACTGGCCGAGGCCCTGGGCATGCAGGTGTACTTCTACGACACCGTGACCAAGCTGCCGCTGGGCAACGCGCAGCAGATCGGCGATCTGTACGAGCTGCTGGGCCTGTGCGACATCGTGTCCTTGCACGTGCCGGAGCTGCCGTCGACCCAGTGGATGATCGGCGAGAAGGAAATCCGCGCCATGAAGAAGGGCGGCATCCTGATCAACGCCGCACGCGGCACCGTGGTCGAGCTGGATCACCTGGCCAACGCGATCAAGGACGAGCACCTGATCGGCGCGGCCATCGACGTGTTTCCGGTCGAACCCAAGTCCAACGACGAGGAGTTCGAAAGCCCGCTGCGCGGCCTGGATCGCGTGATCCTCACCCCGCACATCGGTGGTTCCACCGCCGAAGCGCAGGCCAACATCGGCCTGGAAGTGGCCGAGAAGCTGGTCAAGTACAGCGACAACGGCACCTCGGTGTCCTCGGTCAACTTCCCGGAAGTGGCCCTGCCGGCGCACCCGGGCAAGCACCGCCTGCTGCACATCCACGCCAACGTTCCGGGCGTGATGAGCGAGATCAACAAGGTGTTCGCCGACAACAACATCAACATTTCCGGCCAGTTCCTGCAGACCAACGACAAGGTCGGCTACGTGGTGATCGACGTCGACGCCGAGTACTCGGACCTGGCCCTGGAGAAGCTGCAGCAGGTCAATGGCACGATCCGCAGCCGCGTTCTGTTCTAAACCGGAGCTGCTGCGCGTCGGCGATACGGCGTTGCAGAAATGAACAAAGGGAGGCTTCGGCCTCCCTTTGTCGTTCCGTAGGGTGCGCCGCGCGCACCGCCGTGCCCCGCATTGCCTCCGGGCTACCTCAATCCCGCTCCAAGCGCGCCAGTTCGGCTGCTGCTTCGTCCAACTGCATTTCGTTGAATACCTTCACTCCAGCTCGTTTCAGCAGGGCAGCGGTCACGCCCTCGCCCGGCACGCGCACGCCACTGAAGCTGCCGTCGTAGTTTTCCAGATTGCCACACGAAGGGCTGCGCGCTTTCAGCAGTGCCAGGCGGATGTCGTGTTCGCGCACCAGCCTCAGCGCCTGTTCGGCGCCATCGACGAACGCGGCGGTAACGTCCTCACCCTCGACGGTGAGAACCGGCACCCGGCCGTCCAGTACCGCAGCGCCCTGGCCGCCGTTAATCTCGGCCGGCGGGCGCGGCGTGGGCAGGCCGCCCGCGACCTCCGGACACACGGCTACCACCCGCCCCTCGTCCAGCCACTGCTGGAGCTGGTCGAAGGGGCCGTGGGCGCCGCCGTCGTAACGCACCCGATGCCCGAGCAGACAGCGACTGACCAGAATCTTGTGCATCGCCTTTCCTCTCTCGACTGTGAGCGCCCGGCGCAACTTCGCCAGCCTCGGTGCAGGAGGTTAGAACAGGCCGCCACCGCGGCGCCTGAACCAGCCCGTCAGCGACAGCCGTTCGCGGCTGGCTGGCAACACCTCGTGCGGCATGGCGTCGGACATGAACAGCGCCAGCGTACCGGCCTCAGGCAGCACGTCATGCTCGCGCTCATCGGCCAGATACAGGCGCAACGCGCCGCCCTGCTCGGCCTGCCAGTTCTCGTTCAGGTAGAACACCGCCGAGACCGTACGCCGGTCGTCATCGCGAAAACGATCGACATGGCGTTGATAGAAAGCACCCGGCGCATAGCAGGCGAAGTGGCACTCGAAGTCCTCCAGGCCGAGAAACAGCGCGCGGTTGAGTGCCTGGCGCAACTCGCCCATCAGCGCCAGATAGCGGTCGCAGGCAGCGCTCTGCCCAGGTTCGAGCCACTGGATGCGGTCCCCGCGCACGCCCTCCTGCACCTGCAACGCGGCGCCGCGGCCGACGCCCGCGGCGCTGAGCGCACCACTGCGTGCACGCGCATGGCACTCGGCGGCCAGTTCGCGGGTCAGAGCTTGGGGGGCGAACAGCCGTTGCTGCGACCAGCCCTGGCTGGCGAGGTCGTCGACAAGACTGGAAAAGAGATGTGGCTGGCTGGATTCGTTCATGGCGGCGATTGTACAGCGCCCGATGGCCGCCAGACATAGCTCGACAAGCCCCGGTCAGCCGCCGAAAATAGCCGGCCGCAGCAGCCTGCGGCCAGCCAGGAAAGTTGCCAAGGAGTTATCGATGCGCGTTCTGTTTGTCCTGTTGCTGATTGGCCTGAGCCTGCCGACCCTGGCCGACGACTACCTGCGCCTGTACCAGGCTGCCGGCTGGCCGCAACAGCGTGAACACTTCAACCAGGCGCTCGACGCTGCCCAGCAGCGCTACCGCAGCACCCTGCCCCCGGCGGTGTTCCAGGCGCTGGTGGACAACAGCAACCGCCGCTTCGCCGCCACCGCCATCGACCAGCGCGCACAGCACAGCCTGCGCACCGAACTGGCCGACCCGCAGCCGGCGCTGGCCTTCTTCGAGTCCCCGCTGGGCCGCAGGATAGTCGCGGCCGAGACGCTGGCCACCCGCAGCGATCAGCTGGCCAGATATGCCAACGGTCTGCCACGCACCGACGCCGATGCCACCCGTCGTCTGCTGATTCGTCACCTGGCCCAGGCCATTCCCGCCAAGGAGGCCGGCGCCGAAGTCAGCCTGGCGCTGGCCGGCGTGGCGGCCGACAGCCTCAGCCAGATGATTCCCGGCCTGCTCGGCGGCGGCCAGGCGCAGGGCCTGCTCAACGGCCAGCGCCAGCGCCTGATGGCACAGATCGAGCAGGATCTGGACAACACCCTGCTGCATGTCTATCGCGAGCTGAGCGACCCGGAGCTGGAGCAGTTCGTCGAATTCGCCCAGTCCGAGGCCGGCAAGGCCTACTACCAGGCTGCCCTGGCCGCGCTACGCGCCGGCCTGGCAGTGGGCATCAGCAGCAACGAGCTGGAGCCCGCACCCCGAGGCATCTGAGGCCAGCCTGAGTCGGCGCCCTCATATAGCGAGTTCATTCGCGATTCTTGGGGTTTCAGCGCTAACGCCCATTGCGGATAAGTCCCTGGCAGCACATGGCCAACCACGGAGCCGCATCAGAAGGCGTCCGAAGCCAGCACGACTCGCCGCACCTTGTAGGAGCGAATTCATTCGCGATTCTTACGGTGTATTGCTAACGCTATCGCGGATAAATCCGCTCCTACCCTTGCTGGCCCACAGTCGTTGCCGTGAGGTATCTAGGCCAGACGCTCGCGCAGGAAATCGAAGTAGCGCCGCCGCAGCGCCTCGTTCTCGTTGGCCAGGTGGTGGCGCGCCTCGGCCAGGCGCAGGATCTGCGGCTGGCGAAACTTGTCCTGCAGCACCTCGAGGTTGTAGCGCCAGTCCACCGTCATGTCCGCCTCGCCCTGAATGATCAGCGGGCTGTGCTCGCTGCGCCCGGCCGCCTCGATTCTCGGCACCCACTGGGCCAGCGCGCCGACCCAGGAGGTCGGCAGGCTGCGCGGCTGCAGCGGGTCGAGGTTGTGCACGAAGTCGATGAAGGTGGCATCGCTGGAGTTCTCGCTGAAGCGCCGCGGGATCTCGCGAACGAAGGGGCTGAGCAGGCGATAGCTGAGCTTCGACCAGGCCCAGGCGCGCGGCCGCACCAGCGGCGCCAGCAGGATGCTCTGCCCCAGTTCCGGGCGCTTGCCGTCGGCGAGCAGATAATCCAGCAGGATCGCCCCGCCGGTGCTCTGGCCACACAGGTGCCAGGGCTGCGGCAGGCCGAGCTCGCCGGCCTGCTCGAACAGGCCGGCGAGCACCTGCTGATATTCGGCGAAATCGCCGATGCTGGCGCGCGCCCCGCTGGACAGGCCATGCCCCGGCAGGTCACAGGCGAGCACGGCGAAATTCATGCTCAGCGCCCAGTCGACCACGTGCCGGTACAGGCCCATATGGTCGTAATAGCCGTGCAGCAACAGCAGGGTGCCCTGCGGCTCGGCTGGCGCCCACAGCTGCACGGCGATCTGGTAGCCGGCGGCATTGAAGCTGCCGAGCCGGTTGTCCAGCCCGGCGAAACGCGCTGCCTGATCGAAGCCGTAGAAACTGCGATAGGCCTGCAGCGCCGGCAAATCCAGGTGCGCTGCGGCCAAGGGTCGCAGCAGCGGGCGCAGTTGTTCGGGCTCAAAGGGCTCTGACATGGGGCTTTCCATATGCAAATGGCAGGTTGCGACGACCGCGCATCGCAGGCGCTGATATTCAGCTGCCGGGCGCATCGTGGCAAGCTAGGCGCCCTTTTCAGCATCACCTATCCGCCATGCCCCGGTTCTCACGCAAGACCCTGTTCGCCGCCCTGCTCGCCCTCGTCTGGCTGGGCGGCATGCTGCTGGCCTTCTGGTGGTTCGAGGCACGCTATCTGCGACCGTTCGACGAACGCGCCGCCGTGTTCGCCGGGGCCGACCTGCGCCTGCCCGACGCGCTCGCCGGCCCCGGAGCGATACGCCTGGTGCACTTCTGGGACCCGGCCTGCCCTTGCAACGTGGGCAATCAGCAACACCTGGCCGAACTGATCGAGCGCTATGCGCCCAAAGGCGTGCAGTTCCATGTGCTGCAGAAGGCCGGCAGCCAGGGACGACTACCCGCCGCACTGGCCGCGCTGCAACCCATCGACGAGTTGCCCGGCAGCGCCAACCTGCCGGCCAGCCCTGCCGTGGCGATCTGGGATGGTCAGGGCCAGCTGGCCTACTTCGGCCCCTACAGCGAAGGCCTGACCTGCAGTTCGAGCAACAGCTTCATCGAGCCGATCCTCGAGGCGCTGGCCGAAGGGCGCAAGGTCGATGCCAGCAACACGCTGGCGGTCGGTTGCTTCTGCGACTGGCAATGACCTTGGTGAAACCCGACACCGGCATGTACCGGGCCGCCGAGAGGCTGCCGGCATGCGCACGCCGTCCGGCGGAAACTTATACATTAAGTTGTACATAATAGAATTTTTGTACAATTATTACTCGCAAGCACCTCCACCCTTCTTGCGAGCCGTCATGAGCAGTCATCTCCAGGCCCACTACCGCAAAGCCGATCGCATCATGCTCGGCGTTCTCTGGCTCATGTTCCTCTACGCGCTCGGGCTTGCCGCCTGGCATTCCACCTGGGCCCAGGCGTTGCTGGTCGGCGGCACGACCGTCATCACCATGAGCCTGCTGCAACAGCTGATTCCCGGCCGGCGGCTGCTGCGCTGCTGCATCGCGGCGGCGTTCATGGTCATGTCCGCGCTGCACATCAACCAGAGCGGCGGTATGGTCGAGATGCACTTCGGCATCTTCGTGCTTCTGGCCTTCATGGTGTTCTACCGTGACTGGCTGCCGATCGTGGTGGCGGCAACGGTGATCGCCGTGCATCACCTGAGCTTCTTCGCCCTGCAGCTGCAGGGTGCCGGCGTCATCGTGGTGCCGCAGGGCAGCTGGCCGACGATTTTCCTGCACGCCTTCTATGTGGTGCTGGAGAGTGCCATCCTGATCTATCTGGCCCAGCAGACCTATGGCGAGGCGCGCGAGGGCGCGGCCCTGAGGCAGACCGCCGAGCACCTGACCCAGCGCGAGGGCAGCGTGGATCTGCGCTACCGCAGCGCCGAAGCGGGGGAGGTTGTACAAGGTTTCAACCGCTTCCTCGATCAGCTCGACGAGCTGGTCAGCGAAACGATCGGCGACAGCCGCGACCTCGACCAGTTGGGTCGTCAGCTCTCCGCGGCCACCGCCGAGCTGCGTCAGGGCGCGCAGCGCCAGCAGCACGAGGTGGGCTACATGAGCGAAGCCATGCGCCAGATGGGCCGCGCCATAGACGAGGTGGCCGGCCACGCCGACCAGGCTGCCCTGTCAGCCCAGACCGCTACCCGCCAGGCCAGCGAAGGCAGCGCCGCGGTAGCGCTCATCCGCCGGGAAATCTCCAGCCTGGCGACGCACATCGAAGGCACCGACCAGGAAGTCCAGTCACTGGCCGAGCAGTCGCAGCAGATCGGCACGGTTCTCGACGTGATTCGCGCCATTGCCGAACAGACCAACCTGCTGGCGCTCAATGCCGCCATCGAGGCGGCGCGCGCCGGCGAGCAGGGCCGCGGTTTCGCCGTGGTGGCTGACGAGGTGCGCAACCTGGCGCGCAAGACCGCCCAATCCACCGCCGAGATCCAGCAGATCATCACCCGCCTGCAGGACAGCAGTCGACGCGCGGCAGACGCCATGCAACAGAGTCGCGGCGGCGTGCAGCGCTGCGTCGAGGACAGCGGCAGTGCAGCGGACAGGCTGGAGCAGATGGCTCGCGCCATCGCCGCGATCAGCCAGATGAATGAACTGATCGCCAGCGCCACTCATGAGCAGGCTGCAGTGACCGGCGAGGTGGCCCAGCATCTGGACAGCGTGCAACTGGTCGCCCAGCGCAACGCCACGGACGCCGACAGCCTGGCCAGCCAGAGCCTGCGCCTGGCCTCAGTGGCCGAACGCCTGGGCCTGCTCAGCCGACGCTTCATCGTCACTCCCTGAGGCAGCGGCACCCCGCGGCGTGCCGCCCTGCCAGCGGCGAAAGGCACGGTAGAACGGCGACAGCTCGGCGAAACCGCAGGCGCGCGCCACCTCGCGCACGCCCAGGCCCTGATCGAGCAGGCGCAGCGCACGCAAGCGACGCACTTCGTCGTGCAACGTACGAAAGCTGCTGCCCTGCTCGCCCAGTGCCCGCTGCAAGGCGCTGCGATTGCTGCCCAGGGCCTGCGCACAGGCCTGCAGGCTGCAGGTCATGCTGCCCAGGTTGAGCTCCAGCCAGTAGCGCACCCGCGCCAGCAACTGGTTCTCCACCAGTTCCGCCAACTGCTTCTCGGCTTCCCCACTGAGCACCTCGAACAAACGCGGGCTGGCGCTGCGTGAAGGCCGCGAGAGCAGCGCTCGCGGCAGGATCAGCACGTCGTGCGGCTGCGCGAAACGCGGCTCGACGCCAAGCAGGCGGCGATGCTCGGCAAGCCTGCGCGGCGCCCGGTGGCGAAACTCGACGCCCGACAGGGGCAAGGCGTCGCCAGCGGCCGCGGCCAGCATCTTGCTCAGCAGCACGGCCAGGCATTCCATCTGCTGACGCAACGAGCCGACTTCGCGGTAGTTGAGGTCGATCACCAGGCGCGCCTCGTCGCCCTGCTCCACCAGCCGCGCGGCAAAACCACCGGAGAGGATGTGCTGGAAGCGTACGAAGGCCTGCAAGCCCTGACGCAGGTCGCGCGCCGCCAGCAGCAGGTAGCCGACCACGTCCATCGGTCGCGGCTGCATCATCTCGCCCAGGTGCAGGCCGATATCGACATCCCCGCTGATGCCTTCCAGCGCCCGCCAGAAGCGCGGCGCGTTGTCGTGCTCCTCGCGTGCCTCCAGCAGCGGCGCCGCCAGCGCCACCCCGGCGTAGGCGCGGCGGTAGGTATCGGTCGGGTCGAGCCCCAGCGCCGCCAGGGCTTCGTAGAGCAGCCGGCGCAGGGTCGAGGAATGGGTCAGGGCAACGAATGCGCGATCGGCCATGGCGGCTCCGCTGGACAATTGACCATAGACTTTCAGCCTTGAGGCATATGGTCAATGCCGATGCCCATGCAGCTTGAGCAAAATGCTCGCATGCCCGCTCTACAACAATAAGGATCGCTGGATGAAACCTTCCCTGACCGCCCTTGCGCTGGTGATTGCCGCCGCCGCAGGCGGCCTGACCTGGTACCTGCACGACAAGCAACCGCAACGCGACGGCGAACTGGTGCTCGGCGTCCTGCAGGCGCCGGTCAGCGTCGACTACGACGAACGCGGCGTGCCGCATATTCGCGCCGAAAACGAGGCGGACATGCACCGCGCCCTGGGTTTCGTGCATGCCCAGGATCGCCTGTTCCAGATGGAACTGCTGCGGCGCCTGGCACGCGGCGAACTGGCCGAGGTGCTTGGCGACAAGCTGGTGCCCACCGACCGCCTGTTCCGCACCCTGGAAATCGGCCGCCATGCCGATGCCTACGCTGCCCGCCTGGACGCAGGCAGCCCGTCCACCCAGGCCCTGCAGCACTACCTCGAAGGCATCAACCAGTACCAGGCCAGTCGCCCACGCCCCCTGGAGTTCGACCTGCTGGGCATCGAGCCACGCCCCTTCACCATTGCCGACACCCTCAGCGTCGCCGGCTACATGGCCTACAGCTTCGCCGCGGCGCTGCGCACCGAACCGGTGATGACCCACATCCGCGACGAGCTGGGCGCGGACTACCTCGAGCTGTTCGACCTCGAATGGCACCCGCAGGGCGTGATAGGCACCCCCCTGGCCGCCAGCGACTGGCAGGACCTTGCCGCCCTCGCCCAGCTCAGCAACGACGCCCTGCAAGGCAGCGGCCTGCCGCAGTTCGAGGGCAGCAACGCCTGGGCCGTGTCCGGCAGCCGCACCGCCAGCGGCAAGCCATTGCTGGCCGGCGACCCGCACATTCGCTTCTCGCTGCCGGCGGTCTGGTACGAAGCGCACCTGCAGGCCCCCGGCTACGAGCTGTACGGCTACCACCATGCGCTGATACCCAGCGCCATGCTCGGCCACAACCGCGACTTCGCCTGGAGCCTGACCATGTTCCAGAACGACGACCTCGACCTGATCGCCGAGCGGGTCAACCCGGACAACGCCAACCAGGTCTGGTATCAGGGCAGCTGGGTCGACCTCCAGCAACGCACGGAAACCATCCAGGTCAAGGGCGCCGAGCCGGTGCAGATCACCCTGCGTCGTTCCCCGCACGGGCCGATCATCAACGACGCCCTGGGCCAGACCGGCGGCAGCACGCCGATCGCCATGTGGTGGGCCTTTCTCGAAACCGACAATCCGATGCTCGATGCCTTCTACCAGCTCAATCGCGCGGACGAGCTGGGCAAGGCCCGCGCCGCCGTCGAGAAGATCGAAGCCCCCGGCCTCAATGTGGTCTGGGCCAACGCCCGCGGCGATATCGGCTGGTGGGCGGCGGCCAAGCTCCCGCTGCGCCCCGAGGGCGTCAACCCGACCTTCATCCTCGACGGCGCCAGCGGCGACGCGGACAAGCTCGGCTATCACCCCTTCAGCGCCAACCCGCAGGAAGAGAACCCGCAGCGCGGCTACATCCTCTCGGCCAACTACCAGCCCGTGCCGGCCAGCGGTATCGAGATTCCCGGTTACTACAACCTGCCTGATCGTGGTCAGCGCCTGAACCAGCACCTGAGCGATGCCTCGGTGAAATGGGATACGCAGAACAGCCAGGCACTGCAGCTCGACCCCGGTACCGGCTACGGCCCGCGCCTGCTGGCACCGATCCTCGACGAACTGCGCAGCGCAGCGGCGAACGACAAGGAGCGCGCACTGGTGGAACAACTGGCCGAGTGGAACGGCGACCACGCACTCGATTCCATGGCCGCCACCCTGTTCAACCAGCTGACCTACCAGCTCGCCCACGAAGCCATGGCCGACGAGCTGGGCGAGGCGTTCTTCGACAGCCTGCTGCAAACCCGCGCGCTCGACACCGCGCTACCACGCCTGACCGCCAATGCCGACTCGCCCTGGTGGAATCGCCAGGGCAGCGCGCAGCGAGAGAGCCGCGCGCAGATCGTCGCCGAGGCCTGGCGAGCCAGCCTGGAGCACCTGCACAGCCTGTTCGGCGAAGATGCCCAGGCCTGGACCTGGGGCCGTGGCCATACCCTCACCCACAGCCATCCGCTCGGCCTGCAGCAGCCGCTGGCCTGGCTGCTCAACGTCGGCCCGCTGGCTGCGCCTGGCGGCCATGAAACGCCGAACAACCTGTCGCACAAGATCGGCCCGGCGCCCTGGCCGGTGGTCTATGGTCCCTCGACCCGGCGTCTGATCGACCTGGCCGACGCGGAAAAGGCCCTGGGCGGCATACCCGTGGGCCAGAGCGGCGTACCGTTCGACGCTCATTACGGCGATCAGGCCGCCGCCCACGTGGCCGGCGAATATCAGCCGCAGCACCTCAGCGAGGCGGATGTGAAAGCGCACAGCCAGGGCAGGCTGCGCCTGCTGCCGCGCTGATCGCCATCAAGAGTCTGCACACAGCGTGGTGCACCCTCGGTGCATCGCGCTGCACGCTGGTGCACCCTGGCGCTGCAAATGCCGCCGCAGCCGTCGCCCGATGGCTCTGAACCCAGCGAAATCGGCCCTTGCCGCTTCGGTAATAAAATTGGCACACGCCCTGCATAGGCTAAGGCAATCCCGGTTTTGGGGACCTTGGTACAGGCAGGCCGGGGAATCCCCTTCTTTATTCGACGCGTCAGCGCGTAACCAGCGCGCCGCGGTTCGCTCGACGAACACGGCGCCACAGTTTCGGGGACCTTGGTACAGGCAGGCCGGGGAATCCCCTTCTTTATTCGGGACGTAGCGCCAGGCGCGCACGCCAACGTCCATCCTCCTGCGCACCGCGCCACTCCCCCTGCAGCGGGCGGGGTGATACCAGCACCAGCAGCAGATCCCGCCCGTCGCGCTCCAGGCGCCAGTTCACCAGGCCCAGCGGCAGCCTGAGCTGGCCATCACGCACGCGCCCATAGGCATCTTCGTAGCGATACACCAGCGCGCCGTCGACATGCTCGGCCTGCGCCTGTGGCTCACGATTGAACCAGAGCTGCAGCCCCTGCTCCCAGGCCTCGACCTCCTCGATGCGCAAACGCGGCGGATCGAACACCCGGCCAATCATCATGCCGACGAGGAAGGCAATCAGCATCACCGACGCCATAAAACGCCAGCGCAAACGCGGCCGCGGATCTTCCGGCGGCGTAGAATGGCGCTCGTCCCAGTGCTCGGAGTGCTGCATGTTCCACGTCATCCTCTTTCAACCGGAAATTCCGCCCAATACCGGCAACATTATCAGGCTGTGCGCCAACAGCGGCTGCCAGCTGCACCTGATCGAGCCACTGGGCTTCGAGCTGGACGACAAACGCCTGCGTCGTGCCGGGCTGGATTATCACGAGTACGCCACGCTCAAGCGCCATCCTGACCTGCAGAGCTGCCTCGAAACCCTCGGCCAGCCGCGCCTGTTCGCCTTTACCACCAAGGGTTCGCAACCCTTCCACGAAATCGCCTACCAGCCGGGCGACGCCTTCCTGTTCGGCCCGGAAAGCCGCGGCCTGCCGGAGGAAGTCCGCAACGCCCTGCCGCCCGAGCGGCGCGTGCGCCTGCCGATGCGTGCCGGCTGTCGCAGCCTGAATCTGTCCAACACGGTCGCGGTCACCGTTTACGAGGCCTGGCGGCAGAACGGTTTCGCCTAAGCCGAGTGAGGACGCCCCTGTCGCCGGCGCCCCACATAAAGCAAAAACGCCGCGAACCTGTTGCCAGGAGCGCGGCGTTTTTCAAGCGATATGACGCTTAGTGCTCGGTGGTCTCGCCGGCCTGCTGCATGCGCTGCAGCTCCTGCGCGTACAGCGCATCGAAGTTCACCGGCGACAGCATCAGGGCCGGGAAGGAACCGCGGGTCACCAGGCTGTCCAGCGCCTCGCGGGCGTAGGGAAAGAGGATGTTCGGGCAGAAGGCGCCGAGGGTGTGGCTCATCGAGGCAGCGTCCAGGCCCTTGATCAGGAAGATGCCGGCCTGCTGCACTTCGGCGATGAAGGCCACTTCTTCGCCATTCTTCACGGTCACCGACAGGGTCAGCACCACCTCGTGGAAATCACCTTCCAGCGTCTTCTGGCGGGTGTTGAGGTCCAGGCCGACGCTCGGAGTCCACTCCTGACGGAAGATTTCCGGGCTTTTCGGCGCTTCGAAGGACAGGTCCTTGACGTAGATGCGCTGCAGGGAGAATTGCGGGTTCTGCGATTCGGCAGCGGCTGCGCCGCTGTTGGCTTGCTCGGTCATGGCGTTAGCCTTCCTTAACGTTGAGGTTTCAAGCGGGGTTCTGCAGCAGGGCGTCGAGCTTGCCGGCGCGCTCCAGGGCATAGAGGTCGTCACAGCCACCGACATGGGTGCTGCCGATCCAGATTTGCGGCACCGAGGTACGCCCGGCCTTGCGGGTCATCTCCGCGCGCACGGCCGGCTGGCCGTCGACGCGGATCTCCTCGTAATCCACCCCCTTGCTGGCCAGCAACTGCTTGGCGCGGATGCAGTAGGGGCACCAGTCGCTGGAGTAGATGACCACGGCGGTCATGTCACTTCACCAGCGGCAGGTTGTCGCCGCGCCAGGTGGCGATGCCACCGGACAGCTTGGCGGCGGTGAAGCCGGCCTTCTTCAGCTCGCGGGCGATGCTGCCGGCGTGCTGGCCCATGGCGTCGACGACGACGATGGTCTTGGCCTTGTGCTTTTCCAGCTCGGCGATGCGCGCAACCACCTTGTCGTAAGGGATGTGCAGCGAGTCGACGATATGGCCGGCAGAGAAGTCCTTCTGCGCACGCACGTCGAGCACCACGCCCTGGTCGCTGTTGACCAGCGCGGTGAGTTCGCGGCTCGACAGGCTCTGCCCGCCCTTGCGCATCTCGGTGACGATCAGCAGCACCAGCAGCACGGCGAACATGCCGCTCAGCACATAGTGATTAATAATGAATTCAATCAGGTTGGCGAACATCTATATGGCCCAGGACGGTAAAATGCCGGCCAGTATACACAGCCCCACAAGTCGGCCAAACCCCGTCCGGCAGTGACGCGCCAGGCGCTTGGCCCTAAAATGCCGGGCTGTTTCCTTGCCCCCTCAGACGCAGAGCGAGCCCGCTTAATGAGTGCCACGCCAAAACCCTTGGTTCTGATCATCCTCGACGGCTTCGGTCACAGCGACAAACCCGAGTACAACGCCATCCACGCCGCAAACACGCCGGTCTACGATCGCCTGCGCGCCACCTACCCGCACGGCCTGATCTCCGGCAGCGGCATGGATGTCGGCCTGCCGGACGGGCAGATGGGCAACTCCGAAGTCGGCCACATGAACCTCGGTGCCGGGCGCGTGGTGTACCAGGATTTCACCCGCGTGACCAAGGCGATCCGCGACGGCGAATTCTTCGAGAACCCCACGATCAATCAGGCCGTGGACAAGGCCGTGGCCGCCGGCAAGGCCGTGCACATCCTCGGCCTGCTCTCCGATGGCGGCGTGCACAGCCACCAGGACCACATCGTCGCCATGGCCGAGCTGGCCGCCAAGCGTGGCGCCGAGAAGATCTACCTGCACGCCTTCCTCGATGGCCGCGACACGCCGCCGAAAAGCGCGCAACCGTCCATCGAGCTGCTCGATGCCGCCTTCGCCCGCCTCGGCAAGGGCCGCATCGCCAGCCTCACCGGCCGTTATTTCGCCATGGACCGCGACAACCGCTGGGACCGCGTCGAGCAGGCCTACCACCTGATCGTCGACGGCGCCGGCCAATTCAACGCCGCCAGCGCCGTGGAAGGCCTGCAGGCTGCCTACGAGCGTGGCGAGAGCGACGAGTTCGTCAAGGCCACCACCATCGGCGCGCCGGTGCAGATGGAAGACGGCGACGCCGTGGTGTTCATGAACTTCCGCGCCGACCGCGCCCGCGAGCTGACCCGCGCCTTCGTCGAGCCCGGCTTCAAGGAATTCGCGCGCAAGCGCGCGCCGCAGGTCGGCTTCGTCATGCTCACCCAGTACGCGGCGAGCATCCCGGCGCCCGCTGCCTTCGCCCCGGAGGCGCTGACCAACGTGCTCGGCGAATACCTGGCGAAGAACGGCAAGACCCAGCTGCGCATCGCCGAGACCGAGAAATACGCCCACGTCACCTTCTTCTTCTCCGGCGGGCGTGAAGAGCCATTCGAGGGCGAAGAGCGCATCCTCATCCCCTCGCCGAACGTCGCCACCTACGATCTGAAGCCGGAAATGAGCGCGCCGGAAGTCACCGACAAGATCGTCGATGCCATCGAGAACCAGCGTTATGACGTGATCATCGTCAACTACGCCAACGGCGACATGGTCGGCCACACCGGCGTGTTCGAGGCGGCGGTCAAGGCCGTGGAAACCCTCGACACCTGCGTCGGCCGAATCACCGAGGCGCTGGACAAGGTCGGCGGCGAGGCGCTGATCACCGCCGACCATGGCAACGTCGAACAGATGGAAGACGAGTGCACCGGCCAGGCGCACACCGCGCACACCTGCGAGCCGGTGCCGTTCATCTACGTCGGCAAGCGCCCGGCGCGCATCCGCGAAGGCGGCGTGCTGGCCGACGTGGCGCCGACCCTGCTCAAGCTGATGGGCCTGGAACAGCCGGCCGAGATGACCGGCAAGACCATCGTCGAACTGGAGTAGAGCAGCTTCAGGCGGCAGGCCGCAGACCGCAGGCGAAATCCAAAGCCTGTGGCTTGTGGCCTGCAGCCTGCCGCCGCTTTTTTAGGCATACTAAGCGCCATTCGCACTCCGTTCAGGTGTCGCCTCGCCCATGCTTCGCATCCTTGCCCTGATTCTGCTCAGCAGCCTGATCGCCCCGGCCATTGCCGACGAGCGCGCCGATACTCAGCGCCAGCTGGAGGCCGCGCGCCAGGACGTCGCCGAGCTGAAGAAGCTGCTGGAGAAACTGCAGCAGGAAAAATCCGGCGTACAGCAGCAGCTGAAGAAGACCGAAACCGAGATGGGCGATCTGGAAAACCAGGTCAAGGAACTGCAACGCGAGCTCAAGGGCAGCGAGCAGGAAATCCAGCGCCTGGATCAGGAGAAAAAAAAACTCCAGGGCGCGCGCACTGAACAGCAACGCCTGATCGCCATCCAGGCCCGCGCCGCCTATCAGAGCGGCCGCCAGGAGTACGTCAAGCTGCTGCTCAACCAGCAGAACCCGGAAAAGTTCTCGCGCACCCTCACCTATTACGACTACCTCAGTCAGGCGCGCCTCGAGCAGCTCTCCGCATTCAACGAGACCCTGCGCCAGCTGGCCAACGTCGAGCAGGAAATCACCCGCCACCAGGCCCAGCTGCAGGCGCAGAAGGCAGACCTGGATGAACGCCACGCCAAACTCGCCGAGGCGCGCAAGGAGCGCCAGCAGGCATTGGCCAAGCTCAATCGCGACTTCGCCAGCCGCGATCAGCGGCTCAAGGCTCGCCAGCAGGAACAGGCCGAACTGGGTCGCGTACTCAAGACCATCGAGGAAACCCTGGCTCGCCAGGCGCGCGAAGCCGAGGAAGCGCGCAAGCGCGCGCTGGCCGCACAGCAGGCGGAGCAGGCGCGCCCGGGCGGCCAGCAAAGCAGCCAGCCCAGCGGTCCGCTGGTCAGCTCAGGCGCGGTATACGGCGGGCCTTTCGCCAGCGCGCGCGGCAAGTTGCCATGGCCGGTCGATGGCCGATTGGTAGCACGCTACGGAACCCCACGCGGCGGCGACGCTCGTACTAAGTGGGACGGCGTGCTGATCGGTGCGCCCGCCGGCAGCCAGGTGCGCGCCGTGCACGGCGGCCGAGTGGTTTTCGCCGACTGGTTGCGTGGCGCCGGTCTGTTGGTCATTCTCGACCATGGCAATGGTTATCTGAGCCTGTACGGCCATAACCAGAGCCTGCTGAAGAACGCGGGTGACCTGGTCAAGGCCGGCGAACCCATCGCCACCGTTGGCAGCAGCGGTGGTCAGGACACATCGGCACTGTACTTCGCCATTCGCCAGAACGGTCGCCCGAGTGATCCGGCACAATGGTGCCGCGCGCAGGGATGATCAGGCCCAGAGCCTGATAGCGCTTCATTCATTTAGGAGTTGTCTTCATGCCCCATCGCTTTCGCCCCACCTGCCTGGCTCTGGCCCTCGGGCTGCTGCTCGGCGCTCCAGCCCTGCAAGCGGCAGAGCCTGCCCCTGCGCCAGCACCGGCGGCGAGCGGCAAGGCCCCGCTGCCCCTGGATGATCTGCGTACCTTCGCCGAGGTGATGGACCGCATCAAGGCTGCCTATGTCGAGCCGGTCAGCGACAAGACCCTGCTGGAAAATGCCATCAAGGGCATGCTCAGCAACCTCGACCCGCATTCGGCCTACCTCGAGCCGGAAGCCTTCGCCGAGCTGCAGGAAAGCACCAGCGGCGAGTTCGGTGGCCTGGGCATCGAGGTCGGCATGGAGGATGGCTTCGTCAAGGTGGTATCGCCCATCGACGACACGCCGGCATCCAAGGCCGGTATCCAGCCCGGCGACCTGATCGTCAAGATCGATGGCCAGCCGACCAAGGGCCTGTCGATGATGGAAGCCGTGGACAAGATGCGCGGCAAGGCCGGCAGCAAGATCGAGCTGACCCTGGTGCGTGACGGCGGCCGCCCCTTCGACCTGACCCTGACCCGCGCGGTGATCAAGGTGCGCAGCGTCAAGAGCCAGATGCTCGAGGATGGCTATGGCTACCTGCGCATCTCGCAGTTCCAGGTCAACACGGGCGAGGAAGTCGGCAAGGCGCTGACCAAGCTGCGCCAGGAAAACGGCAACAAGAAGCTGCGCGGCCTGGTCATGGACCTGCGCAACAACCCGGGCGGCGTGCTGCAGGCCGCGGTGGAAGTGGCCGACCACTTCCTCAAGAGCGGGCTGATCGTCTACACCGAAGGCCGCCTGGCCAACTCCGAGCTGCGCTTCAACGCCGACCCGGCCGATGCCAGCGAGGGCGTACCACTGGTGGTGCTGATCAACGGCGGCAGCGCCTCGGCCTCGGAGATCGTCGCCGGCGCCCTGCAGGACCACAAGCGCGCAGTACTGATGGGCACCGACAGCTTCGGCAAGGGCTCGGTGCAGACCGTGCTGCCGCTGAACAACGACCGCGCGCTGAAGCTGACCACTGCGCTGTACTTCACCCCCAACGGTCGCTCGATCCAGGCCCAGGGCATCATTCCGGACATCGAGGTGGCACGCGCCAAGGTCACTCGCGAGCAGGACAACGAAGGCATCAAGGAAGCCGACCTGCAGGGACACCTGGGCAACGGCAACGGCGGCGCGGATCGCCCCAGCCGCGCCAAGGCCGCGCGCACCGAACGCCCGCAGGATGACGATTACCAGCTGAGCCAGGCACTCAACCTGCTCAAGGGCCTGAGCGTCACCCGCGGCAACTGAGGCGACAGACGCAACGAAAAAAGCCCGGACAACTGTCCGGGCTTTTTCTTGACACTGGAGCCTCTCACACCCGTAGGGTGCGCCATGCGCACCAAGCCTGTCAGGCACCGCCCTCCGAGGCTGAAAGGCCCGAGCTCCTGAGGTTCTTTACAGATAGTTCTCGGTGATATCGTCGATAAAGCCTTCGGCGCGCATCTCGTTCAGGGCCTTCTGCAGACGCTCGATGACCTCGTCCGGGGTGTCCTTGTTCAACGCCAGGTACAGCTCGGCATCGTTGAAACGCAGCACGGTGTTGAGGCCGCTGACGTCTTCCTGCTTGGCCAGGTAGCGGCCGACCGGGTCGGTGGTGGCCCACAGGTCGATCTGCCCGCGCACCAGCTTCTTCACGTTCTCCTGGTCACGCAGGGCATTGATCGGCGCCAGGCCCTGGCTTTCCAGGTGCTGGCTGACCGCATCGTTCTTGTACGCGCCGATGCGGTACTTGGCGGCATCCTGCAGGCTCGACACCTTGATATCGTTACCCGGTGCGGCGAGCAGCACCCAGCCGGTCTTGGCCAGCGGGCCGACCCACTTGAACAGCGGCTGACGCTCGGGCGTGTAGGTGGTGGAGAACAGGCCGTAGTTGGGCTTGTCCAGGGTCAGGCGATACAGGCGATCCCAGGGGAAGCGCAGGGTCAGGGTGTAGTCGATGCCGGCACGCTTGAACATCTCGCGCACGATGTCGGCGCTGATGCCGTCGATGCCATCGTCACGGGCGAAGTTCTTGTCGTCCACCGCCATGTTGAAGGGCGGGAAATTCTCGGTCAGCAGCACCACCTTGTAGTCTGCCGGCAGCTGCGCATGGGCGAAGCCGGTGGCGAGAAACAGGGCGATGAAAAGGCTTTTCTTCAGAGTATTCAGCATAAGACGTACCGCTCGCATGATGAGGTTATGGCTAGCGACATCCCTGCGTGGACCTGAGCCCGGTCATTGGCACTCAGCGGCTCTGCCATCCATGGCAAGCGACCGGCTCGTGGCCGGTCGCGTATTCGGTGCCTACAGGTAGTTGTTCAGGGTGGCGTCGACGAAACCTTCGGCGCGCATCTGGTCCAGCGCGGCCTGCAGCCTGGCAACGATCTCGTCGGGCATTTCCTTGTTCAGCGCCAGATACAGCTCGGCGCTGTCGAAGCGCAGCACCGTGCGCAGCCCGGAGATACCTTCCTGCTTGGCCAGGTAGCGACCCGCCGGGTCGCCCGTGGCCCAGAGGTCGATCTGCCCGGCCACCAGCTTGCGTGCATTCTCCTGATCGCGCAGCGAGGTGCTGTGCTCGACGCCCTTTTCGCTCAGGTATTCGGAGATGGCGTCGCCCTTGTAGGCGCCGATGCGGTATTGCTTGGCCTCATCCAGGCTGGCGAGGTTGATGGCGCTATCGCCCCTGGCCAGCAGTACCCAGTCGTCCGGGCCGATGGGGCCGACCCATTTGAACAGCTGCTCGCGCTCCGGCAGACGAGCGGTGACGAATACGCCGTAGCCCGGTTTTTCCAGCGCCAGCTTGTAGATGCGATCCCAAGGGAAACGCAGGGTCAGGCTGTACTTGACCCCGGCGCGCTTGAACATTTCCTTGACGATGTCCACGGCGATGCCGTCGATACTGTCTTCCTGGGCGAAATTCTTGCCATTGATCGCCATGTTGTACGGCGGGAAGTTCTCGGTAAGCAGGACCACGCTGTAGTTCGGGTCCACTTCGGCGCGCGCGGCACCGGCCAGCACCACCAGGGTGCCGCCTAGCGCAAAAAGCAGGCGTTTGAACATGGCATTTTCTCTTTCTATGTGTAGACAGACGCCATCAGCATAACCGCCGAGCCCTCCCCGGCCCAGCAATTACTGGCAGTGTGCCTCAATAGCGGGCTTCGATGGTTTTCAATGCCCCCCCGGCCCGCAGCGAATCCAATGCCTTTTGCAACTTCTGCACCACCTCGTCCGGCGTCTGCAGGTTGAGCGCCAGATAGAGCTCGGCCGTATGCAGGTGCTGCACGACCCTGAGGTTCTCCACGCCTTCCTGACGCGCAACGAAACGGCCAGCCTGATTGGAGGTGACCCACAGATCGATCTGCCCGCGCTCGAGCTTGCGCACGTTCTCGATGTCACGCAGCGCGGTCTGCACTTCCAGGCCTCTGTCGAGGAGGAACTGGGTCTTGGCGTCGCCCTTGTAGCCACCGATGCGGTAACGCCGCGCGTCCTCGATGCCGGTCAGCTGGATCGGGCTGTCGCCCTTGGCGAACAGCACCCACTCGTTCCTGGCGATAGGCCCGACCCATTTGAACAGGCCCTCGCGCTCGGCGGTACGCGCAGTGGAGAACAGGCCGTAGCCAACCTCGTCCAGCGTCTGCTGGTACACGCGCTGCCAGGGGAAGCGCAGGATCAGCTGGCACCCGACCTCGGCTCGCTCGCACACGGCACGCAGGATATCGGCACTGATGCCGGTGACGTTGTCGTCGCGGGCAAAGTTGTTGCCACTGACGGACATGTTGAACGGCGGCAGATTCTCGGTCAGCAGCACCAGCGGTTCCGCGCGCGCGAGGCTGAGGCCGCAGGTCAGGGCCAGGATGGTCATGAATCGAAGAAGCAACATGGAGACTCCGTGTCGAAATGCTCGGCAGAAAGCAGCCCTCCGCAATTGCGGAGAACCAGAATGGAGGGATATGCACCAATCCTAGCCGGATCGCTGGCACTTTGCCGTCGACTCGCCCGCAGCTTTGAGCGAAAGCGGCGTCAAACGGACGATCCGGGAGGAAGCTCGCAGCGCCCGGCGCCACGTTTTTGTGGCCCCGAGCGACGCGGCGTATCAGCGTACGACGATGCCGCGACTGGCCAGGTAGGCCTTGGCCTCGGGCACGGTGTACTCGCCGAAGTGGAAGATGCTCGCGGCCAGCACGGCATCGGCCTTGCCCTCGAGAATGCCGTCGGCCAGGTGCTGCAGGTTGCCGACGCCGCCTGAGGCGATCACCGGCACGCGCACGGCCTCACTGATGGCGCGGGTCACGCCCAGGTCGTAACCGCTCTTCACGCCGTCCTGATCCATGCTGGTGAGCAGGATCTCGCCAGCGCCAAGGCCTTCCATCTTGCGCGCCCACTCCACGGCATCGAGGCCGGTCGGCTTGCGCCCGCCATGGGTGAAGATTTCCCAGCGGCCCGGCTCGCCGGGTGCGGACACGCGCTTGGCGTCGATGGCGACGACGATGCACTGCGAGCCGAAGCGCGCTGCGGCCTCCCCGACGAACTCGGGATTGAACACCGCGGCGGTGTTGATCGATACCTTGTCGGCGCCGGCATTGAGCAGGTTGCGAATATCCTGCACGGTGCGCACGCCACCACCGACGGTGAGCGGGATGAACACCTGGCTGGCCATGCGCTCGACAGTGTGCAGGGTGGTGTCGCGACCGTCGACGCTGGCGGTGATGTCGAGGAAGGTGATCTCGTCGGCGCCCTGCTCATCGTAGCGACGGGCGATCTCCACCGGATCACCGGCATCGCGGATGTTCTCGAACTTGACGCCCTTGACCACGCGGCCGTTGTCCACGTCGAGGCAAGGGATGATGCGTTTGGCGAGGGCCATGTGGAACTCCGTAGGGTGGGTGCAACCCACCAATAAAAGTTGCGTCGGTCGCGGCGGGTTTCACCCGCCCTACGGTCAACGGCCGTAGCTATCGCAGAAGGCCTGGGCCTCGGCCACATCCAGGGTGCCTTCGTAGATGGCACGGCCGGTGATGGCGCCGATGATGCCCGGCGAGCGTGCCAGCAGCAGCTTCTCGATATCGCCGAGGTTGTGGATGCCGCCGGAGGCGATCACCGGAATGCGGCTGGCAGCAGCCAGCGCGGCGGTGGCTTCGACGTTGCAGCCCTGCATCATGCCGTCCTTAGCGATGTCGGTATAAACGATGGCAGACACGCCGTCGGCCTCGAAACGCCTGGCCAGATCGGTGGCCTGCACGCTGGAGACTTCCGCCCAGCCGTCGGTGGCGACGAAACCGTCCTTGGCGTCCAGGCCGACGATGACCTTGCCGGGGAAGGCCTTGCACGCCTCGGTGACGAACTCAGGCTCTTTCACGGCCTTGGTGCCGATGATCACGTAGCTGACACCGGCGCGCACGTAGTGCTCGATGGTCTCCAGGGTACGGATGCCGCCACCGATCTGGATCGGCAGGTTCGGGTAGCGCTTGGCGATGGCGGTGACCACTTCGCCGTTGACCGGCTGCCCTTCAAAGGCGCCGTTCAGGTCGACCAGATGCAGACGACGGCAACCGCCCTCGACCCACTTGGCGGCCATGCTCACCGGGTCATCGGAAAATACCGTGGAGTCTTCCATGCGGCCCTGACGCAGACGCACGCAAGCGCCGTCCTTGAGATCGATAGCGGGGATAATCAGCATCGGTTGAACCTGCTCAAGTTTGAATTCGGTAAGGCGCTCAGCTCTTTTCGAGCGCCCAGAGGTCGCTCTCGATGCTTTCGAACCTGTCCTTCAGGTGCGCCTGCACGTCGAGAATCGCCTTGTTGTAGTAGTGCGGCGCCAGCTCGCGGGTGATCTGGTCGAGGATTTCCTGCACTTCGAAGGTGCCCAGCTGCAGCTCGAAACGCTCATCGAGAAAGCGCTGCAGCATCAGCAGCGCGGCCTGCTCCTGGGCAGGCTCGAGCGCCAGACTGGGAGCCTTGTTGCGCGCCATTACCAGCGGCCATCCCAGGCGGCGAAGTTCTGCAGCAGCTGCAGGCCGTGGGTATGGCTCTTCTCCGGGTGGAACTGCACGGCGAAGCGCGAGCCCTCGGCCAATGCCGCAGCGAAGTCCTTGCCGTAGTGGCCGCGACCGACCACCTGCTGCGGCTTGCCGGCCTCGATGTAATAGCTGTGCACGAAGTAGAAGCGCGCATTTTCCGGGATGTCGTGCCACAGCGGGTGCTTGACCGCCTGACTGACCTCGTTCCAGCCCATGTGCGGCACCTTGAGGCGCTCGCCGTCTTCGCTCAGGTCCTTGCCGAAGAAGCGTACCTGGCCGGGGAACAGGCCGATGCAGTCGACGCCGTCGTTTTCCTCGCTGCGCTCGAGCAGCGCCTGCATGCCGACGCAGATGCCGAGGAACGGACGGTCGGCGCTGACTTCACGCACCAGCTCATCGAAGCCCAGGCGCCTGATCTCGGCCATGCAGTCGCGGATCGCGCCGACGCCGGGGAACACCACACGGTCGGCCTCGCGGATCACCTTGGCGTCGCTGGTTACCAGCACGCGGCCGGCGCCGACATGCTCCAGCGCCTTGGCCACCGAGTGCAGGTTGCCCATGCCATAGTCGATTACGGCTACCGTCTGCATTTACAGGCAGCCCTTGGTCGACGGCATCTGCCCGGCCATGCGCGGGTCCAGCTCCACCGCCATGCGCAGCGCACGGCCGAAGGCCTTGAACACGGTCTCGATCTGGTGGTGGGTGTTGTGCCCGCGCAGGTTGTCGATGTGCAGCGACACCAGCGCGTGGTTGACGAAGCCCTGGAAGAATTCCTGGAACAGGTCGACGTCGAAGTTGCCGACCACGGCGCGGGTGAACGGCACGTGCATCTGCAGGCCGGGGCGACCGGAGAAGTCGATCACCACGCGCGACAGCGCTTCGTCCAGCGGCACGTAGGAGTGGCCGTAGCGGGTCATGCCCTTCTTGTCGCCGACGGCCTTGGCGAAGGCCTGGCCGAGGGTGATGCCGACGTCCTCGACGGTGTGGTGGTCGTCGATATGCAGATCGCCCTTGCACTCGATATCGAGGTCGATCAGGCCATGACGGGCGATCTGGTCGAGCATGTGCTCGAGAAACGGCACGCCAATATCGAATTTGGCCTTGCCGGTGCCATCCAGGTTGATCGAGACCTTGACCTGGGTCTCCAGGGTGTTGCGCTCGACGAATGCCGTACGTTCGGCCATCACCAGCTCCACGAATTGCCAACGGAAAAAGGCCAGCATTATAGGCGCGCCGGGGCCGCAACGGCTACCGGCGATGGTCGGATGAAGCGCGCAGACCGACATGCCCTTTCCCGAGAGCGCAACGTGGCTCTTGCTATGCTCCCGCCAACCAGCAAACACACCGTTAGAGCCATGCACGAAGTCGATACCCTGATCATTGGCGCCGGCGCCCTCGGTCTGGCCTGCGCCGCCCGCCTGGGCAAACCCGATACGCTGATTCTGGAGGCCGAAGGGCTGATCGGCAGCCACACCTCCAGCCGCAACTCCGAGGTCATTCACGCCGGCCTCTATTATCCGCCCGGCTCGCTCAAGGCCGAGCTGTGCCTGGAGGGCCGCGAACGCCTGTACGCCTGGTGCAACCAACACGGCGTGGCGCACCGGCGGATCGGCAAGCTGCTGGTGGCGGTGCAGGAGAGCGAAATCGGCAAGCTCGAGGCGCTGGCCGGCAATGCCGAGGCCTGTGGCGTAACGGATCTGCAGCAGATCGACCAGCCACGCCTGCATGAGCTGGAACCGGCCCTGCGCGGCGCACGCGCCCTGCTCTCGCCGAGCACCGGCATCATCGACAGCCATGCCTATCTGCAGTCGCTGCTGGCGGTGGCGCAGAGCCGCGATGCACAGCTGGTGCTGCACAGCCGTGTCGAACGCCTGCAGCGCGACGGTGACGCCTGGATCGCCAGCGGCCACAGCGCGGGCGAGGCCTTTACCCTGCGCGCACAACGGGTGATCAATGCCGGCGGCCCCTTCGCCCAGCGCCTGGCCCGCACCATCGAAGGCCTGCCGGTGCCGCCGCTGCACCTGTGCCAGGGTCGCTACTTCAGCTACAGCGGGCGTTCGCCATTCTCCCGGCTGATCTATCCGATGCCGGAGGCCAATACCGCCGGCCTGGGCATCCATGCCACCCTCGATCTGGCCGGGCAACTGCGCTTCGGCCCCGATGTGCACTGGCTGGAGACCCTCGATTACGCAGTCGACGAGAACCTGCGCGCGCCTTTCGCCGCCGCCGTCGCCCGCTACTTTCCGGCGCTCGACGCTGCCCGGCTGCAACCCGGCTATGCCGGCGTGCGCGCCAAGCTCAGCGGCCCCGGGGAACCGGCCGCCGACTTCCTGATCCAAACCCCTGCCGATCACCGCCTGCCCGGCCTGGTCAACCTGTTCGGCATCGAATCGCCAGGACTCACCGCCAGCCTGGCCATTGCCGAGCGGGTCGCCGGCGCCCTGTAAGGCTATAATCGGCGCCCATTATCGACGGCTGCGCCTCCACTGGCTGCCCGCAATTTTCGTCATCGAAACAAGGACTCGTCCATGAAAGCGCTCGGCAAGATCCTGGGCCTCTTCCTTCTCGGCTTGCTGCTGATCGTAGTGGCATTGCTGTTCGCCCTGACCCATCTGTTCGACCCCAACGACTACAAGGACGAGATCCGCCAGATCGCCCGCGACAAGGCCAACCTCGAGCTGCAGCTCAGGGGCGATATCGGCTGGAGCCTGTTCCCCTGGCTGGGTCTGGAGCTGACCGACGCCACCCTGGCCAGCGCCGACACGCCGGACAAGCCCTTCGCCGACCTGCGCATGATCGGCCTCTCGGTGCGCGTGATGCCGCTGCTGCGCAAGGAGGTGCAGATGAGCGACATCCGTGTCGACGGCCTCAACCTCAACCTGCAGCGCGACGACAAGGGCCATGGCAACTGGGAAGGGGTCGGCCGCCCGGCCCAGGCCAGCACCACGCAACCAGCGCCCAGCGAACCCGCACCGAGTGAAGATGCGCCGCCGAGCCAGCCGAGCGAAAAGCCGGCCGGCCAGCCGGTCAAGCTGGATATCGACAGCCTGACCCTGAGCAACTCGCGCATCGACTACAGCGACGCGCAGAAGGGCCAGCAATTCACCGTCGAGAATATCGAGCTGAAAACCGGCGCGATTCGCGAAGGCGCCAGCATTCCGGTCAAGTTCAGCGCCTTCTTCGGCACCAACCAGCCGGTGCTGCGTGCGCGCAGCGAGGTCGAAGGTCAGCTGCGTTTCGACCGCGCGCTCAAGCGCTACCAGTTCGAAGACCTCAAGCTGGCCGGCGAAGCGTCCGGCGAACCGCTCAAGGGCAAGACCCTGAACTTCTCCGCCCAGGGCCAGTTGCTGCTCGACCAGGCGGCCAACATCGCCGAATGGAACGGCCTCAAGCTTTCCGCCAACCAGTTGCGCGCGCTCGGTGAGATCAAGGCGCGCGAGCTCGGCGAGGACGCCAAGATCTCCGGCGGGCTGTCCATCGCCTCACTCAATCTGCGCGAGTTCCTCGATGGCATCGGCGTCGAATTGCCGCCCATGCAGGCCAGCGATGCCCTGAACCAGTTCGAACTGGTCAGCCGCCTGAACGGTTCGAGCAAGGGCATGATTCTCGAGGAGCTCAACCTCAAGCTCGACGGCAGCACCTTCACCGGCAAGCTCGGCGTGGCCGACTTCGCCAGGCAGGCGCTGCGCGCCGACCTCAAGGGCGACAAGCTCGACCTCGATCGCTACCTGCCACCGAAAGCCAAAGACAGTGCCGGTACCGCACGCAAGGCCGAGGTCAAGGAAAGCATCGCCGACGCCGGCAAGGACGGCACCACCCCGCTGCCCAATGCCCCGACCCAGCAGGCCTGGAGCAACGAGAAAGTGCTGCCGGTGGATCAATTGCGCAAACTCGACCTGCAGCTGGCGCTGAGCCTCGGCCAGCTCACCTACGACAAGCAGCCCTTCACCGACGTCAACCTCAAGGCCAATGGTCGTGGCGGCCTGATCACCCTGGAGGAAGTGCGCGGCAAGATGCAGGGCGGCAGTTTCGTCGGCAATGGCCGCATCGACGTGCGCCAGGCCGAGCCGATGATCAGCGTGGAAAAACGCCTCAGCCGCATGCCGCTGGAGCCGCTGCTGAAGAAGGACGATCAGTCGTCGCCGATCAAGGGCCTGCTCGATCTGGATGCCAAGTTCAACACCCGCGGCAACAGCCAGAAGGAGTGGGTCGAGGCGCTCAACGGCAACGCCAGCTTCGTCCTCAACGATGGCGTGCTGGTCGACGCCAATCTCGAACAGCAGCTGTGCCGCGGCATCGCCACCCTCAACCGCAAGTCGCTGAGCAACCCGCCAACCGGCAAGGACACCCCCTTCCGCGAACTCAAGGGCAGCCTCAGCGTGCGCGACGGTGTCGCCCACAACCCGGACCTCAAGGCCCAGGTGCCGGGCCTGGCGGTCAGCGGCAACGGCGACCTCGACCTGCGCGTGCTCGGCCTCGACTACAAGGTGGGTATCACCCTGGAAGGGGACCAGCGCGAAATGCCCGACCCGGCCTGCCAGGTCAACGAGCGCTACGTCGGCATCGAATGGCCGCTGCGCTGCCGCGGTCCGCTGGAGCTGGGCGCCAAGGCCTGCCGTCTGGATCAGGACGGGCTCGGCAAGATCGCCGCACGCCTGGCTGGCAACAAGCTGACCGAGAAGCTGGAAGAGAAGCTCGGCGATAAGGTCAGCCCGGATCTGAAAGACGCACTCAAAGGCCTGTTCAACCGATGAGTCCGGAGCAGTTCAACAACGCCGTGCTGGCCTGGTACGACCAGCACGGGCGCAAGGATCTGCCCTGGCAGCAGAACATCACCCCGTATCGCGTCTGGGTTTCGGAAATCATGCTGCAGCAGACCCAGGTCAGCACTGTGCTCGGCTACTTCGATCGCTTTATGGCCGCACTGCCGACCGTGAAGGACCTGGCCGAAGCGCCCGAGGATGAAGTGCTGCACCTGTGGACCGGCCTGGGCTACTACACCCGCGCGCGCAACCTGCAGAAAACCGCGCAGATCATCATGCGCGAGCACGACGGCGAGTTCCCCCGCAGCGTCGAGGCGCTGGCCGAGCTGCCCGGCATCGGCCGCTCCACCGCCGGCGCCATCGCCAGCCTGAGCATGGGCGTGCGTGCACCGATCCTCGACGGCAACGTCAAGCGCGTGCTGGCACGCTACGTGGCTCAGGAGGGCTACCCAGGCGAGCCGAAGGTGGCCAAGCAGCTGTGGGACGTCGCCGAGCGCCTCACCCCGCACGAACGGGTCGGCCACTACACCCAGGCGATGATGGACCTCGGCGCCACCCTCTGCACCCGCAGCAAACCCACCTGCCTGCTGTGCCCGGTGCGCAGCGGCTGCCAGGCGCATCTGCTCGGCCTGGAAATCCGCTACCCGGTGCCCAAGCCGCGCAAGATGCTGCCGCAGAAGCGCACTCTGATGCCGCTGCTGGTCAACGCCGCCGGCGACATCCTGCTCTATCGCCGCCCCTCCACCGGACTATGGGGCGGGCTGTGGAGCCTGCCGGAACTGGATGACCTGTCTCAGCTCGACGAGCTCGCCCAGCAACAACAGCTCGAGCTTGGCGAGCGCCAAGAGCTGGAAGGCCTGACCCACACCTTCAGCCACTTCCAGCTGGCCATCGAACCCTGGATGGTGCGAGTGACCGAGCAGCCGAGCCGCGTGGCCGAGGGCGACTGGCTCTGGTATAACCTCGCCACCCCGCCGCGCCTGGGCCTCGCCGCCCCGGTGAAGAAGTTGCTGAAACGCGCGGCGCAAGCCATTACCGCTGGAGAACCGACATGACCCGCACCGTGCTGTGCCGCAAATACAAACAGGAACTGCCCGGCCTGGATCGCGCGCCCTACCCCGGCCCCAAGGGCGAAGACATCTTCGCCAACGTATCCAAGCAGGCCTGGGACGAATGGCAGAAGCACCAGACCATGCTAATCAACGAGCGTCGTCTGAACATGATGAACGCCGAAGACCGCAAGTTCCTGCAGACCGAGATGGACAAGTTCCTCTCCGGCGAGGAATACGCCCAGGCCGAAGGCTACGTACCGCCGAGCGAGTAAGAGGTAGGGTGCACGGCTTCAAGTAGGGTGCGCCATGCGCACCAGCCGTCGGCTCTCGATAGCGGTGCGCACGGCACACCCTCCCCTCACGAACCTAAGCGCCCGAAATAATTAAATATTTTTCAAACCCGCGCTTGACACTGATCCTTCAAATCCGTCTAATAGCGCCCCGTTGGCCCAGGTAGCTCAGTTGGTAGAGCAGGGGATTGAAAATCCCCGTGTCGGCGGTTCGATTCCGTCCCTGGGCACCATGAATACCGAAACCCCCGATGCTACTGGTGTCGGGGGTTTTCTGTTTATAGAGCCCCAAGTTGCGCCCTCATGGTCGTACAAAGGAGGCGCACAAATTGGGTGCCATGCCACAGCCGTTTCAGCACCCAAAAAGACCGGGGTCTTACTACCACCGCAAGACCATCCCTAAGCCCCCTCGCCCGATGATGGGTCGCGGACGTGAGTGGAAGGTATCCGATCTCTCGACAGCGCGGTTAGATCTGCGACCACCCATCACATTGACGAACGGGCTATCTACAAATAACGTAAAGTTCACCGCCCTAAGAGGGCGCTTTGAGATGAGCCAAGGAGAAGGGCCATGCCAGATAGCTATGATCGAATCAGGCCGAACACATCTGCTGGCAATGCCGTCAAAGACCCTACTTACCTCTTCGACTCGCTCGTACTGCCATGACCCAAGCAGCCTTGGTAAATCCGACCATTCTCACATGGTCCCGCGAACGCGCAGGCCTGTCTACTGAACAGGTCGCCAAGAAGCTTCCCGTTAAACCTGAGAGCGTCAAAAAATGGGAAGCAGGAGAGGCAAAGCCTACGTTCTTACAGGCTCAAAAGTGGGCAAATGTTGCTCATATCCCTTTTGGCTTTCTCTTTCTTCCAAAGCCTCCGGCAGAAGAACTTCCTCTACCAGACCTGAGAACAGTACGAGGAATCGCTCCTGAGCAGCCCAGCCTTAACCTGCTGGACACAGTAAAAGATGCCATACGTAAGCAAGACTGGTACCTTGAATACCTTCAAGACCAACAGCGTGAAGAGCTGCCCTTCGTGGGTCGATTTACGCCTCAATCCCCAGTAAAAGCAGTTGTAGCCGACATGCGCGCAACCCTGGGAGTTAACCCTGATGCTGCACGCCTGGATTACGACAAATATAGCCGCGCACTCATCAAGGCAGCAGAAGATGTCGGCGTGCTTGTAATGCGTAGCGGCATTGCCCTTGGGAACACTCACCGTAAATTAGAGGTTGATGAATTTCGTGGCTTTGCTATCAGCAATGCGTACGCACCAGTTGTTTTCATCAACAGCGCTGATGTACCGACCGCACGCCTCTTTACGCTAATGCACGAGCTTGCCCATATATGGATCGGTAGCAGTGGTGTTTCTGATGGAAATACAGCGGCAGGCAGAGAAGAGGAGCGTTTCTGCAACGCAGTAGCCGGTGAGTTCCTCGCCCCAGAAGACCTATTCCGAGCAGCTTGGAATGCCCAAATTGACTGGGAGGATAATCTTGCCCCCCTGTCCACGCGCTTCCATCTCAGCAAGCTGGCCATAGGCCGTCGAGCGCTTGATCTTAGGTACATTACCCAGCATCAATACAGTGCCTATTATCGACGTGTCCTCAAAGATTTTCAGGACAAAGAAGGCGGCATGGGCGACTATTACAGGAATGCGACTGCAAAGAATAGCGCGCGCCTAAGTAGAGCAGTATTAAACGAAGCACTGAGCGGCCGACTGCTGTTACGAGACGCAGGGCTCATCCTGGGAGTCCAGCCGGCCAAGTTAAGGACACTCGCCAATAAGCTCACGGAATGAAGCATCTACTCGACGCGAATACTCTAATTGAAGCCAAGAACCGCTACTACGGTATGGCCTTCTGCCCTGCCTTCTGGCAATGGTTGCTCTTGCAGAACCAAGCACTGGAGTTAGCCAGCATTACATCTGTGATGGATGAGATAGCCAAAGGCAAAGACGAGTTGGCGGAATGGACTGCTAAAAACCCTGAGTTCTTCCACGCTATCAGCGATGAACAGACACAAGCCGCCTACATAGATGTCGCTGCGCATGTAGCGCAATTGGCGCCCAACATGAAGCCAGGAGCACTTGAAGAATTTCTGTCTGGAGCAGACCCGTGGCTGATCGCCAAAGCCATATGCACAGGGGCTACAGTGGTTACCCACGAAGTCCTAAATCTGGAAGTGAAACGAAAATTTATTATCCCCAACGTCTGCGAACACTTTCAGGTCCCTTATATGAATACGTTCGAGCTGCTCCACACCCTGGACGCGAAATTCGTCCTACCAAATCAATAGCCCTGTGGGCTTGGTGTCCCTTGCCTCGTAGCAGCGCAACCGAATAATCGCTATCTCGCCTCAAACACGGGTGAGCTCAGCGCAAATACAGGTGACTTGCCCTGTAAATACGAGTGACCTCGGTGCAAATACGAGTGACCTCTCCTATGCATTGCTCAAAATACAAACGACGCCTCGATGAGGCGGTCGCGCAGAATTTGAACGACATACGCTGATTGGCTCGTTTTGCATCCGCGCGACAAGCACCTGCAACCAGGCGACACCCTGACTGTAGAGCAAGCCATAGGCCAGCAAACGGCTTGGCGGTCACGGAAACGCTATGCTAGCTTGGCCGCCAGCCAGGACGGCCAGCAGCACGCCGGAGCGCTTTCGAAGAAGAAGAGGATCACACCCCATGGCCGAGGCGACGCCCGCGCTGGAAATCCGCAACCTGCACAAACGCTACGGCGACCTCGAAGTGCTCAAGGGCATTTCCCTGACGGCCAAAGACGGCGACGTCATCTCCATTCTCGGCTCCTCCGGCTCCGGCAAGTCCACCTTCCTGCGCTGCATCAACCTGCTGGAAAACCCGCATCAGGGTCAGATCTTCGTCGCCGGCGAGGAGCTCAAGCTCAAGGCCGCGAAGAACGGCGAACTGATTGCCGCCGACAACAAGCAGATCAACCGCCTGCGCAGCGAGATCGGTTTCGTCTTCCAGAATTTCAACCTGTGGCCGCACATGAGCGTGCTCGACAACATCATCGAGGCGCCGCGCCGCGTGCTCGGCCAGAGCAAGGCCGAGGCCATCGAGGTGGCCGAGGTGCTGCTGGCCAAGGTCGGCATCGCCGACAAGCGTCACGTCTACCCCAACCAGCTGTCCGGCGGCCAGCAACAGCGCGCGGCCATCGCCCGCACCCTGGCCATGCAGCCGAAGGTGATCCTGTTCGACGAGCCCACCTCGGCACTGGACCCGGAGATGGTACAAGAAGTGCTTAACGTGATTCGCGCGCTTGCCGATGAAGGTCGCACCATGCTGCTGGTCACCCATGAAATGAGTTTCGCTCGCCAGGTATCCAGCGAGGTGGTGTTCCTCCACCAGGGCCTGGTCGAGGAACAGGGGCCACCCGCCCAGGTGTTTGACAACCCGCAATCGGCACGCTGTAAACAATTCATGTCCAGCAATCGCTAACACGGAGCAACATGCATGCAGAACTATAAGAAGATCCTGCTGGCCGCGGCCGCTACCCTGGCTTTCGGCACCAGCGCTGTCGCCGCTGACAAACTCAAACTCGGCACCGAAGGCGCCTACCCACCCTTCAACCTGATCGACGCCAGCGGCAAGGTCACCGGCTTCGACGTGGAAATCGGCCAGGCGCTGTGCGCCAAGATGCAGGCCGAGTGCGAAGTGGTCACGTCCGACTGGGACGGCATCATCCCCGCCCTCAACGCCAAGAAGTTCGACTTCCTAATCGCCTCCATGTCGATCACCGAAGAGCGTCAGGCCGCGGTCGATTTCACCGAGCCCTACTACACCAACAAGCTGCAGTTCATCGCGCCGAAGTCGGCCGAATTCAAGACCGACGAAGCCAGCCTCAAGGGCAAGGTGATCGGTGCGCAGCGCGCCACCATCGCCGGCACCTGGCTGGAAGACAACCTGGGCAAGGTGGTCGACATCAAGCTGTACGACACCCAGGAAAACGCCTACCTCGATCTGGCCTCCGGCCGTCTCGACGGCGTACTGGCCGACACCTTCGTCAACTGGGAATGGCTCAAGAGCGACGCCGGCAAGAACTTCGAGTTCAAGGGCGACCCGGTATTCGACAACGACAAGATCGGCATCGCCGTGCGCAAGGGCGACCCGCTGCGCGAGAAGCTGAACACCGCTCTGCAGGCCATCATCGAAGACGGCACCTACAAGCAGATCAACGACAAGTACTTCCCGTTCAGCATCTACTGATGACCTGACGGCATTGCGCCGCCCATTCGGCGGCGCAGTTGCCCGAGCCCTCCGATGATCTTCGAACTCCACGGATTCGGCCCCGCCCTGGCGGCCGGCACCCTGATGACCATCAAACTGGCGCTGTCCGCGCTGGCGGTGGGTCTGGTGCTCGGTCTGCTCGGCGCACTGGCCAAGACTTCGCCGTACAAGCCGCTGCAGTGGCTCGGCGGCAGCTATTCCACCATCGTGCGCGGCGTGCCCGAACTGCTCTGGGTGCTGCTGATCTATTTCGGCACGGTCGGCCTGATGCGCAGCCTGGCCGACCTGCTCGGCGTAGAGAGCCTGGAGCTCTCCGCCTTCGCCGCGGGCACCATCGCCCTCGGCCTGTGCTTCGGCGCCTACGCCACCGAGGTGTTTCGCGGCGCCATCCTGGCCATCCCCAAGGGCCATCGCGAAGCCGGCATGGCCCTGGGCATGTCCAAGGGGCGCATCCTCTGGAAGCTGATCCTGCCGCAGATGTGGCGCATCGCCCTGCCCGGCCTGGGCAACCTGTTCATGATTTTGATGAAGGACACCGCGCTGGTCTCGGTGATCGGCCTCGAGGAAATCATGCGTCGCTCGCAGATCGCGGTGACCGCGAGCAAGGAGCCCTTCACCTTCTATATGGTTGCAGCCTTCATCTACCTGGGCCTGACCATCCTCGCCATGATCGGCCTGCATTTCCTCGAGAAGCGCGCCAGCCGCGGCTTCGTCCGGAGCGCGTCATGAGAAAGAACGCCGCCACCATCGCCTGGCTCGCAGCAGGCCTGCTCATCGCATTGGCGCTCTGGGCGAGCCTCTCCAGCCTGAACTGGGCGGTGATCATCAAGTGGCTGCCGCGCCTGTCCCAGGGCGCGCTGCTGACCCTGGAGCTGGTGGCCATCGCCGTCGTCGCCGGCCTGATCCTCGCCCTGCCCATGGGCATCGCCCGCGCCTCCCGCCACTGGTACGTGCGTGCCCTGCCGTATGGCTACATCTTCTTCTTCCGCGGCACGCCGCTACTGGTGCAGCTGTTTCTGGTCTACTACGGCCTGGCGCAGTTCGATGCTGTGCGCCAGGGCCCGCTGTGGCCCTATCTGCGCGACCCGTACTGGTGCGCGATTATCACCATGACCCTGCATACCGCCGCCTACATTGCCGAGATCCTGCGCGGCGCCATCCAGGCCGTGCCGCCCGGCGAGGTGGAAGCGGCGCGTGCCCTGGGCATGTCGCGTGCGCAGGCGATGCTCTACATCATCCTGCCGCGCGCCGCGCGCATCGGCCTGCCGGCCTACAGCAACGAAGTGATCCTGATGCTCAAGGCCAGCGCCCTGGCCAGCACCGTGACGCTGCTGGAGCTGACCGGCATGGCGCGTACCATCATCGCGCGCACCTACCTGCCGGTGGAAATCTTCTTCGCCGCCGGCCTGTTCTACCTGGCCATCGCCTTCGTTCTGGTGCGTGCCTTCCGCCTGCTGGAACGCTGGCTGCGCGTCGACGCCTGCCAGGGCCGCTAAGCCTGCCGGGCTGCCTGCAACGGTGGCCCGTACTCCCGACGATAGACGCCATGTCCGAGCCCCTTCTTGCCTCAGGCGACCTGATCGCGCGCTTCCAGGCGCTGGATGACTTTCTCCTGAAGCACCAGGCCCTCTGGCGCCCACGCCCGTTCCAGCATCTGCATCTGCCCTGGGAAAGCGAACTGCCCGAGCTGGCCGCCTGGCTGCGCTGTCGCTCTCTGGAGCAGGCTGAAGCCAGCGACAGCGAACTGTTCGCACTCATTGCGCCCGCCCCTTTCACCGATCTGGCCCGCCAGGCGCAGGCGCTCAGCCAATTGGGCGAACTGCCGCGCCTGAACAGCCCAGAGCGCGCGCATGCCTTCAGCGTCGATGTGCCCGGTAGAAAGCTGGCGCAGATCCAGGCCTTCGCCAGTCATCTGCAGTTTCGCCAGCGCCCCTCGCACTGGCTCGACTGGTGTTCAGGCAAGGGACATCTCGGCCGCTGGCTGACCCAGGACGATCAGCGCCTGACCTGCCTGGAGTACGACCCTTCGCTGGTCGCATCAGGAAGTGCCTTGAGCGCACGGCTGCGACTGAATGCCGAGCATCTTCAACAGGATGTGCTGGCCGACGACTGCAGCGAGCGCCTGCAGGAAAAACACACCCCGGTTGCCCTGCATGCCTGTGGTGATCTTCATGTACGCCTGCTGCAACTGGCCAGCCGCAAGGGATGCACGCAACTGGCAGTGGCGCCCTGCTGCTACAACCGTATTGCCGGCGTGCAGTACCAAGCGCTCTCGGCCGCCGCACAGGCATCGGCGCTGCAGCTTTCACGCGACGACCTAGGCTTGCCGCTAAGCGAGACAGTCACGGCAAGCGCACGGGTCCGTAGACAACGCGACCAGTCGATGGCCTGGCGCCTAGCCTTCGACCTGCTACAACGCCAACTGCGCGGCATCGACGAATACCTGCCAACGCCATCGCTGCCCAGTGAATGGTTCGGCAAACCCTTCGCCCGCTTCTGCCATGACCTCGCCACGCTCAGGGGCGTACCTTCGCCGGGCGAGCAGGACTGGGTTGCCCTGGAAGCGCAAGGCTGGCAGCGCCTGGCCGAGGTGCGCAACCTGGAGCTGCTACGCAACCTGTTCCGTCGGCCACTGGAACTCTGGTTACTGCTGGATCGTGCCCTGTATCTGGAAGACCAGGGTTACCGCGTCCGACTGGGCACCTTCTGCGACTACCAGCTGAGCCCCCGCAACCTGCTACTGCTGGCCGAGCGCCCGCGAGTTGCGCACAGAAGCTGTGGATAACTCTGTTGATCCTTTTTGGGCAAATGCTGCAAAGCCACCCGTGAATGGCCTCGTAGACAGCTGATCATTTTTCGAACAGAGCCTGAAGATTCAAAAAAAACAATGACTTGCGAAAAAGCGTGAGCAAACGCACAGACAGGGTGCGAAGTCGCCGCCAGCGCCTTCTATTTGTGCATAAGCCAATAACCCTTGATAGCCGAGGCCGGAAAAACCTGGCTCGATCCCGGCTTTACTCGGGCCGATGAATGGATATAATGGCGGCCCTTCCGTGCCGGTATAGCTCAGCTGGTAGAGCAACTGACTTGTAATCAGTAGGTCCCGGGTTCGACTCCTGGTGCCGGCACCATCTCAATCAAAGGCTTGCAGCGATGCAGGCCTTTGCTTTTTCAGTACCAGAGGCCTCTAGAGCAGGCCTTCGTCAGCTCAAGTGATAAATGTCCTTGCAGCATCTACCGTCCGTTCTGCTAGCCGATGGAAGCCAGCGCTTTCTTGCAAGGGGAACGAAGCCCGCGCAGATTGCGGGCTCAACTCAGGGCCCAGGCAGCAGCGTGATTTAAGTCTGTTTCAGCTGTTGTAGGCCTCTCCGAGCCGCAGCTCAGCCTGCTTACCCTTCTCCAGACAAGCGCACCGCTGATGATGCCGCGAAGCCGCGCCTGTAGCGCTTCAGCATCACTGGAGCTTGCGGCAGCCCTTACTACACTGTAATACCTTGGCGCTCAAGGTACGCACAGCCAGAGGTTCGTCTCTGCGAGCTGCTGCCATCAGAATTCAATGGGCATTTATGAAACCCCGGCACCTATGCTAGGTCTGTTCCCCATGTATACGGCGTTCAGCATATTGCAGCATAACGGCGGCGCATATTAGCGACTTACACGTAACGCTGTATTGCCACATAAAAACTAATTATGCTGTTCACAGAGCCAAGTAAATTTCACCACCGAAATCAAACCACGCTACCCAAATTGCAGAGCGCCACCATGAGTAACTACACTCCTGAGACGCAGAAGAAAATCGCAGATCGAGAGATCATTGACTCTATTGAGCAGCTTTTAAACTATAAGGGCACACATCAGGCCCTATCTACTACTGAGCCATGCGTAATCGACACAGGTGATTGGCAGATCAATGATCTAGAGCTACTCAACACCAAGAGTGACTACTTTAGAATTTCGCTTTACAAAAACGAGACAAATGCGACGCGCTTCCTGATAACGCAGTGCCAGCCTGCATTGGTGATGCTGCTGCTTACCGAAGTAGAAGGGAAACTATGCGCTCTGTTGAATATACGATATGAGCCAGGACTAATTGACAGCGTCAACTATACCACCACCATACAATCAACACCCAACAACTACCTCCGGCAACACGGCGGCAAGGAAACACCCTTTCTAGAGTTTGTCAAAAACCCCCAAGATTACGGCACCGTTTTATTCGACACGGAAAACTACGACTGGGGCGATCTTTATATTTTAAAGAGAAAACGATATTTAATAATAAAGATCAATAACTACGTAGCGCCACCTTCTGGCTTTTTCTGGGTAACCCGACAAACCCTTGTGCAAATGGCAACGCAAGATCAGTTGATTACCAATGACTTGCGAGTCTGCATCCCGCTGCTAGACATCGAGACGCCTGCAAGCATACCTGGCGAAGTGTCCTTGGACAAAGCACAGAAGACCATTGCCAAACTACCCTTCAACTATGAAACCTTTGACAGCGAAGGTATACATATAAGATTTTTCCGCGCGCGAACCCGTGCACGTGAGGTTGCCACCTGGACACAACCACTTTTGGCCGGGTATAAATCCAGACAAATTAATCTAATATTTAAAGAAAATGCCGGGTCAAGACAATACGCACTAACTCGAGCCAGCCAAATCGGGCTACTAGGTAGAACCGTCTGGTTTCCTGCCGAAGTTGCGGCTGCCGATGTCTGTAGCTCGGTATGCACGTCTGCAGAAGGAGGCCGGTTCTGGCGGCACGCCATCCACATTCAACTATTGAGACTTACAACCGATATCAACGCCGCTGATGAGAACGAAAAAATAGTCTGGGTTTCCGAAAAGCAGCTACTGGATATGATTGCTACCCCCTTAGCGACGTCCTTGGAACTTAGGATGGCGCTCTCGCTAGTTGATTTGACCGCATGAGCGCAGAGAGATGTCAAGCACACCTACCTATGTGAGAAGCGATAATTTTCTCAAGACCAAGCCAAGCAGAGTGAGGCAACCATCTAGCAACAATGAAATTGCCGATAATACACAACCAAGTGGTGGCTCCAGAGAACACTACTTTCACTTCTTGCTCGGCTATCTGCTGCCATTGATTCACGAACAAGAAAAAAGGCAACTCTCAAGCTTCCAGGTTCTAGAGTGCGGCCCATTGATGACGCCAATTCTAAATAAAACGCTTTCACTGCTGGGCTATAATTTTGAGACAATAGAAAACGAAGCCATTGAAGAGCCCATATACCTAGAAAAATGGGACTATGAATGGCGCTGCCACGATGCAGCAGAAAAGACAATAGAAAAAATCAAAAGTGCCTGGTCTGCAGAACCATGCTGCAAAGATTTAGAATCAGAAAATCTACTGCTTGTACGTTCACAGCCAAGTAGTTACTACGTAAACGGTGGGGCTGAGATCAAAGGCTACGGTACCAGCCGAAGGGAGATCACTAACTGGCGAGAAATCAGGGACTATTTGGCAGCGCATGGCATCCAAATAGCAGCCTATGAACCCGGAAGCCATTCGCTGGGTTGCCAAATGAGAACGTTCCAGCGAGCAAAAAAAATAGTCGGCATCCGAGGCGCAGAATGGGCAAACGTCGTATGGTGCAATGAGCTGGATGCCCTTATTTTTGATCCACGCCCCCCGGCAACGACTTTGCTCAGCCTTCTCAAACGGAAAAGAATAACCTACCAGTTCCATTATATTGATCAGGAAAAATGCGTCGTGGATCCCAGGCTAATCTATGATTACCTATCGCGGCGGGTATGAGCACCAAGAACGGCGGCGAGGATTTAGCCATGCATTTCAATGAGCTTATATAGCCTTCCGCGACTATCAAGAGATGCCACAACCAGCGCCCAACCAAAAAATTACGCAGGTCAAAGGTAGCCCATGCAAAACCCGGAAGTAACAGTCACTCAAGCCGAACGGGAGTCCCTAAACGGCCATCGCGGCGCAGTCATATGGCTGACTGGCTTATCAGGTGCAGGAAAGTCTACTCTAGCGAACGCCTTAGAACGTGTCTTACATATCAAGGGCATACGCACATACATTCTTGATGGGGACAAAGTCCGAGATGGACTCAATAAAGACCTGTCATTCAGCGACAACGACCGACGCGAGAATATTCGGCGGATAGCTGAAGTTGCAGCCTTGATGATGGATGCCGGTATAGTAGTCATTACCGCATTCATCAGCCCGTTCCGCGCCGAACGACAAATGGCGAGACAGCTGATTGGCGATAAGAACTTCTTTGAAGTTTATGTCTCAACCCCTCTTGCTCAGTGTGAAAAGCGCGATACGAAGGGTCTTTATCGAAAAGCCAGGTCAGGTGAATTATTGAACATGACGGGGATTGACAGTCCCTATGAAGAACCACAAAGGCCAAATCTACAAGTCGACACCACACAACGCACGGTTGAGGAAGTTGTCCAGGAGATCTACGCTCATCTGCAAGCAGCGGCGCTTGTTGTAGATACTTCAGAAGACTAACTTTGAAGGCTCAATCACGTGAGTCAAGCCCACAGGCGATAGAGTTTGTACTTTTGCAAAGCAGCAGGAAAGCAAACGAAATCCAGCGAAAACCGGTGGTAATAAATAATGCGCAGCCTCATACATATCGGACAGCATAAAACCGGCACAACGTCTATCCAACATTATTTGAAATCCAACCGTAAAGCCTTGCTTGAGCGCGGCCTGTACATAGCGGACTCAATCGCCGGATACGATGCGCCCTCGCATTTTATTTTAAACATTTATGCACTCAAGCCGGAGCGTCTTTCATCGATGAAAGAGCGCTTTATAGAGAACGCGGGCATCGAGGCACTTTGCGAAATATACGAACACCTACCGGCAGAGATTGAGAGGCACTACGAGGCAGCCAAAACAGCAAGCTGCAAAGATATCATATGGAGCAACGAAGGCCTTTATTTATTAAACTCAGCAGAAGAATACCAAAAACTCAAAAATTTATTTTTGCCGCACTCGGATGAAATGGTCTGCCTATGCTGCTTTCGAGACCTTGACTCCTATAAAACATCCTATAGAAAACAACATGAGAAAAGCGGCATAGCGCCGAGTGATGACCCAGATTCCTATAAGTATTTGGGCAATGACTCTTGGCTATTCGATTACTCCAGAAAACGAGAGCTTCTTTCCAGCACCTTTGACAACTTGATTTATTTCAAGTACAGCAAAAATAACATGGTAGAGCGATTCATGAAATATGTCGGCTATCCTATTGACACTCCCGAGCACGAGATTCCGCGACTAAACGTCACCGGCACGAATATTAACAACCCCTAGCATTGACCACTGGCTGAATCTGCTCAACACAGGTTGCGTCGCTGATGCTATAGCCGAAAACGGATATATCATCCTTATATATTTCCGCAATCTGTTCACAGCTATCTCGATCAAGAACCTCTAATCGAGATGCATCGCTTGCATTCAGGTGTGGAACTTGATCACAGGAAAGCCCTATGCGTCGGACCGCAAACTTGACCGCATGCTCGAATTCTTCGAACCGCCCGATATAATCAACCAGGGAATCACCCGACGCACTCATAACAAACCTATACTGAGGGAGCCATTGCACATGCTCTTTTGTCTGGATCCGTTCCAAGTAGCGCTTGAAACAGTCACGCTCACTCATACCAACGAAACTCATTAGATCCGGTCGCTTGGTCATGTAGCGATATTGCGACAACGCTTTATCCCATGGATTTCTAACAATAGAAAACTTGAAATAACTGGAAAACACCTCATCACCAAGAATATTGCGCACCTGATGCGCAAGTAGATGCTGTAGGCCTCCCGTTTGAAATTCATTGTGATAAGCGTCCTTGAATCCCATCCATAACTCCGCTTCGGAGCGGCCTTTCTCCATGGGCCAGATAATTTGCTCAATGCTACTTCCGCCCGTTTTGGGTATATGAATGAAAATAGCTTTTAGCTCGTGCGAGACCATGGCATTTAATTATCAGCGGAGTTAATCGAAAATTTTTCCGATAGAGCTGAAAGACGAAAATCGTCCTTCTTTACGTCCAAATTGCTTGAAGTGTAGTATTGGGTCGACCCCAGCAGCCAGAACATCCCGGTTCAGTAGCAGGTAGTGCACAGGGTCGAAGACATCGCGCGTAGGGAGTAACTGCTTAGCATATTCACTGACCTGCTCTTCGATATGCATACTGTTGAAAATTTCTTCGAGCGCCATCTGCATCAAGCCGTCAATGTCAGGTTGTACAACAGGCACTGCCTCCGATTTATTTTCTTCTGTGGAACGCGCACCGCCTGTAACAGCCAGCAGGCGCTCCAGCATGGCTAGGCAAACGGGCGCTGCAAAACGCTCGCCTTGCTCGGAGATAAGCTGACGGAGCACGACGACTAACTGCTCTGGATCCGTATTATCGACCATGCTTGGCGCCTGCGGATTGGCATAGATCCAACGATCGCTAATGCGTGTTGACAGCTCCGGTTTTTTGAAAATCGCGTTTATCTGACGCAATAGCTTCAGCTCAAGCTCCGTCAACGAGCGATTAACTGTCTGATCGGTGAAGGGAACATGCAAACCGGAATCTTCGCCTAAGAATTCCAGTAGTACAGCCAACAACCCGCCGGCTTTGTAGTCGAAAATATGCGTGACACAAGGTAGGTTTCCGATCAATTCGACTTGCTGCAACATGTGGCTGCTGAACGACTCAAAGAATTCTGCGCCATACACACGTGACTCTGCGTGACGTTTAACCTCTTGATGGTAACGCGAATAACACAAGCGATCGATCGGACGCACAAAAACCAACACCTCCACGGAAATCGCATGTGCTTTCAATATATCAAGCACATGCACCATGCGTTCCGGGTCAGCATTGCTGAAATGCTCGCTAGATATAAGCAGATTGGCTTTCGACTGATCTGCCTTAGCCAGCAGTTCCGCCGTTAAACGAGCAACCGTCTGAACGCAAAAATCAGGTACTTTTTCGACCAGAAGCTGAAAGGCGATAGCCTCGCCATTACCCGACTGGATACGTGTATGATCTTCGCAAGTATTAAGTACAGGATAACTGGTACGCAAAAGCTCACCCTCTCTGGACAGAGCGTCTAGTGCGTTCTGCAAATAGCTGGTGCCTGTCTTGGGCAGACCAATATGAAGGTATATCTTATTAAACATCTTTCTGCCCCTGGCAATTCAGTTGAATGCTTACCTACTGAGCTTCATCAGCTAAAATAGTTTTCCCTTGTCAGCGCCGCGCGCGCCCCATCGAACAGGAGCGAACTCGCATCTCACGGGCGGTGAATGCGCGTTCTGAATCTGACATACGCATATGTGGCAGCAAGCCTTACTCTCCCTCGCATGCCTTCAGCAGTGCGCTTAGGTCGAGGCAATGCTGAATACTGTGCTTCCCACACCAGGATTGGTAATTTTCGACCTCACTCCAGCCAGAAAGAAATACAAAATCCAGGCCCGCTGCGCTGGCCGCACGATAGTCATACTGACTATCACCGATAAATAGCGCAGGCATGCTTATATTGCCGATATCCTGCTCGCGCCGAAGAATCTCGTCTTTCGTATCGGGGCTGCCGTAGATGCCCCCATCAAACAGATACGCTAGACCTCGCGCGGCAAAAACTTCACGCAACTCGGACTGATCCCCGCCGGACACGATCAGCCAGCGGGCTGAGGGGGTCGCTTCGCGCAGCGCCTGCAAAGCCGGCGCAACTTCGCAGCTGAGGAGCCCTTGCCTGACGCCATCGGCGTAATGTGTCAGCAGTTGCTCAAGGTCGGGGCCTGATCCTGCTGCGAATTCCGGAATAATCACGTCGAGAAAGTGAGTGAATTTCTTATAACGCGAAATACCGCCATTAGCGGTGTGATAGGCGACCAGCGCTCTGGCAGCTTCTTCACCGTAGGGGAGCGCCGCTTCGTAAAAGGCACGTGTCTTTACCGCATTCGAATTGAGGACAACGCCATCACAGTCAAACACTATCGTTGAATAGTGCTGCATGGCTCGCTCAACGCTCACGATTACTACGTTCCCGTAACAGCGCTTCAACTTTCTGGACATCTGCCGGTATGTCTACCGCATGACTTCCTGGACGCGTTTCTATCATCTTTACTTTCTTCCCTACTTCTAGGAAACGCAGGATTTCGATATCTTCACTGTGCTCTAATGTACTTTTTCTAGCAAACGCTTTGAATGCACTGAGTTCTTCACGATTGAACGCATAGATACATACCTGCTTCTTATAACGTGCCGGTGCATTCTTCGCTTCCTTGAACCCAGGCAAGGCGGAGCGAGACATGTAAACCAGCTCATCTTGTTCATTAGTGATGACTTTAGGGATGTTGACGCTTTGTGGATCTTCATCATCAGCGATCCAGCTAAACCCATTTATAACGTAATTGGGCATCTCCAGCTTGGCATCACGAACCTTAATAATATCTTCCGGTTCAACAAGCGGCTCATCTCCCTGTACATTGATATAGATATCAGCTTCTATCCATTGCGCTGCTTCAGCAAGTCTATCCGTTCCGGTAATGGCATCCGCAGAGGTCATTACCGCCTGGAATCCCGCTTGCTCAACAACGCTGGCAATTTCTTGACTTTCGGTCGCTACATAGACGTTAGCGGCTCCAACTGCTCGCGCTGCCAGCTCTGATACCCAGATGATCATTGGCTTATCCAACAAATTAACGAGCGGTTTTCCGGGGAAACGACTGGAGCTGAAACGCGCGGGTATCACAACGACAGTTTTCATAAGCACAATCCTTTAAAAGGCATATACTGAGCGCGCCGGCAAGCTGTAACGCGTCTCGGTTATGCTTTGCATCGGGCAGGCATCTACCTGTTGCCGGTAAAGATCAAGAAGATGTTGCATTTCTCTGCTTCGCGGATCGTCACCGCTGTAACCGTCAAAACCAGCCAGCCATAAGTGTGCAGCCTTACCACTAGTGGCAATAGCCAGCGCATACGCTACGACAAGGGAATTCGGCAATGTGCAGTCATGTTTATTAAACACAAATGCCTCGGGTGTCACTTTTAAGCCGAAATCAAGGACATTACCTTTATCCAGTGCTCTTTGAATGTCCTCCGGTAGCATGGAAAATGGGGTAATCAGAGGCTGGGGTAGCTTGCTGTGCGCCTCACAGTCAGCACGCAAACGTACCGGATGACAGGCAACCCGGTAATCAATCAGGTCGGCGGATATGGCACTTTGTGTATTCAATGCGACGACAAGTGGTCGACGCTTGTGAATGAATGCCTCGATGGCGGTTCGGTGTTTTGCCACCCCCGGCCCGGTGCCAAGTAGAAGAACCTCACGTCCGGCAAAGACATCGACAGGAGACCAGTTACCCTTTGGCTCCCCTTGATAGAAGTGGCGGGCAGCATCCAGCGCTTTGGCATTGAACTTACGCCCCCCTTCAATCCTGAGGTGCTCGATCACCGCCAGGATATCCTCTTCGCTGTAACGTGTGTCGCTGAGCATCTCCTGGATATAGGTAGGATGAATGCCATATTTACCCGCCAGGTAGTAGTAGGGATTGGTGCCCCAGCCGCATTGCTGCTGCAACGGCTTGAAGTAGGAGCGGATCAGCGCCATGAGTGGCACCAGGTTTACAGGCCGGGCGAGGCCCTCAGCCAGCTCGATGGCCAACTCCTCGGTACGCGCATTGCCTGGCCCCCTGCCCATGCCCGTTACTGTGGCATCTACCCAGGTCACACCTTCATCCAGGGCATGCAGGGTATTGGCGAGTGCCAGGCCCATATTGTCATGGGTATGTATACCCAGAGCGCCGCCCCATTCGCTGCGCAACCATCGAATGGTTTGGGCGACCTGCTGCGGATTCATGCCACCCATACTGTCGGCGAAATAAAGAACTTCGATCGGATGGCCGCACGCCAGCCTGGCCAGCGCCTGCACCTCCTGCTGCGAACAGTGGGCTACCTGCATAAGATTGAAACCTACCCGGTAGCCCCGTGATTTGAGCCAATCGGCCGCCGGTAGCGCCTGTGCGAACTCGTGTACATGGCAGGCCACCCGCACCAGATCGACCGGCGACTCGTCCGCGGGTAAGGGGAACAGGCGTTCCAATGCTTCAGCCAGCGGCATATCGCCCACCAACTCGCTGGCATTGACCATAACGCTGACAAGCAGCGCTTCAGGAACAGCCAGGGAGCGAAGAAAGGTATCGGTGCTGTAAGCACAGGCACCGCTGAAACTGCTGTTCTTCAGCGAACGTAATCCCAGCTCTACAACATCCACCCCGCAAGCCAGCATGGCCTGCAGATAATCCTGGATAGTTGACTCGGGAAAGTCCCAAGCATTGTAATAACCGCCGTCGCGGAGGGTGCAGTCCAGAGCAAAGATCGTATCCACTGAAAACCTCTGATTAGCTCATGAGCGTTTGCAAAAGCGCACTATGCTTTAATCTTTGAAGCAAGCACATCTTCGACAAAGGCACCAAAAAAATCTTTATCAATTCGATAGCTAACGAAATCTACCCTATTACAACTTTCGTCTGGCACGTCAATTACATATTCTGCCGGAACGAGCTGTGTATCAGAGTGTATATGCATATCCTTCACAGCGCTTAGCATAGAATTGCTGAGATGGGCTACGCCCGGAAGCCCAAAGAAACGAGCCGGATACATAGACCCAGTGGAATAGTTTGAGATAAAAAAATGTGTTTTTGAGGCAACAAATATTTTCTCTAAGCTACCACAACCCACAAGAGTGTAACTGGATACATTAGAAGGCAAACAATCTCTAATCTCTGAAACCACCAATGCATCTTCAGCAAAACTCTTATCATCCATGCAACCAAAGACATCCGTTGTCATACCGTCGAATATTATGCTTACCTTCTTGTACTTATTACTCAGCCGGATGATAGTTTCGACGAGGGCTTCCTTCTGATTCAGCCATGCTCTTTTCTGCTGGCTAATGCCAATCCATATTACCAGATCGCTAGACTCAAGAGACTTATATCGCGAAGCGAAAGAGACTTCGCCTTGCGCAGTCGCTATTAAAAAACGATCCATGCCGGCAAGCTCGTCAATACTTAAAGATTTATAGGATACGCCCGCAACACACAGCGCATCAGAGCCAATCCCCCAGGTTTTCAACGATAATGCCCCCTCATTTACAGAGCTCACATTACCACTGACACCTCTTAACTTCCGCACATCAAAATAGCAACGCGAGTTAATTACATAATAATCTTCAATGGTATTTAGCCCACCTTCTTGACTAGCGATATAGAGCGCGGCCAGACAATCATAGAAGAAATGATACGGGCTCACACCATTGATCAAGACGGCAGAAAAATTAACGCTACGCCCATTGCTTAAGGATAGATTTTTCGCATTCTTGGCCGCATACAGCATAAGTGAATGCAAGTGGTCGTGATTATAGACGGCGTTATCCAGCACAAACAAAAAGTCTCGCGAAGGCACATAAATAAAGTCTGCAGAATGGAGATACTGACCTATATAAAATCTTTCCCCTTCGCATTCAAATATCAGAAAATTAATCTGTTTGAACACGCTTCCTACAAGAATGGACCGACTTGATGAGAACGGCGATGGGATACACACCTCATGAGCCAGACCTTCCTTCAGCATCCTCCCTAGAAAAGAAGACGAGGACAAGTAATCTTTAAAGGCAGCAAACCTGCTTTTCTCTACTTCGTTCAACCGTAGCGTATTCAGGCTGTCAGACCGGTAAACTGTAACGCTTCGATGTAGCCTCGCCGCACTCTCCATTGCCAGCTCGGATGTATATTTCTTGCCAAATTCTTCAGCCTTTTCGCCATGCGCTAAAAGATTACGCAAGGCCATAACGCTATCAAAATCGGGAGACTCGGCTGCTCTGAGCACTTTCCAGGGAAAAATTGAGTTCTTGATCCTTACGCCAATCTTGATTTCGTTGGAGAAAGGAACTTTGGCATGAAAACCATTAAAATCCTCCTGCCCCGTCAGTGGCACAGCACCTATTTTTTGGGCCACATCTGGTCTTTTTATATTTGGAGGAATATGAAGAGTGCCAAAGTCACCCTCCACAATCAACTCATAATATTCATTGCCCGGAGGAATTATCCACCCAGCAATTAACACATCAGAGAGTTTAAATGCCTTTTTCAACTCGGGCTTATCAAGCACCGCAATAAAGCGCTCATTGAACTCTCGAGCAATAGAAGCAAGAGTAAAGTCTTCAAAAAAAATAATTTCCACTGAAATCTCGCAAATGTCAAAGAGCATAGCCCATAACAGTAACCAAAGATTATATAAGCCCCCGCATAAAAGCTGCTAACTTCCAGCCCACCAGCACATCACCACCATAGGGTCTGGAGTACATAGTCCTCAGGAAGAGCTCACGCTGCTCGAAGTCGAGATCACTGGCAATTTTTTCCACGTCGTTCGAGTTGAAAGGCCCTCGATACAAACCATCCAGCTTGATAATTGGCAGGCCAATCTTATGCAAGAAAATATTGCTCTGGTGTATCTGCGACCCTTCAGCAAAACAGTCCATGAAGTGAGAGATGGCTTTCTCATTGAAGATCTCGTTAAGCCTTGCACTTGCATTCGCAGAATCACTTAGCGCGTCCCTGATGAACTCCTTATACTCGCTTAAGGTTTTAGCGTAGTGAATCTTCAACGTATCGACATCTTGCGCCCTGATACTTACTTCAACGTCCGTAATTTTTGCGATATTATGTAAATATGTCTTCTTCAGAAGTTTAAAGACACCAGCGAACGTGAAGCGTTGCCAGTGCACGAGATCACTTCTACGAGAAAGCGCAAGGATATTTTCCAGCAACTCTGGCGAATTCTTCAGTGTATGTGACACATGGGCCATGTCATACAGGGCCCTAAAGTGCATAGGTGAGCGGACAATACTCTTGAGCAGCTTTGAAAGCTCCATTTCACCGGATTCTATAACCTTCGGCCTTATATCGGTGCAGCTATAACTCTTCCAGTAGCGCTTCATCTTTTGGTGGTTGAGGATGCGCCGACTCATGGCGATACAGAACGACCCGAGGTGATGTTCGATTTCAAAGTTTTCAGTCGCGCCCAGTACTTCTATATTATCGACAAACATATCTTCGATAAATTTATCGACGTGCTTCTTACTGAAAAATACACTATCGTTTATCATCAGCAGGCGTGGGCATTTTTCAGCCAGGCCGTTGCCATAGATATATTGAAACCCGGATTTATAGCTGCCAAAGTCGCGCCCATAATTGAAGCGCTCGATATAGCAGTCCATGTATTCGCGGCAGGTATCGGGCTCTGCGACCTTGAGCGTGTTCACGCCAATCACGTAGATGCCTTGTGCTTTGGCGGCGGCCAATACGGTGATCACATCAGCACGCAGTTCCCCTTTCTGATACAGGGCCATCAGCATGATTTTCTGGCCGCTGTAGGGTTCGGCGAAGTGCACCTTGTCCCTTTTGCCTATGCTGCGTAGGCCGTTACGCATAGATTGATAGGCCACATAGCTGTACGCAGCGGGATAGATAAGACGGTTTTTCAGTTGTTCGATGATTTTCATTGGTTGCTGATATGAATAATTCGACTGGTGATCAGTACGTCCTATGACGTTCCAACCGGGAATGGTCGCAAGGCGGTTAAACGGGCCTTGCGGCAGACGGCTATTGCTTGAGCAGTAGAACCTTGCGAGTTCTGCAGGTGATCACACTGTCTTCGGTGGGCATCTGCAGACTGATCATGTAAGTGTCGTTGGCCAGGGAGGATACGTCGGCCAATACGCGATAACCGGATTGCAGGTAGCTCGCTTCGTTAAACGCTTTGACCACATCAGGCCTTGAGTTGCGCTGCGCATGGGCGAATGCGTACGCGTGCCCCTGCTTGTTGGTCAGTACCAGGTTCAGGTTGCCTGGCACAGTCTTTCTTTCGCTGTCTACTGCCCAACCACGAAAATCGACTGTCTGGGTCTTGGACTGAACCACAAGATCCTGACTGCCATTGATGGCGTCGAGCGCGCAGAGTGTGCTGATGCGCTGCTGCAGCGCCGGCGCTGACTGCGAGGGCGTCTGGTCGCAGCCACTTATGAATATCAGGCAGGATGCAGCTAATGCTGATCTTATGGTTCCTTGCATGTGGTTCTCCTGGGAGCTAGAGCGGAAACCTATTCGCGGTGCATGAGTTGGTCGTAGAGTTTCAGGGTTTCATTGAGGTTCGCGCCTTCGATCAGGCCGCCATCGTTGAGTATCACGCAGCGGTCGCAGAGGTTTGCAATCTGTCCCCGCGAATGCGATACCAATACGACTGTCTGGCCGCTGGCGATCTTCTGCAGCATCGTACGCTCGGCCTTTTGCTTGAAATGCGCATCGCCGACGCTCAGGACTTCATCTATCAGCAATACGTCGGGGCTGATGATGGTGCTGATGGCGAAGCCGAGCCGAGAAGCCATGCCACTCGAATAGTTGCGCACAGGCTCGTCGAAGTAGTCGCCCAGTTCGGCGTAGGCGTTGATTTCATCAAGGCGCTGCGTGACTTCTCTTCGTGTGTAACCGAGTAGCATGCCGCCGAACAGGGCGTTGTCGCGCCCTGTCAAGTTGCTGTCGAATCCGGCCTGCAGTGCAAGAAGTGCGACCCTGACACCATGATTGATCACTTCCCCGGTATCTGGCTGCAAAGCCCCTGACATGATTTTGAGCAAAGTGGATTTGCCGGCACCATTGGCACCTAGTACCCCTAGCGTCTCTCCGGCGTGTATATCCAGCGATACGCCCTTAAGGGGCTCGTTAAACGGCTGATGTGCATGCTTGCCGCTGAGCTTGAAACGCACGCCGATATTTCGTAGCGATAGTACAACCTGCCCCATCAGCGTAGCCCCTGACGCACGAATTTATGCCGTAGGCTGCGATAGAGAGCGGCACCACTCAGTAGCAAAACCATGGCGACCATCAGCACGAACCCTAGACCAGCAAAGTCGGGCGGATTGCCCTCCAGGATGATCTGGCGATAAGTGCTGATCACCACTGCCATTGGGTTGTATTCGAGCCACTGAGCGATCCTTCCCGGCATAGACCGGTAGTCGTATATGACCCCGGAAAGAAACATCAGAAGCATAAGTCCCGTACCCACCAGGTTAGCCAGGTCGCGCAGGAACGGAACGATAGCGGCGATCAGGAGGGCCAGCGCAACGGTAAGCAAAAGCTGCACGAGCAAAACCAGAGGCAGCCAGAGGAGACTCCAGCTGAGCGTCTTGATGTCAGTGGCCAGCCCAAGCGCGAGCAGGCAGAGCAGGGCTGGCAGCTGTTTGAGAGTCGCTTGCGCTACGCTGACCAGAGGGAAGAACATCGGAGCGATGTTGGTGGTCAGCATGAGTGACTGCCCCCCGAGAATACTGGTGGCACTGGTAGAAATTGCCTTGGCGAACCACATCCAGGGCACCAGCCCGCAGAGCAGGAAGAGCCCGTAATTCTGGATACCGGCGTTCAACAGCTGGCTGAACAGGACGTAATAGATGATGAGGTGCAAGAGGGGTTCGATTACAACCCAGGCATAGTTGAGATGAGTGCGGGATGTTTCGGATTTCAGCCCCAGTAGCGCCTTGGTCAATATCAACTGCGCAAAATGCAGCTTGCCTGCCGCGCCTCTGCTCCTGTTCTGCGCCCCTGTCTGCGGAACCGGCTCGAGTAGTTCAGCGCCGTACTGGCCAGCCAGTCGATAGCGGCGTGCCTCTTGGTGTCTACTCTGGCGGGTAAATACAGTAGACAGTCGAGTGTATGCTTGCCTGTAATCAGGCTTCTTCTGAAGCAGCTGCTGCCAGCGTGCCTCGGCCTCAGGCCAGTCCTCGCACTTTTCGGCCAGTTCGGCATGCTGAATCTGAGGTTCGATGCGCTGTTCGTCCGCGGCACGAGCCCCCTCATTGAAGATTTGAGCCTGTATCAGGTTGCCCAGGCGTATCTGCAAATCTGCACTTCGAAACAGAATTTCCCAATGTCCCGGACAATTAGCCAAGCCTTGAGCCAGATATTCTTGCTCCTGATCGCGATCATGCATCAAGCGCGCCCACTCAGCACTGGTCAGCCAGACACTGGCATGCTTGGCATAGCGCTGGCGGGCCTGGTTGAGAATGGCAGCGGCACCTGACATATCGCCAAGACGCATGAGGCAGGTAGCACCCTGCGTCCAAGGAGCAGGATGCCCAGGATATTGATCACGATAAAGTTGCCAGAGAGCGCTGGCTTCGAGCCAACGCTTTTCTCGCATGGGGGCATTGGCGAGGGCAAATGCTTGGGCCGGCGCCAGGAGTTCAGTTTTCAACATGCCGGAGGCCACGGTCAGGCGAATAGGTCGGCATCTGCCAGCGATTTACCTAGCTGGTCTTTTTTCGATAGCGCAGGTGCTTCGCTGATCGGCCAGTCGATCCCGAGATCGGAGTCGTTCCAAATAACACAGCGCTCGTACTCTGGGGCGTAGTAATCCGTGGTCTTGTAAAGAAATTCGGCAGTTTCGCTCAGCACAACAAATCCATGGGCAAAGCCCTCGGGAACCCAGAGCTGATGCTTGTTCTCAGCGCTCAGGTAGGCACCAACCCAATGCCCAAAACTTGCACTGCTTCTGCGCAAGTCAACTGCAACATCGAATACTTCACCCTGAACCACCCGCACCAGTTTTCCCTGGGGTTGCTGGATCTGGTAGTGCAAGCCTCGCAAGACATTTTTCACGGAGCGCGAATGGTTGTCTTGCACAAAAGATACGGGCTTACCAACAGCCTTTTCAAAGCGACGCTGGTTGAAGCTTTCAAGGAAGAAGCCTCGCTCGTCGCCAAATACTTCGGGTTCGAACAGGATTACATCTGGGATGGCTAGTGGTGTAGCTTTCATTAGTAAATCGTCTCATTCAGAAGTCGTTTGAGGTACTGGCCATAGCCGTTCTTGGAGAGCGGTGCAGCGAGTTTTTCAAGCTGTTCTGCCGAGATCCATTTCTGCCGGAAAGCAATCTCCTCAGGGCAAGCGACTTTGAGTCCCTGGCGATGTTCCAGCGTGGCGATGAAGTGGCTGGCCTCTAGCAACGACTCGTGTGTTCCGGTATCGAGCCATGCATAACCGCGTCCCATGATTTCTACCGACAAGTTCCCTTGTTCGAGGTAGATACGATTGAGGTCGGTGATTTCCAGCTCGCCTCGATCAGACGGTTTAATGTCTTTTGCTATATCCACGACCTGATTGTCGTAAAAGTAGAGTCCGGTTACGGCATAGCTCGACTTAGGCTGCAGTGGCTTCTCTTCCAGGCTAATGGCTTTGCCTTGGGCGTCGAACTCGACAACACCATAACGCTCCGGATCGTTTACGTGATACGCAAAAACGCTGGCGCCATCCTGACGCTCCATAGCGCTGTGCAGCAGCTCATTGAAGTCATGGCCGTGATAGATGTTGTCACCCAGCACGAGCGCAGACAGATCATTGCCTATGAATTCCTCACCTATGAGGAATGCTTGTGCCAGGCCATCCGGCGATGCTTGCACCGCGTAAGAGATATTCAATCCCCAAGCACTACCGTCACCTAGCAGGTGCTGGAATCGCGGTGTGTCCTGCGGGGTGGAAATGACCAGAATATCGCGAATTCCAGCCAGCATTAGGGTTGTCAACGGATAGTAGATCATCGGCTTGTCGTACACCGGTAGAAGCTGCTTGGAGATCGCCAAGGTCGCCGGGTGCAGGCGAGTGCCGGAACCGCCGGCAAGGATGATTCCTTTACGTTTGAGCATTTTTACTTCTCCAATATCTCTGTAAGCATCCGTGCCACGCCGACTTGCCACTCAGGCAAGCTCAGCTCAAAGGCTTTCTGCAGTTTCTGAGTATCGAGTCGCGAGTTATTAGGCCGCTTTGCCGGGGTTGGATAGGCGCTGCTTGCAACGGCAGTGATCTGACTGCTAGATACTTGAAGAGCGACCCCGGCATTTTCAGCCTGTTCTAGAACGAAGCACGCATAGGCATGCCAATTGGTCTCACCCGAAGCCGCCAGGTGATAGAGCCCTCCAAGCTCTGGCTTCTGCAGGGTCGCGCGGATGGCATGAGCACTGACATCTGCAAGCAATTCGGCCCCGGTTGGGGCACCGAATTGGTCGGCAATCACATTGAGGCTGTCGCGCTCCCGGGCGAGGCGAAGCATGGTCTTGGCAAAGTTGTTGCCGCGCGCGGCGTATACCCAACTGGTACGCAGAATCAGATGCAGGCAACCGGTGGCCTGAATCGCCTGCTCACCGGCCAACTTGGTGAGACCGTAGACATTGACTGGGGCGACGGCGTCCTCTTCACGCCAGGGCTCCAGGCCATCACCAGAAAATACGTAGTCAGTGGAGTAATGCACCAGAAGGCTATCTAGCCGCTTGGCCTCGCGCGCCAGCACGGCAACCGCCTCGGCATTGATCCGCAGTGCCTGCTCAGGCTCGCTCTCGGCTTGATCTACCGCTGTATAGGCCGCTGCATTAACAATCACCTCGGGAGCGAAGCGCTGCACCGTAGTTGCCAGACCGTCAATGTCTCGCAGGTCACCGCAATATTGATTGCTTTGAGCATCAAGCGCCAACAATTGCCCTAATGGCGCCAAACTGCGTTGCAACTCCCAACCGACCTGGCCATTTTTGCCTAGCAGCAATATTTTCATATCTGGCGCTCGCTGTAGTTTTTCTCTAACCATTCGCGATAACTACCAGATAGAACATTCGCTACCCAATCTTGATTATTCAGATACCACTGAACCGTTTTTCGAATACCGGTTTCGAAGGTTTCAGAAGGTTTCCAACCCAGGTCCTCTGCAATTTTTGTAGCATCAATGGCATAGCGTCGATCATGTCCTGGCCGATCAGTTACATAAGCAATTTGCTGCTGGTATGGCTGCCCATCTGCACGCGGCCGAAGTTCATCGAGCAGCGCGCAAACGGTATGTACGATCTCCAGGTTAGTTTTTTCGTTCCACCCACCAACGTTATATGTCTCGCCCAGCTCACCGGCTTCAAGAACACGACGTATTGCACTGCAGTGGTCTTTAACGTATAGCCAGTCACGAATCTGCTGGCCGTCGCCATATACCGGCAGAGCTTTGCCAGCCAAGGCGTTGACGATCATCAGGGGAATGAGTTTTTCTGGGAAGTGATACGGCCCATAGTTATTTGAGCAATTGGTGGTAAGCACGGGCAAGCCGTACGTGTGATGATAAGCACGTACCAAATGATCGCTGGCAGCCTTACTGGCTGAATATGGGCTATTGGGCTCGTATTGATGCTGTTCGGTAAAGGCGGGCTCATCTTTATCAAGAGAGCCATAAACCTCATCAGTTGAAACATGTAAAAAACGAAACGCTTTCTGGCGATCCAGGTCAAGTCCTGACCAGTAGGCACGTACAGCCTCCAGCAATTGGAACGTACCGACAATGTTGGTCTTGATGAACTCTTCCGGACCATGAATAGAGCGATCAACATGAGACTCGGCAGCGAAATTGAGAACCGCCCGAGGTTGATGCTCAACGAGTAGCCCAGCAACCAGAGCACTGTCGCCGATATCACCATGAACAAAAAGATGCCTGGTGTCGCCGTCCAGACTGGCGAGATTCTCCAAGTTGCCGGCATAGGTCAGCTTGTCTAGATTGATAACCATCTCATCTGACTGTGCTAGCCAGTCAAGTACGAAATTGCTACCAATGAATCCCGCACCACCAGTCACAAGAATAGCCATGTATCAAATCTTCCCGAGAATTGCTGCAGCGATAAGCCCAATGTTACCAAGTAGTGTCTGACGATAAACACCACTGCGTTTAATATGAACAACACGAGGAATAAGACTCATACTTCGGGCATCGACAAAACGCCGAAGTAGCGCCTGATTTTCTGGTGTAAGCCTATGCTCTAGCGTGAAAAGTGCGGCAATGTTGCCGTCGTTCCAGCGTTTAAACCGCCCCTGAAACAACATGCGAATACGCTTTAGACGAGCGGCCCAACCGTTATTGGTGCCAACCACATTATCACCGTGCTGGCGATAGCGCAGCGTCGGCACGGCATCATAGTGCACCTGACCACCACAGCCGGTCACGACCATGTATGCCCACCAATCATGAGTGATGACTGACTTATTCTCCCCCGCTTCGCGCAACAACTCGCGCGCAGCATTGTTGAATACCATGGTATTGCCCCCGGCAATATTTTGAACCAGTGCATTAGCAAAACTTGGCGCTTTAGAAAAAAGTGGCGAAACACCAATCTCGTTATTATCAGCATCCACCAGGCGTGTGCGCGAGCAATACAATGCCGGCACATTTACCGGTATGCTTTCCAGCCACGCCAATGCTCTCGCCAACTTATCTGCCTCCCAAACGTCATCTTGGTCTGAATAGGCATAGAAATCTGCGTTGATACTGGCCCTGCAGGTAAGCGATAAGAAGTTGGCAGCAAAACCCTCTGCCGGCCCAGAATGAATAGACAGACGCCCCACAGGCCATTTTTTCTTGTATTCCACCAGAATGGAATACGTGTCGTCCTTTGATCCATCATCGGAGGCCCAAACTTCCCAACTCTGATGTGACTGAGCGGCAAAAGACTCTAGTTGCTCAGCAAGATAACGCTGGCCATGAAAAGTGCATAGAAGAATAGCGACTTTGGAGACTTGCCCTGCCTGCATGCACTGCGAGGCAGGCACAGCCATGCCATCACTTAAACAAACAGTGCCCGCAGTTTTAAAACGAGAAGACGGCACTTTTAGTTGTTCCATCAACATTTTAATAATCAAGTACCTAAAGGCACTAATACACTCTGTTAGAAAATTTCATACGAGTTGCCCACGCTCATTTAGCAGATGGAGAGAACCACAGCAGCAAAATATCAGCGACCGTTTTCTGTAGGCGGCACGCGAAATAAGATTGATTACGGCGTCATTCCATGACTGAAGTGAACTCAGCGGAAACAAGACTACACCCTGTCACGAAGAATCAGTTCGTTTTTCCTCAGCTGAACCGCATCTACCGCTACTCAGCAGGCTCTACCTGCGAAGAGCGCAGTGGCGATTCTACATCATTGAGAGAGGATTCTAAGCGAGTTGGGCTTTTTTTAGGCAAGCGCAAGCCAATATTGGCTCCATGGTACAGACAAGTTGACTATGGCGCTCAGACGACGGCCGAACGGATCGGAGCTTGGCAGGCGGGTAATCGCCATCACTGGGGCACCTACCACCTGACCTGCCGGGGCGAGACCAGCTGGTTCGGCTTCGCCAGCGCCATCGCCGAACGCCTGCGTGCGGCCGGCAAGCCCTGCGCCAGGCTGCGCCCCATACCCAGCAGCGAGTACCCGACGCCGGCACGTCGCCCGCTCAATTCACGCCTGGATGGCGAGCGCCTGGAGCAGGAGTGGCAAATTCGTCTGCCGGACTGGCGCGCCGCACTGGATGCCTGCCTGCGCGCTCCTCAGGCCGTGAAGCGCTGAACCTGCTGCTGCAAGCCACTGGCCAGCTGCGCCAGCTCGCGACTGGCCAGTGAGCTCTGCTCGGCACCGCTGACCACTTCACCGATGCTGTCGTTGAGACTGCTGATGTTCTGGCTGATCTCGCCAGCTACCGCCGTCTGCTGTTCGGTGGCTGCCGATATCTGCACGTTGCCGTCAGCGATACCCTCGATGGCATTGGCGATGTGATTGAGCACCACGTCGGCCTCGCGGGCGTGATTGACGCTGCTCTGCGCCTGCTCACGCGACTGCTGCATGGCATTGACCGCACTGCGCGCACCGTTTTGCAGGCCATCGATCATGCCCCGAATCGACTCGGTGGCCTGCTGCGTATTGCTCGCCAGGCTGCGCACCTCGTCGGCCACCACTGCGAAGCCGCGTCCGGCCTCACCGGCGCGGGCCGCCTCGATGGCAGCATTGAGCGCCAGCAGATTGGTCTGCTCGGCGATGCTCTGGATCACGCTCAGCACCTTGCTGATTTCCTCGCTCTTGCTATTGAGGCTGTCGATCACCTTGCCGGCCTCGTCCACCGATGACGACAGGTTGCGAATGGCCAGCAGATTGGCCTGCACCAGATCCCGCCCCTGGCGCGCCTCGCGATTGGCATCGGCGGCGGCGCCAGCCATGGTCTGGGCGTTGCGCGCGACCTCCTGCACCGCCACGCTCATCTCATGCACAGCGGTGGCGACCATGCTGGTCTGGTCGCCCTGGGCTGTAGCCGCCTGGCTGGCCTGCAGGCTGATCGCATTCATTTCCTCGGCCGCCGCGGCCAGCTGCGAGGCGGTCTCGTTCAGGTGGCGAATCAGCGCCTGCTGGTGCTCGAGCAGCGTATTGAAGGCCCGCGCCGTGTCGGCCACTTCGTCGCGGCCCGCCACATCGGCGCGCAGGGTCAGGTTCGCACTCTGCTGGACTTCGCTGATCACGCCACGCAACGCCGAGAGCGGGCGGATGATGGAGAGGCTGATCAGCAGGGCGATCAACAGCACCAGCAGCAGCGCCACGGCGCCTATGGCAATGAAGGTATTGCGCATCGATGCGTAGACCCGGCCCGTCTGCATGCCGAGCTTCTCCCCTTCGCTCAGTTGCAGCGCGATGAGCGCTTCCAGCTCGCTCCCCAGCGGGTCGAAGGTGGTGTAGAGCTCGCGATTGAAGGCCGCATCATCGATGCTGCGCAGCTGGCCACCGTCCAGCCTGGCGGTGTACTGATCGACCAGTTGCTGCACCTGTTGCAGATCGCTGCGCACGCGCCCGACTCGCTGGACTTCGTCCTCGCTCATATTGGTCGCCAGAAAGGCCTGCCAGGCCTGATCGCCGCGCTGCCGTGCCGAGGCCAGCTCCTGACGCAGCCGCGCCTCATCGAACAGCTGCGCGCGGTACTTGTGCAGGGAGTCGACGATGGCTACCGCATAGGCATCGGAGAACACCTTGAGCTGGCTGACCGGCTGCAGACGATCCTTGAACAGCTCCTCGAAGCTGTTGTTGAGGCGGCTGGCGTTACTGACCGCCATGACGATCACTAAAAGAAGCACGAGCAGAGGAAGCAGGGCGAGGAACAACAGCCGTGTACGAACCGTGAGTTGAGACAGCATGGCAGAACTCCTGCAGGGCAACGCGCGACGACCGTCCCTGAGCAGCGCAACGAGCGGCACCAGACTCCCGTGCGCCACCGGACAGCGTCACGCGCGCACGCGCTGAGCCCGGCCCGAGTCGACTGGCCGGTGCAAACACGCGCAATGGCAGGTGATGCTGCGCTAGAGTATGGCCCCTGTTTGGCGCCTTGCATGGGCCGCTGCGACAATCACTCCCAAGCGATCATTTCGATGAGCTCGATCACCGCCACTCCCCGACGTCTGCGCTGGCGCAGCCTTGTGCTGCTGGCGCTGCTGCTCGCCCCGCTGCTGTGGCCGGTGCACTTCCTGGCCGAGCGCTACTATCGCGAGGTACTGATCGAGCAGAACCGCCAGACGCTCGACCTCTACGTCGCCAACCTGCTCGGCACGCTGCGCCGCTACGAGGTACTGCCGCAGATTCTCGGCGACCTGCCCGGCCTGCGTGCCGCCCTGCAGGCACCCGAAGACCCCGCCGTGCTGGACAGCGCCAACCGCCTGCTGGCGCGCGTGAAGAAACAGACCGGCGCCGACGTGATCTACCTGATGAACACCCGTGGCGTCACCCTGGCCGCGTCCAACTGGGACAAGCCCGACAGTTTCGTCGCCGGCAACTTCGCCTTTCGCCCGTATTTCCGCGAAGCATTGGCTGGCCGTCTGGGGCGCTTCTTCGGCCTCGGCACCACCTCCGGCAAACGCGGCTACTACTTCGCCTACCCGGTGCGCGAGGGCGATCAGAACATCGGCGCACTGGTGGTCAAGGTCGACCTAGACCACACCGAAACGCTGTGGGGCAATACCCCGGAACAGTTGCTGGTCACCGATACCAACGGCGTGGTGATCCTCACCTCGCGCCCCGACTGGCGCTTTCACGCCAGTCGCCCGCTGGACCGCGTCGAGCAGTCGGCCATCGCCGCCAACCAGCCCTACCCGACCCAGGCGCCACCCGCGCTGGACATCGATGCCAACGCCTGGCTGACGCAGAGTCGCGCCCTGGACGAAACCGGCTGGACGGTGAGCATTCTCGCCCCGCGCATCCTGCTCGACCGCCCCGTGCGCAGCGCCGTGGCCGTGGGTGCGGCCGCCCTGCTGGCCCTGCTGCTGCTGCTCGGCCTGCTGATCCTCCGCCGCCGTCACTACCTCGAACGCATCGCCCTTGACGCCCGCGCCAAGGCCGAGCTGGAACAGCGCGTGGCCGAGCGCACGCAGGATCTGGAACTGCTCAACAGCCGCCTCAAGCAGGAAGTGCTCGAACGCGAACAGGCCCAGCAGGAACTGGTGCGCGCCCAGGACGAACTGGTCCAGGCCGGCAAGCTGTCCGCACTCGGCACCATGAGCGCCAGCATCAGCCATGAACTCAACCAGCCACTGGGCGCGATCCGCAGCTACGCGGAGAACGCCAGCACCCTGCTCGACCACCAGCGCAGCGAGGATGCCCGCGCCAACCTCAAGCTGATCAGCGAACTGACCGAGCGCATGGCCTCGATCATCGCCCATCTGCGCGCTTTCGCCCGCCGTGACCAGCACGCGCCCGAGCGGGTCGCCCTGCAGCCGGCGCTGGACGACGCCCTCGCCTTGCTCGCCAAACGCCGTCGCGCCATGGATGTGGAGCTGATCCGTGATCTGCCGGACGCCACGCTCTGGGTACAGGCCGGCGAAACGCGCCTGCGTCAGGTACTCGGCAACCTGCTCGGCAACGCCCTCGATGCTCTGGTCGACAAGGCGCCGCCGCGACGCATCTGGATCAGCATCGAGCATCAGGCCGAGCACCTCGAGCTGCTGCTGCGCGACAACGGCCCGGGTTTTACCGCCGAATCGCTGGCCCGTGCGCGCGAGCCCTTCTTCACCACCAAGACCAGCGCCCAGGGCCTGGGGCTCGGCCTGGCCATCTGCGACAGTCTGGTGCGCGCGCTGGACGGCGAACTGCTACTGGCCAATCATCCAGCCGGCGGCGCACTGATCACCCTGCGCCTGCGCCTGGCCAGCCCCGGCGTCAACCTGCAACCCTCTGAGGACCCTTCGCCATGACCAGTGACAGCGCCATCGACAGCCGCATTCAGGTATTGCTGATCGACGACGACGCGCATCTGCGCCAGGCGCTCAGCCAGACGCTCGACCTGGCCGGGCTCAAGGTCCTCAGCCTGGGCGACGCCCAGGGCCTGGCTGCGCGTATCCCGGCCGGCTGGCCCGGCGTGGTGGTCAGCGATATCCGCATGCCGGGCATCGACGGCCTGCAGCTACTGGGTCAACTGCGCGAGCGTGACGCCGAGCTGCCGGTGCTGCTGATTACCGGGCACGGGGATGTGCCCCTGGCCGTGCAGGCGATGCGCGCCGGCGCCTACGACTTTCTGGAAAAGCCCTTCGCCAACGACGCCCTGCTCGACAGCGTGCGTCGCGCCCTGGAGCTGCGCCGCCTGGTGCTGGACAACCGCAGCCTGCGCATGGCGCTCAACGACCGCCAGCAACTGGCCAGCCGCCTGGTCGGCCAGTCGCCCGCCATGCAGCGCCTGCGCGAGCAGATCGGCGCGCTCGCCGGTATCGCCACCGACGTGCTGATCCTCGGTGAGACCGGCGCCGGCAAGGAGGTGGTCGCCCGCGCCCTGCACGATCTGTCCAGCCGCCGCGACGGCCCCTTCGTCGCCATCAACGCCGGCGCCCTGGCCGAATCGGTGGTGGAAAGCGAGCTGTTCGGCCACGAGGCCGGCGCCTTCACCGGCGCGCAGAAGCGGCGCATCGGCAAGTTCGAGTTCGCCAACGGCGGCACCCTGTTCCTCGACGAGATCGAGAGCATGAGCCTGGACGTGCAGGTCAAACTGCTGCGCCTGCTGCAGGAGCGCGTGGTCGAGCGCCTCGGCGGCAACCAGCTGATCCCGCTGGACATCCGTGTGATCGCCGCGACCAAGGAAGACCTGCGCCAGGCCGCCGATGCCGGGCGCTTCCGCGCCGACCTCTACTACCGTCTGAACGTCGCACCGCTGTCCATTCCTCCGCTGCGTGAGCGCGGCGAGGACGCCCTGCTGCTGTTCCAGCATTTCGCCGATGCTGCGGCGGCCCGCCACGCCCTGGCACCGCGTGAGCTGCAACCGGGGCAACGCGCGCTGCTGCTGCGGCATCCATGGCCGGGCAACGTGCGCGAACTGCAGAATGCAGCCGAGCGCTTCGCCCTTGGCCTGGAACTGGCCCTGGACAGCAACGCGCCGAACCTGCCGCCGGTCAACGGCGGGCTCAGCGAGCAGGTCGAGGCCTTCGAGCGCGCCCTGATCGCCGCCGAGCTGAGCCGCCCGCATGGCTCGCTGCGCAGCCTGGCCGAAGCGCTGGGCGTGCCGCGCAAGACCCTGCACGACAAGCTGCGCAAACATGGGCTGAACTTCTCCGGCGCTGGCGGAAGCTCGCCAGAGGACTTCGACTGACTGGCGGCAAACCGCCAATTCCATCGTTCAATACCCGCGGCCAGCGGGCTCAAGAGCCCGCCCGCCCTTCGGCAAAAAGCCATCAAGGCCCACAGCCACGGGCTTTCCCACCACGCACTGGAGCCGCCCCTGGCAGACTGGCACAAGGGTTGCTCTAGGCTAGCCTCAAGCGAACCCACAAGTACAAGTCCAGGCCTCGCTGAAGCCACCGGCGTTTTTCTCCAAGCCGCCTAGACTTGCTCTTGTCCGTTCGTCAGCAGCGCCTCGGCGCCAATGCGATAAACACAACAAGAGGAAGCATCCGCATGTTCAAACTGACTGCCAAGGCGCTGGCTTGCGCCCTGTCCCTGTCCATCGCCGGCGTGGTTCACGCTGCCGACCCGATCGTCATCAAGTTCTCTCACGTGGTTGCCGAGCACACCCCGAAAGGTCAGGGTGCCGTGCTGTTCAAGCAACTGGCGGAAGAGCGCCTGGGCGACAAGGTCAAGGTCGAGGTCTATCCGAACTCCTCGCTGTTCGGCGACGGCAAGGAAATGGAAGCGCTGCTGCTCGGCGACGTCCAGATGATCGCCCCGTCCCTGGCCAAGTTCGAGCATTACACCAAGCAGCTGCAGGTGTTCGACCTGCCGTTCCTGTTCGACGACATGGCAGCGGTAGACCGCTTCCAGAAGAGCGCCGAAGGCCAGAAGCTGCTGACCTCCATGACCGACAAGGGCATCACCGGCCTGGCCTACTGGCACAACGGCCTGAAGCAGCTGTCGGCCAACAAGGCGCTGCTCGAGCCCAAGGACGCCCGTGGTCTGAAGTTCCGCGTACAGGCATCCGCCGTACTGGAAGAGCAATTCAAGGCCGTGCGCGCCAACCCGCGCAAGATGAGCTTCGCCGAGGTCTATCAGGGCCTGCAGACTGGCGTGGTCAACGGTGCCGAGAACCCCTACTCGAACATCTACAGCCAGAAGATGCACGAGGTGCAGAAGTACATCACCGAGTCCAACCATGGCCTGCTGGACTACATGCTGATCACCAACACCAAGTTCTGGGACGGTCTGCCGGCTGACGTACGCGACGAGCTGAACAAGATCATCGCCGAGGTCACCGTCGAGGTGAACAAGCAGGCTGACGCCCTCAACGAAGGCGACAAGCAGCGCATCATCGACGCCGGCACCACCGAGATCCTGACTCTGACTCCGGAGCAGCGTGACCAGTGGCGCGACGCCATGCAGCCGGTGTGGAAGAAGTTCGAAGGCGAGATCGGTGCCGACCTGATCAAGGCCGCCCAGGCCGCCAACCAGCAATAAGGCCGGAGAGCCGTAGGGTGGGCAGGACCTTGCCGTTCTGACCCACCACGACGCCCGCGACGGGCGTCGTTCAATGCTGTAACCGGTGGGGCGGCTGCCGTCCCACCCTACGCCCTTTCCATTCGGGAGACCCGACCATGAACGCCTTGCGGCGCGTCTGGGAGCACTTCGAAGAAGGCTTCATCGCCTTTCTTCTGGCAGCCATGACGCTGATCACTTTCGTCTACGTGATCCTCAACAACTTCTACACCCTGTTCTATTGGCTGGGTGACACCTTTGGCGGTAACGCGACCCTGCTCGCTATCGGCGACTTCATTCTCGACCTTGCCCAGGCGATGACCTGGAGCAATGCCCTGACCAAGGCCCTGTTCGGCTGGCTGATCTTCTTCGGCCTGGCCTATGGCGTGCGCACCGCCGGCCACATCGGCGTCGACGCGCTGGTCAAGCTCGCCCCGCGCGGCATTCAGCGCGTGATCGGCGTGATCGCCTGCTCGGCCTGCCTGGGCTACGCCGGCCTGATCGCGGTCGGCAGCTTCGACTGGGTCCGTACCCTGTTCATTGCCGGCATCGGTGCCGAGGATCTGGGCCACTACGGCATCCAGCAATGGCATATCGGCATGATCGTGCCGTTCGGCTACGCCATGGTGTTCATCCGCTTCCTGGAGATCCTCGTGCGTATCCTGCGCAACGAGCAGACCGGTCTCGGCCTGGCTGACGAAGCCGCCGACGCCCTCAAGGTCAATGAGCACGAGGAGGCCAAATAATGACCGTTCTGTTCCTCTTCCTGCTGCTGTTTTTGCTGATGTTCATCGGCGTGCCGATCGCTGCGTCGCTCGGCCTGGCCGGCTCGATCACCATCATGCTGTTCAGCCCCGACTCGGTGCGCTCGCTGGCGATCAAGCTGTTCGAGACCTCCGAGCACTACACCCTGCTGGCGATCCCGTTCTTCCTGCTGTCCGGCGCCTTCATGACCACCGGCGGTGTGGCCAAGCGCCTGATCGACTTCGCCAACGCCTGCGTCGGCCATATCCGTGGTGGCCTGGCCATCGGTGCGGTACTGGCGTGCATGCTGTTCGCCGCGCTGTCCGGCTCCTCGCCCGCCACCGTGGCTGCGGTAGGCTCCATCGCCATCGCCGGCATGGTGCGTTCCGGTTATCCGCAGGCGTTCGGTGCCGGCATCGTGTGTAACGCCGGCACCCTGGGTATCCTGATCCCGCCGTCGATCGTGATGGTGGTCTACGCCGCCGCCACCGAGCAGTCGGTGGGCAAGCTGTTCATGGCTGGTGTCATCCCCGGCGTGATGCTCGGCCTGGCGCTGATGATCGCGATCTACATCGTCGCCCGTATCAAGAAGCTGCCGGCCCTGCCGCGCGCCAGCTTCCGCCAGTGGCTGCGCGCAGCGCGTGAGGCCTTCTGGGGCCTGCTGCTGATGGTGATCATCCTCGGCGGCATCTACAGCGGCATGTTCACGCCCACCGAGGCAGCCGCCGTGGCGGCGGTCTACGCCGGCTTCGTCGCGCTGTTCGTGTACAAGGATCTGACCATCCGCGAGTGCCCGAAGGTGCTGCTGGAGTCCGGCAAGCTGACCATCATGCTGATGTTCATCATCGCCAACGCCATGCTCTTCGCCCATGTGCTGACCACCGAGCAGATCCCGCAGCAAATCACCGCCTGGGTGGTGGAGCTGGGCCTGCAGCCGTGGCAGTTCCTGCTGGTGGTGAACATCGTGCTGCTGGTGGCCGGCGCCTTCATGGAGCCGTCGGCGATCATCCTGATCCTGGCGCCGATTCTCTTCCCCATCGCCATACAGCTGGGCATCGACCCGATCCACCTGGGCATCATCATGGTGGTGAACATGGAGATCGGCCTGATCACGCCACCGGTGGGGCTGAACCTGTTCGTCACCTCGGCGGTGACCGGCATGCCGCTGACCTCGGTGATCAAAGCGGCCTGGCCGTGGCTGATGCTGCTGCTGAGCTTCCTGATGATCATCACCTATATCCCGGCGGTGTCCCTGGGGCTGCCGAACCTGCTCGGCATGTAACCGTTTCCACGAACGCTGCTACTTCGGTACCTCGTGTACCCACTCCGCCCGGCCTTGTGCCGGGCTTTTTTTTTCAGCCATGAAAACGCGGTAGGCTGAAGAAAAGCGCTGTAGCCATTTCCTCCGGCTCCCAACGCACACTGCACTGCCCACCGCCGCCTGCACCGGCGTAAAGTGCGCCGGCATCTTCATCTAGGAAACCGAGGCATGATCAGAAGCAGCCTGAAATCCATCGTTACCACCTGGCTGACCGGCCTGCTGGCGCTCCTGCCGCTGGTGCTGACCCTGGCCCTGCTGGCCTGGATATTCAGCCTGCTCAACCGCCTGGTCGGCCCCTCGACCCTGATCGGCCAGCTGTTCGCGGCGCTCGGTCAGCCCTTCTCCAGCAATGGCTACATGGCCTATCTGCTAGGTAGCCTGGTACTGCTCGCCAGCCTTTATCCGCTTGGCCTGGCCGTACAACTGGGCCTGCGCCGTCCACTGTCCTGGTTGCTCGACCGCACCCTGCGGCGCACGCCTCTGATCGGCAACTTCTACAACCTGGCCGACCGTTTCGTCGGCCTGCTGGACAGGAGCAAGAACCCCGATATCACCACCATGGCGCCGGTCTGGTGCTTCTTCGGCGGCGACGGCGCAGCAGTGCTCGCCCTGCGCCCGAGCTCGGAGAGCGTGGAGCTGGAAGGTCGCGCCTACTGCGCCATCCTCGTACCCACGGCGCCGATCCCCATCGGCGGCGGCCTGCTCTACGTGCCGCAGGAATGGATACGCCCGGCCGACATGGGTGTGGATCAACTGACCAGCATCTACGTGTCCATGGGGCTTACGCCACCCGGCAAGCGCAACGCCGAGCAGTCGCCGCCGGTGCTGATCAAACCCTAGGCAAGCGGCAGGCTGGTGGTGGACTTGATCTCCGACAGCGCGACGATGGAGTTGACCTCCTGGATCCCCGGTACCAGAGACAGTTTCTCGAAGAAGAAGCGCTCATAAGCCTCGATATCGCGGGTGACGATGCGCAGCATGAAGTCCACCGCGCCCATCAGCACGTGGCATTCCAGTACCTCGGGAAACTCGCGCATGGCTTCGGCGAACTCGGTGAGGTTGGAGCGGCCATGGGCGTTGAGCTTGATCTGGGCGAACACCTGCGTATGCAGGCCGATGCGCTTGCGATCGAGCAGGGTCACCTGCTTGCGGATCACCCCCTCCTCCTTGAGGCGCTGGATGCGGCGCCAGCAGGGCGATTGCGACAGGCCGACGCGCTCGGCGATCTCGCCGGTGGACAGGCCGGCATCCTCCTGCAGCAGGGCGAGAATGCGCTGATCATAGGCATCCAGGGCGACGGACATAAAAAATCCCTCATATGGTCGATAAGGGGCAAGACTATCCACAAACTCTAGGTTTTCCCACTAAACCAGGCAGAACTTTTGCTCAGGGAAAGCGGAAACTTGAGCAAAACCTGCCCGAGTGATCGTCATGCCCGATACCACGCCCTTTCCCGCCCTGCCTCAGCGCCGCGATCCCTGGCAGGATCGCGCCGACGCCTGCGTCGAATACCGGTTGCGCACCGATGCCGAAGCCGACGTGCTGTGCCGCCTGCTCGGCCTGTTCGCCCAGTTGCAGCTGCTCCCCGAGGCCCTGCATATGGAGCGCCTGCAGGACGATCTGCACATCAGCCTGCGCCTGCCCGGCCTCTCGCTGCACCGCGCCGGCGTACTGGCGCAGAAGCTGCGCGGCCTGGTGTGCGTCTGGCAGGTGGATTGGCAGCATCTGCATCACAGCCTGGAAACCGAGGTGGCCTGAAGCGGGTGCTCGGTCACGCCAGGCACTTCGCCCTGCTACTGCTTTTCGGGCATCCTAGCTCGGCTGAAAGGTCGTTGAAATACGACCTGCTACCCTTGTTCAGGCCGACCCCGAGGAGCCCGCATGTCCGCCTTCACCGCTACCGCCCCTGACCGTGTACTGGATCTTGGCGACCTGCTGCGCGAGCTGGTAGCCCAGGGCCGAGTCGAGCAGGACGTGGCCGAGCAGTGCCTGGCGATTCGCCGCAGCTCGCTGAACAACAGCCAGCACCCGCTGGAATTCCTCGCCGCGCAGCAGGTCGATGACCTGACGCGCCCGGGCAAGAAACTCGATCTGGAAACCCTTACCGTCTGGCTGGCCAACTTCGCCGGCCAACCCTACCTGCGCATCGACCCGCTGAAGATCGACGTACCGGCCATCACCCCATTGATGTCCTACGCCTTCGCCCAGCGTCACAAGATCCTCGCCGTTGCCGTGGACAGCGAAAGCGTCACCATCGCCAGCAGCCAGCCGCTGGTGCACAGCTGGGAAGCCAACCTGATCCACGTGCTCAAGCGCCCGATCAAGCGCGTGGTGGCCAACCCGGCGGACATCCAGCGCTTCACCACCGAGTTCTACCGCCTGGCCCGCTCGGTCAGCGGCGCCAATGCCACCGACCAGAAGATCAGCGGCGTCGGCAACTTCGAGCAACTGCTGAGCCTTGGCGCCCAGGATCAGGAACCGGACGCCAACGACGCGCACATCGTCAACATCGTCGACTGGCTGTTCCAGTACGCCTTCCAGCAGCGCGCCAGCGATATCCATATCGAACCGCGCCGCGAGCAGGGTACCGTGCGCTTTCGCATCGACGGCGTGCTGCACACCGTCTACCAGTTCCCCGCCCAAGTCACCATGGCGGTGGTCAGCCGCCTGAAGAACCTCGGCCGCATGAACATCGCCGAGAAGCGCAAACCGCAGGACGGCCGGGTCAAGACCAAGACCCCGGACGGCGGCGAGGTGGAGCTGCGCCTGTCGACCCTGCCCACCGCCTTCGGCGAGAAGATGGTGATGCGTATCTTCGACCCCGAGGTGCTGCTGAAAAGCCCAGATCAGCTCGGCTTCTCCCCGGACGACCTGCGCCGCTGGCAGAGCATGACCAGCCAGCCCAACGGCATCATCCTGGTCACCGGCCCCACCGGCTCGGGCAAGACCACCACGCTCTACACCACGCTCAAGCAACTGGCCACGCCGGAGGTGAACGTCTGCACCATCGAGGACCCGATCGAGATGATCGAGGGCGCCTTCAACCAGATGCAGGTGCAGCACAACATCGACCTGACCTTCGCCAGCGGCGTGCGCGCGCTGATGCGCCAGGACCCGGACATCATCATGGTCGGCGAGATCCGCGACCTGGAAACCGCCGAGATGGCTATCCAGGCCGCGCTCACCGGTCACCTGGTGCTCTCCACCCTGCACACCAACGACGCCCCCAGCGCCATCACCCGCCTGCTGGAACTGGGCGTGCCGCACTACCTGCTCAAGGCCACCATCCTCGGCGTCATGGCCCAGCGCCTGGTGCGTACCCTGTGCCCGCACTGCAAGGCGCCGGTGCAGCTGGACGAAGACACCTGGAACGGCCTGACCCGGCCCTGGAGCTCGCCACTGCCGACGCATGCGCACCATGCCGTTGGCTGCCTGGAATGCCGTGAAACCGGCTACCGCGGCCGTGCCGGGGTGTACGAGATCATGCTGATCAACGACGCGATCAAGCCGCTGATCACCGCCGATACGGACCTGACCCTGCTGCGCCGCGCCGCCTTCAAGGACGGCATGCGCAGCCTGCGCCTGTCCGGCGCGCAGAAGGTCGCCGCCGGCCTGACCACCATCGAGGAAGTGCTGCGCGTCACTCCGCAGAGCGAACAGCGCTGATGCTCGCGCAATCGCGATAGCGGTCCTGCTGCATCTGTGGATGCCAGGCGAACAGGTACTGGCCATCCTTGAGCTGATCCACCAGCACCCGGATCACTTCCTGCTGCACCGCCGGACAGCCCAGGCTGCGCCCCATGCGCCCGTGCCGATCGGCCCAGCCTGGCGCCACGTAATCGGCGCCATGGATCACCAGCGCCCGGGCTCGCGCCTGGTCGTTGAAGCCGGGTTCCAGGCCATCGAGACGCAACGAATGACCGTGCCGCCCGCTGTAGCTCTCGGCACCGCGAAACAGGCCGAGGCTGGACTGATGACTGCCCGGCAGGTTGGAGAAGCGCTCGGCGAACAGCTCGCCGGATTGCCGACCATGGGCCACGAACTCACGCTGCAGCAGATGCCGGTGGGTCAGATCGAACACCCACAGGCGCCGCTCCAGCGAAGAACGCGAGTAGTCGATCACCGCCAGCCGCCTGGCCTGATCAGCTACATCGACCTCGCCCTCGACGCATCGCAGCGCCTGTAGCGCATCCTGCAGGGCACGCACCTCAAGCTGCGGCGCTGCGCGCTGCAACGCATCAAGCAGCTCATCGGCCAGTGCATGCTGGCCAGGCATGAGGGCAAGCAAAACCGCACCCGTCAGACGCTTGAACATGCTCCAGTTCCCATCCATCGCCCGGCATCTGCCCACCTTGCGAAGAGGTCGGCGGCAGAGCCCGGGCCGCTGTGCTTAGATTGTTGAATCTGTCAAAGGAGTCTAAGCGATGCACACACAAGGACGATCAGCAAACTGTCTGACCACAGGTAGCCGCGTCTTCCCATGATCACCTACCTGCAACATCTGTCGTTCTGGGACTGGTTGGCCCTGGCCACCCTGCTGTTGATTCTCGAAGTGTTCGGCGCTGGCGGCTACCTGCTGTGGATTGGCCTGGTCGCCGTCACCGTCGGTGCGCTGACCTACCTCTTCCCCGACCTGCCCTGGGCCTGGCAATTTCTACTGTTCGCCGTGCTGGCGGCGGTCTCGGCGCTGCTGTGGTGGCGCCATCAACGGCGCGCGCGCAGGCTGCGCGGCTGAGCGGCCTGGCAACCGGCCATCGCCGGCAAGGAACCACCGGCGGCCGATTCGACTCCTAGGAAAGGAACCACCCAAAAGGAGTTTCATCATGCGTGTAACGAGCCATGCCGCACTGGCGTTCAGTGCCTGCCTGATCGCCCAGACCGCAGCTGCCGATGGCCTGCTGCGCGACATTCTGTCCTCGGGCGCCACCACGGCCTCGACCTACCTGACCTTCAAGGATCGCAAGCTGGTCGCTGCCGCCGAAGAGGATGCCAGCAGCTTCGTCGCCAGTAACGGCGAAATCCGCGGCCCGCACCTGGAAGCGGCCATGCAGCAGCTGCGCAGCACCAATCCGCAGTTGCAGGATGCCGATGACATGGCCCTGGCCAGCGCCATTCTCGCGGCGTCGGCCGCGCCGATTGAAAGCGCACGCTGAGCGCCCATAAAAAATGCCCGCATCCAATGGATGCGGGCATTTTAGTCTGGCGGCCGAGACATCGAGCCTTTGCAGGCCTCCCGACAGCCTCTCGTATTACATCAGCGGCAGGGTGTAGCTGACGATCAGACGGTTTTCGTCGATGTCGCGGCTGAAGTTGTTGCGCATAGTAGCGTTACGCCAGCGAACACCCAGGTTCTTCAGTGCACCTTCCTGGAAGACGTACATCAACTCGGTGTTGCGCTCCCACTCACGACCTTCGGAAACACCACGACCACGGTCAATGTTGTCACCAGTCAGGTAACGGGTCATGAAAGTCAGGCCCGGAATACCGATGGAGGCGAAGTTGAAGTCATAACGCGCCTGGTAGGACTTCTCGTCCTTGTTGGCGAAGTCGCCAATCTGCACGTAGTTGACCAGGAAAGGATCGGTACCGTTGATGAAGGCAAAGCCAGTGTCGCCACTCATTTTCTGGTAACCCAGGCCAAAGGCATGGCCATCCAGACCATAGGTAATCATGGCGCCGAAGGCCTTGTTGTCGACGTTGCTGCGGTTGCCGTCGTCAGTGGAACGCGCATAGCGCAAATCGGTCTTCAGGCTCTGCTTGTCGGCCAGCGGCAGGACATGCACGACGTTGAAGGAGTGCTGTTTGTACAGCTCGTCCAGATTGGAGTAGTAGTAACCGGCGCTCAGATCCTTGGTCAGCTTGTAAGTGCCACCGATGAAGTCGAAGGAATCGGTAGTGGAGCCGCCAACAGTGGTGATGCCACGACGACCACCAGTAGTGATACCGATGTCTTCGTAGTCGTTGGAGTTACGGTTGTTGACCTCACGGACGTGAGCGGCTTCCAGCATCAGACCGTCGATCTCCTGGGAGACGACGTGACCTGCTTCAAAGACCTGCGGCAGCAGACGGCTATCACTGGACGCAATTGCAGCGTTCTTGAACTGCATCTGGCCAACACGCAGAGTGCTGTTGGATACCTTGGCTTTAGCCGCTACAGCCAGACCAGAGTAGTTATCCTGAGAACCGAGACCATTGTTGCGAGAGCGATCCGGAACCAGCAGGCCACTGCCACCGGTACCGCCACCCGAATCCAGCTTGAAGCCGAACATACCGATGGCATCAGCACCGAAACCTACAGTGCCTTCGGTAAAGCCGGAGTTCATGCGCAGAATGAAACCCTGTGCCCACTCTTCGGATTTGGACTGGCCAGCATCCTCACGGAAATCACGATTAAAGTAGAAGTTGCGTGCTTCCAGGCTGACTTTGGTATCGCCGACCAGGTCGGCGAAGGCCACTTGGCTCAGGCCCAGGGTGCTGGCGGCTACGGCCAGTGCCAGGGAGGTCTTTCTCATTATGTTTCTCTCCAGTGTGTTTAAGGTGACGCTTCGTCCGGCGCGGACTTCGGCACGAAGAGGCAGGCCGGAACGAATGGGGCATAGGCACCCGCGAGCGGACACGGCGCAAGCCGGGCTCGAAGGGGTGCGTGAAAATTCAGGAACAACGAAACAACGGCGAACGCAGCGAAGCGACCGAAACAAGGCGGGCTGAGTGATGCATGGTGAGTACTCTCTCGTCGTTGTTATTTTGCGCCGACGTCCTGGGCGGCATCTGGCAGGAACTATGCAGATTGCGCGCCAGCGTCCTCCAATAGGCGCGCAATGCTTCTAGAACAGCAGGTTACATTTTTTCTGCAGACGCGTGACCAGGCGATGACAACTTTCTATCGGCAACTTTCCGCCCACCAAAACCCGCCACAAGGCGGAAAATCGCCAATCGTCATCCCAGCACGATCTGATTCTTGCCCTGCCGCTTGGCCAGGTACATGGCGGCATCGGCACGCGCGTAGAGCGCATCGAGGCTGACATCGGTCGCCAGCATGCTGGTCAGGCCCTGGCTGACGGTGATGCCGAAGCTCTTGCCCTCATGCTGGAAGCTGAGGCGTTGCACCTCACGCTGCAGCCTTTCCGCTACCTGCAGGGCCAGGTCCTGCTCGCAGCCCGGGAACAGCGCAGCGAATTCCTCGCCGCCGATACGCCCGAACAGGTCGCCGCGACGCAAGGCATTGCTGCCGCAATGGGCCAGGCGCCGCAACACCTCGTCGCCGGTCTGGTGACCGTACTGGTCGTTGATCTTCTTGAAGTCGTCGAGGTCGAGCAGCAGGAAAGCCAACGGGCTGCCGAACTTGCGTGCGTGCTCGAACTCGCGACGGGCGCACTCGAAGAAGTGCCTGCGGTTGCTGCTCTGGGTCAGCACGTCGGTGGTGGCCAGGCGATGCAGTTCGCCCTCGAGGCGCTTCTTCTCGGTGATGTCTTCGGCGATGCCGACGATAACCCTGCCCGGCTCCGCACCCGGCCTGGGGCTGACGAAGCATTTGTCGCTGAGCCAGCGCAGTTGGCCATCGGCACGAATGATGCGGTACTCGCGCGACTCCACCGCGCCGGTTTCCAGCACCTTGGCCAGGCTTTCGGCGGCGTAGTCGAGGTCATCCGGATAGATGCTGTTGCGCCACTCGCCGTAGTCGGCCAGCAGCAGCGCGGCGGAGCGGCCGAAGATGCGCTCGTAGGCCGGACTGACGTAAATCATCCGCTGCTCCTCCCAGTCGAAGGCCCAGAGCACGGCATTGACGCTGCCAAGCAGGCTACTGAACAGCTGTTCGCGCTCGCCCAGGCGCTCCACCTCGGCCCGGCTGTGCAACAAGGCCAGGGTCAGTTCTTCCAACTCGGAAACAGCGTTGCCTTGATCATCCATCACAGCGGCCATCCAATCCCTCGCATAAGCGTAAAGTGAGCATAGTGCGAGTCTTGGACAAACAAGAAGGCCCGCCAGTTCGGCGGGCCTTCGCGAGCGAAGAGCGGTCAGGCGATCGCGTTGGCGGGCCGCAGCGAGTAGGTCTTGAGCTGCTCGGCGAACTCGCGCAGCGACTGGATACCGCTGGCTTCGGCCTCGTGCACCCACTGCTTCATGGCCTCGAGCATGTCGTGGCCGTTGCTGCTGGTCTTGACCCAGATCTGCTGCAGGGCCAGGCGCTTCTCGTAGATCACCTTGAGTGCCTGGCTTTGCGCCAGCATGTCGGCGATACGTGCATGGTGCTGCTCTTCCAGCAGGCTCGGCTCACGCGACAGCAGGCGCTTGGCGCGGCGGAACAGATGGCGCACCGACTCGTCGGCCTTGGCCACTTCCTGCTTGACCAGCGGCGCGATCACCAGCTTGCGGTACTGCGCCATGATCTGGAAGCGGTTGTTGAGGATGGCCATGGCGGTGTCCATGTCCAAGTGGCCCTTGCCTTCGACGCGATGGGCGATGGGTGCGACGCGCTGCACCGTGGCCAGGCCGAAGAAGCTGAACAGCTTGATCCAGGCCCAGCCCATGTCGAACTCCCACTTCTTCACCGACAGCTTGGCGCTGTTGGGGTAGGTGTGGTGGTTGTTGTGCAGTTCTTCGCCACCGATGATGATGCCCCAGGGCACCAGGTTGGTGGCGGCGTCACGGCACTCGAAGTTGCGATAGCCGACCGCATGGCCCAGGCCGTTGATCACACCGGCAGCCCAGAACGGAATCCACATCATCTGGACGGCCCAGACGGTCATGCCGAGCACGCCGAACAGGGCCAGGTCGATGATCGCCATCAGGGTCACACCGCCGATCGGGTAACGGCTGTAGACATTGCGCTCGATCCAGTCATCCGGGCAGTTCTTGCCATAGATGCGCAAGGTTTCCTGGTTCTTCGCCTCTTCCTGATAGAGTTCGGCACCTTTGCGCAGCACGGTACCCAGCCCCTTGATCACCGGGCTGTGCGGGTCATCGACGGTTTCGCACTTGGCGTGGTGCTTGCGGTGAATCGCGGTCCACTCGCGGGTGTTCTGGCCGGTGGTCAGCCACAGCCAGAAACGGAAGAAATGCTTGAGCGCCGGGTGCAGTTCCAGTGCCCGGTGCGCAGAGTAGCGGTGCAGATAGACGGTGACGCTGACGATGGTCACGTGCGTCATCAGCAAGGTCGCAGCCACCAGCTGCCAGACCGACAGGTCGAGTAAACCGTTGTACCACATGGGCGCTGTTGCCTCTTGATAGGGGAACGCGGTTTGTCCTACAAGGACGAACCTGATCGCATTATCCCTGACCCAGGCCAGAAAACCAGTTGGTCTTTTAGATAAGAATGTTTCAGCCCCACCCCCATCTATACTGCTCGACATTTACACGGAGCGTAGCCGCCCACCCATGCGTATCGACACCGCCGCCTTGCGTCTGACCCTGGGCTACCTGCTACTGGCCGGTCTGTGGATTCTTCTCAGTGATCATCTGCTGACGGCCCTGGGGCTTTCGCTGGTGCAGCAGGAGCGCCTGCAATCGCTCAAGGGCCTGTTCTTCGTCGTGCTCACCAGTGCGCTGCTGTATCTCATCCTGCATCGTCATGCCCAGCAGTATCGCAGCGCGCGTCTACAGCTGGCCGGCAACGAGGAACGCCTGCGCCTGGCGCTCGATGCCACGCGCGACGGGCTGTGGGACTGGGACGTGTCGAGCCGCCGGGTGTTCTTCTCCGAAGGCTACGCCAAGCTGCTCGGCCTGACCCCACAGGCGCTCGGCGACACCCGCGAGGATTGGGCCGCACGCCTGCACCCGGACGACCAGGAGCGCGCCCTGCATGCGCTCAATGCCGAGCTGAGCGAGCAGTCCTACGAGAACATCTACCGCCTGCGCCACGCCGACGGCAGCTATCGCTGGATTCATTCCCGCGGTCGCCTGCTACGCGATGAGCAGGGGCAGCCGCAGCGCTTCATCGGCATCGCCAGCGACATCACTCGGCAGCGCGCCATCGACGACAGCCTGCGCCAGGCTGCCGCGGTATTCGACGCCACTCAGGAAGGCGTGCTGGTTACCGATGCCGAGCAGCGCATCGTTCACGTCAACCCCGCCTTCAGCCGCATCACCGGCTACAGCAGCGAGGAAATCCTCGGCCAGCACCCGACCCTGCTCAAGTCCGGCCGCCACGACGCCAACTTCTACCAGAGCCTGTGGCAGGCCCTGGAGAACCGCGGCGCCTGGAGCGGCGAAGTGTGGAACCGGCGCAAGAGCGGCGAAATCTACCCGCAGTGGCAGTGCATCCGCGTGATCCACGACGAACAGGGGCGCGTCAGCCATTACGTCGCCGTGTTCTCCGACATCACCGCGCTCAAGCGTTCGCAGCGAGAGCTGGATTACCTGGCGCACCACGACCCGCTGAGCAACCTGCCCAACCGCCTGCTGTTCACCGAGCGCGTCGCCCATGCACTGGAGCGCAGCAAGATCGAGGAACTGCGTGGCGCAGTGCTGCTGATCGACCTCGACCACTTCAAGCACATCAACGAAAGCCTTGGTCACAACGTTGGCGATCTGCTGCTCAAGAGCGTCGGCGAGCGCCTGCAGCACGGCCTGCCCAATGGCAGCACGCTGGCGCGGCTGGGCGGCGACGAATTCGGCCTGCTCAGCGAGAACTGCGCCGGCGCCACCCAGGCAGCCGAGCTGGCGCAGCGCCTGTTGCGCAACCTGGAAACGCCCTTTCGCCTCGACGGTCACGAGCTCTACATCGGCGCCAGCATCGGCATCAGCCTGTTCCCCGAAGATGCCGACAGCGTCGAGCAGATCCTGCGCAATGCCGACTCGGCACTGTTCAAGGCCAAGAGCAGCGGCCGCGAGGGCTATGCCTTCTACGTGCAGGAGCTGACCGACTACGCGCGCCAACGCGTCGAACTGGCCAGCAGTCTGCGCCATGCCCTCGACAATCAGGAGCTGCGCGTCTACTACCAGCCACTGCACGACCTGCGTGACGGTAGCCAGGTGGGCATGGAAGCACTGGTACGCTGGCAGCATCCGCAACGCGGGCTGATTCCACCCGCCGAATTCATCCCGATCGCCGAAGATAACGGCATGATCGGCGTCATCGATGCCTGGGTACTGGAGCAGGCCTGCCGCCAGATGGTGCGCTGGAACGACAAAGGGGGCAGGCTGAATTTCGTCGCGGTGAACGTCTCCAGCCGCCTGTTCAGCCGTGGCGAACTCGACCAGCGGGTCGCCGCGGTGCTCGCCGAAACCGGCCTGCCACCCGAGCAGCTGGAGCTGGAGGTCACCGAGAGCGCGATCATGGAAGACCCCGACGCCGCCCTGAAACTGCTCACCAGCCTGCGCGCGCTGGGCGTGCGGCTGGCCATCGACGACTTCGGCACCGGCTACAGCTCGCTGGCGCGCCTCAAGCGCCTGCCGGTGGACAAGCTCAAGCTGGACCAGAGCTTCGTGCGCGGCCTGCCCGACGATCCGGAAGATGCTGCCATCACCCGCGCCGTCATCGCGCTGGGCAAGAGCCTGGGCCTCAAGGTCCTCGCCGAGGGCATCGAGCAACCGGCTCAGGCCGATTTTCTGCGTGAACTAGGCTGTAATTACGGCCAGGGCTATCACTTCGGTCGCCCGCAACCGGTACCTGCCGAAACCCTCGACACCACCACAGCCAACGAAGCGAAGAATAGCCAGTCCAGCACCAGGAGCTGAGCATGCGCGTGCTGATTCTCGAAGACGATCCGTGGATCGCCGATCTGCTCAAACAGATCGTACTGAGCCTGCGTCCCGGCGCGCGCGTCGACTGCCAGGGGCGCGTGGCCGACGCGATCGCGGCCTGGCAACGCGAACCGGCGCAGATGGTGATCGCCGACTGGAACCTGCCGGACGGCAACGGCACGCGCCTGTTGCAGGCAGTGCGCAGCCAGGACCGCGAGGTGGCCCTGGTGATGATCACCTCGCGCGCCGACCGCGACAGCGTGCTCGAGGTGCGCCCGCTGGGCATCAGCGCATTCATCAGCAAGCCCTTCCAGGTGCCCAAGGTGCTCGATTGCCTGCGTCGCCTGCTGCCCGGCGACGATGCGCCCGCGCCGGCTACCGCCAGCGACCGGGACTTCCTCGGCCATCTGGCCGCCTTGCCCGACGAGGAGATCGATCTGCCGCTGAGCGCCGAGCTCTGCCAGCAGTTGCAGGACACGAGCGACGCCCCGGCGAACCTGCAACAACTCGGTGATCTCTGGCAGCACGACCCGGCCGTGCAGGCACGACTGGTCGCTGCCGCCAACAGCCCCCTGTACAACAGCGCCGGACAGCCGTGCAGCAACCTGGCCGACGCCGTCCGACGCCTGGGGGCGGCCACCGCGCTGAACCTGGTCCAGGGGCTGGCGCTGCGCCCGGTGGCGCGCCTGCAGGATGCCGATCTGCAAAGCCTGGGCGAGGGCCTGCTGCAGACGCAGCTGAGCGTGCGCCAGCGGGTCACCGAACTGGCCAGGGCCTGCCAGCTGGATCCGGCGCCCCTGCAATGCGCCGCGCTGCTGCAACGCATGGGCGAGCTGGCGGTGCTGCAGCAGGCGCAGATCTGGCGCGGGCGCGGCCTGGAGCTGCACGAGGATCAGCTGCAACGCGCCCTGCGCCAGCACAGCAGCGAGCTGGCCAACCGGCTCAAGGCGCACTGGCGCCTGCCCATCGTGCTGCGTGAGCTGATCGGCGCCTGCTATGGCCTGGCGCCGGGCAACACGCGCCGCGAACCCATTCTCATGCGCCTGGCCGTCGCCGAAATGCAGAACGCCGACAGCCGGGAAGTGCAACGTCTGCGCCGCCTGGCCGGGCTGGCCTGAGGCCGGCGCATGAAGATGCCGAAGCAGGTTGCGCGCTGGTTCGGGCGCTCGGGCGCCGAACACCGGGATGCCGGCCACCGGGATGCCGGCCACCGAATAGTCATCGGGGGGAGTCTTTGCCTGGCGCTGTTCTTCGCCTTTCTCGGCAGCCGCGCGCTGCAGGAGCGCGAAGCCCTCTGGCAGCTGCAGATCAGCAAGCAGGCCGAGATCCAGCGCATGGCGCTCAACAGCACCCAGCATGGCCTGCAGGAGCGCACCCAGCTGCTGGCCGAAACCATCGCCGCGGATGCCTGGGTCACCGAGCTGGTGCGCCAGGCCCATGCCCTGCCGGCGAGCGACCTGGAGGGGCTGGCCAGCATCCGCAACCAGCTCTACACCCGCCTGGCGCCGCGCTGGCGCAATCTGCAGGCGCACCAGCCGTTTCGCCTGTACGTGCACCTGGCGCCGAGCGTCAAGGTGCTGCTGCGCGTGCACGAGCCCGAGCACTTCGGCGACCTGCAGACCGGCTGGCGTCCCATGGTTCTCGAGGCGCTGCGCAGCGGCACCAGCCAGGCCGGCCTGGGCCTGACCCGCGGCAGCATCGGCATGCGCGCGATCGCGCCGCTGCTGGCTGAGGGTGCCGACGGGCCGCTACAGGTCGGCGCCATCGAAGTGGCCATGGGCGTGCTCGAGGACCTGGCCCAGCTGGACCGCGAGTTTGGCAGCGGTGTGGCCCTGCTGCTGCGCGAGGACCTGCTGCTGGGTTCGGGCAGCGGCGAGGAGTTGCGCGGCCTGGCCAGCGATACCCGGCGCTGGCAACTGGTGGAGCATTCGCGCCCGCAGGTCCTGGCCTGGCAGCGCGAGCAACGACTGCCCGCGCCGGAGGAAGGTGACAGCGTGCGCCTGCTGGACGATGGTGAACGCCACTACCTGGTCAATCAGGTGGCGTTGAGCAGCTATCAGCAGGGGCAGGAGCAAAGCAGCGAACCGCTGGCGGTGGCCCTGATCTGGCATGACATCAGCGACCAGTACAACGTGCACCGGCGCGACAAGCGCTGGCTGGTGATCAAGTGGCTGCTCGCCTGGTGCGGCGCCGAGGCCCTGCTGCTGGGCCTGCTGCGCAGCACCCGGCGCAGCACCCAGCGTCTGATGCAGCGCCAGCAGGCGGCGCTGCGCGCGCTCAACGAGATCGCCGCACTGCCCAGCCTGAGCCGTACCGAGCAGTTGCGTCAGGCGCTGCGTCTGGGCGCCGAGCATTTCGGCATGCCGCTGGGCATCATCAGCCGTATCGAAGGCGAGCAGTACCAGGTGCTGGTGCAGGTCTCGCCCACCGGTGCCCTGAGCGACGGCCAGCAATTCGAACTGGGCAACACCTACTGCAGCCTGGCACTGCAGCAGGACGAGCCGCTGGCCATCACCCACATGGCCGAATCGGCGCATCGACGCCATCCCTGCTATCGCCACTTCGCCCTGGAAAGCTACATCGGCATCACCGTGCGCGTGGCCGGCAAGCCCTTCGGCACCCTGGCCTTCGCCAACTCGCGGCCGCGCAGGCGACCTTTCGACGCAGCCGACCGCGACTTCCTCGGCCTGTTCGCCCGCTGGGTCGGCGCCATGCTGGAGCGCCAGCAGCAGGAGCGCGCCGTACGCTCGGCGCGCGCCTACCTGCAGGCGGTGCTGGATTCGGCCACCGGCGTATCGATCATCGCCACCGACACAAGCGGCACCATCAGCCTGTTCAACTCCGGCGCCGAACGCCTGCTCGGCTACAGCGCCGCGGAGATGGTCGGCCAGTGCACCCCGGCGATCATTCACCTCGAGGAGGAAGTCCAGGCGCGCGCCGCCGAACTCAGCGAAGTCGCCGGCCAGCCGGTGGAAGGCTTCGAGGTCTTCGTGCACAACGCCCGCGGCGGCGAACCGGAAACCCGCCAGTGGACCTATCGCCACAAGGACGGCAGCCTGCGCCAGATCAACCTCACCGTCAGCGCCATGTTCGACGAGGGTGGCCAGATCACCGGATTCCTCGGCATCGCCAGCGACATCAGCGAGCTGCTGCAGACCACCCGCGCCCTGCAGAAGAGCGAGAGCCGCTTCCGCGGCCTGGTGGCGAACCTGCCGGGGGTGGTGTACCGCTGCGCCAACGATGCCGACTGGAGCATGCGCTATGTCAGCGAGGAAATCGTCAACCTCTGCGGCTATCCGGCCAGCGACTTCATCGACAACCGCGTGCGCAGCTTCTCCAGCGTCGTCCACCCCGACGACCTGGCCATCACCTACCGCGCCGGCGAGGCCATCGAGCGCCAGGAAAGCTTCGAGCTGACCTACCGCCTGCGCCATGCCGACGGCCATGATGTCTGGGTCCGCGAGAAGGGCCGCGGCGAGTACGACAGCCGTGGCAGGCTGCTGTGGGTCGACGGTTTCATCTGGGACGTCAGTGAGCGCCAGGCCATCGAGAACGAACTGCGCCTGAGCCAGCAGCGCTTTCTCAGCGCCTTCAACACCGCCCCCCAGGGCATGGCGCTGATCGGCCCGGACGGCCGCTGGCTGGAAGTCAACGACGAGCTGTGCCGCATGCTCGGCTACAGCCGCGAGGAGCTGCAGGCACTCACCGTCCAGCAGATCACCCATCCAGACGATCTGGAGGCCGATCAGCACAGCCTGGAGAACCTGCTGGCCGGGCGGATCAACGCCTACCAGATGGAGAAACGCTACCTGGACAAGCAGGGGCGTACGCTCTGGGTCCTGCTCAGCGTGTCGCTGGTGCGTGATGGCCATGGGCAGCCGGTGCACTTCGTCTCGCAGATCCAGGACTTCAGCGACCGCGTCGTCGCCGAGCGCGCGGTGCGCGAGCGCGAACACTACCTCAGCACCCTGCTCGACAACGTGGTCGACGCCATCGTCACCATAGACGAGCAGGGCCACATCGAGACCTTCAACCACGCCGCCGAAGCGATCTTCGGCTACCAGCAGCAGCAGGTGGCCGGCAGGAACGTCAGGATGCTGATGCCCGAGCCCTACAGCAGCGCCCATGACGGCTACATCCAGCGCTACCTGCGCACTGGCGAAGCCTGGGTGGTGGGCCAGGTGCGCGAGCTCGAAGGCCTGCGCCAGAGCGGCGAGCGCTTCGCCATGGAACTGGCGGTGTCGCAGATCAGCCACCAGGGCCAGCGCCGCTTCATCGCGGTGATCCGCGACATCGCCGAGCGCAAGCGCATCGAGCGGATGAAGAACGAGTTCGTCTCCACCGTCAGCCACGAACTGCGTACTCCGCTCACCGCCATCGCCGGTTCGCTCGGCCTGATCAACGGCGGCGCCCTCGGCGAGGTGCCGCAGGCCATGCGCCAGATGCTGGCGATCGCCCACAGCAACAGCCAGCGCCTCAGCGCGTTGATCAACGACCTGCTGGACATGGACAAACTGGTCGCCGGCAAGATGCACTTCGACCTGCAGCCCCGCACCCTGCAACCGCTGCTGGAGCTGGCCCTGCTGCACAACCAGCCGTATGCCGAACAGCATCAGGTCCGCTTGCACCTGCAGGCCGAGGGCGACGCCCCGGTGCGTGTCGACGCCCAGCGCCTGGCCCAGGTGATGGCCAACCTGCTGTCCAATGCCGCCAAGTTCTCGCCGGCCGGCGGCAGCGTCGTGGTGCGCCTGCAGCACCGCGGCGAGGTGCTGCGCGTCAGCGTCGCGGACAGCGGCCCCGGCATACCGGAAGCCTTCAAGTCGCGCATCTTCAGCAAATTCTCCCAGGCCGACTCCGGCGACACCCGCCAGCAGGGTGGCACCGGCCTGGGACTGGCCATCTGCAAGGAAATCATCGAACGCATGGGCGGACACATCGGCTTCGACTCGTCCCCCGGCCAGGGTGCTACCTTCTGGTTCGAACTACCGATCACAGGGAGCGCGTCATGAGCCAAGCCCCGATTCCCGCCAACGAGCAGGAGCGCCTGGCGGCCCTGCGCGCCCTGGAACTGCTCGACAGCCCGGCCGAAGCGATGTTCGACCACATCACCGCGCTGGCCGCGCAGATCTGCGAAACTCCTATCGCCCTGATCTCGCTGATCGACGCCCAGCGCCAGTGGTTCAAGAGCCGGGTCGGCCTGGATGTCACGCAGACCGAGCGCGAACTGGCCTTCTGCGCCCATGCGGTGCATGCCGACGCCTGGCTGGAAGTGAGTAACGCCCTGGACGATGCGCGCTTTCGCGACAACCCGCTGGTCACCTCGGCGCCGCACATCCGCTTCTATGCCGGTATGCCGCTGCACGACGCCCGGGGCCTGGCGCTCGGCACCCTGTGCGTGATCGACCGCCAGCCGCGCGATCTCGATGAGCACCAGCGCATGCAGTTGCAACATCTGGCCAAGCTGACCGGGGAGCTGTTCGAGCTGCGCCTGCAGGCACGCCGCCAGGCCGAACAGAGCGCCATGCACCAGGCCATGCTGGACAACGCCGGCAGCGCGGTGCTGGTGCTGGACCCTCAGGGCCGGATCCTGCGCAGCAACCCCGAGGCGCAACAACTGCTGGGTTATCCGGCTGCCGAGCTCGCCGAGCAGCAGTTGCCGCAACTGCTGCTCGAGCCGGGCCAGTTCGAGGGCCTGTGCGCCGCCGCCACGGCCGGGCCGCAGAGCAGCGAGGGGCAGATGCGCACACGCAGCGGCCAGAGCCTGCCGGTGCGCCTGAACCTTTCGCCGATTCGTGCCGAGGGGCAGCCGCTGCAGGGCTATCTGCTGGTAGCCAACGACCTCAGCCAGCGCGAGGAAGCGCGCCTGCGCCTGCAGCGCATCGCTGCGCAACTGCCCGGCATGGTCTACCAGTACCTGCTGCGCGCCGATGGCAGCAGCTGCTTCCCCTACGCCAGCGCCGGCATCCACGACATCTACGGCTGCAGCCCCGAAGACGCCAGCGAGGATGCGCAGGCCATCTTCGCCCGCCTGCATCCGGACGATGCGGCGCAGGTACGCAGCGCCATCGCCCATTCGGCGGCGAGCCTGACCACCTGGCATCAGGAATACCGCGTGCTGCATCCGCAGCATGGGCTGATCTGGGTCGAGGGCCACGCCGCCCCGCAGCGCCTGGAGAACGGCACCACCCTGTGGCACGGCTTCATCAGCGATATCAGCGAACGCAAGCGCGGCGAGCAGTTGCAGAACGAATTCGTCTCCACCGTCAGCCACGAGCTGCGCACCCCGCTCACCGCCATCGCCGGCTCGCTCGGGCTGATCAACGGCGGCGCCCTCGGCGAGGTGCCGCAGGCCATGCGCCAGATGCTGGAGATCGCGCAGAGCAACAGCCAGCGCCTGCGCCACCTGATCGACGACCTGCTGGACATGGACAAACTGGTCGCCGGCAAGATGCACTTCGACCTGCAGTCGCTGGACCTGCGCCCGCTGCTGCAGCAGGTGCTGCGCAACAACCAGCCCTATGCCGAACGGCATCAGGTGCAGCTGCACCTGCTGGCCGGCGACGACTGTCGCGTGCTGGCCGACGCCCAGCGCCTGGAGCAGGTGCTGGCCAACCTGCTGTCCAATGCCGCCAAGTTCTCCGCTGCCGGGCAACAGGTGGAACTGGCGGCCGTGCCCGAGGTCGGCTGGATACGCATCAGCGTACGTGACCATGGTCAGGGCATCGCCGAGGACTTCAAGTCGCTCATCTTCAGCAAATTCGCCCAGGCCGACGCCAGCGATACCCGCCGCCAGGGCGGCACCGGTCTGGGCCTGGCCATCAGCAAGGAAATCATCGAACACATGGGCGGACGCATCGGCTTCGACTCCACGGAAGGACAAGGCAGCACCTTCTGGCTGCTGCTGCCACTGGCCGCAGGGCAACCATGAGAACCACAACCGATCTGCTCGTTTCCCCGTTCAGCCGGGTCAATCTGCTGGCCTGGGCCGTGCTGGCACTGGCCCTGGGCGCGACGCTGCTGGCCTGGTACAGCCTGCGGCAGAGCCAGTCCGACGCGGCCACCCGCCAGTTCGCACTGCTCACCGAGGAGCTGAGCCAGGCCATCGTCAAGCGCATGGAAGAGCAGGAAGGCATTCTGCTCGGCGCCGCCGGCCTGTTCGACGCCAGCGACGCAGTCAGCCGTGCCGACTGGCACGCCTACGCCGAGCGCCTGCGCCTGGACGAACGCTACCCCGGCATCCAGGGCATCGGCTTCACCCAGATGCTGGAGGCGCAGGAGCTGCCGGAATTCGAGCGCGAAATACGCGCCGAGGGCTTCCCCAACTTTCGCATGCACCCGCCCGGCCCGCGCGAGAGCCACGGTGTAGTCCGCCTGATCGAGCCCCTGGCCGGGCGCAACCTGGCCGCCTTCGGCTTCGACATGTTTTCCGAACCGGTGCGCCGCGCCACCATGCTCGACGCGGCACGCAACGGCCAGAGCCGCCTGTCCGGGCGCGTCACCCTGGTGCAGGAGACCCACGGCAAGGTGCAACCCGGCCTGCTGCTGTACGTTCCCCTGTACTGGCCGAATCGACCGCTGGACACTCCCGAACAGCGCCTGGCCGCGCTGCGCGGTTTCGTTTTCAGCCCGTTCCGGGTGCACGACCTGATGCACGGCATTCTCGGCGAACGTCAGCGCGAGCTGGACTTCGAGCTCTACACCGGCGCCATCGCCGACAACTCAGAGCTGCTCTATTCCAGCCGCGGCGAGACGCCGATCAGTACGCCGGCCGACAGCCAGCACCAGCTCGAGCTGTTCGGCCAGACCTGGCACCTGGATTTTCACTATGCGCCGGGCTACCTCAAACGCGAGCACCGCGGCGAAATGGCACTGCTGCTGCTCGGCGGCTGCATCAGCCTGCTGCTGTTCTTCCTGGTCAGCAGCCTCAGCCTGCGCCGCGCTCAGGTACAGCAGCTGGCCGCGCGCATCACCGAGCAGCTGCACCGCAGCGAGGAGCGTCTGGCACTGGCGCTCAAGGGCAGCAACGACGGCTGGTGGGATATCGACGTCAAGGCCGGCAGCTTCTTCGCCTCGGCCAACGGCTGGCAGATGCTCGGCTACCCGGAGCAGGGCCCGCCCGGCTTTGCCGACGATACCCGCGCCTGGGAAGCCCTGGTGCACCCGGACGATCTACCCGCGGCACGCGCCCGCCTGAAACAGGCGCTGAAGGAAGGCGCCAGCAACTTCACCATCGACTGTCGTCTGCTGCACGTCGACGGCAGCGAGCTGCCGGTGCTGCTGCGCGGCTACATCCAGCGCGATGCCAGTGGCTACCCGCTGCGCATCACCGGCACCACCATGGACCAGAGCGAGGCCAAGCGCATCGAGCGCCTCAAGAGCGAGTTCGTCTCCACCGTCAGTCACGAGCTGCGCACCCCGCTGACCGCCATCGCCGGCTCGCTCGGCCTGATCAACGGCGGTGCCCTCGGTACGGTGCCGGAGAGCATGCGCACCATGCTGAGCATCGCCCAGGCCAACAGCCAGCGCCTCAGCCACCTGATCAACGACCTGCTGGACATGGACAAGCTGGAGGCCGGCAAGATGCAGTTCGACCTGCAGCCCTGCCTGCTCGTCGAGCAGCTGCAGGAAGCGCTGGCCAACAACCAGGGCTACGCCGACCGGCACCAGGTCCAGCTGCGCCTGCTCGACTGCCTGCCGGCGCGCGTACGCATCGATGCCATGCGCCTGCAGCAGGTACTGGCCAACTTCATCTCCAACGCCGTGAAATACTCGCCGCCCGGCGGCGAGGTGAGCCTGCGCGCCGAGCGCCATGATGCCCGCGTGCGCGTCGAGGTGCGCGATCAGGGGCCGGGTATCGCCGCCGAATTCCGCCAGCGCATCTTCAACAAGTTCTCCCAGGCCGACGCCAGCGACAGCCGCAGCAAGGGCGGCACGGGCCTGGGCCTGGCGATCAGCAAGGAACTGATCGAGCGCATGGGCGGGCAGATCGGCTTCGACTCGGTCGAAGGCCAGGGTACCTGCTTCTGGTTCGAGCTGCCGATGCTGGCCGAGGCGGCCCTGCCCGCCTCGGGCGATGGCCGGCGCAAACTGCTGGTGGTCGAGGACGAACCGGACATCGCCAACCTGCTGCGCCAGTTGCTGGAGAATGCCGGCTATCGCGTGCGCATGGCCCACAGCCTGGAGGAAGCACGCGCGTGCCTGCGCGAGGATACCCCCGCCGCCATCAGCCTCGACCTGCGCCTGCCGGACGGCGACGGCCTGCAACTGGTGCAGGAGCTGCGGGCCGATGAACGCTATCGCGAGCTGCCGATTCTGGTGGTTTCGGCGGCCTGCGAGGAAGGTCGCCTGGCACTCGACGGGGTGCCTGCGCTGGACTGGCTGAGCAAGCCGATCGATCCGCAGCGCCTGCTCGGCAGCCTGGCCCAGGCGCTCCAGCACCTGCCGCAGAGCCCGCGCGTGCTGCACGTCGAAGACGATCACGACCTGCGTCTGGTGGTCGCCGAACAGGGCCGCGAACTGGCCGAGTTCATCCCCGCCGACAGCCTCGCCGAAGCGCGTCGCCTGCTCGCCGAGCAGTCCTTCGACCTGGTCCTGCTCGACCTCGGCCTGCCCGACGGCAACGGCCTGGAGCTGGTCGACGAGCTGCAGCGCCAGCGCCCGGGGCTGCCGGTGGCGGTGCTCTCGGCCAGCGAGGTGGACGGCCGTGAACTGGCCGGGGTGAGCGCGACACTGGCCAAATCGCGCAATGATGGACAACACTTCCTGCACATGCTGAACCGTCTGTTACCCAGCCAAGGAGACCGGCCATGAGTGAACTCAAGCGCATCCTTCACGTCGAGGACGATCCCTCGATCCAGGCCGTGGCCAAGGTCGCCCTCGAGGCTGTCGGCGGCTTCCAGGTGCTGAGCTGCGCCAGCGGCCAGGAGGCCCTCGATCAGGTGCAGGGCTTCGCCCCCGACTTCATCCTGCTCGACGTGATGATGCCCGGCATGGACGGCCCGCAGACCCTGGAGAAGCTGCGCGAGCTGGTGGATATCGGTGAGGTCCCGGTGGCCTTCATGACCGCCAAGGTGCAGCCCGGCGAGGTGGCGCACTACCGCAGCCTGGGCGCGCTCGACGTGATCGTGAAACCCTTCGACCCCATGCAGCTCGCCGAGCAGATCCGGCAGATATGGAGTCAGCGCCATGGATAAGCAGGACAACACCATCCCGCAGACCCTGCAGCAGCACCTGCAGCAGCTTGGCCAGCAGTTCAGCGAGCGCCTGCGCCAGGAATTGCCGGAGCTGGCGCAGCAGGGCGAACGCCTGCTGCAGAGCAGCGAGGGGCAGCGCCAGCAGCTGTTGCCGGCGCTGCGCGACCAGTTGCACCGCCTCGCCGGTACCGCCGGCACCTTCGGCTTCACCCAGCTGGGCCAGCAGGCCCGCGAGCTGGAGCAACAGGCCGAACGCTGGCTGGATCAGCAGCAGCGCCAGCAGCAGGACCTGGCAACCTTCGTCGCCGCGCTGCAGCAGCTCGGCGCCGAATCGGACGGCGGCAGCAGCCAGGGCGAGCAGCAGCGAACGGGCAGACCGGTGGTGCGCACCGAGGGCGATACCCGGCTGATCTACATCCTCGAGGACGAAATCGCCGTCGGCGAGAACATGCGCCTGACGCTGAGCAACTTTGGTTATCGCGCCGAACACTTTCGCACCACAAGCGATCTGGACGCCGCCCTGCAGCAGCAACTGCCGGACGCGCTGATCGTCGACGTCAACCTGGCCGACGAAGACTGCAGCGGCCTGGATTATGCCGCCAGCCTGCAGCAGCGCCTGGAGGTGCCGCTGCCGCTGCTGGTGCTGACCCACCAGCACGACTTCGCCACCCAGCTGCAGGCGGTACGCGCCGGTGCGCTGGGGTTCTTCGCCAAGCCGGTGGACATCCCGCAACTGGAAAGCCGCCTGGAGCGCTGCTTCGCCCAGCAGAGCGGCGAACCCTACCGGGTGCTGATCGTCGACGACGACCGCGATCTGGCCAGCCGTTACAGCCTGGTGCTGCGCGACGCCGGCATGCTGGTGGAAATCCTTCAGGACCCGGCGCAGATCTTCGACCACCTGCGCGACTTCAATCCCGAAGTGGTGCTGCTCGACGTCAACATGCCGTACTGCACCGGCCCCGAGCTGGCGCAGATCATCCGCTGCAACGACGACTGGCTGCGCATCCCGATCATCTACCTATCGGCGGAAACCGATATCGCCAAGCAGATGAACGCGCTGATCAAGGCCGGCGACGATTTCGTCACCAAGCCGATTTCCGACAACGCCCTGGTCGCCGCCGTGTTTTCCCGCGCCCAGCGCGCCCGCCTGCTGTCCGACGCCCTGTCGCGCGACAGCCTGACCGGCCTGCTCAAGCATGGCGACATCAAGGAGCAGGTAGCGATCGAACTGGAGCGCGCGTTGCGCACTGGCGACCGCGCCAGCGTGGTGATGCTCGACATCGATCACTTCAAGCGGGTCAACGACGAGCATGGCCATGCAGCGGGTGACAACGTCATCCGCGCCCTGGCCAACCTGCTGCGCCAGCGCCTGCGCCGGGTCGACAGCCTGGGACGCTACGGCGGCGAGGAGTTCCTCGCGGTGTTGCCGGACTGCACGCCGCAGCAGGCCAAGCAGATCATCGACGAGATTCGCGAACGCTTCGCCGAGCTGCGCTTCATCGCCGATGGCGGGGAATTTTCCTGCACCCTGAGCGCCGGTATCGCCGGCACCGATGTGCACAGCCAGGCCGAACAGTTGCGCGAGCGTGCCGACAAGGCCCTGTATGCGGCCAAGCACGGCGGGCGCAATCAGGTGCGTGTGGCGGCTTCGCAAGAGCATGGCGACTGAAGCCGCTCCCACACCAGCACGACGCTCCGTAGGAGCGGCTTCAGCCGCGATAGGTCATAACGGCTACGGCGGAGTGCCGCCCGCCAACGCCACCCTGCTCACGCCTCGGCGCGCTGCATCAGGCGGCGCTGGCGCCATTCCATGAAGGTCTTGAGGAACAGCATCGCGGCTGAAGCCGCTCCTACACCAGCACCACACTCCGTGGGAGGGGCTTCAGCCGCGATAGGTCATAACGGCTACGGCGGAGTGCCGCCCGCCAACGCCACCCCGATCAGACCTCGGCGCGCTGCATCAGCACGCGCTGACGCCACTCCATGAAGGTCTTGAGAAACAGCGTGAGCAGCGCCATGCACGCCAGCAGGCCGGCGGCGGTGAAGGCCGCGGCGGGCTTGTAGTCGTTGTTGAGCTGATCGACCAGCAGCGGCAGGGTCAGGGTCTGGTTGATGATGCTGCCGGACACCACCGATACCGCGCCGAACTCGCCCACCGCACGGGCATTGGTGACCACCACGCCGTACAGCAGCGCCCATTTGATCTTCGGCAGGCTGATGCGGCGGAAGATCTGCCAGCCGCTGGCGCCCAGGCACATGGCGGCGGTTTCCTCGTCATGGCCCTGGGCCTGCATCACCGGGATCAGGATACGCGCTACATAGGGCGCGGTGACGAACACCGTGACCATGACGATGCCCGGCCAGGCGAACATCAGCTGCATGCCGTTATCGTAGAACCAGCGGCCAATGAAGCTTTCCAGGCCGTAGACCACCAGGTAGCAGAGGCCGGCGACCACCGGCGACACCGCATAGGGAATGTCGATCAGGGTGGTCAGCAGCTTGCGCCCGCGAAAGTCGTAGTGGGTCACGCACCAGGCCAGGCAGATGCCGAAGCACAGGTTCAGCGGCACGGTGATCACCGCCACCAGCAGGGTCAGGCCGATGGCGTGGCGCATGTAGTCTTCGTTGAGGTTGCTCCACAGCAGGTCGAGACCGCCGGCCAGCGCCTTGCTGAAGATCAGCGCCAGCGGCACCAGCAGCACCAGCACGACCACCGTGAGCCCGAGAATCACCAGCGCCCACTGGCGCCAATCCTGAGGTTTTTTCATCGACCTTGCCGTTGCCAAGCGAACAGACGTCCCTGCAGGACCTGCAGGAGGAACAGAAGAATCAGCGACGCGAGCAGGATCACCGAAGCGATGGCCGCCGCCGCCGGGTAATTGAATTCCTGCAGACGGACGAAAATCATCAGCGAGCTGACCTCCGTCTGGAAGGGAATGTTGCCGGCGATCATGATCACCGCGCCGAACTCGCCGAGGCTGCGGATGAACGCCTGCGAACCGCCGGTGATCAGCGCCGGTGCCAGGGTCGGCAGGATCACCTTGGCGAAGGTCTGCGCGCGGCTGGCGCCGAGGGTGCGCGCGGCCTCCTCGTATTCCGAGCCGAGATCCTGCAGCACCGGCTGCACCGTACGCACCACGAAGGGAATGCTGGTGAAGACCATGGCCACGACGATACCGGCATAGGCGTAGGCCACCTTGAACCCCAGCCACTGGCCAATCCAGCCATTGGGCACCAGCAGTGCGGCGAGGGTCAGGCCGGCGACCGAGGTTGGCAGGGCGAACGGCAGGTCGACCAGCGCATCGACGATGCGCCGGCCGGGGAAGTCGTAGCGGGTGATGATCCAGGCCAGCAGCAGGCCCAGCACCAGCACCGCCAACGTCGAGTAGAACGCCGCCGAGACGGTTACCTTGTAGCTCTGCACCACCCGCGGGTCGCTGATGGCGAACCAGTACTGCGCCCAGGTCATGTCGCTGACGTACAGCAGCAGCGCCGACAGCGGCAACAGTATCACCAGGGAGAGATACAGCACGCTGATGCCGAAGCTCAGGCCGAAACCTGGCAGCAGCGGGGTCTGCAGGAAGAACAGCGGCGGTTTATTCACGAAAAAAGCTCGGCTCTACAAATGCAGTTGGCCGCCAATAAGGCGGCCAAAGGACCATTACGATGCTCGCGCAGGGCGGGCGCACCCCGCCACTCATGGGCTGGCGGGTTGCACCCGCCCTACGCCAGACCGGCGTGCTCAGCGCCCGGTCGCGAGAAGCTGGTCGAGAATACCACCGTTGTCGAAGTGCTTGGCGGTGATGTCATCCCAGCTGCCGAGGATCTCGTTCGGGTTGATCAGGCGTACCGGCGCGAACTGCGCCTTGGTCGCCTCGACCACTTCCGGGTTGTGCACGCGGTAGTTGTAGCGAGTCAGCAGTTGCTGGATGTCCTTGCTGTACTGGAAGTCGAGGAAGGCCTTGGCCTGCTCGCGGGTGCCGCGCTCGTCGGCCACCTTGTCGACGATGGCCACCGGGAACTCGGCCAGCACGCTGACTTCCGGCACCACGATTTCCAGATTGGCGGACTTGAACTCGTCACCCTTGGCGATGTTGATCACTTCCGATTCGAAGGTCAGCAGCACGTCGCCCTGGCCATTCTGGGCGAAGGCCACGGTGGCGCCGCGGCCGCCGGTGGGGAAGTTCTCGACGTTCTTCAGCAGCTTGCCGACGAAGGCCTTGATCTTCTCCTCGTCGCCGTTGAACTTCTCGTTAGCGAACAGCCAGGCGCCCAGGTAGCTGTAGCGCGCGTTGCCGGAGGTTTTCGGGTTGGGGAAGACCAGCTTCACGTCGTCGCGAATCAGGTCGTCCCAGCTCTTGATGTTCTTCGGGTTGCCTTCGCGCACCAGGAAGGCGGTGGTGCTGTAGTACGGCGAGCTGTTGTTGGGGAACTGCTGGGCCCAGTCGGTGCGCAGCAGACCGCGCTTGGCCAGGATGTCCACATCGGAAACCTGGTTGAAGGTGACCACGTCGACCTTCTTGCCCTGGATGATGTCCTGCGCCTGGCGCGAGCTGCCGGCGAAGGACTGGACGATCTTCACTTCCTTGCCGCTCTGCTGCTTCCAGTGCTTGACGAACAGCGGGTTGATCTCGCCGAACAGCTCGCGGGCGATGTCGTAGGAGGCGTTGTGGAATGGAGTGTCGGCGGCAGCATGGCTCAGCGAGCCAGTCAGCAGGGTGGCGCTGGCCACGGTGGCCAGAACGATCTTCTTCAGCATCTAGGGCGTCCTTCTTATCGAGAGAGGAGCCTGCAGGCAGGCTATTTGATGGCGCGATTCTGCAGAAAAAACATATAGCTGAAAAATATCTTTTTATTTTCCTTTTATAACCAACATCTCTTTACCTACGAAAACACGCTGCAGCCCTGCTCAGGCAACCACTCATAGAACCTGTTCACGATCTTCAAGGCAAAAGCGTTCGATGAGCATGTAGGAGGGGCTTCAGCCCCGAGCTTTATTGGGGCGCAAAGAGCTCGCGGCTAAAGCCGCTCCTACAGGATCGCAGGCGGATTATTTCGCCAAATGACTGCCGAAATCGCCGAAAATGGGCTGAAAAATTATGAAAAAGCTTCCTACAGCTTGGCGATGGACACCTCGGTGGATTTGACGAAGGCGATCACTTCGCTGCCGACCTGCAGTTCCAGCTCGCGCACGGAACGGGTGGTGATCACCGAGGTGACGATGCCGGCAGCGGTCTGCACGTCGATTTCCGACAGTACGTCGCCGATGACGATCTCCTTGATGCTGCCCTTGAACTGGTTACGCACGTTGATGGCTTTGATGGTCATGGTATTTCTCCTCAGGTCGTTTTACATGTAGCCCGGATGCAATCCGGGGAATTCTTCAGCCGCCCCGGATTACATCCGGGCTACGGCCTCACAGCGCCCATCGCAGTTGCGTGGGCAGGGGCGATACGGGGTCGGGCGGCGTCGGCAGCTCCGGCTGCGCCAGCACCCGGTCGAGCACCCGCGCCTCCAGCGCCGCCAGCAGCGGCGAGCCGTGCGGGCGCGGGCGCACCAGCTGCACATCGCGGTCGAGGCCGATCTGGCCGTCCTCGATCAGGATCACCCGATCGGCCACGGCCACCGCCTCGGCGACGTCATGGGTGACCAGCAGCACGGTGAAGCCATGCTGCTGCCACAGGCGCTCGATCAGTTGCTGCATCTCGATCCGCGTCAGCGCATCCAGCGCACCCAGCGGCTCGTCGAGCAGCAGCAGGCGCGGTCGGTGGATCAGCGCCCGGGCCAGGGCCACGCGCTGCTTCTGCCCGCCGGACAGGGCTGCCGGCCATTCACCTGCGCGATCGGCCAGGCCGACCGCGGCCAGCGCTTCCTCGGCCTGCTGGCGCCAGTTGCCGGAAAGGCCCAGGCCGACGTTGTCGATCACCCGCTTCCAGGGCAGCAGACGCGAGTCCTGGAACATCAGGCGGATATCCTCGCGCACCGCGTTGAGCGAACCGCTGCCGGCCAGCAGCTGGCCGCCGCTGGGCTGATCCAGCCCGGCCAGCAGGCGCAGCAGGGTGCTCTTGCCGCAGCCGCTGCGGCCGACCACGGCGACGAACTGGCCGGCCGGGATATGCAGGTCGATGCCCTTGAGCACCTGGCGCTCGCCGAAGGACTTCTCGATATTCTCGATCGCCAGCGGGATGCCCTGGCGGATGCTGTGCAGGGCGGTCATCGGCCACCTGCCTTGGCCTGGTAGGCCGGGTGCCAGCGCAGCCATACGCGCTCCAGCCCCCTGGCCGCAACGTCGGCCAGCTTGCCGAGCAGCGCGTAGAGCAGGATCGCCAGCACCACCACGTCGGTCTGCAGGAACTCGCGGGCATTCATCGCCAGGTAGCCGATGCCGCTGCTGGCGGAGATGGTTTCCGCCACGATCAGGGTGAGCCACATGAAGCCGAGGGCGAAGCGCACGCCGACCAGGATCGACGGCAGCGCGCCGGGCAGAATCACCTGGCGGAACAGCGAGAAGCCGGACAAGCCATAGCTGCGCGCCATCTCCACCAGCGCCGGGTCGACGTTGCGGATGCCGTGGTAGGTGTTGAGGTAGATCGGGAACAGGGTGCCGAGCGCGACCAGGAACACCTTGGCCGCCTCGTCGATGCCGAACCAGAGAATCACCAGCGGGATCAGCGCCAGGTGCGGCACGTTGCGGATCATCTGCACCGAGCTGTCGAGAAAGCGCTCGCCCCATTTCGACAGGCCGGTGACAAAGCCCAGCAGCAGACCGATGCCGCCACCGATGGCGAAACCGATGCCGGCGCGCTGGCCGCTGATCGCCAGGTGCTGCCAGATTTCGCCGGAGGCCAGCAGTTCCCAGCCGGCGGCCAGCACGGCGCTGGGCGCCGGCAGGATGCGGCTGGACAGCCAGCCACTGACCACCGCCAGCTGCCAGGCGGCCAGCAGCCCCAGTGGCAAGGCCCAGGGCGCAGCGCGCAGGGCCAGTTTGTTAAGGGTCGTGTTGCTCATGGTTGCCTCGAAAACCTGTGTAGCGTCTGTATTCCCCGGATTGCATCCGGGCTACAACCCTCTCCCATGAGAGGGATAGCCGGAGTCGATCCGTAGGGAGCGCCATGCGCACCAATGGCAGCGCAGGCAATCGCGGTGCGCACAGCGCACCCTACGGCTCACTCAGTAGCCCGGATGCAATCCGGGGAATTCGTGCGCCTGCCCCCTCTCCCCCAGCCCCTCTCCCGCAAGCGAGAGAGGGGAGCCAAGCCGTGCCACCGAATCACCCGGCAACACCGATCAGCCCCCTCTCCCATTTATGGGAGAGGGTTGGGGAGAGGGCGCTTTTCAACTCGCCGCAGCCGCCTTCGGCAGAATGTCGCTGGAGATCATTTCGCCGAACGGGCTGACATAGCCGCGACTCTCCGGGCGTTGCGGCTGGGCCACGTCCAGGTGCGGGAACAGCAGTTCGGCGACCCGGTACGACTCCTCCAGATGCGGGTAGCCGGAGAAGATGAAGGTGTCGATGCCGAGGTCGGCGTACTCCTTGACCCGCGCCGCCACGGTCGGACCATCGCCGACCAGCGCCGTACCGGCGCCGCCGCGCACCAGGCCGACACCGGCCCAGAGGTTCGGCGACACTTCCAGGTTGTCTTTCTTGCCGCCGTGCAGCGCGGCCATACGCTGCTGGCCGACCGAATCGAAGCGCGCCAGCGACGCCTGGGCGCGGTCGATGGTGTCCTGGTCCAGATGGCTGATCAGGCGATCCGCCGCGGCCCAGGCCTCCTCGTTGGTTTCGCGCACGATCACGTGCAGGCGGATGCCGAAGCGCACTTCACGCCCCTGCTTGGCGGCCTTCTCGCGCACCTGGGCGATCTTCTCGGCCACCGCAGCCGGCGGCTCGCCCCAGGTCAGGTACAGCTCGACCTGCTCGGCGGCCAGGTCCTGCGCCGCGTCGGACGACCCACCGAAATACAGCGGCGGACGCGGCTGCTGGATCGGCGGGTAGAGCAGCTTGGCGCCCTTGACCTGGATGTGCTTGCCGTCGTAGTCGACGGTTTCGCCCTCCAGCACGCGGCGCCAGATGCGGGTGAACTCGACGGAAGCCTCATAACGCTCGGCATGCGACAGGTGCAGGCCGTCGCCGGCCAGCTCGTCCGGGTCGCCACCGGTCACCAGGTTGAACAGCGCGCGGCCGTTGGACAGGCGATCCAGGGTCGCCGCCTGGCGCGCGGCCACGGTCGGCGAAATGATCCCCGGGCGCAGCGCGACGAGAAACTTCAGGTTCTGCGTCACCGGAATCAGCGAAGCCGCCACCAGCCAGGAGTCCTCGCAGGAACGCCCGGTGGGGATCAGCACGCCGCCGTAGCTGAGACGGTCGGCAGCCTGGGCAATCTGCGCCAGGTAGCCGTGGTCGACAGCGCGGGCGCCTTCGGCGGTGCCCAGGTACTTGCCATCGCCATGGGTAGGCAGGAACCAGAAGATGTTGAGGCTCATGGAGTGGTCTCCTTTCACGAAAGCGTTGACGTAGCCCGGATGCAATCCGGGAAATACCGTGTGGCTGCCCCGGATTGCATCCGGGCTACGGTCTTACTGGACCTGCGCGACCTTGGCCGGCGGAGTCCAGATCACATCCTTGATGGTCAGCTGCTTGGGGATCAGCTTCAGCTCGGTGAAGGTGTCGGCGATCTTCTGCTGCGCCGCGACCACCTTCGGGCTGATGAACTGCGCACCGTAACCCTGGCGCTCGACGGCCTGGCGGGTAATCTCCGGGGACAGGCCGATCAGCGGTGCGACCTGGCTGGTGGCTTCGTCGAGGTTGCCCTTGACCCACTCACCGACGCCGCGGATTTCCTCGACCAGCACGCCGATCACCTGCGGGTTCTTCTCGGCATAGGTGCGGGTCGCCAGGTAAAACTGGTGGTTGTCCACCAGACCGCTACCGTCGCGCAGGGTGCGCGCCTGCAGCTGCTTCTCGGCGGCGGACTGGAAGGGGTCCCAGATCACCCAGGCGTCGACGCTGCCACGCTCGAACGCGGCGCGGGCGTCGGCCGGCGGCAGGTACACCGGGGTGATGTCGCCGTACTTGAGGCCGGCGTCCTCCAGGGCGCGCACCAGCAGGTAGTGCACGTTGGAGCCCTTGTTCAGGGCGACCTTCTTGCCCTTGAGTTCGGCCACCGATTTGATCGGCGAGTCCTTGGGTACGAGGATCGCCTCGCCGGTCGGCGCCGGCGGCTCATGCGCAACGTAGAGCAGGTCGGCGCCCGCGGCCTGGGCGAATACCGGCGGGGTTTCACCGGTAACGCCGAAATCCACCGAGCCGACGTTGAGGCCTTCGAGCAGCTGCGGACCGCCCGGGAACTCCGTCCACTTCACGTCAACGCCGTGTTCGGCGAGGCGTTTTTCCAGGGTGCCCTTGGCCTTGAGCAGCACCAGGGTGCCGTATTTCTGATAGCCGATACGCAGTGTCTCGGCCTGAGCTTGAGTGATGGCGCCGAAGGAAATGGCCGCGGCAAACAGGGCGACCAGGCTTCGACGCAAAGTAGTGGTGCGCATGGCGCTCTCCCTTTGCGGTGATGTCTTGGTTGGCTACCTGCTTGCCCGTTGGCGGGCGAGTAAGGCTTTTTGGGGCTTCAGGCTGCGGGCCTCCGGCTCCAGGCGGACAGGCTCTTGCCTGCCGCCTCTAGCCTGCGGCCTGCAGCCGCTTTTCAGATACTCCAGCGGGCGTTCACCAGCCGGTCGTTCAACAGGTTCGGGTCGATCGGCTTAGGCCGTCGCGCCAGGGCTGCGCCCAGTTGTTCCAGTGCCTCGTCGAGGCGTTCGCGCAACTCGCTGTCGATCTGCGCGGGCTTGTCGCCTTCCGGGTAGGCGATCTGCTTGTCCACGGCGAACACGCCGCTGAGCATTTCCTGCGCCTTCAGCGCAGCCAGCACCGGCTTGAGGGCGTAGTCCACCGCCAGCAGGTGCGCCGGGCTGCCACCACTGGCCAGGGGCAGCACCACCTTGTGCGCCAGGGCACGCTCGGGCAGCAGGTCCAGCAGCACTTTCAAGGCGCCGGTGAACGACGCCTTGTACACCGGCGTGCCGACCACCAGGCCATCGGCGCTGGCCACCACGGCCTGCAGCTGCTGCACCGCCGCGCTGTCGAAGCGTGCGTGCAGCAGGTCCTCGGCGGGAAAATCGCGTACCCGCAGCAGGCTCACTTCCACCTGCTGCGCCTCGAGGCGCTGGCGCACATGGTCCAGCAGCACTTCGGTGCGCGAACGCGCCGCAGGGCTGCCGGACAGCAACACGACATGCATGGTGATTCCTTAAACGTACTTGCGATCTCGCGAGCTAGAGCCATACAAGGCAAAACCGGGCGAGGACGCGGAGTTTACGAGCTGTAAATGAGCAGGCCGAGCCCGGTATTAACGCAGTAGGGCCGACGCGCAGCAGATCGCTCCTTAGCGATTCGGTTGCGGCGTCAGGCGCAGATAGGGTTTGACCGCGCGGTAGCCCTTGGGAAAGCGCTGGGCGATCTCGGCTTCGTCCTTGAGCGACGGCGCGATCACCACCTCTTCACCGTCCTGCCAGTTGGCCGGCGTGGCGACCTTGTAGTTGTCGGTCAGCTGCAGCGAGTCGACCACGCGCAGGATCTCGTTGAAATTGCGCCCGGTGCTGGCCGGGTAGGTGATGGTCAGGCGCACCTTCTTGTTCGGGTCGATGACGAACAGCGAACGCACGGTCAGGGTGTCATTGGCGTTCGGGTGTATCAGGTCATAGAGGTCGGACACCTTGCGGTCGGCATCGGCGATGATCGGGAAGTTGACCGCGGTATTCTGCGTCTCGTTGATGTCGTCGATCCATTTCAGGTGCGAATCCACCGGGTCGACCGACAGGGCGATGGCCTTGACGCCGCGCTTGGCGAATTCGTCCTTGAGCTTGGCGGTGAAGCCCAGCTCGGTGGTGCACACCGGCGTGAAGTCGGCCGGATGGGAGAAGAGGATGCCCCAGCTGTCGCCCAGCCACTCGTGGAAACGAATGCGGCCTTCGCTGGAATCCTGTTCGAAGTCAGGGGCGATGTCGCCCAGGCGGATGGTCATGGCAGTGCTCCTTGGCAGTGGCTTGCGTGGTGCTCACTATGCTCAGGAACGAAACGAAACAAAAAGAATAAATAATGATTTATTTATAACCAAAACATCATTCAAGGATGACGGCATGATCAGCCTGCACAGGATTCCCGGCGAGCAAGCGCCACTGGCGCTGTTGCTCGAAGCCGATCCCAGCACCGACGCCATTGCCCGCTATCTGGCGGACGGTCATTGCGTGGTCGCGCGCCTGGACGACGCGGTCGTCGGCGTCTACGTGATCAAGACCCTGAGCGCCGCTACCTGGGAACTGATGAACATCGCCGTGGCGCCCGAACGCCAGGGTCGGGGTATCGGCGCCCTGCTGCTGCACCACGCCATCGACCAGGCCCGGCAACTGGGTGCCAAGCGTCTGGAACTGGGCACCGGCAGCTTCGGCCACCAGCTGACCTTTTACCAGCGCGCCGGCTTTCGCGTGGTAGCAGTCGAGCCGGATTACTTCCTGCAGCACTACCCCGAGCCATTGTTCGAGAATGGCCTGCAGCATCGGGATCGTCTGCGCCTGGTGCTGGAGCTTTAGGCAGGTTCACGCAGGCGATACCCGACCCCCGCCTCGGTGATCAGGTAGCGTGGCGCGGCCGGGTCGTCGCCGAGTTTCTGCCGCAGGTGGCCGACCACCACGCGCAGGTAATGGCTGTCGCCGACATGGCTGGGGCCCCAGATATCACGCAGCAACTGTTGCTGGGTCACCACCCGCCCGAGGTGCTGGGCGAGCAGCGCCAGCACCGCGTATTCCTTGGGCGTCAGGGCGATCTCGGTGCCGTCGAGGCTGACCCGGCGATAGGCCAGGTCGATATTCAGCGCACCACAGGCGATGCTCGCCGGCAGCGCTTCGCGGCCCTGGCCCTGGCGCAGCAGCACGCGCACCCGGGCGAGGAATTCCTGAATGCCGAAGGGTTTGGTCACGTAGTCGTTGGCGCCGCCGTCCAGCGCCAGCACCTTCTCGCCCTCGCTGGCACGCACCGAGAGCACCAGCACCGGCACCTGGCTCCATTCGCGCAGGCCACGCAGCACCTGCTGGCCATCGAGATCGGGCAGGCCGAGGTCGAGCACGACGAGATCGGGGCTATGCAGCGCCGCCTGGGCCAGGCCGTCTTCGCCGTTGGCCGCCTCCAGCACCCGATAGCCCTGGGCGCTGAGGGCGATGCGCAGGAACTTGCGAATCTGCGCTTCGTCGTCGATCAGCAGAATGCTCGGCCCCTGGCTCATCAGTCGTCCTCGGCTTGTGGCTGCGCGGTCAGCGGCAGGTGCAGGGTCAGGCTGGCGCCACGGCCATCGAGGCCATCGCCGACCGTGACGCGACCGCCGTGGGCACCGACCATGCCCTGGCAGATGGCCAGGCCCAGGCCGGTGCCCTGGCCGCCGCGATCGCCCCGCGCTGCGGTGTAGAACATGTCGAAGATCTTCGCCCGTTCCGCCTCGGGAATGCCAGGGCCCTGGTCGGCGACCACGAAGCGCAGCTCCTGCTCATCGTATTCCAGCGCCACGCGCAGGCGCCCGCCGGGCGGCGAGAAGCGCGCGGCGTTCTCCAGCACGTTGATCAGCGCCTGCTCGATCAGCGCCGCATGCACATGCAGCAATGGCGGCTGTGGCGGCAGCAGGCATTCGACCTGCAACGGCGCGAGCACCGCGCGCAGGCGCTGCAGGGCGCTGGCGACGATATCGCTCGGCGCCACCCAGTCGCGCGCCAGCTTGAGCCCGCCATGGCCGAGGCGGGTCATGTCGAGCAGGTTCTGGATATAGCGGTCGAGGCGCTCGGCCTCGTCGCGGGTGCCTTCCAGCAATTCACGGCGATCCGCCTCGGGGATCGCCTCGCCCAGCGCCAGCAGGCTGTCGATGGAGCCGCGCATGGCCGTCAGCGGCGTGCGCAGGTCGTGCGACACCGAAGCCAGCAGCGCGCTGCGCAGCTCCTCGGTCTGCCCGTGCAGGCGCGCCGCCTCCAGCTCCTCGGCCAGTTGCGCGCGAGCCAGGGCCTGTGCCAGCGGTTGGCCAAGGGCAGCGATCAGACGCCGCCGTTCATCGGCCAGCGGCGTGCCCTGCGCGCTCTGCAGACCGATCAGCAGCAGCGGCCCCTCCTCCCCGCACAGCGGCCACCACCACCAGCGGCTGCTGGGCAGGGTATCGGTACCCAGGCCCGCCGCCTGCTCGTGCTGCCAGGCCCAATCGGCAGCGACTCGCTCGGTATCGGCCAGCTCGACGCGCTGGCCACCCTCGTGGCACCACTGCCCGTCCGCACTGCGCGACAGCAGCGTCAGCTGCACGTCCGGCCAGCCACCCAGTTGCTGCTCGGCCACCGCCAGCACGGCCTGGCGATCGGCGGCGACGGTGAGCTTGCGCGACAGCTCCAGCAGCGCCGTGGTTTCGCCCTGCGCCTGGCGCAACGCCTGCACCTGGCGCCGCTGGCGGCTGGCCAGGTTGCCGGTCAACCCGGCCATGAGCAGGAAGAACAGCAGGGTCAGCACATCTTCCTGACGCTGGATGCGCATGGTCAGGGTCGGGGGGATGAACAGGAAGTTGTAGGCCAGGAACGACAGCCCCGCGCAGGCCAGCGCCGGGCCCAGGCTGCTGCGCACCGCCACCAGCAGCACGGCGGCGAGGAACGCCAGGGAGATGTTGGGCAGCTCCAGCACCCGCGCCAGGCCGAGGGAAATCAGCGTGGCGCAGGCGGCAGCCAGCGCGGCCAGCAGGTAGTCGCGCCAGCGCGGCGCGATGCGCACACGCCGACCAGCCGGAGGCTGGGCCCCGGCCGCATCCAGCACGCTCACCTCCAGCCCGGCACCGGCAGCCAGCAGGCGCTCGCCCAGGCCACGGCCGAACCAGCGCCGACGCAGGCGTCGTGTGCTGCTGCCGACCAGGATCAGGCTGGCGCGGCGTTCGCGGGCGTGGTCGAGCAGCGTGCGCGCCACCGAGTCGCCGTGCAGCGTCACCACCTCGCCACCAAGGCGCTCGGCCAGGCGCAGCGCCGCTTGCAGACGCCCGCGCTGCTGCTCGTCCATGGCCCGGCGGCCGTTCACATGCACCACCGACCAGGGCAGATGGCGGCGCTCGGCGACCCGGCAGGCGTGGCGCACCAGACGCTCGGCCTCGCCATCGCCGTCCACCCCCACCAGCAGGCGCCCGAGCACGCTGGGCGCGGCCTGGCCGAGCTGACGGTAGCGCTGGTCGAGGTCGGCATCGACCCGCGCGGCGGCGGTCTGCATGGCCAGCTCGCGCAGCGCCGTGAGGTTGGTCGGTGAGAAGAAGGCGTCGATGGCCGCCCGCGCCTGCTCGGGCATGTACACCTTGCCGTCGCGCAGGCGCTCGAGCAGCTCGCGCGGCGGCAGGTCGACCAGCTGAATCTCGTCGGCTTCCTGCAGCACCCAGTCCGGCACCGTCTCGCGCACCTGCACGCCGGTGATATCGCGGACGCGGTCGTTAAGGCTTTCCAGGTGCTGGACGTTGACCGTGGTGTAGACGTCGATGCCGGCGGCGAGCAGTTCCTGCACGTCCTGCCAGCGCTTGGCGTGACGGCTGCCGGGTGCGTTGCTGTGCGCCAGCTCGTCCACCAGCGCCAGCTTGGGCGGGTCGGCCAGCAGGCCGTCGAGATCCATCTCGCTCAGCTCCAGGCCGCGATAGGGCAGGCGCAGCGGCGGCTGTTGCGGCAGGCCCAGCAGCAGCGCCTCGGTTTCGCTGCGGCCGTGGCTTTCCACCACCCCGGCGCGCAACGCCACGCCCTGGCGCAGTTGCGCATGGGCGGCCTGGAGCATGGCGTAGGTCTTGCCCACGCCCGGCGCCGCGCCGAGAAACACCTTGAGCCGGCCACGGCCTTCGCGGGGCAGGTCGGCGAGCAGCGCTTCGGCGCGCAGGCTGTCGTTCATCGAGCACTCGTCACTGGGAGGAAGTGGAGGGATTGTCGATCAGCGCCAGGTTCAGAGCCAGTACATTGACCACCGCCGGGCCGAACAGCGGGCGCTCGGTGTGCGCTTCGATCAGGCGCAGCAGCTCGGCCTCGGCCAGGCCACGGGCCTGGGCGATACGCGGCACCTGCCAGGCCGCCGCCTCGGGCGACAGGTGCGGGTCGAGGCCGCTGCCCGAGGTGGTCGCCAGTTGCATCGGCAGCGGCGCCTGGCCGCTCAGGCCGGTGCTGGCCTGCTCGATGCGCTCGCGCAGCTGCGGATTGCTCGGCGCGAGGTTGCTGGCGGCGCTGGCCACAGTGGCGTAGTCGCCGGCCGAGGGGCGCGGCTGGAACCACTGATCGCCGTCGAAGGCCTGGGCGATCAGGCGGCTACCGCGTACCTGGCCGGCATCGTCACGCACCAGGCTGCCGGCGGCCTGATCGGGGAAGGCCACCTGGGCCACGCCGGTGACGCTCAAGGGATAGGCGACCCCGACCAACAGGGTCATGAAAGCCAAGGTGGCGATGGCGGGGCGAATATGGTTGAGCATGATGAGTCTCCTGATTCAGATTGCCCCGGATTGCATCCGGGCTACGTCGCTTGTCTCCCCTCTCCCGCTTGCGGGAGAGGGGCCGGGGGAGAGGGTCTATCCGGTAATACCGAGTGGCCTGCCCCACCCTCTCCCCAGCCCTCTCCCATGAACGGGAGAGGGAGCAGACCGCGTGTGAACGAAACAACGCGGTTACACCCAGCCCAACCCCACCAGCAGCAGGTCGAGCAGCTTGATGCCGATGAAGGGCGCAACCAGCCCGCCGAGGCCGTAGATCAGCAGGTTGCGCCGCAGCAACTGACCGGCGTCCAGCGCCTGGATGCGCACGCCACGCAGCGCCAGCGGGATCAGCGCGACGATGATCAGGGCGTTGAAGACGATGGCCGAGAGGATCGCGCTCTGCGGGCTGTGCAGCTGCATCAGGTTGAGCGCGCCAAGCTGCGGGTAGATGCCGGCGAACAGCGCCGGGAGGATGGCGAAGTACTTGGCCACGTCGTTGGCCACCGAAAAGGTGGTCAGCGCGCCGCGCGTCACCAGCAGCTCCTTGCCCACCTGCACCACGTCGATCAGCTTGGTCGGGTCGCTGTCCAGATCCACCAGGTTGGCGGCCTCGCGCGCGGCCTGGGTGCCGTCGTTCATGGCCAGCCCGACGTCGGCCTGGGCCAGCGCCGGGGCGTCGTTGGCGCCGTCGCCGCACATGGCCACCAGCTTGCCTTCGGCCTGCTCGGCGCGGATACGCGACAGTTTCTTCTCCGGCGTGGCCTCGGCGATCACATCGTCGACACCGGCCTCGGCAGCGATGGCGGCGGCGGTCAGCGGGTTGTCGCCGGTCACCATCACGGTGCGGATGCCCATGGCGCGCAGCTCGGCGAAGCGCTCGCGGATGCCCGGCTTGACCACGTCCTTGAGGTGGATGGCGCCGAGCAGGCGCCCAGCCCCGGCCACCAGCAGCGGTGTACCACCACTCTGGGCGATCTTCTCCACCTCGCGCGCCAGCGGCGCCGGCAGTTCGTCACGGCCCAGACCGAGGTAGGCCAGCACGGCGTCCACCGCACCCTTGCGATAAGCCACGCCACCCACGTCAGCACCGGACAGGCGCGTCTCGGCGCTGAAGGCGATCAGGGTCATGCCGCTGCGCTCGGGCACCGCCATCGGGTGCAGCGCCGCCAGGTATTCGACAATGGACTTGCCCTCCGGCGTGTCGTCGCCCTGCGAGGCCAGCAACGCCGCCTCGGCCAGTTCCAGCGTGGACACACCTGGCGCCTTGACCATGGCGCTGCAACGGCGGTTGCCGAAGGTGATGGTGCCGGTCTTGTCCAGCAGCAGGGTGTGCACGTCGCCGGCGGCCTCCACGGCGCGGCCGGACTTGGCAATGACGTTGAGGCGCACCAGGCGATCCATGCCGGCGATGCCAATGGCCGAGAGCAGGCCGCCGATGGTGGTCGGGATCAGCGTCACCAGCAGCGCCGCCAGGTATATCAGCGGCAGGTCGCCGTCGGCGAAACGGGCGAACGGCTGCAGCGTGGCCACCACCAGCAGGAAGATCAGGGTCAGGCCGATCAGCAGGATATCCAGCGCCACCTCGTTGGGCGTCTTCTGCCGGCGTGCGCCTTCGACCAAAGCGATCATGCGGTCGAGGGTAGACTCGCCGGGGTTGGCGCTGATCTTCACCAGCAGCCAGTCCGACACCAGCCGGGTGTTACCCGTGACCGCCGAGCGGTCGCCACCGGATTCGCGGATCACCGGCGCGGATTCGCCGGTAATCGCCGCTTCGTTGACTGCCGCGACACCTTCGATCACCTCGCCGTCGCCGGGGATCAGCTCACCGGCCTCGACTCGCACCACGTCGCCCTTGCGCAGACTGCTTGCCGGCACGGACTGGAACTGCGCACCGACCTGCTTGCGCGCCATCAGGCCCTGGCTGCCGGACTTGAGGCTGTCGGCGCGGGCCTTGCCACGGCCCTCGGCCAGGGCCTCGGCGAAGTTGGCGAAGAGCACGGTGAACCACAGCCACAGGGCGATCTGCACGCCCAGGGCAGTGCTTACTGCTGGGTTGGGGACGAAGCACAGCACGCTGGTGACCAGCGCCGTCAGCTCCACCACCAGCATCACTGGCGAGCGCAGCAGCTGGCGGGGGTCGAGCTTGACGAAGGCCTGCTTGAGGGCCGGGCGCCACAGCGCAGCGATGCCGGTCTGCGGCTGGCTGCTGGACGATTGGGCGCTGCGTTGCGCCGTTACGGGGGCATTCATCACGGTTTCTCCTTCAGAACGCCAGGTGTTCGGCCAGCGGGCCCAGGGCCAGCGCCGGCATGAAGGTCAGGCCACCCACCAGGAGGATGGTCAGGGTCAGCAGCACGACGAACAGCGGCCCATGGGTGGGGAAGCTGTTCTGCCCCTGCGGCGCGGCGCGCTTGGCCGCCAGGCTGCCGGCAATCGCCAGCACCGGCAGGATGTAGCCGAAGCGCCCGAGCAGCATGGCCAGGCCGAGCATCAGATCGTGGTAGGGGGTATCGGCGCCGAAGCCGGCGAAGGCCGAGCCGTTGTTGCCGGTGGCCGAACCGTAGGCATACAGCGCCTGGCTGAAGCCATGCGGGCCGGGGTTGCCGATGGACGCCGCCGGGCCGGCGAAACTCACCGCCAGGGCGCCGAACACCAGCACGCCGAGCGGCATCACCAGCAGCGTGGCGACCATCAGGCGCACCTCGCGCGCCTCCAGCTTCTTGCCCAGGTAGGCCGGGGTGCGGCCGATCATCAGGCCGGCGAGGAATACCGCGATCAGCACGAACAGCAGCATGCCGTAGAGGCCGGCGCCGACGCCGCCGAAGACGATCTCGCCGAGCAGCATGTTGACCAGCGGCACCAGGCCGCCGAGGGCGCTGAAGCTGTCGTGCATGGCGTTCACCGAGCCGTTGGACGCCGCCGTGGTGGTGGTCGCCCAAAGCGCCGAAGCGAAGCTGCCGAAGCGCGCCTCCTTGCCCTCCAGCGAACCGACCTGCTCGATGGGCAGCCCGGCCAGCGCCGGGTTCGGCTGCAGCTCCGCCCAGGCGCACACGCCCAGGCCGATGACGAACAACAGCAGCATGCTGGCCAGGATCGCCCGGCTCTGGCGCAGGTCACGCACGTAGTGGCCGAAGGTGAACACCAGCGCCGCCGGGATCAGCAGGATCGACGCCAGCTCCAGCAGGTTGCTCAGCGCCGTGGGGTTCTCGAACGGATGCGCCGAGTTGACGCCGAAAAAGCCGCCGCCGTTGGTGCCCAGTTGCTTGATGGCGATCTGGCTGGCCGCCGGCCCCATCGGCAGGCTCTGCTCGCTGCCCTGCAGGGTGGTGGCCGACACGTAATCGCTGAAATTCTGCGGCACGCCCTGCCACACCAGCAGTACGGCCAGCACCAGGCACAGCGGCAACAGGCCGTAGAGCACGGCGCGGATGATATCGACCCAGAAGTTGCCCAGGCGGTCGCTGGACTGCCGCGCCAGGCCCCGGCACAGCACCACCAGCACCGCCAGGCCCACCGCCGGGCTGACGAAGTTCTGCACGCCAAGGCCGATCATCTGGCTGAAGTAGCTGAGCTGCGCCTCGCCGCTGTAGGCCTGCCAGTTGGTGTTGGTGACGAAGCTCACCGCCGTATTGAACGCCAGCGGCAAGCTCATCCCCGCCACCTGCTGCGGGTTGAGCGGCAAGGCGCCCTGCAGCAGCAGAATGCTCATCAGCGCCAGCAGGCAGACCAGGGTGAAGGCCAGCAGCGCCAGGGCGTAGCCGCGCCAGCTTTGCTCCTGCTCCGGGTCGACGCCGGCCACGCGGTAGCACAGCCGCTCCAGCGGCTGCAGCACAGGGCTGAGCCAGGTGCGCTGGCCCTCCATCACGCGATAGAAGTAGCGCCCGAGAAAGGGTGCCGGTGCCAGCACCAGCAGGGAAAAGGCCGCCAGCAGCAGCCAGTCGTAGTCGTGCATGGCCGCCTCCTCAACCACGCCCGGCGGTCAGCAGGGCCGACAGCAGGTAGGCGAAGAGGCCGACCACCAGGATCAGCGACACACCATCGATTGCGTTCATCACAAAGCTCCACGATGCGGGGAATCCGCTCGCGAGCATTGTCGAAAGGCTGGCCGTAAAGATTCGATTGGCGCCCCAGTGCCGGGGCGTAAAGAAATCGTATTGATGAGGCGGGACGAGTCTGTGGGAGGCGCTTCAGCGGCGACTTATCGAGGCGTCGCGGCTATCGCGGCTGCAAGGAGGCAGTTCGTAGGGTGGGTTAGCGGCGCAGCACACCGCTACCACAGCCGCGTACCCACTCCACGCGCCGCGTAACCCACCAAGCGATGCCAAGCCCCCATCAAATCAACAGATGCGCCACCAGCCCGACTACAGCGCAACCGGCAATGGTCTCGATCACCCCGCGCTTGAACTTGAACAGGGCCAATGCCGCCCCGCTGGCGATCAACGCCGACACCCAGTCGAAGGTGCCGGCGAAACCCTCGGGCCAGAGCACGTGATAGCCGAAGAACAGCGCCAGGTTGAGGATCACCCCGACCACGGCGGCGGTGATGCCGGTCAGCGGTGCAGTGAACTTGAGCTCGCCGTGGGTCGACTCCACCAGCGGCCCGCCGGCGAGAATGAACAGGAACGACGGCAGGAAGGTGAACCAGGTGACCAGCACCGCCGCCAATGCACCGCTGGCGAAGGCCGAATCGCCACCGAACACCGGCTGGCCAAAGGCACCGACGAAGGCGACGAAGGCCACCACCATGATCAGCGGCCCCGGCGTGGTCTCACCCAGGGCCAGACCATCGATCATCTGCGTCGGCGTCAGCCAGCCGTAGTGGCCCACCGCGCCCTGATACACATAGGGCAGTACCGCATAGGCGCCGCCGAAGGTCAGCAGCGCCGCCTTGGTGAAAAACCAGCCCATCTGCGTCAGCGTGCCATCCCAGCCGAACGTCAGGGTCAGCAGGCCCATCGGCAGCAACCACAGCACAACGCCGACCAGCAGGATCAGCGCCAGGCGGCTGGAACGAAAGTGTGTGTGCGCCAGGCGCGTATCGTCATCGATCAAGGCTGGCGCATGCGCGCCGCCCTTTTCGCCATGGCCACCGCCGACCGCGAAGTGCTGCGGCGCCAGGCGCCCTCCGATGTAACCCACCAACGCGGCGCCCAGCACGATCAGCGGGAACGGCAGGTGCAGCACGAAGATGGCGACGAAAGCCGCCGCGGCGATCGCCCACAGCCAGCGATTCTTCAGCGCCCGACCGCCAATACGCCAGGCTGCCTGCACGACGATGGCCGTCACCGCCGGCTTGATGCCATAGAAGATTCCGGCCACCAGCGGCACGTCGCCGAACGCCAGATAGACCCAGGACAGCGCGACCAGAATCAGCAGCGACGGCAGCACGAACAGCGCCCCGGCGATCACCCCGCCCCAGGTGCGGTGCATCAGCCAGCCGATATAGGTGGCCAACTGCTGCGCCTCCGGCCCGGGCAGCAACATGCAGTAGTTCAGCGCATGCAGAAAGCGCCGTTCGGACAACCAGCGGCGCTTCTCCACCAGCTCCTGATGCATGATCGAAATCTGCCCGGCCGGCCCGCCGAAACTGATCAACCCCAGCTTCAACCAGAACCAGAAGGCCTGCAGCAAACTGACCGGGGTGGGACGCTCAGGGGATTCGGACATCGGAGGGCTCCATCGGTGGACAAAATCGACCGGGCACTATAGCCGCATAACATGACCGCCGCGCGACAACGCACGAAAAATCACCAGCCCCGCGCAGCCCTTGCACCACGTGGCCCGGACGAGTTTTCCCGCATCTTATCCACAGCACTTTCCCCAGATTCTGTGCACGACACTCGGCAACACGCTGCCGCCCGGCCCAGCCGTTGATAACCCGAGCCAAGTTATTGATTAAAAGCGTTATTCCGCCTGGCGATAACGCCAGCAAAACGTCATTGGGCAAAAACTGAACGGGCTGCCATGGCCCGCTTGAATGCTAGGCGCGGAGGGCTTTTGCAAAGGTTATCCACAGCAGTGTTCACAGAATTTGTGGGTGGCTGTGAGCAGGCTTGAATCAACCTCAACGGCAAACCAGCCATATGGCATTTTGCCCAAGGAGCATGGACAGCGCCGCGGTGGATGGAATAGGTTCTGGGTTGGTTTTGCTGGCGCAGTGTTCCAGCAGATTAGGCTTGCCGTTATCTCTGTCGTGTTTCTTGCTAGGTGCTGTCGCGTTTCATGTGACCACTCTCAATCGGAACAAGGACTTGCAGGACGACAAGGAAAGTTATGCGACAGGTGTCGTGTGAAAAAGCGACATGAACGTCGTCTAATTAATGTTAGGTACTCTTTATGGCCGCTGCTGAGTATTGGATCGAATACGCTGATTCGTGGCGAAATGCTCCGCTCGCGTTTTGGGTACACATTGAGCAAGACGGCGAACCTTGGTTTAAATCTAATAAATTTTTACCAGAGGCACCCAAGGCAGTACCTCACAAGGGCTTTGTAATCATATGCGTTGAGATTCAAGGTACGGTTTTGTATTTCTCTTCCTCTGAGCAGCTTGCAGAGTGCATCAGAATCTTGTCATTGAATCCTCTGCCAACAACTCGTCGTTTATCAACGCTCCGCGGAACGACTCTCGGTCCGAATAGGCACTGGCTAAGTCGTCTTCCAGCAAAATTGAAATCACCAAAAATGCGACCCACAGTAGTTTCTGCACTCAACGAAGCGCTCCGTGCGATAACGAGTACCTAACAACTGTATATGGACTCTCCCCACAAGTAGTGAGTAAAGCTTTGCTTTTGCACATGTCGTCAGCGCGGTTGCATTCGTATATCCGGCCTGTTCTGGGCTCTTGCGCCCTGGCCATTCTGTAGTTCGCGCAGCGGGGGCCAAGCGTTCAATCTATCCCTAAACTCTCAGGCATAGATTTATTTCCACAAGAACTATAGATCCCCCTACAAAAAACTGCTTCCTATTGATTACCCATGCCGAGCAAATAGATGAGACACCGAAAAATATCAAGCAACTACAAACCTAGAGAAATGGGCTTTCTGGTATTTTATACGGGACTTCGGAGCTCAAGATTTCTTCTGAGCTTTGTTTTTCTATGGATACTATTTGCATGGCTCTATATACCTTGGACGCAGGCTGAACCAAAACTTATACTGACCTTAATCTTTATGGGTGCTTTTCTGTGCGGAACATTCTGCGTCATCGGTCTTGCGCTATCGTCTCTGTTTTATATGCTAAAAACCGTTAGAGGCGGCATACCGATTGGGGACATCGAGCATAAAATAAACGAAGAAGGCATCCAGCAAACATCAAAAAACATAGAAGTCACACTATCTTGGCATGCCATCGAGTCGATAATTCCATACAAAAGCCATATTATTCTCCTGACAAAAGTCCCTTATTATTTTATTGCCTTGAAAAAGCAGAGTTTTGAATCCAACATGGACTGCGATATTTTTTATCGCGAGGCTAAAGCACTAATCGGGCAGCGTGACAGCCGTAAGGACAAGGCCCGCACAAAAAGACTGGAATGGGAAGCACAAGAAAAATGGCAAATGACGACATTGCTGCGGAGCTTTGCAAAAAACTGGGAAGACAACCTTCCCAAGCAGAGCTTGAGGAATATCGTTGGTCGCGCTAACTCCCAAAGTTGACAACTCTCAAAGGTGGCAGATTTATTTACTACCTTTACAACCTGCGGGGTTCCAGAGCCCGGTGCGCACGGCGCACCCTACGATCAGAACGCGGACATATCGAGCACACGATTAGCCCCGGATGCATCAGGGCTACGTAGGTGCGTGCGACGCGAACAAAAAAAATCGGGCCTGACGGCCCGAAAAAGTACTCCACCTTGAAGAGTTCGTTTACAGCACGTGCGACTGGTACAGCTCGGTCAGCGCTTCGCCGCGCAGATAGGCCAGTTCGGCCGAGCGGCGGTCGCGAGGGCGGGTCAGGGGCACGGCCAGTTCGCGTTGCAGGCGGCTGGGTGTGCCGCCGAGGATCAGCACGCGGTCGCTGAGGTAGAAGGCTTCGTCGAGGTCATGGGTGACCAGCAGCACGGCGATCTCGTAGCGGGCGGCCAGCTCCACCAGCAGGTCCTGCAGCTTCATGCGGGTGAAGGCGTCCACCGCGCTGAAGGGCTCATCCAGCAGCAGTACCTGCGGTTTGCCGTACAGGGCGCGGGCGATCGCCACGCGTTGGGCCTGGCCGCCGGAGAGGTGCTTGGGCAGCGCCTCGCCACGCCCGTGCAGGCCGACGTCGCGCAACAGTTGTTCAATCCACTGGTCGTCAGCCACCCAGCCATCGGCGAAGCCGACGTTCTGCGCCACGCTCAGCCAGGGCATCAGTCGGGGTTCCTGGAACACCACACCGATGCCGCTGCCACGACCGAAGTTGAGCAGCGGGTTGAGTTCCAGCCCGCCCTGATAGTCCTGATCCAGCCCGGCGGCGATGCGCAGCAGGGTGCTCTTGCCGCAACCGGAGGGGCCGAGCAGGCTGACCACTTCGCCAGCGGCCAGGCTCAGGCTGACGTCTTCGAGCACACGCACGTCAGCGAAGGCCTTGTGGATATTCTGCAGTTTCAGCAGCGCACTCATGCTCCGCCCTCCCCGCCCTGGAAGCTGTCGCGCCAGCGCAGGGCTCGGGTTTCCCAGGCCTTGAGCAGGCTGTCGCTGAGTTTGCCGAGCAGCGCCAGCAGCAGGATGGCGGCGATCACCAGATCCGGCCGCGAGGTTTCCCGACCGTCGCTGAGCAGGTAGCCAAGGCCACGGGTGGCGGCGATCAGTTCGGCGGCGACGAGGAACATCCAGCTCAGGCTGAGCGCGCCGCGCAGGCCGGTGAACAGGCTCGGCAGCGCAGCGGGCAGGAGAATGCGGCGCACCAGCGCAAGGGGCGAGAGGCCGTAGAGCCGGCCCACTTCCACCAGTTTGCGGTCGATGTTGCGGATGCCGGCAAGCAGCGCGAGGTACACCGGGAAGAAGGCGCCGAGGGCGATCAGCACGATCTTCGGCGTTTCGTCGATGCCCAGCCAGAGCAGCAACAGCGGCACCCACGCCAGGCTGGGAATCGCCCGCAGCGCCTGGAAGGTCGGCTCCAGATAGGCTTCGGCGCGGCGGCTCAAGCCCACCCAGGTGCCGATGACGATGGCCAGCGCGGCGCCGATGGCGAAGCCGGCGCCGACGCGCAGCAGGCTGGCGTGCAGATGCCGCCACAGTTCGCCGCTCTGCGCCAGCAGGTACAGGGTTTGCGCCACCTGGCTCGGTGCGGGCATCTGGTGCGCGGGCAACACGCCGCTGCGCACCAGGATTTCCAGCAGGGCCAGCAGCAGCAGGGGCACCACCCAACCACGCAGGTCGGTCAGTGCCGGCCGCCAGGCGGGAAGCCGTTCGACCCAGCGACCGATGACGAGGTTGAGCGCGCCCATCGGTCAGTTCCCCGCCTTGGCCACGCTCTGGCCGATCACCTGGGCAGCCAGTTGCGGCTGGATCAGCTGGTCGACCACCTGGGCCACGTCGGTGCCCGGGCGCACCAGTTGCTCGTCGAGCAGGATGGGCGCGGCGGCTTTCAACGCCTTGATGTGTTCAGCGCCCGGCTGCGAGTTGCTGAAGTCGGTGCGCGACAGTTGCAGCTTGGCCACTTCCAGCGGCAGCTTGGCTTCGTCGGCGAGCAACTGGGCCAGGGCATCGGGGTTGGCGATGGCCCACTGGCGCGCCTGCTCGTAGGCGGCGATCACCTGCTGGATCAGCTCGGGTTGCTCCTTGGCAAACTTCTCGGTGACGCTGAGCACGCTGTAGCTGTTGAAATCACGATTGCGGTACAGCAGGCGCGAGCCGGCCTGCAGCTCGCTGGCCGCCATCAGCGGGTCAAGCCCCGCCCAGGCCTGCACGTCGCCGCGCTCCAGGGCAATGCGACCGTCAGGATGTTGCAGGTGGACGATTTCCACGGCGTTCTTGTCCAGCCCGGCCTTCTGCAGGCTTTGCAGGAGGAACAGGAAAGGGTCGGTGCCCTTGGTGGCGGCGACCTTTTTGCCCTTGAGATCGGCCAGCGACTGGATGGGCGAGTCCTTGGGCACCACCAGCGCTGTCCATTCCGGGCGGCTCGCGACGTAGACGGTATTGATCGGTGCGCCATTGGCGCGGCTGAGCACGGCAGCCAGGCCGGCGGTGGAGGCAAAATCGGTGCTGCCGCCGTTGAGGTATTCCAGCGAACGGTTGCTGCCCTGGCTGAATACCCATTTGACAGCGATGCCCTGCGGCGCGAGGGCTTTTTCCAGCAGGCCCTGCTGCTTGAGCACCAGGCTGGTGGGGGCGTAGTAGGCGTAGTCCAGGCGGACTTCTTGCGGTGGTGCAGCATGTACGGCGACTGGCAACCAGGCGGCGAACAGCGCCGCCAGGCCAACGCGCAAGGCATTCTTGTTCATGGTCATCTCCTCACTTGGATGAAATACCTTCCGGCCCGTTGGCGGGCCGGTCAGGAGATGTCACAACTGGGTTGCTGGATCAGAGCAGCGTCAGGGTGTAGCTCAGGATCAAACGGTTCTCGTCGGCATCGGTGGTGACGTTGCCGCGCTGGGTCGCGTTGCGCCAGGACACACCCAGGCCTTTCAGCGGGCCGTCCTGCAGGGTGTAGTCGAGGCGGAAATCGCGCTCCCATTCCTTCAGGTCGCCGTTGGCGGAATCGACGTTGTCGCCCTTGAGGTAGGCGACGCTGGCCTTGAGGCCCGGCACGCCGAGCTTGGCGAAGTCGTAGCCGTACTCGGCCACCCAGGTGCGCTCACCGGCGTTCTGGAACTTGCCGATCTGGCGGTCGGTGATCAGGTAGGACGAGGAGCCGCCGCCCTGGTTGAGGAAGGGGAAGGCGCTGTCGCCTTCGACCTGCTGGTAGCCCAGGCTGGCGAAGTGGCTGCCCAGGGTGTAGGTGAACAGCGCGCTCCAGGTCTGGTTGTCGACCTCGCCGGTGCTGCTTTCGCCGGCACGCCAGTAGCCGGCGCTGCGGTAACCCTGGGCGCGACCGGAGGCGCTGCCGTTCTTGCCGTCGGAACCGCTGTCGAAGTAGCGCAGGTCGGTCTTCAGCGAGCCCGGGCCGATCGCCCAGTTGTGCACCAGGCCGAGGAAGTGCTGTTTGTAGAAGTCTTCCAGGTTGCCGTAGTAGTACTGCAGCGTCAGGTCCTTGGTCAGCTTGTAGTCACCACCGGCGAAGTAGAACTTGTTGCTGTCGGCGTCACCGCTGGCACCGGCGATACGCAGGGCGATGTCGTCGGTGGAGCTGCGGGTCTTGGTGCTTTCCAGCTGGCCGGCGGTCAGGGTCAGGCCGTCGATCTCGTTGGAGGTGATCTGCCCACCCTCGAAGGTTTGCGGCAGCAGGCGGCCATCGTTGAAGGTCACCACCGGCAGCTTCGGCAGCAGGGTGCCGAGGCGCGCCTCGGTCTTGGACAGGCGCACCTTGGCGGTCACGCCGGCCTTGCTGTATTCGTCCACCGCGCTGCCGTCGCTATCGAGCGGGAACAGCTGGCCGGGAGTGCGGTCGCGCCCGGTCTTGGTATTGCGGCCGCCGGAATCCAGCTTGACGCCCAGCAGGCCGATGGCATCGAGGCCGAAACCGACGGTGCCTTCGGTGAAACCGGAGGCGTAGTTGAAGATGAAGCCCTGCCCCCACTCCTGCGCCTCGCCGTTGTTGTTGGCGGTGTTCTTGTTGTTGAGGTCGTAATAGAAATTGCGCAGGCCGATGCTGGCCTTGCTGTCTTCGATGAAACCGGCGGCGGTCGCTTCGGTGGCCAGAGCGGCCAGGGCGACGGCCAGCGCCAGGTTGGACTTGTTCATGCTCGATGCTCCAGGTGCTGTGTAGGCTGTTATAGGCTGGGCACTGCACAGGGGCTCGACGGACGACCGACACGACGAAGTTGGCAATAAGAGCCCCTGATTCGGGCCCGATGCGGTGGTCCGCTGTCGGCTGGTGGCTAATCTACGAAATACTCGTTAATCCCTAAAAAGAATTATTTTTCACTTTGTAGTAACAAAAAAGAATATAAGACCGCTGGCGACCTGCCTGACAAATCGGCCTTAGCTCATGACTAAAAATTATTTAACAACGGCTTTTTAGATCGACTAGCTTCTCTTCACCGGATCACCGGACTTCTTTCCCAACACTGAAGTACACGTGATCCGCCGCTACGCATGGCCGGTACGTGTCCGCATCGAGATGCCGCCATGTCCAAGACGCATTCCAACCGCAGCGTGCTGATTGCCGTGTCCCTGGCCATCGGCCTGCTCGCCGCCCCCATCGCCGAGGCCGCCCAGCAGCTGCGCATCGGCTATCAGAAATCATCCACGCTGATCAGCCTGCTGAAGAGCCAGGGCACTCTGGAGAAGGCACTGGCCGACCAGAACATTGCCATCAGCTGGCACGAATTCCCCAACGGCCAGCCGCTGCTGGAAGCGCTCAACGTCGGCAATATCGACCTCTCCGCCGATGTCGCCGACACCGTGCCTGTGTTCGCCCAGGCCGCCGGCGCCGACCTCGCCTACTTCGCCCAGGAAGCGCCCTCGCCCAGCGCGCAGGCGATCATCGTGCGCGAGGATTCACCGATCACAAGCCTGGCCGACCTCAAGGGCAAAAAGGTCGCCGTGACCAAGGCGGCCGGCGTGCACTACCTGCTGATCGCCGCGCTGAACAAGGCCGGCCTGAAATTCAGCGATATCGAACCGGCCTACCTGACCCCGGCCGACGGCCGCGCCGCCTTCGAGAACCGCAAGGTGGACGCCTGGGTCACCTGGGAACCCTTCCTCAGCAGCGCCCAGCAGCAACTGCCGACGCGCATCCTCGCCGACGGCAAGGGCCTGGCCGATTACCAGCGCTACTACCTGACCAGCGTCACCTTCGCCAAGCGCCATCCGCAGGTGCTGCAGACGGTGTTCGACGAGTTGGTGAAGACCGGCGACTGGCTGCGCGCCAACCCGCGCCAGGCGGCTGAAATCCTCGGCCCGCTGTGGGGCAACCTCGACCCGGCCATCGTCGAGAAAGCCAACGCCAAGCGCAGCTACCAGGTGCGCCTGGTGCAGCCGGACAGCCTCGCCGAGCAGCAGAAGATCGCCGATGCCTTCTACGGCGCCAGCCTGTTGCCGACCTCGGTGGATGCCCGCGAAGTCAGCATCTGGAGCCCGCAATGAGTGCCGAGGCCCGCCTGCACCCCAGCCTGCGTGACGAACCGCTGCTGGCCGCGCACCTGTTCCCGGTGGATTTCGGCAACCGCACGGCCAAGGTCGAACGCCTGGCCCGGCGCCTGGCGGCCACCGCGGTGGAGCGTGATCGCACCGGCGGCAGCCCGCAGGCCGAGCGCGAGCTGCTGCGCGACAGCGGCCTGCTGACCCTGGCCGTGCCGCAGCAATACGGCGGCCAGGGCGCGGCCTGGCCGGAAATCTACCGCATCGTGCGCTACCTGGCGGCGGTGGACAGCTCGCTGGCCCACCTGTTCGCCTTCCAGCACCTGCAGGTGGCGACCATCGTGCTGTTCGGCAACCCCGATCAGCAGCGCCACTGGCTGACGCGTACGGTGCAGGAGCGCTGGTTCTGGGGCAACGCCACCAACGGCCGCGACACCGGCCTCGTGCTCAGCCCGCGCGAGGAGCATTTCGAGCTCAACGGCAGCAAGTCGTTCTGCTCCGGCGCGCTGGGCGCCGATGCGCTGGTGGTCAGCGCACCGCGCGGCAGGAGCCCGGAGGATCGCGTGTTCATCGTCCTGCCCAGCCAGCGCGAGGGCCTGGCCGTGAACAGCGACTGGGACGGCTTCGGCCAGCGCCAGACCGACAGCGGCACCGTGCAGTTCGAGCAGGTGTTCGTCGACGCCAGCGAGCTGCTCGGCCCGGTCGGCCCCAGCCCGCGTACCACCCTGCGCGCCTGCCTGTCGCAGCTGATCCTCACCCAGCTCTACCTGGGCAATGCCCAGGGCGCGCTGGACGCAGCGCTACGCTACACCCGCGAGCAGAGTCGCGCCTGGCCGGCATCAGGCGTGGCCAATGCCAGCGACGATCCCTTCATCCAGCAACGTTACGGCGAGCTGTGGCTGCGCTATCGCAGCGCCCTGCCCCTGGCCGAGCACGCCGCCCAGCGCCTGCAGAGCGCTTGGGAAAAACCGGCGCTGACCGCTGCCGAACGCGCCGAGGTGGCGCTGGCCATCAGCGAGGCCAAGGTGGTGGCGGCACGCGCCGCGCTGGAAATCACCAGCCAGATCTTCGAAGCCATGGGCGCCCGTGCCACCAGCTCGCGTTACGGCTTCGACCGCTTCTGGCGCAACGTGCGGGTGCACAGCCTGCACGACCCCATCGACTACAAGGTGCGCGACCTCGGTCACTGGCTGCTCAGCGGCCAGGGGCCGCAGCCGTCGCTGTACGGCTGAGGGAGGTGCGCTCAACCGGGAATATGCATAGAAAAAAGCGGTATCTCGCTTCGATAAAGGCTGACTAGCCTGAAATCTGCCAACCTTCGAGAGGTCGTCGACAATGACTATCAAGACCCTGTTCGGCGCCGGCCTGCTGGCCGCCGCCACCCTGCTGCACACGCTGACGGCGCAGGCCGCCAGCGACTATCTGGTCAGTACCGACTGGCTGGAAAAGAACCTGAAAGATCCCAAGGTACGCATCATCGAAGTCAGCGTGGTGCCCGGCGTCTATGAGCGCGGGCACATCCCCGGCGCGGTGAACTTCGCCTGGCACAGCGACCTGGTCGACCCGGTACGCCGCGACATCGCCAGCCAGGAAGCTTTCCAGCAACTGCTGCGCAAGGCCGGGGTGAATGACGACAGCACCACCATTCTCTACGGCGACAACAACAACTGGTTCGCCGCCTGGGGCGCCTGGGTGTTCGACGTGTACGGCGTGGATAACGTCAAGCTGCTCGACGGCGGCCGCGCCAAGTGGGAAGCCGAAGGCCGTCAGCTGGACAGCCGCACCAGCACGCCGAAAGCCGGCAACGTCACGGTCAAGGCCGCCAACAAGGAGCTGCGCGCCTTCCTGCCAAACGTGCTGGCCGCCGCCGAGAAGCGCAGCGACGTGCAACTGGTGGATATTCGCTCGCCGGACGAATACAACGGCAAGGTCTTCGCCCCGCAGGGCGTGCAGGAGCTGGCCGTGCGCGCCGGCCACGTACCCGGCGCGGTGAACGTGCCCTGGGGTCAGGCGGTGGCTGCTGATGGCACCTTCAAGTCGGCCGAGGAGCTGAAGAAGGTCTACGCCGCGGTGGGCATCGACGGCAGCAAACCGATCATCACCTACTGCCGCATCGGCGAGCGCTCCAGCCACACCTGGTTCGCCCTGAAGAAGATCCTCGGCTACGACGTGCGCAACTACGACGGTTCCTGGACCGAGTACGGCAATGCCGTGGGCGTGCCGGTGGTGAACCTGGCCGGTACCGTTTGGGGCGGCAAGTAAGGGCTTGAACCGATCCACCGCTATTAAGGCTGATGCTTTCTGTAGGAGCGGATTTATCCGCGATTTTCGCGGCTGAAGCCGCTCCTACAAAACAAACGTCAGTCACGCACAACGCGGCCCCGGTCCAAACACCGGAATGCTGTTCACTTAAGGTTGTACACACTTCGTTCCCCTCTCCCATTTATTGGGGGCACGCCTAGTGGAGAGGGGTTAGGGGAAAGGGCCGAAAACACCGCGGGACTGCCATTTCCTCTCCGAACGCGGCCCGCCCTAACCCTCTCACCAGAGGGGCGAGGGGATTGATTGCGTTCGACCCTTTCTTATGTGAACAGCATTACGGTCCAAACACCGGGCCCGCTTTCGCCGGGCAAGGACACCCCATGACCGCCAGCATCACCGCCCCCCGCGCAACGCTACCCATCGCCACGGCCGGCCTGATCGCCATCGCCCTGCTCGCCTGGAGCTGGCAACTGGCCGACGGCAGCAACGAAGGCCGCGCCTTCAGCTACTCGCTGGCCAGCGGCGCGCTATTCGGCTTGCTGCTGCAGCGTTCACGCTTCTGCTTCTTCTGCGTGACCCGCGACTTCGTCGAGCGCCGCGTGCCGGACGGCCTGCTCGGCCTGCTCGCCGCCCTGGCGGTCGGCACCCTCGGCTATCACGCAGTGTTCGGCGCCTTCCTGCCCGACCCCAGCGGCGGGCGCCTGCCCCCGGATGCCCATATCGGTCCGCTGAGCTGGGTGCTGGCTCTGGCTGCCACGGTGTTCGGCATCGGCATGGCGATTTCCGGCTCGTGCATCAGCGCGCACCTGTATCGCCTCGGCGAGGGCAATTTCGCCTCACTGGCCGCGCTCGCTGGCGCACTGCTCGGCTTCGCCCTGGGCTTTCTCAGCTGGAACCCGCTGTATCTGGCCGCCCTGCAGGAAGCGCCGGTGCTCTGGCTGCCCGGGCGGCTCGGTTACGGCGGCTCGCTGCTGCTGCAACTGGCGCTGCTGGGTACGCTGGCCGCCTGGCTGCTGCGTTATCGCCAGGCGGGCTCGAGGACTGAAGCTCAAGGACTGTGGTCGCTGCTGTTCGGCGCACGCTGGCCGACCTGGGTCGGCGGCGTGCTGATCGGTGGGCTGGCGGTGCTGGCTTACTTTCGCGTCGCGCCGCTGGGGGTGACGGCCGAACTGGGCAGCCTGGCGCGCACCGGGGCGGACAGCCTGGGCTGGCTGCCACAGCGCCTGGAGGGACTGGACGGCTTTTCCGGCTGCGCCACGGTGGTCAAGGAGACGCTGCTGTCGAACAACGGCCTGTTCGTCATCGGCCTGATGATCGCGGCATGGGCCAGCGCACTGGCCGCCGGCGACTTCCGTCCCAGCAGCGGCGCACCCCGCGACTGGCTGCGCGGCCTGCTCGGCGGCGTGCTGCTGGGCTGGGGCAGCCTGCTGGCGTTGGGCTGCACCGTGGGCACGCTGCTGTCCGGAGTGATGGCCGGCGCGGCGTCGGGCTGGATGTTCGGCCTGTTCTGCCTGGTGGGCATAGTGCTTGGGCTGAAGCTGCGGCCGCTGTTGCGCTTGGGCTGATGCACCTTCGTAGCCCGGATGAAATCCGGGGTCTTCTGCTGCAGGTTTCCCCGGATTTCATCCGGGCTACGGTTGCATCCGATCTAGCGCTGGGTGGGGGCGGTACGCGCGGCGCACCCTACACGATTACCCCGGGTGCGCTGTGCGCACCACGTCAAGCTGCGACACCAGCGCTCAGGCCGCCTTGCTCGGCGAGGCATCCTCGAAGCGGTCGACCCTGCGCAGGCTCTTGAAGCCGAGCATCCAGCCGCCGGTCACCGCCAGGGTGCAGGCGCAGCCGATCAGCGCCGCCGGCACCACGCCGAACCAGGCGGCGCTGGTGCCGGCGCGGAATTCGCCCAGTTCGTTGGAAGAGCCGATGAACAGCATGTTCACCGCGTTGACCCGGCCGCGCATGGCGTCCGGGGTGGAGAACTGCACCAGGGATGAGCGGATGTACATGCTCACCATGTCCGCACCGCCCGCCACCACCAGCGCGGCGAACGACAGCCAGAACAGGCTGGACAGCGCGAACACCAGGTTGGCCACGCCGAACAGCGCCACCGCGGCGAACATCACCAGGCCGACATGACGGTTGAACGGCCGCACGCTCAGGTACAGACCCACCGTCACTTCGCCGATGGCCATGGCGCTGCGCAGCAGACCCAGGCCCGTCGGCCCCACCTCCAGCACCTCCTGGGCGTAGATCGGCAGCAGCGCCACCACGCCGCCGAGCAGCACGGCGAACAGGTCCAGCGAGATGGTGCCGAGGATGATCGGCCGCGTGCGGATGAAATGGATACCGGCGGTGAACCGCGCCCAGGCGGTAGCTTCCAGCGCCTGCATCTTCTCCGCGTAGCGCACCGGCACCAGCGGCAGCAGCGCGGTCCCGATGAGGAAGCACACCAGGCACACCGAGTAGGTCAAACCGCCGCCACCGATGGCATACAGGCCGCCGCCCAGCACCGGGCCGGAGATGGTTGCACCGCGCATGATCATGCTGTTGGCGGCAATGGCCGCAGCCAGGCGCTCGCGCGGCACGATCTGCGGCAGCAGGCTCGATAGCGCCGGCCCGGTGAAGGCGCGGCCGCAGCCGTAGAGCACCAGCACCGCGTAGTACCAACTGACCGCCGCCTCGCTCAGCGACAGCCACAGCAGCGCGGCGGCGCACACGCCCTCAACCAGCCAGCTGAGCATGAGGATCAGCTTGCGATCGAAGCGGTCGATCAGGTCACCGGCCGGCATCAACAGCAGCAGCATGGGGATGAACTGGGCCAGGCCGACATAGGCCAGCGACAGCGGATCGCGTGTCAGGTCATAGACCTGCCAGGCCACCACGATGGCCTGGATCTGCACGGCGAACACCACCACGACGCGGGCGACGAGAAACGGCAGGAAGCCGGGAAGGCGGTAGACGGAAGCGGGAACGGCAGCAGGCACGACGCGAACCTCGAGGCATGACCGGGCAGTTCCGGTCGAGGTGGGCCGGCCAATCTACGGCATGGCGCCGCCACGGGGCAAACGCGGGAACAGGCTGTTGCGCAGGTTGCTCCATTGCGTGGTGGTGGTGGAAATATTTCGGGCAGCATCGACAGATATTGTGCAGTCGCGGCTGAAGCCCCTCCAACGTTCCGTGCGGCGGTGGGGGTATGGTTCAGGCCTCGCTCGGGTGGGAGGCGCTCTAGCGGCGAGCCCTTCTATCGCGGCTGAAGCCGCTCCTACCGGGAACAGCGCGCTAAGACACCTCGGTAGACGACTTTGGTAGCCTTGTCCAAACGCCTGCCTATTTGCCCTTTTTCGGAACCCTCACCATGCCCCTGAGCCCCGACGAACTCGCCCAGATCAGCGCCCTGACCCTGGCCCATTACCAGGGTTGCGCCGAGGACTTTCGCGAGGGCACGCGCGACCATGACGTGAGCCAGAACATCGCCGCCCTGCTGCGCCATATCGAGGGTGACAAACCCTGGCGCATCCTCGACTTCGGCTGCGGGCCGGGGCGTGACCTGCGCACCTTCAGCGGCATGGGTCACGAGGCCATCGGTCTGGATGGCTGCGCCGAGTTCGTCGCCATGGCACGCGCCGACAGCGGCTGCGAGGTGTGGCAGCAGAGCTTTCTCGCGCTCGACCTGCCGGCCGGGCATTTCGACGGCATCTTCGCCAACGCCAGCCTGTTCCATGTGCCGGATCAGGAGCTGCCGCGCGTGCTCGGCCAGCTGCACGGAGCACTGAAGAGCGGGGGCGTGCTGTTCAGTTCCAACCCGCGTGGCGACAACCAGGAAGGCTGGAACGGTGAGCGCTACGGCAGCTACCACGACCTCGGGCGCTGGCGCGCCCGCCTCACCGCCGCCGGCTTCGTCGAACTGGAGCATTACTACCGCCCCGCCGGCCTGCCACGCGAGCAGCAACCCTGGCTGGCCAGCGTGTGGCGACGCGCCTGACCGACCACTTGACTTGCGAGTCAGATTTAGGCCTGATTCACCACGCACGACGCCATCCAACCCTCGCCTGAGAAACCTTCCATGACGGCTCGGCCGTTCTCCGGCGTCTGGATTTCGTCCGCCGCTATATACAAAAAAACATAACGAAGTAGCATGGCTGCCTGATTGATCAGCGGCCGCACAGATCGGAGCAACGAGATGCATGAACGAGACGTTTCCATGATCAGGACAGTGCAACGCAGCCTGCTCGCCCTCGCCCTGCTGTTCACCGGCGGCGTCAGCGCCGGTGAGGTCAAGGTCGCGGTGGCCGCCAACTTCACCGCGCCGCTGCAGGCCATCGCGCCCGCGTTCGAGAAGGCCACCGGACACAAGCTGGTGGCGTCCTTCGGCGCCACCGGGCAGTTCTATGCGCAGATCAGCAATGGCGCGCCCTTCGAGGTGCTGCTGGCCGCCGACGATACGACGCCGGCCAGGCTGGAGAACGAGGGCGCGACAGTGCCAGGCTCGCGCTTCACCTACGCCATCGGCAGCCTGGTGCTGTGGTCGGCCGATGCCGCCTACCTCGACGGCACGGACGCGGCGCTGCAGGCCGGCCAGTTCAGGCACCTGGCCATCGCCAACCCGAAGGCCGCGCCCTATGGCCTGGCCGCGATGCAGGTGCTGGACAAGCTGGGCCTCAGCGAAGCGGTCAAGGGCAAGCTGGTGGAGGGGCAGAACATCACCCAGGCGCACCAGTTCGTCTCCACCGGCAATGCCGAGCTGGGCTTCGTCGCGCTGTCGCAGGTGTATCAGGACGGCAAGGTCGGCAGCGGCTCGGCCTGGATCGTGCCGGAGGCCATGTACGAGCCGATCCGGCAGGATGCGGTGATCCTCCGGCAGGGCGCGGGCAACCCGGCCGCCGCCGCACTGGTCGAGTATCTGCAGGGCGCGGAAGCGGCCAGGGTGATCGAATCCTTCGGCTATAAACTGCCGTAGCCCGGATGAAATCCGGGGCATCCATCCGAGCGAGCCCCGGATTGCATCCGGACCTTCGCCACTTCCGGAAATCCCTGCATGCCGCTGTCCAAGAACGACCTCGACGCCATCCTGCTGACCCTGGAGCTGGCCTCGCTGACCACCGTGCTGCTGCTGATCATCGGCACGCCCATCGCGCTGTGGCTGGCGCGCACCGACTCCTGGCTCAAGCGCCCGGTCGGCGCCATCGTCGCGCTGCCGCTGGTGCTGCCGCCGACGGTGATCGGCTTCTACCTGCTGGTGAGCATGGGCCCCAACGGTTTCTTCGGCCAGCTGACGCAGAGCCTCGGCCTGGGCACCTTCACCTTCAGCTTCACCGGCCTGGTGATCGGTTCGATCTTCTACTCCCTGCCCTTCGTCGTGCAGCCCTTGCAGAACGCCTTCGAGGCCATCGGCCGCGGCCCGCTGGAGGCCGCTGCGACCTTGCGCGCCAGCCCGTGGGATACGTTCTTCAGCGTGGTGCTGCCACTGGCCCGCCCGGGGTTCATCACCGCCGCGATCCTGGCCTTCGCCCATACCGTGGGCGAGTTCGGCGTGGTGCTGATGATCGGCGGCAATATCCCCGGCAAGACCCAGGTGGTGTCGGTGCAGATCTACAACCACGTGGAAACCATGAACTATGCCCAGGCGCACTGGCTGGCCGGCGGCATGGTGGCGTTCTCCTTCATCGTCCTGCTGGCGCTGTACGGCGGCCGCAGCGCCAGGGTGAGGACGCTGTGATGTTCGGATTCGGCAAGGTCAAGGCGCCTGTCGTCAGTGACGACGGGCGCATCCGCGCGCGCTTCGTGCTACAGCACGCCGACTTTCGCCTGGACGTGAACCTCGACCTGCCGGCGCGTGGCGTCAGCGCCCTGTTCGGCCACTCCGGCTCGGGCAAGACCAGTTGCCTGCGCTGCTTCGCCGGGCTGGAGCGCCCGCAGCAGGGCTACCTGCAGGTGGCCGGCGAACTCTGGCAGGACAGCGAGCGCGGTTTCTTTCTGCCGGCACACCAGCGCGCCATCGGCTACGTGTTCCAGGACGCCAACCTGTTCCCGCACCTGAGCGTGCGCGGCAATCTGCAGTACGGGCAGAAACGCATCCCGGCCGCGCAGCGCAGGGTGGCGCTGGATCAGGCGCTGGATCTGCTGGGCATCGGTCATCTGCTCGAGCGCATGCCGTCGGCGCTGTCCGGTGGCGAACGGCAGCGCGTCGGCATCGCCCGCGCCCTGGTGACCAGCCCGCGCCTGCTGCTGATGGACGAGCCGCTGGCCTCACTGGATCTCAAGCGCAAGCAGGAAGTGCTGCCCTACCTGCAGCGCCTGCACGAGGAGCTGGATATCCCGGTGCTCTACGTCAGCCACGCCCCGGACGAAGTGGCGCGCCTGGCCGACCACCTGGTGCTGCTCGACGACGGCCAGGTACGCGCCAGCGGCCCGCTCAAGGAAACCCTGCTGCGCGCCGACCTGCCCTTCGCCAGCGATGAGGATGCCGAGGCGGTGATCGACGGCGAGGTCTGCGGCCATGCTGCCGCCTATGAGCTGCTGGAACTTCGACTGCCTGGCAGCGAAGCGCGCCTGCGCCTGCCTCACGCGGCATTGCCCAACGGTCACCCGGTGCGGGTGAAGATCAAGGCGCGCGACGTCAGCCTCAGCCTGCAACGCGCCGAGGGCAGCAGCCTGCTCAACCTGCTGCCGGCGACGGTGGAAAGCTGGCAGGCGCTCGATGCGCAGATGCTGCTGACCCTGCGCCTGGGCGAGCAGCGCCTGCTGGCACGGATCACCCGCTATTCATTCGATCAGCTGGGCATTCATGCCGGCCAGGCGCTCTGGGCGCAGATCAAGTCGGTGTCGTTGCTGGCGCCGTAGGCTGCGCCGTGCAACCGCGGAGCCCCCGGTGCGCATGGCGCACCCTACGCTGGAGCCGGCACACCGTAGGGTGCGCCGTGCGCACCGACGATCGTGCAATGTCTCTGTCCTGCACGCCCCGACACTGGGCGCAGATCAAGTCGGTGTCGTTGCGCCGTAATTCCCGGCTGGGCGACCGCGGAGCCCCCGGTGCGCATGGCGCACCCTACGCTGGAGCCGGCACACCGTAGGGTGCGCCGCGCGCACCAACGATCGTGCAATATCCCTGTCCTGCACGCCCCGGTACTGGGCGCAGATCAAGTCAGTGTCATTGCTGGCGCCGTAATTCCTGGCTGGGCGAACGCGGAGCCCCGGTGCGCATGGCGCACCCTACGCTAGACCGGCACACCCGTAGGGTGCGCCGCGCGCACCAACGGTCGTGCAATGTCCCTGTCCTGCACGCCCCGGCACTGGGCGCAGATCAAGTCAGTGTCATTGCTGGCGCCGTAATTCCTGGCTGGGCGAACGCGGAGCCCCGGTGCGCATGGCGCACCCTACGCTAGACCGGCACACCCGTAGGGTGCGCCGCGCGCACCAACGGTCGTGCAATGTCCCTGTCCTGCACGCCCCGGCACTGGGCGCAGATCAAGTCAGTGTCATTGCTGGCGCCGTAGTTCCTGGCTGTGCGAACGCGGAGCCCCCGGTGCGCATGGCGCACCCTACGCTAGACCGGCACACCGTAGGGTGCGCCGTGCGCACCAGCAACGCGCAGGTTGCTAGCTCCCACGCGCCACGTGAGGAAGATCGACCTCACCCATCCATTACCCAATACCCGGCAACTCCAAGTGCTCCGGCCCGATCTCTGCATTTCCAGCCAGCAGCAGGGCGAAGTGAATGACGTTCTCCAGCTCGCGGGTATTGCCCGGCCAGCGGTGCGCCTCCAGCACCGCCTGCGCCGCTGGGCTGATCGGCGGGATGGCCAGGCCCAGCCGCGAGGCATGGATGCCAAGGAAGTACTCGGCCAGCGGCAGGATGTCGCCGACCCGCTGGCGCAGCGCCGGGAACAGCAGCTGGCCGTCGCACAGGTAGGCGTACAGGCGCTCGTCGAAGGTGCCGGCGGCCACGGCGCGGCCCAGATCGATGCTGCTCGCCGCCACCAGACGCACATCCACCGGCAGTGCCTGGCTGGCGCCGACGCGATACACCTCGCGGGTTTCCAGCGCAGCCAGCAGCTTGGCCTGCAGAGGACGCGAAAGATCGGCGATTTCGTCCAGGTACAGCGTGCCGCCATTGGCCGAACCGAACCAGCCGGCGCGGCTGCTGGCGGCCCCGACATGGGCGCCGCCGACATGGCCGAACAGCTCGGCCTCGCCCCATTGCGGGCTGATCGCCGCGCAGCTCAGTGCGACGAACAGGCCGCCGCGCTCGCTCTGCCTGTGGATGTAGCGCGCCAGCAATTCCTTGCCGGTACCACTCTCGCCGAGGATCAGCAGCGGCTGGCCATTGCCCGCCAGCGCCTCGGCGCGTTCGCGCAACTGGCGTGAACGCGGGTCGACGAACACCAGCGCCTTGGCCCGAATGCTCAGCGGGCTCTTGTCCGAATCGGCGAAGGTCAGCGGCGCCGGAAAGTCGGGTGGAAAGCTCATGACGTGCAGCTCCAAAGCCGCACCTCGGTGGACGCAGCCCGTAGTCGAATAAAAAAGAGCGGGCGGCTGCCTGGCCCGATCCCGCTCCGAAAGGGTTAGCCCCGAAGGGACGTTCAGGCGCGCAGGCGCGTCTGCTGTTCGATGCGGCTCTGCAGGCGATACAGATAGCCGAAGCCCTGCTCCCAATAGCGGTGCCCGGACTTCACGTTGATATGTCCGGCACCGGTGAGAATCGCCGCCTCGCTACCCCAGGCGCGCGCCAGCTCCATGGCGCGCAGGGCGCTAGCCGCCGCGTCATTGTCGGAGCCACCAGCAGGCTGGGAAAGGGCAGCAGATCGCGCGGAATCGGTGCGAAATTCTGCAGCGGTGCGGGGCAGCCCGGGCGCTCGACATCGGCCGGCGCCACCAGCAGGGCACCGCGTACGCGACGCAGTAGCTCGATGGGTGCCTGCGCCGCCCAGTGGGCGACGGTGACGCAGCCCAGGCTGTGAGCAATAAGAATGGCAGGGCGCGGGTCGGCGGCTACCGAGCGGTTCAGCTCGCTGACCCAGTCGGCGCATTGCGGCTCGAACCAGTCGGCCTGCTCCACCCGCATGCTGTTCGGCAGGCTGCGTTGCCAATGGCTTTGCCAATGCTCCTCGGGCGAGCCCTGCCAGCCAGGCAGAATCAGATAACGGGTTGCTTCGCTGCCCATGACGGCACCTCCTTGAATCGAATGGCGTCAGTCTAGGCAGCAGAAAGCTATTCCAAAAAGAATAAGAACTTATTTGCTTATTCCATAAGAACAAATAAAACACCCAAGTCCACATATTTCCAAAAAGCATATAAATGTTCTTAAACAGTATTTTTAAGAATATTTCAGCACCTCTACTATCCGCTCCACGCCAGCGTCGGCACTGCCTTGCGCCGCCGTGGCGACCTATTCACAAGGAGCCTGGAAATGACCGCGACTCTGAGAAACCTCGAAGGCCAGGACGAAGCCAGCATCCTGCGCGAGATCCAGACCGCACTGCATGGCCTGAAATTCGGCTCGGTGGAAATCACCGTGCACAACGGCCAGGTGGTGCAGATCGAGCGCAAGGAAAAGATTCGCCTGCAACAGCCGAGCACCAAGAACAGCTGATACATGATGCGGCCCGACTGGACCACCAGAGGGCGCGAGAAACCTCCCCAACCTGACACCAATACGCCAACACAAGAATCCAGTTAGGAGCTGCACCATGTCCATTCGTCGTTTCGCCCTGGCCGCGCTGGCCAGCGCCCTGATCGCCGGCCCGGTGGCCGCCGCGCAAACCCTGCTCAACGTGTCGTACGACCCGACCCGCGAGCTCTATACCGAATTCAACGCCGCGTTCAACAAGCACTGGCAGGCCGAGGGCAACGAGGCGGTGACCATCCAGCAATCCCACGGCGGCTCGGGCAAGCAGGCCCGCGCGGTGATCGACGGCCTGCGCGCCGACGTGGTGACCCTGGCCCTGGCCGGCGACATCGACGAGCTGTACAAGCTCGGCAAGCTGATCCCGGAAAACTGGCAGGAGCGCCTGCCGGACGCCAGCACCCCCTACACCTCGACCATCGTGTTCCTGGTGCGCAAGGGCAACCCCAAGGGCATCAAGGACTGGGATGACCTGGTCAAGCCCGGCGTGGAAGTGATCACCCCCAACCCGAAAACCTCCGGCGGCGCACGCTGGAACTTCCTCGCCGCCTGGGCCTATGCCCAGCAGAAGTACGGCAGCGAAGCCGAGGCCAAGGCCTTCACCGAGAAGCTGTACAAGAACGTCCCGGTGCTCGACACCGGCGCCCGCGGCTCGACCATCACCTTCGTCAACAACGGCATCGGCGACGTGCTGCTGGCCTGGGAAAACGAAGCCTTCCTGGCCCTCAAGGAAGAAGGTGGCGACAACTTCGAGATCGTCGCGCCGTCGCTGTCGATCCTTGCCGAGCCGCCGGTCAGCGTGGTCGACCAGAATGTCGACAAGAAAGGCACCCGCAAGGTCGCCGAGGCCTACCTGAACTACCTGTACAGCGAGGAAGGCCAGCGCATCGCCGCCAAGCACTTCTACCGTCCGCGCAACCAGGCGGTGGCTGCCGAGTTCGCCCAGCAGTTCCCGCAGCTCAAGCTGGTGACCATCGACGCTGACTTCGGCGGCTGGAAAACCGCTCAGCCGAAGTTCTTCAACGACGGCGGCGTGTTCGACCAGATCTATCAGGCGCAGTAGCCCGTAGGGTGGGCCGTGCGCACCAGCGCACGGCCCACCAGATCGTCGCAGCCAGTGGCGGGTTCCACCCGCCCTACCAAGGAGCTTGCATGTCCCGCCGCACTTCCCCCGTCATACCCGGCTTCGGGCTGACGCTGGGTTACACCCTGGTGTACCTCAGCCTGTTGGTGCTGATTCCCCTGGGTGCCATGTTCGTCCACGCTGCCCAGCTCACCTGGGATCAGTTCTGGGCCATCATTTCCTCACCGCGCGTGCTGGCCGCCCTGAAGCTGAGCTTCGGTACCGCCCTGCTCGCCGCCGTGATCAACGGCGTGATCGGTACCCTGCTGGCCTGGGTGCTGGTGCGCTACACCTTCCCCGGCCGCAAGATCATCGAAGCGATGATCGACCTGCCCTTTGCCCTGCCCACCGCCGTTGCCGGTATCGCCCTGACCGCGCTCTATGCGCCGGGCGGCCTGGTCGGCCAGTTCGCCACCGCCCTGGGCTTCAAGATCGCCTACACCCCGCTGGGCATCACCCTGGCGCTGACCTTCGTCACCCTGCCCTTCGTCGTGCGCACCATCCAGCCGGTGCTGGCCGACATCCCGCGCGAGGTCGAGGAAGCTGCCGCTTGCCTGGGCGCCCGCCCGCTGCAGGTGGCCCGCCACGTGCTGCTGCCGGCGCTGCTGCCGGCCTGGCTGACCGGTTTTGCCCTGGCCTTCGCCCGCGGCGTCGGCGAGTACGGCTCGGTGATCTTCATCGCCGGCAATATGCCGATGAAGACCGAGATCCTGCCGCTGCTGATCATGGTGCAGCTGGACCAGTACAACTACGCCGGCGCCACCGCCATCGGCGTGCTGATGCTGGTGGTGTCGTTCATCCTGCTGCTGCTGATCAACCTGCTGCAGCGCCGCATCAGTCGTTCGTAAGGAGCCAGGCATGTCATCTGCAACCCTGACGGCCAGCGCCGCCAACAACGCCGCGCGCCGCGGCAGCGCCCTGGGCCGCCGCCTGCTGATCGTTTCGGCCTGGCTGGTGTTCGCCTTCTTCCTGCTGCTGCCCCTGTTCGTGGTAGCCACCGAAGCGCTCAAGCAGGGCGTCGGCGTATTCGTCGCCGCGATCCTCGAGCCCGACGCGATCAGCGCGCTGAAACTGACCCTGCTCGCCGTGGGCATCGCCGTGCCGCTCAACCTGGTGTTCGGCGTGGCCGCCGCCTGGTGCGTGAGCAAGTACGAGTTCCGCGGCAAGAGCATCCTGGTGACCCTGATCGACCTACCGTTCTCGGTGTCGCCGGTGATCGCCGGTCTGATATACGTGCTGCTGTTCGGCGCCCAGGGCTTCTTCGGCCCCTGGCTGCGCGAGCATGACATCCAGATCATCTTCGCCCTGCCCGGTATCGTCCTGGCCACCATCTTCGTCACCGTACCCTTCGTCGCCCGCGAGCTGATCCCGCTGATGCAGGAACAGGGCACGCAGGAAGAAGAGGCCGCGCGCCTGCTCGGCGCCAACGGCTGGCAGATGTTCTGGCACGTCACCCTGCCCAACATCAAATGGGGCCTGATCTACGGCGTGGTGCTGTGTACCGCGCGGGCGATGGGTGAGTTCGGCGCGGTATCGGTGGTGTCCGGGCACATCCGCGGCTACACCAACACCCTGCCGCTGCATGTCGAGATTCTCTACAACGAATACAATCACGTCGCCGCCTTCAGCGTTGCCAGTCTGCTGCTGCTTCTGGCGCTGTTCATCCTGCTGCTCAAGCAGTGGAGCGAGTCCCGTATCAACCGCCGCAAAGCCAGTGCTGGCGAGGAATAAGCCATGAGTATCGAAATCCGCAACGTCAGCAAGAACTTCAATGCGTTCAAGGCGCTGAAGGACATCAACCTGAACATCCAGAGCGGCGAGCTGGTCGCCCTGCTCGGCCCGTCCGGCTGCGGCAAGACCACCCTGCTGCGCATCATCGCCGGCCTGGAAACCCCGGACAGCGGCACCATCGGCTTCCACGGCGAGGACGTTTCCGAGCACGACGTGCGCGATCGCAACGTCGGTTTCGTGTTCCAGCACTACGCGCTGTTCCGCCACATGACGGTGTTCGACAACGTCGCCTTCGGCCTGCGCATGAAGCCCAAGCGCGAGCGCCCGAGCGAGGACGTGATCAAGCAGAAGGTGCACGAGCTGCTCGATCTGGTGCAGCTCGACTGGCTCGGCGACCGCTACCCGGAGCAGCTCTCCGGCGGCCAGCGCCAGCGTATCGCCCTGGCCCGCGCCCTGGCCGTGGAGCCCAAGGTGCTGCTGCTCGACGAACCCTTCGGCGCGCTGGACGCCAAGGTGCGCAAGGAGTTGCGTCGCTGGCTGGCGCGCCTGCACGACGACGTGCACCTGACCAGCGTGTTCGTCACCCACGACCAGGAAGAAGCCATGGAAGTGGCCGACCGCATCGTGGTGATGAACAAGGGCGTGATCGAACAGATCGGCACGCCGGCCGAAGTCTACGAGAACCCGGCCAGCGACTTCGTCTACCACTTCCTCGGTGACGCCAACCGCCTCTATGTCGGCAAAGACCACCACGTGCTGTTCCGCCCGCACGAGGTCGACCTGTCGCTGCACCCGGCGGCCGATCACCAGAGCGGCGAGGTGCGCGACATCCGCCTGCTCGGCGCCATCACCCGCATCACCCTCAAGGTCGAGGGCCAGGACGAGCTGATCGAGGCCGAGGTGGCCAAGGATCACGTCAGCCTGGACAACCTCGCCCGTGGCACCACCCTGTACTTCAAGCCCAAGGGTGGCAAGCCGGTCGGCACACCGGCCAGCTGAGGCCCATGCAGCATGTAGGGTGGGCGTAGGGTGGGCTTCAGCCCACCAAAACAGAGCTCACCTTCATTTGGTGGGCTAAAGCCCCACCCTACGAACCTGGACCTGACCATCAAACGGCAGAAGCCTGCGACTGCTTGAGGCCGAACCACTGCAACTCGGCCAGCAGCGCCACCGCCAGCGCCTGGGCGATGACGAAGGCGTAGCCGAACAGATTCGGTGACACCCAGCCGATCACCAGCACGTAGGGTGGGCTTCAGCCCACCGAAACAGAGCTCACCTTTATCTGGTGGGCTAAAGCCCACCCTACGAACCTGACCATCAAACGGCAGAAGCCTGCGACTGCTTGAGGCCGAACCACTGCAACTCGGCCAGCAGCGCCACCGCCAGCGCCTGGGCGATGACGAAGGCATGGCCGAACAGGTTCGGTGACACCCAGCCGATCACCAGCACCAGCAGACTGTCGATCACCCACAGGGCGTTGACCGCGATCACCGCCCAGATCGCCTGGCGGCTGATTTCGGCGCGGTTGGCCAGCCACACCAGCATGGCGGCGAAGGGCAGCAGCGCGCTGCCGGCGACCAGCAGCAGCAGGCGCGGCAGTTCGAGAAAGGCGCCCAGCCAGCCTGCCGCCAGTACCAGCAGCAGGCCGGTGAAACCGCTGAGCAGGCCATCGATCAGCAGAGCGTTACGTAGCATCGGGGAAGGTTGCAGTGCGTTCATGGCGAATCTCCTGAAAGCGGCACCGGGCTGGTGCCTGGCACACAGAGTTCGCCGAAACGCGCAGGGCGTCGATTACCTGTCAGGTAATGGCCGGCATGACGCCGCTGAACTATCGTGCTGGCCATGAACGATTCCCAGACCGCAGGCGCCCTGTTGCGCCAATGGCGCCAGCGGCGCCGCCTGAGCCAGCTCGACCTCGCCTGCGAGGCCGAAATCTCCACACGCCACCTGAGCTTCGTCGAAACCGGCCGCGCCCAGCCCAGCCGCGACATGCTGCTGCACCTGGCCGAACAGCTGGACATGCCGCTGCGCGAGCGCAACCGCCTGCTCGGCGCCGCCGGCTACGCCCCGCTGTACAGCCAGCACGACCTGGCCGACCCGGCGCTGGCACCGGCGCGCCAGGCCATCGAGCAGCTGCTCAAGGCCCATGAGCCCTATCCGGCGCTGGCCATCGACCGGCAGTGGAATCTGCTGGCGGCCAACGCGGCAGCCAACGCCTTTCTCACCGGCATGCCGGCGTTCCTGCTCGGCCCGCCGCTCAACGTCATGCGCCTGTCGCTGCACCCCGAGGGTCTGGCGCCGCGCATCGCCAACCTGGCGCAGTGGCGCGCGCACCTGCTGATACGCCTGCAGCGCGACGCGGAAATCAGCGGCGACGGGGCGCTGTTCACCCTGCTCGACGAGTTGCGCGGCTACCCGGCACCGGCCGAGGTTCCTGCGCCCGCGAGCGACGCCGTACTGGTACCGCTGCAACTGCACAGCGAACAAGGCGTGCTGAGCCTGATCAGCACCATCACGGTATTCGGCACGCCCAATGACGTGACCCTGGCCGAACTGGCGCTGGAAACCTTCTTCCCCGCCGACGCCTTCACCGCCGAGTACCTGCGCACGCTGATCAAAAGCCCCTGAACGGTAGCGATTTCCGACGAAATCACTCTTTTGGGTCATGCTCCGCTGCGCTTGACGCAGTAGTCTTGGCGCTGCGTCGTTGACGCCGCCACTGCATACCTGCTCAAAACAATAACAAGGAGCACCCCGGATGCGCTGTAAAGCACTGTTGCGCCATGCTTTTTTCTGGTCGCTCGGAGTTCTCGCCGGGCTCTCGCCAATGGCCTTCGCCGAAGCCGTCAGCCTGCAGGAACAGATTCAGATCCACGCCAGTCGCGCCACCAGCAGCCTGATGCTGTTACGCGGCGAAGGTTTCCAGAAGACCCACCAGCAACGCCTGGATGCCGACCTGGCCGCCCTGGCCGGCGCCATGCAGAGCCTGCCGCAGGGCAGCGCCGAACTCAGCCGCGCCCATCAGGCCCTCGTTACCCAACTGCGCAATGGTGTTTCCTATGGCCCCGGCGACGACAACGTGCCCTGGCGCTTCCCGGAAGACCTGAGCCGCGCCCTGCGCGACTTCCTCAGCGCCGCCCGCGCCCTGCCGGGCGGCGAGGGGCAGAGCGAACTGGCGGCCAAGATCGAGTATCTCGGCGTGCAGTACCTCAGCCGTTCCTACCTGGGCACCTTCGAGATCGCCCGTGAGCAGCCCGACACCTACCTGGGCCAGGATGAACGCCTGCTGCTGCCGGCCATCGACAGCGAACTGCAGGCACTGAGCGATCAGTCCGATCCGCAGGTGGCCAGGCTGCAGACCCGCTGGAGCTACCTGCGCGCCGCCCTGGCCGACATGAACAGCCAGAGCAACACGCTGGAGAGCGTATCCGGCCGGCCGTTCGCGCCCATCACAGTGGATCGCAACACGCGCTCGCTGACCACGCAATGGATGTCGATGTACTAGAAAGGCTCGCGGCTGACGCCCACAGCCGTGCGTACCGGGGGCTCCGCGGTCGCCTAGCCAGGAATTACGCTGCCAGCAACGACACCGACTTGATCTGCGCCCAGTGCCGGGGCGTGCAGGACAGGGAAATTGCACGATCGCTGGTGCGCGCGGCGCACCCTACGGAGGGTGCCGGCTCTAGCGTAGGGGCGCCGCGCGCACCGCGTTCACGCCAGCGCCTTCTTCTCGCGAATGCAGGTAGGCCCGGCGATCTCCACCACGGCATGCTCGATTTCCTTGCGCAGGCCGAGCAGGAAGGCCAGTTCGGCGACCACGAACAGCGGGCCGATCACCAGGCCCATGACGTCATCGACGAATGCCGGCTTGCGCCCTTCGTAGTAATGACCGACGAACTGGATGACCCAGCCCACCACGAACAGGCCGATGCCGGCGCTCAGCCAGAGCGTCGTGGAGGCCTGCGCCAGGCCGGCAGCGACCCACAGGCAGAGGCCCAGCAGCGCCGCCATCAGCAGGCCGAAACGGGTATCCAGGCGCAGGTAGAACCAGGCCGAAACCAGCGCCACCAGGGTGGCCGGCGCCAGCCACAGGCCGGCCATGGCGAAGCCGGGCCGCGACAGCAGCACCGCCACGGCCAGCACTATCATGGGAATGCCGATGAAATGACTGGCGATATTGCGCCGGTCGCGATGGTAGGCCGCATACTGGGCCAGATGATCGACGAGGGTTTTCATTGTTATCGTCCTCAGCTGTGGAACAGGCCCGCTCATGATCGCCGCGGCCCGCGCCACCGCTCTGTCGGCTAGCCGACAATGGCAGGGATCGCCGTACCGACCGCAACAGCCGACAGGAGCTGCGATGCCCGATCCACACCGCTATCTCGCGCTGCTACGCCAGGGTCACTGGTTCGCCGCGCTGCCAGATGAACTGAGCCAGGCGCTGCTGGCCATGGCCAGGGTGCAGCGTCTGGAGGCCGGGCAGCGCCTGTTCCACCGTGGCGACAAACCCTGCGGCCTGTACGCCGTGGTCGAAGGCGCGGTGCGCGTCGGTGCGATCAGCGAGAGCGGCAAGGAGGCGCTGCTGACGCTGGTGGAGCCACCCTACTGGTTCGGCGAGATCTCCCTGTTCGACGGCCTGCCGCGCACCCACGACGCCTTCGCCGACAGCGCCAGCACCCTGCTGCTGTTGCCGCAGCACGAGCTGCTCGCCCTGCTCGAACGCCAGCCGCAGTACTGGCGCGATTTCGCCCTGCTGATGACGCACAAGCTGCGCCTGGCCTTCGTCGCCCTGGAAGACATGAGCCTGCTGCCGGCCGCGCCACGCCTGGCCCGGCGCCTGCTGCTGATGGCCGAGAACTATGGCGAGAGCGAGCCGCGCCGGGTGCTGCACCTGGCTCAGGAACAGCTGGCGCTGATGCTCGCGCTGTCGCGCCAGACTACCAATCAGATTCTCAAGGAGCTGCAGGCCCAGGGCGTGGTCCGCCTGACCTACGGCGAAATCGAAATTCTCGACCTCCACCGCCTGCGCCAGCTGGCCGGCTGAACCGCCAGCATTGCGCCACTGTCCAAGGCCAGTCTTGCCACAGGATGCCTGCTTCGATGCCCGTCACCGCCACTGCACTGCCCGATGTCCTCGCCGGCCCGCTACTGCGCCGCATGGAACCCGGCCGCCTGGTGCTGTGGCTGGTGGCCAGCCGCGCGCTGCGCCTGCAGCTGTGGCTGCGCCCCGACGACCAGGCGTCGCACCTGCACGCGCTGGACGATCACTGCCGGCAATTGCCGCTGGGCCGGCATGCCGTGCTGCACCTGATCGACCTGCCGCTGCAGCAGCCCCTGCCGCAGGATGTGCGCATCGCCTATGACCTGCAGATCGTCGAGGACGGCGGCACACGCGGCCTCGCCGACTGGGCGCCGCACCTGCTCTATCCGGGCGCCGAGCATGCCGATTTCGTCCTGCGCTCGCGCCTCGATCACCTGCTGCATGGCTCCTGCCGCAAGCCGCATCACCACGCCACCGACGGCCTGCTGTGCGCCGACCGTCTGCTCGCCGACCAGACACAGGCCGGTCAACGCCCGGCCCTGCTGCTGATGAGCGGCGATCAGGTCTACGTCGACGACGTCGCCGGGCCGATGCTGTGCGCCATCCACCAGCTGATCGCCCGCCTCGGCCTGTTCGACGAAACCCTCGAAGGTGCGGTGGTCGAGGACAGCCAGGCGCTGTACGCCGACCCGGTCGGCTACTACCGACGGGCCGAGCTGCTGCCGGCGCTGAAGAGCAACCAGACCCTGCGCGACAAGTTCTTCGGCGGGGTGGAGAAGCCGATCTTCACCAGCAGCAATGCCGACAATCACCTGGTGACCTTCGCCGAGATGATCGCCATGTACCTGCTGGTCTGGTCGCCCGTGCCCTGGACCCTGATCGAGGAAGACCAGCCGCCGCTGGATGCCCTCAGGCAGCAGCGCTACGCCGCGGAGCGCGCGTGCGTCGACGCCTTCCGCCGCCAACTCGGCCAGGTCGCGCGGGTATTCGCGCACCTGCCGACGCTGATGATCTTCGACGACCACGACGTCACCGACGACTGGAACCTCTCCGCGCGCTGGGAACAGACCGCCTACGGCCATCCCTTCTCCAAGCGCATCATCGGCAACGCCCTGCTCGCCTACCTGCTGTGCCAGGGCTGGGGCAACAACCCGGACGTGTTCGAGCAGCCGCTGGAGGCCTTTGCCGAGCTGCTGCAGCAGCGCCAGGACAATCACTTGCAGGCAGCGGCGCAGGACGCGCTGATCGACCAGCTGCTGCACTTCGAGCGCTGGGATTACGTGCTGCCGACCACGCCCGCGCTGCTGGTGCTGGACACCCGCACGCGCCGCTGGCGCAGCGAAGGGCACCTGTCGAAACCCTCGGGGCTGATGGACTGGGAGGCGCTGTGCGACTTCCAGCAGGCCCTGCTCGATCACCCGGCGTGCATCATCGTCTCGCCGGCGCCGATGTTCGGGGTGAAGCTGATCGAGGGCATCCAGAAGCTGTTCACCTACGCCGGTCATCCGTTGCTGGTCGATGCGGAAAACTGGATGGCCCATCGCGGCGCGGCCAGCGTGATGCTGAACATCTTCCGTCACTCGCGCACGCCGAGGGACTTCGTGATTCTTTCCGGCGACGTGCACTACTCCTTCGTCTACCGCGTGAGCATCCGCCACAAGCGCGCCAGCCCGACCATCTGGCAGATCACCAGCAGCGGCATCAAGAACGAGTTCCCGCCGCGCCTGCTGGACTGGTTCGACCGCCTCAATCGCTGGCTCTACGCGCCCTGGTCGCCACTCAACTGGCTGACCAAGCGCCGGCGCATGCGCGTCACCCCGCTGATTCCCGACCGCAGCCGCTCGGGCGAGCGCCTGTGGAACGGCGCCGGCCTCGGCCAGGTGTTCTTCGACGAGCAGGGCCGGCCCGGCCGCATCCTCCAGCTCAACGCCGATGGATCGAAGCCGGTGGCCTTCGTCGCCGAGCGCGAGGAGCGCCAGCCGCGGGAAATTGCCGCGCGCTCGTGAACCGGCCGAGGCGGCGCAAGCGCCTGCCGCATGACGGCCCCCTCACTGCGCCAGCCAGCCACCATCGATGTTCCATGCTGCGCCACGCACCTGCTGCGCCGCCGAACTGCACAGAAACAGCGCCAGCTCGCCGAGCTGCTGCGGGGTGACGAAGGCCTGCGATGGCTGCTTCTCTGCCAGCAGCGCCGTGCACGCCTGCTCGGGCGATTCGCCTGCGGCGATGCGCGCGTCGATCTGCCGCTGCACCAGGGGCGTGAGCACCCAGCCGGGACAGATGGCATTGCAGGTGACGCCGCTCAGGGCGGTTTCCAGCGCCACCACCTTGGTCAGGCCGAGCACGCCGTGCTTGGCCGCGACGTAGGCCGCCTTGCCGAGCGAGCCGACGCTGCCGTGCACCGAGGCGATGTTGATGATGCGCCCCCAGTCCTGCGCGCGCATGTCCGGCAGGGCCAGGCGCGTGCAATGGAATACCGCGCTGAGGTTGAGCGCGAGGATGGCGTCCCAGCGTTCGGCGGGAAAGTCCTGCAGCGGCGCGACATGCTGGATGCCGGCATTGTTGACCAGGATATCGACTCGGCCGAACTCGCGCCGGGCGTAGTCGAACAGCGCCTCGATCTGCGCCGGGTCGGCGAGGTCGGCGGCGTGGTAGCCGACGCGTCCCTCGTGGCGCGCCAGCTGTTCGGCCGCGGCCTGCCAGTCGCCGAAACCGTTGAGAATGACACTGGCGCCGTTGCGCGCCAGCACCTCGGCGATGCCGAGGCCGATCCCGCTGGTCGAGCCGGTGATCAGAGCGGTCTTTCCATTGAGCATCATGGGGTTCCTTGTCGTGTGAGATGAAGCTGCAGTGGCTGCGGCGCCGCTCGCGCTTGCCGGAAAAAAGGCCGGGCCAGCTGGCCCGGCAAGGCTTTCACGAGGAGTAATCGCGATAGGCGGGGCGCGCCCTTACCAGAGTGGCAGGCTGTAGCTGACGATGAAGCGGTTCTCGTCCAGGTCCGGGCCGAAGTTGCTGCGCGTGGTGGCGTTGCGCAGACGCAGGCCGAGGTTCTTCAGCGGGCCGCTCTGCACCACGTAGGCCAGGTCGGTGTTGCGCTCCCAGGTCTTGCCCTCGCTTTGCCCGGCGCCGCGGTCGACGTTGTCGCCGGACAGGTAACGGGTCATCAGGCTCAGGCCGGGGACGCCGAGGGCGGCGAAGTCGAAGTCGTAGCGCAACTGCCAGGAGCGCTCGTCCTGGTTGCCGAAGTCGTTGATCTGCACCAGGTTGATCAGCGCGTTGTCGGCCCCGGCGATATAGGCGAAGCCGGTGTCGCCGGACAGGTGCTGGTAGCCGGCGGTGAAGCCGTGGCTGCCCAGGCGATAGGTGAACAGCGCACCGAAGGCGTCGTTGTCGACGTTGCTGCCGCCATCATCGGTGGAGCGGGCGTAGCGGATGTCCGACTTGAAGCTCTGGCCCTCGCCCAGCGGCAGTTGGTGCACCAGGTTGACCAGGTGCTGCTTGTAGATGCCGTCGAGGCCGCCGTAGTAGTAGCTGGTGGCGAGCTCCGGGGTCCACTGGTAGCGGCCGCCGGCGAAGATGAACTCGTCGCTGGTCCGCGTGCTGCCCAGCACGATGTTGCGGCGGCCGCCGTTGAACACGGCCATTTCCTCGTTATCCGAGGAGTCGCGCTGGTTGACCCGGTCCAGTCGGCCGAGGTCCAGGCTCAGCCCCTCGATCTCGTTGCTGCTCAGCCAGGCACCGCGAAAGGTCTGCGGCAGCAGGCGGCTGTCGTTGCGCATCAGCGCCGGCAGCAGCGGTTGCAGGGTGCCGAGCTTGAGGGTGCTGTTGGAAGCGCGCAGCTTGGCGGTGAAGCCGGCTTCGCCGTATTCGTCCTGGGCGCGTCTGGGTGCCTCGCGGTCGCTTTTCAGCAGGCCGGTGCCGATGCGGTCCGGGCTGGAGTCGAGCTTGAGGCCGAGCAGGCCGATGGCGTCGATGCCGAAACCGATGGGCCCCTCGGTGTAGCCGGACTCGAAGCGCAGCATGAAGCCCTGCGCCCATTCCTCGGCCTTGCTCTGCGCCGCGCCGTTCTGGCGGAAGTCGCGATTGAAGTAGAAATTGCGCGCATCGAGTACGGCCTTGCTGTCGTCGACGAAGGCGGCGCTGGCGGGGCTGGCGGCGATCAGTACGGCGCCGCCGCAAAGCAGCTGGCAGAGGGAGCTGTGGTGCAGTCGCATGGTATATCCTCTTGTTGTTATGGGCCGCGTTGCGCGGCCGCAAGAGGCAGAGCGAGAAGCGTGCCAGCCCCTCCAGGCAGGCGCCCTGTCGGCGCAATGCCGCGGGCCAGAGCCTTTTGGCGCAAATGCTGGTGGGTCGGGACGGAAGCGCGGAGTGTCCGCTGCGCTGGACATGTCGGCTGGCGACGGCACTCGCCGTCCAGCCGGCTGGACGCGGATGCCTGTATCGAGAATCCTGGCCAATGCCAGCAGGCCGCCATGCTGGGCTACGCCGCATCGGCGGTTGCAATGCTGATGACTGAACCACCGGTCGAACGCGGTCGTCCCCTCGCCCCTCTGGGGAGAGGGCTAGGGAGAGGGGTAGACGGCAGCCCTGCAGGGTGGGTTAGCGGCGCGGCGGTGGTTATCGCCAACCCAACGCAAACCGGACGCCGCGTAACCCACCATTGCGGTTTGCGGTAGGCCGCCATGCTGGGCTGCGCCGCGTTGGCGGTTAGCACCGCACGCACGAAGCCACCCCAAGCATGACCGAACCTCTGCCCGCCGCGGGCTCGCTTCAGCGCTGGCTCAGGCCGTGCTGCTGCAGCTTGCTGTACAGGCTGGCGCGGGAGATGCCCAGCTCCATGGCGGCGCGGCGGCGGTTGCCCTTGCAGGCCACCAGCATGCTCTGCAGGGCACGCCGCTCGGCCTGGGCAAGGGTCTGCGCCAGCGGCTGCACGGGCTCGTCGGCACCAGGCGCGGCCGAGCTGGTCGGCGTTTCCGTCGCCGCGGCGCTGCCGGGAGCGGCCAGCAGTGGCTGCAACTGGGGCACATCCAGCAGCGGGCCGTCGACATCCAGCTGGGCGCGCTCGAGCAGGTTGCGCAGCTCGCGCACGTTGCCCTTCCAGGGCTGGCGGGCGAGCAGGCTCAGCGCCTTGTGGCTCAGCTCCATGGGCGCCTGGCCGGAGCGATTGGCGATGTCGTCGAGGAGAAATTCGACCAGCGCCGGGATGTCCTCGCGTCGCTCGCGCAGGGGCGGTACCTGCAGGGCCAGGACATTGAGGCGGTAGTACAGATCGCCACGAAACTGCCCGGCCGCCACCTTGGCTTCCAGGTCGATATGGGTAGCCGCGATCACCCGCACGTTGAGCGGCTTGACCTGGTTGGAGCCGAGCGGCTCCACCTCCTGCTCCTGCAGCACGCGCAGCAGCTTGGCCTGCAGCGGCAGCGGCAGGTCGCCGATCTCGTCGAGAAACAGCGTGCCGCCGTTGGCCACCTCGAACTTGCCGATGCGCGCCTTGCGCTCGGCGCCGGTGAAGGCGCCCGGCGCGGTGCCGAACAGCTCGGCCTCGACCAGGGTTTCCGGGATCGCCGCGACGTTGACCGCGACGAAGGGGCCATTGGCCCGCGGCGACAGGTTGTGGATGCCCTGCGCCAGCAGCTCCTTGCCGGTGCCGGTCTCGCCGCGGATCAGCACCGTGGCATCCAGCTGCGCGGCGCGGCGCGCCTGGCGCTTCACCTCGCTGGCCGCCGCACTGGCGCCGATGAAGCCGGCGATGGTGTAGCGCGCTCGGCGCGCCTTGGCCAGCTCGTGCTGGGTGGCGAGCAGCTGGGTCTGCAGGTTGGCGTACTTGGCCATCAGCGGCTTGAGATGGCGGGCGCGGTCGAACAGGACGAAACCGAGGGCGCCGACCAGGGTGCCGTCCTCGTCGCGCAGGGGAATACGGGTGACCACGAAGTGCTCGTCGCCGAACGCCATCAGGTCGAGCATGCTCGGCTGGCCGCTTTCCACCACCTCGCGCAGGCGGCTGGCCGGCAGCACCTCTTCGACCTCCTTGCCCAGCGCACTGCGCGGATCGCCGATGCCAACCTTCTGCGCGTACTTGTCGTTGATCCAGACGATGCGTGCCTGGCGATTGACCGCGATGGTGCCCTCGCACTGGGCGTCGAGGTGGTCGAACAGCAGCGGCATGGCCACGGCGCGAAAGCGCTCGGGCGACACGCCGATGATCAGGCCGTGCTGGTCGAGGTCGTCACGGGAAATGGCCATGGCAGTTGCGCCTCCATCGGTTGATCCAGGTAATGACGCAAGCCCTGCCGGGTGGGCAGGGCATTGCGCATGCAGCCATGACGGTCACGGGCCGCCATACACCTCGTTGGGCAACCAGGTGGCCAGCGCCTCGAAATGGAACACCAGGGCCAGGCCGAGCAGTTGCAGGGCAATGAACGGCAGCACCCCCAGGTAGATGTGCCGGGTGGTGATCCCCGGCGGGCACACGCCCTTGATGTAGAACAGGGCGAAGCCCACCGGCGGGGTGAGGAAGGAGGTCTGCAGGCACAGGGCGAAGAGGATGGCGAACCACAGCGGGTCCACGCCCATGGCGAACAGCACCGGCGCCACCAGCGGCAGGACGATCAGGGTGATTTCCACCCAGTCGAGGAAGAAGCCCAGCAGGAAGGTGATGAACAGGACGGTGAGCAGCACGCCGGTCTGGCCGAACGGCAGGCTGGTCAGCGCCGCACGCACCACGTCGTCGCCGCCGAGGCCGCGCAGCACCGCGGCGAACACCGTGGCGCCGATGAAGATGCCGAAGATGAACGCGGTGGTGCGGCTGGTCTGGTACAGCGCGTCCTTGATCACCGCCAGATTCAGGCGCCGGCTGAACCAGGCCATCAGCACCGCGCCGGCCGCGCCCACGGCCGAGGCCTCGGTGGTGGTGGCGATGCCGAAGAAGATCGAGCCGAGCACGGCGAGAATCAGCCCCAGCGGTGGCACCACGGCCAGCAGCACGTCGAGCAGGGCGCGCATGTCCAGTGGCTGACGATCCTTCGGCGCCGGGGCGAAGTCCTTGTTCAGCCAGGCGGCGACCAGGATGTACAGCACGTAGAGCACGCCAAGCAGCATGCCCGGGATCAGCGCGCCCATGAACAGCTTGCCGACCGAAGCCGCCGGCGTGCCCAGGCGGTCGGCCATCAGCACCAGCATGATGCTCGGCGGCACCAGGATGCCCAGGGTGCCCACCGAACAGGCCGTGCCCACCGCCAGGCTCTTGTTGTAGTTGGCCTGCAGCATCGGGCCGAGCGAGAGCAGGCCGAGCAGCACCACCGAGGCACCGACGATGCCGGTGGAGGCGGCCAGCAGCACGCCGACGATGACCACGGTGATGGCGTAGCCGCCGCGCAGCGGGCCGAGCACGCGCACCAGGCTGTGCATCAGGCGCTCGGCGATGCCGGAGCGGTCGAGCATGATGCCCATGAAGATGAACAGCGGCAGCGCCACCATCAGCTCGTTGGCGACGATGCCGTAGATGCGCGCGTCCAGCACGCCGATGGTGCCGCTCCAGGTGAACCAGAGTTCGGCGTCGAAATGGTTCACCAGCACATGGCCGACGACCGCGAAGATCAGGCCGATGCCGGCCAGCGACCAGGCCACGGGAAAGCCGAGCAGCAGCAACCCCATGAAGCTGGCGAACATGGCGATAACCAGAATTTGTTCCAGACCCATCATTTCAGCCTCGTGATCAGGGGTGCGGGTGAGCGCCGTTGGCGGGCTCGTCGGGCGCATCGATGGCCCGCGGGAAATGCAGCAGCAGGGTGCTGCAGCGCGAGGCGCGGGCGATCAGGGCAATGGCCACAAGAATCAGCCCCAGCGGCAGCACGCTCTTGAACACGAAGCGATAGGGCAGCCCGCTCGGTGCCTGCGAGTGCTCCATGTAGACGAAGGCGGTGTGGGCGTAGGCCAGCAGGCTGTCGATCATCAGCACGATCACCGGCAGGGCCAGCAGGACGATGCCCAGCAGCTCGATCCAGGCCTGGGCGCGCAGGGGGAATTTCTCGCGCAGCACGTCGACGCGCACATGGTCGTCGCGCACCACGGCGTAGCCCAGCGAGAGCATCATGGCGGCGCCGAACAGGTGCCAGGACAGCTCCTCCAGGGCGATCGAGCCGCGCGACAGGATGAAGCGGCTGAACACGTTGCACAGCACCACCAGCAGCACGGCCAGCCACAGCCAGGCGCTGGCCTTGCCGATGGTGGCGACGAGACGGTCCAGAATGCTGGACAGGCGGTTATGGGGTAGCGCCGCAGCGGCGGATGTGGGGTGTTGCATCGGGAAAACCTCGGGCAGGAAGGCGCGACGGGCCGCGGCATAGCCGGGCCCGCGCAGGGTCACTGGGCGTGATCAGTCGTGCTGGTAGTAGTCCCGTGGCAGGTAACCCATACCGTGCCAGGTGGCGTGCTGCGCCATGAACTCGCGCTGGCTGCTCAGCACGCGCTTGAACATCGGGTCCTTGGCGGCCATCTCGTCCAGCACCTCGTTGCTCACGCGTTGCAGTTCGCGCAGCACCGGCTCGGGCAGCACCTGCGGTTTGACCCCTTCCTGCTGGTAGGCGGCCAGGGCGGCCGGCTGGGCCCACTCGCTCTCGGCGAAGCCCTTGAGCGTGGCCGACTCGCAGCCCATCTCGATCAGCGCGCGGCTCTGCGGCGTCAGCTTGTTCCACACGTCCTGGTTGACCAGCAGGTGCGAGGTGGTGAGGGTCTGGTGCCAGCCCGGCATGATGTAGTTCTTGATGATCTGGTCGAGGCCGAGCATCTTGTCGATCGCAGGCTGGGAGAACTCGGTGGCGTCGATGGTCTTGCGCTCCAGCGCCTGGTAGATCTCGCCGCCGGGGATCATGGTCACCGAGGCGCCGAGCTTCTCCAGCACCTTGCCGCCGATACCGGCGAAGCGGATGCGCAGGCCGTCAAAGTCCTTCAGCTGCTCGATCGGCCGGGCGAACCAGCCGGCGCCTTCCGGGCCGATGATGCTGCACAGCATCGGGTGGATCTTGTGCGGTGCGTAGATTTCTTCCAGCAGCTTCTTGCCGTCGCCCTGGTAGTACCAGGCCAGGTAGGCCGGCGGCTCCATGTTGAAGGGCGCGCCGGAGTACAGCGGCAGCGCCGGGATGCTGCCCTGGTCGTAACCGATCCAGGTGTAGCCGGCCGGGTACTTGCCGCTGCTCACCGCGTTCATGATCTCGAAGGGCGGCACCAGCTCGCCCGGCTCGTAGTAGCGCAGCTGGATGTCGCCGCCGGAGATGGCCTTGAGCGATTCGGAAAGGTGCTTGACCGGGGTGGTCAGGCCCACCAGGTGGGAGGGGAAGGCCAGGGGCACCTGCCAGCGGATCTTCTCGCTGGCCATCGCCGGGCTGGCCAGCAGACTGCCGGCAAGCAGCGCGGCGGCGGAGATACCCAGGGTCAGGCGGGAAAACGAATGTGTGACGGACATGCTGGAGTTCCTTCTTGTTGTTGTAGTTGTTTTCGAACAACGGTCAGGTCGCTCGCGCCTGCACGGAATACTCCGCGCCGCGGCAGCGCCTGCCAGTAGCCTGTGTGGCAATGCGATCTCTATGCCAGCTTCCTGCGCCCTTATAAAACAGCGAGTTAGAGCGCATTCACGGCGCCAGCACGGCGACCAAGTCTTGAAATCTGGACAGTTACGCGAGGAGTACGCCAGACATGTCCAGAAATACAGACATGTCTGGCGGGGGTGGACAGCCCGAGAGGCGAGCCGTCGGCCGCGCTCGTCTCGCGGTTCAGCCGTGCGCGGGCACGCTCCTGCCCGCCAGGCGTCGCCTCAGTTGCTGCAGCGTCCGGCCTGGAAATGGCCCTGGGCCGTTTCCCGCACCCAGGTGCTGAGCCCGGACAGGCTGCCCAGGTACTGGTTGCCGCCGACGGTGTAGTAACCGTAATAGGCACGGCCGGCCATCACGTGGCTGAGGTTGCTGGCGTTCCACTCCTGGCAGGTGAAGGCCTGGCCGCTGCCGCCGCAGGCGGCGGGCCGCTGCGCGTACCAGCGTCCCGGCTCGCCCTCGTACAGCGGAACGTTGCTCCAGGTGTCGAACGAGCCACCGATGTCCACGCCGTCGTCCTTGGCGTAGGCACGCAGGTTGGAGGTGCCGCCGGCGTAGGCGCGACCGGCGCCGATGTGGGCGGAGGGCGAGGCGCTGACGACCTGGCAGGTTTCCACCGGGGCGTTGGGATCGTAGACCTCGACGGTACGGGTGAGCGTGCTGCGGTTGCCGTCGCTGTCGGTGGCCGAATACAGGCAGCTGTAGCTGCCGACGACGCTCGGGTTCACCGCGCTGCAGTCGGCGCTGACCGGCAGGCTGCCGTCTTCCGCGTCGCTGGCGCTGGCACCGGGGTCATTGAAGGTGCTGCCCAGCGGCACCGACAGCGGGTTGTCGCCCTGCAGAACGATCACCGGATGCCCCTGCGGCTGGCTGCCGTCACGGCTGTGGCGGCTGAAGAAGTCCCAGATGATGTCGGGATAGCTGGGGCCGACCTGAAGCGACCATTTGCCGTTGTTGCCCTGGGCACCGCCAATCCAGTAGTGGCCGTGATTGGTGTCCTGGGGGTTGGGCGTGGCCAGGGGGCCGTCGTAGATGACGGTTTCCACCAGCGAGCGAGTCGCCGTGGTGCTGTCCTGGGTGTAGGCGATATGACGGCAGCCGTAGTCGTTCTGATGGTAGGGCGAGCAACCGGTATCGGAGGCCTTGGTGGTCGCCGGGGTGTTGCGGCTGGCACTGCCGAACACCTGCAGGTGGGCGTCGCGCATGTTGTTGGCCGCGGTCTGCAGCACGGTGCAGTCGTTCCTGTTCTGCAGAATCATCAGGGGAATCGGGTAGGCATCGTTGACTTCGCTGCGCATGTCGGCCGCGACCTGGCTGACGCTGCGGAAGGTGGCCGAGCCCGGGCATTGCCCGGACAGCGAGACCGAGGACGCCGTTTCCCGGTACGGCAGGCCTGCCGCCGGCGCTGCCGCCGCCCAGTACTCGTTGTACGCCACGGCAGCGACCAGGGCCATGGCGCCGCCGGACGACAGGCCGGTGATGAAGCGCCGGTTGGCGTCGATGACGAAGTTGGCTTCCACCTGCTGGGCGATGCGGTGCAGGTCCGCGACCTCCCCGCCACCCTGGTGGATGTGCTGCTCGAACCAGAAGCCCCAGCAGTTCTCGTTGCGCAGCCCGTCGTAGCTGGTGATGAAGGGCGCCACCAGAATGAAGCCGTAGCGATCCGCCGCCGCCTTGAGGCCCCAGTCGTTGAGCACGTCGTCGTTGGTCTGCCGGCAGCCATGCAGCGCCATCACCATGGGGGCAGGCGTGCTCAGGCCGGTAGGGACATACACCTTGTAGCTGCGCTCGCGCGAGCCGCTGTAGGCCTGTTGCGGGGAGGTGTAGGAGAAGGTTTGCCCCGCCGTGACCGTGGTCGGCCACAGCAGGATCATCAGCAGGGAACACAGGGCAGCAGTGAAAAAGCGGCAAAGACGCTGATCCGCCATGCCTTGGGGCAAGGATTGCTTGGTCATGGGCGTACTCCGTTATTGACGTTGTTTTCTGGAGGTGCGCGACCACCCTGGGACAGCTCCGAACTGCGGCTGCCCGCCAGACGCTCGCCCTGACGTCTTTGGAATATTCGTGCCAACCGGCAAGGCCCAATGTTTTCAATGAGTTGGCATCAGCGGCGGGCTGAAGCGCAGGTCGTTTCCAGGATCTCGGACAGTTTTATCCGGCCGGCGCCCGCGCAGCGGCCCTTTGTGTCCAGAAGTCGGGAGAAGGCTGTCCAGCGGGTCAGACCCTGGCCCGGCAGCGCCCCGTCCCAGAGCGCCCTGCCCCGCTCCACCGGCATGCGCTCGACCAAGTCCGTCACGGCCTGGATGCCGGCAGCAGCCGCACCAGCAGCGCACCGCAGGAGGCGACGATGGCCAGCGCCACCACCCCACTCCAGCCCCACTGCGCCAGCGCCATGCTGCCCAGCCCGGCACCGCTCGCCATGCCGACGAACACCCCGGTGAACAGCACCGCATTCAGGCGGCTGCGCGCCGGCGGGTCGATGCCGTAGACGATGGTCTGATGGGCGACCAGCGTGGCCTGGATGGCGAAGTCGAAGCCGATGGCGGCGACCACGATCAGGCCCAGCTGGGCCTCGAACGGCAGCGTCTCGACCAGGCCCAGCAGGGCGAACGAGCCCAGCGTCAATGCCGCGCCGAGGCGGGTCACGCCTTCGGGACCGCGACGATCGGCCAGGCGTCCGGCGAGCGGCGCCGCCAGGGCACCGGCCGCACCGGCCAGGCCGAACGCCCCGGCCGCCGCGCTGCCCAGGCCGAAGCGGGCATGCAGCATCACCGCCAGCGTCGACCAGAACGCGCTGAACGCCACCGACAGCAGGCCCTGGGCCAGCGCCGCGCGGCGCAGGGCCGGATAGCGCGACCAGAGCTTGAGCATCGAGCCGAGCAGCGCGCCATAGCCCAGCGCGGTGGTCGCGGCGAAGCGCGGCAGGCCCCGCCAGGCACCGATGGCGAACAGCGCGATGGAGATCGCCGCCACCCCATACACCGCGCGCCAGCCGAACTGCTCGGCGATCAGTCCGCTCATCACCCGCGACAGCAGAATGCCGAGCAGCAGACCGGTCATCACCGTGCCCACGACCGTGCCGCGCTCGCTCTCCGGGGCCATGGTGGCGGCGGCCGGGACGATGTCCTGGGCCATGGTGGCGGCGAGGCCGATGGCCAGGCTGGCGACCAGCAGGGCTCCCACGCCCGGCGCGATGCTGCTCAGCAGCAGGGCCAGCATCAGCATGCCGGCCTTGGCCAGGATGATCCGCCGCCGGTCGTAGCGGTCCCCCAGCGGCGCCAGCAGCAGGATGCCCAGGGCGTAGCCGAGCTGCGTCAGCATCGGCACCAGGCCGACGGCACGCTCGCCAGCCTGGATGTCGGCGCCCAGCACGCCCAGCATCGGCTGGCTGTAGTAGAGGGTGGCGACGCTCAGCCCGGCCCCCGTGGCCAGGAGAAGCACGAGCCCGCGCGATAACGCGGGTGCGCTGTGCGCCAGCGCGGGGGAGCAAGGTGTCGAGGTCATGAGCGTTTTCCCAGAGGTTTGAACGAGGGCGTCATTCTCATCGCGTATCGAAAGACGCTGTAGTAGCCTTCCAGGCAAATCAGTTATGCACTTTACGTATGAGCGAACTCGTCACCAGCCTCGATCGTATCGAACTGCTGCGCACCTTCATCCGCATCGTCGACGCCGGCAGCCTGTCGGCCGCCGCCGCGCAGCTGAACACCACGCAGCCCACCGTCAGCCGTCGCCTGCAGACGCTGGAGCGCTCGCTGGGCCTGCAGCTGCTCAACCGCACCACCCACGGCATGCAGCTGACCGGCGATGGCGAGCGCTGCTACACCTACGCCCGGCAGGTGCTGGAAAGCTGGGCGGAGATGGAGGACGAGCTGATCGGCGCACGCGAAGACCCTCGCGGCACGCTGCGCGTGCAGGTGCCTCACGCCTTCGGCCAGGACCAGCTGATCGCCCCGCTGGGCGAATACCTGCGTCGCTACCCCAACGTGAGCGTGGAGTGGGTGCTGCACGATCGCAGCCCCGACTTCACCGCCGAGGGCATCGATTGTGCGATTCAGGTCGGCTTCATCGAAGACCCGTCGGTGGTCGCCATCCGCCTCGGCGAAGTGCCGCGGATCGTGGTCGCGGCGCCGCAGCTGCTCGGCGACGAGCCGCTGCCCGCCTCGACCGAACAGCTGCAGCGCCTGCCCTGGCTGGCGCTACGCACCTACTACACCGACGAGGTGGTGCTGACCTGCCTGCGTGACGGTCGCTCGCACCGCTTTGCGATCCAGCCGCGGATGAGCACCGACAGCCTCTATGCCCTGCGCAGTGCCGCGCTCGCCGGGCTCGGCGCCTGCGTCAGCTCGGCCTGGATAGTCGCCCGCGATATCGAGGAAGGCCGCCTGGTCCAGCTGATTCCGCAATGGCAGGCCGCGCCCCTGCCGGTCTACCTGATCTACCCGCATGCGCGCAGCTACCCGGCCAAGCTGCGCCTGTTCGCCGAGCTGATCCGCAGCCGCATGCCGAACCTCGTCGGCCTGCGCGCAGCAGGTGCCGAAGGTGCGCAGCCGGGCAGTCGTCACTGACGCGCCGTGCTCAGCGCAGCTTCTCCAGCATCTGGTAGTACCACATGCCGGCGGCCAGCATCGGGTTGCCGAGCTGGTCGCCCAGCGGCACCTTGATGTGTCTGCAGGCGGCGAAGGTGTCGTACTGCTCCAGGTCGCCGGTGATGGCCTTGGCCATGATCTCGCCCATGATGTGGGTGGTGGCGATGCCGTGACCGGAGTAGCCCTGGCAGTACCAGACGTTGCTCGACAGCTTGCCCAGCTGCGGGATGCGGTTCATCACGATGCCCATGGCGCAGCTCCACTGGTAGTCGATCTGCACGCCCTTGAGCTGCGGGAAGGTGCGCTCGATGCACGGGCGCAGCTCGCCGGCGATATCCCGCGAATCGCGCCCGGAGTAGTTGCAGCCGCCGCCGAACAGCAAGCGGCCGTCGGCGGTCAGGCGGTAGTAGTCGAGCACGAAGCGGCAGTCGTACACCGCCAGGTCCTGCGGATTGATCTCTTTCGCCAGCTCGCCCAGCGGCGCGGTGGTAACGATGCCGCCCATGGCCGGGAAGATCAGGCCCTTGAGCTTGCGCCGCTCCAGCTTGTGATAGACGTCGCCGGCCAGCAGTACCTGCTTGGCCTCGATCCGCCCGCCGCGGGTGACCACCGCCGGACGCGCGCCGTGGACGATCTCCAGCACCTCGGAATGCTCGAAGATCAGCGCGCCCAGGCTCTCGGCGGCCCTGGCCTCGCCGATGCACAGGTTGAGCGGGTGCAGGTGCATGTTGCGGGTGTTCCTGATCGCCCCGCAGTAAAGCTCGCTGCCCAGTTGCGCACGCACGCCGGCGGCGTCGAGCAGGGTCACCTCGTCACCCATGCCGCGGCGCTGCGCCTCTTCAAAGGAGGCCTTGAGCTCGTCCATATGGCTGGGCTTCATCGCCGCGTGCAGATGGCCGTGCTTGAGGTCGCAGTCGATGCCGTATTTGGCCACGCGGTTCTTGATGATCTCGTGGCCACGCCAGCGCAGGTGCCAGATGAAGTCGTCCACATCCTCGCCCAGGCTGTTGCGCATCTGCTTGCGCATGGCCTCGTCGCCGGACAGGCTGCCGGTGACCTGGCCGCCGTTGCGCCCGCTGGCGCCCCAGCCGACCTTGTTGGTTTCCACCACGGCCACTTTCAGGCCGCGCTCGGCCAGCTCCACCGCCGTGGCGATGCCGGTGAAACCGCCGCCGATGATGGCCACGTCCACCGTCACGCTGCCCTGCAGCGTCGGGTAGTCGGTCTCGAAGTTGAGCGAGGCCGAGTAATAGGACGGCGCGCGCTCGGCGGCGGGTTTGACGGGTTGGGTGATGGCGTTCATTGCAAAGTCCTCGAAGCGGCTATACGCCGTAGGGTGCGCCGTGCGCACCATGTATGGGTTCGGTGCGCCCAGCGCACCCTACTCAGGCGTTACTCAGATACCAGCGCCAGTCCTGCTCGCCGACCTCGCCCATGAACTGGCGATACTCGGCGCGCTTGACCGCGAGAAACACCTTGAGGAACTCCGCACCGAAGGCGTCGCGCGCCCAGCCGGAGCGCTCCAGCGCCTGGATCGAAGTCAGCCAGTCGGTGGGCAGCAGCTCCTTGGCCTGGGCATAGCCGTTGCCCTGCACCGGCTCCCCCGGATCCAGCCCCTCGCGAATGCCGCGGTGGATGCCGGCGAGGATCGCCGCCGCGGCCAGATAGGGGTTGGCGTCGGCGCCGCAGATGCGGTGCTCGACATGCCGGGTCGGCGCCGGGCCGCCCGGCACGCGCAGGCTGACGGTGCGGTTGTCCACGCCCCAGCTCAAAGCCAGCGGCGCGTAGCTGTTGGCCTGAAAGCGCCGGTAGGAGTTGGCGTTGGGGCAGAACAGCAGCAGCGAGTCGAGCAGGCTGGCGAGCATGCCGCCGACCGCCTGGCGCAGCAGCGGCGTACCGGCAGGGTCTTCACTTGCGAACAGGTTGGCGCCGTCCGCATCGGCCAGGCTCACGTGCATATGCATGCCGGTGCCGGCGATCTCGGCGAACGGTTTGGCCATGAAGCAGGCCTGCATGCCGTGGGCATGAGCGACGCCCTTGACCAGGCGCTTGTAGCGCACCGCCTGGTCCATCGCCGCGAGCGCCGGGCCGTGTTCCAGGGTGATCTCGACCTGGCCGGGGGCATACTCGGAAATGGCCGTGCGCGCCGGGATGCCCTGGGCCTTGCAGGCGGCGTAGAGATCACGCAGGAACGGCTCGATCTGTTCCAGCTCGCGCAGGCCGTAGACCTGGGTCTGCCGCGGGCGACCGCCGTCGGCGTCCAGCGCCGGCTGCGGGCGGCCCTGGGCATCGCGTTTCTGATCGAGCAGGTAGAACTCCAGTTCGCAGGCCATCACCGGGTGGTAGCCGTCGGCCTCGAGCTGCTCGATCACCCGCACCAACAACTGACGCGGATCGGCCGGCGTGGCCGGCAGGCCTTCGCTGGGGTGCATCGATACCTGCACCGCGGCGGTGGGGATCTGCCGCCAGGGCAGACGCACCAGGCTGCCGGGCAGCGGGTAGGCGCGGCAGTCGATATCGCCCACCTCCCAGACCAGGCCGGAGTCCTCGACGTCCTCGCCCTGGATGGACAGGCCGAGCATGGTGCTCGGTAGTGGCCGGCCGCTCTGGTACAGCGCCCGCAGCTCCTCGCGGTGCAGCAGCTTGCCGCGCGGCACGCCATTGGCGTCGAGGATGAACAGCTCGATCAGCTCGATATCGGGGTTGTGCGCGAGGAAGTCCAAGGCTTCCTGCACGGGGGCAAAAGTCGTCATATCGCACTCGCTTGCGCCAGTCGGGCGCTCGGTGTCCGCACGGCCCATTCGATTCTCGAACAGGTTGCACAGGCAGACAAATGGGCATCAGCGGCTGCGGACATGGCGCAGCCATCGGAGTCAGCGGGTGGGGACGATGTCCGGCGGGCGCGCGTGGCGGCAATGCCACAGCGCCCAGAAGGCGAGGATGATGGTCAGCAGCGGGTTGAGCCGCTCGAGCAGGCGGCGCCGCGCCGGGGCGCGGTGGAGCGGAACAGGGACTTGGCAGGCCGGGGAGTTCATGGCTTGGCAGCGTCGCACAGGGTCTGACGTGCGTTAAATCGGGATTTTCATACGCTTGGTTATGCGCCAGCTAAACAAAGCCATACCAGATAATCCGCCGCGATGGAAATCCTGCGCCCTGGCAGCGTTGCTACCCGCGCCCGTCACTCATGCGCTTCAGGCGCCGAGAAATCTGAGAAAAAATGTGCAGAATCTTTTCCAATAAACACCTCTATACTCTGCCAAGAGTATGATTATAAAGGCCTGAACAGGTCCTCTAAATCCGCAGAAAAATGTGCAGAATACATTCATGATCAGTGACAAGAACTACCTGCTCCCCGCCCTACCTGGGGAGCTGCCGGTAGACATTCTGGAAAAGGCCTCGCTGTTGCCCGCCAAAGCTGCCTTTCTCGATGGCCGTCTGGCGCCTGCCACTCGGGCCAGGCTGGTCTCGCTACTGGAAGTCACCAACACCTATTACTCCAACTTGATCGAGGGGCAATACTCTGCCCCGGCCGATATGCAGCGCGCCCAGGCAGCGCCAAAGCGCGAGCGCAAGCAACTCAACGACCTGGCGATGCAGCAGTTAGGCGTACAAACCAGCTTTGAGCGCATCCTGCGTCGCTGGGATGAAGACATTACCTGGTCGACCATGTTTTCCCCCTGGCTGGTCAAACAGGTGCATAAAGCCCTGTTCAAGCACGCTCCTGCCGAGCAGCTTAAGTTGCATGACAGCGAACGCTACCTGGTGCCGGGCAAACTACGCGCTGAACCTGACGAGCAGGTCGAGGTGGGCCAACATCTGGCGCCCGATGCTCAGGTAGTGCACCCCATGCTAGAACTGCTGCAACAGTTCATGGGTGGCTATAAAGACCCTCGCACGCGTTTGATCGCCGCCCTTGCCTATCATCACCGACTCGCCTGGGTTCACCCTTTCATGGATGGTAACGGTCGCCTGGTAAGGCTGATGACCCATCTGCAACTGGTATATCTTGATCTGCGGCCCAACCTATGGTCGCTATCCCGCGGGCTGGCACGCCGCCAAACCGACTACTACGCGATGATGGCTAATGCCGACCGACCCCGTGAAGGCGATCTGGACGGTCGAGGCCAGCTCTCGCTCAAGCATTACCTGGATTTCATCCGCTTTATGCTGGATGTATGCCTGGACCAGATCGACTACATGAGCGAGGCGCTTGACCCGGCCAGGATGCGACAGCGCATCGAGCGCTTGTTCAAATACCATGAGCGCATCAATGCCGCGAAAATCCGCCCGGGCTCTGCAGCAGCCGTGCATGCATTGCTGAGCATGGGCACGATGCCGCGTGCGACCTTCAAAACCTTTCTCGGCCTGAGTGAGCGTCTGGCGATCGACGAGCTCAAGCGCCTCATCGAACTGGGCGTCGTCCTTAGCCCAACGCCCAAATCACGGAACGTGGAACCAGGCCTACCGGTATGGTTCGCGCAGGAAATTTTCCCCGATCTGCATCGTCGCTTTACCTAGCCGGCCAGGCCGCCCCTACGGCTCTGGCCGATAGCCCAGACGCAAGCCGCCCCAATGCCGCCCCTGCACCATGATGGGCACCGACAGGTCATGCATCAGCTCGCCGGTATCGCGCATGTAGGTCTGCAGCAGCAGGGCCTGCCTGTGGCTGCCGCAACGGATACCGGTGCGGTCGTTGAACAGGCGCTTGCCGCGGCTCTTGGCGGCATCCACCGCGGCATCGCCGGTGGGCGGGTGGTTGAAGGCGGCGTTGTGCGTGGGCACGTAGCCTTCCGGAGTCGTGGAGATGGCGAACACCAGCCCTTCGTGGCGCTTGAGCAAGGGCTCCTGCAGCGCCGGCAGCACCTGATCGGCGTACTGGTCGAAGCGGGTGCGGTACTTCTGCGGCTGGGTGCCGGGGATCGGCTGGTAGTGACGATCGAACAGGTCGTCGAGGCTGATACGCCCGGCCTGCAGGTCTTGTTCGAACTGTGCGGCGATGGCTGCCGCGCCCTCGCGGGCGAGGTCGTAGGCGCGCTGGTGATAGTCGTCCAGACCCACTTCGGCGAGCTGCTCGCTGACCGTCTCGGCCTGGCCGACCAGCTGTTCGGCGGCAGCGGCCAGTTGCCGCGTCTGCCCCTCGCTGCCCTGTACATCGTCCTGCAGCTGCAGCGCAGCCGCCGACAGGCTGGCCAGGCGCTGGTGATTGTCGGCGGTGCCGGCGCTGATCTGCGCCACCTGCTGCTCGACCTCCTCGGCCTGGTCGGCAATGCCGTGCAGACGGCTGCCGGCGGTCTCGATCTGCTGCGCGGCCTGCTCCAGCTCGAGGCTCTGACGCTGGATATGGGCGACCACCGCCGTACTCTGCTGGCGGATGTCGGCGATCATCTGGCTGACTTCCTCGGTGGCACTGGCGGTGCGCGCGGCGAGGTTGCGTACCTCGTCGGCGACTACGGCAAAGCCGCGGCCCATCTCGCCGGCGCGCGCCGCCTCGATGGCGGCGTTGAGCGCCAGCAGGTTGGTCTGGCTGGCGATGGACTGGATCACCTGGGTGACCTGCTCGATCTGTTCGGTGCGGCTGCCCAGACCGTCGATCAGCTCGCGGCTGGCCAGGGTCTGCGCGCTGAGCTGCTGCATGCGCGCGATGGCCTGATTGAGCTCGGCCTGGCCGCTGGCACTGGCTTCACGCACATGCTGCGCAGCCGCCAGGGTGTGTTCGGCGCGGGCCGCGCTGTCCTGCTCGGTATGGGTGATGGCTTCGGCCGCCTGGCTGACCTGCTGCACCGCCGCCAGTTGCGACTGCAGGCGCTCGGCCAAATGCTTGACGGCATGGGCCACCTTGGCCGCGGACAGCGCGTTGTGGCAGGTATGCCGCGACAGGCCGCGGCTGAGTTCGACGAAGTCCGTGCTGGCGGCCTGCCGCACGGCGGGCGCGGCATCGTCACGGCGCTGCCATGGACCAAGCCAGGGCCACAGCGCCAGCAGCAGGAAGGACGGCACGCTGATGTAAGCCGGCAGCTGCACCTGCTGGTAGACCAGCATCAGCGCGGCCAGCCCCACGGCATGGAGGAAACAGGCAACGGGTGAACGGATAAAGGCAGCTTGCATGACCGACCTCAGAGTTCTTGTTCTGGTGCGCGGCGAGGCGCTGTAGGCGGACGGGGTCACGACGGGTACTCTCCCTGAATATCCCACGCGACCTGGGCAGCAGGCTACGTGGATGCAGGCCCGGCGAAAAACACGCTATCAGAGCCGGGCACCATGGCCGCGATTCGAGCAGCTTGGAAGCACCGGCACCATAAAACTTTGGTAGCACCCTGCCATGAATTTAGACGGTCCTCCACCTGGCAGGCCGATAAATCCAACGCCGCCTTGCGCAGCCGCCGCGCCTCGGGGCAAGGCTGTTCCAGCACGCAGGCGGGTTGGCTGCCGGCATACACTGTATCGACGGCAAAGGCAGTGGCATGAGCGGATCGTGCAGAAGCCCGCTTCGGCCTTGACCCGTTGCGTCGCCACCCAAGCGGTTCGACGGCGGCTACCCCACCATGCGATGGCGCTTGACGAAACGTCGGTCCAGCCAGTCCTTGCAATGCCCGTACAGCTGCCCGCCAGCGCTCCAGTCATGCCAGCCCAGCAAAGCTCCACCATCACCGGTGGCGAGCAGCGCCAGGCTCTGCCATTGCGCCCGGTACTGACGCAGCGGGCGGCCCTGCAACGCGGCCTGCAGGTTGGCGCCGAGCACCGGCGCCTGGCGCACCGCGAAGCGCCCGCTGCGGCGCATGCCGTCGAGGCTGGCGCTGTCGCCGACGGCGAAGATCTGCGCGTGGGATTCGCTCTGCAGGGTCGGACGAATGGCGATGAACCCGGCTGCATCGCTGGCCAGCTGGCTGGCCGTCAGCCACGGCCAGGGCCGCGCACCACTGGCCAGCAGCAGGCGCCGCCCGCGCCATACCGGCTCGTCGCCGCTGAGCAGCCAGTCATCCTCGATCCGCCCGATCGGACAATGCTCGCGCACCTGCACGCCGCGCTGACGCAGATGGCCCAGTGCACGCAGGCGCAGCCCCGGCGACAAGCCATCGAGCAAGGTGCCGCCGCAGAACAGCGCCAGCGCCGGCACCTGGTCGGCCAGCGCCAGGGCCAGCTCCACGCCGCCGGCCCCGCCACCGAGAATGGCCATGCGCCGCGGCTCGGCCTGCCACTGCTGCCAGCCTTCGAGCAGCTTGTCGATGGGTCTGGCGGCCAGTACCTGCATGGCATCGCCCTGCTGCGGCGGGATGGCCATGCCGGCACCGACATTGAGCGACAGCCACTCGCCCGCAAGGCTGCGCCCATCGGCCAGGCGCAGCACGCGGGCATCGGCATCCAGCGCAGCGATCTCGCCCTCGATCAGATCGACCTTGGCCGCGCGGCACAGTGGCTGCAGTTCCACCCGGCAGTCCGCGGCGCTGAAGCGGCCGCTGATCAGCCCCGGCAACATGCCGGCGTACCAGGCTTCGGGGCCGAGGCTGAGCAAGGCGATGCGACCGGGCGGGCGCTCCACCAGGGCCCAGCGGCGCAATACACCGAGATGGGCATGGCCGGCCCCGGCCAGGATCAGGTCGTACTGGATCATGCGTTGTTGCATCCGTCGCGGTACTGGCTCGGCGTCTGCCCGGTCCAGCGTTTGAAGGCCCGGCCGAAGCTGCTGCTGTCGCTGAAGCCGAGCAGGTAGGCAATTTCGCTGATCGAACAGCGCGGGTCGCGCATATGCCGCAGGGCCAGGGCATGGCGTGTCTCGCCGAGCAGCGCCTCGTAGCTGGTGCCCTCGTCAGCAAGGTGGCGCTGCAGGCTGCGCAGGCTCAGGTGCAGGGTCTGGGCGATGCGCTCGGCGGACGGCTCTCCGTCGGGCAACTGCGCCTCCAGGCAGCTGCGCACCCGCTCGCTGCAACTGGCCGCCTGCAGTTGTTCCAGGTTGCGCCGCAATACCGCCTCGTTGTGTTCGGCCAGTTCCGGGTTGCCGTCGTCCAGGCGCTGCTCGAAGGCGGCGCGGGGAAAGCGCAGCAGGCTCTCGTCAGCCTCGAACTGCAGCGGCGCGCGGAACACCGCCTGCCAGGGCGTCGGGTCAGCCGGTCGCGGCCGTTGCAGCTGCACCAGCAACGGCGAGAAATCCCGGCTCAGACGATTGCGACAGCTACGCACGTAGATCGCGGCGAAGGCGTCCAGTGCCTCGGGCGCAGGTGCCGGGCTGCCTGGCGGTACACGAAAGCGAAACTCGTAGGCCTCGCCCACCTCGCGCAACTCCAGCTGCAGTGCATCGCTGACCACCCGGTGGTAACGCACGATGCGTTCGAACATCTCGCGCAGGCTGCTGCTGGCGATCAGCGCATAACCCAGGGCGTGGAAGGTGGTCGGGCTGACGTACTGCGAGGTCTTCAGGCCCAGTGCCGGGTCACCGCTGGCGGCCACCGCCAGTTGCCACAGGCGCGTGGTCAGCGATAGCGGGCAGCGTGCGTTGGGGTCGTCGAGCAGCGCCGGGTCGAGCCCCGCTTCGCGGCACAGGGCAGCGCTGTCGAGCCCGAGGGCATCGAGCTGCTTGCGCAGGGCGCGGGTCCAGCTGGCCAGGGTGGTGGGTTCGGCGGTCATGCAGATTGGCGTATCCGGTAGGCAGGTTGGCGTGCACGGTCGGGCGCTCTGACGACCGTCACGGCACAGTGAAGTCACAACCGATAACAAGAGGATGTCGGCATGTCCCCTTCTCCCGCAAGCCTTAATGACCAGCAACGCGCCGCTTATATCCGTGAACAGGTGATGGCCCACGGCAACGCCCTGCGTCAGCGCTACCCGATCCTGCAGCATCAGGACGCCCTCGGTGCCGGCATCCTGGCCTTCGCCCTGCTCGGCATGATCGGCTCGGCGGCGCTGTACATCGGCGGCCATCTGCCCTGGTGGGCCTGCCTGCTGCTCAATGCCTTCTTCGCCTCGCTGACCCACGAGCTCGAACATGACCTGATCCACTCGATGTATTTCCGCAAGCAGCCGCTGCCGCACAACCTGATGCTGGCGCTGGTCTGGCTGGCGCGGCCGAGCACCATCAACCCCTGGGTGCGCCGCCACCTGCACCTGAACCACCACAAGGTTTCCGGCAGCGAAGCCGACATGGAAGAGCGCGCCATCACCAACGGCGAGCCCTGGGGCATCGCGCGCCTGCTGATGGTCGGCGACAACATGATGAGTTCGTTCATCCGCTGGCTGCGGGCGAAGACCCCCGAGCACCGCAGGCTGATCCTCACTCGTACGCTGAAGGTCTATGCGCCGCTGGGGCTGCTCAACTGGGCGACCTGGTACCTGTTCCTCGGTTTCCATCTGCTGGACTGGGCCAGCGCCGCCCTCGGCGCGCCGATCGCCTGGTCGGCCACCACGCTGAGCGTGATGCAGGTGGTGAACGTCGCCGTGGTGGTGCTGGTCGGCCCCAATGTGCTGCGCACCTTCTGCCTGCACTTCGTCAGCTCCAACATGCACTACTACGGCGATGTCGAGCCGGGCAACGTGATCCAGCAAACCCAGGTGCTCAACCCCTGGTGGCTGTGGCCGCTGCAGGCGTTCTGCTTCAACTTCGGCAGCAGCCATGCGATCCATCATTTCGTGGTCAAGGAGCCCTTCTACGTTCGCCAGCTGACCGTGCCCTTCGCCCACCGGGTGATGCGCGAGATGGGCGTGCGCTTCAACGACTTCGGCACCTTCGCCCGGGCCAATCGCTGGACCCGCGCAGCGCAGGCGCGCGAGGAGCGCACGCAGGCGGCCTGATCGAGGCGCTGGGGGCGGCCTTTGCTCGTGCGATCCCGACGGATGAGACTCGCCGCGCAATCATCGCGCCAGTAGTCGGCTAGAATCCATCTGCGCCTGACCGCTCCCAGACCCGACTGCGTCCACCGGACTTCGGCGCCCTCGTAGTAGCCATGAGGCGCCAAGGATGCTTCGACCGCTTCGCTCACTGCTCTTGCTGCTATGCCTGGCCTGCACCTTGCCGGCCTGGGCCGGCGACGCGCTGCCACTGCTGAAGCTCAGCGCCGCCGAGCTGGCCAGCCCGGTGAGCATCGAGCACAGCCTGCTGCTGGAAGACCCCAGCGGCCAGCTGAGCGCCAGCGAGGTGCTGCAGCGCATCGCCCGCGAAGGCCAGCCGGTCGAGGGCACCGCCCGCATCGGCTACACGCGCAGCGTCTGGTGGCTCGCCGTGCAGCTGCAGGCGCCGCCGGCCGAGCGCCTGCAACTGATCATCGGCCAGACCTTCCTCGATGATCTGGAGGTCTGGCTGTTCGACGGCGAGCAGCCCCTGGGTCCGCTGTACAGCGGCGCGAAACGTCCGTTCGACGAACGTGGCGAACCCTATCCGCAGTTTCTGCTCAGCCTGCCTCGGCTCGATGATGGCCCGCACAGCCTGCTGCTGCGCGTGCAGAGTCATTCGGCGATCAACCTGCCGCTGCAGCTGGTCGGTGCCCAGCAGGGCCAGCAACTGATTGCCCACAGCTGGCTGCAGAGCGGTCTGCTGATCGGCGTGCTGATCGCCCTGGCGCTGTTCTATCTGGTCAAGTACAGCACCCTGCGCGAAGCGCAGCTGGCCTACTTCAGCCTCACCTCGCTGTGCGTGGCGCTGTACAACGCCAGCCTGTACAACCTGGCCGGGCTGCTCTGGCCACAGTGGCCGCATCTGCCCAAGCTGCTGGTCAATCTGCCCACCGCAGGCATGATGATCTTCAGCTCGCTGTTCATCGCCAGCGCCCTCGGTCTGCGACTGGGGCGCCTGCGCTGGCTGCGCAATGCGCTGTTCGCCGCCACCCTGGCGGTCAGCGTGGGCGGCCTGCTGGTCGAACATCCCTACGCCTACCAGACGTTGAACCTGCTGACCCTGGCCACCGGCCTCTATCAGCTGCTGCTGATGGTGCTCGGCATCGTCCAGCGCCGCCCCTACGCCCCCGGCTACCTGCTGTGCTGGAGCGCCGCGCTGGTGCTGATGCTGCTGGTGCCGCTGAGCCGCGCCGGGCTGATTCCGCTGCCGGCCGGCTTCTATGCGCTGTACGCCTACCTGCCGGCATTGAGCATGCTGCTGTTCGGTGCCCTGCTCGACAAACAGCTGGAACGCGTGCGTCGCGTGCTGCTGAGCAGCCAGGCGCAGGCCATCGACAACCTGGAGCAGTACCAGGCGCTGTTTCGTCACAGCGGCGAGGGCATCTTCCGCTGCCAGCGCGACGGCCGCCTGCTGGAGGCCAACCCGAGCCTGGCGCGCCTGCTCGGCAGCGACCTCCTGCCGGATGACCTCGACAAGCTGTCCCTGCAGCGCCTGGTGGGGGAAGCGCAGTGGCGTTCACTGCTGCGCCAGCTCGACGAGCAGGGCGGCGCGGTCAGCTGCGAATGCGAGCTCTACGACCTGGCGCAACGCCCGCGCTGGGTCTACCTGTCCCTGCACCTGCGCGCCCAGCAAGACTGCATCGAAGGCATAGTGGTCGATCTCAGCGAGCGCCGCGCCCTGGAAGAACGTCTGCAGCAACTGGCCGCACACGACGCCCTGACCGGCCTGCTCAACCGCCGCGAGCTGGAGAGGCTGCTCTCGGAAACCCTCGGCGGCACCGCCAAGCGGCGCTTCAGCCACCTGTTGCTACTGGGACTGGATCGCTTCAAGCAGGTCAACGACCTGTGCGGCCATTCGGCTGGCGACCAGTTGCTGCGCCAGCTGGCCGCCCAGCTGCAGCATCAGTTGCCGCGCCATGCCGAACTGGCCAGGGTTGGCGGCGACGAGTTCGCCGTGCTGCTGCGCGAGGTCGATGACGCAGCTGCGCTGGACCAGGCCGAGCAACTGCGGCGGGCCGTCGAGCAGTTCGTCTTCACCTGGCAGGGACGGCCGTTCCGCCTGCATGTCAGCATCGGCATGCTGGCGCTGAGTTCCGGCGTACGGGACTGGGAAACCGCGCTGAACTGGGCCAGCAGCGCCAGCCAGCTGGCCAAGCATCAGGGCCGCAACCGCGTGCAGCAGTTCAACCCGGCCGACGGCGCCCTGCTCGAGCATCAACGCCAGCTGCAGTGGATCACCCGCCTGCGCGAGGCCTGCGAACGCGGCCATTTCGAGCTGTTCTTCCAGCCGGTGCTGGCCCTGCAGAACGCCGCCGCCGGCCTGCACTACGAGGTGCTGCTGCGTTACCACGACCCGCACAGCGGCGAGTGGATCAGCCCGGTACAGTTTCTCGACGCAGCGGCGCGCTACGACTTTCTCGGCGCCATCGACCGCTGGGTGATCCAGCACCTGTGCGCCTGGCTGGCAGCCAACCCGCGCCACCTGGCGCAACTGGCGCAGGTCAATGTCAACATCAGCGCCAGTTCCCTGCTCGACTGCGGCTTCCATCGCCTGCTGCAGGACGAACTGCAGCGCCACGGCCTGCCGCCCGCCAAGCTGTGCATCGAAGTGACCGAGATGGTCGCCCTGGGCGAGCTGGGCGTTTCCGCGCAGTGGATCGAGGAACTGCGCAGCCAGGGCCTGCAGGTCGCGCTGGACGACTTCGGCAGCGGCTTCGCCTCCTATGCCTACCTGCGCCACCTGCCGCTGGACATCCTGAAGATCGACGGCAGCTTCATCCGCGGCATCGAGCACGATCCGATCAACCAGGCGATGGTCGGCTCGATGCGCCAGATCGCCACGCAACTCGGCCTGGTCACCGTCGCCGAGTTCGTCGAGACCCAGGCCAGCCTGGACTGCCTGCGCCGCCTGGGCATTGACTACGCCCAGGGTTATTTCGTCGGCCACCCGCAACCCCTGCGCCAGCTGGCCGATGACGCGCGCCGTCACGGTACTCAGCAGGCCTGATAGAGCTCCGCCGGTACGCGCTCGAGCAGCCCCTGCTGCAGACGCAACAGGCGCACGCAGCGCGCCTCGGCCAGGCTCGCCGGCTGCTCGCCGGGCGGCAGCGCCAGCAGCAGGCCGCTGAGATTGAGCACCAGTGCCTCGCGCGAGAACACGCCGCTGCCCAATCCATAGAACGCCGCGATCAGCTCGCGCAGGCCGAACGGCAGGCGCCAGCGGATACGCAGGGCCGAACCGAAGCTGGCCGCCCGGCGCTGCATGGCCTGCTCGATCTGCTCGTCGCGCAACTCGCCGCCCGCCTCCAGCCAGTCCTGCAGGCTGCGCAACAAGGCCAGCTCGCCCAGGTTGTGCAGCAGACCGGCGGTGTAGCACAGCTCGGCATCGAGCCGCAGTTCGAGCGCCAGCCAGCGCGCCAGGTCGGCACTGCGTCGCGCCTGCTGCCAGGCATGAGAAGCCAGCTCGGCCAGACGCGGATCGCGCAATTGCGCATTGCGCTGCAGGGCCAGCCCCAGCACCAGGTTCAGCGTACGCGCCACGCCCAGGCGATGCAGCGCCTGGGCCAGCGTCTGACAGGGCACGCCCTGATGCTGGGCGGCGGTGCTGGCGGCAGCGATCAGCAATGCAGTGATCTGCGGGTCGCTGGCGAATATCGCCTCCAGCTCGCCCAGGTCCTGCTCGCCGGCCTGCAGGCCCTGGCTCACCGCATTGCGCACATCGCTGAGCAGCGGCGCCCCCTGCCCTTCCTCGCGCACCGTATCGAGAAAATCATGCAGCTCGCTGACCAGCAGCGGCTGACGCACCACCACCGCGGCCGTAGCCGAAGGCAGCAGGGCCTGCAGGCGCTGGCGCAGACCCTCGGCATTGAAGGGTTTGGCCAGATAGGCACTGGGCGCCAGCGGGCGCGCCGCACGCACGCTGCTGGCATCGAAGCGACCACTGATGAGCACGAACGGCAGCGCCGGAGTCCGCGGGTGTCGGCGCAACTGGCGCAGCAGCTCCAGGCCATCGAGGCCGGGCAGCTCGCCATCGGCGATCACCAGGTCGGGCAGCCGACGCTTGCAACGCGCCAGCGCCGCCTGGCCATCGCTGACCTGCAGCACGCGGGCATCGCCACGCACGTCCAGCACCAGCTGCTGGAGCAGGTTGGAGGTCCAGGGATCGGCTTCGGCAATCAGGACTTCGACACAATGAGCTGGAGCGGTCATGCAAGCCTCTGGGCGAATGACGAACGTGCCCGAACCCGCATGCGCCCACACCCCCCAAAAGCTGGCGGATGAGTCAGTTCCATGGCAACGGCGCAGTCTAAACCGCGGTTTTGCGTGACGTAAGTCGCAGAAGGTCGAGTTGCGCAAAAAATTGCGCGACCAAAGGCCGCGCCAGCCGGCCCGTCAGGCATAAAAAAAGCCCGCCGATTAGGGCGGGCTTCTTCGACAGGCAGCCGATCAATTACTTGATCTTGGCTTCCTTGTACATCACGTGCTTGCGTACGACCGGATCGTATTTCTTGATTTCGATCTTGTCGGGGGTAGTGCGCTTGTTCTTGTCGGTGGTGTAGAAGTGGCCGGTACCGGCGCTGGACACCAAACGGATCAGTTCACGCATGACTCTCTCCTTAAACCTTTTCGCCGCGAGCGCGCAGCTCGGCCAGCACTACATCGATGCCACGCTTGTCGATCACACGCATGCCCTTGGCGGATACGCGCAGACGCACGAAGCGCTTCTCGGACTCGACCCAGAAGCGATGGTGCTGCAGGTTCGGCAGGAAACGACGACGGGTTTTGTTGTTTGCGTGGGAAATGTTGTTCCCGGTTACCGGACCCTTACCGGTAACTTGACAGACTCTCGACATGCCTCAGCCCTCTAAAACCACATGCCCAACCCGGCATGGGTTGGCCGCTTAAACTCAATGTCATTGGCGCTCAGCGCCGCGTTTCTCGAGGGTCTTACCGGGCGCACTGGATAGCGCAAGAACCGGGCCCCTAGAAAAGAGCGCTGCTTTATACCAGAAAGCCCCGGGGGCAACAAGGGAAACCGCAGGATAAAACACGAGGCCTGGCACACCGACAGGCCAGGGGCCGGGCTCCAGGGGCCTGATCAAGATTCGACCGCTCGTCGCCTTCTCCCGGTATTCATGCCCGCGCAAATCGACTAGGGTTGCAAGCCTAGCGTTCCACAGGGAACAAGGAGTTCGCCATGCGTCTGTTACTCGCCACCCTGCTATGCACCCCGCTACTGGCCCAGGCCGCCACCCTCAGCGTTTGCACCGAAGCCAGCCCGGAGGGTTTCGACGTGGTGCAGTACAACTCGCTGACCACCACCAACGCCTCGGCCGATATGCTGATGAACCGTCTGGTGGAGTTCGATGCCGAGCAGGGCAGGCTGCTGCCGAGCCTGGCTCGCAGCTGGTCGATCTCGGACGATGGCCTGGTCTACGACTTCAAGCTGCGCGACGACGTGCGCTTCCACCAGACCGCCGAATTCACCCCGAGCCGCACGCTGAATGCCGATGACGTACTGTTCAGCTTCCAGCGCATGCTCGACTCCGCACATCCCTGGCACCCGGTTGCCGCCAGCGGTTACCCGCACGCCCAGTCGATGCAGTGGCCCAGCCTGATCGCCAGGATCGAGGCGCCGGATGCGCACAGCGTACGCATCACCCTGACCCGCCGCGACGCCACCTTCCTTGCAACCCTGAGCATGGGCTTCGCCTCGATCTACTCCGCCGAATATGCCGACCAGCTCCTGGCCGCCGGCACACCGCAGAAGCTCAACAGCGCGCCGGTGGGCAGCGGCCCCTTCGTCTTCGAGCGCTTCCAGAAGGACGCCGTGGTGCGCTACCGCGCCAATCCCGATTACTTCGCCGGCAAGCCCGGCGTGGACCGGGTGATCTTCGCCATCACCCCGGACAGCGCCGTACGCCTGCAGAAACTGCGCCGCGGCGAATGCCAGATCGCCCTGTCGCCCAAGCCGCAGGACGTGCAGGCCATCGCTGGCGACGCCAGGCTGAAAAGCGCACAGACCGCCGCCTTCATGACCGCCTTCGTCGGTATCAACAGCCAGCACCCACCGCTGGACAAACCGCAGGTGCGCCAGGCGATCAACCTGGCGTTCGACAAGGCCAGCTACGTCAAGGCGGTGTTCGAGGGCAGCGCCGAGCCGGCCAATGGCCCCTACCCACCGAATACCTGGAGCTTTGCTCGCGAGCTGCCCGGCTATGCCCATGACCCGGCCAGGGCCCGCGCCCTGCTGGCCGAAGCCGGTTTGGCCGAAGGCTTCAAGACCACCATCTGGACGCGCCCCAGCGGCAGCCTGCTCAACCCCAACCCCAGTCTCGGCGCGCAGCTGCTGCAGGCCGACCTGGCCAAGGTCGGTATCGATGCCGAAATTCGCGTGATCGAGTGGGGTGAGCTGATCCGCCGCGCCAAGGCTGGCGAGCATGATCTGCTGTTCATGGGCTGGGCCGGCGACAACGGCGATCCGGATAACTTCCTCACCCCGCAATTCGCCTGCGCCTCGGTCGAATCCGGCCTGAACTTCGCCCGCTACTGCGACGAGGCGCTGGACAAGCTGATCGCCGAAGGCAAGGCCAGCAGCGACCAGAGCGAGCGCAGCCGCCTGTATCAGCAGGCGCAGAAGATCATCCAGGAGCAGGCGCTATGGCTGCCGCTGGCGCATCCCACCGCCTTCGCCCTGCTCAGCGAAAAGGTGCAGAGCTACATGGTCAGTCCCTTTGGCCGGCAGAACTTCGCTGCGGTGCGGTTGGCGCCCTGAGCTACATCATGGCGGGCTGAAGCCCACCCTACGCAGCGAATCCTCGTCGGGAGGGCGGGCTCCGACAGGTAGGGCGGGTGCAACCCGCCACCATCGCCGTGGCTGCCGCTGGCGCATCCCACCGCCTTCGCCTGCTCAGCGAAAAGGTACGGGGTTACAAGGTCAGCGCCTTTGGCCGGCAGAACTTCGCTGCGGTGCGGTTGGCGCCCTGAGCTACATCATGGCGGGCTGAAGCCCACCCTACGCATTGAATCCTCGTCGGGAGGGCGGGCTCCGACAGGTAGGGCGGGTGCAACCCGCCACCATAGCTACGGCGGGTTGCACTCGCCCTGCCTTTGCCGGCAAGCCCCTACATCCAGCCCAGCTCCGCCATGGATAGCGGCTCGCCGTCACCGACGATGAAGTGATCGAGCACGCGCACTTCCACCAGCGCCAGGGCATCCTTGAGGCGCTGGGTCAGCACGCGGTCGGCCTGGCTGGGTTCCGACACGCCCGATGGGTGGTTATGGGTGAGGATCACGGCAGCGGCATTGTTGGCCAGCGAGCGCTTGACCACCTGCCTTGGATAGACGCTGGCGCTGTCGATGCTGCCGCGAAACAGCACCTCGAACGCCAGCACGCGGTGCTTGGCGTCGAGAAACAGGCAGCCGAATACCTCATGCGGCTCGTGACGCAGTTGCGCCTTGAGGTAGTCGCGCACGGCCTGCGGGCTTTCCAACGCCGAATCGTGACGCAGGCGCTCGGCCAGATGCCGCCGCGACATTTCCAGCACCGCCTGCAGTTGCGCGTACTTGGCCGGGCCCAGGCCGAGGTGCTGGCTGAAGCCGGTCAGATCGGCTTCCAGCAAGGCTCTCAGGCTGCCGAATTCGCTTAGTAGATAGCGCGCCAGGTCCACCGCACTCTTGCCGGTCACCCCGGTGCGCAGGAAGATCGCCAAGAGCTCGGCGTCGGTCAGCGCCGCCGCGCCCTGCTCCAGCAGTTTTTCCCGCGGACGCTCTGCCGCGGGCCAATCACGAATGCTCATGTACACCTCCCTGTACGGCACCTCTAAAAACTACCTGCGTTGCCATCACTGCGTTAAAAACAAGCTCAAAATGCTCATTTACAGCTCGTAAACTCCGCTTTTTCGCTTGTTTTTGCCTTGTGCTGGCTGCCTCGCCTACGTTTTTTAGAGGTGCCTCATCTAGCCAGGCGCCCGCTGTTCCGCTGCGGGCGCTGTGCTATCGTAGCCCATCTTTTTACACGGGGCCGGCCTGGGGAGGCGTTGGTCACGTGGCGCACATCCACCGGTATATAAAAGGCAGGCCTATGCAGCGGCTGTATCGCAAACGCATCATCGTCGGCGTGGGAGGCGGTATTGCTGCCTACAAGAGCGCCGAACTGGTTCGCCGGCTGAAGGATCAGGGCGCCGAAGTCCGTGTGGTGATGACTCAGGGCGGGCGCGAGTTCATCACCCCGCTGACCCTGCAGGCCCTGTCCGGCCATCCTGTGCACCTCGACCTGCTCGACCCCGCGGCCGAGGCCGCGATGGGTCATATCGAACTGGCGCGCTGGGCCGACCTGATTCTCATCGCCCCGGCCACTGCCGACCTGATCGCACGCCTGGCCCAGGGCGTGGCCAATGACCTGCTGACCACCCTGGTACTGGCCACCGATGCACCCATCGCCCTGGCCCCGGCGATGAACCAGGCCATGTGGCGCGACGCCGCCACCCAGGCCAATCTGGAGCTGCTGCAAGGCCGCGGCATGCGCCTGTTCGGCCCGGCCTCCGGCAGCCAGGCCTGCGGCGACGTCGGTCTTGGCCGCATGCTCGAGCCCAACGATATCGCCCTGCTCGCCGCCGACTGCTTCCAGCGCCAGGCGCTGGACGGTCTGCACATCCTGATCACCGCCGGCCCGACCCAGGAAAACATCGACCCGGTGCGCTACATCACCAATCACAGCTCCGGCAAGATGGGCTTCGCCCTGGCCGAAGCCGCTGCCGAGGCAGGCGCCAAGGTCACCCTGGTCAGCGGCCCGGTGCACCTGCCGACGCCGGACCGGGTCAGCCGCATCGACGTGGTCAGCGCCCGCGACATGCTGGCCGCCTGCGAAGCCGCCATGCCCTGCGACGTGTTGATCGCCGCTGCAGCAGTGGCCGACTACCGCCCGGAAGTGGTCGCCCAGCACAAATTGAAGAAAGACCCCAGCAGCGGCGAAGGAATGCTCCTGCAAATGGTGCGCAACCCGGATATCCTCGCCACCATCGCCGGCCGCGACGACCGCCCCTTCAGCGTGGGCTTCGCCGCCGAGACCGAGAACCTGCTCGAATACGCCTCGCGCAAGCTGCGCGACAAGAATCTCGACCTGATCGTCGCCAACGATGTAGCCAACCCCAGCATCGGCTTCAATAGTGAAGAGAACGCCATCACCGTGATCGACCGCGAACTGCAGCAGATCAGTTTCGCCCAGACCAGCAAGGGCAAGATCGCCCGCCAGTTGATCACCCTTATCGCCGAACGACTGAACAAGAACTGACCATGCACGCTCTGCAAGCCAAGATCCTCGATCCTCGCCTCGGCCAGGAATTCCCGCTGCCGCAATACGCCACCCCCGGTTCGGCCGGCCTCGACCTGCGCGCCATGCTCAAGGAGGACGTCGTCCTCGAACCGGGTCAGACCCTGTTGATCCCCACCGGTCTGTCGATCTACATCGGCGACCCCGGCCTGGCGGCAATGATCCTGCCGCGCTCGGGCCTGGGCCACAAACACGGCATCGTGCTCGGCAACCTGGTCGGCCTGATCGACTCGGACTACCAGGGCGAGCTGATGGTGTCGTGCTGGAACCGTGGCCAGACGCCCTTCACCATCGCCATCGGCGAGCGCATCGCGCAGCTGGTGCTGGTACCGGTGGTGCAGGCGCATTTCGAGCTGGTCGAGCAGTTCGACGAAACCCAACGCGGCGCGGGCGGCTTCGGCCATTCCGGCAGCCACTGATCATCCCATCACAGGACGACCCGCCGAGGAGCACCGACGTGAAACTCTTCAAGCGCAGCGCCAAGGAAGCCGACACTGCCGCCAGCCTGATGCCGAGCGAGCCCAGGAGCAAGGCAGCCAAACCCTCGCTGGGCCAGCTCCTGCCGGGCCTGCTGGCAGCCCTGATCGGTACGGGTGCGGCCGGGGCTCTGCTGTGGTTCGCCGACAGCAGCAGCAACCAGGCGCGCCAGGCCGAACTGGCGCAAGCCCTCGGCAGCAACCAGGCCGCTGCCGTGCAGCAGGCGCTCAAGCAGATGCAGGCCGACAGCCTGGCCGCGGCTCGCAACCCGGAGCTGCTGCAGGCGCTGCAGAGCGGCGACAGCCTGCAGATCGGCGAAGCCGAACGCCGCCTGGGCTATTGGGATGGCGTGATCGATGCCCATCTCAATCGCCGCGGCGAAGCCGTGCAGAACACCAGCCGCGCCGCGCCGATGAATTTCGCCGGCCTGGACATGCTGCGCCGCGCCGAAAGCGGCCAGCAACCGGCCGTCGAAGCCTACCGGGTCGGCCAGCGCTGGCTGGCCTATAGCGCCGTGGCCCTGCGCGTCAGCGAAAGCCAGCCGGCCCAGGGCACGCTGCTGCTGGCCTTCGACCTGCAACGCCTGCTCGCCGCGCTGCCGACATTGCCGGCCGAATACGGCCAGGTACAACTGGTCCAGCAGTTCGCCAACACCCCGGAACAGGTGCTGCTGCAACGCGGTCAGCCTGGCGAAGGCGCCGCGCAGACCTTCGCCACTGGCAACCCCTACTGGAAAATCAGCTTCATCCCCGGCCCCGGCCTGGCCCAGGGCAGCCTTCCCCCGACGATGCTCGGCCTGGCGCTTCTGCTGGCCCTGGGCGGCGCCCTGATTGGCCTGATCCTGGTCCAGGGTGCCCTGCAGCGGCGCATCAATGGTGATGTCCAGCAGCTCGGAGAAATGCTGAAAGAACTCTCTGCGGGCAAGAACGTCAAAGCCTTCAGCCTCAGCGTACCGGCACTCGATACGTTGGCGCAGAGCCTGGCGCGCCTGCCGCGCCGCAGCAGCCCCGAAGGCAGCAGTACCGCCACTAAAGGAACAGCAGCGGCCCCTGCCACTCCGCCGGTCAGCAAACCTGCCGAGCTGGTCGATCCGCTGTTTCAGGACACCGATATCCTCGATATCGACATTCTCGATGAAGACCAGGATCTCCTGGGACTGGAGCAGAGCCCCGCAATGAGCACTAGCCAAAGCGCCCCGAAACTTCCCGCCGACATCTTCCGCGCCTACGACATTCGTGGCGTGGTGGGTGACTCCCTGACCGCCGAATACGCCTACTGGATCGGCCGCGCCATTGGTTCGCAGAGCCTGGCGCAGGGCGAACCCAAGGTGATCGTCGGCCGAGATGGCCGCCTGTCCGGCCCCGAACTGCTGCAACAACTGGTGCAGGGCCTGCTGGACTGCGGCTGCGAAGTCACCGACATCGGCATGGTGCCGACCCCGGTGGTCTACTTCGCCGCCAACGTACTGGAAGGTCGTTCGGCCGTGATGCTGACCGGCAGCCACAACCCGCCGGACTACAACGGCTTCAAGATCATCATCGCCGGCGACACCCTGGCCAACGAGCAGATCCAGGCGCTGAAAACCCGCCTGGACAACAACGACCTGGCCACGGGCGTCGGCAGCGTGCAGCAGGTCGACGTCCTGCCGCGCTACTTCAAGACCATCCGCGACGACATCGCCCTGGCCAAGCCGCTCAAGGTGGTGGTCGACTGCGGCAACGGCGCCGCCGGCGTGATCGCCCCGCAGCTGATCGAAGCGCTGGGCTGCAGCGTCATCCCGCTGTTCTGCGAAGTGGACGGCAACTTCCCCAACCACCACCCGGACCCGGGCAAACCGGAGAACCTGGTCGACCTGATCGCCCGCGTCAAAGCCGAGAACGCCGACCTGGGCCTGGCCTTCGACGGCGACGGCGACCGCGTCGGCGTGGTGACCAACACCGGCAGCATCGTCTACCCGGACCGCCTGCTGATGCTGTTCGCCAAGGACGTGGTCTCGCGCAACCCGGGTGCCGACATCATCTTCGACGTCAAGTGCACCCGTCGCCTGACCCCGCTGATCAGCGGCTATGGCGGCCGTCCGGTGATGTGGAAGACCGGCCACTCGCTGATCAAGAAGAAGATGAAGGAAACCGGCGCGCTGCTGGCCGGCGAGATGAGTGGTCACATCTTCTTCAAGGAGCGCTGGTACGGTTTCGACGACGGCATCTACAGCGCGGCGCGCCTGCTGGAGATCCTCAGCCTCGACAAGCGCAACGCCGAACAGGTGTTCAGCGCCTTCCCCAGCGACATTTCCACGCCGGAAATCAACATCAAGGTCACCGAGCAGACCAAGTTCGGCATGATCGAACGCCTGCAGCGTGAAGGTCAGTGGGGCGAGGCGAACATCACCAGCATCGACGGTGTGCGCGTTGACTATCCCAAGGGCTGGGGCCTGATCCGTGCCTCCAACACCACGCCGGTGCTGGTGCTGCGCTTCGAGGCCGATACCCAGGAAGAGCTCGAGCGCATCCAGGATGTGTTCCGCGCCCAACTGCTCAAGGTCGCCCCCGACCTGCAACTACCCTTTTGACCGATCTGCCTCAGGAGCCCCTGCATGACCCTCGAGCGTGACGCTGCCGCCCAGGTTGCCAAGGTACTGTCCGAAGCCCTGCCCTACATTCGCCGCTTCGTCGGCAAGACCCTGGTGATCAAGTACGGCGGCAACGCCATGGAAAGCGAGGAACTCAAGCAGGGCTTCGCCCGCGATATCGTGCTGATGAAGGCGGTGGGCATCAACCCGGTGGTGGTACACGGCGGCGGCCCGCAGATCGGTGATCTACTCAAACGTCTGAACATCGAGAGCCACTTCATCGACGGCATGCGCGTCACCGACACCGCCACCATGGACGTGGTGGAGATGGTGCTCGGCGGCCAGGTCAACAAGAGCATCGTCAACCTGATCAATCAGCACGGTGGCAGCGCCATCGGCCTGACCGGCAAGGACGCCGGCCTGATCCGCGCGAAGAAGCTCAAGGTCACCCGTCAGACACCGGAGATGACCCAGCCGGAAATCATCGATATCGGTCATGTCGGCGAAGTCACCGGGGTCAACACCGAGCTGCTCAACATGCTGGTCAAGGGCGATTTCATCCCGGTCATCGCGCCCATCGGCGTCGGCCCGGATGGCGAGTCGTACAACATCAACGCCGACCTGGTGGCCGGCAAGGTGGCCGAAGCGCTGAAGGCCGAAAAGCTGATGCTGCTGACCAACATCGCCGGCCTGCTGGACAAGCAGGGTGAAGTGCTCACCGGCCTGACCACCGAACAGGTCGACGGCCTGATCGCCGACGGCACCATCTACGGCGGCATGCTGCCGAAGATCCGCTGCGCGCTGGAAGCGGTGCAGGGCGGCGTGCACAGCGCGCACATCGTCGACGGCCGCGTGCCCAACGCGGTGCTGCTGGAAATCTTTACCGACAGCGGTGTCGGCACCCTGATCACCAACCGCAAACGCCCCTAAACAGCGGCCGCAACGCGGCCTTCTGATGACCCTCTCCCCCTGGGAGAGGGTGCCCGCAGGGCGGGAGAGGGTATTGCAAGCGCACCGTCAAACCGGTGCGCGCAGCGCACCCTACGAGATGGCGCAGGCCATCGAGCGAGCTTATCGCGGGCCATCGCCACACCAACTCGAACTTGCCGCAACCCTCCTCAACATGCACGCTCGCCAGGCAACCTTGATCGAGGAGCGCCCATGAGCAGCCTGCCCGAACCCGGCCAGTTCACCTTCTTCCACACCCTGCGGGTGCGCTGGGCCGAAGTCGATCCGCAAAGCATCGTCTTCAACGGCCATTACCTGACCTACGCGGACGTCGCCATCACCGAATATTTCCGCGCCCTCGGCGTCGCCTATCCGGCCGACCTGGCACAGGATGGCGGCGATTTCTTCGCCATCCGCACCCTGCTCGAATACCGCGCCCCGGCGCGCTTCGACGATGAACTACAGATCGGCATTCGCAGTGCGCGCCTGGGCCGCTCCAGCCTGACCTTCGCCCTCGGCATCTGGCGTGACGGCGAGCTATTGACCAGCGGCGAGATCGTCTATGTTCATGCAGACGGCGCGACACGCAGCAGCGCCCCGCTGCCGCAGTGGCTCAGGGAAAAGATCGAGAGTTTCGAGAAGACTCGGCCGCAAGGCTGAATGGCTGGCCCTAAGGCTTCTTCTGCGGCTCGCCGAACAGCTCGGCCAGCCGCGCGCGATCGGCGGCAAAACCGGCTTCGGCCTGGGTGCGCGCTTCCTTGTAGCGGGCGATGTCGCGCTGCAGACGCTTCTGTTCTTCCTTGAGATTGTTGATCTGCGCCAGCAGGTGCTCCGGCACCTGGCGTCCGGCACGCTCGTGGTCGGCGGCCTGGCTCTGCAGGTTGGCCTGCTGGGTGCGCACCGACTGCAGGTTGCCACGGGCCACCCCGGTCACCGCATCCAGCTCGGCCAGCTTGCGCTCGCGGGCGCGATCGACATCGTCGAGATTGGTGTACAGCCGCAGCAGCTGGGCATCGCTGCTGGCCCGCGCCTTGTCCGCCTGCATGCGGGCGAACTCTTCCGGCGTCGGCGCCGGCGGGATCACGCGCAGCACGCGGCCCTGATCGTTGAGCACCTCGTAACCCTTGCCGATGAACTCCGGCGGCACGCCCTGGCGGCTGAGCACCGTCACGCCCTTGTCGTCGACGTAGCGATACAGCTCGGCAGCCACCCCGGACAACGGCAGCAGCAGGCTACAGAGCAGCGTACAGCGGGTCAGGAGCGGTGCAGGCATAGGACGACCTTGTGCTAGGGCTAGATTCCGTACTCGGCGCGATAGGCTTCGACGGCCGGCAGATATTGCTTCAGTTCAGCATCCCCCGCCAGATATTCCAGTACCTGTTGCAGTGACACGATGCTCACTACCGGCATGCCGAAGTCGCGCTCAACTTCCTGGATGGCGGAAAGCTCGCCCTGACCGCGCTCCTGACGGTTCAGCGCGATCAGGGTGCCGGCGGCCTGCGCGCCCTGCCCCTGGATGATCTGCATCACTTCGCGAATGGCGGTACCGGCGGTGATCACGTCGTCGACGATCAACACCCGGCCCTTGAGCGGCGCACCGACCAGGGTGCCGCCTTCGCCATGGTCCTTGGCTTCCTTGCGATTGAAGCACCAGGGCAGATCGCGCTGATGGTGCTCGGCCAGCGCCACGGCAGTGGTTGCCGCCAGCGGAATACCCTTGTAGGCGGGGCCGAACAGCACATCGAAGTCGATGCCGCTGTCGACGATGGCGGCGGCGTAGAAACGCCCCAGCTGGGCCAACGCCAGGCCGCTGTCGAACAGACCGGCATTGAAGAAATAGGGGCTGGTGCGCCCGGACTTGAGGGTGAACTGACCGAAACGCAGAACCCCGCGTTCGATGGCGAAGCGAATGAAATCGCGCTGATACGCTTGCATGAAAAAGTCCCGGACGGCACGGATTTAGCTAATTGAGGTGAGCTCGGGTATCATACACGCACGTGTTTTTGGGGGCCATTTATGCGGATCATCAGTGTGAACGTGAATGGTATTCAGGCTGCGGCCGAGCGAGGATTGCTCAGCTGGCTGCAAGCCCAGAATGCCGACGTGATCTGCCTGCAAGACACCCGTGCCTCCGCCTTTGAAATGGACGACCAAGCCTTCCAACTGGATGGTTATTTCCTCTATGCATGCGACGGTGAAGTGCCCAGCCAAGGTGGCGTGGCGCTGTATTCGCGTTTGCAACCCAAGGCGGTGATCAGCGGCCTCGGCTTCGAGATGGCCGATCGCTACGGGCGCTACCTGCAGGCAGATTTCGACAAGGTAAGTATCGCCACCCTGCTCCTGCCCACCGGGCGGGACGGCGACGAGAGCTTGAATCAGAAATTCAAGTTCATGGACGACTTCACCCATTATCTGGACAAGCAACGGCGCAAGCGCCGCGAGTACATCTACTGCGGTTCGCTGCACGTGGCGCACCAGAAGCTGGACGTGAAGAACTGGCGCGACTGCCAGCAATCACCCGGCTTCCTTGCGCCCGAACGCGCCTGGATGGATGAAGTGGTCGGCAACATGGGCTATGTCGACGCGCTGCGCGAAGTCAGCCGCGAAGGTGACCAGTTCAGCTGGTGGCCGGACAACGAGCAGGCCGAGATGCTCAACCTGGGCTATCGCTTCGACTACCAGTTGCTCACGCCGGGCATGCGCCGCAGCGTGCGCAGCGCACGCCTGCCACGCCAGCCGCGCTTCTCCCAGCACGCGCCGCTGATCGTCGACTACGACTGGATTCTCAGCGTCTGATCGACAGATACGAAAAAGCCGGCATACGCCGGCTTTTTCATGCCAGTCGCCGACTACTTCACCAGACGCCAGGCGAAGGGATAGCGGTAGGCCTGGCCTTCGTTGGCCTTGATCCCGGCGATGATGGTCAGCACCAGCGCAGCAATGCCCAGCAGCATCAGCAGCGGGAAGCCGATCACCACCACCATCAGGATGAAGCAGACGATCGCCGCCAGCGCCACGCTGATCTGGAAGTTCAGCGCCTCCTTGCCCTGCGCATCGACGAAAGGGTCGAGGTCCTTCTTGATCTGCCAGACGATCAGCGGCCCGAGCAGATTGCCGAAGGGGAACACCAGGCCGAGAAACGCGGCGAAGTGGCAGAACATGGCCCACTGACGGGCTTCCTGACTGGGTGTCGGAAGCGGGCTTTGCATATCGTCGTTCATCCTGATGCTCCTTGCTGGTTGCGGGGTTTCAGTCGACCAGAGCGGCTTTCTGCAGTTCAAAGATCTCGTTCATGCCCTTCTGCGCCAGCGCCAGCATGGCATTGAATTCCTCCGGCTGGAACGGCGCGCCTTCGGCGGTGCCCTGCACCTCGATGAAACCGCCAGCATTGGTCATCACCACGTTGAGGTCGGTCTCGGCGGCGGAATCTTCCAGGTAGTCGAGATCCAGCACCGGCTCGCCCTGGTAGATGCCCACCGACACCGCGGCGATCATCTGCTTGAGCGGCTCGCCCTTGAGCGCGCCGCGCTTCTTCAGCACCTTCAGCGCGTCGATCAGTGCCACCATGGCGCCGGTGATGGAGGCGGTACGGGTGCCGCCGTCGGCCTGGATCACGTCGCAGTCGACGTACAGGGTGTTCTCGCCCAGCTTGCTCATGTCCAGCGCAGCGCGCAGCGACCGGCCGATCAGGCGCTGGATTTCCAGAGTACGGCCGCCCTGCTTGCCGCGGCTGGCCTCGCGCTGGTTACGCTCGCCGGTGGCGCGCGGCAGCATGCCGTATTCGGCAGTCAGCCAACCCTGGCCCTGGCCCTTGAGGAAACGCGGCACGCCGGATTCGACGCTGACGGTGCAGATCACCTTGGTATCGCCGAACTCGACCAGTACCGAACCCTCGGCATGCTTGGTGTAGTTGCGGGTGATGCGAATCGAGCGCAACTGATCGGCGGCGCGGCCACTGGGACGTTTCATCGAGCGATACCTACTTCATTAAGTGAAAACAGCACGCATTATAGGGGGCGGTCGACCCCGGCGACATGACGAATTGGCGCCAGACCGGCAAGGCTTGATCGCCCGCACATGAAATGGGCGGGCGCCGTGGGCTACAATCCTGCGCTTTTCGAGCTGACTTTCGCGAGGTATCCCATGGTTCACAGCATGACGGCCTTTGCCCGCAGCGAGCAGGCAACCGCCCACGGCACCCTGAGCTGGGAACTGCGCTCGGTCAACCACCGCTACCTGGAGCCGCACCTGCGCCTGCCCGAGGCCTTCCGCGATCTCGAAGGCGCAGTGCGCGAGGCGCTACGCCAGGGTCTTTCGCGCGGCAAGGTGGAATGCACCCTGCGCTTCGCCGAGGAAAGTGCCGGCAAGCCGCTGCAGGTCGACGCCGACCGCGCCCGCCAACTGATCGCCGCTGCCGAACAGGTCGCCGCACTGATCCAGCAACCGGCGCCGCTCAACCCGCTGGAAGTGCTGGCCTGGCCCGGCGTGCTGGTGGCCGACTCGGCCGACCCGCAAGCGCTCAATGCCGCCGCGCTGAAGCTGTTCGACCAGGCACTGGGCGAGCTCAAGGCCGGCCGCGCCCGTGAAGGCGCCGAGCTGGCCAAGCTGCTCAACGAGCGCCTCGACAGCATCCTCGAGGAGGTGGCGGCCCTGCGCGAACTGGTGCCGCAGATGCTCGCCGGCCAGCGCCAGAAGATCGAAACCCGCTTCGCCGAGATGCAGGCCGAACTCGACCCGCAACGCCTGGAGCAGGAGCTGGTACTGCTGGCGCAGAAGAGCGACGTGGCCGAAGAGCTGGATCGCCTGAGCACTCACGTCAGCGAAGTGCGTCGCGTACTCAAGGCCGGCGGCGCTGCCGGGCGGCGCATGGACTTCCTGATGCAGGAACTCAACCGCGAAGCCAATACCCTCGGTTCCAAGGCCTTCGACCCGCGCAGCACGCAGGCTGCCGTGAACCTCAAGGTGCTGATTGAGCAGATGCGCGAGCAGGTGCAGAACATCGAGTAAAAACTACTGCGCTAGGCTATGCCGCGTTGAAATCAGGTTCGAAATGCTCATTTACAGTCGTAAACTCCGCTTTCTCGCCTGATTTCGCCTTGCCTAGCCGTCGCTCGCTACGCTTTTAAAATTCCGCAAGATTTCTCAGGACGTTTTTCATGGCCATCACTACCGGCACCCTCTACATCGTTTCCGCACCCTCCGGCGCCGGCAAGACCAGCCTGGTCAAGGCCCTGATCGAGAGCGAGGCGCAGATTCGCGTCTCGGTTTCGCACACCACCCGCGCCATGCGCCCGGGCGAGGTGGACGGGGTCAACTACCACTTCGTCGATCATGCGCAGTTCAACGCCATGATCGAGCGCGGCGAGTTTCTCGAACACGCCCAGGTGTTCGACAACTTCTACGGCACCTCGCAAAAGTGGGTCGAGCAGACCCTGGCCGAAGGCTTCGATCTGATCCTGGAGATCGACTGGCAGGGCGCGCAGCAGGTGCGCAAGCTGATGCCGCAGGCCAAGTCCATCTTCATCCTGCCGCCGACCCAGGAGGCACTGCGCCATCGCCTGACCAACCGCGGCCAGGACAGCGGCGAGATCATCGAACGCCGTATGCGCGAGGCGGTCAGCGAAATGAGCCACTACGTCGAGTACGACTACCTGGTGATCAACGATGACTTCAATCACGCCCTGAGCGACCTGAAGGCCATCTTTCGCAGCAACCAGTTGGCCCAGGCTCAGCAACAACAGCGCCATGCCGGCCTGCTCAGTGAACTGCTGGCGTAAAACAGCGCTTCCATTGTCGCTGGTGATTTTTTAGACTATTCAGTCCGCTCGCCCGCTCGGGCCAAGCTTATCCGCACAAGTTACGAGGAACACCATGGCTCGCGTTACCGTCGAAGATTGCCTGGACAACGTTGATAACCGCTTCGAACTGGTCATGCTCGCGACCAAGCGTTCGCGCCAGCTGGCCACCGGCGGCAAAGAGCCGAAAGTGGCCTGGGAAAACGACAAGCCCACCGTGGTGGCCCTGCGCGAAATCGCTGCCGGCCTGGTGGACTACGAAGTGGTCGCCCAGGAAGACATCGTCGAAGAAGAACCGCTGTTCGCTGCCTTCGAGGAAGAGGCCAACGAGCCTCTGTAAGTCGATGATGCCGGGTCGAAGTCGCGCGGCGCAGGGCCATACCTGCCAAAGGAGGAACCTCCCATGGCTGGCATAGACGCTCTCGCCGATCGACTTTCGACCTACCTCGGCCATGACCAGGTCAACCTGGTTCGCCGCGCCTACTTCTACGCCGAACAGGCGCACGATGGCCAACGCCGCCGCAGCGGCGAAGCCTACGTGACCCATCCGCTGGCCGTGGCCAGCATCCTCGCCGACATGCACATGGATCATCAGAGCCTGATGGCCGCCATGCTGCACGACGTCATCGAAGACACCGGCATCGCCAAGGAAGCGCTCAACGCGCAGTTCGGCGAAACCGTGGCCGAACTGGTCGATGGGGTCAGCAAGCTGACCCAGATGAACTTCGAGACCAAGGCCGAGGCGCAGGCCGAGAACTTCCAGAAGATGGCCATGGCCATGGCCCGCGACATCCGCGTGATTCTGGTCAAGCTCGCCGACCGCCTGCACAACATGCGCACCCTCGATGCCATGCCGCACGAAAAGAGCCGGCGCATCGCCAAGGAAACCCTGGAAATCTACGCCCCCATCGCCAACCGGCTGGGCATGCACAACATGCGCGTGGAATTCGAAGACCTGGGCTTCAAGGCCATGCACCCGATGCGCTCCGAGCGCATCCGCGCCGCCGTGCGCCGCGCTCGGGGCAACCGCAAGGAAATCGTGGCCAAGATCGAGGAATCGATCCAGATGTGCCTGCAGCGCGAAGGCATGGAAGGCGAAGTGATCGGCCGCGAGAAGCACCTGTACAGCATCTACCAGAAGATGCGCGGCAAGCGTAAGGCGTTCAACGAGATCATGGACGTCTACGCCTTCCGCATCATCGTCGACAAGGTCGACACCTGCTACCGCGTCCTCGGCGCCGTGCACAACTTGTATAAACCCTTGCCCGGCCGCTTCAAGGATTACATCGCGATTCCCAAGGCCAACGGCTACCAGTCGCTGCACACCACGCTGTTCGGCATGCACGGCGTGCCCATCGAGATCCAGATCCGTACCCGCGAGATGGAAGAGATGGCCAACAACGGCATCGCCGCGCACTGGCTGTACAAGTCCAACGACGACGAAGTGCCCAAGGGCAACCACGCCCGCGCACGCCAGTGGGTCAAGGGCGTGCTGGAACTGCAGCAGCGCGCGGGCAACTCGCTGGAATTCATCGAGAGCGTGAAGATCGACCTGTTCCCCGACGAGGTCTACGTGTTCACGCCCAAGGGCCGCATCATGGAGCTGCCGAAAGGCTCCACCGCGGTCGACTTCGCCTACGCGGTGCACACCGACGTCGGCAATACCTGCATCGCCTGCCGCATCAACCGCCGCCTGGCACCGCTGTCGCAGGCGCTGGAAAGCGGCTCGACGGTGGAAATCGTCACCGCGCCGGGCGCGCGGCCGAACCCGGCCTGGCTCAATTTCGTGGTCACCGGCAAGGCGCGCACGCATATTCGTCACGCCCTCAAGCAGCAGCGCCGCTCGGAATCCATCAGCCTCGGCGAACGCCTGCTGAACAAGGTGCTGGCCAGCTTCGACACGCACCTGGAGAAGATCGCGCCCGAGCGCGTGCAGGCTGTGCTCGGCGAATACCGCCAGGAAGTCATCGAGGACCTGCTCGAAGACATCGGCCTGGGCAACCGCATGGCTTACGTCGTGGCCCGCCGCCTGCTGGCCGAAAGCGGCGACGAAACCCTGCCGAGCAGCGAAGGGCCGCTGGCGATTCGCGGCACCGAAGGCCTGGTACTGAGCTACGCCAAGTGCTGCACGCCGATTCCGGGCGATCCGATCGTCGGCTACCTGTCCGCCGGCAAGGGCATGGTGGTGCACATGGAGAGCTGCCGGAACATCGTCGACATCCGCCACAACCCGGAAAAGTGCATCCAGCTCAACTGGGCCAAGGACGTCACCGGTGAATTCAACGTCGAACTGCGCGTCGAGCTGGAACACCAGCGCGGCCTGATCGCCCTGCTGGCCAGCAGCGTCAATGCCGCCGATGGCAACATCGAGAAGATCAGCATGGACGAACGAGACGGCCGCATCAGCGTCGTGCAACTGGTGGTCAGCGTACATGACCGCGTGCACCTGGCCCGGGTGATCAAGAAACTGCGCGCACTCAAGGGCGTGATGCGTATCACCCGAGTACGCGCCTGACACAATTCCCCTATTTCGATTCTGTAGGCTGGGCGCTCGACCCAGCCAGTTCTCACAAGGAGCGATTCATGAGCAAGACCGTCATCACCAGCGACAAGGCCCCCGCCGCCATCGGCACCTACTCCCAGGCGATCAAGGCCGGCAACACCGTCTACATGTCCGGCCAGATCCCGCTGGACCCGGTGAGCATGGAGCTGGTCGAAGGCTTCGAAGCACAGACCGTGCAGGTGTTCGAAAACCTCAAGGCCGTTGCCGAAGCGGCCGGCGGTTCGTTCAAGGACATCGTCAAGCTGAACATCTTCCTCACCGACCTGTCGCACTTCGCCAAGGTCAACGAGATCATGGGCCGTTACTTCGAGCAGCCCTACCCGGCGCGTGCCGCCATCGGCGTCGCTGCCCTGCCACGCGGTGCGCAGGTGGAAATGGACGCTATTCTGGTCATCGAGTAAGAGCCTGCTCAGGATCTCGCGAGCTAGAGCCAGGCAAGGCGAAATCAGGCGAAAAACGCTCGGAGTCGCGCTCGACTTTACGAGCTGTAAATGAGCATTTTGAGCCTGGTTTCAACGCAGCATGGCCGACGCGCAGCAGATCATGAACAGGTTCTAAGTCGTTCGAGCGGGGTGCCAGACCCCGCTCTCTCCCTTTCCCGGCATGGAGATCGCCATGCGTCTGCTTCCTCTGCTGTTACTGGGTGCCCTGCTCGGTGGCTGTGCCAGCACGCCGAACAACGACCCGAGCGGGACCTGGATCAACCAGGCCGCCATCGACGCCGCCCGCGAAAGCGGTCGCCTGCGCGAGGCCCTGCTCGCCTATGGCCCGAACCTCGAATGGCATATCGATCCCGAACGGCAGCAGGCCAGCTACAGCAACGGCTTCGAACTGGCCGAGGGCCGGCTGCAGAGCGCTGGTGAAGGCCGCTGGCAGGTGACCTTCTACGGCGACTACAAGGAGCAGCTCAGCATTCAGAACGGCGAGCTGGTACAGGTCGCCAGCGGCTACTGGCCCGAGCAGCACTTCACCCGCTTCCAGGGCTCTGGCGAGGCCAAGCCGCTGGGCAGCAGCTTCGAACAGGCGCTGTATCGCGACTACCTCGGTGGCGACTGGCTGATCGAGGAAGGTCTCGGCCAGGGCGGCCTGGTGCGCTTCAACAGTGACGGCCAGGTGCAGGGCCTGCCCGGCGCCGAACGTTTCGCCCTGTGCCTGGCTGGCGACTGCGCGGCCATGAGCGGCGAACATGACAGCATCTGGCTGCAGGCCGGCGACCAGGGCAGCCCCTGGCTGTTCGTGCACGAGGGCAACCGCTTGCGCATCTTCGAGGCGCAGAACCGTGCCCAGTTCGACGAGATGCCGGAGTACCAGCCCGGCCCGCAGCGCTGGCTGCTCAAGCGTCGCTGAGCAACAGGCGCCGCCTCCGGGCAGGAGCGTCGCCGCGCTAAAGCGCCCCCAGCAACAGCCAGCCACCCAGCGCCAGCAACAGACCGCCGCAGCCGCGATCCAGCCAACGTACGCGTCGCTGCAACCAGGCGCGCCAGCGCGCCTGATCGAGCAGGCGCACCAACGCCAGATCCCAGAACAGCACCACCAGGGTCATCCACAGCATTGCCAGGCCCAGCCCCCAGGCCGGCATCGCCGACTCGCGCAGCACCCCGAACAGCCCGGCATAGAACAGCGGCACCTTGGGATTGAGACTGCAGGACAGCAGGCCCTGGCGCATACCCTTGTACACCCCGCCCAGCCGCAGCTGCTCGCCCTGCGGCAGGACCAGATCCCGCCGCGAGGCCAGGGCCTGCAGACCGATCCAGGCGAAATACAGCCCGCCGACGACCTGCAGGCCGCGCCACAGCCAACTGCCCTCGGCGGGCAACAAGGCCATGACGAACAGCACCAGCAGCATGATCAGCAGGTTGGCCAGGGCAATGCCACAGGCACAACCGTCGGCCTGGCGCCGGCCTTTCGTCAACGCAGTGCGAATCAGCAGAAAGAAGTCCGGCCCCGGCGACAGCAAGGCGGCGAAGTGAGTACCGGCAACCAGCAGAAACAGCGCGAACATGAAACCTCCGTTTGGCGGAGGCAGTGTCGGCAAATGCCGGTAGCGCTGTATTGGAAAAAACTCAGATTCGCCAGCATCACGGCAGCTTGGACCTGCGTGCTAGGGCCTTGACTTGCTCACGGATGCCGCAACGCGCCGCATCAGGACTGCGCCAGCACGCGAAAACGGCCCGGAGTCACCCCGGTGAAGCGGCGGAACACGCCGTTGAAATGCGCCTGGTCATAGAAGCCCAGGCCCAGCGCGACATCGGCCAGCGCCTGGCCCTGCAGCAACCTGCGCTTGGCCTCACGCACCCGGCGCTGCAGCAGATAGGTATGCGGCGGCACGCCATAGGCACGGCGGAAGGCCTCGATCAGGTGGCGTGGATGACGCTGCACCAATGCGGCCAGCTGCTCCAGACTGACGGCCTCGGCGTAGTGCGCTTCCAGGTAATCGCGCAGGTACGCCGTCACCCCGCTGTCGCGAAATGCCGCACCCGCCTCGCGCAAGCCGCCGTGGCGCACGAATACCAGCTCCAACAGCGCCAGCAGTTCGCTCTCCAGCCCCAGCGCATCGCCGCGCTCGAACTCGCCCGCCAGTCGCGCCAGACCTGCCGCGACCTGGCCGTCGTCATGCGGGTTGAGCGTGCCGAAGCCATTGGGCAGGCGCTTGCGCCCGAGCAGCGCCGGCAGCCGCGACTCCTCGACATAGAGCATGCGATAGACCACACGCGCCGATTCGGCGTGCCCGGTATGCGGCTCTTCGGGGTTCATCAGCGACAGGGTGCCGGCAGGCAACGCATAGCGCTGACCCCGGCACTGGTAGCCCCCGACACCCTGCACGATAGCGCCGATGGCAAAGGCATCGTGACTGTGACGGCCAAAGGCCTGCCCGGAGAAGTCGGCGTGAAACAGCTCGACGCCCGGCAGCCAGGGCTTGGCCAGCAGACGGTTGGCGTCCATCTCAGTCTCCAGCGAGGATCGCCGCATAGCCTTCGCGATAGCTGGGATATTGCGGCGCCCAACCTAGGGCGCGAGCACGGGCATTGCTGCAACGCTTGCTGCCGGCGCGGCGCACGCGCTGCTCATCGCTCCAGTGGCTGACGCCCAGGCGTTCGCGCAACCAGGCCACCACCTCGTGCAGCGGCGCCGGCTCGTCGTCCACACCCAGGTAGCAATCGGCCAGGGGCACGCCCGCAGCATCGGCCTGCAACAGCGTGGCAAGCAGCCCCGCGGCGTCATCGACGTGAATGCGGTTGCCGTACAGCGGCGGCGTCTCGCTGACCCGATAGCCACCGCGCACCTGGCTCAGCAGCCATTCGCGCCCCGGTCCGTAGAGCCCGGTCAGGCGCACAGCGGTCGCTGGCAGGCCGCTGTCGAGCGCGACGCGCTCGGCCTCGCGCATGATCACAGCAGAAAAGCTCTGGGCTTCGGCCGCAGATTCCTCGTCGATCCATTCGCCATCCTGCTGCCCATACACGCCGCTGCTGGAGGCGAACAGGATGCGCCGCGGTCGCTGGCCATGCAGCGCCAGCCAGCCCAGCACGCGGCGCAGGCCGTCGACATAGGCGGCGCGGTAGCCGGCTTCATCGTGCTGGATGGCCGCCGCGCAGTACACGAGGTAGTCCAGCGGCCCCTGCGGCCAATCTGCCGGACAGACGTCGGCCTGCAGATCACCGGCCAGCGGCTCGATGGCGGCCGGCAACGCAGCCACGTTGCGGCGCATGCCCAGCACGCGCCAGCCCTGCGCCGCCATACGCAGACCAAGACGGGTACCGACGTCCCCGCACCCGGCAATCAGCAGGCTATTGCCTTGCGACATGCTGTTCTCCTGACTTTCTATGCGATGGCGCAGTGTAACAGGCCGCTCGAAGGCGTCGGCGCAGCAGTCAGCGACCCATCCGGATGCCGGAGGCGGGGCGAGGCCAACGCCAAAGTCGAGATAGTTTTGCAACAGTCTATTAGCGCGGTTGGTTCATCTGTTTGCAAAGGCTATGCTTGGCGGCAACTTAATGGATAAACACTATGACCCTCACCGAACTGCGCTACATCGTCACCCTCGCCCAGGAACAGCACTTCGGTCGAGCGGCCGAACGCTGTCACGTCAGCCAGCCGACCCTGTCGGTGGGCGTGAAGAAGCTGGAGGACGAGCTCGGCGTACTGATCTTCGAACGCAGCAAGAGCGCCGTACGCCTGACCCCGGTCGGTGAGGGCATCGTCACCCAGGCGCAGAAGGTGCTGGAGCAGGCCCAGGGCATTCGCGAGCTGGCCCAGGCCGGCAAGAACCAGCTGGCCGCGCCGCTGAAGATCGGCGCCATCTACACCGTCGGCCCCTATCTGTTCCCGCATCTGATTCCGCAGCTGCACCGGGTCGCCCCGGACATGCCGCTGTACATCGAGGAAAACTTCACCCATATCCTGCGCGACAAGCTGCGCACCGGCGAGCTGGACGCCATCATCATCGCCCTGCCTTTCCAGGAAGCCGATGTACTGACCAAGCCGCTGTACGACGAGCCGTTCTACGCCCTGCTGCCGGCCGGCCACCCCTGGGCGGCGATGGACACCATCGACACCAAGCTGCTCAACGACAAGAGCCTGCTGCTGCTCGGCGAAGGCCACTGCTTCCGCGATCAGGTGCTGGAAGCCTGTCCGACCCTGCGCAAGGGCGGCGACGACCACGGCAAGCACACCACGGTGGAATCCAGCTCGCTGGAAACCATCCGCCATATGGTCGCCTCCGGCCTGGGCGTGTCGATCCTGCCGTTCTCGGCGGTGGACAGCCACCACTACGCACCGGGCGTGATCGAAGTGCGTCCGCTCAGCGCGCCGGTGCCCTTCCGCACCGTGGCCATCGCCTGGCGCGCCAGCTTCCCGCGGCCCAACGCCATCGAAGTGCTGGCCGACTCGATCCGCCTCTGCTCGGTCGCCCGCAGCCCGCAGACCAAGGCAGTCTGAGGCCGGACGTGAGCGAGCTGTCAGCGGTTTCCGTCACCGCGCTGAAAGGCGTAGGCGCCGCGCTGGCAGAAAAACTGGCCAAGGTCGGCCTGGAAAACCTGCAGGACGTGCTGTTCCACCTGCCGCTGCGCTACCAGGATCGCACCCGCATCACCCCCATCGGCGCGTTGCGTCCGGGGCAGGATGCGGTGGTCGAGGGCATCGTTGCCGGCGCCGACGTGGTCATGGGCCGGCGCCGCAGCCTGCTGGTGCGTCTGCAGGACGGCAGCGGTACGCTGAGCCTGCGCTTCTTCCATTTCAGCCAGGCGCAGAAGGAAGGCCTGAAACGCGGCACGGCGCTGCGCTGCTATGGCGAAGTGCGCCCCGGCGCCACCGGCCTGGAGATCTACCACCCGGAATACCGCGCGCAGAGCGGCGACGAGCCGGCACCAGTGGAACAGAGTCTGACCCCCATCTACCCGACCACCGAAGGCCTGACCCAGCAGCGCCTGCGCCAGCTCAGCCAGCAGGCCTTGGCGCGGCTCGGCCCGCGCAGCCTGCCGGACTGGCTGCCCGACGAGCTGGCCCGCGACTATCGCCTGGCGCCGCTGGATGAAGCCATCCGTTACCTGCACCGACCGCCACCGGACGCCGATCTCGAAGAGCTCGCCGAAGGCCGTCACTGGGCCCAGCATCGCCTGGCCTTCGAAGAGCTGCTGACCCACCAGCTGTCGCTACAGCGCCTGCGCGAACAGGTGCGCGCGCAGCAGGCGCCGGCCCTGCCGCCAGCGAAGAGGCTGCCGCAGCAGTACCTGGCCAACCTCGGCTTCGCCCCCACCGGCGCGCAACAGCGCGTGGGGGCAGAGATCGCCTACGATCTGGCGCAGAGCGAACCCATGCTGCGCCTGGTGCAGGGTGACGTCGGCGCCGGCAAGACCGTGGTCGCCGCGCTGGCCGCGCTGCAGGCGCTGGAGGCCGGTTACCAGGTGGCGCTGATGGCCCCCACCGAAATTCTCGCCGAGCAGCACTTTCTCAACTTCAGCAAGTGGCTGGCGCCGCTCGGCCTGAATGTCGCCTGGCTGGCAGGCAAGCTCAAGGGCAAGGCACGCGCGGCCGCGCTGGAGCAGATCGCCGCCGGCTGCCCGATGGTGGTCGGCACCCACGCGCTGTTCCAGGACGAGGTGAAGTTCAAGCGCCTGGCCCTGGTGATCATCGACGAGCAGCACCGCTTCGGCGTGCAGCAGCGCCTGGCCCTGCGCCAGAAGGGCATCGACGGGCGTCTCTGCCCGCACCAGCTGATCATGACCGCCACGCCCATCCCACGCACCCTGGCGATGAGCGCCTACGCCGATCTGGACACCTCGATCCTCGACGAGCTGCCGCCGGGGCGCACCCCGGTCAACACCCTGGTGATCGCCGACAGCCGCCGCATCGAGGTCATCGAGCGGGTGCGCAATGCCTGCCAGCAGGGGCGTCAGGCCTACTGGGTGTGCACCCTGATCGAGGAATCCGAGGAGCTCACCTGCCAGGCCGCGGAAACCAGCTTCGAGGAGCTCTCCGCCGCGCTCGGCGAGCTGCGCGTCGGGCTGATCCACGGGCGCATGAAGCCGGCCGAGAAGGCCGCGGTGATGGACGAATTCAAGCAGGGCCACCTGCAACTGCTGGTGGCCACCACGGTGATCGAGGTGGGCGTCGACGTGCCCAACGCCAGCCTGATGATCATCGAGAACCCCGAGCGCCTGGGCCTGGCCCAGTTGCACCAGCTGCGCGGCCGGGTCGGTCGCGGCAGCGCCGCCAGCCATTGCGTGCTGCTCTATCACGCGCCGTTGTCGCAACTGGGGCGCGAACGCCTGGCGATCATGCGCGAAACCACCGATGGCTTCGTCATCGCCGAGAAGGATCTGGAACTGCGCGGCCCCGGGGAAATGCTCGGTACCCGACAGACCGGTCTGCTGCAATTCAAGGTCGCCGACCTGATGCGCGACGCCGACCTGCTGCCCGCCGTGCGTGATGCCGCGCAGGCCCTGCTGGAACATTGGCCACAACATGTGGCTCCATTGCTGGAGCGCTGGTTGCGTCACGGCCAGCAATACGGTCAAGTGTGAACCTGTTCACAGGACAGCCGTCGCCACGAACCTTTGCACAAAGCCTCGCTGGTTATACTCCGAGGCACATGCGCCAACGCTGGATACCGATATGACTGAAGTCGCCCTCGCCGCCAACGCCAATCCGCAACCGCCCGCCGTGATCGTGCAACTGCTGAAGAAACTCGCCGTGCCCTATCAGGTACGTGCCGAGCGCCCGGGCCAGCCGAGCGAGGCGCGCCTGCAGGCCGTGCTGGTGGACGACGCCGTCGGTGCCCTGCTGGTGCTCTACCCGCGCAGCCAGCTGCTGGATCTGTCGCGCCTGGCGGAACTGACCGGGCGCCAGCTCACCGCGGTCAAGCCGGAGCGCCTGGAGCGCATGCTCGGCAAGCACAACCTGACCGCCCTGCCCGGCCTGCCGCCGCTGACCAGTTCGCCCTGCCTGTACGAGGAACGCCTGCTGCAGGTGCCCAGCCTGCTGATCGACTCCGGTCAGCCCGGCGTGCTGCTGGAAATTCCCACCGAGGCCTACAAGAGCCTGCTGAGCAAGGCCAGCGCAGCGCGTTTCGGTGAACCGGTCAGCGCGATCAGGCCGAACCTGGATCGCCCGCACGACGACCGCGCGGAGATCACCCAGGCCGTGCAGGCCTTCACCGCACGCCGAATTCAACAGCGCCTGGAAGAAACCATCGAGATTCCGCCGCTGCCGGAAACCGCACAGAAGATCATCAAGCTGCGGGTCGATCCCGATGCCACGGTGGACGACATCACCGGCGTGGTCGAAACCGACCCGGCGCTGGCGGCCCAGGTGGTCAGCTGGGCCGCCTCGCCCTACTACGCCGCACCCGGCAAGATCCGCTCGGTGGAGGACGCCATCGTCCGCGTGCTGGGCTTCGACCTGGTGATCAACCTGGCGCTCGGCCTGGCGCTGGGCAAGACCCTCAGCCTGCCCAAGGACCAGCCGCAGCACGCCACGCCCTACTGGCAGCAGGCGATCTACACCGCTGCGGTGATCGAAGGCCTGACCCGCGCCATGCCGCGTGCGCAGCGCCCGGAAGCGGGCCTGACCTATCTGGCCGGCCTGCTGCACAACTTCGGTTACCTGGTCTTGGCGCATGTGTTCCCGCCGCACTTCTCGCTGATCTGCCGTCACCTGGAGGTCAACCCGCACCTGTCGCACAGCCATATCGAGCAGCACCTGCTGGGCATCACCCGCGAGCAGATCGGCGCCTGGCTGATGCGCCACTGGGACATGCCGGAAGAACTGTCCAGCGCCCTGCGCTTCCAGCACGACCCGAGCTATGCCGGTGACAGCGCGGCCTTCGCCAACCTGGTGTGCCTGGCGGTCAGCCTGCTGCGCAACCGTGGCATCGGCGCCGGCCCGCAGAGCGAGATCCCGGACGAATTGTTCGAGGCCCTGGGCCTGAGTCGGGAAAAGGCCGAAGACGCCGTGAGCAAGGTGCTCAGCGCCGAAGTCGCCCTGCGTGAGCTGGCGGCGCAGTTCCACCCGCACTGACTGTCATTACGGCCTGCGCGCCGTCTTGCGCAGCTGCTCGCGACGTTCGGCGAACAGCTGCGGCACCTCCTCCAGGCTGATGGCGAGCAGCTGGCTGACGCTGGCGTGCTCGTACAGCGCTGCGTATTCGGCCAGCTGATCGCTGGGCATCTGCCGGTAGGCATAGAACATGAAGGTTTCCACCGCCTGCTCGCTGGACTGGCGAATGGCCTCGGCCTGTTTCTGCGTCTGCGCCTGCAGCTCGACCTCGTCGAGGTTTTCGCCGCGCGCCCTGAGCGCCAGCAGCGCCTGGGTCTTGCCGACTTCGTAACGCAGCAGGCTGGCCAGTTCGGTGGTGCGTGCGGCCGCATCGAGCCGCTTGACCAGCGCCAGACGGGCGCCGCGCGGGGGTTGCTGTTGCAGGCGCTGGCGATATTCGGCCAGGCCGTCAGGCTCTTCACCGACGGCCCGCTCGGCGGCGGTGAAGCGCCGCGCCAGCGGGCTGTCGAGGCGTTCGCGGGCCTGCTCGCTCTGCTGCGCATCGAAACGGGCAGCGACGCGTTTGGCCAGCTCCAGACAGAACGTCTCGCCGGCGAACAGCTGCGCAAGACGTTTCTGTTCGGCTTCGTTCTGGCCGCGCTGCAGCAGCGGCGTGCTCTGCTCGCAGAGCAAGTGGATGCCCGCCAGTTCGAACAGCGGCAACAGGGCCTTGGCCGAGGCCGGCTCGGCTCGCGCGGTGGCGGCCGCCAGCAACAGCAGGGGCAGGAGGAAAAGACGCATGCTCAGGCCTTCCACAGGTACATGCCTGGCAGCCTACCCAAAGCGCAGCGTCGCAGCCAGCCGCGACGCACATCGAGGCCTGTCAGGCGTAACGCTGTTCACTTAAGTTGCACACGCTTTGCTCCCCTCTCCCATTCATGGGAGAGGGGCTGGGGGAGAGGGCCGAAAACACCGCGAAACCGCCTGTTTCCCCTCTCCGAACGCGGCCCTCACCCTCTCCCCAAAGGGGCGAGGAGACGTATTGCGTTCGACCGTTTCTTAAGTGAACAGCATTGCCTGTCAGGCAGCCTTTTTCGGCGCCTCGGTCTTCTTCTTCGGCATCAGGTACTTGGTCAGGCCCTGGAACCACATGACCAGCGCCGGGTTGCCCTGGATCTGGATGTCCTTGTTCTGGATACCCTGCATGAAGGCCAGCTGCTTGTTCTTTGCGGTCATGGTTTCGAAGCCGTAGGCGGCGTCCTTGAAACCGATGGCGAAGGCAGGCTCCCTGGCGGTGCCGCGCTTGCTGGTCACGCGCTGGCCAGCCACGATGAAGTGGCGTGCCACCTTGCCGTCCAGGGTGTGTAGCTGAAAGACCATGTCGCGCCCTTCGAGCTGCTGACGGAAGGCCGGATTGTCACGGCTGGCCTTGGCCATCAGGCGACCCAGCATCCACAGGAGAAAACGGAATTTCATGCTCAGGCCCTCGTGATCGAAGATGATGGCCGCGCATTGTAGTGGTTTTATCGCAAGACTACAGCCTGTCCAAGGCATGGCTGCCGTTTCGGGATGCAGGATGAGCAGAGGGGAGAAACCCGGAGCCGAGCGGCTCCGGGCGACGGACTCAGTTGACTGCGTCCTTGAGGGACTTGCCCGGTTTGAAAGCGACGGTGTTGCTGGCCTTGATCTTCACCGGTTGACCGGTTTGCGGGTTCTTGCCAGTGCGAGCACCACGGTGGCGCTGGACGAAGGTACCGAAGCCCACCAAGGTCACACTGTCCTTGCGGTTCAGTGCACCGGTGATTTCTTCCAGTACGGCGTTGAGTACACGATTGGCCTGATCCTTGGTCAGATCAGCCTTTTCGGCGATGGCGGCGGCGAGTTCCGGTTTACGCATAAATGCCTCTTTGACGGTTTTTTGTTGTTGTGTCCGTGCTGTTCTTCCAGAACAGCGCCCAAGGCGCCGCAACAGCTCTGCGCTGCGGCAGACCCTCTGGAGAATGGCATGCCGCATCGCACTGCGCCAGTGTTGTCCGACACTTTAGCCGGGCAATTTAGCGGCGTATGCGACAGAACGGCAGGCGATCATGCCAGCAGTGCGGGCAGTTCCCGGTTCAGCGCCAGTTTCTCCTGCACCGCCGCACCGGTCAGCGCATAGCCCAGCAGCGCGCCGGAAGCCTCGCGGCAGAGCGCCTTGATATCGCTGCCGCTGCCTTCGACCGTCCATTCGCCGTGGCTGCCACGCGGCGGCGGCGAAACCACCAGCGGGCACACCGGCGTCTTCACCGTCACCGGCATCGGCCCGTAGCTGACCGCCGTCGGCTCACCGGCCAGGGTCTTGGCCAGCGCCCGGGCGCAGGCCATCAGCGGCATGACGTAGAGCAGGTTGAGCCCCTCGACCTCGGCGCAGTCGCCCAGGGCGTAGATGTTGGCGTGCGAGGTGCGCAACTGGCGGTCGACCATCACCCCGCGGTTGATGTCGAGACCGGCCGCCGCCGCGAGGGCGGTGCGCGGGCGCAGGCCGACAGCGGACACCACCGCGTCGCAGGCGATCAGGCTGCCGTCGGACAGCGTGGCCTGCAGCGCATCGCCCTGATGATCGAGGCTGGCCAGCACCGGCCCGAGGTGAAAACGCACGCCCAGTCCCTCCAGGCCGGCCTGCACCGCAGAGGCGGCGGCCGGGTGCAGCAGCCCGGGCATCACCTGTTCGCAGGGCGCCAGCAGCTCGACCTGATAGCCGCCGGCGCTGAGGTCGTTGGCGAACTCGCAGCCGATCAGGCCGGCGCCGAGGATCAGCACGCGGCGCTTGCCGGCGACCGCAGCGCGAAAACGCGCGTAGTCTTCCAGGTCGTTGATGGGGTAGATGGCATCCTGGGCATCGCCCTCCACCGGTACGCGGATCGGCTCGGCGCCCCAGGCCAGCACCAGGTCGCGGTAAGCCACGGCTTCTTCGCCGATCCACACACGCTTGTGCCCGGGGTCGATGCCGGTGATGCGGGTATGGGTGCGAATCTCCGCATCGAGCTGCTCGGCCATGGCGCCCGCCTCGGCCATGGCCAGGCCGTCGGCGTCCTTGTTCTTGCCGAAGCCGGTGGACAGCATCGGCTTGGAGTAGGAGCGCCCGTCATCGGCGGTGATCAGCAGCAGCGGCGTCTGCGTATCGAGCTTGCGCCACTCCTTGGCCAGGTTGTAGCCGGCCAGACCGGTACCGACGATGACGACAGGTGCACTCATGCTGTGATTCCTCTGCGAAAACGACGCGACGGCCGCGCGGCCGTCGTCATTAGTTGGCTTTGCCGGGGCGGGTCAGGCGATCTCGATCATGTCGAAATCCGCCTTGCCCGCGCCGCAGTCCGGGCATACCCAGTCGGCGGGAACGTCCTCCCAGGCCGTACCGGGCGCGATGCCCTCTTCGGGCAACCCCTCGGCTTCGTCGTAGATGAAGCCGCAGACCACGCATTGCCATTTGCGCATCGCCTTCTCCAGGGAAAGTTACCCAGGCCGACCCTACTCCAGATCGGGTTCGCCAGCCAAGAGCGCGACGGCGCCTCCAGCCGGAGGTTGGGTCGCGACCAGGCCGTAATCGGAGCACCAGGTGACGTCCTCGGGCATGTGCAGCCGCCAGGCTTGCCGCAGTATCCAGAGCCCCCGGAGCGAAACCGGGCACGTCCAATAAGAAGCCACGAGGCCACGCACCGATGTCCTTGATTCTCTCCACAGCAATTCTCGCCCTGCTCGCGCTGACCCTCTGGGTGCTGCTGCGCTGGGGCAAACTGCGCTGCAGCGGCAGCGAGCCGGTGGGTTTGTTCACCTTCCTGGCCATCCTGTTCACCTCCGGCCTGGACATGGGCCTGATCATCTTCCCGCTCACCGAATTCCCCACCTACGCCAGCGAGGAGCCCTACCAGTTCTCCAACCCGCTGGCGGTGGCCTTCGGCTTCTGGGGCTTCTTGATCTGGGTGTTCTACTTCATCACCACCTTCTACTTCTGCGTGATCGAACCCAGGGTGAGGTTGTTCGAACTGCGCCCGGTGAAGCTGGTGAACAATCTGGTGATCGTCTCCACCTGCGCCTTCACCGCCTACCTGTTCCTGGTCAACATCGCCTGGTACGCCCCCGAGGTGAGCGAGGCCTGGCACTACCTCACGGTGGTGGCGATTCTTCTCGCGGCGATCTACTCGAGTACCGACATCCGTTACCTGAAGATTCTCAGCGTCGCCTCCACCTGGCTGTTCTTCGCGCTGATTCTGGGCATGGCGCTGGTCGGCGGGTTCACCCCCGACCATCTGGCCCGGGCCGCGACGGACATCGGCAGCGGCTACTTCGCCGAGCTGCCACGCTTCATCCTGCCGCTGAGCGACTACCACGCCTTCTATCTGTTCTGGTGGTTCGCCTGGAGCATCATGATCGGCCAGTTCGTCTCGCGCTTCGTCGGCGGCCTGCGAACCTATCAGCTGCTGCTGGCGCTGCTGATCATCCCGTCGATTCCGCTGGCGATCTGGTTCGCCGTGCTGCACCACTATTTCGCCGCGGACATCACCGTCGCGCCGCAGTGGAAGCTGGCCATGCTGGCGGTCGGGGTGATCTTCGTGATCAATTCGGTGGACTCGCTGGTGCGCCTGTACAGCGACAACCTGGGGCTGAGCGTGCAACGCCTGGGCCGTGGGTGCTTCATCGCCTGCCACTTCATCCTGCTCGGCGCGCTGGTGCTGGCGTTCAGGTTCACCCCGTTCCAGATCCAGTGGGTGGGTCTGGCGGTCATCGGCCTGTACGCCGTGACCCTGGGGCTGCTGCTGCGCCGTTGCCGACCGGCGCTACGGGGTATCGACGCGGTGCGCGCCAGCCACGCGAAGTCCTCCTCCGCCTGAGGCCGGCGCGCACGCCAAGTGTGCCCGATGCCGCCGGGGCATCGGGCCGCAGGCGCCTTAGAACGCCAGGCCGACGCGCAGGCCGACCTGCTCCTGCTTGAGCTTGCTGCGCTCAGCCAGCTCGCTGTTGCTGTCGAGCTCGTAGCGGGTCTGGGTGTAGTACAGGCTGGTGCTGATCGGCAGATTGTTGATGCCCTTGTTCCACAGCATGGTCAGCTCGCCATAGGGGTTGACCTTGTTCTTCAGGTCCACCGAGTCGCTTTCACCATCGATCTTCAGGCGTGCCTCGGGGTCGATGGAATAGCGCGCGCCGACTTCCAGGCGCAGGGTGTAGTCCGGGGTCAGATAGTTGTAGCCGAGCCCGGCCTTGGCGAAGGGCGATTTGCTGGTGAGCTTGACGGTGCTGTCGAGCGGGCCGACGTCGTCCTGCTCGATACGCCCCCAGTCGTAGCCGCCACCGACGATCACGTCGATGTAGTTGTTGGTGCTCAGCGCGGCACGCAGACCGAGGTCGAGGTCGGCGCGCGAGGACTTGTACTCCACGTCGTCCTTGTCACGGTACTGGCCTTCGATGCCGGCCTGGTAGATGAAGCCTTCCTGCCCAGTCAGCTTGTTGCCGAAGTTGAAGAACAGGCCGCCCTGGTTGAGGCGTTCCTTGTCGCTTTCATCATCCACGGTGAGCTTGTACTGGTTGTGCGAAGCGATGACACCGAGGGTGGAGATCGGGTCGGTGACCGAGTCTGCATAGGCCTGCGAGGCGCCCGCCAGGCACAGGGCGAGTGTTGCTTTGGGGGTTATGCTGGACAGCTGCATGACGATTTCCTTGGCAATGAATGGATAACGCCGCCCACCGAGGTGGGACGCAAGTACCTAGACTGCCGAGGCCGTGGGTGATTCGCTAAACCTGATGGGCGGTTGCGAAACTGAACAAGCACTGAACGGACATGGATGAGCGGGACGATTGACCGAACGGTCCGACCAGGGCGGTGGTCTTCGTCGACAGCGGCGCGCCGGGTTGGCGCCCGACCGATTCAGTCGAGCTTGACCACCTTGGCCAGAACCACCTTCGGTCCCTTCATTTTCTTGACGATTATGCGCAAGCCATCGGTTTCCAGCACTTCCTCTTCCTCGGGCATGCGCTTGAGCGTCTCGTAGATCAGCCCGGCGAGGGTTTCCGCCTCGATATGATCGAGGTCGACGCCAAGCAGGCGCTCCACCTTGGCCAGCGGTGTGTCGCCACGCACCAGCAGCTTGCCCGGCTGGTAGGCAAGGATGCCGCGCTCGGCCTTGCGGTGTTCGTCCTGGATATCGCCGACCAGCGCCTCCAGCACGTCTTCCATGGTCAGGTAGCCGATCACCTTGCCGTCGGCCTCCTCGACCAGGGCGAAGTGCGCGCCACCCTGACGGAACTGCTCGAGCAGCTGCGACAGCGGCATGTGCCGGTTGACCCGCTCCAGCGGATGCATCAGATCGGCCAGCCTGAGCGCGGACGGCAGCATCTCCAGCAGCGACAGGTGCAGCAGCAGGTCCTTGATGTGCAGCACGCCGACGAACTCGCCCTTGCTCTCGTCGAAGATCGGGTAGCGGCTGTACTTGTGCCGGCGGAAGGTGGTGAACACCTGGTCGAGGCTGGCGTTGAGCTCGAGGAAGATCAGGTCCTCGCGCGAGTTGGCCCAGTCCACCACTTCCAGCTCGCCCAGCTCCACCGCCGAGGCCAGCACGCGCAGGTCCTGGTCGTTGTCGCTGGAGGCACGGCTGGAATGCAGGATCAGCTTGAGTTCTTCACGGCTGTAGTGGTGCTCGTGGTGCGGCCCCGGCTCGCCTTGCCCGGCGATACGCAGGATGGCGTTGGCGCTGGCGTTGAGCACGAAGATCGCCGGGTACATCAGCCAGTAGAAGGCGTATAGCGGCGCGGCCGTCCACAGCGAGAGCAGCTCGGGCTTGCGGATGGCCCAGGACTTGGGCGCCAGCTCGCCGATGACGATGTGCAGGTAGGAAATGATCGAGAACGCGGTAAAGAACGCGATGCCGTGAATCAGTTTCGGTGACTCGATGCCGATGGCTGCCAGCAGCGGGGTGAGCAGCTCGGCGAAGGCCGGCTCGCCGACCCAGCCCAGGCCCAGCGAGGCCAGGGTGATGCCCAGCTGACAGGCCGACAGGTAGGCGTCCATCTGGTTGTGCACGGTGCGCAGGATATGCCCGCGCCAGCCATGCGCCTCGGCCAGGGCATCGACCTTGGTGGCGCGCAGACGCACGATAGCGAACTCGGCGGCGACGAAGAAGCCGTTGAGCAGGACCAGGAACAGGGCGAACAGAACGAGGCCGAAGTCGGCGAAGTAGACGGAAGCGGGGAGACTCGTGGAAGGGTCCATGAAGGTTCGAATTGGCCAATGACCGCTAGAGGGTGGGGGCTCGCGACAACGAATGCAAGCCCTCAGCGTGCGCGCTGCACCACCTGCGACGCGACGAAGTGGCAGGTGAAGGTGCTGCCCTTGCCCGGCACGCTGCTGATCTCCAGATTGCCGCGGTGGCGCAGCAGCACATGCTTGACGATGGCCAGGCCGAGGCCGGTGCCACCGGTGTTGCTGGCACGGCTGGAATCGACCCGGTAGAAACGCTCGGTCAGACGCGGCAGGTGCTTGGCCTCGATGCCCATACCGGTATCGCTGACCGCCAGGTGCGCGCCGCGCTCGTCGCCCCACCAGCGAATGCGGATCTCGCCACCGGCCGGGGTGTATTTCACCGCATTGAACACCAGGTTGGAGAAGGCGCTGCGCAGCTCCGCCTCGCTGCCCTTGAGCTTGAGATGCGGGTCGGCCTCCAGGCTGATGCGGTGGTTCTGCTCGCCGGACAGCGCCTGGGCGTCGTTCTTGATCGACAGCAGCATCAGGTCGACCGCCACCGGCTGGTTGTCCGAGGGATAGTCGGTGGCTTCCAGCTTGGCTAACAGCAGCAGGTCGTTGAGCAGGGTCTGCATACGCGCGCCTTGCTGCTGCATCTGCTGCAGCGCGCGCAGCCAGCGTGGATTGACCGCCTCGACGTTGTCCAGCAGGGTTTCCAGGTAGCCGGCGATCACCGTCAGCGGCGTGCGCAGCTCATGGGACACGTTGGCAACGAAGTCCTTGCGCATCTGCTCGAGCTGATACAGACGGGTGACGTCACGCACTAGCAGCAGGTGCTCGCGATTGCCGTAGCGGGTGATATGGAACTGCAGGCGGCGGCGGTCGTTGACCGGCGAAGGAATCTCCAGCGCGTCGGCGTAGTTGCCGCGCTCGAAGTACTCCTTGAAGCGCGGATCGCGCACCAGGTTGGCCATGGGCTGACCGCTGTCCTGCGGCGTCTTGAGGCCCAGCAGGGTCTCGGCGGCGCGGTTCCACCACTCTAGGTTGCCCTGGCTGTCGAGCATCACCACCGCATCCTTGAGCGCCGCGGTGGACTCCTGCACGCGGTCGATCACCGCCTGCAGGCGGCCACGCGCCTTCTGGTTGCGGCGCTGCAGGTGGTAGATGCTGTCGAACACCTCGCCCCACAGGCCGTAACCATCGGGCGGCGGCTCGTCGGGTTTGTGCTCGCGCAGCCACTTGTGCAGGCGCAACAGCTGGCTGAGGGTCCAGCCCAGATGAATCGCCAGGCCCACGGCCAGCACCCAGGCGTATTCGCCGGTGATCGCGCCCAGCAGCAGGCAGGCGCCAACCAGCAACAACAGGCGGCGCACCACGGCGCCACGCCAGTCTTGATTCACGATGGAGCGCATCCTTGTGAGAAGAGCGAACCCGCAGAAGCTGATTTACGATCTCGCGAGCTAGAGCCATGCAAGGCGAAAGCAGGTGAGGAACGGTCGGAGTCGCGGGCGACTGTACTTTTGTACATGAGCATTACTCACTACGTTCGCCCCTACGGGGCCGCACTAAAGCGTTGGCCGCTAGCGGCCTGCCGAACCTGTTTTCAACGCAGCAGGGCCGACGCGCAGCAGATCGTAAACAGCTTTTCAGCCTTTGGTGGAGAAACGATACCCAGTCCCGCGCACGGTTTGTACCAGGTTTTCGTAGGCATCGCCGAGGGCCTTGCGCAGGCGGCGGATATGCACGTCGACGGTGCGTTCCTCGACGTAGACGTTGCCGCCCCAGACCTGATCGAGCAACTGACCACGAGTGTAGGCGCGTTCCTGATGGGTCATGAAGAACTGCAGCAGACGGTATTCGGTCGGGCCCATCTCGGCCGGCTTGCCGTCGATGGTGACGCGGTGGCTGATGGGGTCGAGCAGCAGGCCGCCGACTTCGATCGGGGCCTCGCTGTCGCTCGGCCCGGCACGGCGCAGCACGGCCTTGAGGCGGGCCACCAGTTCACGCGGCGAGAAGGGCTTGGTGATGTAGTCGTCGGCGCCGACCTCCAGGCCCTGGATCTTGTTGTCCTCTTCGCCCTTGGCGGTGAGCATGATGATGGGGATGTCGCTGGTCAGCTCGTCGCGCTTGAGGCGCCGGGCCAGCTCGATGCCGCTGGTGCCGGGCAGCATCCAGTCGAGCAGGATCAGATCGGGTTTACGGTCGACGATCACGGCGTGAGCCTGCTGGGTGTTCTCCGCCTCAAGGCACTCGTAACCGGCCATTTCCAGGGCCACCGCGATCATCTCGCGGATCGGTGCTTCGTCATCGACGATCAGGATGTTCTTGCCAACCATGGTCCTGCCTCGGTTCGTTCAACTGTCTGCGCCGCATTAGATAACGGAATTATTGCAGCGATATGACAGGTCGGCGGCAGTGCCCAGAGTGTTGTCACGATTTCGCGAGCTAGAGCACTACAAGGCAAAAACAGGCGAGGAAGCGGAGTTTACTCAAGTAAATGAGCATTCTGAGCCTGTTTTTAACGCAGTAGGGCCGACGCGCAGCAGATCGTGATCACGCTCTCAGCGCAATGCGTAGTTCAGCACTATGCCAACGAAGATCGCCAGCCCCGCCCAATGGTTGTGCAGGAAGGCGTTGAAGCAGGCCATCGGCTTGCGGTTGCGGGTCTTGTGGTATTCCCAGGCGAAGCAGGCAACGGCCACCAGCAGACCGGCGTGGAACCAGACGCCCAGTTCGAAGCGCGCGCCGGCCAGCAGCAGGCAGAGCAGCGCCAGACCCTGCAGGCTGGCGATGATCAGACGGTCGGCATCGCCGAAGAGGATGGCAGTGGACTTCACCCCGATCTTCAGGTCGTCCTCGCGGTCGGCCATGGCGTAGTAGGTGTCGTAGGCCACGGTCCACAGCAGGTTGGCGATATACAGCAACCAGGCCTCCGGCGGCAGGCTGCCGGTCTCGGCGGTAAAGGCCATCGGCATGCCCCAGGAAAAGGCCGCGCCGAGCACCACCTGCGGGTAGAAGGTGTAGCGCTTCATGAAGGGGTAGCAGGCGGCCAGGGCCAGGCCGCCGAACGACAGCCAGATGGTGGTGGCGTTGGTGAACAGCACCAGCACGAAGCTCAGGGTCACCAGCACGGAGAACAGCAGCAGTGCCTCGCGCGGCTGGATCTTGCCGCTGGCCAGCGGGCGCGCCCGGGTACGGCTGACGTGGCCGTCGAAGTTGCGGTCGGCGTAGTCGTTGATCACGCAACCGGCGGCGCGCATCAGAATCACGCCGAAGACGAAAATGAACAGGTTCTTCGCACTCGGCACGCCACCTGCCGCCACCCACAGCGCCCACAGGGTCGGCCACAGCAGCAGGTAGATGCCGATAGGCTTGTCCAGGCGCATCAGCTGGATGAAGTCCCAGGCGCGCGGGTGCAGGCGGGTGGTCGATTGCAGCAGGCGGGTGTACATCGAGGCGTCTCCGTGCAGGTTGCGCGGATTATAAGGGCAAGCGCGTGTGGGAGGCGCTGTAGCGGCGATGCTCACTGCCACAGGCGGCCAGATCGCACTCGGCTTTGGCTTACTGCGTCGCTCTACCTCCTGCATCCATGCAGTCGTCGCGAGGCAGTAAGCCATGGGCCGACGGACAACGGGATGGCCTGAGTAGGCAATGTAGTGGAAGCTCTAGGGCTCGATACCTGCCGCTTGCCAGAACGCAGGCAGAAACACCTCAGCCACCAGCACGCCAAGCGCCCCGCGGCTGAAGCACGAACGTCGTGCCCACAGACGCTCCTCTCGCACCTCATCCGGCAGCCAGGCCGCCGGATAACGGCAGGCCTGCAACTCGCCGCGGTCGAAGGCGCGATCGCTGAACAGCAGCTCACCCAGCGAGCGGCTGCCCAGCTCGGCCAGATTCAGCCCGGAGCCTTCCAGCACGCTGCGCGCGGCAACACTGCGGGCGAACACCCAGGGCTGGCCGTGACCACGCAGGTACACCTCGCGTACCCAGCCCTGGCTGCCATCAGCCACGCCGAGCAGGGCACACTCATCTGTACGCAGACGCTGCCAGCCCTGCTGCAGCGGCGTTACCGAGAAACCGTCGTTGGACAGCGCGGTCAGGCGGCGGGTCAGCGAATCCTCGTTGAACAGCCAGTCGCGCACGCCGGCGGCCGGCTGCGGATGCAACTGGGCATTGGTCAGCCAGCGCGGCGGATGGGCAAGGGCGGCGTGAGGCACGAAGAGAAATCACCACAGATCGGAAGCGCGCGAGTCTAGCACGACGCGGCAGGCGCTTTGCGGCCGGGACATGAGCTGCAGGGCGTTGGGTGGACGGGGCGGCGATCCGCCTCAACCTACCGACGATGGTCCGCGTGGGCTGAAGCCCACCCTACAAGCCGTCCGTGCCTGAGCCCGGTAGGGTGGGCTTCAGCCCACCAGTGATGTTCAGCCCACCAACGGCGTTCAGCATGGACCAATGCGGATCGCCGCCCCTAAAAAGGCCACACCACTCAATACGGCTGCGGCGTGTACAGCTGACCCGCGCCCGGCTCGCCGAGCAGTTGTTCGAGAATCTCGTGGTGCATGGCCAGCAACTTGCCGTTGCGCTCGTTGAGGCGCTTGCACTGGCCGGCCAGCTGGCCGAGCTGCTCCCAGGTATGTTCGAGGTGCTTGCGCTGGGCCTGTGGATAACGCGCCAGCAGCTTCTGCATCGCGCTATTGCCACTGCCCAGCTGGAAGGCAGCCAGCACCTTGCTGCGCCGTTCGGCGCGGGCCTTGGCCTGGTCGACCAGCGGCAGGATCTGCTCGTTAAGCAGGTCGATCTGCCGGCTGTCGCGCTTGAGCAACTGCTGATACAGCTCCTGCATCAGGCCGCGCAGGGCCAGGTAGTCGGCGCAGTCCTGCTCAAGGTCCTGCTCGACGATCAGAAGCAGCTGTTGCTCACGGCTGGTGGTCACGCATCGCTACCGCTGTGGTAGGTGAGCATGCTGCCGGCCAGCGCGGCCGGATCGCTGCTCAGCTCGCCGCGAGCCAGGGCGGCCTTGAGCTGGGCGACCTTGTCCAGATCGACCTCGGGCAGGCTGCGCAGGGCTTGCTGCAGTTGCTCCAGACGCGGCTCGGCGCTGGCCGCCGCACGCGAGGCGCTGCTGCTCTGCGCGCGGGCGCTCTGCACCTGCGCCGGGGCGTCGCTGGGCAGGTTGAGGCTGGGCTTGAGGTGCCTGCTGATTTCCATGATTCGAATCCAACTCGTGGTGTTATGGCCTAAGAGCGACCAGACGCGGCAAGGACTTAAACGCGTCGAAGAAAAATTAACTCACCTGCGCCCGCCACCAGGCCTGGGCGGCCAGGCCATCCTGAATCTTCTGCTCCTGGCGGGCAAGCAGCTCCTGCCATTCGCCCATCTTGCCTTCGAGAAACTGGCTGATGACCTTCTCGCTGCGCATCGCCGCCAGCAGCTCGCCCTGGATGCGTGCCAGGTTCTCCTCGGCCAGCGCCAGCTCGCGGCGCTGCAGTTCGACCATCTTGTACAGCGTCGCCTTGTAGCGCTGCTGGTTGTCGCGCTGCAGTGGCGTGGTCATCGGCACGCTGAAGCCGCACAGACGGCTGAGGCCGGTGATGTTGTTGCGGTAGCGCTGGCACAGGTTCTGCTGGTAGCTGACCCGGCCGAGCATCTGCTGCACCTTGCTGCCGCGCAAGCTGGCCAGGCGTCCGAGCACTTCGATCTGCTGTTTCATTTGATGATGCCCTGCAAGGTGGCGATGCTGGCGCCGAGCTCGGCGCCGCTGCCGACCTCCTGGCGCAGGAAGCGTTCGAGGCTGGGCGCCAGCTGCACGGCGCGGTCGGTCTTGGCGTCCATGCCCGGGGTGTAGCCGCCCAGCGGGATCAGCTCCTTGATCTTTTCATAGGTGCTGTAGAACTCCTTGAACTGGCGCGCCGCGCCGATATGCGCGGGCTCGCCGACCTGGCTCATGCAGCGGCTGACCGAGGCGGAAATGTCGATGGCCGGGTAGTGGCCGACATCGGCCAGGCGCCTTGAGAGCACGATATGCCCGTCGAGGATGGCGCGCGCGCAGTCGACGATCGGGTCCTGGTGGTCGTCGCCCTCGGCCAGCACGGTATAGATGGCGCTGAGGCTGCCACTGCCGCTCTCGCCGTTGCCGGCGCTCTCCACCAGTTCCGGCAGCATGCCGAACACCGAAGGCGGATAGCCCTTGGTCGCCGGCGGCTCGCCGAGGGCCAGGGCGATCTCGCGCTGGGCCATGGCGTAGCGGGTCAACGAGTCGACCAGCAGCAGCACGTCCTGGCCCTGGTCGCGGAAATAGGCGGCGATGCTGTGGCACAGCTCGGTGGCCTTCAGGCGCATCAGCGGCGATTCATTGGCCGGCGCCACCACCACCACGGCCTTGCGCAACCCCTCCTCGCCAAGGGAATGCAGGAGAAATTCCTGCACCTCGCGGCCGCGCTCGCCGATCAGCCCGACCACCACCACGTCGGCCTTGGTCTGCCGGGTGATCATGCCCAGCAGCACGCTCTTGCCCACCCCGGAACCGGCGAACAGGCCGACACGCTGGCCCTTGCCGAGGGTCAGCAGGGCGTTGATGGCGCGCACGCCGACATCCAGCGCAGCCTCCACCGGACGACGCTTGAGCGGGTTGACCCTGGGCAACTCGACCGGCAGCGGGTCGCGCCCGGAGAGCTTACCGCGCTCGTCCAGCGGTTCGCCGAGGCCGTTGACCACCCGGCCGAGCCAGGACTCGTCGATCTGCAGCAACGCCTCGTCCTTGGCCGGGAATACCCGTGAGCCGGCGGCCAGGCCGACCGGCTTCTTGAACGGCATCAGGTAGGTGATATCGCGGTTGAAGCCGACCACCTGGGCATCCAGCAGGCTGCCGTCGGCCTGCTCGACGCGGCAGCGCTGGCCGGTGCTGCGCTGGCAGCCGAGGCTTTCCAGGAGCATGCCGGAGACCCGCACCAGGCGCCCGGCCACCTTGGCCAGCTGCACGCCGTCGAGCGAGCGCAGCGCTTCGTCGAGCTTGTAATCCAGCATGCGCGATCAGGCCTCGGTCAGATGCAGGTGTTCGGCCAGGGTGTCGATGCAGGCATCCAGGCGCTGCTGACAGCCCACGTCGGCTTCGGCCTGCGGCGTGACCACGCGGCACTCGCCCAGGGCCAGACGCTCGTCGGCCACCAGCTTCCAGCCGGCCGCGCGCTCCGGCGCCAGCGCCTTGATCCGCGCGTATTCCTCGGGGCTGAGCAGCACCTGCACGTCTTCGGGCTCGCCCGGCATGCTGGTCAGGGCTTCCTCCACCAGCGCCAGCAACTGGGTCGGATGCAGCGTGAGTTCGCAGCGGATGACCTGCTGCGACACCTTCTTCACCAGTTCCAGCAGTTCCTGGCGGCGCTTGTGCTCCAGCTCGCCCAGGTACTGCTCGAGCGTTTGGCTGATCCGCTCCAGTGGCTGCGCGGCCAGCTCGAATTCGCGCCGTCCTTCATTGCGGCCGTCCTCACGGCCCAGGCGCAGGCCCTCGGCCCGACCCTGCTCGAAGCCGGCCTGGCGTCCGGCTTCCTCGCCCTGCTGCAGACCGTCCTGGTAGCCCTTCTCGATGCCCTGCTGAAAGCCGTCGGCCATGACCCGCTGCAGGCCGGCGGCATCGCCGCTCCAGTCCACTGCCGGCTGGCTGCTGCGCGGCGGAAAGCGGTAGGCGCGCCACTGGCGGGTATCGCCCCTGATCACCTTGACCGTCATCTCATTCCACCGTCTGTTCGCGGAACAGCTGCACCTGCAGCTCGCCGCTGGCCGACATTTCCCGCACCACGGCCATGATGTCCTTGCGCACCTGCTCGACGCGGCTCAATGGCACCGGACCCTGACGCCGGTTGATCGATTCCATCTGCTGCGCCTGGCGCTTGGGCATGGCGCCGGTGATGGCGCGCACCAGCTCGGGCTCGGCGCCCTTGAGGGCGACCACCCATTCCTCCAGCGGCACCGCCTCGAGCAGTGCCTGCAGCACGTCCTGGTTCTGCCGCGAGAGGATGAAGAAGTCGTACATTTCGTCCTCGATGCGCTCCACCAGCTGGTCGTCGTGGGCGCGCAGCAGTTCGAACATCTGCCCGCGGTCGCCCTTGAAGCGGTTCATGATGTCCGCCGCCTGCTTGATGCCGCGCACCTGCGAGCCCTGGGTGCTGAGCACGGTCAGGCTGCGCTCGATCAGTTGCTCCAGCTCGGCGATGACGTCGCTGTTGACCTCGCTGAGGTTGGCGATGCGGTACAAGAGTTCGTCCTGGCGCTCCTTGGGCATGCACTCGAGCACCTCGCTGGCCATGCCCGGCGGCAGGAAGGCGAGGAACACCGCCTGCATCTGCGCGTGTTCCTTGGCGATCAGCGCAGCGAACTGCTTCGGGTCGAGCCACTCCATCTTGGCCATCTTGGCGCGAATCTCCTCGCCGTAGATGCTGTCGAGCAGCGAACGGGTGATCTCGCTGCCCAACGCCTTGCTGAGCATGCCGGCCAGGTAGCCGCGCGAGGCGCCCTTGATGCTGCTCTGCTCCTTGTAGTCCTCGAAAAAGCGGCCGATCACGTCGGAGACCATCGGCTGCTTGACGTTGGACAGGCGCGCCATGGCCTGGCTGATGGCGACGATTTCCTCGCGCGAGAAGTGGCGGAGCACGCCGGCGGAAATCTCGTCGCCCATGCTCAGCATGAGGATGGCCGCCTGCTCGGACGAACTCAGCGAGCGATTCTGCACGCGCATGCGCATTTCCTTGGCGGTGGAACCACCGCGGCCATCAGGCTGGGTTGAGGTCTCGCTCATTGCGTCCTATCCATTGTTTGATGACTTCCGAGACGCGCTCGGGATCGTTCTTGGCCAACATCTGCAGGTGTTCGATCTGTAGCTCCAGGCCCGAGCCTGGCGCCGGCAGACGGATCTCCGAGAGCGGGCTGAGCTCGCCGAGCACCGTGGCGCCCGGCTGCTCGTCGCCGACGCGGGCCAGCAGGCGCTCGGCAGCACGCTCGGCGTGCAGGGCAAGCGGATCATCGCCGTCGACCGCCGCCGGTAAGCCCGGCTGGCTGCGCTGGGTCAGGCTGCGCACTGCGGGACGCACCACCATCAGCAACAGCAGCAGGCTGATCAGGGCGAACACGCCGAGCTTGGCCAGCTCGTGCACCTTGGCGTTTTCCCACCAGGGCAACGCCTCGCCCTGCGCCACATCCGCGCCGGCAGCGGTGAAGGGAAATACGCTCAGAGTGAGCAGGTCGCCACGCGCCTGGTTGAAGCCCACGGCGCTCTTGACCATGGCTTCCAGCTCGGCGCGCGCCTCGGTGCTCCAGCCGCCCTCGGGCGCCGCCGCGGCGTTGAGCACCACGGCAATGCTCTGCTGGCGCAGGCCGAATGGCGCGTGCTTGACGTGGGTGACGCTCTGGTCGTAATCGAGCTGGCGATTGGATTCCTTGCGCAGCGAGGTGGCCGCCTTGTTGGCCGCCTCGCCCTCGGCCGGCGGCTGGCCTTCGGCCGGCTCCGGTGCAGGCTGCGGCGGGCGGTTGGCCAGCGAGCCGGGCACGCCGAGGGCCAGCTGGTCGAGCACACTTTCGTCGCGCAGCACTTCGTTGCGCAGGCGCGGGTTCTCGCCGTAGGCCTGGAAGGTCTCTTCCTTCTGGCTGAAATCGATATCGGCGGCGACGCTGATGCGGTAGTTGCCATTACCCAGGACCGGCGCCAGCACCGCCTCGGCGTTGGCCACCGCCTTGTTCTGGTAGTCGTCCACCACCTGCCAGTTCTGCACCGGACCGCCGAGCGCATCGATGCCGCGCGACAGCAGCGCGCCGTACTGATCGACCACCTGCACGTTGGCCGCATCGAGCTGCGGCACGCTGCCGGCCACCAGATTGACGATGGCGCTGACCTGCTCCGGCGCCAGCTTGTAGCCGGGCGCCAGCTGCAACATCACCGAGGCCTTGCCCGGCTCGCGCTTGCCGACCACGAAGGAGCTGCTCTCCTGCAGCGCCAGGTGCACACGCGCACCTTCCACGCCCTTGAGCGCCATCACCGTGCGCGCCAGCTCGCCCTCCAGGCTGCGCTTGAGGCGCACGTCCTGAACGAACTGGCTGGTACCCAGCGGCTCGTCCTTGTCGAACAATTCGTAGCCGGCCGGCACCTTGACCTGCACGCCCTTGGCCGCCAGCAGCATGCGCGCGCGGCCGAGCTGATCCTCGCGCACCAGCACCTGGCCGCTCTGCGGGTGCAGGCGGTAGGCGATGGCATCGCCATCGAGCACCTGCATCACCTCGGCGGCCGGGTAGGCCTCGCCGGTTCCGTAAAGGGGGCGGTAGGAACCCTGGTCACGCCACAGGTAGAACACCACGCCAACGGCCAGCAGCGCAGCGATCAGCGCCAGGCCGATCAGGCTCATGCGCGGGTCGAGTTTCAGCCCGGTTTCGGGCAGCTTGCTTCTTATGGTCTGCAGCACGCGTCAGTCCCCGGTCCGCTTACAGCGGCATCTTCATGATGTCGTCGAAGGCGCTGGATAGCTTGTTGCGCACCTGCATCAGGGCGCTGAAGGAGACGCTGGCCTTCTGGCTCTCGATCATCGCGCCGACCAGATCGTCGCTCTGGCCGCTGTCCACGGCCGCCATCAGCGCAGCGGAACGATGCTGCCGGGCATCCACCGCGCGCACCGCGTCGTCGAAGGCGGCGGCGAAGCCCGCCTCGCCAGTCTGCCCGGCGAACGCCTGCGCCGGCTTGATCGGCGCCGCTTCGCCGAGGTTCTTCAACTGCTCCATTCGGCCCAGCAGGTCCTGCTGCACCTGACTAATCGAGTTCATCCTACGGTCTCCTAGACGGGAATCTGTACGCCCTGCTCGCGCATGGCGTTGAGGCGATAGCGCAGTGCGCGCGGGGTCATGCCGAGGCTCTCGGCGGCCTTGGTCTTGTGTCCGCCGAAACGGCGGATGGTGTCGATCACATGCTGGTACTCGGCCCACTTGCCGCTGGCGCGCAGGGCCGCCTTGCCACCTTCGAGCACCTGCGGCTGCAGACGCGGCGCCAGCTCCGGCGCGCTGCTCACGGGCACGCTCAGGCCCAGGTCCTGAGCCTGGATATACAGGCCATTGCGCAGGATCAGCGCGCGCTGCAGGCAGTTCTCCAGTTCGCGCACGTTGCCCGGCCAGTCATGCGCCAGCAGCGCGCGGCAGGCATCTTCGGTGAGCAGTTCGTGGCGCGCGTCCTGCGGCGCGTACTGGCGAATGAAGCGGCGCGCCAGCGGCAGCACGTCTTCCTTGCGCTCGCGCAGCGGGCTGATGTGCAGCGGCAGCACGTCGAGGCGGAACATCAGGTCTGCGCGGAAACGGCCTTCGGCTACTTCCTGCTGGAGGTCACGGTTGGTGGCGGCGATGATGCGCACGTCGAGGGCGATTTCGCGGCGCCCGCCCAGGCGCTCGACGCGCTGCTCCTGCAGCACCCGCAGCAGCTTGGCCTGCAGGCCAAGCGGCAGTTCACCGATCTCGTCGAGCAGCAGGGTGCCGCCGTTGGCCAGCTCGAACTTGCCCGGCTGGGCGCTGACCGCACCGGTGAAGGCGCCCTTCTCATGACCGAAAAGAATGGATTCGAGCATCTGCTCGGGGATAGCCGCGCAGTTCACGGCAATGAAGGGGGCCTCGCCGCTGGCCGAGAAGCGGTGGATGTAGCGCGCCATCAGCTCCTTGCCGGTGCCAGTCTCGCCGGTGATCAGAATCGGCGCGCGGGTCATGGCCACGCGCTGGGCCATGGCCAGCAGGCGGCGGCCGGCCTGCGAGCAGGACACGAAGCCCTCCTCGCCGGAGCTGGCCGACTCCTGACGACGCAGCAGCGCACTGAGCTGGGCTTCGCTGAACGGCGCCAGCAGATAATCGACACAGCCCAGTTCGAGCAACGCGGCGGCCTTTTCCTGATCGGCATATTCCACGACCGGCACCACACCGACACGCCCGACCTGACGCAGGATGGCGCCCACCTGTGCATAGAGGGTGTTGCCGGCCAGGCTGCTGACGAACACCAGCACCAGGCTGGCCTCTTCCAGCGCGGCCGGGTCCAGCTCCAGGCAACTGGCGAAACGACGCACAGGAAAGCCGCGACGCTGCAGGCCGCCGGTCAGCAGGCGCTCGCTGGCGGCATCGGCCTGACCGATCACGACTATATGTTGCTGCCCCAGCTGTTCATCGAACAGCTCGTCGCAGGCGTAACTTACCGTTTGAGTTGAATGCTTCAAGGTAAATCACCCGATGTCTTTCATGAGCCCGGCGGCGGCATTCGACCTCTGTGCAAAACTGCCAAGTAGATGACAGATTTTTTTCACCAGGCCCCTTAATCTTTCGAAACTTCCCGTCGCCCTTATCGGTCAACTTCGGCAGCACTTGTCTGCGTGACATCCATGCGTGCGACGGATCACGGCGCGGACGTTAACAAGCGCACAGAAGATCGCCGAATTACTTGCTGTTATTTCCTATCAATGCTGGCAAGCCGCCATCAAAGACAGCAATTGATATCTATTGATTTAATTTCCCGCCCTCCCTCCGCCTAGACTTCCCCCCGTCATCACTGGCCTGCAGCGCTGTGCCCGGGTGATTTCGACGCCATGGCCGCAGCGATACCGCCGCAGCCCGCCGGCACATCAAAACGTCCTCTGCACGCCCAGCGAATGGCTCGCTGGTGCACCGCAGTTACAACCAGGAATACAGCCCACAACATGACCGGGATTAAAAAAGTCCTTCATGGCGTGCCCGCCGACAGTCTGACCCGGTTGAAACCGCAGAAACTTGGCCGGCACTACCACAAGATTCCCCACTATATTCGCGAGCTCTCCAGCAAATACCCGCGCATCATCAGCGACTACTTTCTGCGCAACTATCGAATCAATCTCGAGTTGCTCCGGGTCGAGGTGCACGAGCAAGTCGATAAAGAAGCCGAGTGCCTTTATCGCTCGCCCCTGGGCAAGGTCGGTTTCGCCATCGACCGCGCCCTGCTGACCGAAGCGCTGGAGTGCTACTACGGCGGCACCTGCCTGCCCAACCACGAAGCGCCGCCGGTGAGCACCTCGGAACAGCGCATGCGTACGCGCCTGGGCCTGGACATCAGCCAGCTGTTCGCCCGCTCGATTCTCGCCGGGCAGACCTTCGGCAAGCTCGAGCCGTACGACAACGCCTATGACGAGACCACCTGGGAATACGTGGCGCAGTTCCACTTCACCAGCCACATCACCGGCAGCCAGGCATCGATCTTCATCTATCTGGATACGCAACTGGTCGATGAGCTGACCAGCCGCCTGACGCCCCCGGCACCGGTGGCCCAGAGCGGCAGTTCGCTCAACCAGATTCGCCAGTTGCCGGTGCGCCTGGACTGCGTGGTGGCCAGCCTGCAGATGCCGCTGGCCCAGGTGCTGGCCCTGCGCCCCGGCGACATCCTGCCGATGCGCCTGCTGGAGCGCTGCGAGGTGCAGATCAACCAGCAGAAGCTGTTTCGCGGCGCCATCTTCGAAGACGACGGCTCCTTGTTCCTGACTTCTCTTGAGAGCGTGAAGACCCCATGAGCAGCCCCATTTCCGATAACGATTTCGACAGCCTGATCAACGATGCCGGTCTCAACCTCGACGAGCCCGTCAGCGAGCCCGTCGCGGAACAGGCACCGGCCAGCCTGCCGCAGCAGGACCTGAGCTTCTTCGGCAAGATTCCGGTCAACGTCACCCTGGAGGTGGCCTCCACCGAGATCACCCTCAAGGAGCTGATGGACGTCGACGCCGGCAGCGTGATCGCCCTCGACAAGCTGGCCGGCGAACCGCTGGACGTGAAGGTCAACGGTGCGCTGTTCGCCAAGGCCGAGGTGGTGGTGATGAACGGCAACTACGGCCTGCGCATCGTCGAGCTGTCCGGCAGCGGCCTCAGCGGGCTGGGCGTGTGATGCTGCGCCGGCTGCTGCAGCTCGGCCTGCTGCTGGCGGCCCTGTGCTGCCCGCTGCTGGCTCATGCCGCCGGCGGCGATATCACCCTGTTCAACTTCAACGATACCGAAGACGGCCAGACCCTCAGCGTCAAGCTGCAGATCCTGCTGATCATGACGCTGCTGGGCTTCCTCCCGGCCATGTTGATGATGATGACCTGCTTCACCCGCTTCATCATCGTCCTGGCCATCCTGCGCCAGGCCATCGGCCTGCAGCAGAGCCCGCCCAACCCGGTGCTGATCGGCATCGCCCTGTGCCTCACCCTGCTGGTAATGCGCCCGGTGTGGCAGGAGATGTACACCGAGGCCTATGTGCCCTTCGAAGCCGACCAGATCAGCCTCGAGCAGGGGCTGGGCGAAGGCAAACGCATCATCAGCCAGTTCATGTTGGCGCAGACCAGCAAGAACTCGCTGGAAACCCTGGTCGCCCTGGCCGGCGAAGAGCTGCCTGAGGACCTCGCCCAGCTGGACTTTTCCCTGCTGCTGCCGGCCTTCGTACTGAGCGAGCTGAAGACCGCCTTCCAGCTCGGCTTCATGATCTTCGTACCCTTTCTGGTGATCGACCTGGTGGTGGCCAGCGTACTCATGGCGATGGGCATGATGATGCTGTCGCCGATGATGATCTCGCTGCCGTTCAAGCTGCTGGTGTTCGTCCTGGTGGACGGCTGGACGCTGCTGGTCGGCACCCTCACCACCAGTATCCAGCCCTATTAGCGAGGCCTTGCGATGCTCACGCCCGAACACGCCGCCCAGCTGGTGGCTCACGCCGTCTACATCACCGGTCTGATCGTCTGCGTGCTGGTGGTGCCGAGTCTGCTCGGCGGCCTGCTGGTGAGCATTTTCCAGGCGGCCACGCAGATCAACGAACAGATGCTCAGCTTCCTCCCGCGCCTGCTGATCACCCTGGCGATGCTGGTGTTCGCCGGTCACTGGATCCTGCGCACGCTGGGGGATCTGTTCATCGAAACCTTCAAGCAGGCCGGGCATCTGGTGGGCTGAAGCATGTCCGAACCCATGCTGCATGCCAGCCAGTATCTGACCAGCCTGCAGGCCTACTGGTGGCCGTTCTGCCGCATTCTGGCGCTGCTCAGCATGGCGCCCTTGTTCAACCACAAGGCAGTATCGGTACGCGTGCGCATCCTGCTCGCCCTGGCGCTGACGGTGGCATTGGGTGCGGCATTGCCGGACATGCCACCGATCGACCCGCTGTCGCTGAAAGGGCTGATGACCGCACTGGAACAGATCGCCTTCGGTGTGCTGCTGGGCCTGACCCTGCAACTGGTGTTCACCATCTTCATGCTGGTCGGCGAGGTGGTGTCGACGCAGATGGGCATGAGCATGGCGCGCTACAACGATCCGGTGAACGGCGTGTCGTCGTCATCGATCGTCTATCAGCTGTACTTCATCCTGCTGGTGCTGCTGTTCTTCGCCATCGACGGCCATCTGGTCACCGTCAGCGTGCTGTACCAGAGCTTCCTGTTCTGGCCGGTGGGCAGCGGTCTGCATTACCTGGGCGCGCAGAGCTTCGTTCAGGCCTTCGCCTGGGTATTGGCCGCCGCCGTGCTGGTGACCCTGCCGATCGTGTTCTGCCTGACCCTGGTGCAGTTCTGCTTCGGCCTGCTCAACCGCATTTCGCCGGCGATGAACCTGTTTTCCCTGGGCTTTCCCATTAGCATCCTGATGGGCCTGCTGTGCATTTACCTGACCCTGCCCAACCTGCCGGACAGCTACCTGCACCTGACCCGCGAACTGCTCAACGGCATCGGCGTGATCCTGCGCGAGGGCGGCGATGTCTGAGCAGAACAGCGGCCAGGAAAAGACGGAAGAGGCCTCCGCGCACAAACTGAAGAAGAGCAAGGACGACGGCCAGGTCGCGCGCTCCAAGGACCTGTCGACCACCATCTCGCTGCTCGCCACCCTGTTCATCCTCAAGTTCAGTGCCGGACTGTTCCTCGAGGGGCTGAGCGACAGCTTCCGCCTGTCCTATATCCAGTTCGGCCACAGCGAGATCGGCCTGGACGACCTCGACACCCTACTCGGCTACAACATGCTGGTGTTCATCAAGCTGCTGGCACCGATGCTGCTCACCTCCGTGCTGGTGGTGGCGTTGTCGCTGGTACCGGGCGGCTGGGTGTTCTCGGCGAAGAACTTCGCGCCGAAGCTGAGCAAGCTCAACCCCATCACCGGCCTGGGGCGGATCTTCTCCGCGCAGAACTGGAGCGAGCTGCTCAAGTCGGTGCTCAAGGTGCTGGTGCTGCTCGGCGTCGGTTACGTGCTGGTGCGTGCCGCATTGCCCGAGCTGATCGCCCTGCAGCGCAGCAGCGTGCCGCAGGCGATCTCGGCCGCACTGAACCTGACCTTCAACCTGATCCTCTGCCTGATGCTGGTGTTCGTGCTGTTTTCCTTCATCGACATACCGTTGCAGCGCTACTTCTTCCTCAAGAAGCTGCGCATGACCAAGCAGGAGCGCAAGGAAGAGCACAAGAACCAGGAGGGCCGTCCAGAGGTCAAGGCGCGCATCAAGCAGCTGCAGCGGCAGATGCTGCAACGGCAGATCAGCAAGGTGATCAAGAACGCCGACGTGGTCATCGTCAACCCGACGCACTATGCCGTGGCGCTCAAGTACGACAGCAAGAAAGCCGCCGCCCCCTTCGTGCTGGCCAAGGGCGTCGACGAGACCGCGCTGTACATGCGCCAGATGGCGGCCAAGCACGAGCTCGAGGTGGTGGAGATTCCACCGCTGGCGCGCGCCATCTACTTCACCACCCAGATCAACCAGCAGATCCCGGCCCCGCTCTACACCGCAGTGGCCCACGTGCTGACCTACATCCTGCAGCTCAAGGCCTGGCGCCAGGGCCGCAGAAGCAAGCCACAACTGGCGAGCAACCTCCCGATTCCCGACAGCTTGGCCAACAGGGGCTGATCCATGAACCTACTGCAGCAACTCGCGCCCACCTTCCGCAGCGGCCGCATCGGCATTCCGGTGCTGATCCTGTCGATCCTGGCCATGGTCATCCTGCCGCTGCCACCGGTGCTGCTCGATGCCCTGTTCACCTTCAACATCGCCATGGCCATCCTGGTGCTGCTGGTCAGCGTGTCGTCGAAAAGCCCGCTGGATTTCTCCCTGTTCCCCACGGTGATCCTGATCACCACCCTGCTGCGTCTGTGCCTGAACGTCGCCTCCACCCGCGTGGTGCTGCTTGAGGGTCATACGGGTACCGGTGCGGCGGGCAAGGTGATCGAGTCGTTCGGCGAGGTGGTGATCGGCGGCAACTTCATCGTCGGCCTGGTGGTGTTCGTGATCCTGATGATCATCAACTTCATCGTCATCACTAAGGGCGGCGAGCGTATCTCCGAGGTCACCGCACGCTTCACCCTGGACGCCCTGCCGGGCAAGCAGATGGCCATCGACGCCGACCTCAACGCCGGCCTGATCGAGCAGAACGAAGCCAAGCGCCGCCGCGCCGAAGTGGCCAAGGAAGCCGACTTCTACGGGGCCATGGACGGCGCCTCGAAGTTCGTCCGCGGCGATGCCATCGCCGGCATCCTGATCCTGCTGATCAACCTGTTCGGCGGCTTCGCCATCGGCCTGTTCGTCTACGACCTGGGCGCCGGCCAGGCTTTCCAGCAGTACGCCCTGCTGACCATCGGTGACGGCCTGGTGGCGCAGATCCCGGCGCTGCTGCTGTCCACCGCGGCTGCGATCATCGTCACGCGGATCAACGAGTCCTCGGACATCACCGATCAGGTGCACCGCCAGCTGCTGGCCCAGCCGGCGCTGCTCTACACCGTGGCCGGCATTCTCTTCACCCTGGCCCTGGTGCCGGGCATGCCGCACCTGGCCTTCATCAGCTTCGCCGCGCTGGTGGCCTTCGTCGCCTGGATGGTGGCGCGCAACGGCCCGCCCAAGGAAGCCGCCAGCCTCGAACAGGTCGAGGCGCTGGGCAAGGCGATGGAACAGGAGCGTGCGCAGAATCTGGTATGGGAAGACATCCCGCTGGTGGAGCGGCTGTCGGTATCGCTGGGCTACAAGCTGGTCGGCCTGGTCAACGAGGCCGCCGGTGCGCCGCTGACCCAGCGCGTGCGCGGGGTGCGCCAGACCCTCTCGGAAAGCCTGGGCTTCCTCCTGCCCGAGGTGCATATCCGCGACAGCCTGCGCCTGAAAGCCTCGCAGTACAGTATCCAGATCAATGGCGAGAAGATCGACGGCGCCGAGCTGCATGCCGACCGCATGATGGCCATCCCCTCGCCGGAGCTGTACGGCGAGATCGACGGTATCCTCGGCGTCGACCCGGCCTATCGCATGCAGGTGGTGTGGATTCAGCCGGAGGACAAGGCGCGTGCGCTGAATCTCGGCTACCAGGTGATCGACTGTGCCAGCGTGATCGCCACGCACCTGAACAAGGTGATCCGTGAGCACCTGCCGGACGTATTCAAGCACGACGATGTCGACCATCTGATGCAACGCCTGCAGTTGCAGGCGCCGAAGCTGGCCGAGAGTCTGAAGAACCAGCTCAGCTACACCCAGCAGCACCGCGTCTACCGCCAGCTGCTGCAGGAGCAGGTGCCACTCAAGGATATCGTCACCATCGCCACCACCCTGCTGGAAGCCAGCGAGTCGACCAAGGATCCGGTGCTGCTGGCGTCCGACGTGCGCTACGCGCTGCGCCGCAGCATCGTCGGCATGATCGCCGGCGAGCGGCAGGAGCTGTCGGTATTCATCCTCGAGAATGCGCTGGAGAATACCCTGCTCAATGCCCTGGCCATCGCCCAACAGGCCGGTCCGGTGAGCCTGGACAATATCCCGGTGGAGCCGAGCCTGCTCAACCAGCTGCAGAACACCATGCCGGTGGTGAAGGAAAAACTGCGCAAGGACGGCCACCCACCGATCCTTACCGTCATGCCGCAGCTACGCCCGCTGCTGGCGCGTTACGCCCGGGTGTTCAGCCCCGGCCTGCACGTGCTGTCGCAGAACGAGATTCCGGACCGGGTCGGGGTCAATATCCTCGGTACGCTGGGCTGATCGCAGAGCTTTTGTCGTAGGGTGGATGGCGCTTTCCGCATCCACCTGCTGCGACTTCTCCCGTAGCCTCTCACGCACTCCGCTCGCCATAGCTCACGCTATACCTGCTCCTTGCGCTTGTTGCGCATCCCCTCGATCAGACGCACATAGGCCGGCGCCTCACCGACCACGGCCAGACCTGCCTCGAAGAAGCCGGTACGGCTGTTCTCCTGTGCCCACTGGCAGATCATGTCCACGTCCACCTGACGCATCTCGCCGTCACGGTCGCGCATGCGTACGCACAGCTTCAGCTCGCTACCTGGTTCGACGAGGCTGTCGCCGAGCAACTTCATTCCGCATTCCGATACGTCACCGGCGTAACCGATCAACGTATCGCGCTCACGGTCGCTGATCTTGATACGAAAGGTGGAACGGAAGGTGATACGGCTCGATTGACGCATAGGAAAAGGCCTTAGTGCTAGCCACGTCTGATGGGATCGCGAGAATCAGGCCTTATCAATCGCAATCATTCGAAGCGAAGTCGCGCATTGATAGCCTGTGATTCATCAACGCAAGGCGACCATAGCGTGCAGAGACTTAAATCTGGGGCGAGTGCTGATGCCCTGTAGGAGCGAGCTCTGCTCGCGAAGCGTCAGCGAATCACCATAGGGTGCGCCATGCGCACCTTCGTAACCGCGTCATTGTCGATGCGCGCAGCGCACCCTACGCGCACTGTTTTCCCGAGCGCAAAGAAGAAACCCCAGACCGCTAAGCGATCTGGGGTTTCGTATAGGAGCTTGACGATGACCTACTCTCACATGGTGAAGCACCACACTACCATCGGCGATGCGTCGTTTCACTTCTGAGTTCGGGATGGGATCAGGTGGTTCCAACGCTCTATGGTCGTCAAGCAATTCGGTTGGGATGTCGCGGTTAGGCGCTATCCCTTGGATACGTGATAGAGGCTTGTAGCGCTCGCAAATTTTCGGCTTTCTGTCGACTTCACCATCGACACCCTCTGCTGTGAGAGCAGATTGTTTGGGTGTTATATGGTCAAGCCTCACGGGCAATTAGTATGGGTTAGCTCAACGCCTCACAG
>NZ_FNJJ01000002.1:0-49179 GCF_900104265.1 Ectopseudomonas guguanensis
CAAGAGCTACGAAGCGCAGCGAAGTAACAGCCGCAGGCTGGCCCGAAGGGTGAGCGCAGCGAATCAAGTGAGTCGCCCGTAAGGGGCGAAACCCAGCAGATCAGGCGACACGCTAACGGATAGTGCCAAGTCATCGACAGCTAACACGTTATTGCCAGTCCGGTGTCAAGCGCATCTTCCCCGCGAGAACGCGAAGAACCAAAAATTGGCTAGCCTCAATACAGGCCGGTCATGAGGAACGCCACCATGCGCTATCTGCTGCTCGCTCTTCTGGCTCTGAGCCACTCGCTGGCAGCACAGCCCTGGCGGGTGGTGGGCGACGAACAGTTCGCCCCCTACAGCTACGTCACCCCTGAAAGCGATACGCCGCACGGGCTGGACGTCGAGCTGGTGGACGCGGTGCTGCGCGAGGCGAAGGTCCCCTACGAAATCCGCCTCTACCCCTGGGAGCGGGTCAAGCGCATGCTCGACCGCGGCGAGGTGCAGATGGCCTTCCAGTTCGCCGGCACCCCGCAGCGTCAGGAGCAGTACGAACTGGTCGGCCCGCTGCGCAGCGGCTCGACTGTGTTCATGACCACCGCCAAGACCGCGATCAAGGACTGGCAGGCGCTGGAAGACTTCTCCCCCTACGTCATCGGCCAGGTGCGCGGCTACTCCTACGAGGAGAACTTTGACCGCGCCGACCTGGCGCGTGACACCAGCGCGCAGAACCCGCGCCAGCTGGTGTCGATGCTGCTGGCCGGGCGCATCGACATCATCGTCGGCGACCGCGTGCAGCTGCAGTATTTCGTGCGTGAACAGCGCGCCCAGGAGCAGGTGCGCGTCCTGCCGCGCCCGCTGATCCAGATGCCGCGCTTCGTCGCCTTCGCCAAGGGCGATATCGAGCGCGCCAGGCAATTCTCCGAGGCGCTGGTACGCCTGCGCAATGCCGGCAAGCTGGATGAGATCCAGCAACGCTGGGCGCAGTGAAGGGCTACTGCACCGGCAGGAAGTTCAACAGGAACAAACTCTGCGCATAGTTGGCCCCCATGCGCCGATAGCGCTCCTCCAGCACGTGGGTGAGCAGATCCAGACGCGCCACCATCTTGCCGAACTCCACCGCATAGCTGAGGTTGCTGCCCTGCTCGGACACTTCGTTGGACAGCAGCAGCGGCTGGCCGCTGGCGTCGCGGCGCTGGCCGAGCATCCAGGCGGCCTTCTCCAGATTGCGCGCAGCGTTGTGGATGAACTGCGCGTTGAAGCTGTCGGTCAGGTAGAACTCGGTGCGCCCGCCATGCGCCGTCACCAGCATGCTGCCGATGGCATAGGTGAAGGCCGCCACCCGGTCGCCCTGAAAGCCCGGGCTCAGCGCATAGTCGAGCGCGGCGACGTCGCGTCGGCCGCCCAGAGTCGGCCAGTCCAGGTTGTGTTCGATGGCATGCTGGATGGCGCGCTCGGCGGCGGCGCTGTCGGTGTGCGCGTTCTTGCGCCATTCGCGCGGGTTGCGCTGGTAGAGTTTGTTCATCAGCCGGTACAGGCTGTTGAGGTTGTTGCGCATGGCCAGGGTGGCCATGCGGTCCACGTCGGTCTGCAGCAGTTCGGCCGGCTTGACCGGGCTGCGCGTATGCAGGATCGAGTCGTTGTCCAGGCGACCGCTGCAGCCGCCGATCAGCAGGAGCAAAGCCAGCCCGGGCAAGCACCGTTGCCAACAAGCCACCCCCTTCGCTCGCCCACCGCAGACGGCAGGCCCTGGCCTCGCTCCCATCCTCTGGCTCCCAGGCTAGCCTGGGCCGGGTTGGCGCAGGCATCACTCAGAACCTCAGTAAAGCGCAAAAATTCCATCTGGCCCGTGCGGCAACGCCTGCAAGCGCATCATTCGTTGCCGCGCTCGGGCCGGATCAGGCCGGGCTCGCCGCCCACTGCTCCAGGCGCGTCACGCTCTCGCGGTAGGGTTTCAGGCTCTTGGCCAGCAGGATGATGGACATCAGCACCGCCAGGGTGGTGACGATCAGCAGCGAGTAGCGCAGCGCGTTGTCGTCGGCGAACACGAAGTCGGTGACCAGGGCCACGGCGGTCGGGCCTATGCCCAGGCCGATCAGGGTGATGACGAACAGGTAGATGGCCGAGGCCTGGCCGCGCATCGAGTTGGGCATGATCTCCTGGATCGCCGCCGGCGCCACGCCGAACGGCATGCTCAGGCAGAACACCGTGGGCGCCAGCAGCACGCTGGCCCACAGGGCGCTGTCCATCAGCGGGAACAGCAGCACCAGCGGCAGCGCGGCCAGGGCGGCGTAGAGACCGACGCGCATGTTCGCATCGCTGCGCCCGCGCTTGGCCATCCAGTCGGCCAGGCGCCCGCCGAAGACGATGCCCAGGCAGCCGAACACCGCGACGATGCAGCCATAGACGATGCCCACCTGGCCGGCGTCCCAGCCGTAGGTGCGGATGTAGAAGGTCGGCACCCAGGCGGCGCTGCCGTAGCCGGCGAAGGCCAGGCCGGCGAAGCCGAAGTTGTGCAGCAGCACGGTCCGGCGGTTGGCGCGGATGTAGCGCCCCACTTCGCTGAGCGGTACCGCCACGCCGGCACCAGCGCCGCGGCGGGCAGGCTCCTTGACCGCCAGCATGAGCAGGGTGAAGAGCACGCCGGCCACGCCGAGAATCAGGAAGATCAGCTGCCAGGGACGCACTTCGCCGAGCACGGGCAGGGTCACGTCGCCCTGCGCGGAGGCGAACTGGATGACCAGGCCGCCGACCAGGAAGGCCAGGCCCGAGCCGAGGTAGACACCCATGGAATAGACGCTGATGGCCGTGGCCCGGCGCTCGGCGGGAAAGCTGTCGGCGATCAGCGAATAGGCCGCCGGCGACAACGCCGCCTCGCCCACGCCGACGCCGATGCGGCAGAGCAGGAATTGCCAGTACATCTTGGCCATGCCGCAGGCGGCGGTGGCGGCGCTCCAGAACAGGATGCCCACGGCGATCAGCCCGCGCCGGCTGCGAGTGTCGGCGACGCGGCCAAGGGGAATGCCGCAGACGGTGTAGAACAGGGCGAAGGACAGGCCCATCAGCAGGCTCATCTGCGTGTCGCTGATCATCAGGTCGCGGCGGATCGGCTCGACCAGCAGGTTGAGAATCTGCCGATCGACGAAGGACAGCACATAGGCCACCATCAGGATGGCGACAGTGACCCAGGCGCGGGCACTGGAGGGATAGCCGTTATTGTTGTTATGCACGGACGCTCTCCTCGGCACCGCTGACGCGGTGCGCGGCGGTTGAAAGTGGCGTCAGCTTAGGACGATATAAACGGCGGTGAGTATCGCTCGAAGGTGTTATCAGGCGGGCGAATGCTTCATACCCGCCACCGCGAATGCTTCACGGCGGCGGGCAGCGGCATCCATCAGAGGGCTTGCGGCGCCCGCTCGCAGAGGACATTGAGCGCGGCCGCCCAGTCCGGGTGATCGTTCAGGCAGGGCACCAGCTGCAGGCTCTGGCCACCGGCCTCGACGAACTGCTCGCGGCCGCGGTCGCCGATCTCCTCCAGGGTCTCGATGCAGTCGGCGACGAAGGCCGGGCACATCACCAGCAGCTTCTTCACCCCCTGCGCGGCGAGCTCATCGAGGCGGGTCTCGGTGTAGGGCTCGATCCACTTGGCGCGCCCCAGACGCGACTGGAAGCTCACCGACCATTGCTCCGGGCGCAGGCCCATGCGCTCGGCGAACAGCTCGGCGCTGCGCAGGCACTGCGCGCGGTAGCAGGTTGCGAGCACCGCAGGCGAGGCGCTGCGGCAGCAGTCGTCGCCCTTCAGGCAGTGACCGCTGGGGTCGAGCTTGTGCAGGTGGCGCTCGGGCAGGCCATGAAAACTCAGCAGCAGGTGGTCGAAATCCTGCTCCAGATAGGGTTTGGCGCTGGCCACCAGGGCATCCAGATACTCCGGCTGGTCGTAGAACGGCTGCAGGATGGAGAAGCGCAGGTCCAGGCCACGCTCACGCACCACGCGCCTGGCTTCCTCGATCACCGTGGTGGTGGTGCTGTCGGCGAACTGCGGATACAGCGGCGCCAGCGTCACCTGGCGGATGCCCTGCTCGGCCAGGCGCTGCAGGGTTGACTCGATGGACGGCTCGCCATAGCGCATGGCCAGCTCCACCGGGCCGTGCCGCCAGTGCGCCTTCATCGCCTCCTGCAGGCGGCGGCTGAGCACCACCAGCGGCGAGCCTTCATCCCACCAGATCGAGGCGTAGGCATGCGCCGATGCCGCCGGGCGCTTGATCAGGATCAGCGACACCAGCAGACGACGCAGCGGCCAGGGCAGATCGATCACGTAGGGATCCATCAGGAACTGATTGAGGTAACGGCGGACATCGGCTACTTCGGTGGACGCGGGCGAACCCAGGTTAACCAGCAACAATGCGTGATCGGTCATGCGAAATCCTAGCTATTGATGGCACAGCAGATCGGCCAGAGCCACATCCAGATGGGTGAAGCGGAAACTGAAACCGGCCTCGAGCAGACGCTTCGGCACGGTACGCTGACCGCCGAGCAGCAACTCGGACATTTCACCGAGAGCAGCGCGCAGGACGAAAGCCGGTGCAGGGAAAATGGTCGGGCGGCTCAGCGCCTGGCCCAGCGCCCTGGTGAACTCGGCGTTGCGCACCGGCAGCGGTGCGCAGGCATTATAAGGACCGCGAGCGTCGCCTTGCTGCAAGAGAAAATCCATCAGGCCGATTTGATCGGCGATATGAATCCACGGCATCCATTGCCGACCATCGCCGAGGCGCCCGCCCAGGCCGAGCCTGAACGGCAGCAGCAGGCGCTTGAGCATGCCGCCGTCGGGGCTCAGCACCAGGCCGGTGCGGATCAGCACCACACGGATACCCAGTTCCTCGGCGCGCTGTGCAGTTTCTTCCCAGGCACCACAGAGCTGCGCGGCGAAATCGTCGGTGACCTGCGGCGTCTCCTCGTGCAGCTCGCGCTCGCCGCCGTTGCCGTACCAGCCCACCGCCGAGCCCGACAGCAGCACCGCCGGGCGCTGCGCACGGCCCTGCAACCAGGTCAGCAACTGCTCGGTCAAGCCGATACGACTGGCCCACAGCTGCGCCTTGCGTCTGCTGCTCCAGGGGCGGTCGGCGATGGGCGCACCGGCCAGGTTGACCACCGCATCGAGCGGCTCCTCCGCCAGCTCCTCGAGCCGCCCGATCCCCCGCACCGCAGGCCCGCACAGGCCGGCCACCTTGCCCGGCTCACGACTCCAGACCGTCAGGCGATGGCCCTGCTCGACCCAGTGCGCGCACAGCGCACGCCCGATCAGGCCGGTACCGCCGGTCAGTAGGATATGCATGGCATCGTCCTCGCATGGCAATTGATGAGACTTCACCTTTAGTCTGGTTCATGACGCGCACACGTGCCTTTATCGATGGCCGCGTATGTCCTAAACCTAAAGCAAGGGAGCGCCACTCAGAGCCTGTTCAAAGCCTCGCGAGCTAGAGCTATGCAAGGCAAAAACAGGTGAGGACGCGGAGTTTACGAGTTGTAAATGAGCAGTCCGAGCCTGTTTTTAACGCAGCAGAGCCGACGCGCAGCAGGCTTTGAGCAGGTTCGAACGGCTTCAGCTGTACATGAAAACATCCTTGTATAGCTTTTGTCCAAACCTTAGCCTGTATAGCATTCAGCGCTGACGAGGTAACCATGAACGCACCCATCGCCATCATCGGCACCGGCATCGCAGGACTCTCCGCCGCCCAGGCCCTGCATGCCGCCGGGCAGGACATCGAACTGTTCGACAAGAGCCGCGGCAGCGGCGGGCGCATGGCCAGCAAGCGCAGCGACGCCGGCAGCCTGGATCTCGGCGCGCAGTACTTCACCGCTCGCGACCGGCGCTTCGTCGAAGTCGTGCAGCAATGGCAGGCCCGTGGCTGGGTCGCCGAATGGCAGCCGAGCCTGTACAACGCCCAGGACGGCCAGCTCAGCGCCTCGCCGGATGAGCAGGTGCGCTGGGTCGGCAGCCCGCGCATGAGCGCCATCACCCGCGCCATGCTCGGCGCCCTGCCGGTCAGGTTCAGCTGCCGTATCACCGAAGTGTTCCGCGGCGACCGCCACTGGAGCCTGCAGGACGCCGAAGGCAACAGCCATGGCCCCTACAGCCACGTGATCGTGGCCACCCCCGCACCACAGGCCAGCGCCCTGCTCGCGGCCGCGCCGAAACTGGCCGGCGCCGCCGCCAGCGTGATCATGGAGCCGACCTGGGCGGTGGCCCTGGGCTTCGACAAGGAGCTGGAGACGCGCGTGGAAGGCTGCTTCGTGCAGGACAGCCCGCTCGACTGGGTCGCACGCAACCGCAGCAAACCGGGGCGCGACACCCACTTCGACACCTGGGTGCTGCATGCCGGCAGCGCCTGGAGCCGCCAGCATCTGGACCTGGCCAGGGAGACGGTGATCGAGCACCTGCATGGCGCATTCGCCGAGCTGATCGGCTGCGCCGTGCCGCCGCCGAGCTTCACCCTCGCCCACCGCTGGCTCTATGCACGGCCGGCACAGGCGCACCAGTGGGGCGCGCTGGCCGATGCCGACCTGGGGCTGTATGCCTGCGGCGACTGGTGCCTGTCCGGCCGCGTCGAGGGCGCCTGGCTCAGCGGCCAGGATGCCGCGCGGCGCCTGCTCGAGCACCTGCAATGAGCTCACCGGGCAAGCGTCGCCTCAATCCGCGCAAGCTGCTGCTGTCGAAGTGGACGGCAGCGCAGCCGCAGAATCGCGAGCGCCACTTCCTGGTCACCGAACTGCTCCGCGACGAGGACGACAACGTTCTCGGCGTCGAACTGCAGGCCGTCCTCACCCAGCGCAGCCAGCAGCTCGACTGGCGCCAGCTGCAGGACACCGAGCGCTGGCTGCAAGGCTGGCGCTGACTCCCCTTCGCTGCTCCGGCGTCACCGCCTGCTGACGCCGCTCGCCTGTCACGAAAAGCAATACGAAAGCTGTACAAAGCATTTGACTTGTACAACCGCGCACCTATGATAGACGCAAGTTGTACATGCACAGCTTTATGTACAAGGTCTTTCGAGGTCAGGTTATGCAAGCGAGCAAAGCCAAACTGGGTATCAGCGCCTGCCTGCTGGGGGCCGAAGTGCGCTACAACGGCGGCCACAAGCTGTCACGTCTGTGCAGCCGCAGCCTGACCGAACATTTCGATTTCATCCCCGTCTGTCCGGAAGTCGGCATTGGCATGTCGATTCCGCGCGAGCCGATTCGCCTGGTGGGCGATCCGCAGGCGCCGCGCGCCGTTGGCACCGTCGACCGCTCGCGTGACGTCACCGACGCCCTGGCCGCCTACGGCGAGCGCATGGCCAACGAGCTGCAGGGCATCAGCGGCTACATCTTCATGCAGCAATCGCCCTCCTGCGGGCTGGAGCGGGTCAAGGTCTATCAGGAGGGCGGGCGCCCGAGCGAGCCGGGCCGTGGCATCTTCGCCGCGGCCTTCTGCGCCCGCCACCCGGACCTGCCCGTCGAAGAGGACGGCCGCCTCAACGATCCGGTGCTGCGCGAGAACTTCATCACCCGCGTCTACGCCCATGCCGAATGGCAGCGCCTGCTGCAGCAGGGCCTGACCCGCGGCGCGCTGATCGCCTTCCACTCGCGCTACAAGTACCTGCTGATGGCCACCGACCCGGTGCGTTACAAGTCGCTCGGGCGCATGCTCGGCGAACTGGGCCGGCACGACCTCGGCGAGCTGGCGCCGCACTACTTCAGCGAGCTGATGAGCGCCCTGAAGAAATGCGCCACCCGCCGCACCCACAGCAACGTGCTGCAGCATCTGAGCGGCTACCTCAAGCGCGCCATCAGCGCCGACGAGAAGCAGGAAATGCAACAGCTGATCAGCCAGTACCGCGACGGCATCGTGCCGCTGGTGGTGCCGCTGACGCTGCTCAAGCACCACTTCCGCCGCCACCCGGATCGCTATATCGCCGAGCAGGCCTACCTGCAACCGCATCCCGAACCCCTCGCCCTGCGCAACGCACTGTGACGCCATGACCAGCGAAAACTTCGTCGACGACGACACCGGCCAGGATTACCGCCAGGCGCTCGAAGAGGGCTACCTGCCCATCCGCGAAGTGGCACGCAGCACCGGCATCAACGCCGTGACCCTGCGCGCCTGGGAGCGGCGCTATGGCCTGATCGTGCCCTATCGCACGCCCAAGGGGCATCGCCTGTACTCACCGGCCAACCTCGAACGCATCCACGCCATTCTCGCCTGGCTGGCACGCGGCGTAGCCGTGGGCCAGGTCAAGGCGCTGCTCGACCACGGCCAGGTGCCCCAGGCCAGCAGCAGCGACAACTGGGCGTGCCAGCGCAACGAGATGCTCGGCTGCATCGTCCAGCTCAACGAGCGACGCCTGGACGACCGCTTCAATTCGGCACTGGCGCTGTACCCGGCCAGCACCCTGGCCGAACAGCTGTTCTGGCCGCTGCTCGGCGATCTGCGCCAGCGCTGGCAAGGCCAGTTCGGCGCGCGCGCCGAGCAGGTGTTCTTCCTCTCCTGGCTGCGCAGCAAGCTGGCCACGCGCATCTACCACGGCAATCGCCAGGTCGGTGGCGCACCGCTGCTGCTGATCAACCTCGGCGAAGCGCCGATGGAGCCGGGCCTGTGGCTGTGCGCCTGGCTGGCCAGCGCCAGCGATTGCCCGGTGGAAGTGTTCGACTGGCCCCTGCCGCCCAACGAATTGCTCACCGCGCTGGAGCACATCGCGCCGCGCGCCCTGCTGCTGTACGCCGAAGAGGCGCTGGACGGCACCCTGGTGCGCCGCCAGTTGCCCCGCCTCGCCGAACAGTGCCCGGTGCCGCTGCTGATCGCCGGCCCCGCCGCCCACATTCACCGCGATGCCCTCAATGGCCTGCAGTCGGCCAGCGATCCGCTCGCCGCGCACGCCTGGCTGTTCCATCAGGGCCTGCTCGGCGCTCAAGAGGTAACCCCATGCAGCAACTGATGTGGTTTCGCAGCGACCTGCGCACCCAGGACAACACCGCCCTGAGCCAGGCCATGCGCAGCGGCTCGACCATCGCCCTGTACCTGGTCACGCCCGGCCAGTGGCAGCGCCACGACGACGCGCCGTGCAAGGTGGACTTCTGGCTGCGCAACCTGGCCGAACTGAGCCAGGCGCTGGCCGCGCTCAACGTGCCGCTGCTGGTGCGCCAGTGCCACGACTGGAACGACGCCCCGCTGCAGATTGCCGATGTGTGCCGCGAGCACACCATCAGTGCCGTGCACGTCAACGAGGAGTACGGCATCAACGAAAGCCTGCGTGATCGGCAGGTCGCCGCCTACCTCAGCCAGCAGGCCATCGCCTGGCACAGCCATCTCGACCAGATCCTGTTCAAGCCGGGTAGCGTACTGACGCGCTCCGGCGGCTACTTCCAGGTCTACAGCCAGTTCCGCAAGGTCTGTTACGAACGCCTGCACAGCGCCCTGCCCGGCCCGGTCACCTTACCCAGGGCGCAGACGCCGCTGGCGGTGAAGCGCGACGCCATTCCCACCGCCGTCACCGGCTTCGCCCCGCCTAGCGAGAGCCTGCGCCAGCTCTGGCCAGCCGGCGAACAGGCGGCGCTGCAACGTCTTGAGCGCTTTGCCGAGGAGCAGGTGGCCTTCTACAAGGACGAGCGCGACTTCCCCGCCAAACCGGGCACCAGCCAGCTCTCGGCCTACCTGGCCGCCGGCGTGCTGTCGCCGCGCCAGTGCCTGCACGCTGCGCTGGCAGCCAACCAGGGCGAGTTCGACAGTGGCAACGCGGGCGTCGTCACCTGGGTCAACGAACTGCTCTGGCGTGAGTTCTACAAGCACATCCTGGTCGGTTACCCGCGGGTATCGCGGCATCGCGCCTTCCGCCCGGAAACCGAGGCGGTGCCCTGGCGTGACGCGCCGCAGGAACTGGCCGCCTGGCAGGAAGGCCGCACCGGCCTGCCGATCGTCGACGCGGCCATGCGCCAACTGCTGGCAACCGGCTGGATGCACAATCGCCTGCGCATGATCGTCGCCATGTTCCTGACCAAGAACCTGCTGATCGACTGGCGCGAGGGCGAGCGCTTCTTCATGCGCCACCTGATCGACGGCGACCTGGCGGCGAACAACGGTGGCTGGCAGTGGAGCGCGTCCACCGGCACCGATGCCGCGCCCTATTTCCGCATCTTCAACCCGATCAGCCAGTCGCAGAAATTCGACCCCGACGGCCAGTTCATTCGCCAGTGGATGCCGGAGCTGGCCACGGTCAACAAGCGCGATATCCACGACCCGTCCGCGCTCGGCGGTCTGTTCGCGCCGTCCGGGTATCCGCGGCCGATCGTCGACCTGTCGCGCTCGCGCGAGCGTGCCCTGGCGGCGTTCAAGAACCTCTCGCCCGAGGCCCTGCCAGCATGAGCGCCTTCCTGCGCGACTTCGCCGAGCGCTTCGCCGCGCTGAACAAGGACAACCTCGAACTGCTCGGCGAGCTGTACAGCGACGACGTGCTGTTTCGCGACCCGCTGCATGAAGTGCGCGGCCTGAGCGAGATGCGCCGCTACTTCAGCGAACTCTATGCCAACGTCGAGGCGCTGCGTTTCGAATTCCACGGCTTCGATGAAGTCGCGCCCGGTGAAGGCTACCTGCGCTGGACCATGCGCTACCGCCATCCGCGTCTGCGCGGCGGCGCCGAGATCGCCGTCGAAGGTTGCTCGCACCTGTACTGGCGCGAGCGCGTCTACCGGCACCGCGACTACTTCGATGCCGGCGCACTGCTCTATGAACACCTGCCCGTGATCGGCAGCGTGATCGCCTGGCTGAAAAGGAGGTTGGCATGAAACGTATCTGGTTGACCGGTGCCAGCAGCGGCATCGGTGCCGCCCTGGCCGAAGAGCTGCTGCACGCCGGCCATCGCCTGGCACTCAGCGCACGCAGCAGCGGCCCGCTGCAGGCGTTCGCCGCGCGCTATGGCGAGCGGGTGCTGGTGGCCCCGGGCGATCTGACCGACGCCGAGCAGGTGCGCGCCATCGGCGAACGCATCGAACAGGTCTGGGGCGCGCTGGACTGCGTGATCCTCAATGCCGGCACCTGCGAGTACGTCGAGGTACGCCAGTTCGAGGCAGCGATGATCGAACGCGTGGTCAGCGCCAACCTGTTCTCTGCCGGCTACTGCATCGAGGCAGCACTGCCCCTGCTGCGCCGCGGCGAGCGTCCGCATCTGGTCGGGGTCGGCAGTTCGGTGACCTTCATGCCGCTGCCGCGGGCCGAGGCCTACGGCGCCTCCAAGGCGGCAATGCGCTACCTGCTGCAGACGCTGCGCATTGACCTGGCCAGCGAGGGCATCGACGTCACCCTGGTCAGCCCGGGGTTCGTCGACACTCCGCTGACGCAGAAGAACGACTTTCCCATGCCCATGCGCTGGCCGGTGGAGCGCGCCGCACGGCACATCGCCGCGCGCCTGGACAAGCGCCCGCATGAAATCGCCTTCCCCACCCCCTTCATCGCGGTACTGAAACTGCTCGGCAGCCTGCCCAGCAGTCTGCAACTGGCCATAGGTCGCCGACTGGCGCGTAACGAGGACAACGCATGAAAATCGCCATCGTCGGCAGCGGTATCGCCGGCCTGACCTGCGCCTACCTGCTCAACCGCCAGCACGACATCCAGGTGTTCGAGGCCAGCGACTGGATCGGCGGCCACACCCACACCGTCGACGTGCAGGTGGAGGGGCGAAACTACGCCATCGACACCGGTTTCATCGTCTTCAACGACTGGACCTACCCCAATTTCATCCGCCTGCTGGGGCAGGTCGGCGTCGGCTTCAAGCCCACCGAGATGAGCTTCTCGGTGAGCGACCCGGCTACCGGCGTGGAGTACAACGGCCACGACCTCAACACCCTGTTCGCCCAGCGCAGCAACCTGCTGTCGCCAGCCTTCTGGGGCATGCTGCGCGACATCCTGCGCTTCAATCGCCAATCGCTGGACGACCTGGCCAACAATCGCATCAGCGCCGACACCACGCTCGGCCAGTACCTCGAGCGCAACGGCTACGGCCGCCGCTTCATCGAGCATTACATCGTGCCGATGGGCTCGGCCATCTGGTCGATGTCGCTGGCCGACATGCTCGGTTTCCCGCTGCAGTTCTTCGTGCGCTTCTGCAAGAACCACGGCCTGCTCTCGGTCAGCGACCGCCCGACCTGGCAGGTGATCGAAGGCGGCTCGCGCAGCTACGTGGCGCCCTTGACCCAAAGTTTCGCCGAGCGCATTCGCCTGAACTGCCCGGTCAGCCGCGTCGTGCGTGATCAGGATGGCGTCACCCTGCACAGCGCAGCCGGCAGCGAGCGCTTCGACAAGGTGATCTTCGCCTGCCACAGCGACCAGGCCCTGACCCTGCTCGATCAGCCCAGCGCACAGGAGCGGGACATTCTCGGCGCCCTGCCCTACGCCAACAACGACGTGGTGCTGCACACCGACACGCGCCTGCTGCCCAGGCGCAAGCTGGCCTGGGCCAGCTGGAACTACCGACTGGGCGGACCGACCGATCAGCCGGCAGCCGTCACCTACAACATGAACATCCTCCAAGGCATCGAGGCCGACACCACCTTCTGCGTCAGCCTCAACCAGACCGCCGCCATCGACCCGAGCAAGATCCTCGCACGCTTCCAGTACGCCCACCCGCAGTACAGCCTGGCCGGCACCGCCGCCCAGGCGCGCTGGGAAGAGTTGCTCGGCGCGCAGCACAGCTACTACTGCGGCGCCTACTGGGCCAACGGTTTCCATGAGGACGGCGTGGTCAGCGCGCTGCGCGTGGCCCGCGCCTTCGGAGAAACACTCTGATGCACAGCGCCCTGTACAGCGGCTGGGTGCAGCATCGCCGCTTCGCCCCGCGTGCCCATGCCTTTCGCTATCGCATGGGCCTGCTGTACCTCGACCTGAGCGAGCAGCCGCAGCTGTTCGCTCTCTCGAAGCTGGCCGGGCGCGGCCGCTTCGCGCCGTTCGCCTTTCGCGAAACCGACTACCTGCCCGAGTCCACCCGCCAGGGCGTGGCGCTGCACGAAGCGGTGCGCGATCGCGTGGAACAAGCACTGGGCACGCGCCCGCAAGGTCGCATCTGCGTGCTGACGCAGCCGCGCAGCTGGGGCCTGGCCTTCAATCCGGTGAGCATCTTCTACTGTCACGATGCCGAAGAGCGCCTGGTGGCGATCCTCTGCGAAGTCAGCAACACGCCATGGCGCGAACGCTACCACTACGTGCTGCCGGCAGAGGGTGAAGGTCGCCACCGGATCAGCGTGGACAAGGCCTTCCACGTGTCGCCCTTCCTGCCGCGCGAGCTGGAATACCGCATGAGTTTCAGCGCCGTTGGTGAGCGTCTGGGCGTGCACATGGCCGACTGGCAAGGCGCAACCAAGCTGTTCGATGCCAGCCTCAGCCTGCAGCGCCAGGCGCTGGACCGCGCCAGCCTGCATCGCTATCTGTTCAGTTTTCCCTGGATGACCGGCAAGACCGTCGCCGCCATCTACTGGCAGGCGCTGCGCCTGCTGCTCAAGCGCATCCCGATTTTCGACCACTCCCCCGCGGAAGGCAGCTTCCGCGTTGCCCGCCCGCACGTGAAGGACATGCCCCATGAAGAGCTCTAGCCTGACCTCCACCCGAAGCCTGGTACGCAGCGGCAACGGTATCGGCGCCGGTCTGCTGCGACGCGCCGTACTGCGCCAGCTGGAAAACCTGCGCCATGGTCTGCTGATCATTCACGAGGCAGGCGACAGCCTGCACTTCGGTGATCCGCAGGCGCGTCTCCGGGCCGAGATCCTGGTAAACGACCCCGCGGTCTGGGGGCTGGTGGCCGGCAACGGCTCGATCGGTTCCGGCGAAGCCTATATCCACGGCTACTGGAGCACGCCGGACCTCACCGCGGTGATCCGCATCTTCGTCGCCAACCTCGACGTTCTCGATGCCATGGAAGGCGGCCTGGCACGCCTCGGCCGCCCGCTGATCCAAGGCCTGCACTGGCTCAATCGCAACACCCGGCAAGGCTCGCGGCGCAACATCGCCGCACACTACGACCTGGGCAATGACCTGTTCGAACAGTTTCTCGACCCGACCATGATGTATTCGGCTGCCATGTTTCGCAGCGCCGACGACAGCCTGGAGCAGGCGCAGCTGAACAAGCTCGAACGCATCTGCCAGAAGCTGGCCCTGCAGCCTTCCGATCATCTGCTGGAAATCGGCACTGGCTGGGGCAGCATGGCGCTGTACGCGGCGACGCGTTACGGCTGCCGCGTCACCACCACCACGCTGTCGCGCGAGCAGCACGCCCACACCGAGCGGCGCATCCGCGAGCTGGGCCTGGAAGACCGCGTGACCCTGCTGCTGGAGGACTATCGCGACCTCGACGGCCAGTACGACAAGCTGGTTTCCATCGAGATGATCGAGGCCGTCGGCCACCGCTACCTGCCCACCTACTTCAAGCAGTGCGCGCGCCTGCTCAAGCCCGACGGGCTGATGCTGCTGCAGGCCATCACCATTCGCGACCAGCGCTACGAGCAGGCCTGCAAATCGGTGGACTTCATCCAGCGCTATATCTTCCCCGGTGGCGCCCTGCCCTCGATGCAGAAGATGCTCGACGTGGTCACCCGCCACACCGATTTCAACCTGCACCACATGGAAGACTTCGGCCTGCACTACGCGCGCACCCTGCGCCTGTGGCACGACAACCTGCGCCACGCGCGCCAGCGCCTGGAGCAGCTGGGCTACGACGACTACTTCTATCGCCTGTGGGAGTTCTACCTGTGCTATTGCGAAGGCGGCTTCCTCGAACGCACCATTGGCACCGCGCAACTGCTGCTGGCCAAACCGGCCGCTCGCCCTGCGCCGCTTCTGGGAAACTTCGATGCCTAAGCTGATTGCCAACGCCCTCCTGTTCCAGCTCGGCTGGCTCGTCTGCGTCTTTGCTGGCGACAGCCCCTGGCTGCTGGTGGTGGTGGCAGCGATCATCGCCGTGCACTTGCTGTGGGTCAGCAGTTGGGCGGCCGAAGGCAAGCTGCTGCTCAGCGTGTTTCTCGCCGGCAGCGCGCTGGACAGCTTTCTGCTTAATCTGGGGGTGTTCGACTTCGGCGAGCCGCGCCAGCTGATCCCGCTGTGGCTGGCGCTGCTCTGGCTGTTGCTGGCCAGCACCCTCAATCACTGCCTGGCCTGGACGGCGCAGCCCTGGTGGCGCAGCAGCCTGCTGGGCGCGCTTGCCGCACCGCTGTCGTACTACGGCGGCGCCAAGATCGCCGACGTCACCCTGCCGCTGGGCACCTGGCCGACCCTGGTGATTCTCGCGCTGGTCTGGGCGCTGGTGATGCCGGTGCTGCACGGCTTCGCCAAGCTGTATCGCGAGCAGTACGAACAGCGCCTGCGCAGCCAGCGTAGCGCTTCGTAACCCCTTCGCCAGAAACGCAAAAGGCCGGGCTTGTGCCCGGCCTTTGTGTCTGTACCTGTCCTGCAGCCCAGGCTCAGAAGCTCATGCGGTAATGCACGGTATAGGCTTCGGCGCCGTCGTTCGGGTTCTTCAGGCCGGCGTTGGAATAGTGGATCGCGCGCAGGCCGATCTCCTGGCCGGCGAAACGCAGGCCCACACCGATGCGGTCCTCGAACTGGAAGGAAGAGCCCAGATCGTTGCTTTCCAGCTCGGTGCTGGAGAACGCGGCAACACCGATACCGGCTTCGATATAGGGGCGCACGTTCTGCCCGGCGAATTCGTAAACGAACACCGGGGCGAAGGAAAGGCTGTGGTTGCTCGCCGTGTCGTCGCCATCCCAGTAGGTGTAGCCCAGGTCCCAGTAGCCCGTCAGACGGCCGTAGCTGCTTTGCAGCCAGCTATGGTTCCAGTCCCACTGCGCGCCCAAACGATAAACCATGGTGGAGTCGCCACTCTGACCGATAGCTGCGGTTACATCCGCAGCCTGCGCAGCGCCCAGGGTTCCGAACGAGAGGGCCGTAGCTGCAGCAAGGGCATACAACTTCTTCATGAGTCATTCCTTTAATAGCGAGAGGTTTTATCAGGCTCGTAACAAAATATAGAAACATCCAGTAGCAGTGAAAGCGCAAACCGAAAAAAATTCACTATATCGAAAGAACCTCGGCCTTTTCCCCCAATAAAATCGGCAATACGCGGCAAAGTTGCGCGGCTTCGCCACTGCTCCAGTAACGCGTCGGCCGGGCCGCCTCGGTGGCCTGCAAGTCGTGTAGAGCGAGCAGACGCTGCAGCTGGCGCGCCACCGCAGCACCGGTGTCGATCAGGCTCACCGATGCCGGCACCAGCTCACCCAGCAGCGGGCGCAGGAAGGGATAGTGGGTGCAGCCGAGAATCAGCGTGTCGCAGCCCTCGGCCAGCAGCGGCGCCACGTAACCCTGCAACAGCTCGCGAGTCGCCGGCGCCTGCAGCTCGCCGGCCTCGATGCATTCCACCAGCCCCGGGCAAGGCTGGGTGATCACCCGCACATCATTGGCGAAGCGATCAAGCAGTGCGGCGAATCGGGCGCTCTTGAGCGTACCGGTGGTCGCCAGCACACCGACCACGCCACTGCGGGTCGCCGCTGCCGCCGGTTTCACCGCGGGCTCCATGCCGACGATGGGCAAATCCGGATAACGCTCGCGCAGCTCCCCGGCCGCGGCCGCGGTCGCGGTGTTGCAGGCCAGCACCAGTGCCTTGGCGCCCTGCGCCAGCAGGTGCTCGGTGATCAGCACGCAGCGCTCGCGAATATACTCCGCACTCTTTTCGCCGTAGGGCACATGGCCGCTGTCGGCGACATAAAGCAGCGACTCGTTGGGCAGCAGCTGGCGAATCTCGCGCAGTACCGAAAGGCCGCCAACGCCGGAATCGAAAACGCCAACCGGCGCGTTACTGGGCATCGCCGCAGACACCACAGGCCGGGTCGCGCTTGACCCGCAACTCGCGAAAGCGCGTGCCCAGCGCATCGATCAGCAGCAGACGACCGACCAGCGGCTCGCCGAAGCCGGCCAGCAGCTTGAGCGCCTCCAGCGCCTGCAGGCTGCCCACCAGGCCCACCAGCGGGCCGACCACGCCGGCCTCGCTGCAGGTCAGCTCGGCCTCGCTGCCATGACCGTACAGGCAGTGGTAGCAGGGGCTGGCGGCGTTGCGCGGATCGAACACCGAGAGCTGGCCTTCCAGGCGAATCGCCGCGCCGGACACCAGCGGCTTGCCGGCTGCGACGCAGGCGGCGTTGACCGCCTCGCGCGTGGTGAAATTGTCCGAGCAGTCCAGCACCAGGTCGACGCCGCTCACCGCGGCGGCCAGCGAGTCGGCATCGAGCGCCTGGCGATGCGGCACCAGCGTGATCTGCGGGTTGATCGCGGCCAGGCGCGCCATGGCCGAATCCACCTTGGCCTGGCCGATGCTGGCGGTGTCATGGGCGATCTGCCGCTGCAGGTTGGTCAGGTCCACCGTATCGAAGTCGGCCAGGTGCAGCTCGCCGACGCCGGCCGCGGCCAGGTACAGCGCCACCGGCGAGCCGAGGCCGCCCATGCCGACGATCAGCACGCGGCCGTGCTTGAGGCGCAACTGTCCTTCCACATCGATCTGTTTCAGCAGGATCTGCCGGCTGTAGCGCAGCAGTTCGTCATCGCTCAGCATATCGTCACTCATGGTCGAAACGTCCCAGACTGATGCGCTCATGGCCGCCCAGGTCACGCCGGCTGTGCACCTCGGCGAAGCCGGCGGCGCCGAGCAAACCGCGCACCGCCTCGGCCTGGTCGAAGCCATGCTCCAGCAGCAGCCAGCCGCCGGGCAGCAGGTGCGTCGGTGCGGCCTGGATGATCGCACGAATGTCGTCCAGCCCGTCGCTGCCAGCCACCAGAGCGCTGCTCGGCTCGAAGCGCACGTCACCCTCGTTCAGGTGGCGGTCGTCGGCGCGGATATAGGGCGGGTTGCTCAGAATCAGACCGTAGCGCTGCCCGCTCAGGGCAGAGAACCAATGGCTATGCACGAACGCAGCGTTGTCCAGCCGCAGACGCTGGCGATTGCGCTCGGCCAGGGCTACGGCGTCCTCGACGCGGTCCACGCCGGTCACCCGCCAGGCCGGGCGTTCGCTGGCCAGGGCCAGGGCGATGGCGCCGGTACCGGTGCCCAGATCCAGCACGGCCAAGGGTGTGGCCGGCAGCAGCTCGAGCGCGGTTTCCACCAGCAGCTCGGTGTCCGGGCGCGGGATCAGGGTATGCGCCGCCACCTCCAGCTCCAGGCTCCAGAAGCCCTGATGGCCGAGGATATAGGCCACCGGCTCACCCTGACGGCGACGCATCAGATTCGCCTGGAACAGCGCCAGCTGCTCGTCATCCAGCTCGCGCTCCGGCCAGGTACGCAGGTAGCTGCGCGGCTTGCCCAGCGCGGCGGCCAGCAGCAGCTCGGCGTCCAGTCGCGGCGTGGGCGAGTCGGGCAGGTCGGCGTTGTCGAGCAGGGATTCGATGGTGACCATGGTTCATCCTGACTGCTTTTCTCCCCTCTCCCGCTTGCGGGGCTTGAACGGAAATAGCGAAGCATCGCTTCGCCCGCTCAAGCGCCCTGAGCTCTGCGAGGGGCTGGGGCGCAGAGCGGGGGTCGGGGGAGAGGGTGTGCCGTTGCGCCCCCTCTCCCTAACCCTCTCCCCGAGGGGAGAGGGGACTGTTAGGCGCTACGTTGGCGCTTGCTTTCAGCTCTTCCCGGATTGCATCCGGGCTACGGCTTTAGCTTGCAGCCTGAAGCCTGTGGCCTGCAGCCGCTTTTAGTCCCCCAGCGCCGCCAACTGGTCGGCCTGGTACTCGGCCAGCAAGGGCTCGATTACTGCCTCCACGCCGCCGGCCATGACTTCGCTCAGCGAGTACAGCGTCAGGTTGATGCGGTGGTCGGTGACCCGGCCCTGCGGGAAGTTGTAGGTGCGGATGCGTTCGGAGCGATCGCCCGAGCCCACCAGCAACTTGCGCGTCTCGGAGATTTCCTTGTGCGCCGCCGCTTCCTGCTGGTCCTGCAGCTTGGCCGCCAGCCAGGCCATGGCCTTGGCGCGGTTCTTGTGCTGCGAGCGTTCTTCCTGGCATTCCACCACGGTGCCGGTGGGAATGTGGGTGATGCGGATCGCCGAGTCGGTGGTGTTGACGTGCTGACCGCCGGCGCCGGAGCTGCGGTAGGTGTCGATACGCAGGTCGGCCGGGTTGATCTCGATGGCGGCCTGCTCGTCCGGCTCCGGCAGCACCGCCACGGTGCAGGCCGAGGTGTGGATGCGGCCCTGGGACTCGGTCTCCGGCACGCGCTGCACGCGATGGGCGCCGGACTCGAACTTGAGCTTGGCGTAGACGTTGTCGCCCTCGACGCGGGCGATCACTTCCTTGAAGCCGCCGTGCTCGCCCTCGTTGGCCGACAACACCTCGACGCGCCAGCCCTGCTTCTCGGCGTAGCGCGAGTACATGCGGAACAGGTCGCCGGAGAAGATCGCCGCCTCGTCGCCGCCGGTGCCGGCGCGTACTTCCAGGTAGACGTTGCGGCCGTCGTTGGGGTCCTTGGGCAGCAGCATGCGCTGCAGCTTGTCTTCCAGGGTGACCAGCGCTTCCTTGGCCTGGGCCACTTCTTCTTCGGCCATTTCGCGCAGGTCCGGGTCGCTTTCCTTGAGCAGTGCCTGCGCGCCTTCCAGGTCGCCCTGCACCTTGCGCAGCTCGCGGAAGGTGGCGATCACCGGCTCGATCTCGGCGTATTCCTTGGAATAGGCGCGAAACTGCGTCTGCTTGGCAATCACCTCGGCATCGCCAAGCAGCGCGGTGAGTTCCTCGAAGCGGTCGCTGAGGTTGTCCAGCTTGTTCAACAGTGAAGCTTTCATTGCAGACCTTTGTCCTGCGGCGCGCCCTCGTCGAGGGCGAACAATTCCTGGGCCAGGCTGAGCGCGTCGATGCGCCCCTCGGCGGTAAGTTTCTTCATGCGCACGCTGGGCGTGTGCAGCAGCTTGTTGGTCAGGCCACGGGCCAGTTGCGCCAGTACGTCTTCGGCGCTGGCACCGTTGACCAGCATGCGCTGGGCCTTGGCCAGCTCCTCGTCGCGCAGGCGCTCGGCCTGCTGGCGGTAGGCCTTGAGCACGTCGACCGCGGCCAGCTCGCGCAGGCGCTGCATGAAATCCTCGGTGCCGGCAGCTACCAGCTCCTCGGCGGCCTGCGCCGCGCCCTGGCGGCTCTTGAGGTTTTCCTCGATGACCTCGTGCAGGTCGTCGACGGTATAGAGGTAGACGTCATCCAGCTCGCCCACCTGCGGTTCGATATCGCGCGGCACGGCGATGTCGACCATGAAGATCGGCTTGTGCTTGCGCTTTTTCAGCGCGCTTTCCACCGCGCCCTTGCCGAGAATCGGCAGCTGGCTGGCAGTGGAGCTGATGACGATGTCGCTGTGCGCCAGCTCGTCGGGGATGTCCGACAGCAGCACGGCATGGGCGCCGAACTGCTCGGCCAGCTGACTGGCACGCTCCAGGGTACGGTTGGCGACGACGATGCGCTTGATGCCCTGATCGTGCAGGTGACGCGCCACCAGGCTGATGGTCTCGCCGGCGCCGATCAGCAGCGCCTGGCTGCGGTGCAGGTCGGCGAAGATCTGCTTGGCCAGGCTCACCGCGGCGAAGGCCACGGACACCGGGTTCTCGCCGATGGCGGTGTCGGTGCGCACGGTCTTGGCGGTGCTGAAGGTGGCCTGGAACAGCCGGCCGAGCAGCGGCCCGACGGTGCCGGCCTCGCGCGCCACGGCGTAGGCGGACTTGAGCTGGCCGAGAATCTGCGGCTCGCCGAGCACCATGGAGTCCAGCCCGCAGGCTACGCGCATCATGTGGCGCACAGCGTCCTGCTCGCTGTGCACGTAGGCGCAGGCACGCAGCTCGTCGACGCTCAGGCGGTGATAGTCGGCCAGCCACTGCAGCACTTCGTCACTGCTCAGCTGATCCTGCTCCAGATACAGCTCGCTGCGGTTGCAGGTGGAGAGAATCGCCGCCTCGCGACTGGGGGTGAGCCGGCACAGCTGCTGCAGCGCCTCGACCAGCTGCTCCGGCGTGAAGGCAACGCGCTCGCGCACCTCTACCGAGGCGGTCTTGTGGTTGATACCGAGGGCGATGAAGGCCATGCAGGGTCGCTGAGGGGCAGTACGGGAGCCGGCAATTGTCCTACTTCGCCCCGGCGAGAACAACTCCCGCGACCTATTGTCCCAATAGACGGTTCGCCGCATCGTCCAGGCCAGTGGGCTTGCCCCGAGGCTTGTGTCATGATGCCGCGAACGTCGCAGGGCACGAGCCAGCACGGCCCTCGCCCCGGAATAACGCACGACAAGGCACTATGAACAGACCCCTCGCGTTGCTCACCGCATTCGCCTTCCTCAGCGGCTGCCAAACCTTCGCCCCCAGCGAGCCGGACGGTACGCCGCCGGTCCAGGAAGCCGACCAGACCACCCAGCTGGAACCGAGCGAGTACGGCTCGTTCAGCCAGGAAACCCTGTTCGCCCTGCTCACCGCCGAGCTGGCCGGGCAGCGCAATCGCTTCGACATCGCCCTCGGCAACTACGTGCAGCAGGCCAACGCCACTGGCGATGCCGGCGTCGCCGAACGCGCCTTCCGCATCGCCGAGTACCTCGGCGCCGAACAGGCAGCGCTGGACAGCGCACTGATCTGGGCCAGCAGCGCGCCGGGCAATATCGATGCACAACGCGCCGCCGCCGTGCAACTGGCCCGCGCCGGCCGTTACGACGAATCCATGACCTACATGGAGCAGGTGCTGCAGCGCCAGGGCGATACCCATTTCGACTTCCTCGCGCTGTCCGCCGCGGAAACCGACCCGGACACCCGCGCCGGCCTGCTGCAAGGCTTCGACCGCCTGCTGAACAAGAACCCGGACAACAGCCAGCTGCTGTTCGGCAAGGCCATCCTCCTGCAGCAGGACGGCCGTCCCGAAGAGGCGCTCAAGCTGCTCGAGGACAGCGCAGCGAGCACCAGCGAAGTGTCGCCCATCCTGCTGCGCGCGCGCCTGCTGCAAAGCCTCGGCCGTGGCGACGAAGCCCTGCCCCTGCTGCAGAAGGGCATCCGCAAGAACCCCGATGACAAGCGCCTGCGCCTGACCTACGCGCGCCTGCTGGTCGAGCAGGATCGCCTCGACGATGCCAAGGGCGAGTTCTCCAAGCTGGTGCAGGAAAATCCCAACGACGATGACCTGCGCTTCTCCCTGGCCCTGGTGTGCCTGGAAGCCGAAGCCTGGGAGGAAGCCATCGTCTACCTGGAAGAGCTGGTCGAGCGCCGCAGCCACGTCGACGCCGCCCATTACAACCTCGGCCGTGCCTACGAGGCGCTGAAGGACACCAACAGCGCCCTGCAGGAATACAGCCTGGTCGGCCCGAGCAACGACTACCTGCCGGCCCAGCAACGCCAGGCCGAACTGCTGCTCACCCAGCAGCGCTTCGACGAAGCCAGCGCACGCCTGGCGCGGGCACGTGATGCCCAGCCGGACTACGCCATCCAGCTGTACCTGATCGAAGCCGAGGGCCTGAGCAATCGCCGCCAGGTAGAGCCGGCCTGGAAGGTGATCAGCGAGGGGCTGGAGCAGTACCCCAACGACCTGAACCTGCTCTACACCCGCGCCATGCTAGCGGAAAAGCGCGACGACCTGGCCCAGCTGGAAAGCGATCTGCGCTACATCATCGCCCGCGAACCCGAGCACGCCATGGCGCTCAATGCCCTCGGCTACACCCTGGCCGATCGCACCACGCGCTACGAGGAAGCCCGCGAGCTGATCGAAAAGGCGCACCAGCTCAATCCGGACGACCCGGCAATTCTCGACAGCCTCGGCTGGGTCAACTATCGCCTGGGCAACCTCGACGAGGCCGAGCGCCTGCTGCGCCAGGCCCTGGAGAAATTCCCCGACCACGAAGTCGCCGCCCACCTCGGCGAAGTGCTCTGGGTCCAGGGCAAGCAGCGTGAAGCCCGCAACGTCTGGCGCGACGCCCTCAAGGCAACGCCCGACAGCCCCATCCTGCGTGACACCCTGTTGCGCCTGACCGGTTCCGAGACTCTTTGATGCTTCGTCACCTCCTCGTATTCAGCCTCCTCGCCCTGCTCGCCGGTTGCGCCGGCCTTACCTCGCGCGAAGCGCTGGAAGGCCAGGGCGACCCCGCCCAGTGGAAAGCCCACAAGCAGCAGATCGCCCAGCTCGACGGCTGGCAGATCAACGGCAAGATCGGCATTCGCGCCCCGCAGGACTCCGGCAGCGCCACCCTGTTCTGGCTGCAGCGCCAGGACTACTACGACATTCGCCTGTCCGGCCCGCTGGGCGGCGGCGCCGCGCGCCTGACCGGCCGCCCCGGCGACATTCTGCTGGAAGTGTCCAACCGCGGCCGCTTCCGCGCCGAATCGCCGGAAGCCCTGCTGCGCGAACAACTGCGCCTGGACCTGCCGGTGTCCAACCTGCTCTGGTGGATTCGCGGCCTGCCCGCCCCGGAAAGCCGCAGCCGCATCACCCTCGACGGCGACAGCCACCTGGCGCAGCTGGAGCAGGATGGCTGGAAAGTCGAATACCAGCGCTACATCGAACAGAACGGCTACGCCCTGCCCGAGCGCCTGAAGCTGTATGGCCAGGACCTGGAAGTGACCCTGGTGATCAAGGACTGGCAGCCGCGTCAGCTGGGGCAATAAGCGACCACATTCGCTGTGGGAGGGGCTTTAGCCGCGACAGCTTGTCCAGCCCTTCCACAGTGCACAGCTGGCGGATGGAAAAGAGTCATCCCCAACCACGCCGCCCCCCTGCCACCCGACAAGGCGCCAACCGCTTCGCGAGCAGAGCTCGCTCCTACAGGTTTCGCGCACGCAGCCGTAGCCCGGATGAAATCCGGGAACCATCGCCACAAAGCCCCGGATTGCATCCGGGCTACGAACCGGGCATTTCGCGGCTAAAGCCGCTCCTACAGGGGAGGCCGCGGTGTTTGTAGGAGCGGCTTTAGCCGCGATGCTGCTCTGACACACCGCACCCGCCGCTGCATTTCCCGCATACAATCACCACATGCCTCACGATGACACCCCGCCCATGACCGCCATCCCCGCCCACGCCGAACTGATCCTGCCCGCCCCGGCCAAGCTCAACCTGATGCTGCATATCCTCGGCCGCCGCGCCGACGGCTATCACGAGCTGCAGACCCTGTTCCAGTTTCTCGACCATGGCGACGAGCTCGGCTTCAGCCTGCGCCAGGATGGTGAAATCCGCCTGCACACGCCCATCGACGGCGTGCCGCATGACAGCAACCTGATCGTGCGCGCCGCCAGACGCCTGCAGGAAGCTTCAGGCACCACGCTGGGCGCCGATATCTGGCTGGACAAACGCCTGCCCATGGGCGGCGGTATCGGTGGCGGCAGCTCGGATGCCGCCACCACCCTGCTCGGCCTCGATCACCTGTGGCGCACCCAACTCGGCGAAGAGCGCCTGGCCGAAATCGGCCTGGCCCTGGGCGCCGACGTGCCGGTATTCGTGCGTGGCCGCGCGGCCTTCGCCGAGGGCGTGGGCGAGCGCCTGACCCCCGTGGAGCTGGAGGAACCCTGGTTCCTCGTCGCGGTACCGCAAGTCTTTGTAAGCACAGCAGAAGTTTTCGGCGCGCCCGAGTTGACACGCGATACGCCGCCCATTAAAGTTCGCAGCCTTCTTGCGGGGGGTGGTCGAAACGACTGCCAGCCGGTTGTAGAGAAGCGTTATCCAGAGGTTCGTAACGCTTTGATCTTGTTGAACAAATTTGTTTCAGCTAGATTGACCGGCACTGGAGCTTGCGTATTTGGGAGCTTCCCAAATCGGGACGATGCTGATAAAGTCGCCCGCCAACTTCCAGGCACTCTGCCGAGCTTTGTCGCTCAAGGTCGCAACATCTCGATGCTGCACCGCAGGCTCCAAGCATTGGCCAAGAAGTGAATGCTCAGCATTCGGTTATACGATACAGGGGCGTCGCCAAGCGGTAAGGCAGCAGGTTTTGATCCTGCCATGCGTTGGTTCGAATCCAGCCGCCCCTGCCATAACCTCCCTCGGGAGGCATCGCAAACCGGATCGAACGGCATTCGACACAGAATATAGGGGCGTCGCCAAGCGGTAAGGCAGCAGGTTTTGATCCTGCCATGCGTTGGTTCGAATCCAGCCGCCCCTGCCATTTTCCATACCCATCCAGGTATACCCCAGCCGGCAGGTACTGCGCGTGTCCAAGATGATGGTCTTCACGGGGAACGCAAACCCCGATCTGGCGCGACGGATCGTTCGTCAGCTGCACATTCCCCTCGGCGATGCTTCGGTCGGCAAGTTCTCCGACGGCGAAGTCATGATCGAAATCAACGAAAACGTCCGCGGCAAGGACGTCTTCCTGATTCAGCCGACCTGTGCACCCACCAACGACAACCTGATGGAACTGGTAGTGATGGCCGACGCCTTCCGCCGTTCCTCGGCTACCCGCATCACCGCGGTCATCCCCTACTTCGGTTACGCCCGCCAGGATCGCCGTCCGCGTTCCGCGCGCGTGGCGATCAGCGCCAAAGTGGTGGCCGACATGCTCACCGTGGTCGGTATCGACCGCGTGCTGACCGTCGACCTGCACGCTGACCAGATCCAGGGCTTCTTCGACATTCCGGTGGACAACATCTACGGTTCCCCGGTCCTGGTCGACGACATCGAAGACCAGCGCTTCGACAACCTGATGATCGTCTCCCCCGATATCGGCGGCGTCGTTCGTGCCCGCGCCGTGGCCAAGAGCCTGGGCGTCGACCTGGCGATCATCGACAAGCGTCGCGAGAAGGCCAACCAGTCCGAAGTGATGCACATCATCGGTGACGTGGAAGGCCGTACCTGCATCCTGGTCGACGACATGGTCGACACCGCCGGTACCCTGTGCCACGCCGCCAAGGCGCTGAAAGAGCGCGGTGCTGCCAAGGTGTACGCCTACTGCACCCACCCGGTGCTGTCCGGCCGCGCCATCGAGAACATCGAGAATTCCGTCCTGGACGAGCTGGTGGTCACCAACACCATCCCGCTGTCCGCTGCGGCGCAGTCCTGCTCGCGCATTCGCCAGCTCGACATCGCCCCGGTCGTCGCCGAAGCGGTGCGCCGCATCAGCAACGAAGAATCGATCAGCGCGATGTTCCGTTAAGGAACCCGCTGACGTAATGCGCCCCGCCTCGTGCGGGGCTTTTTGCCCTACCGCCCGAGGCTGGTCGCAAGCCCGAAGGCGGTTTGGTTATTTTGGAGAAATGAAATGACTGAGTTTGCCCTGAATGCCGAAGTGCGTTCCGACCTGGGGAAAGGTGCGAGCCGCCGCCTGCGTCGTAACGTGTCCATGGTTCCTGCCGTGATCTACGGTGGCGACAAGGCCCCGCAATCCATCAGCCTGCTGGCCAAAGACCTGGCCAAGCTGCTGGAAAACGAAGCCGCTTTCAGCCACGTTCTGGCTGTCAACGTTGCCGGTGCCACCGAAAACGTCGTGATCAAGGCCCTGCAGCGCCATCCGGCCAAAGGCTTCGTCCTGCACGCTGACTTCCAGCGCGTCGTTGCCGGCCAGAAGCTGACCGCCCACGTACCGCTGCACTTCATCAACGAAGCAACCGCCGTTGGCGTGAAGCAGCAGGGTGGCGAGATCTCCCACACCATCAACGAAGTCGAAGTTTCCTGCTTGCCGAAAGACCTGCCGGAATTCATCGAAGTCGACATGGCTGCCGTAGAAGTTGGCCAGACCGTCCACATGTCCGACCTGAAGCTGCCGAAAGGCGTAGAGCTGGTTGCTCTGGCTCACGGTAACGACCTGGCTGTCTCCAACATCCACGCCAGCCGCGTTAAAGACGAAGAAGGCGCTGCCGAGTAATCGCAGCGCGGAACCCGCCCGGCAGGCGATCACGCCGGGCGATTTCCTCGAAAGGGCTCCTGTATGACTGCCGTACAACTGATCGTTGGCCTGGGTAACCCCGGCCCCGAATACGACCAGACCCGGCACAATGCAGGGGCCCTTTTCGTTGAGCGCGTGGCCGAGAGCCAGCGCGCCAACCTCTCTGTCGATCGCAAGTATTTCGGCCTGGTGGGCAAGTTCGTCCATCAGGGGCGCGAAGTTCGTCTGCTCATCCCCACCACCTACATGAACCGCAGCGGCCAGTCCGTGGCGGCCCTGGCCAATTTCTTCAAGATCAAACCCGAAGAAATCCTGGTGGCGCACGACGAACTCGACATGCCCCCCGGCGTCGCCAAGCTCAAGCAGGGCGGCGGCCACGGCGGGCACAACGGCCTGCGCGACATCATCGCCCAGCTCGGCAACCAGAATAACTTCCATCGCCTGCGGCTCGGCATCGGCCACCCGGGGCACGCCAGCCTGGTCTCCGGCTACGTGCTCGGACGCGCCCCACGCAGCGAACAGGAACTGCTCGACCAGAGCATCGACTTCGCCTTGGACGTCCTGCCGGAAATACTCGCCGGCGACTGGACCGTGGCCATGCGCAAACTGCATAGCCAGAAGGCCACCAAGTAACCATCTTTCCCCCGAGGGACACATCATGGGATTCAACTGCGGCATCGTCGGCCTGCCCAACGTCGGCAAGTCCACCCTGTTCAACGCCCTCACCAAGTCCGGCATCGCCGCAGAAAACTTCCCCTTCTGCACCATCGAGCCGAACAGCGGCATCGTGCCCATGCCCGACCCGCGCCTGGATGCCCTGGCCGAGATCGTCAAGCCCGAGAAGGTCATCCCCACCACCATGGAATTCGTCGACATCGCCGGCCTGGTGGCGGGCGCATCGAAAGGTGAAGGCCTGGGCAACAAGTTCCTCGCCAACATCCGCGAGACGGATGCGATTGCGCATGTGGTGCGCTGCTTCGAAGACGAGAACGTCATCCACGTCGCCAACAGCGTCGACCCCAAGCGCGACATCGAGATCATCGACCTCGAACTGATCATGGCCGACCTCGACAGCTGCGAGAAGCAGCTGCAGCGCGTCGCTCGTACCGCCAAGGGTGGCGACAAGGAATCCGTGGCGCAGAAGGCCCTGCTGGAAAAACTCATCCCCCACCTCACCGAAGGCAAGCCGGCGCGCAGCCTGCTGAAAGACCTGGGTGACGACGAGAAGCGCCTGGCCAGGACCTTCCACCTGCTCACCACCAAGCCGGTGATGTACATCGCCAACGTCGCCGAAGACGGCTTCGAGAACAACCCGCACCTCGACGTGGTAAACGCCATCGCCAAGGAAGAAGGCGCCATTGTCGTGCCGGTGTGCAACAAGATCGAAGCCGAGATCGCCGAGCTGGACGATCTGGAAGAGATGCAGATGTTCCTCGAAACCATGGGAATGGAAGAGCCGGGCCTGAATCGCGTGATCCGCGCCGGTTACTCGCTGCTCAACCTGCAGACCTACTTCACCGCTGGCGTGAAGGAAGTACGCGCCTGGACCGTGCGCGTCGGCGCCACCGCCCCGCAGGCCGCCGCCGTGATCCACACCGACTTTGAGAAAGGCTTTATCCGCGCCGAAGTGGTCGCCTACGACGACTTCATCGCCTACAAGGGCGAAGCCGGCGCCAAGGAAGCCGGCAAATGGCGCCTGGAAGGCAAGGACTACATCGTCAAGGACGGCGACGTGATGCACTTCCGCTTTAACGTTTGATCGTTGTAGGCAGCGCATAAACAAAACCCCGCGAAAGCGGGGTTTTGTTGTTTTTAGGGTAGGGAATTGTCTAGTGCGGCTGGTGGGAGCTGGGGATTATGAATCCGCTACGAACCGCCCCACTGAGCCAGAGAGCCCCATAAAATGGAGCTTCCAGCCCTCCCCCAAGCTGGCTAGGCCAGTCCTTTCCAGAAAAATTCGACCAATGTAGTCACTCTGGTGGTGGCAATGACAAAGGTGGATCTTCCTTATCCTCATAAGCCAGTCTTGGTCGCCGCCAGGAATCCCCTGTCAATCCTTTTAAAACCTCATCAGCTACAGAGAGGCTTTCACCATTAATTTCAACTTTATACTGATAATCTAGCAATTCATTAAGACTCTTTGCTATACCTACTGTGGCCCGCCTAACTTCATCCTTTATCTCACCTGTATCTACGCCAGCCTGTTCAAGTCGTCCTGTAAGATCAATAATCTTGTCCAATGATTCTAGCTTTCCAGGAATTGAGGCAATTTTCCCCTCTGCTGTATAGTTCCTATATAAAAATCCAGCGCTCCCCTTCAGAACATCAACCATTAGGCCGATAACTCTTGACTCACCAAAAACTTTTGACCAAAGACTACCAGCCTCAACCTGATCAATAACCAAAGGATAATCAGTTAAATCAACCCCTAGCAGACCAGCTATACCCTCATACAAATCAGATATAGCATTTAATTTTTCCGCAAAATCTCTTAAGTCTTTAATATTCGACAAATACAGTGACAGCTGTGACCTAGAGCCGTCATCTTCGATACAATCACTGCCGGTTAGATTAGCCGCAGAGAACCTGTATGCATTTATCAAAGACTCCAGAGAATAAACAAGTCGCCCAGAAGAAAATAAAAGAGGCACAGCATTTTCTATCCTATAGCTGTCTATATACCCCTCATAATCACTAGAGAATTTTTGAAGTTTTGAGTTGGTTTTTTCTACCAACCCTAAATCGTCTAACTCCCCACCCCCCAGTTCCTCAAGCAAGCTCGAAAGCCCTTCGACATCCTTAAATATTTGCCTTGTACTTAGTGATCCAACTATTGATCGAATATTGCTTATCGATGACTTTATTTCACCTCTAACGACTCCAAGTTTATTATCGCCCACCGTTGACAGCTGGCCTAGATGCACAGGAAGATCTGACAAGACATTTGAAATACTTCTTACACTATCTATGAAGCCTGAGAATTTCTCAAGTGATCCAAGCGCAAACTCAGCTTCTCTCTTAAGCTCAAATGAATGCATTAACAGTCCCTTTTCCTTGTTACGCACACATATAAAATTTACAAAAGATCACTAAATATCTAAATCGCTCGGCCATAAGAAATATGGGCCAAACTTTGCAGGAAAAAGGGGACAGATTTATTTTCTGTCCTACCCTGCGTTTGAGCCGCTCTGGTTTCGGTTGGCTTCGTCGTCATCAGGGCTCGTCTGGCCATGTTCCGGCATCGCTTCGCCAGTCAACAACCACCACCGATAGCTAGGAAATACTCGCCCGAGAATCTCGATCTCGTTCGCCCCAATGCGGGCTTTGCCTCTCTTTATGTTCTGCCAGCGTACATAGGCAGTGCTTCCCGCTTCAGCCAAGGCCTTGATGCTGGCAATTTCCAGCAATCTAAGACCTCTATCGGTAATCCCTTCGCTCATTAGAAAAAACCATAAATGTTCTATGTACATTTAGCGAGCGACATGTATTATGAACACATGTATCTAGTACATCTAAAGCGCACCGCTGTTGGTGGCCCGATTATAGGAGTAATCGCATAGAACGTGCGCCCAGCCTGTAGCGGGTTTCCGCAAGGCGACACTCGAAAAAGATGCATGCCGGCTCAGCACTTGCCATGTCTCCAATCAGCGAAGACGCGAACCTACTTGAATCCACGGAGGCCTTTATGGAAGAAAGCTATGTCCCCTTGCTGCTGATGCGCCACAACCGCCCGCTGCGTGGCGTGATGATCGACCGCCAGCCCTGGGTCTGCGCCAAGGAGTTCGGCCTGTTGATGGGGCACCGCAACCCGGAGCGAATCTGCCGGCTGATGGATGACGACCAGGTACGCACGTTGATCTTCCGTACTCACCAGGGCGATGCGGAGCCTGTGCAGGTGCTCAGCGAATCCGCGCTTTATCGCGCCCTGTGCCGTTTCAGCCATCCCGAGAATCGCCACCTGCGCCGCTGGCTCACTCATGAAGCCCTGCCCGCCCTGCGCGACGCCTGGGAGCATCGCGCACAGGAACCCAGGCGCACGCTGATGGCCTGGGATCGCCAACGCATCAGCCTGCTGGAATGGCAAGGCGATCTATGGATCGCCCTGCGCGATATGCCGCGCTTCGCCCCACCGCCCACCCCCGGCGAACGCTCGTTGCGCGCCCTGCTCCAGCGCTGGTGGCGCTGATGACCAACGCGCCCGGCGCGGCAAGACCATCACGGGTAAAAAGCGCTGGTGTCGGAAGATGGCTGGCGCGTATGATCAAATTAACGCTTAACGTTAAGGATTAACGTATGATCCTGAGTTTCAGATGTGCAGAAACCCAGGCTCTGTTTGAGTCAGGAAGCTCCAGACGCTGGGCCAACATTCTCAATGTGGCCACGCGGAAGCTGACGATGCTGAATGCAGCCGTTGAGCTGCGCGACCTCCGCTCTCCACCAGGCAACCGGCTGGAGCAGCTACAAGGCAATCGAGCAGATCAACACAGCATCAGAATCAACGATCAATGGCGAATCTGCTTTGTGTGGACTGCCGCTGGTCCTACACAAGTCGAGATCGTCGACTACCACTGAGGAGGTGGCAACATGGCTATCAACGGCATGCGCCCCGTTCACCCTGGCGAAGTGCTACGCGAAGAGTTTCTTGAGCCGCTGGGCATGACCCCAGCCGCACTTGCTCGCGCTCTGCATGTGTCGGCGCCGACCATCAATGACATCGTACGGGAGCGTCGTGGCATTACCGCCGATACGGCTATTCGTCTAGGCCGCTACTTCGGCACCTCAGCTCAGTTCTGGATGAACTTGCAGACTGAGTATGCACTGGCGGCAACTTACGCCGAGTCTGGTGCAGCCATCGAGCAGGCCATTGAGCCGCTTCAGATAGCGAGCTGACCAATCCGGCACACGTAGACCTGAAGCAGGTTGGCTAACGGGCGTTCGCCTGATCGCTGAAACGATTGTCACCGTCGATAGAGGTAGCGTCATGTCGCACCCATCCTTGCAGATCAAAAAGGCCTACTTCGCCAAGGTGCGTCGTTCCAGCTACATCGCCAGCCTGCGCTTGGCGGGTTTTCAGGTCACGCCTGCCGATGCGGAACGCCCATTACCTTCACGCGAAGCGGTATTGAGCCAACTTCGTTCCAAGGGCAACTGAAAGGGACAAAAAGCGGGGCAAATAAAAAGGGGTTAGCTTTCGCTAACCCCTTGAAAAATATGGTGGCTACACCGGGACTTGAACCTGGGACATCAGCATTATGAATCCGCTACGAACCGCCCGGCTGAGCCAGAAAGCCCCATAAATCGGGATTTCCATCCCTCCCCAAGCTGGCTATACCAGTCCTTTCCAGAAAATTAACGCTCTGTAGTCACCACTGATTTGCTTGCCACTTAATCTTCAGTTAGCCTAAGCATGGCCAATTGCCATGCCGGAACGAAAAATGGATTTTTCTCAAAAACGTGACTTCCTTTATCAGTCTATCTCTGACATCCAGCAAACCATTAGAGCTATAGATGTAAAGATAGGATTTATGTTTGTTGTTCTTCTTCTACCGCTACCGGTACTTGAAGATATATACAAGTGCATTTCGTATTACAAACAATCAAGTCCAACTTTTTTTATCTTTACCATTGCAACCATTATTGCATGGCTACTCTCCTTTTTCTTTCTCATGGTTAGCGTAATAGCTTTATCTTCACCATCATCACATGTACAGGGCGCAGAGAATCTCAAAGGCACCTTTTACGAATCAAACCTGTATAGCTTAAACTCCGTTGACGCCTTTATAAACTTCCCCATTAAGTCCAACCTCAATATAAGTGACATCCTCTCCAATCTTCCGACATCTGAAGACATGCTTCTTCGAGAGCTAGCCTTCGAAAAGGCAAAGCTTGCCTACATTCGAGATATAAAAATCCTAAGGTCATCTTACTGCATTTATCTAGTACCCGTATGGCTCCTAGGTGGAATAACTCTCTGGGCAATCAGCAAAGTCCTATCAGGTAATTAAATTGTTTACTTCAGATCAAGAAGCCCGTCTCAGGCAGATAATTTCTTCTTCACTAGATCGCGCGGAACTTCATTGGAAAAACGGCGGCCATCTATTAGTAGCCAGAGCAGCCTTTGACAGCGCGGAAATGATGAGTGAATCCCTTGAGTCAGAACGCTCCCATATACCGGGACACCCTATAATCAGAGAAGACGAAACAATAATTGATGATTTCATTGCTTTTGTCGCGGATATGCGCAATTCCACTAATCATTTATTGACCGCAATAAGCCCTAAAAAAGCTGATGTCAGCACTCTACAGCGTGTCTTTTATGAAACATCAGCTTTGCTCCCCTCCCTCGCATACACAGTAAAGCTCAATGAAGGCAATGTAACTGAATATCTTGGCGATGGTGTTTTAGCTCTCTTTAAAGTCGATCAGGATAGCCCTAGCAGCGCGATATATTCTGCTCATGACTCAGCTAAAAAGGCTATTGGCCCTATGCGCGACATATTGAATGAAATATTGCGCAAGAGATATCGCCTTCCTGAAATTGATCTAGGTGTGGGATTAGCTTACAGCAAAGCCATTGTCTCCCTTGTGGGACTTCCCCGAGAGCGACACCCCAAAGTATTTGGCGAGTGCGTTTACCGTGCAACAAAACTCTCAGGCGGAATCAATGAGGTTTGCGTAGACGACAAGGTTCGCGCGATTTGGCCAACATCAAAGAATGGTCTAATCAGCTTTAGAACGAAAATCTTTAAAGATGTCCCAGGCCACATCGTCTATCGAAAAAAAGAGTAATCCGCGACCTCAAACCTATATCCAATTTAAAATAGCGCGACTCTCAATTGCACTCATAGCCAGTTACGCTCTTTTATTGCAAGCTCTCTGACCTTATTGAAATACATTCATTTCTAGAGCGGATTGAAATTGTTTGAGGCGTTACAGAAGCGGTCGCCGCTAACACTGCATTTACTGCGGAAATACTCTTTGGCGCGCTTGCGGCACTCCCGGTATTCGAGGCTACCACTGCGCTCGTTCATGCAGACGGTAGAGAAGATGATCTTATTGTTCTCCGTCATCCAGGTGAACGGCTTACGGGTCTTGTAGATCTTGAGCCCTTGCCGCGTCTCGCTGGTGTAGTAGCCTGTTTCTTGTCTCTGCGCTGCATTCGCCAGGCCAGAGGTGAGGATTGCGAGGGACAAGGTGGCAAGGGTTACTGCAGTTCTCATGGTCTTCACACTTCCTTTCTGTGTCGGCGGGCATACCAGCGCCTAGCTACTTCTCGGGTGATCGCTATCCCGCGTTTGGATTGGTCAAGTTTCGGTTGGCTTCGTCAAATTCTGGGCTGGTCTGGCCTATCTCCGGCGCAATCTCGCCGCTGACCATCCACCAGCGATAGCTCGGATACAAGGCACCCAGCGCTTCTATCTCGTCCGTACTGATCCGTACATCCTTGTTGTAGAGCACCGTTCGCCATCTATTCGAGCCAATAGGCGTCTCTCTAACGAGCCGATCCATGCCAGCCATAGAGGCAACCGTTCTAACGCGCTCGTTTATTGTGCCCATTTCGTATAAGTATTTTGATCAAATAATTTGAATTTTTAGAAAGCAATTCATATGCTTTGTTCAAGTATTTTGACTCAAGTATCTGAGTCGAACGTTTGGACGAGTATAGGGCAAAAGCTATGGAACAGTCTGGTGTAGTGGGGCTTTCGATTTCGGGAGACGCCCAACGCGTAACGGATTTCCGCGACGCACCGTTCTGCACGAAATACGTGCTGGCTCAGCTCCTGGGCATGGAGCAAATCACCGAAGACGTGGTGCGCGGCTGGATCGAAAGCCACACCGTCCCGACCGTGAAAATCGGCCGTCACCGCGTCATCAACCTGCACCGCATCCGCCGCGACCTCGACCGAGGCAAAACCATCTTCTGCGCGGGGGATTACAGCGATGACTAAGACCGCCTACATCGTTGAGACCTGCACCCTCCACGGCGCAACCAAGCAACGCCGCTGGCACCGCGTCCACACCGGCCCGAACAAGGCCGACTGTGCTGCCTATATAGAGCGCGTAATCGCTGACCTGCCGTCCGGCCCTGGTCGCCACTGGGGGCTCACTCAGGAACGCGCCCGCGACTTCTACCGCGTCCGTGGTGTGAGGGCTGCCGCATGAGCCGCAATCACCAATCTTTCTATGAGCGCGTAGAGCGCGATCTGGCTCGCCTCGACCGCCTCAAGTCTTCTGATCGGGGCGTCTTGGAATCCCTACTGTTCTACCTGCTCGGCTACATCGAAGGCTTCCATGAGGCTGGAGCCATTTCCGGTAACGAATGTGGCCGCCTTACTCAGCGTGCCCGCGCTGCTGCTGTGGTTTCCGCAAAGCCCGAGGTGTCAGCCCATGACCAACCCGAGCCAGTACCTGCTAGCGCACCACAAGGATTGCGGCTGCCAGAGCTGCTTTGCCCGCAATCCGCAGGGCAAGGCGTTCGCCTTTCGCCGTCACCCGCACGCCGAGAACTGCGACTGCTCTGTTTGCTGGGTAAACCGAAACTGGGAAGCGCCCGTTGGCGCCACCTCCCCGTCCACACCCTGCGCCGAATGCCGCCCCGCGCAATGGTCGTTGGTAAATGGTCGGAGGACATTTTTGACGCCGGCCTTTATCTGCTCGAAGCACACGCCGTCGAGCCGACCGCCGAAGTACTGGCACGTTGTGAGCGACACCGGCAAACCAACGCCCTTCGTGCCCCTGCGCGAACCGTTCGAACTGGTGGGGTGAGCGCATGACCGTCTCTTTCCGTGTTGGCCGCTATCTGGTCGCCCTGCTCTGGCACGCATTCCCCTATCTGTTCATCGGGTTTGCTGTCGGTTCGATCTTCTCGACGTTGCAAGTCGTCAAGGTGATGGAATCGGTAGACGACTACTTCTATCAGGCAATCGCCAAGGTCGTTCACCAGTGCGCCCCCAGCGATCCGGCCAACGCCGCCGATGCTGAACAGGTCAAGGGCCGCGCTCCCGGCTCGTCGGATCACGCTTCACCGATCCGGCGAACGGAAGCACGGGCGGAGCGCACCCTTGAACGCCCACCACCCTGAATAGCCTCTGCTCGAGAGTGTGGGGCAGCTCCACCGCCCCGCGCTCCCGAGCCCTCGGCGGCAAGAGTGGGATGACAAGGGCAAAGCCCTTGGTGTTAACCAACTAACAGGCTGCACAAGCGGCAACTGAAACCCCGGCAAGTCGAGAGCCACCCTCGGGCAAAAACGAAAGTTTGCCCGTGCGGGATCGCTCGGCCTGCTGAAAGGCAAAACCGCGCAATAACGCGCAACTAAGCGAGGAAACACAAATGGCACGTTCGACTATGGAAGTTGCATTTCTCGGCACTCAGATGACCCAGGTGGATGACACCAAATACGCCAAGGTCTTCTACGGCGACGAACCGGACGGCAAGACCGAACACGGCCTGTCCATCATCGGCATGGCTATCGCTGAAGACGCCGCCGACGAAGTATTCGCAGCCGGCGCCCAGTTCGCCCCGCTGGAGCTGGTGCGTATCACCTTCGACGTGGCACGCGGCGGCCAGAACAAGGGCAAGAACCTAGCTCTGCACATCGAAGCCGTGAACCCGAAAGGCCAGGCCGCCAAGCCTGCCGCACCGCAAGCCACCCAACAACAGCCCAAGCCGACCGGCACCCAGCCGGACGCGGCCAAGGCCTGACGGGAGGGCGCCGCCGTGCTGATCGTTGATCGCGTGCTGTGCGACTGCTGCGGGCAGCCCATGGGCCAGCTCTACAACCAGTCCGCCCCCCAGCCCGACCTGCTGCCCGATCTGAACAAGGCGCCCGCCCTCGTGATCTGCCCCGACTGCATCGCCATGGCTGAGGTCGTCCGCGACCCCAGCCTGGCCGAGTAAGGGGGCTGTATGTCGGTCGTTGCCGTTCAAGTGTGCATGCAGTGGACCACCAACGCAGATGCGTCGGTGTCCTGCTCGCAGTACGGATGGCAACAGGCCTACCTGATCCCTCCCGAGGCCGCTGGCTATGTAGACATCTTGGTCTCAGGGGGATTTTCGCCAGAGGCGTTCGGCATTGGTTTTGGCGGAACGCTCATGGCGTTCGCAATCGGCCTTTCCGGTGGATTGGTCGCATCAGTCCTACGACGCATGAGGTAACAACCATGAAACAACTGAAAACCCAGCTGCAAAACGGCGCCACCGCTTTCGGTCGTGCTCGTCGCTTCGCCCGCAACGCCTGCATCGGCGCTGTCGTCTCCGTCGCAACCGTCCCGGCCTTCGCCGCTGTGGTCGACACCGCTGCCATCCAGACCCAGATCCAGGAAGGCCAGGCCGACGCCAGCACCATCGCCGGCTACATCGCCCTGGCACTGGCCGTTCTGGCCTGCGTCGGCGTGGTGTTCTCCATGCTGCGCAAAGCCTAAGGGCCTGGGCCAATGCTCTGGTCAGTGATGCTCGGCGCCTTCATCGCCGGAGCCTTCATCACCGGCTTTCGAATCGGCGAGTTCTTCTGACCAGCAGAGCCGTTGCAACAGACCCCGCTTCGGCGGGGTTCTCTTTGGATGCTGCCATGAACGACGAGTTGTTTATTTCTGCAGCCCACCGCCCGGGCGCTGTGTCTCATGTTCCTCAACGGGGTGTGAGGATGCGTTATCGCGCTTGGGTCACTGCGGCAGCTTTGCTGCTTTCTTTGCTCTGCTCTCAGAGTGTTAGTGCTGAAGATTACTACTGGCGGGTTTCTGCGCAGGCACAGCATTTTACCTCTGCGTCTCCGCGCGGCGCATGTGACCAATATATGTCTTGGCTGGATGGTTACTCCCCGAAATACACCCACTCAGTTACTGATATGGTTCTGCTGTCATCTGTGAGGTTTCGTTGTGTTTATGAAGCTCGCGGCAAGGCAGGAACTGATGTTGCTGGCGTTGTTTCATCTAATAACGCAGTCCACGTAGATCGTCAGGGCACTTCTTGCCCATCAGGCACAACCTACAATCCTGGCAATGGTGTTTGCGAAGCCCCACAAGTTCCCAACGGAGAAAAGTGCGGTGAAGAATTCATTGGCGGCGCCACGATTCCCAAAATCAAAAACGCCCAAGGTGAATGCGTACCCTTCCGCGAAGCGGATAAGCCTTCTCAGTGCAAGCATTTCGCTGAGTCCACCCGTTTTACGACCACCGTCGTCGCCGTCGATGACAACGGCAACCCCATCCCGCCGCCGCCTATTGTTCAGCAAGGTTGCGTAGCCAACGTTCTCGACTTCAGCCATTGCAAAGCACCTGCCCCGAAGAAGACCGGCACCATCAGCTTGGGCCCTGCCCCGGTCGAATGCCGAGTAGCGGTCAACTTCACCGGTGAAGTCGCAGACGGTACGCCGCCTGTATTTGCCCCGCCACCAGTCGAGCCGGGTGATATATGCCCTGAGGGTGAAGAATGCCTCCCGCCTGACGCGCCTATCGTCAACGAAAAAGAACCCTGCGTGTATGTCTTCGTGCAAGACAGCCTTGGCGGTCACCTGGCGTGCAAGTCCTCGGACTACTCCGGCAAGCCAGGCGATTACACCAACTGCGGCACCGCCAGCCACGTCAATGGCGGGAAGTTCACCTGCCACGGCAAGAACCCGAGTTCTACCGGGACCATGACCGACACCAAGGTCGAAACCAAGCAGAACGCTGATGGTTCCACCACTACGACCAAGACCGATACACAAACCAAGGTCGTTTGCTCGGGCGTTGGCTCCTGCTCAACCCAAGTTACGACCAACGTCAGCCACACCACCAAAGATGCCAATGGCAACGTCACCTCCGAAAGCTCCAAGTGCGTTGGACCTAATTGCAGCAGCTCAGGCGGCATCAAAGATGGCTCCGGCACTGGAAACGGCAATGGCGATGGTGACGGCGAAGATCAGGATAGCGAAGGCCCTGCAGGGCCTACTCGTGGTCTCCAGCAAGGCGAAGTCGGCAGCTTTGCCGAAGGCCTGAGCGAGTGGGATCAGCGCATCGCTGACGCCCGCGCCGAACTGGACCAGAAACTGGGGGAATACAGCGCCCTGTTCAAGGGCGTGTTCGACCTCAACCTCAGCGATAGCAGCGGCTCGCTCCCTTGCGAAGTTTTCTCCATCAGTACCGGCGGTGTCTCCCTGCGCATCTGTCCGGCCGACTACTCCGACCAGCTCTCCTACCTGCGCTACGTGCTTCTCCTGGCCGCCGTCGCCCTGGCCGCCATCATCGTCCTCAGAGGGTAACCACCATGCTCGATTGGCTTTCCGGCTTTCTCGATCAAGTCCTCGCGTTCTTCCAATTCGTATGGGACTTCCTCAGCTCCGGCATCTACACCTTCGTCAAAGACGGCTTGGTCCTGCTGACCAAGGCTGCCATCTACTCCTGGGTACAGATGCAACTGCTCGCCCTGGAAGTGGCCTATGAAGCGGCCCAAGGGGTCATGCAAGACATCGGCTTGGCCGAAGCCGTGCGACAGCGCTGGGGCGCCTTGCCAGCCGAAGTCGTCAGCGCGCTCAACTTCTTCGGCATACCTCAAGCGCTGAACATCATCTTCTCAGCGCTCTCCACCCGCTTCGCCCTCAAGTTCGTACCGTTCATAGGGCGCTAACCATGTCGATCAAAATCCACCACGGCCCCAACGGCTCTTACAAGACCTCTGGCGCGATTCAAGACGACGCCGTGCCCGCCCTCAAAGAGGGTCGATTGATCATCACCAACGTGCGCGGATTCACCCTGGAGCGCGTGCTGCAGGTCATGCCTGATCTGCCCGAAACCGTCGACATCATCAACCTCGACCTTGAGCAGCAAGCCGACATGGAGCGCATGCGCACGTGGTTCCAGTGGGCACCCCGCGGCGCCTTCATCATCTTTGATGAAACCCAGCTCGTCTTCCCCAAAGCCTGGCGCGAACGCGATCTGGAGCGCTTCGATTTCCCAGGCGGTTCCGAAGCCGCCCAAGCCGCTGACCGGCCCATGAACTGGCTCGACGGCTGGACCCGCCACCGCCATTGGAACTGGGACGTGGTGCTGACCACCCCCAACATCAGCTACATCCGCGACGACATCCGCATGACCTGCGAGATGGCTTACAAGCATTCCAACCTCGCCGTCATCGGCATCAAAGGTCGCTACAAGGAGGCCCAGCATGACGCCCAGCTCAACCGGCCACCCGCCGAAGGCACCATCATTGAATACAAACGAATCAAGCCCGACACCTTCCGGCTCTACCAATCCACCGCCACCGGAAAGGCCCAAGACACCAAAGCCGGAAAGAGCCTGCTCAAGTCGCCTAAGCTACTTTTTCTACTGGCATTTATTGCCTGTCTGTTTGTCGCTCTACTATCTCTTGGCACACCTAAGTTCGGCTCTCCTGGCGGCGCTCAAGCCCCTGCGAAATCTGCTCCTCCAACTACTTCGCCCGGTGTGGCGAGCCCTGCGCTTCCTCCTGATACGCGCACTGATCCTGCTGGTGATCTTCTGGTTAACGAGCCGCCTGATGTACTGGCTGGTGAGCTGAACCACCCCTACGCACCTCGCACCTTTGCCGTTCGTGCCGTCATGGTTGCCAACGTCGATGGCCAGATTCGCGAGCTTGGCCAGTTCGATGTCATCGATGCTGATGGCCAGATTCTGCGCCAGTCACTCAGCGAACTACGCAACCTGGGCTATCTGGTGCGCATCCTCGGCCCTTGCGTCGTACACATCAGCCACCCCATGGGTTACGTCGCAACAGCCCTTTGCCCTGGCCGCCCCCAGCAACGAGATGCCTCCGGCACTCGGCAGGATCTCAACGGCATTTCTGCCGCAGCAGCCATCGGCTCCACAAGCACCAGCAAGCCCCCTCCTACGGTTAGCGCTGTACCAGTGAACGTTGTTCCCAACAGCGAATACGCGGCGAGGCCGTGGCGGTGAGCGCGCCGCGAGCGAGCGGTTCAGTTCAGAGGGAGCGAGCGGCGCGCACGCCGCTGACGTCCCTGTAGCACGTCAGATAAACCGATTTTAGTAACCACGTTACACCAGAGAGATACAGAGAATGAGTGCACCAAAGGACTACTACCGCATTGATATCGAAACGGGGAAAGAGAACCCGAAAAGTCGTTTGTTCTGTGATCCTCGGGCGGGTGGTTTCGTGGATCTGTCCGGCGTTCGAATCTTGGCCTGTAGCGTCGATACCGTCCGCCAGTTGTATCGGGGTCTGATCCGCCCGGAAATCATGTGTCTGTTCGACAAGCCAGGGACCATCGTTGACTTCGCTGGCCAGCGTTGGCACTCGGGTCGTGTCAGCAAGGATTCTGGCTACCAGTACAAGCTGCAGAATGCCGACCTGGGCATCATCCTGCTGGTGAAGAACTTCAACGCCAAAATCGAGAACATCGGGCCACACCTGAAAATCGAAGTGTCTCCCCACGCCATCGACCAGTTCTGCCCCGAGCGCCTGCAGGAGCGCCTGGACTACTACGCCAGCCACGTCCTGACCAACGTTGAACGCAACCAATGCGCGGTCCACCTCGCGCTAGACCTGCAGGGCTGGCAACCTCCCGCCGATCTGGTCGCCCGCATGCACTGCCGTGCACGTGCTGCCCGAGATATCTCCGGCATCAAGGAAATTCAGTGGACGCTTGAGTCTGCCACCTACGGTAAAGGCCAGTCCTACCTGTTCGGCTCCGCTGGTGGTGTCCAGCTGGGTATCTACAACAAGACCGAACAGGCCCGCTCCATCGACAAACTCGACTATTGGGAAAACGTCTGGAAGCGTCGCGACAGCTTCGACGAAGCCGACCCGGACAACTACAACCCCGAGCAAGACGTGTGGCGCGTAGAGCTGCGTTACCACCACTCAGTCATCCAGCAATTCGCCTCCGGCTCGTTCGATCTGCACAGCGGCGAGACCATCGAAACCAACAGCTACGCCGCCTTTGCCCCGCACCTAGACGGCCTTTGGCGCTATGGCCTGCGCCAGTTCAAGCTGCTGGCTCGCCCTGGCTACTTCGAACCCATCTGGACGCTCATCCGTGACGATGTGCGCGTCGATCTGCCGGTCGATTCCCTCGTCGATGAAACCGAGTACAAGCGCCAATACAAGACGTCTCGGGGCTTCTCGGGGAAGAACGTCGAGCTATTCCTGGGAAACTTCGTCAGCCTGCTGGCACGGGAGCGAGTGGGCGCTAGGCGAGCATTTCACCGCCTCAAGGATTGGGAGTGCTGGCCGGTGATCCGTGACCACTATGCCGCCAAAGGCATGGATGAGGACGGGCTGTATAAGCACATCAAAGGCATCTTGGAAGAACGCCATGTACGTTGGGGGCGTGCTGTATGACGGCCAGAAAAGACGGCAACACCTGGACCGCTGACTTCTACGAAAACGGTCGCTCGGGTCGCCGTATTCGCAAGAAGGGTTTCAAGACCAAGGCCGCAGCCCAGCGCTATGAATCGGAGTTCTTCGCCAGCCTCCACGCTACCGGCCGGCCGCTTGATGATCGCCTGTCTGATCTGGTGACGCTCTGGCATGACCTACACGGCTGCTCACTCAAGGATGCCAAGCATCGTCTTGCACGCACCCTGGCCACTGTCGAACGCCTCGGCAATCCGATGGCTTCCAACTTCGATGCACTCGCCTGGGCACGCTATCGCCAGACACGCCTAAAGGACGTCAGCCCGCACACCGTCAACCATGAACAGCGCTACCTGTCGGCGGTCTTCTCCGAACTGATCCGCCTGGGTGCCTGGGTCGGCAACAATCCGTTGGCCAAGGTTCGTCAGATCAAGACCGACCAGACCGAGCTGACGTTTCTGACGCTGCAACAGGTCGAACAACTGCTGGAAGAGTGCAAGCGCTCGACCAACAACCATACCTACCCGGTTGCGCTGATCTGCTTGGCCACTGGCGCTCGATGGGACGAAGCGGAATCCCTGCCACGGGGTGCGCTGTTCGGCGGTAAGGCCCACTTTCACCGGACCAAAAACCGCCAGTCCCGATCGGTGCCGATCCCTAAAGAGGTCGAAGAGATTGCGTTAAAGGTGGGGATGCCTGGGAATGGTCGGTTGTTCATGCCTTGCCGGTCGGCATTCCGATCTGCTTACCAGCGCTGCGGCTTCCACACTCCTGGCCAGATGACCCACATTCTCCGGCACACCTTCGCCAGCCACTACATGATGGGCGGTGGTGACATCCTGGGTCTGCAACGCATCCTCGGGCACTCCACCATCGCAATGACCATGCGTTATGCACACCTGTCACCGAATCATCTGGAATCAGCGCTTCGGCTCTCTCCGCTTGCTCAAAGTGGGGTAAATGTATGAAACAGACTTGTATTGCTTGGCATGGATGCCTTATGAAAGCCAAACGGCAAACAATAAGGACATCAACGGACCATCATGGAAACGGCAAATACGCCAGAAGAAAGCCCACTGGCTCAACTGCGATCGCGCTCCTGGCATTGGTACAAATCGCTCCAGCCGAATCAGCGAGCATACTTCAACGCCTTAGCTTTATTCGCGGTCTGTCTGCCTTTCAAGCAATTCAACTGGGAGATTTACAAGGCGTTCGCAGCATTTGCGGCCTTTTATTGGGGTGCGGCTATGCTTGCTGACCTCACCATCGCCTATAAAGCAATCGTATCTACATTGCTGGGCAAGCTCGTTCTCGTTGGCATTTTCGCCACTGGAGCAAACGTTACTATCGCCAGCGCTGCACAGGTTGTTAACGGGTTCACCGGAGTCGATCCCAGTCAGTTTGTGCATACCATTGCTTTCACAAGCCTTTTGGCTACCCCACCTTTATTGCTTCTTTTTTCTATCGCAGCCCTAATTCTGGGGGCAGGTGTTATTGCCATTTTTCTGATGTTCAACCTGCTAGACGAAAATGCACGCGTGATGATTTTTCCTTGGTACAAGGAAGGCAGCACTGTTCGCTATAGGGGCATCACTGCTTTTGTTCAGGTTGCAGGCCCAATAGCCTTAATTCTCGTTGTTTACAGCTGGTATCAGGTCGGAGCAGATGCCTACAACGACTTATTGGAAAGTACATCCAAATGGTTTTTGTACAACTTTGAGATGTACCAGCATGCACAGTGCCCTCTGCAAGAGGGGCAACGCGTCGCTTTTCTAGGTGGTGATCAGGTGCTGATCGCGAGCAAGGTGGGGGATGAAATCACTTTTGCCGTTCAAGGGTGCATATCGGCTGTAGGCAAGCCGTAGTCACTTCGTAGTCACTACCCTAGAAACGACAAAGGGCTAGCCGAAGCTAACCCTTTGAAAAATATGGTGGCTACACCGGGACTTGAACCTGGGACATCAGCATTATGAATGCTGCGCTCTAACCGACTGAGCTATGTAGCCAACGGCGCGCATTGTCCGCGTCTCGCCTACCGCTGTCAACCCCAGATCATCGATAAATTTACGTTTTATCAAGCGGTTAGGCTTCCGCGCTGGCAGCTCGTGCCTGGGCTGGTTTCCGCGCCTGCCGCTCACAACCAAACCGTCCGAACGGCGCTTGCGGGGCGATCAGGCGATACCGGAAAATTCGCCTCCAGCAGGCTGCAGCGCCGACGCGCTGGCCAACGAACCAGGAGAATACCTTGAGAGCGAGAGACGATTTCGACGATCTGCGCGCGGAGCGCGATATGCCGACGCACTACCGCAACGAACCGAACCGCTTCGCCGGGCTGTGGAAACAGATTGCGCTTGGCATCATCGTCGGCTACGGCGTGCTGGGTATCGTCAGCGCGGTTGCCTGGATGGTCATTGCGCGCCTTATGCTGGGCGATGTGTCCATCACGCTGCCGTAACCATCACACCCGCGCGCACCGGCGCACGGGCGATGGGGTTTGGCGCTTGCCATCGCCTGCCCGTCTCTTCATCCTGCCTTACTGTTCACGCATACGAGTCCCGTCATGACGCCCATCCAGAATATCGGCCTGGCGCTGTTCGTCTTGCTTTCCATCGGTATCGCCATCGGTCACAGGACCGACTGCGGCGATGGTCGCGTGGTGGAAACCTATCTGGCCAGGGGTCTGGCCTCGCAGTTGCTGGGGCATGATCTTTGCCAGCAACCCTGAATAACCCTTCATTAAGGAAGATGAGATGAAAAAGCTCGCTTCGCTTGTCGGCTGTGGTCTGCTCGGCGCCTGCGCCAACCTCGGCTCGCAGCCCCCAGTGCCGGTGACCTCCCCCGTGGTGCAGGCCTTTCGCGATATCTGCCTGCAGACGGCGCCGAGCTTCGCCGAAGCGCATAGCGTGGCGCGCCAGCACGGCATCACCGAGATGACCGACATGGGTTTCGCCACCGTCGGTTTCAATGCGGACAAGAGCCTGAGCATTCAGGTGAAGGTCAGCCATGAATGCGTGGTGACCAGCGAGCCGCAGCAGGATGAAACGCTGACTCGCCAGTTGCTGACTGCCGCTGCGGTCAACGCCGGCACCACGGTGCCGCGCAGGGTGCCGGTGAAGATGATGATCGCCGGGCAGCCGTTCATCCTGACGCATGATCGCCAAGGCGGTGAAGCCTTCGTGATGATGAAGCCGGAGTGAGGGGATCGCCGTAGGGCGGATGACGCCTTATTCATCCGTCGGCTTTGAAAGATGATCCACCCGCGGCCAATAAGCGCTACAGCCCTGCGTAGGAGCCCCGCCCCGGGGCGAAGCTTTTGCGGTGTTCATGCGATTCGCCGCGGGGCGCGGCTCCTGCAGGGTGATGCAGTGCCCGCTGCGTTCGCGGCGAGACGCCGCCCCTACAGTGTTTTGCCTGGCCGCGTGGCCAGCAGCAGGCCGCCGAAGATCATCGCTGCACCCAGCCAGTGGTAGAGCTGCAGGCTCTCGTTCAACAGCACCCAGCCGAGAAACGCGGTGAATACCGGCATGACGTAGTTGGTCAGAGCCGCCTTGGCGGCGCCGACCACGCGAATGCCATGGTTCCAGGCCAGGTAGGCCAGCAGCGAGGCGAACACGGCGGTGTAGGCGATGGCCGAGAGGTTGGCGACGTTCAGCGCCAGGTGCGCGCCCTGGCTCAGCTCGTATAGATAGAAGGGCAGGATCAGCGGCACGCCGAGCAGGATGAACACGCCTAGCAGGGCCAGCGCTGGAATCGGCTGCAGGTAGGCGGCCCAGCGCCGCAGCAGCAGCGAATACAGCGCCCAGTCCACCACCGCCAGCAGCATGATCAGGTCGCCCTGGTTGAAGGACAGGCTGGCCAGGCGGCTCCACTGCCCCTGGCTGATCAGCACCGCCAGGCCCACCACGGCCACCAGCATGCCCCACCAGGCACGGCGCGCAGGCCACTCGTTGAGCAGCAGCCCGGCGCCAATGAAGGTCACCAGCGGCAGGCAGGTGTTGACCAGCGAGATATTGATGGCCGCCGTGGTTTGCGCAGCGCTGTAGAGCAGCGAGTTGTAGCCGGCGATGCCCAGGCAGCCGAGCACCAGCAGGCGCCAGCCGGCCTTGGCCACGGCCGCGCGATGACGCCACAGCGGCACGGCCACGAACGGCAACAACAGCGCCAGCGCCAGGCACCAGCGCCAGAATGACAGGGTGAACGGCGCGATTTCGCCGGCGAAGGCACGCGCCACCAGGGCATTGCCGGACCAGCAGAGGTTGGCCAGCAGCAGGCCGAAGAAGGCCAGCGAGCGGGAATGGTTGAGTGTGCTCATAAGGCAAGCGCCACCGCTGCAGGGCGGCATTTATCCAGAAGGGGTTTGGCCGGTTGTGCGCGGTCACCGAGCAGGCAGTGCTGAGCGATCATTGCATAGCTTCCGAATCAGGCGGCTTTGCACCATACGGAGGCATTGAAAGCTTGGCAAGGTTGCGGGACGGACGCGAACCCTAGGGAGCGCCGTGCGCACCAGTCATTCGGCACCAGTCGATTCGAAGGCACTGTGCGCGGACATACACGGATGCGCGTCAATCCTCGGTGCGCACGGCGCATCCTACAGCGGGACGCTCGTCACTACCGGCGGCGCAACGGGCGACTCAGCAGCCAGAGAATCAGCAGCACGCCGGCCAGAATCACCAGGCTGACACCCCACTGCAGCGGCCCGGCCAGACGGAACAGCTCGGCAGGATGCAGGCTGGGAGCGCGGAGCATGCGCACCTCGGCGGCAGCGCCGGTGGTGGGTATGTCGGCCAGGCCGTCGCCGTCCAGATCCGGCAGGCTGCGGATATGGTCGAGCAGCGCCTGCCACTCCTTGAGCTCCTGTACGCCTTCGGTTTCCGGGTCCTGGTCGACGATGGCGTCTTCGATGCGCGGCAGTGGACGGCCCTCGGCATCCTTGGGGATGACCTCGAGCAGGCCTTTGGTCAGGTCCGGCACCAGCCAGGTGAAGCTGCCGACGTAGCTGGTCGCCCCGATGCTGTAGAGGCGCGTGTCGTTCAGATCCAGCTCGCGGTAACCCCTGACCGGATCGCCAATCTCGATGCGGCTGACGCGGTCGAACGGCACGCGCCAGGGGTTATAGCTGAAGCGCACGCCAGACACACGCGGGTAATAGCTCTGGCTGTCGCGCAACTGATAGGCGAGCAGCAGCACCTCCAGCAGCGACTTGATTTCGCGGGCGCTGACGTAGGCCTTGATCATCGGGTAGCCGGGCTCGTCATCGAAATGGCCGATACCCAGCGGCGCGATACGGAACAGGTCGGACACGTCCTGCACGCCGTTGCGTCCCTTGAGCAGGTCGTCGCGGATGGTGCCGTTGCCGGTGAAGGCCAGGTCGGCGTCCACCGCATGACGCAGGGCGTCGGTCACCAGATTGGCCAGGGTCTGGTCGCTGAAATCGCGGCCCAGGCTCTGGTCGACCTTGGCCAGCGACTGGTCGAAGCGATAGCCCTTGGGCGCCAGCATGCGCTCGCTGACCACCTGCTTGAAGTCTTCCACCTGGGCGGTGATCGCCTCGTCGCCAGCGATACTGTCGTTGATCGGATGCAGGCGATAGTCCCGCACCCGCGGCACGCCGTCGGCGCCGAGGGTCATGCGCAGTTCGCCGAGGTACTGGATTTCCGAGCCGGCCTGTACCACCGGGGTACGGCCGTTGACCAATACCGGCTGCGGCAGCGCCACATGCGAGTGGCCGCCAACGACGATATCGATGCCGGGCACCTGCTCGACCAGCTCCACTTCCTCGCCGCGCCAGCGGCCATCGGCCTGCTGGGTGACGCCCATGTGCGAGAGCAGGATGACCACCTCGGCGCCCTCCTCGCGCAGCTTGGCCACGGTTTCCCTTGCGGTGGCCACCGGGTCGGCGAAGGTCACCGGTTTGATCATCGGGCTGACCGCCACGGCGTTGTTGCCGAGCAGGCCGAACAGACCGAAGCGGATGCCGCCACGTTCGATCAGCTTGTACGGCAGGATGCGCCCGGCCTCGGCGTGCGCCTGCAGGCTGTCATCGGCCTTGCTCGCCGGATCGAAGCGCATGTTGCTCGACAGCAACGGCAGCAGCGCATCGCCCTTGGCCTTGTGCGCGGCGCTGATCATCGCCGCGAGGCCGGCGGGGCGGAAATCGAATTCATGGTTGCCGATCACCGCGGCGTCGTAGCCCAGCTCGGTCATCAGGCGCAGTTCGCTGCCCATCTCGCGGGCGATGGTGTGAAACAGCGTGCCCATGGTGAAGTCGCCGCCATCGAGCAGCAGCAGGGGTTCGTCACCGGCTGCTGCGCGGCGTTCGTTCAACAGGGTGGCCAGGCGCGCGACGCCGCCTACGGTGTCGTCATCGTTCAGCGTCGCCGGGCTGTACTCGTTGTAGGGGCCGAAGCCGAGCAGACGCGACTGCCAGTCGTTGCTGTGCAGGATGGTGAAACTGCGCTCGGCAGCGACCAGCGGCGCGGCGGCAAGCAGGCCGGCGAGCAGGAATGAGGAAAACAGGCGCATGGACGATCCTTGACGATGACTGCGCACAGTATGGAGCAGGCCATTACGCCAGGCAGCGACCGATCGGGACGCACTTTGTCGCCAATCGAGTCAGGCATTCATTGCCCCAGGTCAGCACGGCAGAACGCCACAGCGACTAGGCTCAAAGCAGGACAGCGAAGCGGAGAAGAGCGATGGACCACTATCACCTGATGCTGGTGCTGCTGATCGGCGGATTCCTGTTGCTGGGAGTCGGCTTCAACTTTCGCGAACACGAATGGGGCGTGCGAGTGCTGGGCCTGGGCGTGTTGCTGATGCTGGTGCCGATTGCGCTACGGGTGCATCTGGCGTTGGCGTAGGTTGCGCCATGCCATCGAGCGATGATGGGGTCGCGATTCGTTCGGCACGGCGTTGTGCAAAGCCGGTGCGCGCGGCGCACCCTATGGGTCGCGTGGTTGCATGCACATCGTAGGGTGCGCCATGCGCACCAAGCGATATTGAGGGTGTCGCGATTCGTTCGGGC